>NZ_JBSWZA010000001.1:0-1331625 GCF_056161385.1 Halobacillus sp. ABD4_316
AGGGAAAACAGGTAGACTCCTGCGGGAAAAAGGAACAAGGGGAGACCCCGGAGAACGAAGTTCGAGGAGGCTCATCGTTCCCCGCGGAAAGCGGACGGTTTTCCCTGCCATTCCATGCTCTGAGTAAATAACGGACCGGACCCCTAATTCCAGACAGAAACAATTTAGTAATCTTTTAAAATATCAACAACAGACTTTAACAGAGCTTTTTAATTAAGTCTTTTCCACTACACCTGACATAACAGGGATGTGGTCATTTTCAAGGAGAAGTTATTAAATTATCCCTTGAGATATATAAGCATTTAATTATATAATGATGCTGTAATCTTTAAATGGTGATAACGAACGGAAGAGGTAAGATCTAAAAGAGCCACCGGCAGCATGCGTGCTTTAACATTTACGAACATCCCTAAGGAGGATTTACATATGAAAAAGGTAGAAATATTCGACCCGGCCATGTGCTGTTCCACAGGCGTCTGCGGACCGAGTGTCGACCCGAACCTGACACGAGTGGCTTCAGCCGTTTATTCATTGGAGCAAAAAGGTGTGAACATTACAAGATTCAACCTGGCCAATGAACCAGAAGCTTTTGCTGAGAATGGAGCAGTGAACGAAGTACTGCAGGAAAAAGGAGCAGATGCTCTTCCTGTTACTCTTCTGGACGGTCAGGTTGTCAAAGCAGGAGAATACCCGACGAATGAAGAGTTCAGTGAATGGCTTGAAATCAAAGGAGAAGAATTGACGCAGAAACCGAAAGTCCGTGTTTCTATCAATATGGACAAATAAAGGAGCCGTAGTTATGCAGACATCCTACCATCCACGTACACATGTTCAAACGCCGTACCTGTTTTTCACTGGAAAAGGCGGAGTTGGAAAAACATCCGTCGCCTGTGCCACAGCGATAAGCCTGGCGGATCAGGGGAAGAAAGTTCTGTTGGTGAGTACGGATCCAGCTTCCAATCTCCAGGATATCTTTAATATGGAACTGAACCGTGAACCTGTGGCGATTCCAAGTGTGAACAATCTGTACGCCAGTAACATTGATCCGGAAGAAGCAGCAAGAGCCTACCGGGAAAAGACGGTGGGCCCGTATCGGGACAAGCTGCCTGAATCGGTCGTCAACCAGATGGAAGAGCAGCTTTCCGGAGCGTGTACCGTTGAAATAGCAGCCTTTGATGAATTTTCCCATCTGCTCGCAGATGATGAGATATTCAAAGACTTTGATCATGTCTTGTTTGATACAGCACCTACGGGGCACACGTTAAGGCTTTTGACCCTTCCAACAGCATGGTCCGGATATTTGGAAGAATCCACACACGGAGCGTCCTGTCTGGGGCCATTGTCCGGACTCGGCGACAAAAAGAATATGTACCAAAAAGCCATGGATTCCCTTTCGGATAGAGAGAAGACGACATTGGTCATGGTAGCAAGGCCGGAGGAATCCACGATTTTTGAAGCTGAGCGGGCAGCCGTCGAGCTTGGCAAAATCGGGATTGAACATCAAATGCTGGTGATCAATGGTGTATTCCAGTCGTATGATGCCGGGGATGAAGTAGCTTCTGCGTTCTACAGTGAGCAGCAGGAAGCCCTGAAGGAGATCCCTCAAGCCCTGCAGAATATCGATACGTATGCTTTACCTTATGTTCCTTATTCCTTAACGGATATTCAGCACATGCGTCAGATTGTGAGTGAGTCTCCGTATGCTGAGGTGGAGAGCGCGGACGAAGGCATGGATCTGTCACCGCTCCCATCATTAAAAGAGGTCGTGGATGACTTCTCAGCGAAAAACACGCGTGTCATTTTCACAATGGGTAAAGGCGGCGTCGGAAAAACATCCACTGCGGCTGCGATCGCCGTTGGGTTGACTGAAAAAGGTCACCGCGTCCACTTAACGACGACAGACCCGGCTTCTCACGTAGCGGATATGTTCAAGGACAGCCGGGTCCATAGTAACCTCACCATCAGCAGCATCGATCCGGAAGTCGAAGTGGAAAAATACAAGGAAGAAGTCATAACGAAAGCTGGTGAGCTGAATGAAGAGGAGCTCGCCTATCTGAAAGAAGACTTGGATTCGCCCTGCACCGAAGAAATCGCCGTTTTCCGAGCCTTTGCCGATGTTGTAGATTCCGAGGAGGAAATCGTAGTCATTGATACGGCTCCTACCGGTCACACCCTGCTTTTACTCGACTCTTCTGAGGCCTATCACAAGGAAATGAGCCGCTCCACAGGTGACATTCCTGAGAGCGTAACGAAATTACTGCCAAGACTGCGGAACCCGGAAGAGACAGGTGTAGTCGTCGTAACTCTGCCGGAAGCGACTCCTGTATTTGAAGCAGGGCGTCTGCAGGAAGACTTGAAGCGGGCGGAAATTACTCCGAAATGGTGGGTCATCAACCGAAGCTTCTATGCAGCTGGAACGAAGGACCCTGTTTTAGAGGCCCGCGCAGCAACGGAAAAACAATGGATCAGAAAGGTACAGGAAGAATTATCCGCACGAAGTGCGCTGATTCCATGGGGAGCCGGAAAACATGCGGCCTATGAACAATGGAAAGCTTACATTCAATCCTAATGAAGAGGTGATGAACATGAAAATTACAGAAAATGCAAAAAGTACACTACAGGGCATGATTGAAGAAAATGGAGCAGAAGGGGTCCGTTTTTATTCCATGGGGGACGGATGCTGTGGTCCACAACTCGGTATTTCTCTGGATGCACCAGAAGAAAACGACCTTGTTAAAGATATGGACGGCCTGAAGGTTTCCATTGATCAGGATGTCAAAGATACAGTGGATAGCTTAACGTTAGATCAGGAAGATACACCAGAAGGAGCACAGTTTGTCCTGCTCGGCATGGATCAGTGCTGCTAAGAAAAACATCAAGAGAAACCTGGAGGGTTGCACCCAAATGAAGATCATTATTATTGGATCCGTTGCAGCAGGTACATCTGTCGCTGCAAAGGCACGAAGAAACGATGAGAACGCAGACATTACATTATACAATGCCGATTACGATATTTCCTATTCCATCTGCGGGATTCCTTACTTTTTAGGAGGCGAAGTGGACGAACTTGAAACACTCACTCCTAGGAGTTCCGGATGGTTCAAAAAGCGCTACAACGTGGACATTCACACCCGTCATGAAGTTGTAGAGATTAACCCGGCTCAAAAAGTGGTCACTGTGAAGAATCTGAACAACAATGAAATCATCGAAGATCATTACGATACACTGGTCTTTGCTACCGGGGCGGCTCCAACGACGCCGCAGGTGGACGGAGTGGAGATGGAGCATGTGTTCCATGTCCGAAATATCCAGAACACAGCATCCATCCATTCTTATATGGAAGCGAACCACCCAGAAAAAGTGACGATTATCGGTGCGGGCTTCATCGGACTAGAGATGGCTGAGCAGTTGAAGCATAGAGGACTGGATGTAACGATTGTCCAACGCAGCAATCAAATTATGCCGCACTTGGATAAGGATATGGCCTTCCGGGTGGAAGAGCACTTGAGAGCAAACGGGGTCAACCTATTACTCCATGAAGAAGCGGCAGCCATTACAGAGACTTCCGTAGAAACAACCAAGGGAAGCGTCATCGATGCGGATATGGTCATTTTAGCGACAGGTGTACGCCCGAATACGAAGCTGGCTGAACAGATCGGTGTAGAATTAGGCGTATCCGGGGCCGTCCAGGTCAATGAAAAGATGCAGACGAATCTCCCGGATGTTTATGCCGTTGGGGACGTTGCGGAAAGTTATTCCATCGTAACTGGAAACCCGCTTTATCGTCCGCTCGGGTCGACAGCGAATAAGATGGGCAGGATCGCTGGAGATGTCATCACCGGCGGAGATCTGGCCCACCGCGGTATTTTAGGGACAGGAATTTTAAGAGTGTTTGACTTAGCTGTCGGCTATACCGGCTTAAGTGAAAAAGATGCGGTCAAAGAAGGCTATGACATTGAAGTTCTTCACAACATTAAACCGGCAAGAGCCGAATACCTTGGTGGGAAGGAAATGGTGATCAAAGCGGTCGCCGATCGTAAAACAAACCGGATTCTAGGTGTACAGATTGTCGGGGAAGACGGCGTCGATAAGCGCATCGATGTGTTTGTGACGGCGATTTCCTTAAAAGCGAGTGCCGAAGATCTATTCCACTTGGACTTAGCCTATGCGCCACCATTCAGTACCACTAAAGATCCGGTTATGTATACAGGTATGGCTCTTCAGAATGCGATGGACAAAAAGAACCGGATCATCACGCCTCAGGAACTGACGAATCGAATCCAGAACGGGGAGAAGATTCAAGTCATTGATACACGATCGCCGAAGCAGTACGAAGTATCCAATGTAGAAGGAGCGGTCAACATTCCATTGGCTGAATTGCGCGCGGAAGCGAAACAGCTGGACCCGAGCATCCCGACAGTGACTTACTGCAATAAGGGTGTAACGGGAAATGCTGCCCAGAACGTGCTGATCAACATGGGATTTGAGGAAGTTTATAACCTTTCCGGGGGAAATAAGAATTACCAAAGTTTCTCTAAATCCAATCAATAATGAGAGCATTCACGAGATTACAAGGTTCGTTCACGATACTATGATCACTTATCAAGGAGCAGCTGTTTGCATGCAAGCAGCTGCTCCTTTTGTTGTGCTTTTATCCATTAAATGGTTTTATTTGAAACCAATTTCATTCTTGACCGTATAGGATGGAGGGTGATTTCTCAACCGCACTTCATGAAAACTCGCAGAGGAGAGAGGAGGACGTTTTATAGTGAAAAAGCTGATTAGTGTGGTATCTATTCTGATCCCAACCGTTTTAACGACTTTGATTGTAAACTTTTTGTTCGGTATCGTTCCTTTGAACATACAGGGACTGCCTCTCGTCCTTCCATTTGTCATCTGTCCAATAGGAGCAGCCCTTGGTTTGATCGGCTATAAAATGAACCATGACAACCTGGCACGGGCAGGAATGATTTTTAACATTGGTCTCTTCTTGTTCCCGATTGCTTTTAACATCATCGGGACACTGAGCGGAGGCGTTTGAAGCACCAACAGCCGGCAAAGAAAGGGTTTCTTTATCTTGTATGCGTCCATATTCAAGATGAAAGAACAGAAAGATTATGTGGATGATACGCGACTTGGATCAAGCGGATATATGGAGTGGGAAAGTCTGATGAAACTCCTGAACAAGCTTCCTTATCCTCTGGCAAAGAGTGTTGTCATGACTATAGGAAGTGGATTCATTCTGCTGGGTGCCTGGGTCATGTAGGAAGGTACTTTTCTATTTCAGCAGCACGATACGAGGTTTTGGGTGAATAATCTAAGCATTGATAAAGGAGGATCCTTATGGACGTTAGGGAGTCATTCAAGGAGAAAAGCTGATGTACAATCCGGACTTGCATTTTCACATTGGATATTATGAAGGGTATGACTTGGAGGTTGTCGCATACAAAAGAATCTGGGAACCTCTCTGGGATGTTTATGTTGATGATTCCGGACCTGGGAACTTATATTCTCAGGTAATGAATAAAGGACTTGGGGTTTCTGTTGACCATTATGGCATCCTCATTTTTTCCATTGATGATACAAAGAATTTTGAAAATCAAGCTTATCATTCGTTCGAAAAGTAGTTAAGACACTATAAATTGATAGAGGCGGATGCTTAAGAATTTGTTCAGCTTGGAGGTGCAGGAAATGGAAGCGGTCCTTACGTTTATATCTCTTATCGCAGTTATCATCGCAAAGGTCTTAAAAAACAAAAAACGCTTAGCGCAGCTGACGGTCTACCAAATGATCGGTGTAGGTGCGGCTTTTGTGGTCAGCGTTTTTATCGGATTTATAATGATTTATTACGGAGGAAATTGGATAGCAGGAAAGATGCCGTATGAGATTTTAAGTACTATCGTATTTATTCTGATCGTGATTGCGGCGCTATCAATATGTGTTTCTCTAATGAATAAGACTATACATAAAGTCACGAACGGTCTTCTTCCACGTGGTGAGCATGAATAAATAGGTGAGAGGGGGGATCTAGGGTGGAAACAGCTGTCCAGCATCGATCTACTCGTGTATGATCCCTTCCATTCTGACATGAATGAAGCTGAGTTGATTTCACTAATAAAAAGAGAAGCGGCTTCTTATCAAGCGGGCAGCTCCTGATTTACATTGTTCAAGGGATTGGTCCCTTTCCAGCGTCGTTCTGATGAGGGAAAAAGTTTTTCATTCCGTACGGCTTTCCATGCGCGTTCAGCAAGTTTGTTTCAGGGTGTGATACCTGTAGTTACTAACATTAAACCGATAAGGAAGAGTGGGAAAATGGATCCTTTAATGAAAAAGAAAGTGGAGTCCTTGAGCGGAGAAGAAGTTCGTTCAATCGTTTTACAATCATGGTTGATGCTGGAATATGCGGGTAGCGGACATTTATCGGCAGATGAATATGTAGAACGGATAAAATCCGTAAAAAACAGTGTGGATCAGATGTATAAACAGCGAATGAATCCTTTATACGGCGATCAGACAGACGTGAAAGAGGTCCATATCGTGTTTGGCCACTCCGCATATGGGGCGCTCAAAAATACGCTTGAAAATCTTAAAAGAGACAATGACATGGTCATCAACCTCCCTTTGATGTTTTCTATCGGGCCGGTCCGGAATCTTGATCAGCCAGAAGGGCTGCAGGAACGCCTGGACTGGCTCTATGACCGCATTCACCTGGATGACGAAGAGATCTTCACTTATGTTCAGGAAAACAAACAGGCCATGGAAGGCATCCGGAACATTCCTGATCATATCCAGACGACCATCTGGATTGGAAGTAATGCCCATGAGCAGCTTGGGCTGCGTTTCGTTCTGCAGCTGCTGAAAGCATGGAACGGTCGTGTGAGGACAATCAACGTAAGTGAAAGCCATATGAAACGTTCCAAAGGATATCCCATCCATACAGGTGAAATCTCCCCTGACCAGTTCGGGGAGATGATTCATCACGCTTCAAATGAGCCCATTCCTTTTGAAGCGAGGAATCGTTTGGAGAAAGACTGGCTGCGGTTATCCTTGGAAAACGTGGAGCTGAGAATATGGAATGAAGGAGTCTTTTCAAAAGCGGTCGACTACTTTGATTCCTTCATTCTTCAAAGCGTAAGAAGCCTTCATGAAGATGCCGGATGTGTTGATTTCATCCCAGCAGCCAGGATCATAGGAGAAGTGATCGGGCATTCGAGGCAGGGAGTCAGTGATGCTTTTATAGAATACCGATTGATTCAGCTGGTTCTTGAAAACAGATTGGATATCAAGGGGATTCCGAGAGGCATGCGGTACTTTGCCGTGAGAGTCAAAGAGGAACCGGAAAGATCATGTTGGTAAAAAGTGGACATCAGGGTATAGAAATATAAAAGGAGAGTGGATCAATGATGCGTGCGTCTGTATCTTTACTCTGTATCGTGACTGCCTTCATCCTGATGATCATCAATCCTGAAGCTCCCGCCGGGTCTTTCATCGAGGAATACCGTCTGATTTTTATCATGACGATGCTGCTTCCTGTCATCGGCTTGTTGACCGGCCTGAAAGCTCAGCGTTGGAAGGCATTCTTCGTGTTAGCGAACATCCTCGGCATTTTGACGATTTCCGTTGTCCATGTCATGGCTGTTCTTTCCTTTGCATGAAAAGGATAGAATCAAAAAGTTTCGTATCGAAGGGAAGTATGTGTAACCAAAAGGAGGTGATGACTATCAAAGTTTTCGAGGTTGTGCTGCTCCTCTCCGCTATAGCTGCCGTTTGTACATATCTTTTTTATAGGGCAGATTTTCTAGTATACACAGCCCTGGCTGGTGGCATCGGTTATTCGGTCCTTCACCTCATCCGCACCTATGAAAGAAGGAAAAACGCTGTATTAGGACATCCGGACGCCAAATACTACAATACTTTTGATTCCTATGATGACGACCTTATTACGGGAGATCTTTTTGACGATATCAGCGATCATGACGGTTCTTGATCCTATATATGGAGGTGAGTCTATGTCCAACCATTCCAACGATGATTCATCTTTTAATGATGCCATCGATCATCAAAAGAAAATCGAAGGGTATCCAAAACCGAGTGAGGGCGGACTGCCCGGCCCGATTAAATGGATTGGGTATGTTTTGTTCGGAGGTATTGCCTTGATGATGCTTTTTGCCCTTATTGGAAATGTCATATGGAACTGAAGGAGTTAGGAACATGTTCAGCTTTACAAAAGTGCAGGAGGCTCATATCCAAAAAGAGTGTAGGGTTCACAACTCAAGTCCTGCCTACAATAAAATCGCTTATGACAAGGAATTTCTAGCAGCAGATGACATAAGAGCGCAGTGGAGAGAAGCGGATGAACTCGGGAATGAGAGATATTTGGTTGGTCATGGTGAAAGTTTCATCGGAATCATTGAATACGGCATGCAGTCGCCGAACTCCGGAAATCCATGGCTGAGTCTGCTGCTGATTGACAGCACCTATCATGGTCAGGGTTTTGGGAAAAAGGTGTACAGGGTTTATGAGGAACTTATGAAAAAGCGGCAGGCGGACGTGATTGAAATGGCTGTTCATGCGGACAATCTCCCTGCCGTAACGTTCTGGACTTCTCTTGGTTTTCTTATATACAGAGAGAGGATCTATGAAAAGAAACGGATGTATAGTTACCATAAGCCGCTGAATGGTAGAGGGGGAACTCGGTGTGAGTGAGGAAAGGAACGCTGTTTTAGAAACTCCGCGCTGTTATGTAAGACCTTTTACTTCCGTGGACATCGAGGCGTTCATGAGCTACCGGAATGATCTGGACTGGATGAAATACCAGGGGTTCAAAGGATTCACCCGTCAGGTCTATGAAACGACCCTGCTGAATCCGCAGAGAGTGGAAGATGGTTCTCAGCTGGCTGTGATAAGAAAAAAAGACCAAGTGCTCCTCGGTGATGTATTTCTGCTGAAGAAGGAGGATGATTTCTGGGTGGGCTATACGATTGATCCTTCGTATAAGCGGCAGGGCTATGCGTATGAGGTTGTCCAAGCCCTGACTCACTGGATCCGATCCAAAGGGGATTACGTGATCAAGGCCGGTGTGGAAAAAGAAAACCTTCCATCGATCAACCTGCTGGAGAAATCAGGGTTTCAGAGGATGGAAGAGGAAGACGGCGAATTCGTCTATGTATGGAACGGCGGTTAAGGAGTATCCATCATCATCCAGGCGAAGACGATAAAGATGATACTGTAGAAAAAGGCCAGTACAGCAAAACCCGTGATAAGCAGATCTTTCTTATTCTGCGACTTTGAGAACGAGACGATGGATAATGCGAGAGCGGATGCCGGCAGCATCCAGTTGAACAGGAATAATACATTCTCGTGGAAGGAAACGACATCCAACAGGCTGAGATTCTGGACGAGCAGAGATAGTAGGATACATAGAATGGCCAAGTATCTGAATCCTTTGTGATTGCCAGTCATGGATATAACCTCCTTTTCTCTATTCATGTTAGCAGTGGGCGTTTGTCGAGGCAAGAAGGGGTCAATTCCATTGACCTGTTCATAAACGGCTTCCGTGTCTGTAAAGGAGGCCGCTGTTTTCTTTTCGTAATTCTTATATCAAATTCCTATTCCTGCTATATCAGTAATGGAAGCGCAGTCAGAGGCATGTTCAATAACCCCTCTTAGCTTCGAGATGTTTTGTGTAGAGCGTTAGCGGTAATACATGACTAAACAAAGCAAACTACACAACTTTTTATAAAGGAGAATTTGAATATGCGTACGATTTTGAAGCATTACATTAACGGTGAATGGGTTGAATCCACGGGAAATGACACCGAGGACGTCATAAACCCTGCCACGGAAGAACCGATGGGTCAAATTAGTCTGGGAACGAAGGAAGACCTGGATAAAGCTGTTCAAGCCGCCCGCGATGCTTTCCCGAGTTTCTCTCAAACTTCTAAAGAAGAGCGTATTGAAATGCTTGAGAACATAGCCGAAGCCTATGCACGACGCAAAGATGAATTCATCGATGTGATGACGGAAGAGCTGGGTGCACCTCTTGAAATTTCGGAGAAGATTCACTACAGCATGGGCTACAATCATTTTGCTCAAGCGGCTGAATCTCTTAAAACTATTGAATTCATGGAGCACCGCGGCAACCATACGGTAGTCAAGGAATCTGTCGGGGTCAGCGGCTTAATCACCCCATGGAACTTCCCGACAAACCAAGCTTCAACAAAAATTGCCAGCGCATTTGCAGCCGGCAGCCCTGTTGTATTGAAACCTTCTGAAATGACGCCGTTCGCTGCCATCATGTTAGCAGAAATCTTTGATGAGGTGGGCGTACCTAAAGGAGCGTTCAACTTGGTTAATGGTACAGGCGAAACGATTGGTGACGGCATCAGTTCACACCCTGATATTGACTTTGTATCCTTCACGGGTTCCGGGGGCGTTGGAACGAAAATCATGCAGAATGCTTCTGAAACGATTAAAAACGTCGCTCTTGAGCTCGGAGGTAAATCTCCATTGATTGTTCTGGAAGATGCGGATATGAAAGATGCGGCCCGAAATGCAGTAAGCAATATCGCCACGAATACCGGGCAGGTTTGTTCTGCTGCGACCCGGATGATTGTTCCAGCTTCCAAGAAGGAAGAATTTGAACAAGCCGTCTTAGATGTGCTTCCTGAATTCCCGGTAGGCCATCCTCGTGAAGGAAATTATGTCGGACCCCTTGTATCCAAGAAGCAGTGGGATACCGTTCAATCCTATATTGAAAAAGGGATGGAAGAAGGTGCAAACTTAATTGCCGGTGGTACAGGACTTCCAGAAGGACTGGATAAAGGGTATTACGCTAAACCAACCATTTTCACGGATGTAACGAATGATATGGTCATAGCACAAGAGGAGATCTTTGGACCTGTGATGAGTATCATTACGTATGACACCATCGATCATGCGATTGAAATCGGGAATGATGTTGTCTATGGTTTAGCAGGGTACGTCTATGGTAAAGATCCGGAAACCCTTAAAAAAGTTGCCACATCCATCCGTGCCGGGCGCATCAAGGTCAATGATGCCTCTCATGATTTCAATGCACCATTTGGCGGCTATAAGCAATCTGGTATTGGTCGTGAGTGGGGCGATTATGGAATTGAAGAATATCTTGAGAAAAAAGCGATTCTTGGATTCCCGTCTTAATTGGTCATGGCTTATAAAAGAGCTGTTCTCTCTTCCAGGAGGACAGCTCTTTTTTTTAGTAGGGTCTACACCGAATTTTACCAGAATCTTTATAAAAGAAGTCTTGAGCCGCCTGAGCCCAAGGCTTCTTTTTATTTCGGTTCCCGAAAAAAGTCGGAAAAAGTAGTTGCAAAATGGTCATTTTGTGCTAGTATCATTAGTAATCATAAAATTCAGAATATTGGTTCGATTATAGAACCACTTAGAAAGCGGTGAAGCCGAGTGAGTTCAAAAACCGTCGATAAGGCGCTGCAGGTCCTTGATATGTTCACGCTGGAACATCCGAAGTGGGGACTACGGGAATTGTCCCGGGCGCTTGATATGAGTCATACCATTGTCCACCGGATGCTGACCACCCTCGAAGAACGGGGGTATGTGTACCGCAGCGTGGATACGCAGAAATATGAGCTCGGCATTAAATTCCTTGAGCTCAGCAACATCGTCGAACAACATTTTCAAATCTCTGAGATCATCCATCCCATCATGCATAAGATTGCTTCCGAAACCGGGGAAAGTGTCGTTATGACACTTCTGGATAACGAGGAAGGAGTCTTCTCCAAGATTGTAGAAAGCAGCCGCCTTGTCCGTTTCGCGGGCTCAGTCGGCCGTCGTTCCCCACTTTATATCGGGGCTTCCCATAAAGTCATCCTTTGTCACCTGCCTAAAGAAGTACAACGAAGAATTGTTCATGAAGGGGCTGTCCAACACCCCGGCCTCATCCCATCAGAAACCGATATGCTGGAAAAACTTGAGGACATCGAAAGAAAGCGGTGGGCGTATTCCTCCGGTGAAACGATCAGTGATGTAGCTGCGGTTTCTATTCCCTTGTTTGATTACGGACACATGGTCCTCGGATCGTTATCGATAGCCGGCCCCAGCTACCGTCTCACAGAAGAAGTAGCGGAACAGATTTTACCTGATCTCATTCGTCACAGAGGAGAGCTTGATTCTGTTTTAAGCAAAGTTTGTTTTCCGACCAGAAGGAACTATCTTCTTGAAAGTCTTCATTAAAGGAGGGGATCACACATGTTGAAGGTGGAAGGCCTCGTGACGGGATACCAGGGAAAGGAAGGGTTTGTCCGGGCGGTCGACGGGGTGAGTTTTGATATTGAAAAAGGAGAAACCGTCTGCATCGTCGGGGAATCCGGCAGTGGTAAAAGTGTCACATCGATGTCTGTGATGAGACTGGTCGAGTTTGAAAATGGGGAAATCGTAAGCGGATCGATTGAGTATATGGGAGAAGAACTGACAACCAAGACGAATGAGGAAATGAGGAAAATCAGAGGAGCAGAGATTTCAATGATTTTCCAGGAGCCGCTGACCGCTTTGAACCCTGTCTTCACCATCGGGCAGCAGATTGTTGAAGCGATCCGTTACCATGAGCCGCTGAAGAAAAAGGAAGCGATGGACAAGGCGGAGGATTTGCTGACCCTTGTCGGGCTTTCTGAACCGAAAACAAGATTGAAGCAGTATCCCCACGAATTGTCGGGAGGGATGAGGCAGCGGGTCATGATTGCCATTGCGCTCGCTTCCAAACCGAAGCTTCTCATTGCAGATGAACCGACAACAGCGCTTGATGTCACAATCGAAGCGCAGATCCTCGAGCTGCTCCGAAAGTTGAGGGATGAAGAAGACATGTCCATCATGCTCATTACCCACGATATCGGGGTAGCGGCAGAGCTTTCCCACAGGATCATCATCATGTATGCCGGGAAGGTGATGGAGATTGCAGAGACCAGCGATTTGTTTGACCTCCCGCATCATCCTTATACAAAAGGGCTGCTTGAATCGATTCCGAAAATGAGCGGTGCAAGAGGGGAGCTTCTTCCGACCATTGAAGGAACGATTCCAGGCGTGAACCAGATGCCTGAAGGCTGCCGGTTTGCGCCGCGCTGCAGCTTTGCCACAGAAAAGTGCCATCAGGAAGAACCCCCGCTTCAAAAAATGGGCCGGCGTGACGTCGCGTGCTGGCATGTGGAAGAGTTCACTGCCTCGCAGCTTGACCTTTTTCATAGAAAGGAGGATCCCGTTGAATCAAAATCATAAAGAAAAGCTGTTGGAAATTCAGCATTTGAAGAAATACTTTGAGATTAAAGGAGGTGGGGCCTTAGGGAAACGGAAGCAGACGCTGAAGGCGGTGGATGATGTTTCTTTTGATATTTATAAAGGAGAGACTCTCGGACTTGTCGGAGAATCCGGCTGCGGGAAATCGACACTCGGCCGGAACATTTTAAGACTGCAGGATCCGACGGACGGTCAGGTGCTTTATGGTCAGAGTAATATTCTTGAATATTCGAAGAAAGACATGCGCAGACTCCGCAAGGACATGCAGATCATTTATCAGGATCCATTCGGCTCTTTGAACCCGCGTTTCACAATCGGGCAGATTATCGGGGAGATGTATGAGATTCACGGTCTTGCCAAAGGCGCGGAAAAAGAAAGAAAGGTTAAGGAATTGTTGGAGCTTGTAGGATTGGATGCGAGCCGTTATCACAGCTACCCCCATGAATTTTCCGGAGGACAGAGGCAGCGGGTGGGTATAGCGAGGGCGCTTGCGCTTGAGCCGGAATTCATCGTTGCGGATGAACCGGTGTCCGCTTTGGATGTGTCGGTCCAGTCCCAGGTCATCAATCTGTTGATCCAGCTGAAGCGTGAAATGGGATTGACACTGTTGTTCATTGCGCACGGACTGAACGTTGTGCGTCATATTTCCGACCGGGTGGGTGTGATGTACTTAGGAAAACTCGTCGAACTGTCCGATACGGATTCGATCTTCAATGATCCTGCGCATCCGTATACAGCAGCACTCTTGTCGACTGTACCAGAAGCCGATCCCGAAGCAAGAAAAGAACGCATCGTTCTTAAAGGGGAAGTGCCTTCACCAGCATCTCCACCTTCAGGGTGCAATTTCCGGACGAGGTGTCCACTTGCAACAGAACGATGCAGTCAGGAAGTTCCAGCATGGCAGGAAACGCGAAACGGCCATTTCACAGCCTGCCATTATCCTTTGGAAAAAGGGCAGACGTTAAAAGAAGCTGTCGCTCAACGTAAGAAACCATCTGACAACAAAACTAACAACCTTATTATGGCATAAACAGTAAATAAAAGGAAGGGGAATATCCTTTGGCTGAACTCATTCAAAAAGGCAACCAAAAAGTCTATGACGGCTATAAGTCTTTTCAATACCTGGAAGCGGGCGTCGATTATAAATCTTACACTCTCGCAAAAGAGGTGGACCGTGTCCCGAGCTTTTCCTATCCTGTGACGAATGAGCAGGAAAACGAGGTCCAGACGATCCTGGAAGAGGACTTGATGATCTCCATGCATGAACACACATTCATCGCACCGGAAGATCTTAACCAGTTTTACGAATTCCGCCGGCAGGGCAGGGACTTTACAGCGTTTGAAGCGCTGAGCCATTCCGGACTTGATGTCATCTTTGAGAACTTCATGGACGGAACAGCGATGATCACCTCACTCGCAGGGTGGAAATGGTCGGATGTCATTCACGACCTGGGCATCCGCTTCAGCGACATCGCTCATCAGGATATGGTGATCAAAGCCGAGCGTATCGAGGATTTGTCCAGGGCGAAAAGAGAAGGGAAAATCGCTTTTGTCGGAGCCTTGGAATCGGCATCCATGATTGAAAATGAGCTGGACCGGCTTGATGTGCTGTATGGATTCGGCATCCGCACGATGGGCGTGTGCTACTCTGAATCGAATATGCTGGGCTCGGGCCTTCGTGAACCGAAGGATGCCGGTCTTTCCGTTTTTGGAAAACAGGCGGTCGAACGGATGAACAAGCTCGGCATCACTGTGGATGTTTCTCACGCTGGTGACCAAACGGCGCTTGACACGATTGAAACGAGTACAAAACCGGTCACCATCAACCATGCCGGTGCTCGTGGTGTATGGGATACGAAGCGTATGAAGCCGGACAGTGTCATCCGAGCCTGTGCTGAAAAAGGCGGGGTGATAGGAATTGAGGCAGCTCCGCATTCCACCATATCGGAAAATCATCCGCACCATAATATCGATTCGTTCATGGAACACTTCGAATATACGGCGAACCTGGTAGGGATCGAGCATGTAGCCTTTGGGCCGGACACCTTATTCGGTGACCATGTCGGCCTTCATGATACACTGGCCGGTCAATTATCCATCAAAAGTGCACAGAAATCCTCGATGGAGCGTGTCGATTATGTCAAAGGGCTGGAAAATCCGGCGGAATGTTTTCCGAACATTGTCCGCTGGCTTGTCGCTAAAGGATACAGCCGGGAACACATCCGTAAAGTCACCGGCGGAAACATTATGCGTGTGCTGAAAGAAACGTGGGCGAAATAATAAGAGAGGGACGATGACGATGAATAAAAAATGGTGGGTCTTTTTATCAGCTGCACTAATGGCGTTGTTCCTGGCAGCCTGTTCCTACGGAGGGGAAGAGGAGGCAGAGGGAGAAGCGACGGCGTCTTCTGAAGAGGCCGTTTCCGGCGGAAAGGTATCGATTCCGATTGTCGCCGATCCAACCTTTAATCCGTGGCACCCGAGTGCCTATGCAGAGTCCAATGTCATTAACCGTGTCATATTCGACGGGTTGACGAAACCTGGGAAAGACCTGGTGCCTGCACCGGATCTGGCTGAATCGTGGGAAACGTCCGAGGATGGCCTGACCTGGACCTTCCAGCTCCGTGATGATGTCACATGGCACGACGGCGAACCGTTCACATCAGAAGACGTCGTGTTTACGTTCAATGATATTACGTTGAATGAAGAGCTTGGAGCGAACAGTGCCTCCTATTTCGGACAGGTGGAAAGTGTGGAAGCAGATGGTGACTACACCGTTATGTTCAACTTATCGAGTCCGGTTGCCGCGCTTCCGGCTTACCTGAGCTTTAACACAGAGATTATTCCTGAACACATTTTTCAAGGAGAAGACCCATGGGATCTAACAAGCTTTAACAAGGAGAACCCTGTAGGAACAGGACCTTTCAAGCTTAAATCCTACACTTCCGGCCAGAGCGTCGTGCTGGAGCGGAATGAGGAGTACTTCGGAGATGCCGCGAATCTGGACGAAGTGGAATACAAAATCCTTCCTGATGCCAACACCCATGTGGCGCAGCTGTTGAGCGGAGAACTTTCCATTTTCGCTTTGGATGACACCTCTGCTGTCGATCGGATTGAAAGTGCGGACGGTGTGGATGTGAACGGGCGCGATACGAACCGTTTCTTCTGGCTGATCGTCAACCAGCAGGAAGAAAGGTTCCAGGATGTGAAGGTACGCCAGGCGATGGAACATGCGCTTGACCGTCAGAACATCATCGATACCGTCCTTCAAGGCTATGGAACGATTGCAGATGCAGGAATTACGCCGGCGTTGTCGGAGTATTACACCGATGATGTGAAGCAGTATCCCTTCGATCCGGAAGAAGCGAAAAAACTCCTTGCTGAAGCAGGGTGGGAGGATACGAACGGTGATGGATTTGTCGATAAGGATGGAGAAAACTTCGAAATCATCTTTGATATCGGTATTCAAGGGGATTTAGAAGCGATCGCCCAGCTTGTTCAGCAGTACTTGATTGATATCGGGCTGGATGTACAGTTGAACACGATGGACTGGAATACGATGATTGACAAAGTCGTCATCCAAAGGGATTATGCGATGACCTTGAACTGGTGGCGCTATCCGCCGGATCCGGATTTGAAGGCGTACATGCACTCCGATTTTGCTGAGCAGGGGAACAACATCCCGGCTTATCGAAATGAAGAAATGGACAAGCTTTTGGACGCTGGTGCGGAAACGAGCGATGTAGAGGAGCGGAAGGAAATCTACACAGAAGCCCAGAAGCTGATGGCTGAAGAACTTCCTTACATGTTCCTCTGGTACCCGCAGGAAGTACAGGTGAAGCGCTCGGATATCGACGGCGTACCTGAACTGGCCTTCGGAGATACGCTTCACTATATCCAGGAATGGTATATGGCGGAGTAAGTCATGGGAGAAGTGCACCACCGCGTGCACTTCTCTTTTATAAAAAGGGGGGACCTGTGTGATTCGATTTTTACTCAACCGCTTTGGACAAAGTATCATTTTATTGTTCATTGTGACCGTCATTACCTTTTTTCTTATCAATCTCGCGCCAGGTGGGCCCACAGGGGTCATGCGTATGGATGCATCACCCGAGGAGCGTCAGGCGGTAATCGAACGTCTCGGCCTGGATCAGCCGGTAATCGTCCGCTATTTTGAGTGGGTGGGGAATGCTGTCACCGGTGATCTCGGCACATCATTTAACTCCAGTGAAGCGGTCGTGGAAAGGATTGCAGAACGTCTGCCTTATACGATGGAACTGACCGTATTCACGATCATCTTTTCAGTCATTGCAGGCATCATCCTTGGAGTCATCTCCGCCTTGAAACGAGGAAAAGCAGCGGATCACGTGATCAACTTTTCGAGTGTCATCGGTTTGTCGGTTCCTTCCTTCTGGCTCGGGCTGATGCTGATTCTCTTATTTTCTGTTGAACTTGGCTGGCTGCCATCGTCCGGTGTCGGACCGAGGGGCTCGGACTTTGACTTTTGGGGCTGGATGGCTCATTTAGCCATGCCAGTACTGATTTTATCGACGACCGTGCTTCCGAATATCGTCCGCTTCACGAGATCATCGATGCTGGAAGTCATTTCACAAAACTATATCCGTACCGCCCGTTCCAAAGGGGCGAAGGAATTTGTCGTTTTGTATGTGCATGCGCTTCGGAATGCGATGATTCCGATCATCAGCATCATAGGCGTGCTGATTCCGAGACTGCTGAGCGGTGCTGTGATCACCGAAGCGATTTTTGGATGGACAGGAATCGGGACGTTGATTATTGAAGCAGCCAATGGCCGTGACTATCCATTGATCATGGGCATTACCGTTGTCATTACGCTTGTCGTTATCATCAGCAATCTGCTTGTCGACATCATTTATTCTCAAGTCGATCCGCGTGTGAAAAACATGGCATAGGAGGGGACCGAATGTTAGGAGCTTCTATAAAAGAAGATATGGAAGAGCAGCACCGGAAAAAGGAAAAGCGGCGCTTCGTATTACTTACAAGGTTGAAGCAGAACAAAGTGGCGTATCTATCGTTATGGTTTTTAGTCGTTGTCCACGCCGTCGTCTTTCTCGGTCCTGTCCTGTGGCCGATTACTCCGGATGAACTGACCGATGCAGGGGCCCTTGCCGGCTGGACGCTGCAGCACCCCTTCGGAACGGACGACCTGGGCAGGGATGTTTTCGCACGCATGCTTCACGGCGGGCGTGTGACACTCTTAGTCGGGTTATGTGCGATGCTTTTCTCCTTGATCATTGGCACGATCATAGGCGCCTGCGCCGGATTTTTTGGAAAAGTGGTCGAAGCGGTCCTCATGCGTATTACAGAAGCAATGATGGCGATTCCGAACTTTTTCTTCGTCCTTGTTGCTCTTACGGTGCTTGGGACGACGCCATTCATGGTCGTGCTTGTCATCGCCCTGACTGGCTGGGTGGAAATTGCCCGTGTCGTTTACGGAGAAACGTTGAAGTGGAAAGAATACGAGTTTGTTGAAGCGGCCAATGCGGCCGGGGCTTCTGCGAAAAGGATTCTCTTAAAATATGTCGTTCCGCAGATTCTTCCCTCGATCATTGTCTCCGGAACACTCGCTATTGCCTGGGCCATTCTTACGGAAAGTGCGATCAGCTATCTCGGTCTCGGCATCCAGCCACCAACGCCGACATGGGGGAACATGCTGCAGAATTCCCAGCAGTACATCTGGACGGCTCCAATTTTAGGTGTGCTTCCGGGTGTAGCGATCACCATCGTTGTACTGGCCTATAATTTTCTTGGTGATGGACTGAGGGATGCCCTGGACCCGCGTTTTGCGAAAAAATAAAGAGGAGGAAGCGCCTTGTTCATGAACGTGAATGATAATGAGTTGTATTATGAAGTCCATGGAAATCCCGAGGGAGAGGTGATTTTCTTTATTCACGGAGCTCCTGGTCTGGGAGACTGCCGTGGTGATATCAAAGCCTTCTCCGCCTTGGGAGATACGTACAAGCTCGTTTTTATGGATATGAGAGGTTCAGGAAGATCGGAGGTCCGTCCCCCTTTCACTCATGAACAGTGGACGGCGGATATTGAAGCTGTCCGCCTGGAGCTTGTCGGAGGTCCGATCACCATTTTAGGCGGCTCGTACGGCGGATTTCTAACGCTTGAATATGCCATCCGCTACCCTGACAGTGTCACCCGCGTGCTGTTGAGAGATACCGCAGCAAGCAGTGACTTTGACTACCTTTCCATCGACCGTGCTCTTGAGAGTGGAATTGACGGCATTACAAAAGAAAACATGACCCGCCTTTTTGGAGGGGAGGTACACTCCGATGAGGATTTGAAAGAGCTGTTCACTTTGATCCAGCCTCTGTATACCGTTGAATATGATGAAGAAGCCGTGCGTCAGCGACTCGAGCAGATTTACTACAGGCACGAAACCCATAACTTCGCTTTCCGGCATAATAAACCCGCGTTTAATCTGGTTGATCAATTGGCAGAGATCCACGTACCGACGCTTGTGACTGTCGGAAGGCATGACTGGGTCACTCCTGTGATCTGCTCGGAGACGATTGCCTCATGCGTGCCGAATGCCGAGCTCGTCATTTTTGAAAACAGCGGTCACTCTCCCCAGCTGGAGGAGAATGAAAGATACGTAGAACTGGTCCGTCGTTTTCTCCAGAAACATAGTGCTGTACAACCTCTTTAATAAAGAAGCAAGAGACGACAGGTAAGATATAAAGACGAAAGAGTGTCAGGTTACATCCGGCACTCTTTCTTTTTAGTTGACTACAAGGGCTTCGTATCCAGTTCTTTTCATCTTTATATCCCCGATTGCAGCGGGGATGCTCTCAAGGTTGATTTTTTTACAATTTCCTCCATACCTTGCGAAACTTTTACGGATAGGAACACGTATAGATGGTGGAGGTGATGGACGTGTATTTTCCGTCCAGAAAAGACTTGTTGTTTGTGCTTATGTACGGAGGAATCATTGGAAGCATTGTTCTACTCTATTTATTTGGGGGAGAAGCGGCCGGTTGGCAGTTGATTACATATAAAAGCGTGCCTGGGTACCTTCTTAGTGCAGGTATCATAGGAGTCCTTTTATGGATCTGGTTTTCGACCGGATACAAAATCATACATGGCTGTCTGCACATTCAATTTGGTCCGATGAGAAAAAAGATCCGCATCGAAGATATTCATAGAGTGGAGCAGAGAAACAGTCCGTTTGCCGCTCCTGCACTCGCGGTAAGGCGTCTCGAAATCCATTCGTCCGACCATGCCATTACACATATTTCTCCCAAAGATGAGAAGGCTTTCCTTCGCCTTCTGCAGAGGAATAATCCAGGGATTGATATCAGCCGGACGTTGAGGGAGGCGGGGACATGAGTTTGAAGAAGAGAATCATGTCCGTCCTTCTGATGTGGGGCATACTGGGCCCGTTTTCTGTTATCCTGGGATACATAAATGATGGTGCGATCGACTGGAATCATTTAATAGGAATGCTGGTTGCCGGCTTTGTCATTGGCTTCTGGATTGCTCCTCTCAGTGATCGGAAAAAACCAAAAAAAGGCAGGCATAAATGATCAATTAGTCATCCTGAAAGAGGTGCTTGAACTTCCTTTTTTCACCATGATTGGAATGGAAGTTGTTTGGAGGAAGAATATCGCGGGTAAAGTCATACTTATGTGAAACTCACATTAATCTGATCCGGGAGGTATGGAATATGCAGAAGAAAACAGCTGTCGTTGCCGGAGCTACAGGAGTGATCGGCAGTTACATTGCCAGGCACCTGAGTAAGCTGGAGGGCTGGGATGTTATCGGCATTGCCCGTCATATCCCTGATGATCCATCGGATATCACTTATGTTTCAGCGGATATGATGGATGGTCAGAACGTCCAGGAGAATCTGGAATCGTTCTCAGAAGTGACCCATTTCATTTATGCGGCATATCAGGACTATGAATCTGATCCTCAAAAGCAGGTGGAGGTCAATCAGACGATGTTTGAAAATACATTAAATGCCGTAGAAAAAAACGCGGACCACTTGGAGCGTGTGATTTTGATGCAGGGGGCAAAAGCCTACGGCGTGCATCTCGGACCTATTAAAACGCCAGCCAAGGAAACGGACGCCCGCCATATGCCGCCGAACTTCTACTTTACACAGGAAGACTATATGCGCCGGGCACAGGAAGGGAAAGATTGGAGCTGGACAATCCTCCGTCCAGATGTCGTCTGCGGGTATTCAGTCGGAAAGCCCATGAACCTTGCTATGGTGATCGGCGCCTACGCTTCGATATCCAAGGAACTGGGTCTGCCTCTTCGTTTTCCTGGAAAAGCGCATCCGTATCTTGCTCAGGTAACAGATGCGACCCTTCTCGCTCAGTGTGTGGAGTGGGCTGCGGTTGAGGAATCCTGCGCATTTGAAATATTCAATGTGACGAACGGGGATTACTTCCGCTGGGAGCACATGTGGAAGACGATTGCCGACTATTTTGATATGGAAGCAGCAGGAGCAGAGCCGCCAATCCAACTCTCTGAGATGATGGCCGACAAGCAGGAGTTATGGGAGCAGATGAAAGAGAAATACCACCTGCAGGACATTCCTTATGACAAATTGGCCTTATGGGGCTTTGGAGACTTCATTTTCAATTGTGATTATGATGTGATGACATCTACAACAAAACTCAGAGAATATGGATTCCACAAATTTGTAGACAGTGAAGAAATGTTTACCCGCCTGTTCCGTGAATTCCAGCAGGAAGGCGTTCTTCCGGATTTCTCTAAGCAGTAAAGGCTTAAGATCCACTCGACATCCGGGTGGGTCTTTTTTAATAACCGTTTTTAAGCAGTAAGGCTGTTTTTGTGATAAATGGAATATATGCATTGCATTATGTAACTTATATGTTACATTGATGAGGAAGGGATAGATAATTATGGAAAATAAAGTGAAGATCGCGCGTGTCAGCCTGGATTTAACCCAGCAGGAACTTGCAGAGAAGGTCGGTGTGACACGTCAGACAATCAGCTTGATTGAAAAAGGCCGTTACAACCCAACGTTGAAGCTGTGTCTGGAGATCTGTTATGCCGTTAACCAAACGTTGGATGAGGTATTCTGGCAGGAACGAAAGGAGTGAAAATAATGGAAAAAATTAAAGATGAACGTCTGCAGTTGAAAAATTTAAAAAACATCAGGATTACTTTTATTGTCCAGACTTTAGGAATGATCGGAATCCTGCTTTATGATCTGATTAACTATGGGATGGACGGGATGACGGACAATCCTGTCTGGTTTGTTTTCATTTTGACAGGAGTGATTAATGCCTACCTTTCTATGAGTATCAGTGTGGAGCATGAGAAAACAAAACGGTCCCCCGTGACACGGTTGTACATATCTCTCGGTGTAATCACATTGATTTCTCTTTTATTTGTCACTTTCACCGCCTTGACGAATGGGTACAACGTGATGGACGGTCTGTTGGTTGGAGGAATCGTTTTTGTCTGTTCGGTCCTCCCCGCTTTTTATATGTACGGTCTCCGGCAGAAAGAGCGCAACGAATAGTCTTTTCTTGTACGGTTTTTCCAAAAAGGATTGAGGTTCCAGGGGAGTTTTGGAATAATAGGGCCGTAAAGGAGGATGGTCATGAAAGAATTAACGACCAACATGTCATTATTAATTGTAGGCGCCTGCATCTTGTCAGGAGCGATTATTCTTTCCAATGCCCTCACGCAGAGCTCCCATGAGGCTGGTGAACAGGTTATAGTCCGCGAACAGCCTGAGGATCCTCAGCTGATGAGTTATTTGGAACTTCAGGATTACCTGGGTCTCAGTGACGAGCAGATAGAAAAGGTTCTTCCGAAGAAAGAGGGCGATGTTGTGAAGAGTCAGATCCCTTATGTGAAAATCGGCTACGAATATTATTTCCCTGTCAAAGCTGTCGATAAATGGCTGGCCGAAACCGAAGCCGCTAGTTTTCCTTGATTGAGATCTCGGTGGTTCATTCGAAACAAAATGGAGCGGAGGAAATCGATGAGAATACATAAAGAGCTGCAGGAAGTGATCCACGATAAATGTAAGGAAATCAACTTTTCCGGAGTCGTCTATGTAAAGGACAGGGAACAGGTGCTTTTGAAGAAGGCCTATGGTAATGCAGACAGAGCGGAGAAAAGGCTGAATACATACAACACCCGTTTCGGAACCGCCTCCGGATGCAAACTGTTCACCGCTGTGGCCGTCTGCCGGCTTGTGGAAAAAGGACAGCTGGAGTTTGATACACCACTGTCCGACTGTCTGGCGATTGAATTCCCTTATTTTGATAAGGATGTAACCATTCATCACCTGTTAACACATACGTCCGGCCTGCCGGATTATTTTGATGAAGAAGTAATGGGGGATTACGAGAATTTATGGAAGGATGTGCCTGTCTATAAAATCGAAACGCTCAAGGATTTTCTGCCCCTTTTTCAAAAGAAACCGATGAACGGCAGGCCGGGTGA
Source organism: Halobacillus sp. ABD4_316 (assembly GCF_056161385.1). Lineage (NCBI taxonomy): Bacteria > Bacillati > Bacillota > Bacilli > Caryophanales > Bacillaceae > Halobacillus > Halobacillus sp. ABD4_316. The sequence continues at coordinate 23,773 of NZ_JBSWZA010000001.1, forward strand.
GCGGTTCCACTACAACAATGCGGCCTATATTCTGCTTGGGTTAATCATTGAGGAACAAACAGGACGGACGTATACGGATTATGTTCAATCAGAGATTTTTGATCACTGCGGGATGTATGACTCCGGGTATTTTTCTCTCGATCAGCTCCCGGTCAATACAGCGATCGGCTATATCGATGACAAGGAAAAGGGTACATGGCGGACGAATGTTTATTCGATACCCAAACAAGGCGGTTCAGATGGCGGCGCGTTTTTATCAGCTCCGGATATGGCGAAGATCTGGGAAGCTTTATTCCAATATGAACTGCTGAGCGAAGAGATGACCAATGAGCTTCTGCATCCTCACGTGCAGGTGAATGAAACGATTCATTACGGGTACGGGATTTGGATGAACCAAAAAGACGGGCATATATACAACTACCACGTCACGGGCTTTGATCCCGGTGTCAGCTTCCGTTCCTCCTATTATCCGGATGCAGGCCTCATCACAGTGGTTCCTTCCAATCAGCAATCCGGACCGTTCGAAGTTACGAATGTTATCGAGGAATTCCTGCTGGGTTGGAATAGCGGATCGTAAAACCATGCTATAATACTGATACAGATCCTGTTAAAAGGAAGGTGTCGTGGAATGACCAAACATAAAATCTACAGTATGAGTTTTGCCAGTGTCTATCCTCATTACGTCGCAAAAGCTGAGAAAAAAGGACGCACCAAAGAAGAAGTGGACGAAATCATCCGCTGGCATACCGGGCTGTCCCAGGCACAGCTGGAGGAGCACTTGGAAGAAAAGACGGATTTTGAAACCTTTTTCGAGGAAGCGCCTGAGCTTCACCCGTCACGTAAGCTGATCAAAGGGGTTGTCTGTGGTGTCCGGGTGGAAGACATTGAAGAACCCATCATGCAGGAAATCCGCTATTTGGATAAGATGGTGGATGAACTGGCGAAAGGCAAGGCTATGGAAAAAATCCTGCGCGGGTAACAGGCAGAAAGAGAGACATCGCTCTTCTAACAGAGCTGGTGTGTCTCTTTTTTATTTACTTTAGACTTTAAGTCTGCGTTCCACAATAAATCCAACGATTAAGCCGATAACAATCGGTGATATTTCAATATCCACATCGAAAAAAAACCCATTTTCCAGTGGTTCATTTAATTCGAATGAAAACCTGAAAAGAGATACATGAAATAGATCTCCAATCCAATATAATAGAGCCATTGTCCCAACGGATGTTAATAAAGGGAGCCATATTCTCCTCAAATAAACACCTCTTTCCATTACTTGTAACTGAATCAACCTGTTCTCTCAATGGTTACATCGTGAAAGTAGATAATCCAAGGGTATCATAGGTTTCATCACTTGGAAATAAATTCCTGGCCGCCCTCGTATCATTCATCGTCACTCCATTCTAATACCTGAGAACAGGTCAGGTAATGATTGAGATCCTTCGCTGCCACTGTATGAAGGAAAAGACACTCCCTTTGAGGAAAAAGCGTAAAAAGCCTGTAATCAGTTAGAGTTGTCCCTCTGTCGTGTAAAGGGTCACACTCCGCTTGTTGGTGGATGAATGCCGGGGGCACGCCCTCCGCTGACTTGGTCAGGAAGCTCGGGCGCTCGTCCGCGGAAAGGGAAGGGGCTTTCGCTCCTGGCGGTAAGGAAGAAAAAAGCTCGTAAAGAAACAGGAATTTCTATACGAGCTGACACTCTTTTTGATCAAAAAGAGTGTTTGATCTGTCGGAATATTATGTGAAAAGATGTATAGTAGAAATGGTGACGAGAATAAATGGAATCGAGGGACGGGGACCGAGCTGATACACGCAAAGGAAGCATGCGTACATACTCAAACACAGGGCCGAGGGCCGGATAAATAGAAGAGGAGGTTTTGCTATTGAATTTTGACTACTACTGCCCGACTAAAATTGTGATGGGACCTGGACGTTCCAAGGAAGTACCGGGACTGCTGAAGGAGATGACAGAGCCGGGGGCAACCGTGATGGTCGTGAGCGATCCAGGTGTGAAAAAGGCTGGAATCGTAAAGCCTGTTTTAGATTCTCTTGAAGATGCGGGCTATCGTGTGGTGGATTTTGACCAGGTATCTCCGAACCCACGCGATACGGAATGCCTGATGGGAGTGGAAGTGTTTCAAAAAGAAAAAGCTTCGGCTGTCATTGCGATTGGCGGTGGAAGTCCCATCGATACGGCAAAAGCGGTGGCGCTTCTTGGCCCGAACGGCGGCCGTCCCGAGGACTATGTAGAGGGGAAGAGGGCTTATACGAATGCGGCACCGATCCTCTGTATTCCAACGACGGCCGGAACCGGATCAGAAGTTACCCGCTCTTCGGTCATTACACTCGCGGACTCGCACCGGAAAATCACGCTGAAGCACGCGATGCTCCGTCCGGTAACAGCTGTGCTGGACCCGGAACTGACGTTGACGGTACCAAAGGACGTAACGGCAGCAACAGGAGTCGATGCCCTTGTCCATGCTATCGAGGGGTATTCGTGTAAGGTGACGAACCCTGTATCACAGGCGATGGGAGCAAGAGCGATGGAGGTCATTGTCGAGCATCTTCCTCAAGTGTTTGAACACGGAGCAGATCTTCAGGCACGGGCGAAAATGCAGGAGGGAAGCCTGCTTGCGGGTCTATGCTTTGGGTCAGCGGATGTAGCGGCTGTCCACTGCTTGGCGGAAGCGCTTGGCAGCCTCTATGATACCCCGCACGGCGTAGCGAATGCCATATTCCTTCCTCATGTCATGGAATTCAATGCGCAGGAAAACGTGCCGCTGCACGCGGAAATGGCCCGGCTTATGAAGATGGCAGAAGATAACGATTCGGATGAGGAGGCCGTAGAGAAATTCGTCCGTCAAATCTATGCGTTCACAAAACAGCTGGACATTCCTCTTTTGAGTGAAATACCTGCGGTTCAGGAAGAGGACTTCGAGCGGATGGCTGAACTTGCGGAACGCAACAACTCGACCCCGAGCAATGCCCGGACGATTACGAAAGAAGATTATCTTCAGATTCTAAATGCTGCCTTTCAGTCTCCAATTCTTTGAGAAATACAGCACAGAAGGATAGAATAGGAGAGAAGGGAGTTGGTAGCATGAACGAAGAACAAATCTTTCAACAAATAGCATTAGTGAGAAAAGCAACATTGAAAATTTTAGATGGAATCACGGAAGAGCAGGCGGATCTCCAACCGAAAGGATTTGCCAACAATATCCGATGGAATCTCGGCCATATTGTTGCTGCTCAAAATGGGATGATAGCCAAGTTCGCCGGTACACAGGTCGACACGCCTCCGCGCTTTTTCCAGCTGTTCGCTCCGGGAACGAAGCCGGCGGATTGGGAAGGCAGTGTTCCTACTCTTGATGAATTGAGAAAACATCTCGAACACCAGCCGGAACTTCTGAAGGAAGCTCTCACAGGAAAACTTGATGACGAGGCAGCAGAGGAGTTTCTATCCATGAAAACCGTTGGTGAAATTTTGAATTTCACGCTGTATCACGAAGGGGTACATACGGGCACAATAAAAGCGATCAAAGCACAGACCGATCAAAAGTAAGAAGCAGACCGGCCGGATTTCCGGCCGGTTTTTTAAATAGGAATGGAGGTGGAAATATGGACGACAACGTATTCGAACAATTAGCGGCAACTTACGATTCGCCCGAGAGGAAAGAAACGGCCGGTTATATCGTTCAAGAAGTAAGAAAAGAACTGGAAGACAGTTCTACCAAGTTCCTTGTAGATTATGGAGGAGGGACAGGTTTGGTGGGGCTGGCATTGGCGGATCTAGTGAAGTCCGTCCAGCTTATCGATTCTTCTGAACAGATGCTGAAAATCGCTGAAGAGAAGATCAAACGCAGCGGCATCACCAATGCCTCTGTTCTCTGTGCAGATTATACTAAAGAAACACCGGAACCACAGGCGGATATCGTACTGGTCTCTCTTGTGCTGCTCCACATCCCGGACACCAAGGACATTTTACAGAAGCTGTTCCACCTCTTGAACAGGGGCGGGAAGCTGCTCATCGTCGATTTTGATAAAAACGACCAAATCAACCACCCTAAAGTGCATAACGGTTTTTATCACGAAGATCTACAGAATCTTCTAAAGGAAGCAGGCTTTGTGTCTTCCCATGTTCACACGTTTCACCACGGGGAGAAGATATTCATGAAGCAGGACGCTTCAATGTTCCTGGCTGCGGCTTTTAAGGAAGACTGATCTTTTGAAGGTCCGCTCACATATGGATATCGGTTTTTTTCTGCGTATATCGATTATTTTTCGGATATATCGACTAAATCTGCAATATATCGATCTTTTTCTGAATATATCAGTCAAATCTGCGATATATCGGTCAATTCCTGCATCCACCCTGAAGAATTAAACGAAATCAGGTTAGCGGCGACCGTTCAAGGGAAGGAATTAGAAGAATTCCAATACTCTAGAACAGAATGGTGTGCCGCTTATGGGTTTCTTCTACTATATAAAGAAATATTTTAACATGTCCAAACGTCAGCGCAGGAGTGAGCTGAAATCGACGCTGTGGTTTATGCCTTTTTGGTATATTCTCGGGGCGGTCGGCTTGTCCGCCTTCACTTTTTACCTCGACTACATCGTGGATGTCAGTTTATATCTGCCACCGGCAATCGGGTTCAGCGGTCAGACGCTGCAGGTGCTGCTGAGTGCGCTCGTCGGAGGCGTCCTTACACTGAGCGCCTTTACAATCAACTCTCTGCTCGTCGCTTTAACAACGTTCAGCGGGCAGTTTTCATCAAAAATGCTTGTCAACTTCGTGAGTGACCGGGCGACCCAGCACGTGCTCGGTATTTTTAACGGAAGCTTCATTTATGTGCTGCTGAACTTCCTGTATGTGACGCATGAGGAAGAGGAGTACATTGCCGCAACGCCGGTCCTGTCAATCCTGACTGCGATTATAGCTGCCGTCACCTTCATCTATTTCATCAACCATACGACGACATGGATGCAGGTTCATAACATCAGCTACAATATGAACGCCAAATCTCAATCAGTCCAGACGGCTTTGGAAAAGGAGCTGGCTCCTTTTCACCTTGATAAAGACGTCGATCCTGACTCACTCCCGCCTGAAGAGGATAGGAAAGTCATAACCTCCCCTCAGTCCGGGTATCTGCAGGTGGCCGATTTTGCAAGGCTCGTCAAGCAGGCTTCCAGAGATGAAGGGATCCTGCGGTTCGATGTCCGGATTGGTGAATTTGTGGTGGAGGGGACACCGGTGTTCAGCTACTGGGAATCCGGTTCTAAGGTTGATCCGGAACGGTACTTCAAGTCCATCGAAATCGGTGTGAAACAAACGGAGATTCAGGACCTGGAGTATGGTTTAATCAAACTTGCAGAAGTCGCCATCAAAGCGCTCGGTCATAACGACCCGCTGACGGTGACCAATACCATCCACCAGATCACAGATCTTTTGAAGCGGATCGGTCAGTCGACCAATTTTTCCCCTTATCTCTTTGATCAGGAGGAAAGCCTCAGGGTCATTTTGAACCAGAAGGACTTCCGCTACTACCTTCATAAAGGGTTCGCATCCATCAGGGAATATGCGGACCAGAATTCGACGGTCATGACGGAACTGCTGACGATGGTTTCTCTGCTCAGTAAAACGATGGAGAAGGACGTCCACGAAGATTTATGGGAGTTTGCGCGCCAGACGATCCTCGGTTTTGATAATTACAGCCTTTATGAAAATGACTGCCTGTATATTATTGAACAGCTGTCCGAGCTTTCGAAGAATACAGGACATCAACAGGATTACCTGTTTCTGCTTGAATATATGCTGCAGCGGGTCAGTTCGAAAAGTGCGGCCACTGTACCCGTGAAAGAATCATTACAGAATGAACAGGATTTTTCTTCATAAGAAAAAGGCTTATCCATGAGTGGATAAGCCTTTTTCAAGTTGCGCATCATTGTTCATTTTGAAATAATTGGAATTTGAAGCGGGATGTATTATAAAGGGAGGGGGACTGCCGGGAATTCCGCGGACCCCCGGTATGCCCAGGTCATGTAGTAAGGAAATAAGTTTGCGAATGGTGTTGGTCTGAACAAATTAAGTACGGATTTCTTTCCATGGGAAAGTACTTTACTGTCGTTGGTTTTAATCTCATAAAGAGTAAAAGCTGCTCGTTAGAGGTCAACGCCCCCAGGTCACAGCAGACAGGATTGTTATGTTCGTTGTGAAAACTTATTCCAGTATACATTTCCCCCCTAAGGAATTGGAGTAATTCCATTTTAAATTCCCCCTCAGAACATATTTTCCCGTCACTTGGTTTAGCAAACATTTTTGGAATATAATTTTTGTTGTTTTCCTATAACAAGTGGCTGTTTATAGAAACGATCATCTGAAGAGGTTCCCGGTATTTTATCTATATCTTGGTGATGAAATCATCGAATCTCTTACAAGGGGGAAGATGTCGTGGAGACGGGTATTTCAGCGATTATTATAACATTCATCGTTGTCATCGGATGGGGAGCGATCATGTTGAACGATCTGCCTGTGAAAATCCATGGGCATTGGATGTATGTGGCCATTGGTGTATTGAGCGGACCTCTTTTGATTTTAATTGCTTTCCATTTTTAGTAGATTTATCTCTTTGATGAGGAAAACAATTCCAATTTGTATTACAATGAAACCATTGCATCTACATATAGGATATCTATGAATCTTCCACAAAAGTGGAGGGATGCCTATCGATAAATTTTTCGATTTTTTGGACTGATTGTGTTGTCTATAACTGCTGATCTTTTTCTGATTGACTTGTTTATAGAGCATGATTTCCTTGACTACCGGGGAGGTGGCGTCATCTTTATAACTTCACTAGCGGCTGTCGCAACAAACTTGTAGAAAAAAGAAAATGGCTGGGACTGATTATTATAGGGAGAATCGGCCTGGTGTTCGGACCTTTCCTCATCCACCAACCGGCCTGAGTAATGGGCCCTTTTAATGGACCAGAAAAAAACTGACTGAAAAGCGGAAGGCAGGATACTATGACAAAAGCCATCATTTTTGATATGGACGGAACACTATTTCAAACCAATCAAATTCTGGAAGCCTCTCTTGAAGATACTTTCCAGGAACTGAGAAAAATTAATAAATGGAAAGGAGCAGCTCCGCTGGCTGAATATCAGCGGATTATGGGCGTGCCTCTTCCGAAAGTGTGGGAGACCCTGCTGCCTGAGTTCACTACGTATGAAAGAAACGAAGTGGATGCGCTCTTTTTAGACAGGCTCATCAGCAATATTCAGAATGGCAGGGGATCCTTGTATCCAGGGGTGGAGGAAACGATGGAAGACCTGAAAAGTCAGGAGGTTTCGGTATACATCGCCAGTAATGGTTTGAAAAGGTACCTGAAGACCATTGTAGAATATTATCACCTTGACCGGTGGGTATCGGAGACATTCAGCATAGAACAAATCGACTCTCTTGATAAATCCAGGCGCGTTCAGGAAATTATCCAAAAGCATGCTATACAGGAAGGGGCAGTCGTCGGTGACCGACTGTCTGATATCCGGGCAGCCAAGGAAAATGGATTTACAGCCGTGGGATGCCGCTTTGATTTTGCGCGGGAGGAAGAACTGGCACAGGCGGATGTTGTCATTGAAGATCTACGTGATTTAAAGCGGGTCATGCCTTTACTGGAAGGAACCCCCTATCAATAAGTACCGGGATAAGAGTGAGGCTGTACATACAAATGTAGTACAGCCTTTTTATTTCTTGAAGGGGGAGACCTTTGGACAAAAAAGCGCGTGCTACCGAGGTGTCAGGATGGTGTTGGTCAGTGCTCCCAATGTTGTGGCAATGGTTGTCTTTATCGGGACCGCATCTGGAGGAAAGCTGATAATTGAACATAACCAGGAGAGAAAAAGATCGTTCTTAAGGACCGTTCTTTTTTGTTATTCACTTAACTATCACGAGAGAATGATGAAAGGAAAGCGATGAGAGGGTGTGACAAAAACATCCATAACTTATAGAATTTAGATATATATCTATTGAGGAAAGAGAGGCTCATCATGAAATTCAATGAAAACAAGACGTGGAAAAGGAAGCTAGGCTATATAGGTTTTGCACTGGCTGCCTTCGGTCTTTCCTTCCTCCTCGCTTATTCGCTCCACTATTATCCACTCGGCTACGACACAGTCGGAATGAAAATGGTCAATGAAGACCATACAGCTCTCACTTTGGAGAAAAACAACGCTTACGGAGTGGCGGAGGAAACGGTGGTGTATGAGCCGCCTGAAGAGGATCAATGGAAAGTCAGTATGCTTGTGGATTTGGTGAACGACCAGTCCATCCACTATTGGGTGTTTTTTATTTCCATCTTCGCAGCGTTGTACTGGATTGCCGTTGATGTAAAAAAAGGGGAGAGTGTTCGGAAAACCATCCTTTACAGTTCTTTGGGGGTTGTGCTGACAGGTCTTTCTTTAATGGATCATCTGTATGATATTAAAGACATCCTGCCATAAATAAGATAAGGAGGGGGAGTCTGCATGTACGGATGGCTGACAGGGATATCGATTCTTTTACTTGCTTTCATGCTGTATCTCAATCGCAGGACGATGTTTAGGGATGTGGAAAACGTGAAGGTGCTGATCATGATTTTTGTTTTCCTCCCTCTTCTTGTCTTATTGATTGTGGGGGCGGCGTTTTTATAAGAAATAGAAGGGGTGGAAGCGGATGTATCGGTTCAAGGAGACGATTTCGGATGAAAAAGAGCTTCAGAGTCATGTCGGAGATCCAAGTGATCTCGTGGTAAGTAAGGTTATTTCCTTCCTTGATGACGGCTGTATGGATTTTATCTCTAAATCTCCGTTTCTAGTACTTACGACCTCAGGTGAAAAGGGGCAGCCGGACGCATCGCCGAGAGGGGACCATCCCGGCTTTGTCCATATCTTAAACGAAAAACAGTTTGTGATACCGGAAAGACCCGGGAACAAGCGAGTCGATTCCCTGCGCAATATTATCACCAATCCACGTGCCGGTCTGCTCTTTTTCATCCCGGGACTTGGAGAAACACTCCGAATCAAAGGGCATGCGCAGATTATAAAGGATAAGGATATGCTGAAAAAAATGGCGGTCAAAGGACGTCCGCCTGAGCTCGGCATTGCAGTGGAGGTGGAGGAGTGTTTTATTCACTGTGCCAAAGCCCTCATACGCTCAAAACTCTGGCAGCCGGAAGCTTGGATCGCAGAAGGGGAACGTCCTTCTGCCGCCCGCATGCTGTTTACACATGCCAAGCTTCCGAACTCCACGGTGGATTCGATTCAGGACCGGCTCGATGAGAGCTATAGAAACAAACTCTATTAATTGGAGGAGGGCGTACGTATGGATGTAGTCATGAACATATTGATCGGAGTAGGCCTTGTGTATTTTGTTTTCTTTCTTATAGCTGTCATTTCCGGAGTGAAAAAGGAATAAAATTTAATAGATATAAAAAAAGCCGTCCAGTAACTGGATCGGCTTTTTTTGGACTCAATCTTGAGCCTGTTTAAAGGAAAGCAGCGTAATCGTCATCAGGATAATAACCATGCCGGCCCCTTGGATGAGCGATAAGCTGTCACTGAGGATAAGGACGCCGAAAATGGAGGCTGTGACCGGTTCCACCATAGCAACAATGGAAGCTGTAGTAGGAGCTGTCCGTTTAATCCCGAATACATAGAGGACGAAGGAAATGCCTGCACCGATCAATCCGAGTACGATGAACAGAGGCAGATCCTCTGATGTAAGAACAGAAGCTGCTTCCTGAATATCCATATAGAAAAACAACAGGATGCTGAAAACGATGAAGGAAATCGTCAGAGTGGTTGGTGCGCTTCCTTCTGCGGCTGCTTTTTTAAAGGCGAAAATGAACAGAGCGTAGGACAGGCCTGAGCCCAGTCCAGTGAGTGCTCCGGTCAGATTGACGGATGCCCCGCTGCTGCTATAGGCTCCGGTAAGCAGTACGATCCCGATCAATACGGAAACGATACAGCCCCATTTCAGCCAGGAAGACCGTTCGATTCCCAGAAAGAAAGAAGCAAGCAGCACAAACACAGGTGCGGTGTACATGAGTGTTGCCGCTACCGCAATACTGGATGATTCTATACTAAGAAAATAAAGTGTGAAGTTCCCAGCGACGCCGACACCAGCGAGAGCTGCCCATAAAACGAGCGAATATGTGCGTGGCATATGCTGGCGCGGCTTGATGATAAACCAAATGAAAACACAGACGAGACCGATGGCTCCCCTGTAAAAGGAAATGACCCCAGGGCTCCATCCTTTATCCATTAAAATGTCTGCCACACCACCGGTCATACCCCATAAGACAGCGGCGGTCAAAATGAATGTGACACCGATATATTTCATAAGCTTCCTCCTCTATTTACCAGATCTATTTAGGGCATATTCCATCAGGAAACCTTTATTAAACGTAGAATCATCAACAACTATAACAATCGGTATAATGGAGTAGGGACTTTGGGGGATGAAAGTATGTTGAAATAACATATGAGGCAGATTCTTAGAAAAAAGTAATGAAAAAAAGCCCGGGCAGCGGCCGGGCTTTCGGTTAGATATCCGGATGTGTAAAAATGTCATGGTCATCCGTACTTGTTGATGAATATTCGGCTGTCACCGCTCCAGTTTCGCCTGCCTGGAACCAGTGCTTCGTGTTAGGAGGAATCGTGTATTGGTCCCCAGCTGTTAAAATGATTTCATGAAAAGCTGTAAAATGATCCTGATCTTTTTCCGGGGGAAGGGCAGCAGGGTTCTCTACAGGATCTCCCTCTACATATAGATAAACCGTTCCATACTTAACCCGGAACGTTTCCTGTTTGCCCGAATCGTTTTCGGTTACAGGAGGATGGAGATGCTCCGGACAGGTCTGGCGTGGGAACAATACCCATTCCTTCGCACAGTAGCGGTCGGTGTTGATGTAGACAAACAGCTGCAGTCCTATTTCGTCAAGACGTCCAAGTCCGTAATCATTCACTTCAATGGACTGGATTTCCTCATCTCTAAGAAGGATATCGGCTTTTTGGAAATATTCATGGACCTTTCTTTGAACCTCACGTGTCGACCATTGAGCTATAGTCATCGTCTCATTCCTTTCCTCGTTGATTAAGAAGTCATAATCTGTCCGCCGTTGACGTGTATACACTGCCCGGTCATATAGGAACCTTCTTTTGATGCAAGAAGGACATAGGCTCCAACGAGTTCAGCCGGTTGTCCAGGACGGCCCATGGGTGTATCAGTGCCGAATTCTTCAACAGATCCGCCGTCAAACGTAGAAGGAATCAATGGTGTCCAGATCGGACCCGGGGCGACCATGTTGACGCGGATGCCTTTATCAACAAGATTGGCCGCCATGCTTCGTGTGAAACCGACAATCGCACCTTTCGTAGATGTATAGTCAATTAAGACAGGATTGCCTTTATATGGATTGACGGATGTCGTATTAATGATGGCACTGCCTTCGCCTAGATGGGGAAGGGCATATTTCGTCATATGAAAAACCGAGTGGATATTGGTGTTGAACGTTTCCTGCCACTGTTCAAAAGAGATGTTCTGAAGGTCATCCGTCGGGTACTGGACGGCTGAGTTGTTGATGAGAATATCCAGCTTTCCAAAGTGATCGACCGTATCCTCAATAAGCTGGCGGCAGGTTTCCTCTTTCGTTACATCCCCTGGAAGAAGTAGACACTGAACGTTTTCCTGTTCCACCCACTGCTTCGTTTCTTCCGCGTCCGATTCCTCACCTTCGACATAGTTGATGGCCACGTGTGCGCCTTCTTTGGCATAGGTGATAGCGACAGCTCTTCCTATTCCGCTGTCTCCGCCTGTAATTAATGCCACCTTTCCTTTCAGCTTTTCACTGCCTTTATAATCGAACGGCTGAATAGGTGCCGGATCCATTTTGGATTCGATCCCAGGCTGCTCAGGCTGGGTCTGTCTGGGCTGGCCTCCCAGCTGCTGTTTTTGAATATCCATATGAATCTCCTCCTTATTTGTTGTGGAAGTGAAGTTCCACAGCACGAATTGTTGTAAACATTTGTAAGCGGATGCATGGGGGTTTTTTGTAAAACAGGGAAAAAGAACGACTTGGATAAAAATGGAGCATCTAAGTTGCAGAAAACACACCCTTGCTGTACATTGGTCCCAAGGTGGTGGATGAAGATGGATGTGAAGCAGCGGTGTGCGGAGAAGTCACTGGAATACATAACCGAAGGCAGCATCATTGGGCTTGGTGGAGGAAGTACAATCAAGCACCTGATTACGCTGATTAATGAAAACAAGATGTATGTGAAAGTAGTGACGCCGTCGTGGGAGACGAAACAGCATTGCATCGACGCCGGCCTGGAGGTCGTTTCAATCACAGACGTTAGTAAGATCGATACAGCATTTGACGGCTGTGACCAGGTCGATGAGCAGTTTCACGCCTTGAAGAGCGGGGGAGGCATTCATTCGATGGAAAAACTGGTCGCTGGACTCTCAGAGGAATATATTCTGCTTGTCGATGAGACAAAGGTTGTCCCTTTATTAACCTATGACCATCCGGTCGTTTTGGAAGTGCTGCCCCAGGCGCTGCATTTTGTAAATCAAAAGTTGAAATCGTTTACGGCCCGCGCATCTCACGTCCGTCAAAGCAGCGGACAGGATGGACCGGTATATACCGGGAATGGAAACCTCTTAGTAGACGTTTATATGGAAGCGGGGCAGGACAGTGCTGATCTGGAAAGCCGTTTCAAAGGGGTGACCGGTGTGGTCGATACCTCGCTGTTTACGTCTGTCGTTACCAAGGTACTGATGGCCGGAGAAACAGGAGTACAGGAAATGAAAAGAGGAGGAGATGTAAGATGAGACAAGTGAATTGGGGAATTGTAGGACCCGGCGGGATTGCCGGCAGCTTTGCCAGAGCGATCCAGGAGGTGAATGGAAGCGTATACGCAGTATGGGGCCGCAATCCTGAGAAGACCCGAGCCTTTGCCGATGAATATCAAGTGGAGCACGTCTATGAAGAAACCAAGCAGCTGATGCTGGATGACAACGTGGATGTCGTGTACATAGCCACCCCACACAGCATTCATTATGATTATATTATGGACGCATTAAAGCACGGCAAGCACGTTTTCTGTGAAAAGGCGATTACGATGAACGGAAAACAGCTTGAGGAAATTGTCGAGGTTGCAGAAGCTGAAAACCTCATCGTCGCAGAAGCGATGACCCTGTATCATATGCCTTTGTATCAGAAGCTGGACGAAATCATACAATCTGGAAGAATCGGGAAGGTGAACATGGTCAACGTGACGTTCGGAAGCTGTAAGGAGGATGATCCATCCAACCGCTTCTTCAACCCGGATCTGGCCGGCGGCGGAATGCTGGATATCGGCACCTATGCGCTGTCGTTTGTCCGTTTCTTCCTGTCCAGCCAGCCGACAGAGCTTCATACGACCGTGAAAAAATATCAAACGGGCGTCGATGAACAGTCCGGCATCGTCATGAAGAATGATGATGACGAAATGGCCGTCGTCTCCCTTGCGATGCGTGCGAAGATGCCGAAGCGCGGGATTATCGCTGGTGATGAAGGCTTCATTACCGTGGATGATTTCCCGAGAGCCGAAAAAGCGACCATCACCTATACAGCAGATGGCTCCGTTGAAACGATCGAGGCCGGTGAAACGAAGCAGGCGCTGCAGTATGAGGTCGAGGCCATGAACCGTTTGATACTGGAAAAAGGGGAAAACTGGACCCTTCCGCTTTCCCGCCAGGTGATGGAGTTAATGGATGAAGCCCGCCAGAAGTGGGAGTTAACGTACGACTTTGAATAAAGGAAAAAGGCAGCGCTCCACGTGGAGCGCTGCCTTTTTATGATCAGTACGCGTCAAACAAATCCTGCTGATCCGGAATGTTTTCGAGGTAGGTGATTTCCCCATTTTCATTGAGCATCGCCTTGTCGATGCCGGTCTGGGTGTAGACTTTGCCGGAAGCGAGTTTCCCGCAGACGGCCCATCTCGTTATATAAAGGTCTGTTCCCTCATGTTTTCTCCAGCCTTCATACATATGCTTCAAATCCACGTTGTTTTCATAAATGCTGCGTAAGAAGGCTTTCCAGTTCTCCAAGCCTTCTTTACGGTCACCGTTCAGAACGAAAACGATATCTTCACTGAACAGCTGGTGAAGCTCTTCTTCCGCTTGTTCACTCGTTCTGGAGCGGTCGAATAAGTCGAAATACAAATCCAAATTTTTCATGATGTCTCTCCTTCAGTAGATCAATGGGATACGGGTTTAAACATATAGAAAAAGAAACCGCCTTGTCAAAAAGCCGGCCTGTTTTTCCGCTTTTTCCTCTTGGTCTCTGTGGTAAAATGGACGGTATATGGTTCGATCACAAAGGGGACGTACGTATGATTTCATTTCTATTAACATTGAAGCGGCTGTTAAGCGCCTTATTCCGGAGTATGAAGGAGCCCGTCTTCCGCTCGCTGCTGACGACACTAGCTTTCATTCTGCTGTCCGGTACGTTATTTTACAGAGGGGTGGAGGGCTGGACGTATCTGGATGCCTTTTATTATGCCTTCAGCAGTCTGATTCCAACCAGCGGCAATACCGGCCTTGTCCCGCAGGAGGATTTGAGTAAATGGTTTACGATGATCTATCTGTTTGTCGGGATGGGCGTCATGGCTATGGTGTTAATTAAAGTGGGATTGGCGGTTGCGGATTTCGAGAAGCATGATGAAAACCAAACCCAGCGCAGAAAGACATTATAAAATTTTTGTTGACCGGACAACCGTCTCTGCTTACAATAGAAAACAATATCTTTAAACACAACTTCAGAACGACTCGTATAACGTTGGAAATAAGGTCCAAAAGTCTCTACCAAACTACCGTAAATAGTTTGACTACGAGGAAAGAATGAGAAGGGAACGTCTAACCATGGACAGTTACCCGTCTATTCATTACTCCTTAACGTCAAACTCCAGGTCTGTTTCCTGGAGTTTTTTTATATCGATGACCAGCCGGCGGTACGTGCTTATCTCGTTCATAGAAAGGGGCAGGAGCATGGATCAACACAAAGAGCAGTTACGAAAACGTATAGAGGTGTCAGCCGGAAAACGCTCTGCTGACATGGTCATCAAGAATGGCCGGGTGATCGACGTCTTTAACCAGCGGGTGGTGCAAAAGGACGTCGCCATCGTGGATGGTCTCATTGTCGGTCTGGGTTGCTATGATTCGGCTGCAGAAATCGTGGATGCCGCTGGAATGTACGTCGCGCCCGGCTTCATCGACGGACACGTTCATATGGAATCGTCCATGGTGAGACCGAGTGAATTTGCCAAAGTCGCTCTTTCCTGTGGTGTGACGTCTGTGGTGACGGATCCTCATGAAATCGCCAACGTCTGTGGAAAGGAAGGGATCCAGTTCATGATGGATGATGCCGCAGACTGCCTGTTGGATGTTTATTTTATGCTGCCGTCCTGTGTGCCCGCTGCAAGCCTTGAACAGAACGGAGCGTATCTTACAGCTGATGACCTCGAGGGCTTTTATAAACATAAGCAGGTGCTCGGACTCGCTGAAGTCATGGACTTCCCGGCTGTCGCATCAGGAGCAGAGGATATGATGGACAAGCTGCTTACCGCTTCCCGTCTCGGTGTTCCGATTGACGGCCATGGTGCAGGATTTGATGAAAGTGCCCTGAACATTTATAAGGCCGCCGGCATCACGACGGATCATGAATGCAATACAGGCGAAGAAGCCCTGGAGCGGATTGAGCGGGGCATGCATGTCCTCATCCGGCAGGGATCGGCCTCCAAGGATCTTTCATCTATTGTTCCTGTGGTAACCGATCGTAATGCGCACAGGTTCCTTTTCTGTACGGATGATAAAGGCTTGGACGAATTAATTGAGGAAGGCAGCATCGATGATAACGTCCGGTTGAGCATTGAACATGGGATCGATCCAGTGCAGGCGGTTCAGATGGCGACAATCAACGCAGCGGAATGCTACGGCCTGAAAGAGAAGGGAGCAGTCGCCCCGGGATATGAGGCGGACCTTGTTTTCTTTGAGGATTTAGAGAACATAAAGGTTCAAACGGTCTATAAAGCAGGAGTGAAGGTGGCGGAGGCAGGGGCCTATGCCGGTGATCCGCGTGAAGCTGACCCTGTCGTTCCATCGGTCTGTGACACCGTTCGTATTCCTGAAATGAAAGAAGGCTCCCTTGATATCCCTGTCTTTCACAAGCAAGGTGCGGTCATCGAAGTCATCCCCAACCGGCTGCTGACACATAAACGAATCGAACGTGTGGATGTCGAAAACGGGCTGTTTGTCCCTTCACAGGAACGTGATCAAAGCAAACTCGTCGTGGTCGAGCGTCATCAGAACACGGGAGATACAGGTCTTGGAATCGTAAAAGGGCTGAAAATGAACAATGGGGCCATCGCATCGACAGTCGCTCACGACTCTCATAACCTGGTCGCGGCAGGAACGAGTGACAAGGATATCCTGACTGCGATCCATCATCTCCACGCCATTGGTGGAGGTCTCGCCGTCGTTCAAAACGGGAAGGTTCTGGCTTCCGTGGAGCTTGAAATTGCCGGACTGATGTCCAAGCAGGACGCACCAGCGCTTTATGACGGTTTGAAAAAAATCGATGTTGCGTTGGAACGCGTGTTAAAGAATGATGTCGATATCCATCCGTTTTTGACCTTATCGTTCTTAACCCTCCCCGTCATACCGGAGTTAAAGCTGACAACGAAAGGATTGTTTGATACGACCCAGCAGAAGCATATCCCCGTCAGTTCACACTGAACACGCACGAAAAGCTGAAGAAGGACGTGTCTTCAGCTTTTTTTCTTTTTTACAGAGAGGATATTGAGGATTGTGAGGGATTCTGAAATAATTATCATAACCTGGGTTTCATCTTTTGCAGACATCGCATCCTCTGCAAACTATATAGAAAGAAGGGGTGTTATGAAAAAGAAGGGATGGGTCATGACGGCCCTTCTCGGTTTACTCATTCTGAGCAGCTGTTCCAATCAGGAACGCTATATTTATGAAGGAGATAGTGAACATTGGCATGGAGAAATGGAAGTGAATGTGACGGAGAAGGAAACGACTGAAGATTTTGCTTTGATATTCAACGGAGATGTTGAGCAGCTGGGGGAAGCTGGTTATTTAGAATACGAGTATGAAATGATCACGTCTAAAGGGCGTGGAGAAATCAACTTCGAGAATACCCCGGAAAGCAGAACATTCACACACCATTCCGGCAGTAACTCTTCCGTGTTCACCAGTGATCAGACCATCCGAGTGACCGTCGAATGGGGAGAAAACAAAGAAGAATTCGTATTGAAAAAATGACGGCTGAGCCTTTGTTCCTCAGCTGAAAAACAGGTTTATCTATGGATCTTGAAGTGAATCATTTACAAACCTGCCTTTTCTATTCGCTTCTCATAGAAGAAGCTGCTAGAAAAGGTGGATGACATTTTTGTTGGAGATGGGAGGAAAATCTATGAAAAACACCCTGTACATTATTATTGGATCTCTTTTATTTGCGTTGGCAGTGACGCAGCTGGCGATGCCGAACTCCATCGCTGAGGGCGGTATTGTCGGTGCTTCTCTTTTGATTTACTACGGCACCGGAATCTCCCCCGGAATTACGACACCAATCATATTCGTCGCCCTTCTCGGTGTCGGCATAAGGTATCTTCCGAAGCCGATGGTAATCAAAACCGTTTTTAATGTGGCCTTATTTTCCTTTTTTCTATGGTTTTTCGAACACATCTGGGCGTATCCGATCGAAGATGCGCTGCTTGCCGCCATTTTTGCCGGGGTTATTACCGGAATCGGTTTCGGCTTCATTTATCAGGCCGGCAGTTCGGTCGGAGGGACCTCTATTATCGCCCGGATGCTCAACCATCAGCTCGGGTGGGATTTGACCGGAGTGACGTTCGCGCTTGATGCGATGGTCGTTGTTGCAGGTATCTTTATCATCGGTCCCATCTCCACCATGTACACGCTGATCACCTTGTACGTCGGAAAGATCGTGACAGACTTTGTGCTCGGTGGCTTTGACTCGAAAAAAGCCATCAATATCATTTCTCCAAAGACAGAGGAAATTTCTCAACGGATTACGACGGAGCTTGCTTCCAGTGCGACGCTGTTCTATGGAACAGGTGAATATTCCAAGGAGGAGCGCCGGGTGCTGTACATTATCGTTCATACCCACCGTCTTCTTAAGTTGAAGCGGGTTGTAAAAGAAACCGATCCTGACGCCTTTATTGTTGTGCACAACGTGAAGGACGTGTCGGGTGGATTTATTTCATAGGTTCGTAAAAAAGCAGTTATTCGTTTTGAATAACTGCTTTTTTATTGCCATAGTTCTTATCAGCTGTTATTGGTATGGATGTTTACTTTTAATACACAACTCCCCGTAGAATCAGGAAATTTACATTCCCCATATTTAAGTTGAATAATCGAACTGTGTCAGACCACGTGAAATATGATACTTTCTAACTTTCATACTTTCTTGGAATCAGGAAGGTGATTTTGAATCTTTGTCGAAGAGGAGCGTAAGAAGAGAAAGGATATAGGGTAAACAAGGAAGCATGGAAAAAGACCAGATCCAGCTCACGACCATTTTAAAAAGGTTTGTGAACCAAGACGGCTGAACGATGCCATTTAAGGCCATTCCGATCCGTTTCTGCAAGCGTACATTTTCCCAGCGTTGAGTGGGAGTCAGATGCACGAGTTCCTTATCTTTCTGTCAGTACTCGGAAGATCAAGGGCAGGAGAGATTTACCTGTATACGGAGGAATGGTGAGTAAAAACAATGAAACGATTTATTATGAAAATCCTAGAATGAATGGAACAAGCTTATATGTTAGACAACATCCAAAGATAAGGAGAGGGGTGTCATCGATTTCGCTCTTTTATTTGGTGTGCTGCTGAACTTGTTTTCGCTCGTTACCATTCGGAAGGTAAAAGAAGAAAATACGTTTCAACGGATCATTCACATCGGATGTCTGGTTACAGGGATCGTTTTATTAACCGGTTTTAGCATTCAGTTCCAAGAATTTATTGGAAAGTATTAAAAGGAGGCTCATGCTTGATTACCATTGCTTTAGCATTCATCGCTATCGTTCTTATTGTCATTGCCCGCAACCTGCAGTTTATTGGGAAACAGTTGAAAAAGATTGCGGAAAGTGATCATCAGGATGGATAAAGGATCCTTCCGTGTCTTCGTCTGTCCTGATCACCCGGCCTCCTATTTGGGAAAAGGGGAGCACTGAATTTTGGACTGCGATAGGATCGGAACAAAGAAACGTTAAAGGAGGAAAAAGCATGTCTAAGGAAAAGCTTTTATCTCAAGAGGAAAGCGATCAACTTCGATCTTCATTGAAGCAGCGTTTTGACAAGCACCCGGAACGTCATCAGGGAATTCAGTGGGCTGTTGTAGAAAGAAAGCTGAACACTCACTCTGAAAAAAACGCTGTGCTTTATCGTATGGAAGAGACGGGCGGTGAGCCGGATGTGGTTTTTTACGATGAAGAGAAAGATGAGCTTGTCTTTTTTGACTGTGTGAAGGAAAGTCCAAAAGGACGGAGGAGCGTCTGCTATGATCGGAAGGCGCTGGAAGCGAGAAAGAAATACAAACCGGAAACATCAGCAGTGGACCTGGCCGGGGACATCGGCATCGAAATGCTTTCTGAACAGGAATACCGTTTTCTTCAGGAAACGGGAGAGTATGATACGAAAACATCCAGCTGGGTAAAAACGCCGGATGACGTCCGCTCCAAAGGCGGGGCGATTTTCTGTGATTTCCGCTACGGGCGTGTATTCACCTATCATAATGGGGCGGAATCCTACTATGCCGCCCGCGGATTCAGAGGGTCACTCCGGTTTTAAAAGAGAAAGGGGATTCGATGAAATACGCCGTATCTGTAACCGACACATCCCATGTACAATCCATCGAAAAAAGCGGGAAGCTGATGCTGGAAGAGCTTGAAAGGTTTTCTGAACAGCTCAGGACAATTTCCTCGTATGAATCACCGCGGGGCATCGTTTTTCATGATGTTCCATCAGCAACAGAACTTTATTCGACCATTCCACTTCCGGCGTATACCTCCAGGGATCTGATTCACCTTCATCCTGTGGTAGAGACGTGGAAAGAGTTGTATAGACCAAGTGCAGCAGGAGTACCGGAAGCGGAGAGGTATTATGACAGCCTGACCGTAAAAGATGTGGCTGTAATTGCCGCTCATGAACTTACTCACCACGCCGATGTTTTTCATTCTGAGTTTGAAACATGGGAGGAAGAAGATGCCCGGGATATGTGGTTTGAAGAGGGACTCTGCTTTTACATACCAAGAACACTGATCTTGAGTAAAGACCGGTGCCAGACCATCATGGAGGCCGAACGCTTATTGATCGACAAATATAAGGAAGAATACGGAACATATCCGCTTGATCAATTTGGTGCGGCGGGATACCGGGGAGGAAGCAGTGAAGCGCTATCCGCCGCTTTTTATGATTATTGGAGAAGTACCCACGTCGTTTCCGAGCTCGTAGAAAAGTACTGCGGAGGAAGTGTCCATACATTACTGGATATCTATCGTGAATGGGTGGAGGGGACTTCGGATGAGAGTCTGCAGCAGTTTTTTGTGACGTACTTCTCTTTTACAATAGAAGAAGGGAAAGCGCTGTGGCTGATGTAGATCAGACGATATCTTTGATAAAAGTGCCGGCGGCGATGGCCCTGACAGGGAATTTGACTGCTTTGTCCATAGCGTGGGAAATTGCCCCTGGCATTCGTTCATTGTTAACATCTGTTTGAGGTAGAATGATTAAAATCATTAAATTGTTACATTTGGAAGGTAGGAGGGCTGTAATGGCGAATAAATACATACATATGATAAATATAATTATAGGCGTATTGGCTGTAGGTTTTAGCGTTTTCTTAGCCTGGGCTGTTGCAGCATTTGCTCTTGAAGAAAATGCTGCAGTAATTTTAATTCCAATACTGGTAACGGTAGTTTGGGGTATAGGTTATTTGGTGCAGCTTAAAGATCATACATTAAAGAATGTGTTGATTTTGGTTCGTGTTGAAGCCATCATATTTTACCTGTTCATAACAAAAACCTCATCACTTATGAATTAAATGTGCATGAAAACCCCACCTCATAAAAGGGGGGCCTTTAGCTCGGGCTTGCATGGCAAAGATAGATTCAAGAAGTCAGAGGTCCTGCAGGATAAAAGATGATTGATAATATTGTTCTTTTTAATCTTGTAAACAACGATCTACTTAACATTTAATTTAGCAGCTTTGGAAACACTGCCTTCAAACTTTCCATTTTCATCTTCCCATTGTGCTGTTAAAAGAATACTGTACTCCCCCTGACTGCTAATTACGAATGAATGACCATCGACAACCTCATCCGAAATAGATGCAGTATCGTTCTTTAGCGTTTTTGTTATATAACTTATTTTTTGGGGTTGTGGGCCGTCAATGTTAACGATGATTTCTTCATCTTCTTTAACAGGAGTGATCCTTACATTTTCAGTCATTTCATTTAAATGAACATTATTTAATTCTCGCTTTACAGTTTCTTCAGAGCATTTGTTTGATGAGAAACAGTTTAGAACTGATTCAGAGGTAATGTTCTGCTCATTTTGGGACAATGAAACTTTAACATTGTCTGGAGTTATTGAGTTCTTTTCATTTTCTTCATACGCTTGTTCATTTTTTGTTATGTTTTCGGTATTATTCCTAAAACTAAAGAAAGACGCATCATAAAGAGTATTTTCTTAAGCATCCTATTCATCGTCTTTTTAGGCGGCTGCTACTTGTTATTCCGATAATCTAATTATTGTATTTAGAAGAAGTCATGGAGAAGTTGACCAAAAAACTCTTAAGCATAAGAGCAGGTTGGTGTTATTGATGCCAAAGGACGAGCTGCGAGTTTTTAAGGAAACGAATCCTTTGAATCGATGGTGTCCTTTTCAGTAGCAAAAAACGCACGCTCTTAGGAAGAGCGTGCGTTTTTTGCTTAGTTTACCGATAGATCATGGATGGATGTTTTCATGTGTTTGGATAGTTCCTCGAACATGTCATGATCAAATTCCTTCATAGGGAGAATCTTGAAATCCTGATCATTTGCAAAGTCTACATACGTAAGTTTAAACCGTGGTTCCTTTATATCGATGGATGTTCCCTCTATACCTTTTACTTTCTGCACAGTCACTCCCGCTATGCCACCCATCCGCCGGTACTTTTCCTCCTGGCCGGAGAGAAAATTACCGAGAGAATAAAAAACGAGACTTTGAGACCCATCTGTATTTTCAATCCATTCCGGTGGCTGCAGCACGTGCGGGTGATGCCCGAGTATAATATCTGCTCCTTGTTCGGCCGCAAAGGCTGCCAATTCCTTCTGATCTGTACTCGGGTTTCTTTCATATTCATTGCCGAAATGTAAACTCATGACGACGACATCAGATTCTCCGGCGGCCTTCTTAATGTCAGAGGCAATCAGATCTTTATCAATCCTGTTCACCAGGTAAGGTTTTCCATCAGGGGTCGGGATTCCATTTGTTCCATAGGTGTAAGCCAGAAAGGAGAAAGTGATGTCATTCTTTTTGATCGTTGTGATCCTATCTCTTTCCTCCGGTGACAAGTAGGCACCCACCTTTTTAATTCCCAGTGAATCCCATTGATTAATCGCGTTTTCAATCGCAGGGACTCCCCGGTCCAGCGTATGATTGTTGCTCATGGAAATAATATCAATGCCGTTCGCTTTTAACGCATCCCCTAATTCAAAGGGGGTGTTGAATGAAGGGTAGGTGGATACGCCGATGGCCGCACCGCCCATGATGCTCTCTGAATTTGCAAAGGTAATGTCGGCATTGGAAAGATGGGGGGAGACCTCTTGAAACATCGGATTAAAATCATAGCCTGAAGAAGTTTTCGCATCATTGTATACTTCTTTATGGATTAACAGATCCCCCACAGCAGCGAGTGAAACTTCCGTCACATCGGTCTTGTTCGTTGGTTTGTTGAGCGTTCTCATATTGGATGACACACGTTCTTCCGTGTCTTCTTCGTTCGGTTGGGAGAAGATGGTGGAAGCGCCAATGAAACTAATAACCAAAATGAGCGCTGAAATGATAAGCAGGCTTTTCCTTTTCATCAAACCCTCCTGTTGTCGATATTTATATTGCATGGTCCCATAAACCACCACTCATACCTTTAGAATAATGATAAAGCGTCATTACAGGACCTAGATAAGCAGGCCTGTGAGGTTTGTTGGACATAAGCGGAATAGTTTCGACATCATATGACTTTTATTATAAAATAATTGTTAAATCCAGGCAAATCTCCCCATTGAAATTTATGTTTTTTAATGTGTAAAGAAACCCTTGCTTTAGGAGGAGATTTCTTCACGCCTCTTTAGTAAGGTCGTGTACCTATCCTTTTGAATGATGAAAGGAAGGTTCTACTGGAAAAGATGATGAAGCAGAATAATGGTGAAATATAGTGCTGTTCGTGTTTTCTCATTGCTCACTTTAAGGAAGTTAAAGAAGGTGGAGAAACTTCGGAGAGAGTTAAGAGAACAACTGGAACCGGCCAACGATTTCCATAGAATATGAGGAATAACAAAAATAGGGTAGCAGCGATTTTTCAATAGAGTATCCACCTTTTAGTAAAGGCGCAGAACGATCACAAAGGATGGCCTCCCATACAATAATATGGAATACTATACCTATAAGGAAATGGGGAGAATCCCTTGATAAAAAGGAAAAACAGTTCATAGACTCGATAGTTTAGGAAGTGATTACGATTATCCTACATACGATTTTACTCTTTGTCCTTGCAGGTATAGCGGAGATAGGGGGAGGGTATTTGATCTGGCTGTGGCTGAGAGAAGGTAAACCGCTGTACTGGGGATTGGGCGGAGGAGCAGCTTTGGCGTTGTATGGTGTGATTGCTGCATTCCAAGCTTTTCCGTCCTTCGGGAGAGTTTATGCGGCATATGGGGGAGTGTTTATCATTCTCTCTGTTTTATGGGGATGGGGCGTAGATAAAAAAACACCTGATTTATATGATTGGATTGGTGCAGGAATATGCATGGTCGGTGTAGCGGTCATGTTACTCGCCCCACGGGAGTAGTTCCATATATTCGAAAAGAAAAATGGCTGGAGTTCGTGTTATCCGTGTTTAAAAAAGAGGAACGTCCAAAAGTGGAGGTTCCTCTTCTTTAGTAAGAGTCTTTAACAAAGTCTATCGGTTAAAATACGTCAAGCACATCAAGCATGACGATGATAATCAGAAGCGGCGCCACATAGCGGAGCAGGATAAACCATGTTTGGAACAACCCTTTTTTCATCCGGCTGCCGCTTTGCAGTTCTTCATACAGCGCTGACTTTTTCATTTTGTTCGGTACATACAAGGCGATCAAAAGCGACCCGATCGGGAACAGGATGTTGCTGACTACATAATCCATGTTGTCAAAGAACGTCCGTCCGAACAGGGTGGCGTCTGCCAGGACTCCGTAGGACAATGTCGATGGGATCCCGACAGCGAAGATGGCGAGGCCGATGATCCACGCCCATTTTTTCCTCTTCGCTTTGTCGCCCTTCGAGAGCACGGATACGATGATCTCAAGCATAGAGAAAGCCGAGGTCAACGTCGCAAACAAGAACAACAGCAGGAAGCCGGCAAAGAAAATCATGCCGCCCGGCAGCTGGCTGAATACAGTCGGAAGCACCTGGAACAACAGGACAGGTCCGGCATCCGCCTGGAGGTCAAATGCGAACACTGCTGGGAAAATGGCCAGTCCCGCAAGCAGAACGATGAAAATGTTCATGCCACCGATGGATAAGGCAGCGCGGGGCAGGTTTTCTGTTTTAGGCAGGTATGAACTGTACGTTACCATAACGGAAACTCCGACACTCAAGGTGAAGAAGGACTGCCCCATCGCCTCTAGAATCGTCTGCGAGGTTACTTTGGTAAAGTCAGGCATCAACAGGAAGGTGATGCCTTCCATCGCGCCATCAAGAGACACGGCCCGGATGACAAGCAGGATAAACAATACAAACAAGGCAGGCATCATGATTTTACTGGCTTTTTCAATGCCCTGCTGGACACCCCGGGAGACCACAAGAATGGTCATGACCATGAAGATCAGCTGGACAAGCACACTTCCGAACGGATGGGAAATGGTGCTTCCGAATATCTCTGCGTAGGAAGAGGCATCCACGGACGCCAGCTGCCCGGTGAGTGTTTTATACAAATAAGCGACGATCCAGCCGCCGATCACACTATAGAACGACAAAAGCAGGAAGGATGTGATCATCCCCATGATGCCGATCCAATGCCATTTCGTTCCTGGTGAGATCGTTTTGTAGGATTCTACAGCATTTTTCTGAGCGGTGCGTCCGATGGAGAACTCTGCTAACAGCAGGGGCAAACCGAGAAACAATGTAAAGATAATGAATAATAGAAAGAATGCTCCGCCTCCGTTCTGGCCGGCGATATAAGGGAATTTCCAGATGGCGCCGAGTCCGATGGCGGAACCGGCGGCAGCTAATATAAATCCGATCTTGGATGTCCACTGCTCTTGTTGTTTCATAATGACATAAGCTCCTTTACCTTCTTTTTTACTTTGACGCATCTATGCGCCAAAGGGCTGACAAATAAAAAAACCGCCCCTACATGACGTAGGGACGGTTGGACCGCGGTACCACCCTTGTTATGAGCATACACTCATCACTTGTGCGTATAACAGTCGCCACTGTTTCCCACCACGGTGGAAAAAGCTCCAGAAGTGAAATTCACAGTCAGGATGTGTGCCGGTTTTCACCACGCACCGGCTCTCTGGGACAGGGATCCTGACGGCTACTTGATTTCTCTCTCAGCCGTTCTTTTTATTAACAGTTGGATACTATTTTAATCATGGATCATTCTTCTTGTCAATGTAAAAAATATGAAATTACCCGATTGAACGCTTCTCTTCCGGGTATACCTTTACAAAAGGAGGGAAGTCATATGACGACAGGTGCTGTCATTGCTTTTGCTGCTGCGCTCATTCTGGCCGCGGTCGGATGGAAGAAATGGAAGTCCTTGACACATGGGCGTTCGGTTATTTTGACGCTGCTGTTTGTTACTTTTGGCATCGGCGGGGCTATCCTGCTTCTGTTCTACCTCGGATCCTCCGGTGTTCCGGGCGCGCTGGTCATCACGATTGCTGTGTTTGCTATTGCGGTGCTGGGGGCCAGTGAATACTTAAGCAGACGTACATGAAGAGGGACAGCCTGAAACCTATGAAACTTTTTCCATTGCAGAACGTATAGATGATTAAAGAGCGTCATCGTTCTAATTTGGCGAAGGGAATGATTGGTTGATCTGGTTTCAGGCTTTTATCCACCTCGTGCTGCCCGTACTATTGTTTGTCCATTTATTGAAATCAGCGTATTCGAAACGTACATATCTCTTGATAGACTGGGCTGCGGCTCTTATGTTCATGGCATTTATTTTTATCATCGGGCCGTGGCATATTTTTACCCACTATATGCGCTGGCTTCTGCCTCTCAGCTTTCTCGTAGGAAGTGTTTTTGTCTACAGGCGTTGGCGAAGGCTG
Organism: Halobacillus sp. ABD4_316; assembly: GCF_056161385.1. Lineage (NCBI taxonomy): Bacteria > Bacillati > Bacillota > Bacilli > Caryophanales > Bacillaceae > Halobacillus > Halobacillus sp. ABD4_316. Next base: position 50,413 of record NZ_JBSWZA010000001.1, read on the forward strand.
CCTAAGAAATCGGAAAAGAAGAATAAAGGGGCTGGATTTTCCATGGTCATCAGCTTTCTTCTTATCCTTTATTTTGGATCCATTGCGGTCTCCGGACTGTCGGGATACGCCCTGTCGGAAGAAGACAAGGCTGTCGACATGGAATTTCCAATGAAGAAGGGGGTCTATGCATTCGGTCATGGGGGAGCCAGTACGTCCATCAACTATCACTATGAATCCGAGACACAGGCTTATGCTTATGACATTCTTAAAGTCAATGCGCTTACCGCCCGTGCTGACGGCATATCCCCTGCCAAATTGGAAGATTATGAAATTTATGGGGAGCCGCTGTACAGTCCGTGCACAGGTGAAGTGACAGCAGCGGTGGACGAATATGAAGACATTCTTCCGCAGGCAGAGCCGGACAAGGAGCAGCACCCGGCAGGAAATCATGTCATTCTTTCCTGTCAGGGCGTGGATGTTCATATCGCTCATATGAAACCGGGCTCAGTCCATGTCCAGGAGGGAGATGCGGTCGAGGCGGGCCATCTCTTAGGGGAAGTGGGAAACACAGGAAATACGACGGAGCCGCACCTCCACATTCATGCAGAAAAAGATGGAGAAGGCGTGCCTCTAACGTTCCATGACCGCTTCCTAAAAAGAAACAGCCTCGTATTTCAGTGAGGAAATCCGGGTTGGAGCCACCTTTAACGGCCTGCACCGGACTTTTCAGCCTGAGACAGCACACATCGTGCTGTCTTTTTTTATTTTTGTAAAACTATTTCCAGACCTGTATCGTTTAACGGGGCAGGAGGGGACAATGTGGAACACTCAATGAATACACCGATCGAACATGAAAACAGAGAAGCAATCATCCAGGAACTGATGGAAAACTACGGAACAGCCATCCTCCACCTTGTCTATTCATACGTAAAGGATGCGGCACTGGCGGAGGATTTAACGCAGGAAATTTTCGTGAAGGGCTATCACCACCTGCATACATACAACGGCACATCCAAACTGACAACATGGTTGTGGCGGATCGCCATCAATCACTGTAAGGATCATCTAAAAAGCTGGTATAACCGGAAAGTCACCGTCTCCGAGCAGGAACAGCTGGAACAGACAAAAGATGCTTCCAGTACAGAAGACACGGTCATCCAGAACCATGTCGATCACGAACTGGCCGCAGCGGTGATGGACCTGCCTGAGAAATACAGGGAGGTCATCTATCTTCACTACTACGAGGACTTATCGACGAGAGAGATGGCCGATGTTTTGAAGAAAAATGAAAATACATTAAAGACACGATTGAAGCGCGCAAAAGTTCTACTTAAACAACGCCTGGGAGGGACACTTTGATGGAAAACCGATTAAGAAAGTTGAAGCAGGCACTCGATCATACATCATTCAAGCCATTGACATTCGATCAGGCGCGTCGAAATGAAGTGATGGAGAAAATAGCCGAACAGGAATGTAGCCCGGAACAAATCCGCCTGTCTATTTTACAGCTCCTCGTACAGGAAGAGACAGGCTATACGCTGGCTGGTAAAATCCGGGCAAGAGGGATTAAAACGTTTGAAAGCGATCAAGGTGCGCTGTATACGACGCTTCACATTCTTGAACAGAAGCGGTGCATCCAGTCGGAGTGGAGAGAAGAAGAGCAGAAATATTATCAACTGACGAAAAAGGGAAGGAAACTGCTTAAGAAATATGAGTCCTCCCCCGACAAACCGCAGGTGCTGCGAACGCTCGTGGAGGCGGGACAGATATGAGATCACGAAGCGATTACCTTCAAACCGTCCAGTCCTTTATTAAAGACAAAGAAACCGGGAATAGGATTGCCTGTGAGTTGAACAGCCATATCCAACAGGAAAAAGAAAGCCTGCTGAACAAGGGGTTCAGTCCGGAAGCGGCTGAGGCGGAAGCGGTCCGCCGGATGGGGAGTGCACCGGAAACCGGCCGTCATTTCCAGGACGTGTACAAGGAAAAAATCGACGGATGGCTGGTCTTTCTTCTGGCTGCATTGATGGGCTTTGGTTTTCTGACGGCTCTGATCTTCAGCGGGGAAAATGGCTATTCATTCAACGGGAAATTTTTCTTCACTGTGGTCGGTATCTTGGTGGCAGGGTCACTCCTGTTTATCGACTATAGGAAACTCCAGCCATTAGGGTGGCTGTTTTATGGGCTGGGTCTGGCAGGAGCCATGTTTCTGACGTGGGGGCCGATGTCGATGACCACGCTTATTTTGGGGAGCGTGGGTATTCAGGCCGGACCCTTTCATGTGACCAGCATTGACTTCATTCCATTGCTTCTCATTGGTCTTGCTGCCATCGGCAGTAACGGACCGATGAAGGTGTGGAAGGGGATCCTGTTGTATGTGCTTCCCGTTTATTTTTTCATGGGAGCTGCGGATCCGAATGCTGCGTTCATTTATACCCTGCTCTTTACGGCCCTGTTCCTTCGTAAACAGGTGAACAAAAAAATCCTCTGGTCGTTGGTTTCGTTAGCCATCATCGGAGCTGTATATGCTGGCTGGTGGTTCTTTGCAGTTGCTGCCAGCTATCAAAAGGAGCGGCTGTTGTCGTTTTTATCCCCTGAGAAATTCTCAAATGGGGGCGGGTCCATGTATCTGCGGATGGAGGAAGTCATCAGTCATGCCGCATGGATAGGGGAGAGTTCACAAGCGGAACCGCTGCCTTCCGGTCACACCGATTTTGTCTTTCTTTCAATAGTGAATCAGCTGGGCTGGGCCGCTGCCCTTCTTCTCCTGACTCTTCTGATACTTGTGATTGGCCGCCTGTTCTGGATGACAAGGGAGATTAAAGAACCCTTTGGTCAGCTGCTTGTAAGAGGGAGCCTGGTTTTCTATGCTGTTCCAGTCCTTTACCATGTACTGATGTTTATAGGAATCCTTCCAACCGCTTCCTTTCCGCTTCCGTTTCTCAGCTACGGGATGGACGCTACCGTTCTTCATGCGGTTCTATTCGGTCTGGTGCTGAGTGTATACAGGAAGAAACATTCCGCATCCTTTGCTGCCCGGGGAGCGGCGAGGGTTCAATAATGATAGCACGAAGACGGCGTCCTTAAAGCGAGGGCGCCATTTTTTCTGAAAGCTTGTTTGTAGAAAAAGAAACCCGCAGTTAACGAAACCGGTTTACTTGATTTATATAAAACTGTCGAAAAAATAGAAAAATCTTATTGAAAACGGATACATTTGTCGTTATAATCAAGCTAACCTTACAAATCAATTGATTTTTTTTAGGTATTAACGAAACCGGTTTCGTTAATCGAAGGGAAGCAACTAAATTGATGGATACGAAAGGGATGGTCAATGTGAAAAAGAGGTTCACACTCGTTCTGTTACTGGTCTTATCTATGTTTCTTTCTGCCTGCAGCAGTGATGATGAAGCCGCATCTGGAGAAGGGAAAGTGACACTGGACTTCTGGGTATTTGGAGCAACGAACTATGAGACGCTTGCTGATGAATATGAAAAGGAAAACCCGGATGTTACGGTCAACATTAAAAATTCTGAGCTTGGCGATCACCACGACAGCTTGTTTACAGCCATCTCTGCCGGAACAGGCGCCCCGGATTTGACAATGATAGAAGTCGATCAGCTGGACCGTTACCGCGAAGCGCAGGGTCGTTTCGTAAACTTGTATGAGTTAGGAGCGGATGAAATTCAGGATCAATACTTAGATTGGAAATGGAAGATGGCAGAAAACGGGGGAGGCGATTTCCTCTTTGGTCTTCCAACCGATATCGGACCTAAAGCGATGTATTTCCATACCGATGTGTTTGAAGAGGCCGGCCTGCCGACAGATCCAGATGAGGTGAGCACCATGATTTCCTCTCCGGATGAATTTTCAGAGGCTGCGGAGACAGTTTTGGAGGAAACTGGCAAGCCGATGGTCGACAGCATGGAAATGGCTTTTCGTGCCAATATGGATGCCCTGCAGGTAAGCTATTTCAATCGTGATGGAGAGCTTCTTATCAATGAAGCTGATAATGGAGTGAAAGAAGCCTACGATTATGCGGTGGATCTCCAGGAGAAAGGTGTCGTCGGATCTTTTGAAATGTGGACGCCGGAATGGGCCAACGCCTTGAATAAAGGAGAGTTTGCTGTAGAAATGGCACCCGCCTGGCTGAAAGGCTACATGACCGAAAATGCGCCGGAGGGCGAAGGGAAATGGAAAGTGACCACACTTCCAACGGATTTTGCCGGTAACTGGGGCGGTTCTTATGTGGCCATTCCATCTGAAACGAAAAACAGTGAAGAAGCCTATGCCTTTGCTCAGTGGATGCTTTCTCCTGAAAACCAGTTGAAGTCTTTCACAGAAAGCGGTTTATTCCCATCTGCTCCTGAAGTGTATGAAATGGAAGAGTTCGTGAACAATTCCGACGAGTATTTCGGTGGACAGAATACCGCGGCTTATTTCGCAGAGGCTGCTCAGGAAATACCTGAAGTCTACAAAGGGCCGAAATACGTTACGGTAAACAATGAAGTGTTGACGGCTCTGCGCAATGTGCAGGAAGGAGCCGACCCAGAGGAGGAATGGGAAGGGGCTGTCAAACGAATTGAAGATCTTATGAACCGCTAAAATGTCACGGGGCTGGGTGGGGAACATCCGGCCCTCCTACATAAAGGAGGGAAAGAAGTGGAGAGTGTACAGAAGCGTCAGCATGCATCCAAAGCCGCAGCGAAGACACCGATGTCTGAGAAAAAGAAAGATATGCTGTCCGGTTATTTGTATATCGCACCCTTTTTCATCATATTTGCCATCATCGGTCTCTATCCAGCTGTTTTCAGCATCGTCCTCGCCTTCCAGAAATGGAACGGCCTCGGGGCCATGGAGTTTGTCGGGTTCAGCAATTTCGTTGTCGTCCTTCAGGATCCGCTGTTTTGGAAGTCGTTGTATAACACAGTCATCATCGGTTTAATGGGAACGGCTCCTCAGCTGGTTGTCGGCATTATTCTTGCTTATTTTCTTAATATGGCGGTCATCCGCTTTACGAATTTTTTCCGGGTCACCATCTTTATGCCTTACATTACATCGATGGTAGCTGTCGCATTAGTATTCGGTGTGTTTTTCAGCAGCAGTGAAACCGCGCTTGCCAACTATGTCATCGGTTTGTTCGGTGTTGATCCGGTCAGTTGGAAAACGTCGGAATGGGGAGCGAAAATTGCTATTTCCCTCATGGTTTTCTGGAGATGGGTCGGCTACAATACGATCATTTATTTAGCTGGTCTTCAAAGCATACCGAAGGATTTGTACGAAGCCGCAACGATCGACGGCGCTGGAAAAGTCCAGCAGTTTCTTCACATCACCATTCCATTGTTGAAGCCGTTTATCGTCCTTACGGTATTCATGTCGACGGTCGGGGCGCTTCAGTTGTTTGCTGAACCGGCTGTATTCCTCGGTTCCTCCGCTTTCAACAGGGATGAGGCGATGACTGTAGTCATGTACCTGTACCGTGATGCGTTCAACCTTGGCTCTTTCGGAACAGCGTCCGCAACGGCGGTGCTTCTGTTGATCATTATCGTGGCGGCTGCCGCAATCAATACGTGGCTCACGTCCGGATTCGGTCGTAAGCAGAAGAGGAGGGCGTTTACCAAATGAATAAAATGAAACGTGCTGCAAAAGGAACGCTCCCTGTTTATATCGCCCTTGGGTTTGCGTCACTCGTTTCGATCTTTCCATTTTACTGGATGTTTGTAATGGCCACACAGCCAAGTGCGGCCTACAATTCCATTCCACCGACGCTTCTTCCCGGTGATCAGCTGGTGGAGAACTTCATGAAAGTGCTGGATACGATACCATTCTTCCAGGCGATGTGGAATACGATCGTACTGTGCTCGACGGTGACCTTGGCTGTCCTGTTTATCAGTTCACTGGCGGGTTTTGCCTTTGCGAAATTTCAGTTCCCGGGGAAGAACTTCTTTTTCATTCTGATTCTCTTAACGATGGTGATTCCGCCGCAGCTCGGCTTGATTCCTCAGTTTTACCTGGTTTCTCAGCTGGGATGGCTCGACACCCTGTTAGGGGCGGGCGTGCTGTTTTTACTCAACCCGCTCGGGATTTTCCTGATGCGGCAGTACATCAGTGAATCGGTTCCTGATGAGTTGATGGAAGCGGCGAAGCTGGACGGCTGTTCCAACTTCAGGATTTACAGGAGCATCGTGCTCCCAATCATCAAACCCGCCTTTGCGACGCTAGGCATCATCGTGTTCACGCTCGTCTGGGGTGAATTTTTGTGGCAGTTTACGGTTCTGCGTGATCCGGCTTCCTATACGCTTCAGGTGGCGCTTGCTTCCTTGAACAATGCCTTCCGTGTGGACTTCGGGATGCTGTTGAGCGGTGTCTTCTGGGCGACGGTTCCACTTATTCTCATTTTCCTGATTTTCAACAAATGGTTCATTTCAAGTATCACAGAAGGATCCATCAAGTAAATCTGTCCCGCTTCTCCAAATTGTTGATACAATAGATGGTAATGACATGGAGGCTGATTTTGAAGGAGAGAAAGAGATATGGATTTGACAATACGCGACATAGCTAAGATGGCCGGAGTGTCTCCAGCCACGGTTTCCAAGATTATCAACAATTATGGAGGCATCAGTGAATCGACACGAAAGAAAGTCTATAAAATCATTGAAGATACGAAGTACCAGCCGACGTTTTCAGCAAAGTCGCTGGCGACGAAGAAATCGAATTTGATCGGACTTATCTATGCGGGGAAAATCAATGTTGATTTCACCCACCCTTTTTTCAACGAAGTCGTCAATTCGTTCAAAAAAGCGGTCGGATCGCTCGGGTATGACCTGCTGCTGTTCTCGAATGAAAAGATTTACCAGGGAGAAAGCAAGTATTTGGAAAGGTGCAAGCATTTCCACGTGGACGGGTGTCTGATCATCGCAGGGGATGAAATTGAAGAGGCCGTTCATGACATTGCCCAAAGTGACATTCCAAGCGTGGGCATTGATTTGAAACTGGAAGGCCCGCAATCCAGCTATATTATGACCGACAATGCGAAAATCGGAGCCAAAGTGGTGGAGCACCTGTACTTGAACCAGGTCCGTACCATCGCCTATATCGGAGGAAAACAGGACTCGCTGGTGTCCAGTATCCGTAACATCGGTTTTATCGATGCGATGAATCAGTTTGGTCTTCCTATTGAAAAGGACTGGCTCTATTACGGGGACTTTTTCGAAGAAAGCGGCTATGAAGGAATGAAGGAGATTCTGAAAGCCGATCGTCTTCCGGAAGCTGTCTTCGCAGCGTCTGATATGATGGCACTCGGTGCGTTGAAGGCGATCAAGGAAGAAGGATTATCCGTTCCTGAGGATATCCAGCTGATCGGCTGTGATGATATTGAAGCATGCCGGTACAGCGATCCACCACTCACAACAGTCAAACAGGACAAACAAAAGCTCGGAAAGCTGGCTGCTTATATGCTGGAGGATTTGATCAAGGATGACCATGATATCCAGGATATGAAAGTAGACCCTGAGCTTGTGCTCAGAGCTTCTACGAAGGAAAGCTGAACGTTCCGGGTAAAAACTGGAGGTATCGCTTATGACAACTATTCAATTTCCAGAAAAATTTAAGTGGGGGGCGGCCACCGCGTCCTACCAAATCGAAGGGGCAGCAAAAGAGGGAGGCAGGACTCCTTCGATCTGGGACGTCTTTGCTCATACCCCCGGCAACGTAAAAAACGGGGATCATGGAGATGAGGCCTGCAACAGTTATCATATGTACAAGGAAGACGTGCAGCATTTGAAAAGCCTTGGTGTCGATCTTTACCGCTTTTCGATATCATGGTCCCGGGTCATTCCTGATGGGACCGGAGATCTGAACGAAGAAGGAGTGGCCTATTACCGTCATCTGATTGATGATCTGATCGAAAACGGGATCGAGCCGATGATCACCCTTTATCATTGGGATCTTCCCCAGGTGCTTCAGGAAAAGGGCGGATGGGAGAACCGCGACACGACAGACGCGTTCTTATCCTATGCCGAAGCAATGTTTCAGGCGTTCGGTGGACAGGTGAAAAAGTGGCTGACCATCAATGAACCGTGGTGTGCCTCCTTTTTATCCAACTACCTCGGCATTCATGCGCCGGGAAAAACGAGCCTGCAGGCCGCCGTTGATGTTTCCCACCACCTGCTGCTTGCTCATGGCAAAGCAGTCCAATCGTTCCGGAATTTTGTGCCGGACGGGGAGATCGGGTATGCTCCGAATGTTGGCTGGCTGGAGCCCTTTTCTCCGGATGAAAAAGATGTGGAAGCCTGCCGCAGAGGGATGATGTGGCAGAAGGAATGGTTCATGGATCCTGTGTTCAAAGGAACATACCCAGAGACGCTGCAGAACATCTTTGCTGAACAGGATGCCGTGCTGCGTATGGAAGAAGGAGATCTCGATATCATCTCCCAGCCAATCGATCTTATGGGAATCAACTACTACACAGGAAGCCTCGGCCGCTACAAGGAAGACGGAGGCATATTCCAGGTCGAGGAGATTCCCGTGGACGACCGCCGCACAGATATCGACTGGCCGATCTATGCAGAAGGCTTCTACAAAACGTTAAAGGATCTTCATGAAACGTACGGTGACGTGCAGCTGTACATCACAGAAAACGGGGCCTGCTACAACCACGACGTAGAAGAGGATGGAAAGGTGCATGATCAGGAACGAATCGAATACTTGAAACAGCACCTCACATCGCTGAGCCGGGCCATTGAGGCCGGCGTCCCGATTGCCGGGTACATCGTCTGGTCGCTTCTTGATAATTTTGAATGGGCGGAAGGCTATGACAAGCGCTTCGGAATCATCCACGTCAATTTTGATACGTTTGAGCGTACACCGAAAGACAGCTACTACTGGTATAAGGAAACGGTGGAAAACCATACGTTTGATCTATGAATCTAAATAAAAGACAAGCCGCGCTGTCAAGAGGCAGCGTGGTTTGTTTTATGGATAACGCCCAGACCACACCTTCTCGCCCGGCATAGGCTAAGGTTGAAGCAAACGGAAGGGGCGATCGTTGTGGAACGGATTTATCATCATGGACACGGCACCTACGTACCCGGCGAAGGATACCATCACGGACATGGGACTTATATCCCGGGGTATGGCTATCACCATGGACATGGCACCTATGTCCCGGGCTACGGGTATCATCATGGGCAGGGAACGTATGGAGGATCCGGTTTCGAGCACGGACACAGCAGCTATGCACCCGGCTACGGGTACCATTACGGCCAGGGAAATTATTATCCGTGGGGCGGCGTTCATCACAGCCACGGTGGATGGTACTCTTAATCAATCAAAGAAAGGCCCTCAAGGGGTCTTTTTTTCTGGTCATAAACAGGAGTGTATGCTGAACAAAAAGGATAAAAAAGGAAATGTGTAGAACTAATCTTTATAAAGGGGCGGTAAGCAGAAGAGGGGGAGGATAGATGAAAGATCTAAAAAACCATCTCAGGGAATTAGAAGGAGCACATATCAGTCTGGACGTCAGGTCTTCCGCTGAAAAACTGGATCAGATCCTTGCAGATGATTTTTGGGAGATTGGCAGTTCCGGAATCATCTATACGAAAAAAGACTGCCTGAATCTTGGGGTCGTTCTGTCAGAAATGACGCTGCATCATTATGAGATTCAGATTCTGGCAGAGGATACGGTCCTGAGTACATATAAAGTCAAGGATACGACGCGGAAGCGGAACACATGGAGGAGCTCAGTCTGGAAGAAAATCCATGGCAGATGGCAGCTGTATTTCCATCAAGGAACAATCATCCCGGGTCAGTAACAAAGGAGGTGTGCTTGTGGAACCTGTATGGAAAGTCTATGGATATATCACCCGCTTTTACAAAGAAAAGCCGCAGGTGCTTGTTTTTCAACATTCGGTTCCTGAGGCCGGCATTCAAATTCCTAAAGGAACTGTGAACCCGGGGGAAGATCCTCTTCATGCTGTTGTAAGGGAAATGGTGGAGGAAACAGGGCTGAATTCCGTCTATGTAGAAAAATTACTGGCGGTGGATACGTGGATGAATGAGGACGGAAAGCCGCATAAGCGGTATTTTTATCAGCTCCACACCCCGGAGGTGAAAGGCAGCTGGCTGCACGAACCGTCCGGGGGAGAAGAAGAAAAAGGGCTGATCTTCCACTTCTTCTGGATTTCGTCCGTAGAGGAAGTGGATTTGATCAGAGGACATGGGGATTATCTCCATTTAGTCGTGGACGGCCTCTGAGACAATCCGTTTTCTGTTTGTTTGTACAGGTCTATCCCATAAGCATGCAGAGACCAGAAGAGAGGTCGCAAGCCCACACCCGATAATGGCAATGAACGATGGGGGATACGCATATTGAATGGCTTGAAAAGCGTCTACTCCCCATAGAAATGGAAACAGAAGAGACACGTAAAACCAGTCATTCGATGCTCTTTCAGATGCTTTGGCTGCGAAACGCTTCCCTGTAAGGGCTGTGATCAGAATAACGATGGCAGAAATGATAAACGAAAGCGCATGCTCTTTGGATGCTGTTCCTTCAAAAAGAATAAACCGATACATCCCTAAACCGAATAATCCAGCCAACGTACTATTGTATAAGAATCCAATCATTTTACCTCTCCCTTTTGATGAGGAGTAATAGAAATACCTTCGTATTCCTGGATATTTTTACATATTTTATCTCATAAATCAATGTTGAAAAGGAGTGCTGCTTATGAAACAGATCATCGCTGTAGGTGGAGGAGGATTTTCGATGGATCCTGAAAATCCGCTGTTGGATACGTACCTGCTGGAGCAGTCTTCGAAAACAAAGCCCCACATCTGTTTTATACCGACCGCCAGCGGAGATTCCGGCAGCTACACGGCCAGATTTTACAACTTTTTCGAAAACTATGCCTGTCAGCCTTCCCACCTTTCATTATTTCACCCACCCACAAGAGATCTGGACAGTTTTCTACTGGAAAAGGATATCATCTTCGTCGGCGGTGGAAATACGAGGAATATGTTGGCGTTATGGAGAGAATGGGGAGTGGATGTGATCTTGAAGAAAGCGTGGGAGCAGGGCGTCATCCTTGCAGGTGTCAGTGCCGGATCGATCTGTTGGTTTGAAGAAGGCGTCACGGATTCCTTCGGAGGGGAGCTGGAACCGCTGCAAGGGCTGGGCTTTCTTTCGGGAAGCCACTGTCCGCATTATGACGGCGAACCGAAACGGAGGCCGGCATATAAGAAATTAATGGCCGAAGGGAAAATCAAGCCCGGACTGGCCGTAGATGATCATGCGGCTGCCCACTATATTGATCACCATCTGCACAGAGTGGTGAGTTCTAAGCCGAATGCCAGGGCTCACCGGCTTTATCATAACCGTGGTATACAGGAAGAAGAGCTGGAGACGCATTACTTAGGAAGGGATGAATGAACATACATCAAAAAAATTTGATGCATTCAATTGACATCCTTCCTGAGGGATGAATATAATGCAGTTATATCAAAAAAATTTGATGTAGAGGTGAGACGATGGAAACGGTCGATCAACATGCAGGAACTGGGAAGGAACTTTCCTTTGAAGGGTACGAAAAGAAATTCAAGGCACTCGCAGATCAGCTTCGTCTTAAAATCATGTATGAACTGAATCAGAAGGGACAGCTGTGTGTCTGTGATCTGACAGAGCTTGTCGGACTCCCGCAGTCCAAACTGTCCTACCATTTGAAAATCCTCCATGATGCCGGTTTTATTCAGAGGGAAAAGAAGGGGACCTGGAACTATTATCAGCTGAACGATTCGGAAGTTAAATCCATCCTATCCCCGGAACTCTGCTGCATCTTTTACCCTGGTCAGTAGTCAGGGTAAATCTATACATTATACATCAAAAAAAATTGATCTACTGTGATCATTACATCAAAAAAAGTTGATGCAGGGAGGAATCTTATGAATGATTTTCTCGAGTTTATGAAAACATTCCTCATTTTGTTTGCGGAGTTGACCGCATTGTTCATTCTCATCAGCTTCCTCGTCAGTCTTCTGCAGCAGAAGGTGACAGAGGAGCGGATTAAACGGGTGTTGGAACGACCGAATAAGTGGAGCGGCTACCTGTATGGAACGGTGCTCGGGGCACTGACGCCCTTCTGTTCATGTTCGACGATTCCGATTCTGGCAGGACTGCTTTCTTCTAAAGCACCGTTTGGACCGTCCATGTCCTTCTTAGTAGCCTCACCATTATTGAACCCCGTCATTGTCCTTCTGCTGTGGACGCTGCTCGGGTGGGAATTGACGTTGTCCTATGTTCTGATTGTCGGTGCTTTCTCTATCCTGATTGGAGTGGTATGGGATCTGCTCGGGCTTGAAAAGTTCGTGAAAAATGTAAGGGTCCGGAAAGGAAGCACTACTGCTGAAGCGGATGAGCCGAAATGGAAGGTGGCGCTGCGGGACGCCTGGGGCTTCTTTTACCCTGTCCTGCCGTTCCTTCTACTTGGGGTATTCATCGGAGCATTCATCCATGACTTCATTCCTCAGGAGATGATTGCCAGGTTTGCAGGTGGAGATCAACCATGGACGATTCCGGTGGCTTCTGTCATTGGTATCCCCATGTACATCCGAGCGGAAGCGATTCTGCCGATTGCCGATGCACTGGTGGGTAAGGGCATGGGGATCGGTGCCATTATCGCCTTGGTCATCGGTGGTGCGGGTGCGAGTATTCCCGAGGTGGTTTTGTTGAATAAACTGTTCAAACCGAAGCTCGTCACCGCTTTTGTTGTCTCCATCCTCGTCGTGGCGGTATCCACAGGGTTTATCGTGCAGACGATACTTTAAAGGAGGTGAAATCCATGGCTGAAAAAAAGAAAGGGCTCCGCGGTTTGTTTTCCAAATCTGATAAAAACTGCTGTCATGTAGACATTGAAGAGGTAGAGGAAAAAGAAACAAAGGAAAACGATAGCGAAGAGGGACAGGAGGAAAACCGTCAGGAAAACGCATAGAGTCTGCCGGGGGAGTCTTCAAGGAAGGCTCTCCTGCTTCTGTGATGAAGAATGGAGGAGGGAATGACGCATGCTGCATCAATCGGGCGCATTGACCAAGGAATATTTTAAGTCTTATATAAAGCTCGTGTTAAACAGTGGAGACCTCTCTATCGAACAAGCGCAGGAAATCGTCCTGCAGCGATTGTTCGGCGGTGACAGGTCTGCGCTGGGAGGAGAATCACTGGAAAACTTCCAGACAGCCTGTGAAGAAATAAAGCAGATAAAGCCTTCTTTATAAAAAAGAAGGTTTTTTTAATGATTGAGTTCAGGGGAATCTTTTGAAATAATTGGAATCGTAGAAGAGGAGGAAAACATATGTTTACGATGCATGTGGATGATGACGTAGAGCTGTCCATCCTGGAACCAAGACACGCGGATGCCTTGTTCAAGCTGGTCGACAGAAACAGGAGTCATCTTGGGATGTGGCTTTCCTTCCCAAACAAAACGAAGGAAGCGGACGATTCTGCTGCCTTTATAAGCAGGTCCCTGACAAGGATGGCCGATGGAAAAGGTTTCTGGGCCGGCATCCTGTATAAAGGAGAACTGGCCGGTTCCACTGGATTTCTATACATAGATGAGGAAACGGGAAGAACGGAAATCGGCTACTGGCTCGGAGACGACTTTACGGGCAGGGGGTTGGTAACGAAATCGGTCCGGAAGATGGTCGATTACGCATTTTTTGAGCTCGGTTTAAGAAAAGTGGACATTCAGACGGCCGTAGGAAATGGGAAAAGCAGAGCGGTCCCCGAACGGCTCGGATTCACGAAGGAAGGAGTCCTGCGTGAGTATGAATATTTGAACGGAAGCCATCACGACAGGATCGTTTATGGTTTGTTGAAAGAGGAGTGGGGGAAATTTTAACGAACGATTATAAGCTGAAAAAGATTCTGCGGATGGTCGTATTAGGAATGGGTCTAATGGTCATAACAGCCGGCATTTATCAAATCATTCATCCACATTCATCTTCTCCTTTTCGGTTTCTTTTACCACTTCAAATGGCAGCCTTAGCTGTTTATTGGAGTGTCCAAAGGAAGCTGGAAAGGTTTGGAGGTGATCAGTCATGAGTTATTCCATCAATCCGAAGAGGATCAGGGATACGGTCACACTTCTCTTTCCCCTTCTGTGGTTACTCCTCTCCAGCGCATTCGGTGCATCGATTCAACTGTTCCTGGTGATTCTATTATTCTTAGCGATGGGGAGTTTATTTCGATTTCAAATTGATATTCAGGATCAGCGATTGATTTATACCGTTACCTATCTGAAGAAGCGGGTGTTAAAGAAAGAACTGGTACCTGCGCATATCCAAACGCTTAAATTCTTCCGGACCGGGTGGAAAAAGAAAGCCGCTGCCATTCAAACCTATAAGGGCTTGAACATCCCGTTAGTGGTGATGACAGAGCCGGAGGGGTATGACGAATTACTGGCTTTTGGCAGGAGAAATCAAATCGATGTAGAAAAAACAAAGGACTACAGGCTTTTGGAACGGATGGATTCCTAAAAGGAAATGAAAGAGGAGGAGTTCTATGTATCGATCCTTTGTCGTATGTGTTCTTCTTTCCGTTGTTTTCATTTTTTCTGCCTTTGTTTCCTGGTATGAAGGAAGTGCGCTTCTGGATAAATCATGGGAATGGGCCCATTCTACTCCTTTTTCCCAAATGATCAACGGAGAGGTAAGGGGAGAGGAGCAGATCATCCAGCTGGATTACTTTGTATATGCCGCTAAGTTCAGTCCGCTGTTTCCGATGCTGATGTTCAGCAGTTTCATTTTATTGCTTTTGGCGGTGGGCTCCATCCTGACGAAAGGCCGGTGGAAAGGGTCGATGGTTTTACTGACTTTGTTAGGGGCGGGGCTGTTCGCTTTCAGTTACCTCAGCTATGCTTCCTCCACAATTGGCGGACATCTCTTTTTTTACTTTGGAATAGCAGCCGGGATGTTTGCCGTGGGAAGTGCCCTGTTGATGTATGTCCGGTTCGGCCGGAGAACGGTATAACAAAGGAGGATGTTCATTGGTACACCATATAGCAGCGGCGATCTATTTTTCTTTTTCCATGCTGCTGTTTGTCATCATAGAAATGGCGCAGAGCTTTCCGGGAATGTCATTCCGGTATGATTCCAGCGCTGTGCCCTGGCTGCCCTGGCTTCTTTTTGTGACAGGGCTGTTTTATTTAGGGTGGAAGAAGATGAAAGAAGAGTAGAGGTTACGTTTAGGAGGTCGCGACGTATGAAAACCTATGTGATTTTGTTTGTGCTTTTATTAATTACACATACCATGACCCTTGTGAACATTACAATTTTTGATGGTCAATGGAACGGCATGGTTCTGTTTTTCTCCAGCATTCTTTTTCTTATGGGAGCCGTGTTCTTTGGGACAGAATTCAATGCCCGAAGAAAAATGAACACCTAAGGTCAGGAAAAGACTCCACCCCGCCATTATGGCGGGCTTTTTTATGGTTAATCTCTCACGATCTGCTGGTTTTTTTACAGGTAATGACCTGCCTCTCTATCAACTGGAAGAGAGTATCCTTCAAAGAGATTAGCATTGAGAAATATGTATAAATTTGGAATAATAGATAGAGAGAATAATAGAAAAGGGATGAAGGGGATATGGCAGGAAGAAAACCACTGATCAAACGGATTAAATGGCCTGGCTGGGTCGTTCTTCTGCTGATTGCCGGTCTAATAGGAATGGGAATGGTAAAATGGCTCACGCCTGTATCTGGTCAAAGCAGCAGCGCCCCCTATCTCTATTTCCAGGAGGAGACGGAGGAAGCGGATACCTACACGCTCTCCATCAGCACCGCCTCCATGAAAGAGGATGAACAGAACGAGGCTGTCCAAGCGTGGATTGAACAGGAAAAAGAAAGCTTTTTCAACAAAGTGGAAAAGTATAACGGGGAGCTCGGTGACGGCCGACGTGCGCATTTAACCATTGAGGTTGATGCTCATCAGGGGCGCGGGGATACATACAGCTTTATTTTCCGCTCCCACAAAAGGGTGGAGGAAAAGCAGTCCGAGTCCAAGGTACGGGTCTTTACACTAAACAGGGAAAATCAAAGCGTCACGCTTACGAACCTGCTGGATAACCCTGAAGCCGTCCGAGGGATTCAGGAAGGTGTGGAGAAGCAGTTGAAAAAGGAGAACCCTGATGGGGAGGCGCTTGCAGATATGATAAACCGGCCGGATGATTGGAACTGGTCCATACAAGGGAAAGATTTGACCGCTTATTTCAATCCGGAAGACCTTGGAATAGACAAGGAAGATTTTGTTCAAGTGAACGTATCGTTGGAAAGGATTTTTTCTTTTACAGACTCCGGACAAAAAGTGGTGGCGCTTACCTTTGATGATGGTCCAGACCGGAAAGTGACACCGGAAGTTCTGGATATTTTAAAGCATCACCATGCCAAAGCCACTTTTTTCATGATGGGCGAAAAGGTGGATAAATATCCCGACCTTGCCAAAAGGGTGGCTGAGGAGGGGCATGAGATCGGTAACCATACCGACCAGCACAAGGATTTAACGAAGATTGGGATGCCGGCCGTCAAGAATGAAATGCAGGCGTCCCGTAAGAAAATTTCAAACGTCACAGGGCAGCAGCCGTCGGTTTTCCGCCCTCCTTACGGTGCTGTCAATGAAACCGTAGAGGAAGCGGCAAGGCACTTTGGGTTATCAGTCGTATTATGGTCCGTGGATTCCCACGACTGGAAAAGCAGAGATCCGGAGGCCGTGAATAAAGTGATCAAGGAAGAAGTCGTACCCGGCTCGATTGTCCTGCTGCATGATGTGCATAAGGAAACAGCCGAAGCTCTGCCGACGCTGCTGGACTATTTGGAGAAGGAAGGTTATCAGTTCGTGACAGTGTCTGAACTGCTTTCCATTCAAGGGTGAGAAGGAGAATGGTATGAAAAAGTTAGGGATATTTATGATACTCGGTCTTCTGTTGGCCGCCTGCTCGAATGAAGAAGGAGAACCTGAACAGAAGGAAGCATCGAAGGATACGCTGGCAGTTAAGCCGGCAAAATTGTCGGAGCGTGAAGAAACAATCATTTCCCATCTGGGCAGCGGATTCGAACGTTTTTACACTATAGAGGGGGAAATACCTGAGGGAGAGGGCTTAAAGACTACGACTTATGTAATCGAAGATGGAAGCGAACCGGAAGAACGGTTTTCATCATTCTCCGGAGAAGAAGGGGAGGAAATCTATAAAAAAGACCTCTTCAGCTTTCACCTCGGTGAAATGGAAGAACAAACGTCTGTGAGCGTCGGAACGATGGGGGGCCGGTCAGGAGGAACGATTCAGCTTCCGGACTCGTTAACCGGGTATTCATTTACTGGAATCGAGCAGGCCTTCAACATGGAAAAAGGGGTTTCCTATTATCCTGCTTATATGATTGCCGGTAAAGAGGATATGCTGCGTGTGCCGGGAATCGAAGATGCCCGGCAGATGCCGGATGCTGTGAAAGAGGCGGATTATGCGATCGTCTTTCAATTGGAATGGATCGATGATGAAACGTATGAGCCGTCCGGGACGTAAGGAGTAATGGGGCTTAGTTACAGAAAGAGCATGACTATGCCCCCGATCAGTAAAAGGATAGACACGAAGAGCAGGGCCATTTTCTTTGGACGGTCGAGTTTGTGAAAGAGCCGGAAGAACATGCTGTTCACCTCCATAAGGAAATCAGTCTTTGTTATACATACGCTGACCAACTTGATTAGGTTTCGGAATCATTTGGTTAAGGGGAAATATAGCAGATACTTACATTTGGAGGGGGATTTGCTGAATGCCGACGAATGAGGAAGTGAAGGTTGAAGGATGGGACGTTAAACATATCCGGCGTTTGAAAAAGCGACTGCTGCTTCAACAGAATATTGTTATGTTATTCATCGTTATTTTCTTCAGCATATACGCAATTAACGGCTGGCCGGTTGCTCACTTTTTAGTTCTGTGTGCGGTCGTGCTTTCAGGGATCGGGTTTTTTGCTCTTCTGTCTTTATGGAAAGGAGAGCCCCAAGGGACGAAAATGGTCAGAACTATTCAGGCCTACGAAAAAGATGTGAAAGGGACTCAAAGGTGGCGGAGAAAGAAGTGGATGGAGTCTATTTTTATTTTCCTTTTCGTTTCTGCCATCATAGCTTTTCTTATTTTCCTTAATCATGATGCAATTCAACAATCTCAACAGGGTTTTCCAGGTGACGTTATTCCTTTACTGGGAGCTTGGATAGGTATGAATATTGGATCTTTTGTGCGCATCAAAGATTTGCCAGAATGAATATTGAAGAAGTGCTTCGATTCATGAACAAAGGGGAGCGGATCATTTATGACCCAATCAGATAAAGCTTATGATAGAGAAAAGCTGAGGCAGGAGGATTTAAAAAGAAACAGTCCCGGCCGGGAACACGGCGGCGGACTGATGGATTTAGTCGGCAGCCTCGGCTGGAAAGGAACAGGACTGATTCTTGTCGGTTTGATTCTGGGCTTCATTCTTTTTTCGATCTTTCTTCGCTGACAAAGAACGGTGTTATACAGAAGAGGCTGCCTGCGACTGTCCAGGCAGCCTCTTCATTTTTTAAAAAACAGGGAAGGGCGCCTGCATGAAAATCAGGGTCCGTCATACACGCCTGGAGCCCATCTTGTTTGTTCTAGGGTGATTCAAGCCACGTAACCAATGTTTTGATAATAATGTCCTGCTGTTCTTGAACAGGAATATCCGCTGGATTGTCCCCCTTTTGCTCTCCGTACCAGCCGAATTGGGCGTGGTTGCCACCCTTGACTTCATAGAGGACAGCCATATCTGAAAGAAGCGGACTCTTTTCCTCGATATCTGTGAGCGTAGTCAGGCCATCCTTTTCTCCGTAGATGGACAGCATCGGGAAGTCGGAGTCCGAAAAGTCATTTTGATCAGCCGGGTAGGAAGCCAGGAAAAACAAGCCGTCCAGTTGTTCTTGATTGTCATCGGCATAAGAGGCAGCGGCAACACCACCAAGGGAATGTCCTCCAATGAACCATTCATCAAGGGGGGAGTTTTCCAGCATTTCATCCGCTTTTTGTGCTTCTAGGATGGGAAAGTTGAACCTCGTGGACGGAATTGCCGTCAGGTATCCCTGTTCCCGCAGTTGATTCCCAATATAGCTGTACGCTTCGGGTTCGACTTTCGCTCCAGGATATAGCACAACCCCGGCCTTCGGCTCCCCGTCCGGTTCAAAGATTACCCAGTCTTCCTGACGCTCTGGAATGTCTGATAGCTGGTCCGAGGGTTCGTAAGTCTGCTCCGCCCATATATAGAAAGCTCCAAAGGCAAGCAGAGCGAGGGTGAACATACCAGCAAGGATATACAGAAGCCATTTTTTCATAAGCTGTCTCCTTCTCTACATCTGTTGTTATTCTATTCTACTAAAGACTTTACAAAAAAGCCGCTTTGATGAATGGCGGATCCTGTGTTGTGTGTTTTCTACAAAAGAAGGAAGACCTGCACGAGGCAGGTCTTCCTTTATTCGTGTGCTGATTTCATCAGATCTTCTGTTACGGAAGGACCGACCGCTCCTGTTCCGCCTAAAATGGTGAAGTGACGGATGCCGAGCTCCTCTGCTGCTTCTGCAATGGAAGCATCAAGGTAATCAGGAGGAACAAGCAGGAACGTGCTGTTTTCTTTAGCCGCCAGGATCGATCCTGTCAACGCATCGGCGAAATCTGAACCGGTGGCTATAAATGCCCGGTCTGCCGGATTCAACTCCTTAGCGATCAAGGCTGAAGTTTCATAGCGATTTTCGCCGCCGTAACGGACGGCTGAAGGGAGCGCTTGAAAAACTTCATCAGAGATTACACGGGTGCCGCCGACCGCTATCGACGCATCCACATCGGTAAGGGCCAGGGCCGTCACGTCGGGGAGTTGGGTGTCTTTCGTAAGTAAGATTGGGTGGCCCTCTCCAGCAGCGTAGGAGGCGATGGCCAGCGCATCAGGGAAGTCCATACCATTCGTCACTACTGCTTGTTGAGGATTTCCGTTCAAGACAGCAGCAATATTAGCTGCCGTTACAAACCGGTCTTTACCACCAATACGCTGAACGGTAAGGCCGATTCCCTTTAACTGACTTTCAACAAAAGGAGAGACCGCTTCTGTACCGCCGAGAATAACGGCTTTGTCCGCTCCGAGTCGCTGGATTTCTTCCCTGACCTCAGCTGGCAGGCGTTCCTTTGTCAGCAGGATGGGCGCATCCATATGGTAGGCAAGTGGAGAGCCTGCCAGTGCATCTGGGAAATGATCCCCCCTGGCAAGGACGATGGTGTCTGATTCGTCCCAGCCCTGTTTAGAGATTTCAACAGCTGTTTCATAACGGTTCTCTCCGGCAATCCGGTCTGTGGCAATAGGGACGAATGGTTTGACCGCTTTCCAGAACTCCTCAGCGATCCGTTCATAGCCCTTTTCACCAGGATGGACGTTCTGCGGGTTCGGGAGATAGGCGTCATAATTCTCAGCCACTGCCTCAAACGTAGCGACATAGTCACTTCCTGATGCAGACGCCACTCTCTGGATGGTTTGGTTCAATGCGTCCATCAACTGAATGAACTGCTGCTGGTCTTCTTCAGGGTAGGCAGGAAACGAATTGTAGTAGCCCATAAGGAAGATCTTCGCATCCGGATTGACGGTTCGAATCTGACGGACGACTTTTCCATAATTCTCGCCCACATTCTGCAGGATTGATTGTACGACTTCCGGATTTTTAAGCTCGTCAGGGTTTTTACTGAATACCTGTAAAAAATCGTTGGCTCCGATACTGATCGTAATCAAGTCGGCTTCACCGGCTGATTTGAGAGCCTTCTCATTGGTCTGCATCTGACTGAGCAGCCCTTCCGAGGTGAGGCCGGGGACAGCATAGGCCTTCGTGAACGTTTCCAGCCTGTCGACGTTTTCCAAATCGTTGGCTAAAAAGTCGGCATAGCTGAGTCCTGCAGAACCGTCGGATTGAATACCGTAGGCGAGGGAATCACCAAGCGCCGTGTATCTCCATTTTCCGTTTTCAGTTGATTCTGCTGCCCATCCTTGGGCAGGGAAAATCAGCAATGACACAAGGAAAAGGATGGACCATAACCAACGCCGCTTCTGTTTGCTTCTATACACTTGCTTTCCTCCTTCTCACGTGATCTTTATAGAAAGAACGTGTGTTTTATATATTTGCGCTTTTTTCCTTTATACCTGCAAACCGTCGAAAAGAAAACCCGTTTTTGTTCTCAGTCACAATGGAATATATTGGTTGTTTTATGATAAGGTGAACGTAATGGAAGGAGGGAGGCCGATGATACCAGCACTCCTGATTATTATGATCTCAGTGGCCGTTGATTATTTCTGGCTTGATGTGGACAGAAAAAGGTGGGGTTGGATGAAATCGTGGAGCCGCTCCAAGAGAGCGTTGTTTCTCTCCGGGTTCCTGTTCGTTTCCATCCTTATCTATACTGGTATGGGCTGACCTCGGGAAATGGGATAACCCTCAGCTTTGGAGGGACGGTGTGGGAAGATTGATTTTGGAATAAAAGGGGAGGATCCAATGACTTCTGTTTCTAGCCGGTGGATGCTTGTGTTTGTCCTTAGTTTATTGGCGACGCTGGGCATCTATTATACGATGAATTTCAGTTATTTGGATTATAGTGTAACCGATAAAGATCAGCTCGTTATCCATGAAGGATGGAAAGAACCCGGGCCAATCATGAATTCAAACGTTTCCGGTGAAGAGGCTGGTTTAAGTAAGCTTGGCACACATATGGAAGCCTTTAACCAATGGGTTCTCGTGGCAGCGGTTCTCCTCCCGGTTTTCATAGCAACATACGCCGTATTGACGAGTAGGAAAGCCCTCGGCAGACATCCCAGGAAAAAGGGGCTGTTGTGGGTAACAATTGTTCTCCATACAGCTGTCTGTGTGTTTTTCCTCATCCAGTGGATCCGTTATGCGGACCTGATCAATACGACCGTACATAACGTCATGTTCAAGTAACCCCTCTGAAAACAGGGCTGAAGGGTAAAGAAAGCATCGCAACTATCGGTCGAACCCTTTCATAAGCTGGCAGCTCTCTATCCATAGCAGCGATTTTTCTCGTAATGGGAAGGTCCTGGCAAGGCCATAGAGAGGTCCGGTGCCATGATCGTTTAGAAAAAGAGAAGAAGGGGGCGTGAAGAATGCCTGTATGCAGAAATTGTGGGCATGAATGGCCTTGGAAAGATACCCAGAGGCTGTCCATACGCAGGGATCGCGGAGCGGTCTGCCAGTTCTGCGGCGAGAAGCAGTTCCAATCCCGCAAAAGCATGCGCAAAGTATCGCTTTTTCATATGATGCCATTATCGGTCCTGCCGTTTGCCCTTGTGATGGATGTCTCGATAGCTGTTGGACTGGCTCTGCTTTTTACAGCGGAAGCCGGCTTTTTAACCGCTTTTCCATGGATGGTGGAACTGACGAATAAAGAAGAAGCGCTTTGGTAAAGTAAACGTCTGTTGGGAAGATCCCCCGCAGACGTTTCTTTTTTCTTTCTTCAAGTGGGGAGGATGTGTGTCGTGCTGATGGTCACGTTCCGCTTATCGGTGGATGCTTGCCGCGGGCACGGCCTCAGCTAACTTGGGCAGGAAGGGCATCTGCCCAAGTGGATCTTCGGTCCGTGCTGTTCCCGCAGGCGTCACCACCGAACGCTTCTCGTGCCATCGCCAAATGAACAGGTTCGAGGATAGATCTTGGCAACGCGTATTCAGTGGATAAGAGACATCTCAAATTCACTTGGAAAGGGACGAATGAGAAAAGGAGTGTCATTTTTGTTCTTGGAGGCAAGGGGCATATCAACGTTTTTCAACACATGAAAAGACCTGCCGATATGGCAGGTCTTTGCTTAGTCAGCTTGCTTTCCGGCTGCTGTGATGAGGTTTCATCAAATAATCGTTAAAGAACGAATCGGTTTCTCTGACAATCACTTTATAAAGCAGCAGGAGCGCGATTAAGTTCGGAATCATCATAAGCGCATTGGCCATGTTGGCGAAGGCCCAGACAAGATCCAGCTGCATGACAGCCCCCATGAAAGTGGCCCCGACGTAAACAAGACGGTAAGGCACGATATACTTCAATCCAGCCAGGTATTCAAAGCATTTCTCCCCATACATATACCAGCCTACAATCGTTGAGAACCCGAAAAAGATCACCGAAAAGGCGACGATATATTCCCCGACAGTTCCCAGCGCATGACCGAAGGCTGCACTGGTAAGCGCACCACCGTCAAGGCCGGACGCGTGCTGGACGCCTGAAATATCTCCGCCGGACGGGTCCCAGAATCCGGTCATGAGAAGGACAAGTCCTGTCATTGTACAAACGATGATCGTCACAATAAACGTACCGGTCATCGCTACAAGCGCCTGTTTTACCGGGTGGTCGGTTTTGGCATTCCCCGCAATCAAAGCAGCTGTACCAAGTCCTGCTTCGTTGGAAAAGATTCCTCTGGAAACCCCGCTCCGGACAGCTTCCATAACGACGACACCAGCAAAACCGCCGACCGCAGAAATAGGTTGGAAAGCGTAGGTGAAGATCATCTCAAACGCCGGTATGATCGCATTGTAGTTCATCGTAATTATCAGCAGGGCTCCGCCTATGTAGAGAAAAGCCATGACCGGTACAAAAAATCCGGCCACCGTACTGATCCGCTGAATCCCGCCGAAAATGATCAGGGCCGTAAACAGGACGAGCACCGTTCCCGTAATCCAGCCATTGATATGAAAACTTTCGTTCATCACATCCGCAATGGTGTTGGACTGCACACTGTTGCCGATCCCGAGTGCAGCAAAGGCACCGAAGAAGGCGAAAGCGACAGCGAGCCATTTCCACTTGCTTCCAAGCCCGCGTTCCACGTAATACATCGGTCCCCCGGAGTATTCGCCATTTTCATTTTTTACGCGGTATTTCATGGCAAGCAGGGCTTCAGCATACTTGGTAGCCATCCCGAGAAGACCGACAATCCACATCCAGAAGATCGCTCCAGGCCCACCGAGTGTCAGTGCCGTAGCCACACCGGCAATGTTTCCATTTCCGATTGTCGCCGATAAAGCCGTCATCAGCGTTTTGAAGTTACTGATATCTCCTTCGGCACTTTCGGTTTGATCCGTTTTTTCCTCTTTTGTGAAGGCGAGCTTGAAGGCATAAAAAAGCTTTCGGAACTGCAGTCCCCGCAGCATCACCGTTAAAAATAAGCCTGTCCCGAATAATAGTATAAGACTGGGTGTTCCCCATAGGACATCGTTGATTTGATTTAATAGTTCCAGCATGAAATCCCCCCTGAAATCGGTTGATACGTTGTTGTGTGGTGGATGTAAACGGTTTCTCCTTTCACACTTTACCATTCCTGTTTCTATAACTATTTGTGTAGATGTGAAATTCTAAGCGCTTACATTTGTAAAAAAACACAAAAGTTTGTAGAAAAGAGGAGAACGGGGGGGAACCGACCATTTGGAATCGCTTTAAGTTTAAATATTCTAATAATTTAAACTGGTATAGACAACTATAAGGGAATGGTGGTACGATGGCTTCAATGAAACGTTTTCATATTTTAGAGGAGGTACACTATCATGTTGAACTTTTTACAAAGAATCGGAAAGTCGCTCATGTTTCCGATTGCTACGCTGCCGGCTGCTGCCCTGCTTGTCAGGCTCGGGATGGAGGATTTTCTCGATCTTCCGTTCATTACAGCAGCGGGAAACGGAATTCTAGGCAACCTTGCCCTTATATTCGCCATCGGAATTGCGATGGGTTTGTCGAAGGATGGAAGCGGAGCCGCCGCTTTGGCGGGTGCCGTCGGGTATCTGGTTCTTGATAATGGAATCGGTGCCATAAATGAAGATGTAAAGATGGGCGTTTTTGCCGGGGTGATCGCCGGGATTGCGGCTGGTTTGCTTTACAACCGCTACAATGATGTGAAGTTCCCGGAATTTTTATCATTTTTCGGAGGAAAACGATTTGTACCCATCATTACGTCCGCGGTTATGGTTGTCGCCGCTTTTGTTCTGGGTTATGTCTGGGTCTATCCGCAGGCCTTATTGGATTCAACAGCGGACTGGATATTAAATGGTGGAGCCGCTGGTGTCGGTATTTACGGATTCTTAAACCGTCTGTTGATTCCAGTCGGACTGCACCATGTGATGAATACATTGATCTGGTTTGATTTTGGTACGTTCACAACAGAAAGCGGAGAGGTCGTGCGCGGGGAGATCAACCGCTTCTTGAACGGCGATCCGTCTGCAGGAAGCTTCCTGGCCGGATTCTTCCCTGTCATGATGTTCGGTCTGCCTGCAGCTTGTCTCGCTATGTATGCCGCAGCGAAAAAAGAACGCAAGGCAGCCGTCGGGGGGATGTTCCTCAGTATCGGTCTGACATCGTTCCTGACAGGTGTAACAGAGCCGATCGAATTTTCCTTCATGTTCCTGTCTCCACTCCTTTATGTTGTACACGCTGCTTTAACAGGAGTATCGATGATTCTGGCCTACCTCTTTGATGTTCGTCACGGTTTTGGATTTTCTGCCGGGTTGATCGACTACGTATTGAATTACAATATTGCCCAAAACCCGTTCACTCTTATTTTGATCGGATTGTTCATGGCTGCCGTCTATTTCTTTGTTTTCTACTTCCTGATCATCAAATTAAACTTGAAAACACCAGGTCGTGAAGACGAAGAAGAAGTGCAGACAGAGGTGGAAGATGGAGCAGACGAATATGAAGCCAAAGCTTATCATTATTTAGAAGCTCTTGGTGGTAGAGATAATATTGAAACGCTCGACTATTGTACAACCCGTCTACGTCTTGAAATGAAGGACCGTGACATTGTCAATGAACCCGCTTTGAAGCGTTCCGGCGCCCGCGGCGTAATGAAGATCGGCCGTAACAACCTGCAGGTCATCGTTGGAACGACGGTGGAGTTTGTAGCGGAAGCTATGAAGAAACAGATGCAGAACCCAGGAATGACGGTTTCCTCTGCTCCAAGGGCCGAAAAGGAAAAAGCTCCTGGATCTACCGGACGAACATTGAACAAAGAAGAGTTCGCCATGCCGGTCAATGGACGAATTCTACCGCTTGAAGAAGTACCGGACCAAGTCTTTGCAGAAGGCATGATGGGGCCGGGTCTTGCAGTGGAACCTTCCGATGGCACCATCACTTCTCCGGTCAAAGGAAAAGTAGTCCAAGTCTTCCCGACGAAGCATGCGGTTGGTCTGGAAACAGATAAAGGTCTTGAACTGTTGATTCACGTTGGTCTGGATACGGTGAAACTTCAAGGGAAAGGATTCGAAGCTCTTGTTGAAGCCGGCGATCTTGTCGATCAAGGAACGCCGTTATTGCAGGTGGCTCTTGATGACGTGAAGAAGGAAGCACCGTCCGTCATTACACCGATTATTTTCACGAACCTGGAGAATGAAGTCGTCCATGTGCTCAAGCAGGGAACAGCAGATCGTGGAGATAAAGAGATTGTGGAAGTCACCAGTGAAAAGGAGGACGATGGCAATGAATGAAATGGTCATGACGAATGTGGACATCGTTTTCACTGACCGTACCATCTCATCCGGCTCTGTGCGGATCCAAGAGGGGAAAATCGCTGAAGTTTCGACTGGGACACTGAAAAGCTCTGGAACAGTTGTTGATGGGAAAGGCCGGAGGATGCTCCCTGGGTTCATTGATGTACACATCCATGGAGCGGCTGGGCATGACGTGATGGATGCTGTGCCGGAAGCGCTCCATGGCATGAGTGTACAGCTGCCGGAAGAAGGAACGACCAGCTTCCTTGCGACGACGATGACCCAGTCACGCGAAAACATAACGAAAGCTATCAGAAACGCTGGGGCATTCAAGGAATCTCAGGTCCCCGGCGAGGGTGCCGAAATGCTCGGCATCCACTTGGAAGGTCCGTTCATTTCAGAGAAAAAGGCCGGCGCCCAGCATCCGGATCACATTATCAAACCATCCGTCGAGTTGTTTCACGAATGGCAGCAGGAAAGCCGCGGTCACATCAAGCTTGTTACGGTTGCCCCTGAAACCGAGGGGGCCTCTGCTTTCATTGAAGACGTGAGCCGGACAGGTGTGGTCTGCTCGCTCGGTCACAGCGATGCGCGTTTCGATCAGGTAACAGAAGCCGTCGAAAAAGGAGCGCGTCATGTCACGCACTTGTACAACCAGATGAGCGGCCTGCATCACCGGGAGCCCGGACTTGTAGGCGCCGCCTTTATGAATGACCGTCTGCTCGTGGAAATGATTGTCGATCATATTCATGTCCATCCGGATGCCGTCAAATTAGCGTATCAGAATATCGGAAGCGAACGGTCGGTTTTGATCACAGACGCGATGCGTGCCAAATGTCTTCCGCCGGGGACGTATGATCTTGGCGGGCAGGATGTTTTTGTAGAAAACAATGAAGCCAGGTTGTCCGATGGAACCCTTGCCGGCAGCATTTTAACGTTGGAGGAAGCCGCTAAAAAGATGAAACAGGACGCTGGATTGTCATGGCAGGAACTGGTCAGTATCACTTCCTGGAACGCCGCCGTCCAGCTTGGTGTCGAAGACCGTAAGGGGAGCATCGAACAAGGAAAGGATGCCGACCTTGTGCTGTTGGATGAACAAGGAAATGTCACCCTTACCATGTGCAGAGGAACGATCAGCTACAACGCAGAGGAGGGGCAGTAATGGAAATCATCGTTACGAACAACTATGAGGAACTCAGTAGAAAAGCGGGAGAGATCATTGACAGCCAGGTGAAGAAAGACCCTGCCTCTGTCCTCGGTTTAGCTACAGGCAGCACACCCCTTGGAACGTACAGGGAGCTTGTAAAGAGTTATGAAAAAGGAGAGACGGACTACAGCCAGGTTTCTACGTTGAACCTGGATGAATACGTCGGCTTGAGTCCGGATCACCATCAAAGTTACCGCTGTTTTATGAACGAGCATCTCTTTGACCTGGTGAACATCCAGAAAGCCAACACCTACATTCCTGATGGCAAGGCAGGGAACCTCACTGAGGAGTGTGAACGGTATGAGCAGGTCATTGATCAGATCGGCCCGCCGGACCTGCAGCTGCTTGGCATCGGCGAAAACGGCCATATCGGTTTCAATGAGCCGGGAACGTCATTTGAGAGCGGCACCCATGTCGTGGAATTGACGCCTTCTACGCGTCAGGCGAATGCCCGTTTTTTTGATACAATGGAGGAAGTACCGACGCATGCGGTTACGATGGGGATTCAATCCATTCATAAAAGTAAAAAAATCATTCTGCTGGCCTCCGGAAAGCGCAAGGCTGAAGCGATCCGTCAGCTGATTTACGGGGAGAGGGATGAGCAGTTTCCGGCTTCCTCCTTGAAAGAGCATCATGATTTGACGCTGATCGTCGACCGTGAGGCTTATGCGTTAGTAAACGAGAAAGGGTGAGGGATTGTGCTGAAAAAGAATCATCCGCTCCCGATGTATTATCAAATTGAAGAGTTTTTAAAGCAGGAAATCAAGGAAGGAACGTTCCATCCGGGAGATATGATCCCTTCGGAAAGAGAGTTGTCGGAACGCTTTCAAGTGAGCCGGATGACCGTCAGACAGGCCGTATCCAACATGGTCAACGACGGCATCCTGTACAGGGAAAAGGGAAGAGGAACGTTCGTCGCAGAAAAGAAAATTGAACAGCCTCTGAAAGGGCTGACAAGCTTTACCGAGGACATGAAGCTGCGCGGCATGAGTTCATCCAGCCGTCTGTTATCGTTTGATGTAATACAGGCCCCTCAGGACATTGCCTCTAAATTGAACCTTGAAGATGGCGGGGAGGTGTATGCCGTCAAACGAATCCGATTCGCTGACAAACAGGCGATGGCAGTGGAAACGTCTTTTCTTCCTGTTTCTCTGCTTCCGGATCTTACAGAGGAAATCGTCCAGGGATCGATGTATGAGTATTTGGAGAACGTGCTTGATTTTAGAATTAGTCATGCGCGTCAGGAGATTGAAGCCCGTGCGGCCGATGAAAAAGACAGTGGAGATCTTCATATTGAAGCCCACTCGCCTGTTCTCCATATTGAGCGTTGCAGTTATCTTGATAACAAAGTTCCGTTCGAAGTCGTCAAATCCACCTACAGGGCGGATCGCTATAAGTTCATCAGTGATATTGAGCGGTAAGGAGGATGTCATGAGTTACTTATTGGATGTGACCCGCCGCCTTCAGTCATTGGCAGGGCGCCAGTCAGAGGCTTTTGAAGCCATCAGTCGTCGGTTTGCGGAAGTAATCAGCAGGGGCGGTGTGATTCATACGTTCGGTTGTGGGCATTCCAGTTTGATTGCCCAGGAAGCGTATTACCGGGCAGGCGGTCTCGTTCCGGTCCGTCCGATACTCATCGAGCCGCTCATGCTTCACAAGGGCGCCGTGCAGGCAAGCCAATATGAAAGAACCCCCGGTTTTGTCGGTCCGTATCTGGAAAAGGAAGACGTACAGCCTGGAGATGCGGTACTGATCATCTCCACCTCAGGCCGAAATCCGGCTCCAGTGGAAGCAGCGGAATTTTTCAGGGAGATGGGTGTGTACACAACAGCTCTGACATCGCTCCGTTATGCTGACTCCCAGCCTTCCCGGCTGGATTCCGGGAAGCGGCTGGAAGATAGGGCTGAGGATGTGATTGATATGGAAGTTCCGGTCGGTGACGCAGTCATGAAAGGGAAGGAAACGGATCATTCCCCCGTATCCACGGTACTTGGAACGGCTATCATCCACGAACTTTTGACCCGCACCATTCAGCACTTGGAGGAGAGCGGTAAGGAAGTGCCGATATTCAAAAGCGGGAATGTGGATGGCTCTGACGAACATAACCAAAGAATGATGAAGCATTATACCCAGATTCGTTTTTAACGTGAAAGCACGTTTTCAGTATGCATGGCGGTTCGTGGAATAAGGAAAATCAAAAATCCCGTCCGGTGAACAGGTTTCGTTCACCGGACGGGATTTTTGTGTTCAGCCTTTTAAGTTGCTGCGGATATACTGGATGATTTTCCTCAGTTCTGTCGGTGCCGGACGACCGAATGGACTCGTTTGTCTCTGCTGGTACAACACCCGTCCCTCAGCATCGGTCAGAAAGTAGGCCGGGTCTCCGTGCGTGCCGTGGTCTTCGTAAGGCGCATCTTCATCGTGGAAGTGCACCTGGTAGTCTTTTAAAAACTGGAAGTCCGTATCATTCAGCACAGGAAAGCTGAATTGATGCTCCTCCTGCATTTTTTCAAGATCGGCTTTTTCGTCGTGAGTCACAGTAATCAGATGGATCTTTTTATCGTTGAAGTATCCCTGGTCCTTTTCCAGCTGATCGAGCTCGTTCATGCAGGCAGGGCACCACGATCCACGGAAAAATATAATCAAATGCCAGTGATCCTCGTCATGGCTTTTTAAATCCTCAGAGAAACAGAATTCCCCGCCGGTAATTTTCGGAAGGGTGAAATCAGGCGCTTTGTCATTCAATTTGAACATTCATACACACTCCTTCATCCATTCTTCTCTCCTAAAATGCCCATATTCAAATGTAAACATGTGTAAAGATTTTGTCATTTACCTTACAAATTGGAAAAAGCAGGATTAAAATAAAGGCAGAAGGGAAAAAGGATTCAATATACTTATAAGGAGGTTTGAAACGATGGCAGATTTGAAAGCGCTGATCTTGAACTGCAGCTTAAAGAAAACATCGGATGAAACATCCCATACCGAAGCTCTCGGGCGGGAGGTACTCGATATTCTGGAGAATGAAGGGGTACATACGGAAACGGTCCGTCTGGCGGATTATCATATTCCAAACGGCGTGGCGAAGGACCTCGGGGGCGGAGACCAGTGGCCGGAGATTTTTGAAAA
This sequence comes from Halobacillus sp. ABD4_316, assembly GCF_056161385.1. NCBI lineage: Bacteria > Bacillati > Bacillota > Bacilli > Caryophanales > Bacillaceae > Halobacillus > Halobacillus sp. ABD4_316. The sequence goes on from NZ_JBSWZA010000001.1 coordinate 81,271, forward strand.
GGTCAAAGAAGCGGACATCCTTCTGATCGGAACACCGCTCTGGCTCGGGGAGAAAAGCAGCATCGCAAGCGTGGCGATGGAACGTTTGTATGGAAGCAGCAGTGAAACGAATGAAAAAGGGCAGGCGGTCTACTACAACAAAGTCGGAGGCGTCGTCATTACCGGGAACGAAGATGGAGCGAAGCACGCCGCTGCCTCCATTATTTACGGGCTTTCCCATATCGGTTTCGTCATTCCGCCGAATGTGGATGCCTACTGGGTCGGAGAAGCCGGTCCCGGCGCGTCTTATCTGGATGAAGGCGGCGGACAGGAGAATGAGTTTACAAAAGGTCATGTGAAGATGCTTGCCTACAATACGCTGCACCTGGCCCGTATTTTCAAGGAAAACCCTATTCCTGCTGTTGGGAATACCACAGAGTAAAAGGAGCTGCTATATGGAAACGACCCATCAAAGTGTATTAAGTGTCTATACAGAAACGAGAACATTCACAGAGAAGCTTGTTGCAACGCTGAAGACGGAAGACTTTGTCGTCCAGGCGGCTAAGCATGTGAGTCCGGCGAAATGGCACCTGGCGCACACGACATGGTTTTTCGAGAAATTCATTCTGGAAGTGTACATTCCTGATTACCGGCATTATAACGAGGCGTTCCTATTCCTCTTCAACTCCTACTATGAAACCGTCGGAGAATTCCACCCGCAGGAGAGGCGTGGTTTGATTACCCGCCCGACGGTGGAGGAAACGATGGATTACCGCCGTCATGTGGATCAGGAAATGAGCCGCCTGCTTGCCGGACGTGTCGGTGACGCAGATATTGACGGGCTTGTGGAAATCGGTCTGCAGCACGAACAGCAGCACCAGGAGCTCATCTTAATGGACATCAAATACAACTTTTCCTATAACCCGCTTTATCCGGTATTCAAGGAGCAGGTGGATGCTTCCTATGGCCGTGCTCCTGAGCTTTCGTTCTTTGAATTCGAAGAAGGGGTCGCGGAAATCGGTCATAACGGGGAGGGGTTTGCTTTTGACCATGAAGGTCCGCGCCACAAAACGTACCTTCATCCGTACCGCATTGCCAACAGGCCGGTAACAAACGGGGAGTTCATGCAGTTTATGGAGGCAGGTGGCTATGAACAGCCCGAGCACTGGCTTTCGGACGGCTGGGGAACGGTGAAGGAACATCAGTGGAAGCATCCTCAGTACTGGGTGAATAAAGACGGGGAATGGCACATGTTCACACTTTCCGGTCTGCAGAAAATTGATCTGGATGCTCCGGTCAGCCATGTCAGCTTTTACGAAGCCGACGCGTATGCGAGATGGTCCGGGCACAGGCTTCCGACAGAACAGGAGTGGGAGCATGCCATGGAAGCGCTTGAGGTGGACGGTCACTTTATGGAGCATGAGCAGTATCAGCCGCATTCCATTTATAAGGGAGATGGAACGATCGAAAAGGCATACGGCGATGTGTGGGAATGGACACAGAGCCCATACGTTCCCTACCCGGGAAATAAACCACTGGACGGAGCTCTTGGTGAATACAATGCCAAATTCATGGCGAACCAGATCGTTCTCCGTGGAGGCTCCTGTGTTACACCGCAGTCCCATATCCGGGCGACGTACCGGAACTTTTTCCATCCGCAGATGCGCTGGCAGTTCAGCGGTATCCGATTGGCGGAGGATGTATGAAGGCGCATTTGAATGTAAAGGCGCCATCCAATATTCTCACCGGTCTTTTAGAAGAAAAGAAATGGATTTCCTCTAAATTTTTATACGATGAGCAGGGGTCACAGCTGTTTGAACAGATTACAGATCTGCCGGAGTATTACCAGACACGGACAGAAGCGCAGATTCTTCTGGAAAACCTGAGTGCATGGAAATCCGTTTTCCATGAACCATCCGCCCTGATTGAGCTGGGCAGCGGCAGCAGTAAAAAGACGAAAATTCTGCTGGATCATGTGAAGAACATTGAAAGCTATATTCCCATCGATATTTCTGAAGAATTTCTGGCGGATACGGTGACTCAGCTGCAGACATCGTATCCGGGGATTCATATTCAAGGCGTCAGTGCGGACTATACACAGCCGTTTACACTCCCTGATTTGAAGGGGAAGAAGAAAGTCGTTTTCTTCCCAGGCTCTACGATCGGAAATTTTGAACCGGAGGAGGCAGAGCGTTTTCTCGGAAATATCCGAAGCCTCCTGCAACCCGGCGATCAGCTGATCCTCGGAGTTGATCGCAAAAAAGACGAAACGATCATAGAAGCCGCTTATGATGATGCGGCAGGGGTGACCGCAGCGTTTAATAAAAACTTGATCACAAGGATGAATCGTGAACATGGAGCATCGATTGATGTGGAGAGTTTTTCTCATGTGGCTCTTTATAATTCAACTGCCGGGAGAATTGAAATGCACCTGGAAAGCGTCAGGGATCAGGTTCTTTCCGTCGGCGGGTATACCATTGAGATGAAAAAGCAGGAAAGAATCCATACAGAGAACTCCTATAAATATGATCCGGAAGATATGATTCAACTGGGCAGATCGAGCGGTTTTCTGCTTCAGCGTGTCGTATCAGATGAAAGAGAGTATTTCAGTGTCTGTCTGATGGAAGTGGTTTAGGTGGAAGGCCCGGACTCTGTCAGCAGGGTCTGGACTTTCTTTTTAATAAAAGATAAAGGGAGGAAAAGAAGGGTGATTTTGATCAGTTCCTGTCTGGCTGGTATGAAAGTGCGCTACGATGGCACCGACTGCCTCCAGGAGAAAATTCAAAAATTAATATTGGAAAAGAAAGCGGTTCCCGCCTGCCCGGAACTGCTGGGAGGATTCATGGTCCCGCGCCCTCCGGCAGAGATTATCGGCGGTGATGGAGAGGATGTCCTGAAAGGCCGGGCCCGTGTAATGGAAAAGACAGGAACCGATGTAACAGAGACGTACATAAGAGGGGCATATTTGACGTTGGAAACGGTAAGAGATCTGCAGATTGATACGGTAGTGTTGAAGGAGGGAAGCCCGTCCTGCGGCAGTACCCTCGTCTATGACGGCACGTTCAGCGGGAGACAGGTTACTGGAAAAGGGGTCACGGCGGCCCTGCTTGAACGGAACGGCATACAGGTGATGAGTGAAATTGATTTTATCCATACGTTGGTGTAAAGAGCCCCTCTCCAGGGGCTCTCCTCATGTAGAAAAGCTTTTCTCCTCGAGGGGGGGACTGCGATTGTCACGCTCCGCCTATCGGTGGATGCCCGCCGCGGGCACGGCCTCAGCTGACTTGGGCACGAAAACCACCTGCCCAAGTGGATCTTCACCTTATGCTTTTCCACAGGCGTCACCATCGAACACTCCACGTCGCCTTCCCTTATGCGATCTAGGATGTTTAAGTCGCGTTTGCAGGAATAGGGATCTCATCTAAAGGGACTCTTATTATTGGATGAATCCGGCTATGGAAGTAAACAGACAGAAAACAGAGACCGCATAATAAATGGAGGCACGCTTTTTGGTTGTTTCTTTTTGTTCTTCAAGGCCAAGGATAACCATAAGAATGGCAAAACCTGCGAGAGTGAAAGACAAAAGGTCTCCTGATTTATCTGTCCATAATCCGTAGCCGGACAAAAGGATGATTATGACTGATAAGAGGATTCGAATCTTTTTTAACATATGTATCCGCTCCTTATAAGTGGATGGTTCTCTTTAACTGCTGCCTTCCCTTAGAGGACATAAAACAACAAGACAAGACTGACAGCGGTAAAGCCGAAGTTTAAAATGGCATGCTTATTTTGGCGGATCAAGTGATACCTCCAGGCGTCCAGTCCGCTTTTCACTGTCCAGAACAGGATAAGAAAGAGGGATCCCGTGTAGGTGTTGGATGGATTGACATCCAACAGAAACCATCCGGCAGTGATCAAAAGCGCAGCGGGAAGGATGTTCCACGCAGAAAGGACTTTCAGTTGTGTCATTGTTTTCCTCCTCTCCGAGCCATATTTTACCTGAGATGAGCATAAAAAAACACCCGTCCTGAAAAGGGCGGGTGTTTTTAGAATGAAATGACTTGACTTGTCCTTCCCTGCAGAGGACCATTATCGTGGATATCCAGCGCTTTGGTAAGGTGGAAGAAGGAGCAGGTGTCGTTGTCTACCTCGCTTCCCTGAAGGCTTCTGCCATTGATGGAGCGATGCAGAAAGTCAAAGACGTTATTATCCGTTCTGTGTAACGGTTTATAATAAAGAGACACTATGAATATGCTCAATAGTCTTTTCTTCATGAGGGGGAGGAAATTGAAGCGGTGTGTCGAATTTGGTAAGGATTGGTTAAAAAAGGAGGTTTGTATATGTCGTATTCTTATATCATAAACGTAGAAGCGGCCATTATGAAAGAGGACCATATTCTACTTATTCAAAGGTCACCGGAAGAGGAGCACGCGGGAGGATTGTATTCGCTGCCTGGAGGGAAAATGGAGTTCAGTCCGGATTCCCTTGATGTGCTGGAAGATAACGTCCGCCGTGAAATTAAAGAGGAGATCGGCCTCACTTTGGATGGGGACCTTACCTATGTACACAGCAATACTTTTTTAATCGGGGATATCCAGGTTCTGAATATCGTGTTTTTGACTACGGATTTCACAGGAGAGCCCTATATAAAGAGTCCGGAAGAAGTGGCGGACATGGTCTGGGTCGAGCCGGGTCTAAACGAGAGTCCCGTCCCGATTCCTCCATGGACCGCCAACAGTATCCAGAAAGCCGTGGAACGGCAGTCGAAAATCTGTTTTTGACAAAAAATTCTAACGTGTTACGATGAAAGGGAATTGAATAACGAGCGATCCACTAGGGGTGCCTTCTCAAAGGCTGAGATTAAAGTGATGCTTTAAGACTCTTGGAACCTGATCTGGTTTATACCAGCGTAGGGAAGTGGCCGATACCTATACATGTCTATGAAAATAAATGTATATCAGCCACTTTTCCTATGCCGGGGAAAGTGGCTTTTTTAGTGGGAAAAATCAGTGGCGGATCGTTCAACAAAGGAGAGAGTGGATATGACATTTTCAGAAGAAATCAGAAAGGCCGTGGATGAGATTTGGGAGGGAAGTTTTCACCATCCTTTTGTCACAGGGATTGGAGAGGGAACGCTTCCTCTCGAAAAGTTCCGTTATTATGTGCTTCAGGATTCGTATTACTTGTCTCATTTTGCCCGTGTCCAGTCACTGGGAGCTGCAAAGTCTGAAGATATGGCTGTCATGGCCAATATGGCGTCTCATGCTCAAAGTACGTATGAAGCTGAGCTTGGGCTTCATGAGAATTTTTTGAAGCAGCTCGGCATTACGCAGGAAGAGCGGGAGCAGTTCAAACCGTCACCAACGGCCTATGCGTATGCGTCCCATATGTACAGAGGAGCGTATAACGGGGACTTAGGGGATGTGATTGCGACGATTCTTCCGTGCTACTGGCTGTATTATGAAGTCGGCGAACATTTGAAAGAATCGTCACCGGAAGAACCGGTCTATCAGGAATGGATTGCGGCTTACGGAGGGGATTGGTTCCGGACGCTTGTAGAAGAGCAGATCGAGCGCCTTGATGAACTGGCTGAAGCGAAAACAGATGCCGGCAGATCCCGGATGAAGGAATTGTTTATCATCAGCAGTCAGTATGAATATATGTTCTGGGAAATGGCTTACCGTATGGAGGAATGGCCGTTTGATTTAAAACAGTCGATCGCAGCCGGACGTGAATGAAACTGCACGTCATTTCCACAGGGCGGCAGTCCAGGGAGGAACTGTGCACAAGGGTGGCTGCGATTGAACCGATGATTGATTTCTTCCATCTTCGTGAAAAGCAGTGGTCCGCAAGTGAAGTGGCGGATACTGTAGATGCTTTGACAGACCTTGGGTTTCCAACCGAAAAGCTCGTCATCAATGACAGGGTGGATGTAGCCGTGGCAAAAGCAGTGCCTCACGTGCAGCTGGCCGGACACAGTCTTCCGGTCGAAGAGGTTAAGCGGGCTTTTCCTTTTTTAAACGCCGGGTGTTCGGTCCATTCTGTAGAAGAAGCTGTCACTGCAGAAAAACGGGGAGCAGATTTTATTTTGTTCGGACATGTCTTTGAGACAGCATCCAAGCCTGGATCGGCGGGACGCGGGCTCGAGGCTCTGCAGAGGGTCACACAGGCAGTCTCGCTGCCTGTCACCGCGATAGGGGGATTGACACCGGAAAATGTCAGCCGTCTTCAGCCCTTTGGAGCGTCGGGAGCGGCTGTACTATCCGGCATTCTATTAGCAGACGATGCGGAAAAGGCGGTCCGCCGTTATCAATACCGACTGGGAAGGAGATGAAGGGATGTTTTATGACGCAATTGTTGTGGGTGGTGGAGTGATTGGGAATTCTATTGCGTATCAGCTGGTTAAGCGGCAGAAAAAAGTCCTCGTCATCGACCGGGGGAAAACTGGACAGAAAGCATCAAGCGCCGCCGCCGGCATGCTTGGGGCTCAGTCCGAATGGGAAGGGGACGATCCGCTTTTTCAAATGGCGAGAACGAGCCGGGCGATGTTTCCTTCTCTTGCAGCTGAATTGAAAGAACTCAGCGGGGTGGATATCGGACTCCAGCAGAAAGGGTTGTATAAAATTGCCCTTACGAATGAGGAAAAGGAAGCGTGGAAGCAGCTGGGGAAATCGCAGGAAGCGGTCGGTGAAACAGCCCGGTGGATCGATCGTGATGAAATGCGTGATACAGAGCCGTCTCTTTCCGACAGGATTACAGGAGCATTATACCTGCCGGAAGACGGACAGGTAGACGCACCAAAGCTGACAAAAGCGTATGCGGCTTCGGCCGCAGCGCTCGGCGCGGATTTCCTGGAACACACGGACGTCACCGGTTTGGTGGAAGAAAACGGTCGGATCATTGGAGTCAGCACCATCGGAGGCACGTATACAGGGGATGCTGTCATCGCAGCGGCCGGGGCGTGGAGTGCTTCGCTTTTGAATGCTGAACGCACCATTGTGGAAACGTACCCGGTCAAAGGGGAGTGCTTTTCTGTCCGGACGAAACGGCCGCTCATCACAGGGACCCTTTTCACAAAAGGCTGCTACATCGTTCCGAAGGCGGGAAACCGCCTCGTTATCGGCGCCACTGAACAGGTGGGTTCCTTCGACGAGTCCGTTACTGTAGAGGGCCTTTTTCAATTGATGGAAAAAGCCCGACGCCTCGTTCCTTCACTTCGGGAATCCGAAATGGAAGATACGTGGGCCGGAATCCGGCCGCAGACGAAAAGCGGCATTCCCTATGTCGGTCCTCATCCTGAAAAAGAGGGGCTGTGGCTGGCGACAGGCCATTACCGGAACGGCATCCTGCTTTCGGCGGTGACTGGAACGCTGGTGGCGGACCAAATCGAAGGGAAGCCGGTGGAGCTGGACTGGGTGACGAGTGGACAAAGCTTCATCACGTTATAAAGGAGGATCATCATGAATGTGAAAATAAACGGCGAGTGGCATGAGATTCCTGACCATCTGGATGATGTCCGTACGCTTCTGAGTCACTTTCAATTGGATAACCGGGTGGTGATGGTGGAACTGAACGACACCATTTTAGTAAAAAGCGAGCACGGCCATTCACAGTTGCATGAAGGCGATCAAATGGAACTGGTCCAATTCGTAGGAGGAGGATAATCATGCTTAAGATTGGAAATTTCACGTTTAACTCACGACTGCTTTTGGGGACAGGGAAATATCCTGATTTTGAAGCACAGAAAAAGGCTGTAGACGTATCGGAAACCGATATCCTTACCTTTACCGTCCGGAGAATGAATATTTTTGAACCGCAGCAGCCGGACCTGCTTCAACAGCTGGACGTAGGCAGTTATACACTTCTGCCTAACACAGCAGGGGCGGAAAATGCTGAAGAGGCGGTGCGGCATGCAAAATTAGCCAAAGCTTCCGGACTTTGCGATATGATTAAGGTAGAAGTGATCGGCTGTAAAAAAACGCTTCTGCCCGATCCGGTCGAAACGTTAAAGGCGACGGAAATGCTGTTGGAGGAAGGCTTTACGGTTCTTCCTTATACGTCGGATGACGTCGTCCTTGCAAAACGACTGGAAGAAATGGGAGCCCACGCCGTAATGCCAGGGGCGTCCCCGATTGGGTCAGGGAAGGGGATTCTCAATCCGCATCAGCTGGATTTGATCATTGAACAGGCCGAAGTGCCGGTCATTGTGGATGCGGGCATCGGTTCACCAGCCGATGCAGCAGCGGCGATGGAACTTGGCGCTGATGGTGTGCTGTTGAATACTGCTGTATCTGCCGCCGATGATCCTGTGAAAATGGCGGAAGCGATGAAGCTTGCCATACAGGCCGGACGGCTCGGATTTGAAGCAGGGAGGATCCCGAAAAAGCGTTATGCTGCGGCCAGCAGTCCAATGGAGGGAATGAGCCGAACATGAACGACCGATATTCAAGACAGACTCTGTTCCAGCCCATCGGGGAAACGGGGCAGGAGAAAATCAGCAGCAAACATGTACTGATCATCGGGGCAGGTGCCCTCGGAACCGGAGCCGCTGAAAATCTTGTGCGCGCCGGGGTGGGAAAACTGACGATCCTTGACAGGGATTATGTGGAATGGAGCAATCTTCAGCGTCAGCAGCTGTATACAGAAAAAGACGCAGAGACCCGGCTTCCGAAAGCGGTCGCTGCCCGGCAGAAACTGGAGCAGGTAAACAGTGAGGTCATCATTGATGCAAAAGTCGTCGATGCGACACCCCTTGAACTGGAGCCCCTTCTGGAGGGCGTTGATGTCATCATTGATGCCACTGATAATTTTGATATCCGGATGATCATCAATGATCTTGCCCAAAAGCATCAGATCCCGTGGATTTACGGGGCCTGTGTCGGAAGCTATGGCATCAGCTATACCATTCTTCCGGGAGATACGCCGTGCCTGCACTGCTTGATGGAGCAGGTGCCGCTTGGAGGATTGACATGTGACACCGCAGGTATTATCAGTCCAGCGGTCCAGATGGTGACCGCTCATCAGACAGCAGAAGCTATGAAACTGTTAGTCGAAGACTGGGACGCTGTCAGGAAGAAACTCGTTTCTTTTGATCTATGGACGAACCAGCATTCAGCCATCGGCGTCTCCAGCGTGAAAAAGGATGACTGTCCGTCCTGCGGCCGAGAGGCATCCTATCCGTTCTTATCCTATGACCAGCAGATGAAGACAGCTGTCCTCTGCGGGCGCGACTCTGTGCAGATCCGCCCGGCATCGAAGCAGGAATGGAACCTGACCGTGCTCGCCGAGACCCTGTCCGGTCAGGACGGCAAGGTGGAACAGAACCCGTACCTGCTTTCGTTTACGACCGGGGATAAGCGGATGGTGTTCTTTAAAGACGGACGTGCCCTCATTCACGGAACCCAGAGTGTAGCCGAAGCGAAAACCCTCTATCATCGGTATACAGGATAAAAAAAGCTCAGAGACCCTGTCTCTGAGCTTTTTTCCATTTGTAGAGAGCACGTGTTCTTTTCTAATGCCTCCTGAAGCTCCGGCAAACCGCTTTAAGCTGATGAGCGTTCAAGTCAACCCATCCCTATTTTCATCTCGTCATTTAGTAAGGTCTCGTGAAGTGTTTGGTGGTGACGCCTGCGGGAACAGCGCGGACCGAAGATCCACTTGGGCAGGTGGTTTTCCTGCCCAAGTCAGCTGAGGCCGTGCCCGCGGCAAGCATCCACCAAAAAGCGGAACGTGGGCACTCTGCATAATATAGGGAGCAGTTCTTCCAATAGGTAAGCACATCGTTACCCCAGCGCGACATCGAGCGTCATCATGATGGCGAAACCGAGCATGAGACTGATCGAAGCGAGGTTCACGTTCCCTTTTTCATGAGAACCCGGGATGATTTCCTTAGCCACGACAAAAATCATCGCTCCGGCAGCAAAGCTTAAGGCATAAGGAAGAATCGGTTCGATGAAAATCACAGCAACGGCACCAACGACGGCCGCGATTGGTTCGACCATGCCGGAAAACTGCCCGAACATAAAGCTTTTCTTCTTGCCCATCCCGTCACGGTGGAGCGGCATGGATACGGCTGTACCTTCCGGGAAGTTTTGAATACCGATACCAAGCGCCAGGGCGACCGCTCCGGCAAGCGTCGATTCCGTTCCGCTCGAGGCAAGCGCACCAAAGGCTACACCGACGGCAAGTCCCTCCGGGATGTTGTGCAGCGTCATGGAAAAAATGAGCAGGGCGGTCCGATTTTTAGCACGGTTATCCTTGATGTCATTCAAATACTTATCTGTATCCAAAGCCGGAAGCATCCGGTCAATCATCAATAGAAGGGCTCCGCCCAGTAAAAAACCGACAAGGGCTGGAATCCAGCTTGGTACAGGACCATTCTCAGACATTTCAATAGCCGGTGCAAGCAATGACCAGTAACTCGCCGCAATCATCACCCCGCCGGCAAAAGCCAGCATACTATCGAGAAACTTTTGATTCGTCCCCTTTACGAAGAAGACGAGAGCGGCTCCGAGAGCTGTCATGCCCCACGTAAAAAGAGTACCGATAAAGGCCTGCATCACAGGGTTCATATCTTGAAACGCTTCAATCATAGTTATCACCTTTCTAAAAGTTGCCTTCGTGCAAAATTTGTTTATGCGGTCATTTTACATACGTTAAGGAAAAACGTCAAAAATACAGCCTGCGTTCCTTTAACCTTTCTGGTGTCTTTAAAAACCTTCCGAATCTTTTGTTATTTTTCCGTGAGCGCTTTCAAAGAATGGAAGAATACAGTAAACTGAAATTAAAAGATAGGGTTGGGGGAAGTGGCGTGGAGTATAAACCGATTCGGAGAAAGAAAATTTATGAACAGGTAGCGGATTCGTTATTGGAATCTTTAAAGGAAGGTCGGTTGAAGCCGGGGGATAAGCTGGACAGTGTGGAAGCTTTGGCCAAAAGCTTTGATGTCGGCCGGTCAGCGATCAGGGAAGCGCTCAGTGCGCTGCGGGCCATGGGTATTCTTGAAATGCACCAGGGCGAAGGGACGTATGTCAAAACGTTCGATCCTGCCCGGTTCACCGTTCCTGCATCTGTCGCGTTTCTAATGAAGCCGGAAGATATGAGAGAACTGTTGGAAGTCCGGCAGATCCTCGAGGTGGGGGCGGCAGGAGCGGCAGCTTTATCACGGACAGATGAAGACCTTCAAGCCATGGAAGCGGCTCTTTTTGAGATGGAAAGAGCGAAGGGAAATGGGGACATCGGGGAGCAGGCGGATCTGGCGTTTCACATGGCGCTGGTAAAAGCTGCTCACAATCAAATGCTGTTTCACCTCATGCAGAGCGTGTCGGAAATCATGATGCAGGGCATGCGGGAGACAAGGAAGCTCCTTCACACCGAAGAAGGCACACGTCAGCTGCTGGACCAGCATCAACGGATTTTTGCTGCTATAAAGGAAGAAAAAAACGAGGAAGCGCAGGCATTTATGGTGGAACATTTGAATCACGTCAGAGAATCGCTCAGTGGAATCATTTCGTGATGAAAGGGTTCTACTCCAGTCATCAGATGACCTTATGATTAAAAGGGAGGATGAATGATGAACGTTTCGTTATTTATCACTTGTTTGTGTGATACCTTTACGCCGGATGTGGGGAAGGATACGGTACAGCTGTTGGAGCGTTTCGGATGCGAAGTGGATTTTCCAGCTGGTCAGACATGCTGCGGACAGCCCGCCTACAACAGCGGGTACACGACCCAGTCCAAACAAGCCGTCAAGCAGATGATTGCCGCCTTTGATGCGTCCGAGTATGTCGTTGGTCCATCAGGTTCCTGTGTGCAGATGATGAAAGAATATCCACATATTTTGAGGGACGAACCGGAATGGCAGAAACGCGCAGAACATGTAGCCGGAAGAACCTACGAGCTGACGCAGTTCATCGTAGACGTTTTAGGCATCGAAGACGTTCGCTCTACTTTTCAAGGTACAGCTACCTACCACCCCTCCTGTCACATGACGAGGCTGCTGGGAGTAAAAGATGCGCCGCGCCGCCTTTTGGAAAATGTCGAAGGACTCACCTTGATCGATCTGCCTCAAGAGGAGGACTGCTGCGGGTTCGGCGGGACATTTGCTGTGAAAAATGCGGCCATATCCGCACAGATGGTCGAGGAGAAAACGTGCCACGTCACGGAGACAAAAGCGGAATACTTAATCGGCGGCGATATGGGCTGCCTCATGAATATCGGCGGACGCTTATCACGGAACGAAGATGACGTGAAAGTGCTGCACATCGCTCAAGTTCTGAACAGCCAATAACGGGGAGGGCGGACAAATGAGTATAAAGATTGGAACGAAAACGTATGCGGATCGGATTCAGGAAGGGATTGACAATACGTTTATGCGCCATGCCGTCAGCTCAGCGCAGGGCCGTTTCCGGACAGGGCGGCTGAAAGCGGCAGAAGAGCTCGGAGACTGGGAGGACTGGCGTACGCTTGGGGAGGAGATCCGCAGGCATACAATGGAAAACCTCGACTCCTACTTGCATCAGTTGAGTGAGCAGGTGGAAAAAAGGGGCGGAACGGTGTTTTTTGCTGAGACGGCCGAGGAAGCCAACGCCTATGTGAAGAAGGTCGCTGCGGAAAAACAGGCCCGGAAAGTCGTCAAATCGAAGTCAATGGTGACGGAGGAAATCGGCTTGAATGAAGCCCTTGACGAAAGTGGGTGTGAAGTTGTGGAATCGGATCTTGGCGAATGGATTCTGCAGCTCGATGAAGATCCCCCGTCCCATATCGTTACGCCCGCCCTTCACAAAAATAAAAGCCAGATCAGAGAGACGTTCGTCACGAAAAAAGGCTATACGAAAACCGATGACCCGGAAGAACTGGCGGCTTTTGCCCGCGAGCAGCTCCGGCAGGATTTTTTGGAAGCGGATATCGGTGTAACCGGCTGTAATTTTGCCGTAGCCGAATCGGGTACCGTGACGCTCGTCACCAATGAAGGAAACGCCCGTATGGTCAGTACACTCCCGGATACACAGATTGCTGTGATGGGCATGGAACGAATCGTACCGACATGGGAGGAGCTGGAGGTGCTTGTCAGCCTGTTGACCCGCGCGGCGGTCGGGCAGAAACTGACGAGCTACATTACGTCGCTGACGGGCAGGCGTCTGGAAAATGAAGTGGACGGCCCGGAAGATTTTCATCTGGTCATCGTCGATAACGGCCGCTCGAAGATTTTAGGAACGGAATTCCAGTCCGCCCTCCACTGCATCCGGTGCGCGGCATGTATCAACGTCTGTCCGGTTTACCGCCATGTCGGCGGACATTCGTACAATTCCATTTACCCGGGACCGATCGGGGCTGTCCTTACACCGCTGCTTGATGGGTATGAAGACCATAAGGAGCTGCCTTACGCTTCCAGTCTTTGTGCGGCCTGCACCGAAGCCTGTCCGGTGAAAATCCCGCTTCATGAACATTTGATCCGCCACAGGGAAATCATCGTGGAAAAGGAACAGAAAACGACCAAAGCGGAGCGGCTCGCTATGAACGGTTTTGCACAATGGGCCTCGACGCCTGCTGCTTACAAACTCAGTACGAAAATGGCGGGAACGGTATTGAAACCGTGGACGAAGGACGGGTCGATCAAGAATGGACCGGGTCCGATGAAAGCGTGGACGGCAGCCCGGGATTTTCCGGCACCAGCGAAAAAGGGCTTTCGAACGTGGTTTGATGAACGGGAGAAAAGGAGGGAGAAAGATGACCGTCTATAATCGGGAACGCTTCCTGGATCAACTCGCCGGACAATTGGGAAGGGACCGGAGAACAAGGGCTGAACGACCAGCCTACTCCGTACAGCCTCAGGAGCGGGTCTTCCAAGGAGCAGACCAGGACCAGCTGCTGGAAAAACTAAAGGAGCAGTGTAAGATTATTCATACGAAGTGTCTCGTAACGACGACTGAAGAGCTTGAAGAAACCTTGAGGCATGTATGGGAGGAGGATCACATTCAAACCATCGTCAGCGCCGGCGGTCCCCGTCTGGAAGCGTACGGTCTTTCTGATGTCTTTGAAACAATGAGACAGGATGGTTACCATGTCCATGTGTGGGATGAGCAGGAAGGACAGAAGAACGTGACGACCGCAGAAAAGGCCGGGGCCGGCATCGTGTTCAGCGATGTGACCCTTGCTGAATCAGGGACCGTCACCCTTTTCAACGACCGTTGGAACGGAAGGTCAATCAGCCTGCTCCCGGAAACCTTCGTAGCGGTTATCCCGAAAAGTACGCTCGTCCCGAGGATGACGCAGGCAGCAAAAATCATTCATGAGCAGGAGAAAAAAGGGGTGCCTGTTTCCTCATGCGTGAGCTTTATTACAGGTCCGAGCAACAGCGCGGATATTGAAATGAACCTGATTGTCGGGGTGCACGGTCCGGTGAAGGCGACCTACATCGTCGTCGATGATAGGTAAAGTTGAACGAAAAAAAGGCCGTACACGGAACAGGCACGGCCTTTTTCAATCAATCGTGAGTTTTTGCCCGGTAATAGGCAAAGGCACAAACCACGTATAAGACAGGACCAATGGTAAAGAACAACAGTCCTGAAGTTAAGTAATGGTGATGATGGTAATAGTCCCAATTAAAGAAGAAATGAAGCAGTCCGGACGCCAGGGCAGCGATGGCGATGATGTAATGGAACCATTCATCCTTTTTCAATTTGTCTTTCATAGCGGCTTCCTCCTGTCAATCACGTTGTCCTGCTGGTTGTCTTGGCAGGGGCTGTTCCTATCTTACCATATCCACTTGACAGGTCATAGAAAACAGAACACTTTACATAAGAATAGACAATGAGTCTGGGGGAATAGGTATTTTTCATAGAAGTCTGGCCGCTTTTTTAGCTGCTATCAGTTTAAGTATCATTTGGAACATAAGAAGCCCGGGATATGACAATTCGGTCATGGTTTTCGGCTTTACATTCCCGCTCTTTCTAATCGGAGGAACGCTGGCTGACAAGATCATTACATCTGTTCACAAAAGCTTTCCGATACGCTCACCGCTTCGTCTTGTTATTTGGATCCTGGCGGGAGGTGCTGCCGGATGCATCCTGGGTGTTTGCTTTGTGAAATCGGAGGAAGACCTCCTGTTATCAGGCTTAGGGGCGGGCAGTGCCCTGCTTTATGCAGCAGTGCTGAACATGATTAGGTTGTTGATCTCCCTCATGAACGAAAAGGAGGAGAACTATGAAGACAGCCGGGCGTAAGCTGGAAAAGTTCTGCCGGACGTATGGCGCTCTCCTTGTTTTTATACGTTCGTACATACATGGGGAGAAGGGGGTCTTTTCCTGCCTTGGTTTTTCCTTGCCGGCGGTGTTATCTGCGGTTTGTTCGACTTTTTTGATCTCCGTCGTGCTATTCCTAGAAGATAATCGTCCACAAAACGGTTTCTGCTTTTAGGCGGGAGCTGTTTTCTTTTTGATGATTCTTATTGAAAATGATTCTCACTTTCACTATAATGTGTGTAACAGATCAAAAAAGGGAGCGGATACATATGCACGACGTGACGATTATCGGCGGAGGACCAGCCGGGCTTTTCTCAGCTTTTTACAGCGGTTTACGAAACATGAAAACGAAAATCATCGAAAGCCACCCGTTTCTCGGCGGCAAGGTGCATGTATACCCTGAGAAAATAGTCTGGGATGTCGGGGGTCTTCCGGCTGTCACCGGACAGCAGTTGATCGATCACCTCGTAAAGCAGGGAACGACGTTCGATCCGGATATCGTGCTGGGAGAAAAGGTAACGTCCATCGAGAAGGTCGACGGTACATTTAAGCTCACCACCCATAACGGACAAGTGCACTGGTCGCAATCTGTGATTGTCGCAGTCGGCGGCGGCATCATCGAACCGAAGAAACTGGATATCCAGGGAGCGGAGAAATTTGAAGTCAGCAACCTTCATTATACCGTGCCGTCCTTTCAGCGCTTTGCCGGCAAGCGTGTGGTCATTTCGGGAGGAAGTCATTCAGCCATCGACTGGGCGAATGAACTGGCTCCCATTGCAGAACGTGTCCATCTCGTTTACCGCCGGGAAGAACTGAAAGGTCATGAAGCGAGTATTGACCTTCTCATCGAACAGGGCGTTGAGCTGAATGAGCAGTCCGCCATCCAGGCGTTGACCGCCAATGAAGCAGGAACGGAGATCAGTCAGGTTACGCTCACCCATCCGGAACACGGGGTAAGAACGCTGGATGTCGATGAAGTCATCATCAGCCATGGCTTCAACCGAGACGCATCCCTTCTTGACCAAAGCCCGATCCCGCTGGAGCGGGTGGATGACTTTTTCATAAAAGGCTCTGCCCAGAGTGCCTCCTCGGTCCCGGGCTTGTTCGCTGCTGGTGACATCCTTCATCACGAAGGAAAGCTTCACTTGATTGCCGGGGCCTTCCAGGATGCAGCCAATGCCGTGAACCTGGCCAAGCAGTATATCGATCCAGAGGCCAGTGCCCGTGCGATGGTCTCCTCCCACAATGAGCGTATGGATGAATACAATAAAAAATGGAAGGAAGAACAGCTGGTTTCTTCCTGACCGAAAAGCCTCTGCTTAAAGCAGGGGTTTTTTCTTATTTCGAACAGGGAAATGCTTCGTTGGCGTGGAAAGAAGAAAAGGGAGTGCTATTTTACATCATTGAAACAAGACAGGAGGAGTAACAAATGAATACAGTCCGATGGGGAATCATAGGATGCGGCAATGTCACAGAAGTCAAAAGTGGTCCGGCGTTTCAACTTATCGACAACAGCTCGCTCACAGCGGTTATGAGAAGAGACGGGGAGAAGGCTGAAGACTACGCCCGGCGTCACGGTGTTCCGAAATGGTATGACAAAGCGGAAGCACTGATTCATGATCCTGAAGTGGATGCCGTCTACATAGCCACACCGCCTTCCTCTCATAAGGAATATACGCTCATGGCAGCAGAAGCGGGCAAACCCGTTTATGTGGAGAAGCCGATGGCAGACCGTACGGAAGCTTGTGCCGAGATGGTGGAGATTTGTGAAAAGCATGGCGTACCTCTGTTTGTCGCCTATTACCGTCGATCACTTCCGAGGTTTTTAAAGGTTAAAGAGCTGCTCGACAATGGAGCTATCGGGGATGTCCGGTTTGTATCCATCCAACAGACGCAGCGTTTAACGGAAAGAGACGAGCAAGGGAACTGGCCGTGGCGCGTCATGCCGGAAACGAGCGGCGCCGGGTTGATTTATGATGTGGGGGCCCATACCCTCGACCTTTTTGACTATCTCCTGGGTCCGCTGAAGGACGTGAAAGGCACCGCCTGTAACCTCGCTGACGTGTACCCCGCAGAGGATACGGTCAGCGGAACGTGGCGGTTTGAATCTGGAGCGGCAGGCACAGGCGTGTGGAACTTCTCCTCTTACAAACATGAAGATAACAACAAGATCGTCGGCTCAAAAGGAGAAATCCAGTTTTCCACGTTTGATGACAAACCGGTGAAGCTGCTTACAGAAAAGGGAGAAGAAGACTTTACTATTGAACACCCCAAGCATATCCAGCAGCCTCATATCGAGTCGATCGTTCATGAGCTTACAGGCAAAGGGACGTGTCCGAGTACAGGGGAGACGGCTCTTCGCACCAACCGTGTGATGGATGAATTGTTAAAAGACTATTATGGAGGTTGAGTTGTGTTTGTCATTATCCCGAAATTGAGTCTTCAGTGAAAGGGCAGGAGACTCAGTTTCGAGATATGAGGCGGAATTGGATGATTTTTGAAACTTTAAAGTAAGCTGATCGTAATATATAAAGAAAGGCGGTGTGAAATATGTCTCAAGAGGTGCTGTTTCTCATAGTTATCATATCTATGGCTGCATGGGTTATGGTGTCTAAAGAGGCTGTAAAACCTTCAAATAAAATAAACCGGTGGAAAATGATAACATTATTGTCTGCTGGTTGTTTATCTAGTTTATTTATAACGATCACTCTTTTCCAAAGCCTGTCGTAGTTTCAATAAATGGATTGTAGTAATTGATTCGCACACACCTCGAAATCAAGTCTTCTATAAGTGGAGGCTGAATTTTAAGAGGTAATGTTCATGCGGTGTTTTTCTTTATAATATACTTAAAAAAAAAATAAAGGAACATTCTGGTGGAAAAAATTATTGAGCAAAATAAAGATGAAATAATGATGAAGTATATTGTAGTTAGTGTTTTTTCATTGCTGACTGTAAGGAAGTTCGAGAAAGTAGAGAAATTAAGAAACGATTTAAAAGAACAGAAAGAACTAAACCATGATTCTAATAGAATATAAGGAATAACATAATATGGAAGATCTCATTTTCCAAAAATAAAAGACGCCCTAAAAAGGGCGTCTTTGCGTATTGCGGCGAGTGACAGCACTCCACATTAGTGCCTTGCCATAAAGGCGCGTCAATCTCGTCTTATGCAATTCAGCTCATCGCTGGATAAGTGTAACATAATGCAGCTATTATGCCAATAGAAAATTCCCCCTTTATTAAAAGCCATTGACGGACGACTTTTTTAATCCCCCCCAGTCTTGGGTACCGCCGGCAAAACGCTGATAGCACAAACTGAGATAATTCCGCTTTTCTGATCCTTACCGTTACTCATTAGAAAAATGAACCATTACTTTAACCTTAGTTACGATCTGAAATTTAAGACAATTACTACTATTATCGTATTTACCACTACCCTATAGTCCTGTACACTTAAATCGAAACGTTTCACCAATCTTTGAAAGGAAGTGTTTTTTTGAAAAAGAAGGTTTTCCTTTTGTTTTTTACCCTTATCCTAGTGATGAGTGTTGCCGTACCAGCCGAATCTTCTGCTAAACAGTCCCCAAAGGGAAAAGAGGTTGCTTTAACCAAACAATTGAAAGCGATTTCAAAAAAGACGTACCGTTATTTTGAAGATTTTACAGTGGACGAGACGGGACTCACTTATGATGCTGTCAGATATGATGAAAATGGGGAGATGACAGCACAGAAGCATACTTCACCAACTAATATAGGAATCTATATGATGAGTACGATTGCAGCGGAGGAAGCGGGGCACATTTCCCGTGATACAGCTGTTGAAAAAATTAAGACGACACTTACGACCCTTGAAAGTATGGAAACATGGAATGGGCTGTTTTATAACTGGTACAATACATCCGATGGATCGCTGTATACGGACTGGGGGGAGTTCATTTCAACCGTAGATAATGGCTGGCTTTCTGCAGGGTTGATTGTCGTCGGGCAAGCGTACCCGGAGCTCTATGATCAGTCTGACGAAATCGTAGAGGATATGGATTATTCCACCCTCTATACGCCTGAAGTCGGGCAGATGAGAGGCGGATATGATGTCGCAGCAGAAAGCTATACGTCCCACCATTACGGAGCGTTTTACACGGAACCACGTGTCGCCAGCTACATCGCTATCGGTAAGGGAGATGTTCCAAAAGAACACTGGTGGATGATGTACCGCACGATGCCGGACAGCTGGGATTGGCAAGCTCAGAAGCCGGAAGGATATTTGACGACGTATGATGGTGTGGACGTGTTTGAGGGCCACTATTCTTACAAGGGTAAAAAGTATGTACCAAGCTGGGGCGGAAGCATGTTCGAAGCTCTCATGCCACCTCTTGTATTAAAAGAAAAAGAACTGGGTAAAGACGCCCTGGGACTGAACAATAAGCGTCATGCTGACATTCAAATCCAATATGCGAAAGAGGAAGGATACGCAGCATGGGGAATGTCTCCTGCCGCGACGCCTGAGGATTATTCGGAATTCGCCGCTACACCGCTTGGCATGGATGGATATAAGTCAGATGGCACGGTAACGCCTCACGCCACTTTCTTAGCTCTTGACTACGCACCGATGGAAGCCTTCAAAAATATCCAGCAATTGAAACGTTTCGATACTTACAGCAAGTATGGCTTCTTAGATTCCGTCAATGTAGAAACAGGGGAAGTGACCAATGCTTATCTCGCTCTCGATCAGGGTATGACAATGGTTTCGATCATCAATTATTTGAAAGATGGGGTAATCAGAGATTATTTCCATGAATCGGACATTGGACACGGTCCTGAAGATTTACTGATCAAAGAAGAATTCTCCATCGAATAATCAATAACCCGGTGACTCTCAAGAGAGAATCACCGGGTTATTTCATTTGCTTCTTACAGAAGAGCGTTTCACAAACTCTGTGGAAAGATCAAACGACTGGTCCACCTGCTCTCCGGCAAGCATTTGGAAAATGGTATGGACTGCTAAAGCGCCTGCTTCATACTTTGGTTGCTTGATGGTTGTCAAAGGGGGGGTTACATATTCCGATAACTGGATATCATCAAATCCCACGATAGAAACGTCATCCGGAATAGATATCCCTTTTTCCGAGAAAGCTTGAAGGCCACCGATGGCCATCTCATCATTAGCATAAAACACAGCATCTGGCAATTGCTGCTGGGCAATAAGCATTTTGGTTGCCCGGTAACCACCTTCACGAGTGAAATTCCCGCTAATTTTAAAGCGGGATTGAAACGGGAGGTTATTGTCTTTCAAGGCATCTGAAAAGCCTTTAAACCGTTCCTCATTGTCGTGGGAATCATGGGGACCACTAATATAGGCGATCGACCTGTGCCCATTCTTGATCAAATGCTCCGTGGCTTGATTGGCTCCATGACGGTTATCAACTTTCACATGGATTGCAAACGGATTTTGAACTTCCCGATCCAGCACGATGATAGGGAAGTCTTCACGTGCAGACTCCTCAATTAACTGGGTGCTGACATTATTCGCAAGAATGATGGCTCCGTCCACCCGTTTCTCCCGCAGGAATTTTGTCGCAGTGGATCGATCGCCCCCAAGGGAGCTGCAGGCGATCAAATCATACTGATGGCTGGCGGTCACTTCCTGGACCCCTTTGATTAACTCAGAAAAGTAGGGCCCTGACATATCACTCAATATTAAGGCGATGGTATTCGTTTTGGTCCGTTTCAGATCGGAAGCGAACCCGTTCTTTTGATAATTTAATTCTCTGGCGGCCTTAAGCACCTTTTCAATCGTCGATGCACTCACTTTTTGATTGCCATTTAACGCATAGGAAGCTGTCGAAAGAGCAACCCCTGCGCGCTTAGCCACATCTTTAATTGTAGCCATATTAAATCCTCCATCTGTCCATTCATATACTTAAACTATAACACTTCTCACAAGAAAACCGGCTTATTTGATTCCTGACATGGTAAAACCTTCCACAATATACTTTTGAAAAAAAGAAAAGATGATGATGATGGGTACGACCATGAAAGCAGCCCCTGCCATTTGCAGGGCAAAATTATTCGCATATTGTCCCTGCAGTAAGGAAAGTCCCACGGATAAGGTGTAAAGACTTTCATCGTTGGCGATGATCAACGGCCAAAGGAAGCTGTTCCACCCTGCGATGAAGGTCAGAATCCCTTGAACAGCAAAAATCGGTTTCGCAATCGGAATGACCAGACGGAAAAAGATGTAAAATTCTCCCGCGCCATCCAGCCTCGCTGCTTCAATCAAATCATCAGGGATTGTCGTCATGAACTGACGGAATAAAAAGATGCTGAAGGCGACAGCCAAGCCCGGTAAGATAATACCTGTCATCGTATTCGTAAGTCCCATGGCATTTAACAACAGATACACAGGAATCATGGTGACCTGACCGGGGATCATCATTGTCGCCAAGACGATATAGAACACTTTTTCCCGGCCTTTGAAATCATATTTAGCGAAACCATAGCCCGCCATCGCATTAAATAATAACCCGAGGAAAGAGAAGAACACAATGACGAGTGTATTCCTCAAATAGACGGCAAAATTCATGTTGGTAAAGAGGTTGATGTAATTTTCAAGGGTTGGGTTTTCCGGAATGATGGTCGGTGGGATCGCCAACACTTCACTTTCAGGCTTGAAAGAACTGGAGATCATCCAAATGAATGGAATCGAAACGAGAATGCCTCCCGCTACCATAATAAAGATGACAAGCGCTTGTTCCCACTTGTTTTTCTTAGTCGCTGCTGCCATAACTGCTGAAACCCCCTTCGGTTAATATTCCGTATCTGATTTTCTCAATCTGAATTGGATCATCGTTACAACGATGATCATGGCGAAAAGCACAAAAGACCCAGCTGCTGCATAACCGAATTCACTAAATTGAAAACCTTCCTTGTAAATGAAAAGGGCAATGGAAATCGTGCCGTCCAACGGCCCGCCATCAGTCATGACGAACGGTTCTTCGAAAAACTGCATCCAGCCAATCAGGGTGGTCACGGTCACGAAGAACGTAGCGTAGCGCAGGAGCGGCAACGTCACATGAAAAAGCACCTGCAAACGGTTTGCTCCATCCATTTCGGCTGCTTCATAATAGGATTTTGGGATGCCCTGGAGAGCCGCCAGGAAAATGATCATATTGATCCCGATCCCTTTCCAAACCGCTAAGATAATCAATGAAATCTTAGCGATGGTCGGTTCCTGCAGCCATGGGATGTTTTCAACTGTAAGCAGGGAGAGAATATAGTTGAACAAGCCGTATTCCGTGTTGTATAAATAACCCCAGATCACAGCGACAGCAATGATATTCGTGATCGAAGGCATGTAGTACACGGCCCGGAACATCGAGAAAAGCCTGCTGGTTCCATAGTTCAACAGCAAAGCGATGGATAATGAACATATGATGACTAAAGGAACACCAATAACCACGTAAAAGATAGTGTTGAAAATGGACTTGATAAATGTATCATCTGCGAATAGGGTTTGGTAATTTTCAAATCCGATGAAGGAAATCGAAGACCAATCGGCCAGACCTTTCAAGTTCATATCCGTGAAACTGATAAAAAAGGCAATAAGAATCGGAATCAAACTGAAAAGGGATAACAGGAGAACAGCTGGAGATATGAACAGATAAGGATATCTATTTTTTAATTTCATGAAAACCCACCTACCTTGTTATGACATGGATAAAAGAAGATGGAATGGGGTTCCATTCCATCCTTCCATGGATGTTTTATTCTTCAATCAAGCTTTGAGCTTCCTGGTTGAATTCCTCAAGCTCTTTTTCTACGTCGGCTCCACCTACAGTAATGCGCTCGATATGAGCCAATAGTTCCTGGGCAATGCGTTCAAATTGTTCGGTCTGCAAACCAGGCTTTGTATTCTCCAGCTGCTCTCCGAATGTTGCATACATCGGATCTTCCTGCATCACTGGATCTTCCCACGCTTCCGTCCGGGAAGGGAGAGTGTTGGACTCTTCCAACCAGCTCAATTGTGTATCTACATCTGTCATATAGGAAATGAATTTCAGTGCACCTTCCACGTTGTCGGAACTTTCAAAGATGGATAGGTTCGCGCCACCCATGCTGGACGTATTCGTTTCTTTGGTCGGCATGACAGCGGTCGCCCATTTTCCTTCTAGGTCCGGGGCCTGATCATTGATGATATTGATCATCCAGGGCCCACTGAAGAACATTGGTTTCGATCCCTCCTTGAAAGCTTCCACGATGTCTTTGCCTTCCTGTTTCTGACTGATTCCTTCTTCGAAATAACTGGTATAATATTGCATCGCTTCTTTGAATTCCGGAGAATCAAAATTCAAATTCCCTTCTTCAAGGTCCGCCTCATAACCATTCTGCCATGCGAAAATGAAAGGGGTGATCTGATCATTTCGATCGATATCCAGACCATACATATCCTCGCCACGGTCCGCTAACGTTTGAGCGGCTTCCTTCAGCTCGTCCCACGTTTTCGGTGCTTCTTCATAGCCTGCTTCTTTCAAGATATCCTTCCGGTAGTAAATAACCCGTGTATCGGCATACCAAGGGATGCCTACGATCTCGTCATCATGTTCCATCGTCGTTACAGAACCATCGAAGTAATTTTCCTTTGCGAAATTCGGATAATCCTCCATATATTCGGATAAATCGAGGAGAGCTCCTGCGTCTGCGAATTCCGGTACCCATGTTGTGCCCAGTTGGACGACATCGGGTCCATTTCCTGAGGCCACCGCTGTTAACAATTTATCATGGGCTGTATCCCATGGAATAGCTTGCACATCGACCGTCAAACCTTCGTTCTTTTCCTCGAAATCTTTACTGAACTGTTTCAGTTTTTTACCTTCTTCTCCCATCGCCCACACCGTTACCGTGTTTTTATCCCCTTCAGAGGATGAGCTGTCCGAGCATCCTGCCAACATCAATGATGTCATAACAACAACGATCAACAACCATAGTTTTCCCTTCACGTAAAGCACCCCTTTTTGAAAAATCAAAGTTTATTGAAACGTTTCGATAAATGAATTATAATTTACTTTGTATCCGCTTTCAACTACTTCTTTGATTTTTTTATAAAATTTAATAAAGACTTATTTAATAAATAAATAAAGCAGTTGACGGATAATTATGGTGACATTATACTGCGAATATACTTATTCGAAACGTTTCACTAATTCTTAAACTGAGGGGGAACATTCATGGGAGAACATCAACTGAAACACTTATTGGATCAAATGACTGTAGAAGAAAAGGTGGGACAGCTCGTCCAATTGGCCACACCCTTTTTCAAAGGAGCTTCCGATCGAGGGGAAATTACAGGTCCGATGGTTCACATGAATATAGATGAAGAAGATATCAAACGTACAGGTTCAGTACTAGGAGCTTCAGGAGCGAAAGAAACGATCAATATTCAAAAGGTTCATATGGAAGAGAGTCGGTTAGGCATTCCTTTGTTGTTCATGTCGGACATTGTTCATGGGTTCAAGACCATCTTTCCTGTACCCTTAGCAATCGGCTGCTCCTGGGATATGGTGCTGGCTGAAAAGAGTGCTTCCATTGCAGCTAGAGAAGCGGCTGTCGCCGGCGTGCACGTCACTTTCGCTCCGATGGTGGATTTATCACGGGAACCCAGGTGGGGGCGAATCATGGAAAGCACAGGGGAGGACACCTTCCTGAACAGCCAGTTTGCCCGGTCATTCGTCCGAGGTTTTCAAGGAGATCTGGAAAATGATCCTCACAAAGTAGCTTCCTGCGTCAAACACTTTGCTGCCTATGGGGCGCCGGAGGGCGGACGTGATTACAATACCGTCGATATGTCCGAATGGCAGCTGCGTGAAAACTACCTTCCCGCCTACAAGGCTGCGTTAGATGAAGGTGCGCAAATGGTGATGACAGCCTTCAATATTTTAAATGGTATGCCATCGACAGGGAATGAACCGTTAATGAGGGGCCTTCTCCGAGATGAATGGAAGTTTGATGGCGTGCTCATTTCTGATTGGGGAGCGGTGAAGGAATTGATCCCTCACGGCGTCGCAGAAAATGAAAAGCAGGCAGCGGAAAAAGCAATGAAAGCGGGCGTCGATGTCGAAATGATGACGTCCTGTTACGTCAATCATGTAGAAGAACTGATCGAGGAGGGGAGATTGGAAGAAAGCACCCTCGATGAAGCTGTGCTGCGTATTCTGCAATTGAAACAGAAACTTGGATTGTTTGATAATCCTTACCGGGGAGCGAGTGAACAAGAGGAAGACACCCATATTCTCTCCACGGAAAACAGAAAGGCTTCCCGTGAACTGGCCGCTAAATCGATGGTACTCCTGAAAAACGAAGGGACTCTACCTTTGCAGAGGGATCAAAAGGTCGCTTTGATCGGTCCATTCGCCGACAATACCGATATTCTCGGGCCGTGGTCATGGGGAGGTTCAGCCGATGATACTGTTACCGTTGCTTCCGGCTTCTCCCAATACTTATATGTAAACCAGCTCCTAACTTCAGCAGGGACCGGCATTGAAACGGGAACGGACGAACAAATGGAAGCGGCACTGCAAAAAGCCGCACAGGCAGAATCCATCGTTGTAGCGCTGGGGGAGCATTCTGATATGAGCGGGGAGGCTGGATGCCGGGCAGACATCCGCATTCCTGAGGTCCAGCTAGAGCTTCTGAAAAGAATCAAAGCATTAGGGAAACCTGTCACTGCCGTTCTATTCAATGGACGTCCTCTGGATCTACGCGAAGTCATTGAAAATGCCGACGCCGTCATTGAAGCCTGGTATCCAGGAACCGAAGGCGGGAACGCGCTCGCAGATCTCCTATTCGGCGAAGTGAACCCATCGGCTAAACTGACGATGTCGTTACCTTATTCCGTTGGACAAGTTCCGATCTACTACAACCGTTACAACACAGGCCGTCCTAAAGGTGCGCCGGATGCCCAGGAGCGCTATGTATCTCAATATCTCGATATCCCGAATGAACCATTATTTCCGTTCGGGTATGGATTGAGTTACAGCCGATTTGAATATGCCCAATTGATGGTTTCCTCGAAGCGGATCCAACAAGATGAATCACTGACAGTCTCTATACAAGTTACCAACACAGGTGATTATGCTGGAGAAGAAATCGTTCAGTTATATGTGAGAGATTTGGTGGGAGAGGTTGTCCGACCGTTGAAAGAGTTGAAGGATTTCGAAAAGGTTTATCTCCATCCTAATGAGAAGAAGGTCATTCATTTCACTCTTACAGAGGATCAGCTCAGGTATTATCATTCGAACATGGAACATAAAAGTGATGCAGGGGAATTTGAGGTTTTCGTAGGACCAAACAGTCGGGATGCACAGTCTGTAAGATTCTTTCTTGATTAAATCCATCTTCACTCCAGAACCACATGGAATCTTTCCATGTGGTTTTTTAAGTTGATCTTTATAGAATCATACATGCCTATTCATTTATAGGTAAATTACTGAAGAAGGTTCGCGCAGAGTAATTCCTACCTGCCTATTCCTAAGGGGTTGTTTTTGTAGGTGCATATATAAAGGGGGGGATAGAAAAAACTCCGGTTGGTAATAACCATCGCTGGTTTGCGATTCAAATGCAAAAGCATCAACCTGAAATACTTTAAAGCTGGGTGAATCTTTCTTAATGAATAATAAGTACCATATTTTTGTTTATTTTTTGTAAAAAAACTAGGTTATTTAGTTTTTATATGTATAATAGGGTTAGTTATCCTTATCAGTAAAATATTACATGATAAGGATAATTTTTTAATTTTGAGAAAGGAGTACAAATCATGAAACGCGCGCTTTTCATATAGCTGTTTTCTGAAGCCTATACCATACATATCAGCAACGCAGTTTCAGGCGAAAAATACTTAAAAAGGGATGATGAGATGAAATGTCCACAATGTAACCATGAACAAATATCCGGGAAGTTCTGCGGAGCCTGTGGTGCTCCGTTGGATCAATCCACTCCGGTAGGAAACGCGGAACAGGCTGCAACAGCTTCTACCATGGGAAATCAATCAGCCGGATCCGGCAAGGAATCGGTGGAGAAAGTTAAAAAGATGTCGGGAGACTATGGTCAAGGAGCTCTGCGTTTTCTAAAGCAGCCTTCCTTAGCCTTCCATACAGGAGAATCGGCTTTTGCTCAAGGCCTTGTCACGCTGATCATCTATATGGCGGCTTTTTCTATGAGTCTTTATTTCTTAGCTAATTCATTATTCAAGCTTATGGGCATGGGTTTTGGAGAACAGGCTTCTCTTCCGTTCTTCAATATCAGTTCCAGATTATTTTTAGTTTCTTTGATTGGACTGGTTATTTGTTTGGCTTCTCTGTTTATGATGGCAAGGTTTATGGGGCTGTCATTAACGATTAAACAACTAATTGCTCAATATGGCTCCTTAGTCACTCCGTTTGCTGCTATTAACGTGCTGGCCATTGTATTTGGACTTAGCGGGGCCGTGGTTATGACAATGTCGTTATTAGGGATTTCCACCACGTTCGTGCTTACAGTGGTACCAGCTATATTTATTTATCATAAGGGACTTTTGTTGAATGCGGATCGAAATGTGTTTTATTGGAGTACAGGAACCAGCTTATTGATTTTGTTTATTTCCTACTTG
Organism: Halobacillus sp. ABD4_316; assembly: GCF_056161385.1. Lineage (NCBI taxonomy): Bacteria > Bacillati > Bacillota > Bacilli > Caryophanales > Bacillaceae > Halobacillus > Halobacillus sp. ABD4_316. Next base: position 109,129 of record NZ_JBSWZA010000001.1, read on the forward strand.
ATTTGGGATTGGATTATTTCGGATATGTTGGATAAAGTCGATTCATTTCTATCCTTCTTTTAATAGTATACAAACGCAATCTATAGAGTTATAGAATAAAGGAGCGGTACAATTGAAATATTGCACGAAATGCGGGGAGAGTCTTGAAGAGAACCAAACGTTTTGTATTTCCTGTGGATCTAAGCAGATGGAAAATCAACCGGAGGCTCAAGCAAATGTCGCACAGCCTGTTCAGCATCGTCCTCCAAGTAAGCCGATGTCAAAGAAGAAAAGAGTCGGGATTTTCTCAATTATTGCTTTAGTCGTTTTATTAACGAGTGCACATTTTATTATTTCATCGGTAACCGATCCGTTAAAGATCGTTCAGGCAATGGATCGAGCGGTCACTGATCAAGATGCAGAAGCGTTTTTTGATGAGGTGGATGTTAATGAGACCGCATTGATTAATAAAGAAGAATATTTATCTTATATTCATTCTTCTGATTGGGAAAGCATGCGAATCCAGTTGACGGAAGGGTTCGAAAGTGAAGATGGGCAAACGTTTGATTTCTCCATTTACGAATATGGTGGAGGTAAAGTGTTCACTGTAAAAGAGCATCCTAAGGTGTTCGGCTTGTATTCCACCTATGATATCGAAGCCATCCCCAATCAAGTGGTCGCTTCTGCAAATGTGGAAGATACGAGTGTTTCCATTGAAGGAGAAACTTTGAGAGTGAAGGGCGTTTCTGAATACCAGGATCTTACTCTGGCCTATCCAGGAGAGTATGACGTTAAGGGAGAGGCTGAATCCGAGTTCGGAACTTTTGAGTACAGGGGTACATGGAGTGTTTTTCCCAATGAATTAAACGAGTCTGAGTTAATGATTGATTTTCCAAGTAATTCCTACACCCTGGATACAAATAAAGAAGACGCTATTTTATTTATCAATGGAGAAAGTACGGATAAGCCTTTGTCAGCCTACCCGGAACTCGGGCCGTTTCCCGTAGAGGAAGAAGTGACGGTTCACGCTGAGTGGGAAGATGAAGATGGGAAGACTCATACAACTGAAAAGGTGGATACACAATCCAATCTATGGGGGTCAATACCATTATATTTTGAGGAGTTGGAAGCGGAAGAAGTCCATGCGGACAGAGAGCCCGATACCAATACCAACACAACAGAGGATGCGGATAATAGCCAGGGGGAGACTATTGAAAAGGCTGAAGTGGAAGATTTCATGCTGCAGTTTTTGGGGCAGAGCATAGATGCTTTAAATTCTAAGGATTTCTCCATTGTGGAACCATATTTCAGTGCAGACGGAACTGGTAAAGCAGAATCACGTGATTTTATAGAATCAGGTCGAGTTGAGAGTGAAACTTTACTGGATGGAAAAATGCTCAATTTGAAAGAAGTGGACGAAGGTGAATATGAGGTAACCATGAGTGAAACTTATGAAATTGATTACTCAGATGGAGACTACAAAGAACCGACTTTTGAAGCGACTTATCTCCTCAAAGAAGAAAATGGTGAATTAAAAGTCGATTCCTTTGTGGAAATCAATTGACTTGTAAACATTAAAAGTGGGAGTGTAACCAAACCGATGGGGAAGGGTTCCACGTTAAGACGTGGAACCTTCAACTTGTAGAGGAATTTTTGTTTCTTTACGAGCTTTTTTCTTTCTTACCTCCAGGAGCGAAAGCCCCTTTCCGTGGCCGAGCTTCCTCGCAATACCTACGCTCGGCGATTTCGGACTACTCGTTCTTTAAAATCGAAAAAGACTCTTCTTCACCCGGATCACCCTTGCTGGATGGAGGACAACCTTTTTCATATTCCGGCAGGCAGCCGTCATCAGCGCAGCCCATGCCGTACTTTTGAATCTGCGAACCTGCATAGGGTGCAACCTCTCTCCTCTATATTCTAACGTCGGCACGAGGAGCTTATCGGTGGTGATGCCCGCGGCATTCATCCAACGATAAGCGGAATGTGATCCCTTTACACGACAATTGGAAAACTCTAACTGGTTAGCACAGGCTTTTTCTACAGAAAAAAGGTTCCACGTTTAAGACGTGGAACCTTTTTGGTTTTATTTGGCGTTCGTGAAGCCGCCGTCGATGCGGACCACTTCGCCATTGATATACTGAGCTTTCGATGTAAGCAGGAAATTGACAAGCTCGGCCACTTCTTCTGGTGTTCCGAGCCGCTGCTGCGGAATTCCTGCTTCTGCGCTTTTCTTCATTTCCGGGTTCGCCTCAAAGTAGGAAGCGACCATTGGTGTTTCGGTCGGACCTGGGGCTACGGCGTTGATCCGCAGACCGTCTTTGGCATATTCGGCCGCCATACTCTTCGTAATTCCTACAAGGGCGTGTTTCGTGGCGGAGTATGTGACAACCGTTGTCTGTCCGATGACTCCGGCACTGGAAGCGGTGTTTACGATAGCGCCTCCGCCGTTTTTAATCATCACATCGGCTACATAGCGGATGCCGTACATGCTTCCCATTAAGTTAATATTGATGATCTTTTCAATCTCTTCGATATCTGTATCTAAGTAGTATTTTCCGCTCCCGGAGATGCCGGCGTTGTTGAAGAAGTAATCGATGGTACCGAACTTTTCGACGGTTTCATCGACATATTTTTTCACTTCTTCCGCTTTGGAAACGTCAGCCTGTACAAAAATCGCATCAGGTCCGATTTCTTTTACCAGTTTGACGGTTTCCTCTCCCGCTTCCTCGTTGACATCAACGACGGAAATGTTGACACCTTCTTCTGCCAGTCTCAGTGCAGCGGAACGGCCCAGGCCACTGCCGCCTCCTGTAACAATTGCAACTTTACTCATCATGATAACCTCCTATGTCAATAGTAGAAATGATGTGTTTCCGGTGTTTCATGTTTATTATAGAAGTCCTTGATGAAAAAAGAGAAGCAAACTGCTCAGAGTCATACGTGGTTAAATTTTCCTATAGAAATATATGGGTGAATACCGGTTCGTTTGCCAGGGTTATCTTGTAATAAACAACTTAATTGGTAAACTATGTTATTATTTTCATAAGAATGATAAAGCAGGTTTTATTCTTTATCGATGGGGATGAGAGAGGGAGGAGGGGTGTTATGATATTGCATTCGATCATAGAAGGGGAGGGAGATCCTGCCGTTTTTCTTCACGCAGGGCTTCAGACGGGGGAGAGAGATTTTGTGGAACAGCGGAAATCGCTGAAATCTACCATGTGTGTCATTGCTCTGGATTTAAGAGGGCATGGAAAATCAAAGAGTGATGATCTGGGTCATTATTTTGAAGCATGCGCGGAAGATATCAAGGATACGCTCGATCACTTAAAGCTGAAGCTCGCCCATCTCATCGGTGCCTCTATGGGAGCCTTGGCTTCGGTAGTCTTTGCGAAACGGTTTCCGGAGTATGTGGCTACGTTAACGACTTCAGGGATCATGGCGGACAAGCCGGATCACTGGCTGGAAATCCATGAAAAAGAAGCGTCTTTTCAAAGACAGCTGCGTAATGATAAAGACATAAATCAACATTTCACAGAATTGCACGGACCAGGTTGGGTGAAGCTGCTGGACCTTGCTCAAGATGAGAATTGGTATCCATTTTCTTACACAGAAGACTTGGACGGGGGAAGTATTCCTGTTCTTTGTATCGCCGGTGAAGAAAATGAGTTTGAAACAGCCACTGTTTTGAAATATAAAAGAAATCATAAGCATGTTCACGGAGCGGTGGTCCCATTTGCCTCCCATTTGGTCCATCAGGAGAAGCCGGAGGAATTCAATCGTTTCCTCCATCAGTTTTTAGAAAGCTATCCGTTAAAAAGATTCCAAGAGGTGGATGGTTTAGGTTTATAGATGATCCATCCATGGGAAAGGAAGTCCTTTATGGGTTTAGTGCTTATTTTTATTATTATTGTAACGGCCATATCCATTGAACTGCAGCTGCGGAAATTGAATAAAACCAACGAACAGATTTTGAAACACCTTCAAGAAGGGAATAGAGAAGGAAAAGAACTTACGTAGTCAGGCTTACAGGTAAAACCTATTCACAAAAAGGATGATGAATCATGAGAAGGCTGCAGGCAGCAGCGCTTGTAGGACTGATCATCTGTCTCGTGCTTTATCTGACGGGGTATAAGAACACCTTGATATACGAAATGGCTTTCTTCATTACTATCGGACTGACACTATGGTGGACGGTGGTCAAATGGAAGTGGAGACGCAGAGAAGTAGAAAGAAACCGGACTTGATGGGTAATCAAGTCCGGTTTTTTCATGCTGCCTGGTCAGCGTTCTTTTCTTTTTTATCAACGACGGCGGATCCGACGATATCACCAAGCACGTTAGAGGCTGTGCCGGCCATGCCGATCAGTACATCCACGCCGGCGATGAGGGCGACAATTTCAAGCGGCAGGTTGAACATCGTCAATACCGCAGACAGGGTGACGAGCCCAGCCGCCGGGATGCCTGCTGTTCCGATGGAAAGCAGCGTGCCGACAGCGACGATCGTAATAAAATCGACGGCAGAAAGATCGAGCCCTGTGATGTTGGCGGCAAAGACGATGGAAACCCCCATGCGCAGTGCGCCTCCATCGGAATTGAAAACCGCTCCGATCGGGAGGGAGAAGTGGGCGGTTCGTTCGGATATGCCTGCTTTTTTAGCCGCTTCAACAGCTACCGGCAGGGATGCAATACTGCTGGAAGTGAAAAAGGCGGTCACGTAGGCATCTTTTGTCCGGCTGAAAAATTGTCGGATGTTCACTTTGGCATACATCAGAAAACCGGTATAGACGAAAATCCAGAGAAGTGCGACGCCTAAATAGAAAACACCGGTAAAGGCGAACAGAGACTGGAAGGTTTCCCATCCTTGTGTGGCAAATGTAGAAGCTCCAATAGCGAAAATCCCGATGGGTGCATAAAGCAGGATTCCTTTTAACAGAAGGAAAAACATTTCATTAGCGGCACGGAAAAAGCGGTATAGAAGATCGCCGTATTCCTTATGCTCCTCTGTTCCACGGAAACGCATTATGGATAACGTCAACCCGATGATGACAGCGAGGAAAAGGATGCCCATCAGTTCACCTGAGGAGAACGCCTGGAACAAGTTGTTCGGGACGATATTCAGCAATACATCAGAGAATCCCGGTGTCTCCGGCTTCTCAACATCAGCAGCAGGGAGGGTGAGGCCTGTGCCCGGGTTGATCCAAAGCGCAAGTCCGACCCCGATTAAAACAGCGGCCGCTGTCGTTATGCCGTAATAGCCGAGCAGCTTACCACCAAGCCGGCCGAGGTGTTTCGGACTGATTTCATTGATAGCCAGGACGACGGTCAGGAAAATGACGGGAACGGCGATCAGATTGAGAAGATTGATAAGGATGGTTCCCAGCGGCTGGACGATTTCCATCTCCGGTCCGACGACAATGCCCGCTGTAATACCAAGGACGAATCCGATGGTCATTTTTAATAGAAAAGAAGAATGTTTGTATAACTGCCAGATTTTTTTCATAGGTTACCCCTTTCTTTCTTGTACAAAAGTACATTATAACAGCAACTCATCCAATCCGGTAATCATTCATCCTTGAAAGATTGAAACCCGTATATTTCCTGAAACGTACAAGAAATGGAAGGGAGAGTTTTCATGATTGCCGATATGTATAAAAGAAGAGAGCGGACCGCGTACAGTCTTTTAATCCTTGTGCTGCTCATTACAGCTGGGGTGATTATTTTTATGAGGCCGTCAGGAACAGAAGAGTGGATGGAAACGGGATTCTTTCTCTTTCCGATCCTCCTCCTGATTTTCATTTCGCTTTCAAGCCGGAGGAAATACAACAAAGTCCGAAATATGGCTATCGAAGATTCCACTCGTTCATTAAAGGAACTGGATCATCTCGTTATCCAGCCGGATGCAGGCTTGTACCCGAGGCTTCTCGCTTTTGAGAAAAACGGAGCATATGTAGGAATGTTGAAAGTGGATGACCTGCCATGGTGGAGCCGCCCGCTCGTTGCCTTCCGTTCCTCTTTTCTGTCTTTTATTCCCTGCACCTTTCGTTTTTACTCCAATGAAGGGAGACCGTTGTTTTCCCTGCATAGGAAAGGGTTTAAGGAAACGGTGGTGGCAATTGATAATGAGAAGGAGGAAAAGGTGGGCTCTTACATACAAAAGGAATTCAAAAGCCTTATCCATATGAAGGGGATGATAAAGAATTCACGGGGGGAGGAGGTCTTATTCGTGCAGGCTTCCGGGTTATCCGGGGATTTCACACTCAAGGATGAGACCGGTCACACCTGGGCCCATTTTTATAACGGACGCTTTCCTATCGAATATACCCGGATCTTCCGTGATATAGACAATGATATGGTAGAGTTATCGGATACGCTGACAAAGGAAAACAAGACACTGCTGCTTGGAACGATCAGCTTTTTATTCATCGAGCGCCTTTTACGGAAATAAAAACGCTTTCGTCCTGTGAATTAAGAAAATAGGAGGGAGCTCCTCAGATGGTTCCTCCTGTAAATGACCCCGCTGCTCTTCATGAAGCAGCGGTTTTTTTGTGACTATAGTCCTGCGTGAAATAGAAGGGAGGGATGATGGATCAACATTTTGTTTCTTTTAAATTTTGCAAATATTCACCGGAGCTTATATACTATACAACATCCATTTTAGGAAATCTTTACGTTTCATAGGCAGGGAAAAGAAACTATGAATACATATTCAGGAGGATTGTATCGTATATGAGTGTACCAGCAGAGAAGACAGAGATGCAGCATGAGAAAAAACGCCGGTGGGAGATGCCGGATACGTACGTCATTTTATTTGCCGTTCTCCTTGCTGCATCCATTGCTACCTATTTCGTCCCCGCTGGAACGTTTGAGCGGGAAACCGTTGATGGGGTGGAACGTGTGGTTCCGGGCACCTTTAGTGCCGCTGACGGATCCCCGGCCGGATTTATGGACATTTTCATGGCGCTTCAGGAAGGAATGATCCAGTCTGCCGGGATGATCTTTTTAGTCTTGTTTGCCGGTGGAGCCTTCGAAGTGGTTGAACGTTCAGGCGCGGTCAAGGGAGGAATCCTGAGAGCGGTCCATTTGACCCGGGGGAAAGAGTTCTGGCTCATCGCTGTCGTCTCCACGTTATTTGCCATTGGTGGAGCGGTCGGTGTAATTGCGAACGCGGTCATTCCGTTCGTAGCAATCGGAGTCATCATTGCCCGGGCGTTGAAGCTCGATGCGATTGTGGCGGTATCGATTACGTTCGGAGCGACGTTTGCCGGGTTTAACGTAGGTTTCCTGAACCCTTACACCGTAGGAATTGCTCAGTCGATTGCTGACATCCCTTTGTTTTCAGGGATGGCGCTGAGAATGACTGCGTTCGTCGTGATCGTCGGGGTGACCATTGCTTATACGTGGAGATATGCGAAAAAGTTGTTACAGGATCCGTCGAAAAGCCTGATGGGTGTCTTGGATGAAGGGGAGGAAAAAGGGGGGTTAAAAGCACCGTTCACCACCCGCCATAAATGGCTGCTCGGTTTTGTCGGGGCCTGCCTTGCCTTTTTCATTTACGCTACAATCCAGTTTTCCTGGACGATCAATCATATGTCCGCCTTCTTTATCGTCATTGGTCTTGGAGCGGGCATCATCGCTGGTATGAACTACAATAAACTGGCACTGACGTTTCTCGATGGATGTCAGAAGCTGGTGTACGGCGCTCTGATCATCGGTGTTGCCCGGGCTGTGCTTATTGTGATGGAGAACGCCAAGATCCTTGATACAGCTGTACACGCCCTGTCGGTTCCTCTGCAGGAACTCACCCCCGTCACAGCTGCGCTCGGTATGTTTGCGGCGAACGGAGTCCTGAACTTTCTCGTCCCATCCGGAAGCGGTCAGGCGATGATCGCCATGCCGATTCTATCCCCGCTGGCGGATATGGTCGGGATTACCCGCCAGGTTGCCGTTCAAGCGTATCAATTCGGGGACGGGTTTACAAACAGCATCTTCCCGACGTCAGGCCCGCTGATGGCCAGTCTGGCCGTTGCAGGAGTTCCGTGGATCAAATGGGCGAAATGGATGCTTCCCCTGATGCTGATCTGGGTCGTCATTGCTGTCGTGATGCTCTCCATCGGGGTTGTCATCAACTGGGGACCTGTATGATCACAGGATTTTGAAAAGGAATTTCTCTTCTTCATGTCGAATAAATAAAAGAGCAGGACAAGGTCGTCCTGCTCTTTTAGAAACTCAAGTATGATGGAGGAGGAATGCATCATGTCCGGGGTATTTTCTATGGAACAGACGGTTGATGTACTAAAAAATAAGGGGCTGTCCAATCGGGATATTCTCTCCAACGTCGACAGCAGTCACTTTCCATTTGAACAGGAAGATATCGTTATGGCCTTCATTGATCTGCAGATTGAGTGTTCTTCGGACGAAGATTATGACAAGCTTGTGAATTACTTATATGGATTTAAAAACAACGCCTCCTAACTTCAGCCTCCGGCACCAGCTGCCGGGGGTTTTCCTATGCCTTTAATAAAAAATCAAGTTGAGGGTGTGGTATTTTTTTGAAATAATGGATAGGTCCGATTCAGGAGGTGTCAGTGTGAAGGAATATATCCGATTCTTTATATGGATGATCGTTGGAATGACGATCTTTCTGGTTCTTTTTTCAACGTTTGAGGACGGATGGATGGAGATTGCAGGGACAGCTGTTGCTGCCACCTTCTCCAAGTGGGCCATCGATAATTTCATGAAGGATCGAAAGAAAACATCAGAGAATCACTAAATGAGAAGGAAAGAAGTGATCATTCATTGTTTACCAGCCACAGCAAACTGGAAGTTAAGCCGCAATCTCTCTATAAAAGTCAGAAGCAGCAGTTTTCGATTCGGGCAGGTGGGGCGTTGATCGGGATGATCGAAGAAACAGCTGAGTCGGCGTCCAGCTGGAAGGATCAGCTGCTTCAATGGGTCAGCTTACATTTTATATGCAGTAAACATTTTCGTATGACCAACCCTAAAGCTGAGCCTGTGGCTGTCTTTAGTAAAAAGAGAGGACTGAATCAGCAGATCGATATTTTTGGCCGGGATGGGAAGCGGGTGGCCGTCCTTGAGCAGAAATTAAAATTCAGTTCTCAACGGTTGAGCGTCCGGGATACAGTTGGCCGCCTGCTGCTTTCGGCGGAGGGAAAGAATGGGTCACTGGATTTTGTGGTATATGAAGAAGGTGATCCTTCCTCAAAGCTCTCGACTATCAAAAAACGGTCGATTCCATATCCGACAACAAAGGAAGCTTTAGTGTCCATGGATCATTATGAGGTCAACAACCGTAGTGATCTTTCTGAGTTTCAACAGCTGTTGATCCTGATGATCCCGGTCATCGTCTTTGATCAGTTACATAATGCTTGAAACGTACTTGGAGTCCCAATCTATAAATCTGTCAGGGTGGTGTGTGTATGTATGGGTTCGAGCATGTGCCTCAATGGTACTATTGGAGTGCCATCGTTGTCTTTATTCTTTTCTTTATTATAGCGAAGTGGTGGATGGATAGAGATTAGAAGGGTTGGATGAGAAATCAACCGCCGGAACCAATACCAATGGGGTGAAAGTGGATTCAGAATGTGAACGACTATAAGAGGTGAAACTTTCATCCGTATCCATTGTCGAAAGGGAAGTTGTATGGAGAACATAGAAACAGAAGTTCAAGGGGTATTAACGTTTAAGGATGTCCACACGTTTATGCGGTTGAAAATGCAAAGATCAATAAAGCGTGTGGTCTTATTCTCTTTTTTAATATTAACGGGATTCTTTATCTCATGGTCTCAGGGACACTGGCTGGTCAACATTGTGTTTTCTGTAATGGAAGCTTTATTGTATACCTTTTTCCTCTGGCTGTTATGCCGGTTATTCGTCTATATGACCACACGTCTAACTTATGCGAAAAACCGGCATTTACAATCACCCATCACTTATCAATTATCTTCAGAAGGTGTTATTCAGAAGGGAAAAAACGCGTATTTATTACTGGAGTGGGATGAACTCACCTCTATAATGGAAAGAGAAGAGCATTTCTTCTTATCCGTTTACCGCACGAAAATTTTTATTGTGCCGAAGCATTTCTTTTCATCTAAAGAGCAGGTGGTTAATTACCGCAAGGCTTTGGATGAGTTTGCGGGAAGCAGAACGAAAGTGGATCTGAAAAAAGGATAGATAGGAAAGTATCGACTGGATCGGTTTCGCATATGAAGGACGAATCCGTGAAGCAGAGATGCTCGGGAAGACGCACGTGGATCATGATGTATTTGGACTGTTGGAATCAGAGTCCGAGTTTGCATGCAAAGCAAAAGGCGCTCATGGTACGATAGGGGATAGACAGGAGGAAGAACGATGACAAAGAAATTGTATTACGAAGATGCGTACCTTACGAGTTTTCATACATATGTAAAAGAAACCGGAATGGATGACCGCGGAACGTACGCGGTTCTTGAGGAAACGGCCTTTTATCCGACAGGAGGAGGTCAGCCTCACGATACCGGCACATTGAACGGGACTAGGGTTGTTGATGTCGAGGAAATCGATGGGGAGATCCGTCATTACCTGGCTGAAGCCCTGCCGCTGGAAGACACAAGTGTCCATGGCGTCGTGGACGAACAGCGGCGGAATGACCATCGGCAGCAGCACAGCGGACAGCACATCGTATCCGCCATTTTCCATGATGATTACCAGATTCCAACGACAAGCTTTCATTTGGGTGACGATACGGTTACCATCGACCTGGATACCCCTCAACTCAGTGAAGCTGTCATGAAGGAAGCAGAAGCGAAAATCAATAAGGTCATCCGCGCTGGTTATCCGATTGACACGAAATGGGTGACAGTGGAAGAAGCAGACACCTATCCACTTCGCAAATCGTTAAGTGTGGAAGGGGACGTGCGTCTTGTCATCATCCCGGAGATCGATTACAGCGGCTGCGGCGGTACACATCCATCATCGACTGCGGAAGTGGCAACAGTGAAATTCCTCGGCTGGACGAAGAACAAAGGGCAGGTCCGTCTGGAATTTGTCTGCGGCGATCGTGTTTTGAAGCAGCTTGAAAACAAACATCAGGTCATCCAAGGAGTCAAGCAGCTGATTTCCCGTCCGGAAGCGGAGCTGGTAGATGAGGTGAAGTCTCTCATCCAAGGTGACAAGGCAAAAGATAAAAAAATCGCTGAACTGGAAGAGGAGCTGTTATCTTATGAAGCTTCAGAGCTGGCAGCCGCTCATCGGGAGGAAAAGCTCATTGTGAATGTGTACAAGGATCGTTCCATCAAGGCTCTGCAGTCTCTGGCGCAGGCCGTGCTCAAGAAGACCTCTGACCATCAGGTTGTCTTTGTGAGTGAGCAGGAAGATCAGCTTCAATTTGTTATGGCAAGAGGGGAATCCCTCGATGGGAATATGAATGCGGTCGCCAAACAGGTGATGCCGCTGATTGAAGGCAAGGGAGGCGGCCGGCCTCACTTTGTTCAAGGGGGCGGCCGGAAGCTGATGTCCGGCGAAGCATTTGCTCAAAAAGTGAAGGAACACCTCCTTGCTCCTGCTGATTAAATAAAAAAGAAGCGTACCTGAAAAAGATCAGGTACGCTTCTTTTTATGATTGAATCGTTTCTGTCTGCATGTTCTTCGAAGGCTGGACGTGCTGATTCTTCCAAAAATAACCGACCAATCCTCCGATCACGGCCGGCAGTATCCAGCCAAGGCCGATATCGTAAAACGGCAGGTAGGCAGCATAGAGGGTGTTGACTGATTCCAGCCAATCGGCTGCAATTGATGGGATCGTTCCCACGAGGACATTGTATCCATCGATGATGCTGACGAAAAAGGTGAGCCCCATGGCTCCAGCATAAACGGTCTGCTTATGGTTGAACATTTTAGAGCTGAGACCGAGCAGAATAAGAACGATGGCCAGCGGATATAAGAACATCAGTACAGGCACTGCATACTCGATGATATTCGTCAGCCCAACGTTTGCTACGATAAAGGAAAACAGGGATAACACAAGGACGAACGTCTTATAGCTGACTTTCGGATAGATCGTATGGAAAAATTCACTGCAGGCAATGATCAGACCAATGCACGTTTTCAAACAGGCCAGGATGATGATCAAGGCAAGCAGAATGGAACCATAGGAACCGAAGTAGAACTGAGAAACCGCTGCAAAGGTCAATCCGCCGTTTTCAAACTGGCCGACGGCTGCTGTACTGGAGGCCCCCATATACGTAATCAATCCGTAAATCAGCGCCATCAAACTCATGGCAAACAAGCCGGATTTCCACGTTGTACTCGCAATCGCTTTGGAGTCGGTGATCCCGAGACGGCGGATCGCATGAATGACCACAATCCCGAAAGCGAGGGCGCCGAGCGCATCCATCGTGTTGTAGCCTTCCTTGAAGCCGGTCATGAACGGCATGGCTTCATAAGCTCCGGTCGGGGCACCGAAGCTTCCCATCGGCTTGATGATGGCTGTAACGATAAGAATGGATAAGAACAGTAAAAAGGTCGGAGTCAGATACTTTCCGACGATATCCATCACTTTTGCCGAATTAAGAGAAAAGTAGTAGGCCGCCGCAAAAAAGATAAAGGTGAAAACGCCGAGCCAGATAGCCGCTGATCCTTGGTCAAGGAAAGGTTCGAATCCAACGACAAATGGGACGGTAGCTGTCCGGGGAATCGCAAAAAACGGTCCAATGGTTAAGTATAATAAAAGAGCAAATCCCGTGCCGAATAATGGATGGACCCGGCTGGCCAGGTCATGCAGTCCGCGGCTTCCGGATAAGCCGATGGCAAGGATACCCATGAACGGAAGTCCGATGGCTGTGACGAGAAAACCGATCAAAGCCGGCCAGAAGGAAGTTCCAGCAAGCTGTCCAAGCTGAATCGGAAAAATCAAGTTCCCGGCCCCGAAAAATAACCCGAACAGCATGGTTCCGATCATGATGTAGGTGGAAATGGAAGTTCGTTGTTGCATATGCATGTTCCTTTCTTCGATGTAGTCGTCATTCGCTGAACGAATAAAGATTATCCTACCAAGAAACGATGGAAGGAACAATAGGCTTACCGCAATTCGTTGAAATTATTTGTCTTTTTCAAAAATGGCATCGTTTTCTTTGGAACGATCTGGATAGAGACCCGTTTCCACCCTTGCTATTAGATGATTTTTTTGACTTTCCCAGAGTGGTCATGCATGATATTTCCGTAGGAGATTTTTCCGGCTGTACGGAAAATGGGGGATCGTCCAGGCGGGTCATCGTGGTTGAATGGCCGAAGCCTGAAATCGTACACAGGGAGGAAACATACATGAAAAAAACGTGGATCTGGATGGCTGTTGCAGCCGCCGTTGTCATTGTGATCGGCGCCATAGCTTTATTAAGCGGGGGCCAGTCAAGTGAAGATACAGCGGATCGTTATGAAAGCCAGCCTTACTTAGGTGAGGAGAGCGCAGAAGTAAATATTGTGGAATTCGGGGATTACAAGTGTCCGTACTGTAAGGATTTTGAGTCTGGATTCTTTCCATTGATTGATGAACAGCTGATTCAAACCGGAGATGTGAAATTTTACTTTATTCAATATCCATTCATCAATGCGGATTCCGACCGCTCTGCTGAATTTGCTGAAGTCGTTTATGAGGAGCTTGGAAACGACACCTTCTGGGAATTTCATGAATTGATGTATGAAAAGCAGGAACCGGGAACCGAGCAGCAGGAAGTTTACACCGAAGATTACTTATATGACACACTGGCAGAAGTCGTCAGTGAAGAAGAAGCGCAGTCTGTTCTTACCGCCTATCAGGATGGTGCTGGAGAAGAAGCGCTGGATCGTGATCTTGACTGGGCTGGTGATTGGGATGTCACTGGAACGCCGACGCTCTTCGTTAATGGTGAAAAGTTTGAAGGCAGCTCTATCGATGACCTCGTTCAAATGGTTGAGGAAGCAAAATCGGAATAAAAAGAAAAACCTGCAGCAGGCTAAGTTCAGGCCTTGCTGCAGGTTTTTTTATGGTTCCAAATCTCCATAGGTGGTTCCCCACTTATGCATCTGTTCAAGAATCGGCATCAGCGTTTTTCCCATATCTGTAATGGAATACTCGACTTTTGGAGGAACAGTATCATATTGGAAGCGGATGATGAATCCATCCTCCTCCAGTTCCTTCAACTGCTGACTCAACACCTTATGCGAAATGCCGGGAAGCAGGTTCCTCAAAGCGTTGTAGCGAAGCGTGCCGTCTACGCTCAAGTGCCAGAGGATGACGGTTTTCCACTTGCCGCCGATCTTTTTCAATGTATATTCAATGGAGCATTTAAGCTTTCCATTATCGTCCATCGGTGCCTTCATAAACGGGCTCCTTTCTAACTTTTTGGTAAGCCTCTTACTTTAAAGTGCGTTCTTCTCAAACGTCTAAATCTAACTATAATGGAATTTGTAAAGGAAATAAAACAAGGAGGAATAAATAATGATGACTTTTCCAAGATCTTTTTCCCATATTGGACTTTCTGTCCCGAATTTAGATGAAGCCCTTAAATTTTACACGGAGGTATTTGGCTGGTATGTCATTATGGAGCCTTCAGAAGTGAAAAATGATGACACAGCCATCGGCCAGATGTGCCGTGACGTCTTCGGAAACGAGTGGGAGCAGTTCCGCATTGCCCACCTCGCTACAGGTGACCGTATCGGTGTCGAGATGTTCGAATTTCCGGAGAACGAGCAGCCGGAAAACAATTTTGAATACTGGAAGACAGGCATCTTCCATTTCTGCATCCAGGACCCGGATGTAGAGGGCATGGTTGAAAAAATTAAAGCCCACGGTGGAAAGCAGCGCATGCCGATCCGTGAATACTATCCTGGAGATAAGCCGTACCGGATGGTTTATGTTGAAGATCCGTTCGGCAACATTTTTGAAATTTACTCCCACAGCTATGAGCTGACGTATTCTGACGGAGCTTATTAATAAACGAACGCCCTTGTCCTTGCAGACAGGGGTGTTTCTTTTTATGGTAGGGAGAAAGGAGGGAGCTGGATGAACGTGATGGAACTATTACGCACAGGGTCTGAGAAGCAGCGGCACGTCCTGCGGTTGTTTCACAAACTGAACATCGCTGCACAATTCAAGGAAAACCACCCGGTCATCTGTGGAACCATTCCACTCGGGATTGATTTGGAGGACTCCGACGTTGATATCATCATGCAGACAGAAAACCATTCCTTTTTATTGGAAAGATGGGAGAGATTGTATGGAGACTTTTCCAATTTTAAAACTGTAGAAAAATACATACGAGGGCGTAAGGTCGCAAAAGCCAATTTCCGGTACGGGGGACTGGAGTGGGAATTGTTCGCTCAGAACCAGCCGGTGACCGAGCAGCATGCCTGGCTTCACATGTTTATTGAATACCGTATCCTCCGGGAGGATCCTGCTCTCAAACCCATCATTCTTCAGAATAAGAAAGACGGCTTTTCCACGGAAGCCGCATTCTGTGATCCATTAGAAATCGAAGGGGATCCATATGAAGGGCTGCTTGCTTATGGAAAAAAGAAGGGGTGGATTTGAAAATAGTCTGTTTATTATGCGGGCGTTCTGTTTTATAATTATATCAAATAGATATATATCATATTGATATAAAAGGAGCAGCCTATGAAGGAGAATCATACCCCTTATGCCCTGCTTGGCTTGATGACAGCAGGATTTCACACAGGCTATGAGATGAAGCGGATGATGGATGGGAGCTTGAATCACTTTTGGAAGATCAGCTACGGACAGATTTACCCGACGCTTAAGAAACTGGTGGAGGAGGGAAATGCAGAGGTTCATGTCACCTCACAGGAAGGCCGGCCGGATAAGAAGGAGTACATCATCACTCCGTCCGGTAAGGAACAGCTCCGGTCCTGGCTGATGAAACCGGTGGAGGATCTCCCGGTGGAGAAAAATGAACTGCTGCTGAAGCTGTTTTTCAGCCGGAATCAGCAGAAATCCGTCATTCTTCATCAGTTGGAAAGCTACAGAAAAAAACTGTATGAGAAGCAGCATACGTACCAGAGCATCAAAGAACTGCTGCTGAGCGAGGAGTGTCCGTCGGAAGACGCGCCGTTCTGGATCATTACCCTGGATTACGGACTCGCTACGACGGAAGCGGCTGTCGAATGGTGTGAGAAAACGAAATCCCGTATCGATGAAATGAAGGAGGAGTAACGTGGGGAAACAAGTGTTTCAAGGACGTTATACGACACAAGCGGCAGGAGAGCAAGGGTTTGTCGTTTTTCTCATCGGGATGCGGATCAATAAATGGCGGGCGGTACACAAATGGCTTCCTGTGCTCCGGGCGATGCCGCCGATGATCAAGGAGCTTTATACACATAAGGACATGGGATTTCTTGATATGGAGAACTTCTTTACAGGCCGGACGGTGCTGATGGTGCAGTACTGGAAATCTGAGGAGGCCTTGATGGACTATGCCCGTGGGAAAAAGCATCGGCAGGCGTGGAAGAAGTTTTACCAACTAGCCGGGGATACAGAAGAAGTCGGCATCTATCATGAAACGTATCTTCAGAAACCGGGGCAGTTTGAATCGATCTATGGAAACATGCCGAAATTCGGGCTGGCTAAAGCCATCGGTCATACAAAAATCAGCCCGCAGACCGTTTCAGCGCGCCGGCGGTTTAAAAGGCAGGAGGCTGTGAAAATGGATGAATCCTCCCGCGGCCGGTTGTGAAGAAAACGGATGTTTTTTTGTAATTCAGGAGTCCAGCGATTCTTCTATCATGTTTATGGAAAACAGGGAGGAGCTTCTGTCTGACAGAAGCTCCTCCCTGTTTTCTTTTTTGATTTGGTGATGTTACGAATTTTGTCCGGTCCTTTCATGGCTTTTAATTATACATCATTACAAAATGGAGGACGGCCGGCTCATCGTAGGGGTTATGATACCCGTGGAGCTGATCAGCACTGAATTTAATCGCATCATACGGTTTTAGATCATAGAAGTCGTCCTGGATCTGAATACGGGCACGTCCTTCCATCACTGTGATGTATTCGACCACTCCGGATTGGTGGGCATCGGTGACATATTCGGTTCCCGGCTTTAAAAAGGCGCGGTGCGTCTCGATTGCGTCAAAGCCGCGGGTGGAAAACATCGGTTCAAGTGTTAAGGACTCATCTGCACTCAGAACTTTATTTCCTTCATGTTTTCTTGATATGACAATTTCCTGCTCCTCGGCAAGCAGCGTGGAAAGAGGGATCTGCAGACCGTTGGCAATTTTCCACATGACGGTAAGGGATGGATTGGCTTCTCCGCGCTCGATGTTGCCAAGCGTCAGTTTACTGACATTCGTGAGGTCGGCCAGGTCCTGCAGACTGAGCTGTTTTCCTTTTCGCAGGCGCCTGAGCGTCACTCCGGCCTGTCTGGCTATTTTTTCAGCATCGTTCTTTTGGGGATCGCTCATCATTTTTCCTCCTGTAGATGGTTTTCAATTGATCATTCTTTTGGTATATTATGATGTAACATCAGTTAAATATAATATATAAAGGTGTGGTGGAGATGAGAGAGATTTTGCTCGGTGTAACGGCCTCGATGTTTTTTGCTGTCACCTTCATTCTGAATCGGTCGATGGAACTAGCCGGTGGCAGCTGGATGTGGAGTGCATCCCTGCGCTTTCTATTTATGGTCCCGTTCCTGCTTCTCATTGTACGTGTAAGAAAGAATGGGAAACAAGTGTTTATGGAATTGAAAAAGCATCCGGCCACCTGGATCGGATGGAGCTTTGTCGGATTCGTTCTGTTTTACGCTCCCTTAACCTATGCCGCTGCCTACGGTCCTGGATGGTTGATCGCCGGGACGTGGCAGGTGACTATTGCGGCCGGTATCCTCCTCACTCCGTTTTTCCACACGACGGTGTACATCGGGAATCGTCCTGAAAAAAGGCGGGAGCGGATTCCGATGCGCTCGCTGCTTATTTCCTTTCTTATTTTAACAGGAGTCTGTCTGATTCAACTCCAGCATTTGGAGAAGGTCACACCACTGGAACTAACAGCAGGGATTCTTCCTGTTCTTATCGCTGCCTTCTGTTATCCTCTTGGAAATCGGAAAATGATGGCCTTCAGCAGTGATCGTCTGGATACCTTCCAGCGCATTCTAGGCATGACGCTTGCCAGTCTCCCGTTCTGGTTGATTTTAAGTACGACGGCTTTGGTCACAGCGGGGCCGCCGGCGCAGGGGCAGGTACTCCAGTCCTTCATTGTCGCCGTCTGCTCCGGTGTGGCAGCCACAACCTTATTTTTTATAGCAACAGACCGCGCCAGGCATCAGAGCGGAAAGCTTGCAGCTGTCGAAGCCACGCAGTCCACCCAGGTTCTGTTCGTCCTTCTAGGAGAAGTGCTTCTATTGTCTGCGCCCCTTCCTGGTTCAACGGCCTTTCTGGGAATGGGGTTATTAATCACAGGAATCATTCTGCACAGCCTGTCCGTTAAAAAAGGGAGTGCGCCGGTACAAAGCGGCGTACAGATGAAAAGAGCTTGAATATCCAGAAACCCGGATCAGCTGTTCCGGGTTTTTTCATTTTGTTCTTGCCTTTCTTGAAACGTTTATGCTATGTTCTATGTAACCGGTTACACAATGCAGGAGTGAAGCTATGGTAACGATAAAAGATGTAGCGAAACATGCGGGGGTGTCCGTGGCTACGGTATCACGCGTGTTGAATAATAATGGCTATGTAGGCACAGAAACACGGAAGAAAGTGATGGCGGCTATTGAAGAGCTGAATTACAGCCCGAACGAAGTGGCACGGTCGCTGTATAAGCGGGGCTCCAGATTGATCGGCCTGCTTCTTCCGGATATAACAAACCCGTTTTTCCCTCAGCTGGCCAGAGGAGTGGAGGATGAGGCCGGCCGCCAGGGCTTCCGTCTTCTACTCGGAAACAGTGATGAGGATATCGAAAAGGAAATGGACTACATTCAAACCTTTGTCCAGAATAATGTGGTTGGTATGATTACGGCGACGAACCACGTGGATTATGATATGTACCAGTCGCTCGATCTCCCGCTGGTCCTGCTTGACCGTACGTCAAGCAGTTATCCCGCTGTGTACGCAGACGGCCGGGAAGGAGGAAGGCTCGCAGCAGAGACCCTCATTAAAAAAGGGGCGCAGCGGGTGACGCTCGTCAAAGGCCCTGCCCACGTTAAACCCGCAGTTGATCGCTACCGGGGTGCCATGGAGGTTCTTGGGGAAGCGGACGTGGATTTTTCCGTCATGTCAACGACCTCCTATGCCTTTGAGGAAGCTTTGAACTGGGCCGAGGAGCTGTTTCAGAAATTTCCTGAAACCGACGGCATCATTGCCAGTAATGATATTGTCGCCATCGCCATCGTCCATGAAGCGTTGAAGCGGGGGAAAAACATCCCCGGGGATCTGCAGATCATCGGCTATGACGATATCCCACAAAGCCGTCTGTCCTATCCGCCGCTGACGACCATCCGCCAGCCGGCTTATGAAATGGGTAGAAAAGCGGCTGAACTGTTAATACAAAGAATTGGACAGCCTCAACAAGAGCACCGGTCCATTCAAATGCCGGTGGAATTGATCGAACGACATACAACACGAAAGGATGATCAAGAATGAAAAAGCCGACCATCGCTGTCATTGGCAGCTCTTCCATGGACCTTGTCGTCTCCTCTGACAAACGGCCGGAGGCAGGTGAAACCGTATTAGGTAAAGCATTTGATACCGTGCCCGGGGGCAAGGGGGCGAACCAGGCGGTCGCAGCCGCCCGTCTGGGAGCTGATGTCTATATGATCGGATGTGTAGGGGAAGACACTTACGGAGAAGAAATCACAGCCAATCTGAAGAAAAACGGTGTACGAATCGACTATGTGGAACCGGTTACACATGAAAGAAGTGGAACAGCCCACATCATCTTAGCAGAAGGCGATAACAGCATCGTCGTCGTCAAGGGAGCGAACGACCATGTCACTCCGCAGTATATTGAAAAAGCAGAAAAACTTTTGAAGAACAGTGATCTTGTGATGATTCAGCAGGAAGTGCCGGAAGCAACGGTTGTTCATGCCGCAGAGCTGTGCTCCCGTTATGGCGTGCCTTTGTTGTTAAATCCAGCTCCGGCAAGACCTGTACCACAAGTGGTCCTGGATCAAGTCAGCTACGTCACACCGAATGAACATGAAGCCGCTGTATTATTTGGAGGCCTGGCTTTATCAGAGGCGCTCCAGGCACACCAGAATAAATTGTTCATCACCGAAGGCGCAGCCGGCGTCCGTTACCATAATGGAAGGGAAGAAGTTCTCGTACCGTCCTTCCCGGTCAAGGCTGTCGATACGACGGGAGCGGGGGATACGTTTAATGCCGCCTTTGCTGTAGCTGTTGCCGAAGGAAAAGAGATGGAAGAAAGCCTGCGTTTTGCCAACCGGGCGGCCAGCTTGTCTGTCACCGGCTTCGGAGCGCAGGGGGGAATGCCGTCCCGTGAGGATGTTGAGGAGGCGATGAAGCCATGAAGAGACACGGCATCTTGAACAGCAGCATTAGTAAAGTGCTCGCCGATCTCGGTCACACCGACCGGATCGCCATCGCTGATGCGGGCCTTCCGATACCGGCAGGAACATTGAAGATCGACCTTGCCTTAAAAGAGGGAGTACCCGGGTTTATGGAAGTGGTACAGGTCGTGCAGGAGGAGATGTGTGTAGAAAAAGTGACCACAGCGGAAGAGATGATATCCAACCCGGCTGTTCATCGAAAAATGAAAGAAATGTTCACGGATATCGGGATGGACGAACGTTCCCATGAAGCGTTCAAGCAGGAGCTGACAGATGTCAAAGCTGTCATCCGCACAGGTGAAATGACGCCTTATGCCAACTGTATCCTGCATGCCGGGGTCATTTTCTAAAAAGGGGTGAGACGATGCATATTACGATGAATCAGATTCATAAAGCGTTTGGAACGAACAAAGTGCTGGAAGGCGTGGATATCGAAATCAAGGAAGGGGAAGTCCATGCCCTCATGGGAGAGAACGGGGCAGGTAAATCAACGCTCATGAATATCTTGACCGGCCTTCACAAAAAGGATCAGGGGACGATCCAGATTGACGGTCAGGAAAAAACGTTCTCCAACCCAAAAGAAGCGGAAAACTACGGCATCGCTTTTATTCATCAGGAGATGAATGTCTGGCCGGAGTTGACCGTTCTGGAGAACCTGTTCATTAATCGGGAACCGGTTACATCTTTTGGGATTATCCATACGAGAAAAATGAAAGCGGTTGCGAAGGAACAGTTTGAAAAGCTCTCCATTTCCATCCCGCTTCATAAGGATGCCGGACAGTGTTCGGTCGGGGAGCAGCAGATGATTGAAATCGCCAAGGCGCTCATGACCGATGCCAAGGTGATTATTATGGACGAACCGACAGCAGCCTTAACCGACAGAGAGATTGAAAAGCTGTTCGGCGTGATCCGTTCCTTAAAAGCCTCGGGGGTTTCTATTGTTTATATTTCCCACCGGATGGAGGAGATTTTTGACGTCTGCGACCGTATCACCGTCATGCGGGACGGCCGTACCATTGATACGACACCGATTCCGGACACGAGCTTTGATGAAGTGGTCCGCAAAATGGTGGGGCGTGAACTCACCGATCGTTTTCCAGAAAGGCAGGCCGATCCGGGAGAAACCGTCCTTGAGGTGAAAAACCTGACACGTCCGGGCGTATTCCAGGACGTCAGTTTCCAAGTGAAATCTGGTGAAATTGTTGGGGTTGCTGGATTGATGGGGGCGGGAAGAACAGAGATCATGCGGACGATTTTCGGACTGGATGGAAAATACGAGGGAGACATCCATGTGAACGGTCAGCGTGCCGTTATGAAGAATCCGGGCCAGGCGATCAAACTCGGACTTGGGTTAATTACAGAAGACCGGAAAGACGAAGGACTCGTGCTTGATTTTCCTATTAAAGATAACATCGCTCTCCCCAGCCTGAAAAGCTTCACAAAGCGTTCGCTCATCCAGGATGGCAGGGAGC
This sequence comes from Halobacillus sp. ABD4_316, assembly GCF_056161385.1. NCBI lineage: Bacteria > Bacillati > Bacillota > Bacilli > Caryophanales > Bacillaceae > Halobacillus > Halobacillus sp. ABD4_316. The sequence continues at coordinate 131,128 of NZ_JBSWZA010000001.1, forward strand.
TGGAATTCGTGGAGATGTTGATCAAGCGCCTGACAATCAAAACCGAATCCGCCCAAACTGAAGCGAAGAACTTATCCGGCGGGAATCAGCAGAAAGTGGTCATTGCCAAATGGATCGGCATCGGGCCGAAAGTGTTGATTCTTGATGAACCGACACGTGGAGTGGACGTCGGGGCAAAACGGGAGATTTACCAGTTGATGAACGAGCTGACCGACCGTGGAGTAGCTATCCTGATGGTGTCCTCTGAACTGCCGGAAGTACTCGGCATGAGCGACAGGATTCTCGTCGTCCACGAGGGCACCATTTCCGGTGAACTGGACCGGTCGGAAGCGACACAGGAAAAGATTATGACATTTGCGACAGGAGGGAACGTCCATGATGAACGCCATTAAGAAAACGAACAGCATCGGCCAGTCACTGCAGAAGCTGGGGCCGCTGGTCGGGCTTCTTGTACTTATTACCGTTGTATCCATTATAAACCCAAGCTTTCTGGAACCTTTGAACCTATTAAACCTGCTACGTCAGGTTGCCATTAACGCCCTCATTGCCTATGGGATGACCTTCGTCATTCTCACCGGCGGCATCGATTTGTCCGTCGGATCGATTCTTGCTCTATCGAGTGCCCTGATGGCCGGGATGATGGTATCCGGCATTGATCCGATTTTAGCTATTCTGATCGGATGCCTGCTTGGTGCGCTGATGGGAGCTGTCAACGGACTGTTGATTACAAAAGGAAAGATGGCTCCGTTTATTGCTACATTGGCAACGATGACGATGTTCCGTGGTCTGACTCTTGTCTATACCGACGGAAACCCGATTACAGGACTTGGCGACAGCTATGCGTTTCAGCTGTTCGGCCGCGGCTATTTCCTCGGCATACCTGTACCTGCGGTGACCATGCTGCTCGCTTTTGCTGTTCTTTGGGTGATTCTTCATAAAACACCGTTCGGACGTCGGACGTATGCGATTGGTGGTAACGAAAAAGCAGCGTTCATCTCAGGAATCAATGTTTCCCGGGTGAAAGTCCTTGTCTATTCTTTAGCCGGTCTATTGTCTGCACTTGCTGGGGCGATTCTTACCTCACGCTTGAATTCAGCACAGCCGACTGCCGGTACATCCTATGAACTGGATGCGATTGCTGCCGTTGTGCTTGGCGGGACGAGCTTATCCGGAGGGCGTGGTTTGATTGTCGGTACATTGATTGGCGCCTTGATTATTGGAACGTTGAACAATGGACTGAACCTGCTCGGGGTCTCCTCCTTTTTCCAAATGGTTGTTAAAGGTGTCGTCATTATTATTGCCGTCCTCATGGACCGGAAGAAATCAGCGTAGGAGGGATGAACATGAACAAACGATTGTTACTTATCATCGGTGCAGTCCTGCTTTTTCTTAGCGGATGTTCTCTGCAGCCGCCGGAATGGGCCAAACCGAACAATAATAAAAATCCGGAAGATATCAAAATAGGATTGTCTGTGTCGACTTTGAATAACCCGTTTTTCGTTTCCATGAAGGACGGGGTGGAGAAAGAAGCAGAAGCCCAGGGGATGGATGTTGTCGTCGTTGATGCACAGAATGATGCAGCTAAACAAGTCAGCGACGTGGAAGACTTGATCCAGCAGGGGGTCGACGTCCTGCTGATCAACCCGACCGACTCTTCGGCGGTTTCAACGGCTGTCCAGTCTGCCAACAGCCTAGGCATTCCCGTCGTTACGCTGGACCGTTCTTCTGAAAAAGGAGAAGTGGCCACTCTCGTCAGTTCGGATAACGAAAAAGGCGGGAAGATGGCCGCTGAATATATGGTGGAACAGCTGGGAGAGGACGCCAAAGTGGCAGAGCTTGAAGGTGTTCCCGGAGCCTCTGCAACGAGGGAGCGGGGAAGCGGCTTCCATACGGTAGCTGATGAGCAGTTGAATGTGACGGCTAAGCAGACCGCGAACTTCGATCGTACAGAAGGCTTGAATACGATGGAGAACATTCTTCAGGGAAATCCGGATTTGGAAGCAGTCTTCGCCCACAATGATGAAATGGCTCTGGGCGCCTATCAGGCCATTCAAAGCTCCGGCCGTGATGTACTAGTCGTTGGTTTTGACGGAAATGAAGATGCAATGACGAGTATTCAGAACGGCAATCTTTCCGCAACCGTCGCCCAGCAGCCGGAACAGATCGGCTCGCTGGCTGTCCAGGCAGGCGCAGATGTACTGCAGGGAGAGGAAGTAGAGGAAACAATTCCGGTTCCTTTGAAACTGGTAACCACAGAGAACATCGGCGAATAACTGGAACTCCTGCATATTCGTCAGTGGGATTGATCAGTATCCGTACTCACGTTCCATTTATTGATGAGGTTCTGTTCCCGCAGACGTCACCAGTGTACGCTGTGGATCCCTGTAAAGCCTGCCGTGAATTTTCGAACCACTTTGAAGAGACAGCCATAGAGCTGTCTCTTTCTGTTTTTACTTGTGTTTTACCATGTGGTTTGTAATACTGACAGGACATAGGACGAAGGTAGGATTGATGACAACCGGCCCCGGTTTGACGAAAACCCGGATTCTTGAAACTATTGGACCTGGCTTCCGAAAGCAGAGGGGGGCAGGGCCGTTTTCTTTCCTTCAGCTTGCGAAACGATCGATCTTTATTTACGCGCGTTTCAATTTTTCAATACGAGAAATAATCTATGAAACGATGCACAACAGAGATAGGAGGGAGTCCTTTGCGTAATATTCTAATCAAATTTATCCGCCTTGATAAAACGACGCTGCTGATCGGCTCTTTCCTGATTATTTTCGGCAGTACGTTCACCATCATGTGGATCGAGCCCGAAACCTTCACGAGTTTTCACGACAGCCTCTGGTGGGTAATGACGACGATATCGACCGTCGGTTATGGAGACATCTCCCCACAAACAACCGCCGGTAGAAATTTTGCCATGCTGCTTTACCTTGTGGGTATCGGTGTGCTGGGTGTTGTCATCAGCCTGATTGCCAATGCGATGGGAATTTTTAAAAAGCGGAAGGAGGAAGGGAAATTGAGTTATCACGGTAAAGGCCACATTGTCATCGTCGGCTGGTCCAAAAAAGCGGCGCTGGCCATTGATGAAATCCTGCTGGCCGATAAAGAGACAGAAATTGTCCTCATCGATGAGGTAGAAAAAGAACCTCTCAACATGAAGCGTGTCCATTACATAAACGGCAGTCCGATGAAAAAGGATGTTCTTGACAAAGCCAATCTTGAAGACAGTAAAAGTGCGATTGTTTTTGCGACAGACTGCTCGGACAGTTCGAGGCTTGTCGACGGCAACTCGCTGCTCGTTGCTGCAGCGTTGGAAAAGAATGCCCCTCACGTCCATACAACGGTCGAGGTGCTCGACCGCGACCACGTTCCGATGTTCAAGCACAGCAAAGTAGATGAGGTCGTTTTATCCGATGAGTTTGTCTCCCGAATGCTCGTCCGCTCTTCGTTCCAAAAAGGCGTTTCCGGGTTATTCAATCAGCTTATCAGCCGGGAGTCCGGTTATGATCTGCGCCAGATTGAAAGAAAAGAAGAATGGAAGACCTACCGCGATGTTGTCGAGGATGTCACGTCCCAAGGGGGCAATGTCATCGCCGTCGGAGAAAACATGGACATCTATAAACACTTGGATGAGCCGCTCCCTGAAGGGGCGCATATCCGTGTCGTCTGTGATAAACAAACGTATGATGCGCTCTGCTGATCCCTTAGAGTATTGAAAAATCCGGCTGAGTACGGGATAATGGTCCGGGATTTTCCGTAAGAAAGGGGGGGAGGAATGTTACCTGTACTAAACCATTCCGGTCTAATGGTCATGGTCGTTGTCCATCTGCTGACAGCTGTCATTCTATTTGCTGTGTCGTATACATATGAAAAGTCAATCATTACCGATCGGAAAAACAAGTGGCTGTTTTTCATCATCAGTCTGATCTACAGCTGGATGGGGACAATGATTATTGTAGACAGCCTGTTTGATCTGCATAGAGACCATGAACTCTCTGTTTTTATGTACCGTAATAGTCTGGTGCTCTTATGGATCGGCTTTATTCTGGTACAGCTCCTCGTGTACAAATGTTTAAACCAGGTGGAAATCGCAGAGGAATAAATAAAAAAGGAGAGGGCCCTGAGGTCCTCTCCTTGTCTGTAGAAAAAGCCTGTGTCAACCCGTTAGCGTTGTCCATTTGTCGTGGGAAGGGTCACACTCCGCTTATCGGTGGATGAATGCCGCGGGCACGCCCTCAGCTAACTTGGTCAGGAAGGTCGCCTGCCCAAGTGGATCTTCGGCCCGTGCTGTTCCCGCAGGCATCACCACCGAACGCTCCACGTGTCGACGTTAGAATATAGAGGAGAGAGATTGTGCACGAAGCAGGTTCGCAGATTCCAAAGAACGGCATGAGCTGCGCTATTGCCGCTTGCGTGGAAAAGAAGGGAAAGAACAGGCGCTGATGACGGCTGTCTGCCGGAATATGAAAAAGATTGTTCTCCATCCAGCAAGGGTGAGCGGGGTGAAGGAGAGTCTTTGGCGATGTTATAGAACCCCCAAGGGGCTTCGCTCCTGGCGGTAAGAAAGAAAAAAGCTTGTAAAGAAACAGGGGTTTCTCTACAAGCTGAGGAGAGGACCCCGGGGCCCTCTCCTTTTCTATGATTCCGATCCGGTTTTTATAGGAGTGACTGTCCTCTCCAGCTCCTTTGTCACCTGATCCTTATATTTGGATTCCACTAGAATATAAAGGAAGTCTCCAGCTTTGATTTCTGTTTCACCATAAGGGGTGATGACCTGATTATCACGAATGATGGCATTAATGTTCGCATGGTTCGGGAAAGACAAGTCCCGCAGCCGGCTTCCCACCACCGCTGATTCCTGGCTTGTCTGATACTGGATCATTTCCACAGCCACCTTCCCCATCGATATCAGCTCGATGGAATGGTGCGGGGTATCCTTTTTCGGCCCGACAAGGTTTAAGCGGTCCGCCATCCATGAGATCGTCGAGCCCTGGATCAACGCAGACGTCAACACGATAAAGAAGACGATGTTGAATAAGGTCTGACTGTTGTTCAATCCATCTACGACCGGAAAAGTAGCCAGGACGATTGGAACGGCTCCCCGCAGTCCGGCCCATGAAATGAACAGTTTTTCCTTGAACGTATAGTTGAGGCGGATCAAGGAAAGGAATACAGCGGCCGGCCGCGCAACAAAGATGAGCAGCAGAGACAGGATGATGCCGTCATACATCACTTCGGATGAAAACAGCTGGTCCGGAAAGACGAGCAGCCCGAGGATGATGAACATGAGAATTTGTGCCATCCAGGCAAAGCCTTCATTAAATTGAAATATGGAATACCGGTATGTCAGTTCCCGGTTTCCAATAACAAGCGCGGCAATGTAAACGGCCAGGAAGCCGCTTCCGCCGACGAACGCGGTAATTCCGTAGGTCAAGAGCGCAAATGCAATCGATAAGATTGGATAAAGGGCACTTGATCCGAGTCGGATGCGGTTGATAGAAAAGGAGGCTGTCCAGCCGAACAGGACACCTAACACGAGGCCCAGGCCCATCTGAAGGAAAAATGTGGGGATGAGCATCCAGATGGAGCTCCCTTCATTGGAAATCAATTCAATGAAAGAAAGCGTCAAAAAGACGGCCATAGGATCGTTGGTGCCGGATTCCGCTTCCAAGGTCGCTCCCATTTTCGCTTTGATGTTCCGTTCTTTTAACACAGAAAATACAGCGGCGGCATCGGTCGAACCGACAATCGCCCCGAGCAGCAGTCCCTCCATCAAGCTTAAGTCAAGCAGAAGAAAAGCCGCCGCCCCAATTAACGTCGATGTAAGGACAACGCCGATGGTAGCGAGGGACAGAGAAGGGAGGGCCACCGAGCGGACGGTCGACCATTTTGTGTGAAGCCCGCCTTCAAACAAAATCAGAACAAGGGCGAAGACCCCGAACAACTGAGCCACTCCCGCATCATCGAAATAGATGATCCCAAGGCCGTCACTCCCGATAATCATTCCGACAATCATAAACAGAATCAACGCCGGCAGCCCCCAGCGGCTGGAAAACTTGGCGGCCACGATGCCGCTGAAAAGTAAAAAAGCGGTAATAAGTACAAACGCATCCGTTCCAAAAGCTTCAATAAACATTCCATAACTCCCTTATTCAATGTGTAGATGAAGGACCATGCCTGCAGCTCCAAGCATGGTCCCGTTTTTACAAACTTATGATCTGCTTCAGCTCTTTCGTATTGACCATGTCCCAGGAAAAATCGATCCACCAGGAGGACCAGTCCGCTCCGTTTAGAGCACCGAAGAACCAGACAGACCCGAAAAAGCATAGATAGATAAATAGAACGACCACGGCATAAAGCCCTGTGTCTTTAGAATTTTTCAACGCGCTGTCTCCTTTATATGGAATCGTGTGGATCCATGAGAAAGGAGCATTTATGTATAGGTTGAATTCGCATGCCTGGCAATGAGAAATCCTCTGTTTTCACCCTTATAACCAAACACCTGGTTCTCAACTAGTTCATGGAACTGGACAAGGGAGAAAAGGAAAGCGTTTAAAAACGCAGAAGGTCCCTCATCATCCTGGTCCGGAGGCAGATGAAAGGATAGAGGCTGGAAAAAGACGGCCGCGCCGTCCGACAACTGAACAGATGACGCGATATTCAAATCGTCAGACCAGCTGTAGGCAAGCTCCTGAAATTTTCCATGCGGACTTAAAACCGCTGCAAACAACAGCATGCCTCCTGCGATAAAGAGACGCATCTTTTCCCTCCTTCCAAACAGGTGATCTTACTATTATATCAATCGATCCAATTAAAGTCATTGGAGAAGAACGTGGGAAAAACAATGGCGAAAGTGAAACGTCCGCCGGCTTCAATCGTATAGAAAGGCAGAGAAAAAATGTCCGGGGGGAATTCATATGCTGAGATGGCTGATTTATTCGTTCGTAATCATCATGAATGGCTCTTTTCTGCTTGCGGTTTTTAACGTGTGGGCGGATCGAACCGCTTTTGGGGTGATGATCACAGGGGCAGTAGTCATCATAGGAACTCTTGAAGTCCTGCATCGGCGGGGAAAACTGACAGATCTGAATAAGGGAGCGTCTTAAATGCGTCATCTACTGCCGGTGATTTTAGTTATGGCAGCTATAGGTCTTCTGATTAAGGTTATAGATATATTTCCAGCCGGTTACACCGTATTTATTGGAGTCGTGTCAATCTTTCTAATGTATGACAGCGTTAAAGCGTGGAAGGATCGCTCATTCATAACAGCAGTGAGTAAGCTGCTGATGTCGGTGCTGCTGTTTATGATGATGGTCACACGTGTTTTTTAACAACAAGGGAGGTGGACGGACGTGGGTTTTGCTTCCTGGTTTATATTGTTGTTCACCTTATTTATGGCGGTCGGTGGTTTTAAAAAGAAGAACAAGAAGAGATGAGAATAGAGAAAGCCGCTGATTATGAAGCGGCTTTCTTTTTTTGGGAGCGTCGGAACCACCTGTCTCCGGTTTCATTGACAACGATGGAAAAGAGAATCAGGCCGATGCCCGCCCACTGCAGGAGGGTCACCTGTTCCTTTAACACCACCATAGCCGATACAATGGCGACCGGCAGTTCTACAGAGCTGAGAATATTGGCCAGCCTCGCAGAAATGTGCGGGGCCCCTCCAGCGAAAAACAATGGGGGAATCACAGCACCAACCATCGCAATACCGAGACTGATCAGCCAAAGCTCTCCTTCGAAGACAGGGAACGTTGGAATGTCCCTGGAAAAAACTATCAGTACGAGCAGGAGTGAGCCTGTGATCATCCAGGAGCTGCGGAGCACGGAATTCACTTCCGGTGCGGCCTGTCCACTCGTATAAATAAACGCCGCATAGGAAAGTGCAGATAAAAGGCCGAGGATCAAGCCGGCAGGAGGGAGTTCACCCACGCCTCCCGAAAGCACCTCGGACGCCAGAATGACACCCGACAATGTAATCGCAAGGGAGACGAAATGCACTTTTTCCGGTGATTTCTTTAAAAAGACCCATTCAATCAGCATTCCGATCCAGACAAATTGGAAAAGCAGGAGTATGGCCATGGAAGCGGGAATATACTGCATCGCTCCGTAATAAAAAATACTTGTTAAGCCTACGGACGACCCGGCGCCCATCACCTTGAGCCGGTCAATGTACTTCATTTGCCGGATCTCCTTCCAATGCGGGAAGGACAACAGCCACAGCAGAATGAACGCGATCATCATCTGTGCGATGTTCAACTGACCGAGCGAATACCCCTCAGCAAATCCATGCTTCACAAAAATCGGGGTGAAACCGAAACTTGCTGCTCCGGTAAATACCAGCAAGGCTCCTTTCTTTTTCATACCGTCACCTTCTTTCTTTATCCATCCTCCACTTTATCATGAACGAGAAAAGACGGCATCCGGGATAAATAGTTCTGTCCATGAATCTGCTGAATAAGATGAAGATGGGGATTTCTTGAAAGGGGAGTGGCACGATGTATCCAAACGAAAATCCGGAGCAGCTGGCGTGGCAGGCGATGAAATATGATATGCTTTCGAATTACTACAAGTATATTGACCCGAATAAGCATATCCACTATTACCATAAGCACCTGCAGTGCATGCAGCAGTGGGTGATGTGTGAACGCAGTGAAGGGATGGGCATGGGCGGAGGCGGCGGTGGAACAGCAAAAGTAAGAGTTCTTCATGCTTCACCGGATGCACCGAACGTGGATGTCTATGTGAACGGTCAGAAAATATTGGAAAACGTCCCGTATAAGCAGCAGAGTGAGTATTTGGAAGTTCCTCAAGGGCAGTACCGCATAGATATTTATGCCGCTGGTGACACTTCGCAGCCTGTTCTGACCCAGACTGTAGCTGTTGAGGCAGATCAATCCTATACGGTGGCCGCAGCTGGAAAAGTCAATCAGCTTCAGCTCATCCTGGTTGTCGACAACGATCACACCGCGTACGGCAATGCCAAGGTCCGTTTCTGGCACCTGTCTCCAAACGCACCGGCTGTAGATGTAGCTGTCAAAGGCGGAGATGTCCTGTTCAGAAATGTGCCGTTCGGCCGGGCGACCCGCTATATCACGGTTCCACCGACGACAGCTGATTTAGAGGTCCGGGTAGCGGGAACGAATCAGGTCGTTCTCGAAGTGCCGGGGGTAACCTTGAACCCGAATGAAGCTTATACGGCTGTTGCGGTCGGATTAGCTGGTGAGCAGCCGCCGCTCGAAGCGATTTTTCTACAGCCATAAAAAAGGAAGCGTTCATGATGAACGCTTCCTTTTTTATTCAGAAGCCTGGCCGGCTTTCTTCTTGCTGTAATGCTTTCTTGCTTTCATCCGGTTGCCGCAGACGTCCATGGAACACCATTTGCGCCGTCCTTTTTGGTTCACGAACAACGCCAGACAGTCATCGTTCTGGCATGCAGAAATCTTTTCCCAGATGCCGGCTTCCTTGTGATGGAGCATTTGATAGGCAAGGAGTGCCAGCAGCCCGTCCGAACCCCCTTTTAAAGGGACGGGTACAAGCGCACCCTGTTCGAACATGAACTGCAGCGTTCCTTTCGTCCATTCACTCAGCATGTGTGTGAATCCTTCTTCATTCTCTTTCCTGTAAAAATAAGAACGGCTTCGATCACGGAAATCGCGGAGTTTATCAGTGTGAAAGGCTTCCTGTTTGAGAGCTTTCATCTGCTGATCCGAGAGGAGTCCGTGGTAAGACATGAGGTCAAGCCATTGATACACCTCTTCTTCTGTCGTTAAATAATCATTCGCCTGATCCCAGTGGCTGTTTATCGTATTGAAAAAGTTAATAAATACATAAGAGGAAAATTGGGACAGTGTCATCCGATCCTGCATCATAAAACCTCCGAATCCTTTCTATTGACTTATAGTTTAACATACCTTATCATTCTAACCGTAATAAAAATATTTACAGGTTAGAAAATAACCGGCAAATGGAGGAATATATCATGGCAGTTACAAACGTAACCGATGCAGACTTTGCAAATGAAACCAAAGAAGGCCTTGTCCTTGCGGATCTTGGTGCCCCATGGTGCGGACCATGTAAAATGATCGCCCCTGTTCTTGAGGAACTGGATGCTGAAATGGGCGAACAAGCGAAAATCGTAAAACTGGACATTGACCAAAACCCAGAAACTGCGCAGGAATATGGAGTAATGAGCATCCCGACACTTCTTTTCTTCAAAGACGGAGAGCTGGTTGATAAAAAAGTCGGCTTCAAATCAAGAGAAGAACTTGCTGAAACATTGAATCAACACCAATAATGAGTAACGGAGGCTGCGGCCTCCGTTTTTTTTATGGGGAAAATGGAGAAAAATTGATATATCGCGAAATTAATTGATATAGACTGGAAAAAATCGATATATCACAAATTTAGTTGATATATTCTAAAAAAAATCGATATATGTGGAAAAAGACTGATAGCCCCGTCTGACCGACCGATATCACCTCCGGCAAAAAAGTTTTCGCTTTGACATCTTCCTGACTTATTTCTTTTTTATGATGAACATGTACCAAATACATGAAGTCTACAGGAGGACGTAAAGACATGAAAAACCTACTATCGAAAAAAGCGCTGACAGGGGCTCTTGCATTGGCGATTGCCATCCCGGGTATCTCTTATGCGGCGACAGATGCAGAAACAGATACGGGTTCAGAAGCCGCGCAGGAATCGGTGGAAAGCGGGGAAACGGAAATCCGCAGCCTGCTCCAGCAGTTTAAAAACGGGGAGCTGAGCGAAGATGAAATTCTTGAAAAGCTGCAGGAGCAGAAACGCTTTTTCTTCCAAACAGGCGGCCACCATTTTGAGGACGTAGATGAAGAAACCAAAGAGAAACTGGAAGAGATCAGGTCCAAGGTGGAAGCAGGCGAATGGACGAAGGAAGAAGCGAAAGCAGAACTGGAGGAGCTCGGGATTGAGCAGCCCCGTCATCGCGGTGGAAAAGGTCATCGCATGGGCGCAGACCTGACTGAGGAAGAGCGCACCCAGGTGAAGGAGATCCGTGAGCAGGTCAAAAGCGGTGAACTGACACAGGAGGAAGCACAGGCCCAGCTCGAGGAACTTGGCTTGGACATAAAACCTCGCGGTCAGGCCCCGGATACAGAGGAAAGTGAAGAAGCAGAACCTACGGATTCCGCTGTATAATCTCCTCTTGCGAGTAAAGAAGGCTTTTCCCACAAAGCCTTCTTTTTTTATGATTTTTTCTCACCGGCCCTGGTTACCCTTTATAATGGAAGCAAAGGAGAGCTGAAACGATGAACAAAGTATTGATTGTAGAAGACGAACCGACCATTTCCCGTGTTCTCCAAGCCTATTTATCCAAAAATGACATGATCACTGAACAGGCGTGGACGGGGAATGAAGCCATGGAAAAATTCACTGCACAGCGCCCGGATCTCGTTCTGCTTGATGTGATGCTTCCGGACAAGGATGGATGGACGGTGCTGACGGAAATCCGTGAAAAAAGTGCCTGCCCCGTCATCATGCTGACCGCGCTCGGCGAAATCGATCATAAACTGAAAGGGTTTGAAACAGGGGCAGACGATTACATAGCTAAACCATTCATCGGTGAAGAAGTGGTGGCAAGAGTGAAAGCGGTCCTGAGCCGCCCTCCGGCAAGAGTGGAGGACCAGCTTCTCCGCATAGGATCACTTGTCGTCGACCCGGCTGCTCATACCGTCCATAAAAATGGAGAGGAAATTGAACTGTCTCCAAAGGATGGCAAGCTGTTTATTTTTCTTACCCGTCATCCGAACCAGACCTTCACACGGGAGCAGCTGCTTGACCGGGTATGGGGCTACGAATATGAGGGGAGTGACCGCGCGGTGGATTTGTCGATCAAGCGTATCCGTAAGGCGCTGGGAGACTCAAAGGAAGAGCCGTATGACATCAAAACACTGCGGGGATTGGGGTATCAGTGGAGTGTACAAACCTGAGAAGCGTAAAACGATTTTCCATTATTGGTCCAGAAGATACTTAGCTACGCTTCTCATCGGACTGATTCTCATAGCCGCAGGTTCCGTCTGGTGGATCAAGAAGACGACCGTTGATCACCGGTTGAATCTCATGCACATTGTCGGACAGGAAATCGCTGATAGAATTGTGACGACAAATGGCCGGATTCTTTCGGGGCCGTTGTTTGAGGAGATTTTAAGAAACCGCGCAGGAGAATTGGATGTGGATGAATCTCCGGCCGCACTGATAGTCACCGATCAAGGAGAAATCCTCGTTTCGAATCAGCGCGGAGGCCAGATCAGGAATGCCGGCGATTATGTCGATGAATCGTTGTATCAGACGACCGAGTCTGTAATTTCGCTGGATCAGAATCAGCGGGCGTACGTCATCAGCGAGCCGATTGTCAGCGGAGAAGAAACGCTTGGGTATGTCGTTTTAGTCAATGATAAGGAAACGCTCAGCCGTCTGAATCAGGAATACGGACTGCTGGCTCTGCTGCTCGGTGGTGTCGGTCTGCTCGGCTGGGGGGTCATCTATTATTTGACAAGACAGCTGTCGAAGCCGTTGAAAGAGACAGCCCGTGCAGCCCGGATGGTCAGTGAAGGCAGCTATGATATCCAAATGTCTTCGCCGCCGAAGGAAAAAGAACTGGCCGAATTGATGGATTCCTTTACGGATATGGCCGCCAAGCTGAAGCAGTTGGAAGAGATGCGCACTGAACTCCTGGCGGGGGTGACTCACGACTTGAAAACCCCTGTCACTTCGATGAGCGGTCTGATCCAGGCGGTCAAGGATGAGATTGTCGAAGGGGAGGAAGCCAAAGAATATCTTGATTTATCTCTGCAGGAGGTGGAACGCCTCCAAGTCATGATTCAGGATCTATTGAGCTTTAATACGTACGCCGCAGGAGCCCTGCCGATGTACAAAAAGCATCAGCCGCTTCGTCCGATTCTGACCCAGTTTCAAAAACAGTGGCAGTCAGATCCGGATCACATACCCTTGGACGTGCGGTTCCCAGCGGAGGCTGTCCCTCTTTCTGTTGATGATCACCGGCTGAAGCAGATCTTATTCAATCTTGTTCAAAATGCCGATCAAGCAGTCGAGGAAGGAAAAGTCACTATAGATGTCAGCCGGGACGAATCCGATCTGATCATGAAAATTTCCGATACCGGAACAGGCATTCCGGATGACGAGCAGACGCTCATTTTCGAACGTTTCTACCGAGGGAAAGACAAAAAGCTGAAACAGAGAGGCCTCGGACTCGGTCTTCCTCTCAGTCGTATGCTTGCCGAGGCGCACGGAGGACGTCTTGAGCTGACTGAATCATCGCAGAACGGCACAATTTTCACGTTGAAGCTTCCTCTTCTGGAGGAGTAGGCGTACGATAGTCTCCTATTTATATAAGACCCTGATCAACACCTGACATCCAAATGCTGTCAGGTGTTTGTTTTGTCGAAAGAAAGGGAAAGGATTGGTAACGTTCGAGGGGGGATAATTTTGGAAACCCGTATGTGGAACATTCAACGCTACAACGAACAGTACGGGCAGGAGGAAGAAGACATCGTAGCTGTCGAATACCCGTTGACCATCGTTGTCAATGGAGAGGAATTCGCTACGATGGTCTGCACACCGATGGATATGGAAGACCTTGTCATTGGTTTTCTTGCTTCGGAAGGTGTCATTCTTTCGTATAGGGAATTGACGAGCCTGACGATCGACGAGGAGCGCGGCTTTGCCTATGTGGAAACATCCCGCAGCGTTCCGTTTGTAAAAGAAGGGCAGAAACGCTGGCTTGGAAGCTGCTGCGGAAAAAGCCGCGCCTTTTACTTTCAAAGTGATGCGGCTACCGCCAAGACGGCCGTGGATACGACGTCGTTTTCTCCAGAAAAGTGTTATCAGCTGATGGAATCCTTTCATCAGGAAGCGGGCATGTTCAAACAGACTGGAGGCGTCCACCAGGCTGCCATTGCTGGTGTTTCGGGCATTTTGAAGGCGTATACAGATATCGGCCGTCATAATGCTCTTGATAAATTATATGGGTGGATGCTGCGAAAGCAGGTAAGTCCAAAAGAAAAGATCGTGATTTTCAGTGGCCGGATTTCTTCGGAGGTTCTTTTGAAAGTATCCAAAATGCGTTTCGGACTGCTTTTGTCAAAATCGGCCCCCACAGATCTGGCGCTGCAGCTGGCTGATGATCTGAATATTACAGCCGCCGGGTTTGTCAGAGGAAACCGGATGAACGTGTACACCCATCCCGGCCGTGTAAAGGAAGAAAGTAGAGGAGGAGTTATGATTGAATGAACATACCGTCGTAAAAATAAACGGCACAGAATACCTTGCTGATCATCCGGACCAGACACTCATCCAATTAATGAATAAAGTCAATGAGCAGGTCCCTCAGATTTGTTACAACGAATCCCTTGGACCGATCCAGACCTGCGATTCCTGTATCGTTCAGGTCGACGGAGAGCTTGTCCGGGCGTGCGGGACCAAAGTCAGGGCGGGGATGAAAGTGCAGACGCAGCTTCCACATGTACATAAAGCACAGAAGGAAGCACTTGACCGTGTTCTGGAAAAACATGAACTGTACTGCACGGTCTGTGATTATAACAATGGATCGTGTGAAATCCACAATACAATGGCAGAATTCGGCATTGAGCACCAGGAACGTCCATTTCAGCCAACAAGTTATGAAAAGGACTACTCCGGCACGTTTTACCGTTACGACCCTGACCAGTGTATCCTGTGCGGCCGCTGTGTGGAAGTTTGTCAGGACGTTCAGGTAAATGAGACGCTGACGATAGACTGGGAGCGTCAGGAGCCGCGTGTCATCTGGGATAATGATGTTCCGATTGATCAGTCTTCCTGTGTCAACTGTGGGCAGTGCTCCACCGTCTGTCCGTGTAACGCCATGATGGAAGTCGGCATGGAGGGAGAGGCCGGATTTTTGACGGACACCGAGCCTGGAATCCTGAAATCGATGATCAACTTAACGAAGAAGGTGGAAACCGGTTATGGTCCATTGTTCGCTGTATCTGATTCTGAAGCAGCGATGCGTGAGGAAACGATCAAGAAGGAAAAAACCGTGTGTACCTACTGTGGTGTCGGATGTTCCTTTGATGTATGGACGAAGGACCGCCAGATTCTGAAGGTGGAACCGAGTGCCCAGTCACCGGCCAACGGCATATCCACATGTATTAAAGGGAAATTCGGCTGGGACTATGTAAACAGTGAAGACCGTCTTCAGAAACCTCTCGTCCGCCGCGGTGATCATTTTGAAGAGGTGGAATGGGACGAGGCGATGCAGTATGTGGTCGATCGTATGAAGAAGATCCTTGCTGAAAAAGGACCGGATCACCTGGCCTTCATCGCATCCTCCAAAGCGACCAACGAGGAATCCTACCTGATGCAGAAGCTGGCCCGTCAGGTGATCGGAACGAACAACGTGGATAACTGTTCCCGTTACTGCCAGGCACCGGCAACGAAAGGGTTGTTCCGTACGGTGGGGTATGGCGGCGATTCCGGATCCATTGATGATCTCGGAGACAGTAAACTTGTCATTACCATCGGCTCCAATACAGCGGAGTCCCACCCAGTTCTTGCTTCGCGCATCAAACGTTCCCAGAAACTGTTGGGACATAAGCTGTTCGTCTTTGATTTGAGAAAGCATGAAATGGCGAAGCGTGCGGATCGTTTTTATCAGCCGAAATCAGGAACCGATCTTGTCTGGCTTTCCGCTGTTACGAAATACATTCTTGATCAAGGCTGGGAAGATAAAAACTTCCTGGACGACTGGGTCAACGGCTTTGATGAATACCGGGAAAGCCTGGAGCCGTTTACGATGGAATATGCATCTGACCTAACCGGTATCCCTCAGGAGGAACTGAAGCAGGTGGCGGAAGAAGTGGCCACATCGGAAACGGTAGCGATCTGCTGGGCGATGGGCGTGACGCAGCATATGCTTGGCAGTGATACAAGTACAGCGATCAGTAATCTGCTGCTTATTACCGGAAACTACGGGAAGCCGGGTACAGGCGCTTATCCACTGCGCGGCCACAACAACGTACAGGGATGCAGTGACTTCGGAAGTATGCCGAACTTCTTCCCCGGCTATGAATCGACAGAGGATGAGGAAGTCCGGGCCCGTTATGAAAAAGCCTGGGGAACAGAGCTTCCGAAAGAAACCGGCATGGATAACCACGAGATGATTGAAGCCATTCATGACGGGGAGCTTTCCATGATGTATGTCATGGGTGAGGACACAGGAATTGTCGATGCCAATATCAATTATGTAACAGCCGCCTTTGAAAAGCTCGATCTGTTTATCGTACAGGACTTGTTCCTGACCAAGACCGCTGAATATGCCGACGTTGTGCTGCCGGCCTCCCCAAGTCTTGAAAAGGACGGCACGTTTACGAATACGGAACGACGTATCCAGCGTCTTTATAAGAGCTTTGACCCGCTGGAAGGCACAAAGCCGGACTGGGAAATCATCCAGCTGATGGCCAAACATTTTGGTGTGGACTGGGGCTATGAGCATCCATCTGAAATTATGGCAGAAGCGGCCGGACTGGCACCGTTATTTGCAGGTGTTACGTATGACCGTCTGGAAGGGTACAATTCCCTGCAGTGGCCTGTAGCCGAAGACGGAACAGATGAACCGCTTCTCTTTACGGAAGGGTTCCCGTTTGAGGATAAAAAGGCGAAGCTTTATCCACTGACGTATGAGCTGATGTACGACACCAATGAAGAGTATGACCTTCATGTGAACAACGGCCGGCTGCTGGAGCATTTCCACGAAGGCAACATGACTTACCGAACATCGGGCATCCAGAGGAAAACACCGAATGCCTTCATAGAAGTTTCCGAGGAACTCGCCAAAGAGCGGGGCATTGAAGAAGGAGCGGAAGTGAAGCTGATTTCTGAATCAGGAGAAGCGACCGGACAGGTGACGGTTACTGACCGTGTCCGTGGAAAAGAGATCTTCCTGCCGTTGAACAGCAATGGTAAATCAGCCATCAACTATCTGACTGATAACCGTGTCGATAAAGATACCGATACACCGGCGTATAAGGAAATTGCTGTGAAAATGAAAGTGCTGAAGAAGAAAGGGAAGTCGCCGATTCCGAAAAATAACCACCGGAATGGAAACCCGGTGCCCCAGATTAGTGTGAAGGTCCAGAAAAAATGGCAGCGGGAAGATTACACATTCCCAGGCAGGGGGGCTCATTAATGGCACGGGCGATCACCGATATCAAACGGTTGGAGAAATCGCGGGAAGAAGTCATTGAAGAAAATGTCCAGGAGGTCAAAGAAGCGGTCGCAGACAACAAGGATGCGATCCTGGAAGGCATCGAACTGCTCAGCGCCCTTCAAAAAGAAGGAACGCTTGAAACGCTGTCGGCTTTTGTGAAGGCGAAGGATGAAACCCTCGCCAATGTTGTCAGGGAAATTGACAAGGAACAGTATACACCACTGTTGAACAATCTTCCTGAGCTTGTTTTCCTGCTTGGCGACTTGAACGTCAGTGGCATCCGCAGCTTGAGCAGCCGCCTGAATAATGGTCTGGAGCGTATGGAGGATGAAGGAACGACGAAAAAGATGAACATGCTTGATTTTGCCAAAGTATTGAAAGATCCGGAAATCAACCGGAGCCTGACAATGCTGATGTCCTTTTTAAAAGGGATGGGACAGAAGTAATCAGCAAATAGAAGCCTGAACCAACATGTGGTTCAGGCTTCTTTGTTCAGATTCGTCATTGGGAGGAGAGGATGAACTATGTTGAATCAAACCATTGCCATTGTTACAGGAGTGGGGAGGGAAAAAGGCATCGGTACAGCGGTATGTCACGCACTGGCGTCTGCTGGAGTGGATATTTTCTTCACTTATTGGTCGGCTTATGACCGGTCGATGCCTTTTTATGACAGAGATAAAGATGAAGGATGGCCGGATAAACTGGAAGCGCAGATTCAACAATCCGAGGTCCGCTGTGCGTCACTGGAGCTGGATTTATCGGAAAAAGAAGCCCCGGAAAAATTGCTCGATGAGGTGGAAGAACGCCTCGGGAGTCCTTCCATTCTTATAAACAATGCGGCCTATTCCATTGACGCAGACTTTAAATCTATGAATGCAGCTATCCTTGATGCCCATTACGAGGTGAATGTCAGAAGCACCCTTTTATTAACGACGGCTTTTGCAAGGAGAATCGAAGGCAGACACGGAGGAAGGGTGGTTCATATGGTTTCCGGACAGGATCAATCGCCGGAACCGGGAAACCTTGCCTATGTATCGACGAAAGGGGCTGTCTCTGCCTTCACGAAATCTGCAGCGGTTGAACTGGCGCCGCTGAATATTACTGTTAATGCTGTCGACCCGGGCCCGACGAACACAGGGTGGATGACCGGGACGCTTAAAGATGAACTGAAGCCAAGATTTCCAATGGGACGGATCGGTGAACCTGAGGACGCGGCCCGCCTGATCTGTTTTCTAGTCGGAGAAGATGCCGGGTGGGTGACGGGGCAGATCATCCATTCCGATGGAGGCTTCCGTTCATAAAAAACCACCCTTGGAAGCTGACAGGGACGGTCACGGCTTTTCTTATGAAAGACGGGCCGTTTCTTTTACATAATCCCGCGACATTGAAATGAACTCCCGCGCTGAAAAGGCGAGGTACTTATTCTTCTTCCATACCAGCCCGAGCTCCAGGCGGAGGTTGGGATGCGACAGAGGAAGAACAGCGATATTTTTGTCAGCCGCTTCCCGTGCAATCTGACTTGGAAGCAGGGCGGCGCCGACTTTTGCCTCCACCATCTCCATCATAAAGTCACGGTGGGAGCTGTGGCAGACGATATTCGGGTGAAAGCCGGCTGCCCGGCACTCTTCAATGATGCGGTCGTGAAGAGTAAAATCCTCCCGGTATAGAATGAAAGGTTCATCCTGGAGTTCACCTAGATGGACGGTTTCCTTAGCAGCCGTAGCTGTATCTTTATGGACAAGAAGCATCAAAGGATCGTCCACAACCTTTAACGTATGAAATTGCGACGATTCCACAGGCAGGTTGCATACGAGTCCAAAATCCAGTGAACCGTCTTCAACGCCCTGCTTGATCATCTTCGATCCGACTTCACTTAAGAGAATGTCCACTTCGGGATATTTGTCACGGTAATAACGGATGATTTTTGAGAAAAAAGCTGCCCCTGTGATCGGTGGTATGCCGATACGAATCTTCCCTTTTTTCACGTTCGTAATATCATCCAGCTCCGCCGTCAAATTGTGAAAGGCATCCAGTACTTGAATGGCATGGGCGAGTACAGCTTCTCCGGCATCGGTCAGCTGCAGGACCTTGGATCTGTAAAACAGCGGCACACCAAGCTCTGTTTCCAGCTGCTTGACCGTTTTACTTA
Organism: Halobacillus sp. ABD4_316; assembly: GCF_056161385.1. Taxonomy (NCBI): domain Bacteria; kingdom Bacillati; phylum Bacillota; class Bacilli; order Caryophanales; family Bacillaceae; genus Halobacillus; species Halobacillus sp. ABD4_316. The sequence continues at coordinate 150,522 of NZ_JBSWZA010000001.1, forward strand.
ACGAAGGCTGGGACACATGCAGGGTAGAAGCGGCTTTTGTGAAGCTCATTTGTTTAGCGACTTCTGCAAAGTATTGCAAATGACGAATATCCATATCCATTCCTCCCTGTAAAAATCAGGTCATTCAAATGTCCTAGTATAACTAAATGGAATAATAGTGATTCCAAATATGTATTTTAGATATGCTCACATCTATTATATGATAGAAAGCAACCAATAGATAGAAATTTCCGACAATTATTGGAAGCGTTTTCTGTCGGATGTTCTTTCCATTTATGAAGGAGGAATAAAGAATGCAGGACTATGTGAAAGTGGGAAACATTCAGGTCGCTCCTGTGCTGTATGAATTTATTAATAAACAGGCGGTGCCGGAAAGCGGCATCTCCAGTGATGACTTCTGGTCCGGTCTTGAAGCCATCCTGGACGACCTCACTCCAAAAAATAAGCAGCTGCTGCAAATCCGTGATGAGATGCAGGAAAAAATCGATGATTGGCATCTCAACCATGATCTATCCAACAAAGAGGCCTATACGTCGTTTTTAAAGGAACTGGATTACATCGAGCCGGAAGTCGGGGACTATTCCATTTCCACAGAAAATATTGACGATGAAATCTCCCGTCAGGCAGGTCCTCAGCTTGTGGTGCCTGTAAACAATGCCCGATATGCCATCAATGCTGCCAATGCCCGGTGGGGAAGCTTGTATGATGCGTTATATGGGACGGATGTGATCAGTGAAGCAGATGGAGCCGAACCTAAAGGGGACTACAATCCCATACGCGGCGAAAAAGTCATCACCTATGCAAAATCGTTTCTTGATCGGACATTCCCACTTGCTGAAGGCTCACATGAAGACGTCGAAGGTTACAGGATATTTGACGGCCGTTTGCAAGTGAAAACGTCAGCAGAACCGACGGAGCTGAAATATCCGGAGCAGCTGGCTGGATTCACTGGAGGACCAGATGCACCGGCGGGTGTGCTGCTTGTCAACAATGGTCTCCATGTCGAGATTCAAATCAACCGTAATCATCCGATCGGTCAGACGGACAAGGCTGGTGTGAAAGATGTGCTTGTGGAATCAGCAGTGACGACGATTATGGATTTTGAAGACTCCGTGACGGCCGTTGATGCGGACGATAAGGTCGAAGTCTATCAAAATTACCTCGGTCTGTTAAAAGGCGGTCTTTCTGTCACTTTTCAAAAGGGAGACCGTGAGATCAAGAGAGAGCTGAACCCGGACCGGACGTATACGACGCCGGACGGAAGTTCCCTGATTCTATCCGGGCGCTCTCTTATGTTTGCAAGGAATGTCGGGCATCTCATGACGACCGATGCGGTTCTTGATCAAAACGGGGAGGAAGTGCCGGAAGGAATCCTCGATACCGTTGTCACCGGACTGCTGGCGAAACATGATTTGTTGAAAAATGGGCCGTATCAAAACTCCGCCAAAGGGTCTGTGTATATTGTAAAACCGAAGATGCATGGCTCCAAGGAAGTGGCGTTCGCCAACGAGTTGTTCAACCGGACAGAGCAGCTGCTTGGCTATGAAAAAAACACATTGAAAATCGGCGTCATGGATGAAGAACGGCGCACAACCTTGAATTTGAAGGCCTGTATCAATGAAGTGAAGGAGCGCATCGCATTTATTAATACCGGATTTCTTGACCGGACCGGCGATGAAATCCACACATCTATGGAAGCGGGGCCTGTCATCCGCAAAAATGATATGAAAGATTCGCCATGGCTGCAGGGCTATGAAAAATTGAATGTCCTTGTCGGCGTCCATGCCGGATTCCGAGGCCGCGCGCAGATTGGAAAAGGAATGTGGGCGATGCCGGACCGAATGGCAGAGATGATGGCCGTGAAGGACGGCCAGTTGAAGGCGGGAGCGAACACCGCATGGGTGCCTTCCCCGACAGCTGCAACTCTTCATGCCCTTCACTATCATGAAGTAGATACAGCCGATGTACAAAAAGAAATTTCCGGGGACCCTGCCGTTCTTCAGCAGGACATTCTGAAGGTTCCTGTATCAAAGGACAGAGACTGGAGGGAAGCGGATATCCAGCATGAGCTGGATAACAATGCCCAGGGAATTCTCGGCTATGTTGTCCGGTGGGTCGAGCATGGCGTCGGATGTTCGAAAGTACCGAACATCGACGACGTTGAATTGATGGAAGACCGGGCGACGCTTCGGATTTCCAGCCAGCATATGGCGAACTGGCTCCACCATGGTATCGTCCAGGAAGATCAGGTCATGGAAACATTGAAGCGGATGGCGAAGGTCGTGGACGAACAGAATGTGGATGACCCTGAGTACAAAGCGATGTCCCATAACTATGAGCAAAGCGTGGCCTTCCAGGCGGCCTGTGATCTTGTGTTCAAAGGAAAAGAACAGCCGAACGGCTATACCGAACCGATTCTTCATAGACGACGCCGCGAAGCGAAACAGAAACAATATGCCAGCCATTAAGAAAAGGGAGCCGGAATTCCGGCTCCTGTTCTCTTTCCGGCAGGGTCTGGTAGGAAACCAGAAGGGAGGAGCCTGATGGACACTCAGGAACATGTGAAGCTTAAGGATATCTATGGAAATAGAGGAAGCCTGCTTCATGAACCCGTAACGGAGGAAGGAATCAGGGAACTGCTGACACAGGCCCATAAGGAAGGGCCGCACGTGGCTGTTGAATCCGGAGGCACGAAGCGGTTAGCCTACGGATTCGGGCGTGATCTCGTCATCGGACTACGTGTGGTCTATCCTGATGGACGGATCATCCCTACAGGTGGGAAGGTCGTAAAAAATGTTGCCGGTTATGATATGAATAAATTGTTGAAGGCATCCGTGTCTGGGAGTTTGCTTTATTTGCTGCTTTTGCCATGACCATTCCGTATACCATCGTTGCAAACCTTCTCGGACCTGAATTTCCGTCTATGATTGGCGGATTGGTTGGACTGGCCATCGTCTGGACGGCTGAAAAAGGGATTTTCAATCTTGGCTCTATATTAGCCGCCATGATTATGACCGCGGCCGTCTATGTAATCGCCACCCATCATAAACGGCTTCCGGAAAGCCGGCTTCGGAACCAGAAAAACGTACGTGCAGCCAAATAAAACTACGCCCGGGATGCAGGCTGCACCCCGGGCGTGTTTTTAAATATCGATGAAGAACCAGATGACCATGATTAGTGTGATGACAATTTTAGCCGCGGTACCACTAAGGAAGCCGAATAAAGAGCCGATAGCGGCCTTGAAGGCATCCTGGCTTTCCCTCTTTTGAACAAGTTCTACAATGATGACAAGGACAAAAGGGACGACTAAGATCCCAAATGGCGGGATAATAAACGAGCCGATAATGACGCCGATGGCCGCTGCCCGCTCGCCCCATTTGCTTCCCCCATACCGTTTCACAAAATAACTATTGGCGATGATATCGGATATGATAAGCAGAATCGTAAGCACAACCGCACCGATCCAGAAAAAGACCGACAGTTCGTTCCCATCTACAAAAAAGAAATAGATCAGGAATCCAATCCATAAAACCAATGGTCCTGGAATGATCGGGAATGTGACACTGGCAAAACTCGCCACGAAACTTGCAATGATGAATACCCATATTAGAATTTCCATTGTTCCATCCTCCTCATTTACACTACGCTTCTATTACGATTCACAACAAAAAAGGTTTCTAAACTTTTCTTTCTTCCTTAAGTGCTTAGAGTTTGTACAAAAGAGAAAAAAAGGCACTCGTCACCGTTCACAGATCAATTATTTTGTCCATTGGGGAACTGCCCCCCAATTTTATGTGCAGGTCACGTTCCGCTTATCGGTGGATGCTTGCCGCGGGCACGGCCTCAGCTAACTTGGTCAAGAAGGTCACTTGACCAAGTGGATCTTCGGCTCGCGCTGTTTCCGCAGGCGTCACCACCGAATGCTCCACGATACCTCCTCAAATAACTAACAAAATGAGGGCACTCCTGGTTTCGAAGAAGTCTGTATTCTTCTAACAGCAGAATCCACTGAGAGGATAGATTAATTATTGAAGTCCCGCCGATTTTTACGGATGTTTTCATTGGAAATGTTCTTTTGTTCATCGAAAGTGATGGCCATAGACTGCGTCAATGTGGTTTTTGTAGGGAAGTTTGGAGCTCAAGCAGATATAAAAAGAGCTTGTAGAAAATAGAAACCTTTCTACAAGCTGAAAAGCGAACCCTTTTGAGGGTCCGCTTTTAGGGGGGTTATTTTAGTCCTAGTTCCTGGCGGTCCGGTGGAGCCATGAATTCAGGACCGACCGGGTCGTTGACATGCTTCAATAAAATCTCATCAATATCATGCATCGTCTGCTCGTCGATCTGGAAATCACTGATACCTTTGACAGGATTGAGCTGGTCCGGACGACGTCCGCCCATTAGAGCAATACCGGAGCCGGGCTGATCAAGCACCCAGCGCACCGCAAGCTGAAGGACCGATTTTCCGAACCGTTTCTCAGCAAGCTGTTCCAGTTCCTGTACAGCGTTTAAATACTGCTTGAACCGCGGCTGGTTGAATTTCGGATCATTGTTTCTCAAATCATCGCCTTCAAATTCCCGATCGGTGGACATTTTTCCGGAAAGGAGTCCGCGGCAGAGGGAACCGTAGGAGATCGTTGTGATCTCATGATCCTGCACGTATGGCAGTGTTTTGGATTCAATATCACGTTCAAATAAATTGTAAGGGGGCTGGAGCGTGTGAAGCGGTGCAGCTTCACGGAATATATCCATCTGCTCCGGCGTGAAATTACTCACTCCGATGGCACGGATTTTTCCCTGCTTATGCAGGTAGGCCAGCGCTTCAGCGGTCTCATGGATCGGTGTGACCGGGTCCGGCCAGTGCACCTGATAGATATCGATGTAATCCGTCTGCAGGCGTCGGAGGGAATCTTCCACTTCCTGGTGGATCCGCTCTTTGCTTGCATTACGGAAGACCGTTTCTTCGTCTTTCCAGTCCATAGCTACCTTCGTCGCTAAGAGAAGATCTTCGCGGCGTCCATACTGGCGGACGGCTTCTCCGACAATTTCCTCTGATTTACCAAACCCATATACAGGGGCTGTATCAATTAAGTTAATGCCTTGATCGAGAGCGGCATGAATCGTTTGGATGGATTCCTTTTCATCTGTGCCGCCCCACATCCAGCCGCCGATGGCCCATGTGCCGAGGCCGATGCGGCTGGCTTCCATTGATGTATTACTAATTCTTACTTTTTCCATTATTTCTTCACCTCCACAATCAAACACATTATGGTCTGTACCCGATTTTTGCAGAAATTAACCACACCCATTTGTAACTTTTCCAGCCGAACCTATCCACTTTCCAGATGGCAGGTTATAATGATGGTAATGACGAAAGGGGCTGGGGGAGTGGAAACAGCGGGAAAGTTTCATACAGAAAAACAAAAGCACCGGAAAAAATGGAAAAGGCCTGTATTTTGGACGCTTGGAATTACGATTTTTTTAATGATTGCTGTCGTTATTTTTGTAAACGCTTACACTTTGAGGAGCCTTCCTGAAACAGAAGGTGACGTTTCGCTGCAGGGGTTAAACGGACAGGTTGAGGTGCTCCGTGACGAAAATGGTGTGCCTCATATTGAAGCGGAAAGCCTGGATGATTTATTCATGGCCCAGGGCTATGTTCAGGCGCAGGACCGGATGTTCCAGATGGAGCTGGCCCGCAGGCAGGCGTCCGGCCGGTTGAGTGAAGTGGTTGGTGAAGCAGCCATTGAACAGGACCGGTATTTCCGGACATTGGGACTTAGACGGGCGGCGGAGAAATCGCTGGCTGTATATCCAGAGGAAACGATGGAACTGTTGCAGGCTTTCGCAGACGGAGTGAACGCTTATATGGAAACAGAGCCGCTCCCACCCGAATTTGCCATGATGGCCATTGATCCCGAGCCCTGGACACCGCTTGATTCATTAACAATTGGAAAATATATGGCTTTTGACCTGGGCGGGCACTGGGAACGCCAGGCGTTCAACTATTATATTCTGGATAATTTTTCTGAAGAGGAAGCCTATGAATTGTTTCCCGCTTATCCGGAAGGAGCTCCAACCGTTCTAGCGGATGCGGAAGGGCTGGACGTGGAAGAAAGTCTGGCTCATGCGGTTATTCCACACGAATTCAACGGCAGTAACAACTGGGTGGTCAGTGGCAGCCGGACGGCTTCCGGTTCGCCGATGCTGGCTGATGATCCTCATCTCGGAATGGCCACCCCGTCCATTTGGTATCAGATGGATTTAATGGCTGATGATTACCAGGTTTCCGGTGTCATTTTTGCCGGTATCCCGGGAATCATCCTCGGCCACAACAAATCGGCAGCCTGGGGGGTGACGAACGTCGGCCCGGATGTGCAGCAGTTGTACATGGAAAAAAGAAATCCGGATAATCCGGAGGAATTTTTATATGAAGGCCGGTGGGAGCAGGCGGATGTGATCGAAGAAACCATTGAGGTGAAAGATGGAAGCGATGTTCAGATGGATGTACTGGAGACAAGACATGGTCCTGTGATCAGCGAGTTCAGTGAAGGAGCAGAGGGAGATACGGTCCTGTCGCTCCGGTGGACAGCACTGGATGCAACGACAGAGCTTGATGCGATACTGGAAATCAATCAGGCGGATGACTGGGAATCGTTTGAGAAAGGCCTGGAAAAATTTTTAGCTCCTGCACAGAATTTTGTTTTTGCCGGGAAGGACGGCACGATCGCCTATAAAGCGAACGGCCGTATTCCGATTTATGACAATCCGGATGATGCGCTGCTGCCATTAAGAGGATGGGAAGCAGAGGATGAGTGGCAGGGCTATATCCCTTTTGATGAGCTGCCTACGGTCATCAATCCTGAGGAAGGGTTTGTGGCTACAGCCAACAACAAAGTCGTTTCCGATGATTATCCTTATCACATCAGTCATAACTGGGCTCAGCCTTACCGGTATAACAGAATTGCTGAGATGCTTAAAAATCATGAATCGGTAACTTTGGCTGATATGCAGGACATGCAGATGGATGTCAAAAACCTGCAGGCTGAAGAATTTCTGCCTTATCTGTTGGAACATACGGAAGCTGAAGGAAACTTGGAAAAGCAGGCGGTCACCCTGTTGGAAGAATGGAATTTTGAAGATGATCGGAATCTCCCACAGCCGCTTCTATTCCATCTCTGGATGGCCGGCATCGAAAACGAATTGTATGAATCATCCATTCCCAAGTCCATTCAAAGTCTTTTCCGAGGTTCAGCTCAAACGACAGATGAGCTGTTGAGAATGGACAGGGACGGTGGAAATTCTTTATGGATGGAGAAAGCCGGAGGAAGTTCAAAGGTGATCACGACGGCTTTTGAAACCACGGTTCGGGAATTGGCTGAGGAATATGGGGAAGATCCTTCTGCGTGGAAATGGGGAGAGTATCACGCCGTGGAATTTACTCATCCGTTATCCAGTATTGGTTTTCTGGAGCGTTTCTTAAATCCAGGCGATCCTTCCCCTGTCAGTGGAAGCCGGGTAACCGTCAGAGCCGCGGGTTTTAATGAGAACGGCCTCGTCAATCACGGTGCCTCCTGGCGTTTTGTCATCGATATGGCCGAGTCACAGAAAGGATACCATCTCGTTGGTCCCGGGCAGTCCGGGCATTTCCGAAGCGCCTGGTACCATGATCAGCTGGAGGACTGGGTTGAAGGCGACTATCATGTAACAAGCCTGGATGAACAGGAAGGCGGAGTGCTTACGCTTAGCCCGTAACATGAATGCTTAGTCCATCCGGGTTTGGGGAATGACTAAAGATGTCATTTTCTAATAAGGGGGCATCCTGTTGTGCATGGGTTTCATGATGTTTTCATCCAGATTTTAATTTTATTAGCGATTTCCATTACCGTTATCGCGATTGCCAAATTGTTAAAGGAGCCGGATTCGATCGCGCTCGTCCTTGTCGGTCTTGTGCTGGGATTGACGGAACTTCCGGTGATCGAGGAAGCAGAACGGTACATCACACAATCGGAAGTGTTCCAAGCGACGATCATCTCTTTGTTTCTGCCGATTTTACTGGGTGATGCAACGTTGAAGCTGCCGTTTCATCATTTGTTTTCCGAAAAGAAAACCGTCATGGGACTGGCCTTTATGGGAACGTTCATTTCAGCGATTTGTATCGGGACTGCGTCCTATTTCTTCCTGGACCTTCCTTTGGCTGTTGCTTTCACGTTCGCTGCGCTCATGAGTGCGACGGATCCCATCAGTGTCCTGTCCATTTTTAAGTCGCTCGGAGTACCTCAGAAGATGTCGACGATTATGGAAGGCGAGTCTCTATTCAATGACGGGATTGCGGTCGTATTATTCAAAATCGCGAGCATTTATCTGCTTACCTACATTGAAATGGGATGGTCTGGCCTTGGCAGCGGAGTTTTCATGTTCCTGAAATTCGCCATTGGGGGGGCGCTTGTCGGTCTTGCCCTTGGATTTTTCTTCTCGCAGATCATTCGTTTCTTTGATGATTATCCGCTCGAGGTGGCCTTCAGCGCCCTCTTGTTTTTCGGGAGCTATTTCATTGCCGAGCATTTCCATACATCCGGAGTTATCGCTGTCGTCGTAGCAGGGTTTGTTTTTGGAGATTACGGGGCGAAAGTCGGCATGTCCAAGCAGACAAAAACGAACATCAACACGTTCTGGGATTCGATCACACTCCTTGCGAATGCGTTGATCTTCCTTATGGTCGGTCTGGAAATCCGGAACATCAATCTATCGGAAAACTGGGCCTATATCGCAGGGGCTGTCGTGATTGTACTGATCGGCCGGACGATCGCTCTTTATATCAGTACGGGTTGGATCAAGGAACTGAGTGCCAAGGAGCGTCTGCTGATCAACTGGGGCGGTCTGCGGGGAAGTTTGTCTGTCGCCCTTGCGCTCAGTCTGCCGATGGATTTTTCCGGGAGGGACCAGGTGCTGCTGTTAACCTTCTCAGTCGTGCTGTTTTCATTGATTGTCCAAGGGCTGACATTGAAGCCGCTGATCAAAAAGCTTGGTCTTGTCTGAGTCCCGAACAAAGACGCCGTTTCCCGGCGTCTTTTTTTATGTCTAAAAGTTATAACCCCATGTTAAATGAGCATTTTCGGAACGGTTCGAACTGGTTTTATACTGAACCTGTACCAAACACATGCCTGAGTCGTTGAAAGGCAGAAGGAGAGGCTGCCGCAAGATACATGTGGGTCGTCCTTCAATGGAAAAAAAGTAATGCCTCTGTATTCCATATGTTTTGCCATCCATTCAGGAAAATAAGCGATTCCCATGCCCTGGGAAACAAAACCGGAGTGGGCATGTTCATGCACCGCCGTGCTTTCGTAAGAGCCTCCCATTTCTTCAGCAAGGGACTGGAAGCGGCTTGTGAACCGCTGGTTTTCAGCAGGAAGAATCTGATGCTCCTTCAAGCATTCCTCCAGGGATACGGTCTCCAGATCAGCAAGAGGAGAGTCATTGGAAACCCCAGCGACAAAGTGATCCCGGAATAGAAACGAAGCGTACAGCTCTTCCCATTCCGCTGGGGTCGGCGGACCGGTGGGGATGGGGACGATCCTGTCTGTCCTCCTTGCCGGGCCTTGTATCGAACTCTGGTCCACCAAGACAGCCGTGCTCCTATCTTCATAAAAAAACGACCAGCGCAAACTGGTCGTTTTCTTTTCTACGTTATGCTCGTCAGGATCTTTGGATAGGCTTTAAGGAAAGCCTGTTTGTTGTGTGAATGTGCTGTATTCACGAACAGCTTATTGGTGGTGACGGCTGCAGCAGACATCCACCGATTCTCAGGTCCCTATTTTAAAGAAGCTCTTGAAGCTGTTGGACGGCACAGGAAAGATCCTCATGGAGAACGATATCAAACCAATTGTCCTTGTCCGTAGGTTCATTATTGATCAGGATCGACGCCGCTCTGCCGTGTTCCCGTGCGAAATAAGGAAGAAGACTGAATGGTGTAACCTGCAGGGAAGTTCCCATAACGAGAAGCAGGTCAGCCTCCCTGATGATCCGCTCGGCTTCGTCATGAGCTGTAATCAGGTCCCCGAACAGCATGACGCCGGGTTTCAGCGTCGTCCCACACTCCCTGCACACAGGAACCATCCTCTCCATCACACTTTCCAACGAATAAGAGCGTCCGCAGTCCTGGCAGAACGATTGGTTCAACGTTCCGTGATACTCGAGAACAGATGAGCTGCCAGCGAGCTGGTGAAGACCGTCGACATTCTGGGTAATGACAGACACATTACGTCGCTCCGATTCAAGCTCGTGAATAAATTGATGGACGTCGTTTGGACGATACTCCTGCAGAAGCTTTAAACGGAAGATGGCTTTGTACTTTTTCCAGAAGTCATCCGGATGCCTTTGGAAATAATCGCTGGACATGTAGTATTCCCGCGCATGATCTTCTGTCCACAATCCTTCACTGGAGCGGAAATCAGGTATTCCGCTTGCCGTTGATACACCCGCCCCGGTGAGAACGACGATCCGCTCTGCGCGTTTTATCCGGCGGGCTGCTGCTTCATAGGACATGAGGATCTCTCCTTACTGTTTATTGAATCCTTTTCTCTTCACGATACCGGTCACATCCATACGCATCGGTTTTGAGAAACGACGCCGCATCTGATCCGTCCATGAGTCGCTTCGGTTGTTCGTCTGACGGGCCTCGTAATAAGAAGCAATTTCCTTGTCAAAAGCAGCAAGCTCCTCTTTGTGGTCCCGCTTGTAGCTGTTTTCAAAGTAAACAGCCTGTTTTGGCAGGCGTGGTTTAAGATCGGGCTCGTGATCCGGGACGCCGATGACCATGCCGAATAAAGGCAGGACATGCTTAGGCAGGTCAAGGATTTCATCAACTTTATCCAGTTGATTCCGAAGGCTTCCAATATAGCAGATGCCCAGTCCCATCGCTTCAGCGGCAATGGCGGCATTCTGGGACGCAAGCGCTGCATCGATGGCGGACACGAGAAAATGTTCGCTGTTTTCCAGGTTGGACAGCATCTGCTCATACTCAGATGGTGTGGCGTACAATGTATGGCGGTATAAGTCCGCACAAAAAACCAACAGGTGTCCGTTGTTTTTTACATAACCCTGGCCCGAAATTTCGGCCAGCTGGGATTTCTTCTCCTCATCCGTCACACCTATGATGCTGTAAGCCATCATGTAACTGGATGTGGAAGCCTGCTGGGCTGCTTCAATAATGGTGTTCAGTTGTTCGTCTGTCAACTTTTCATCTTTGAATTTACGGATGGAGCGGTGGTTCAACAAAGTCTCTATCGTCTGGTTCATTTTCCTGCCTCCTCAAAAGTGCTGCACATGGATCTTTTTCATTTTCTTCCTTTAAGGTAACAAAATCGACAGGAGAATGGTAATGATATGGCTGTTTTTATTCTTACAGGAATAGAAGGAATCCGTTAGAGGGGTGCAGAATCTTAAGGTATAGGAAAAAGACGAGGTGGTAAAAGTGGCGGAACTTTACAGCTTCCATTCTTTTAAAAAAAGGAAGGAAACAATAGAACTGATCCCGGATAAAAGGCTCCCCGTAGCGGTCTATCAGAGTGTGCTTTATTATATTCATCTGGATGTCACGGAACTTCAGCAGCCAGCATTTGAATACATGTCCACCCAGGGCAGTCTGCAGGAAATTTATCATGATAACCGCCTGCTTTTTCTGCATACCTTTCAATCGCTGCTGGTCCATTGGAAACTCATCTATACACCGCATGTTCTTCCGGAAAACCCGTTTGCTGTTTTTGGGACCGTCGGAGATTTATGCGCGTATATCGAAAAAAGGGTGAAAGCTCTATAAGACGATGATTACTCATGTCTTACAGCTTTCACCCTTTTTACATTGACGACTCCTAAGTATATCTGGGTAAGTCCGACACCGAACAGGACGGGAGCGGCACCAGTGACAAGGTAGGTGCTGATCATTGTCTGGATGATCCCCATGCTCATCATTAGTAGATACTTTTCCTGTTTAAAACTGAAGTAGGTCCCGATGAGGGAAAGAATGGCTAGTCCGACAAGCAGCGGTGCTGCCCATGGATAAAGGTATAAAGCTTCCATAATTATTTGTACCTCCTGATTGTTTTCTGAATTTTATAAAAGTTTATCATCTGAGTGTAATGGCTTCAACAGTGAAAAACGTCTAGTTTTGACGCTTTTCTGTTGTTTGAGGTATGGATAGGTATTCCCGTGCTGCTGCTTATTTAAACTTGTTCGTACAACATTTTTTTACATAGAGAGGGTGTTGGAAGGATGAATGGAAAGATTGTCGTTGATCATTTATCTAAAACATTTAAAAAAGGCGGGGTTCAAGCTGTCAAGGATGTTTCTTTTAACGTGGAAGACGGAGAGTTCTTCGCCTTTCTCGGTCCAAACGGAGCTGGGAAATCAACGATTGTGCAGATTTTGACTACCTTGATGAATGCAACGTCTGGATCGGCTTTTGTTGCAGGCTTTGACGTAATCAAGGAACCGGAAAAGGTGAGGCGCCATATAGGTGCGGCCCTTCAGGAAACAGGGGTCGATCCGGATCTGACCGGCCGGGAAATGCTTGAGCTGCAGGCATGGATTTTCGGGTTCGGTAAAAGGGAGGGGCGTATTCGCGCAGAAGAGCTTCTGGATATTGTGCAGCTGACGGAAGCTGCTGAGCGAAGAATCGGACGGTATTCCGGAGGCATGCGCCGGCGTCTCGATCTGGCGCTTACCCTTGTACATGAACCTGCCATCCTTTTTCTGGATGAGCCGACAACAGGGTTGGATCCCTCCAACCGTATCGCCGTGTGGGAGGAGTTGAGGCGGTTGAATAAAGACAAGGGAACGACCATTTTTTTAACCACCCAGTATTTGGAGGAAGCCGACAGTCTGGCTGACCGGATCAGCATCATTAACGATGGAGAAATCGTGGCTTCCGGAACACCCAGAGAGCTTAAGGCTCGAATAGGGAGTGACCTTATCGCCCTCACTCCTGTGGATGGAGGAGATGAAGACAGGACGCTCCACTTGTTGAAATCCGGTCTGATCGATGCGGATGTTATTAGAAAACAGGAAAAGATTTTGATTTACGTTGAGGAAGGGACGAGACAACTGTTGGAAGTGACACGTATTCTCGATCGGGAAAATATTGAAGTCGAGGATATCCAATTATCCTCTCCGACCCTGGATGATATTTTCCTGAAGATTACAGGAGAGGGGAAGAAAAGCTATGAGCAGTAATGTGTGGAGAGATACGTGGCTGATGACAAGAAGAAACGTGAAAACGACCTTAAGAAATCCGTTTTCTTTTATTCCCAATCTGATGATTTCCGCTTTTTTTCTATTGGTCTATGAAGGAGGGCTGAGCGGGATATCTCAGCTTCCAACGTTTGAGGGAGCCAACTACTTAGCTTTCATTCTGCCTGTATCCATCGTTTCGGCAGCCATTGGTGGAGCCGGTGGGGCGGGGCAGAGTATTGTGAAGGATATTGAAAACGGGTTCTTTTCCCGGCTGCTGCTGACGCCTGCCTCGCGTCTTTCGATTGTCTTTGGTCCGATCATTGCGGGGATGCTCCAGCTTTTTGTGCAGACGCTGCTTATCATCGGGATAGCTTTTTTGCTGGGTCTTGAAGTCCGGACAGGCGTGGGAGGCGTCCTGTTTGTCCTTCTGATCGCCATCGGATGGGGACTTGCCTTTGCCGGGTACTCCGCCGGTGTTGCTTTACGGACAGGGAACGCGCAGGCTGCTCAGGCCGGAACGTTTATCTTTTTTCCTCTTATATTTTTAAGCACCACGTTCGTCCCCTATGAGCTCATTGACGCGCAGTGGCTCAAAATTGCTGCGGTCATCAACCCGACCACCTATATTTTTGAGAGTATGCGGACAGTTCTGATTGATGGGTGGGTCTTCTGGGATATGATGCAGGGGGTCATCGCCATTACCATCGTCAGTACATTGACCATTACTTTTGCGGCAGTCTCAGCGAAGCGGGCGGTTTCCCGTGGATAATTAAGGAAAAAGGGGGATTCTGGCCTTCCTCGTATGGTAGACTAAGGATAATAATGAAGCAAGGAGTGGTGTTTATGTCAAATAACAGACGATTCATAACAAATAGCATCCAACAAAACAGAGGAGGACACCACTCGTAGCGTCCTCCACATATTCAGGAGGAATGGAATGAAACGGAAGGATTTTACAACATACTTTAAAGAACAGCTGCAGGATGGAGAAAAGGCCGGCAGGGTGACGACATCCACCCACGGCATTTACACAGTGGCCGACGATGAAACAGAGCGCTTCGGTGAAGTATCCGGACGCTTCCACTATCATACGGTTGAAGACAGCGGTTTTCCTGCTGTAGGGGACTGGGTTGTCATTAAGCCCTGTGATCAAAGCAGGCGTGTGAAAATCCAGCGTGTATTAAACAGGAATACGGTCTTATCCCGGAGTGCTCCTGGACAGACCCACAAAGAGCAGGTGATAGCGGCCAATGTGGACGTTGTCTTTATCGTCACAGCTTTGACTCAGGAAATGAATCCGAGAAGAGTGGAACGGTATATAGAGCAGGTGTATGAGAGTGGGGCACGTCCAGTTATCGTTTGTACGAAAAAGGATGTATCTGCGTCGCTTCATAAACAGCTGCTTCAGGTTGAACAAGCAGCCCCGGGAGTCCCTGTGTATCCTGTGAACAGCCTTCTTGGAGAAGGGCTGGAGCCATTGAAACAAGAATTAACACCTGGATTGACCGTTTCTTTGATCGGTTCTTCGGGGGTAGGGAAATCCACGTTAATGAACGCTCTGCTTGAACAAGAAGTACAGGAGACACAGGCCGTCAGGGAAGAAGATGATCGCGGTCGTCATACGACGACACATCGAGAGTTGTTCGGCCTGCCTGACGGCTCTTATATGATCGATACGCCGGGAATGAGGGAGCTTCAGCTCTGGGGAAACGGTGAAGGGAATCTTGATTATACGTTTTCTGATATTGAAGCTTTAAGCGCCGGGTGCAGGTTTCGAGACTGCCGTCACGAAGAGGAGCCGGGGTGTGCGGTCAAAGCGGCCATTCAAAGCGGAGAGATGGAAGCGAGCCGGTTGAAAAGCTACAATAAATTGAAGCGTGAACGGAGACGTCTGGAGTTGAAGGATCAGTACGGAACTCATCGGACGAATCGTATGCTGCATGGTCCCAACGCTGTTAAAGAATAAAGACATCGGTATAAACAAACGCCCCCTGAGAACAGGGGGCGTTTGTTTATACCATATAAGAAAGCATCTCCCGATAGGAGATGCTTTTTTTCGTTCTTATTTATTCATATACTTTTCGATTTCCCATTTACTGACCTGCAGGGAATATTCGGTCCATTCTTTACGCTTTTCTTCAATATAGGCACCGGATGTGTGATCACCAAGGGCTGATAGAAGAAGCTCGTCTTTCCCAAGAGCGCCAAGCGCTTCTTTTAAGTTTGTTGGAAGTGTTGGAACACTATCGTCCTCGACTTCATACAGGTTACGGCTTTCTGCTTCACCGGCGTCCATTTCTTTCTTGATTCCGTCAAGACCCGCCTGGATCAGGACAGCAAGCGTCAAGTAAGGGTTGGCGGTCGGGTCCGGGTTACGGACTTCGAAGCGTGTTCCTTTTCCGCGGGTTGTTGGTACTCGGACCATACAGCTGCGGTTGGAGTGGGACCATGCCACACTCACCGGCGCTTCATAACCTGGTACAAGACGCTTGTAAGAGTTTACGTTCGGGTTCGTAATCGCAGCGATTCCACTTGCGTGGTGAAGAATACCCGCAATGAACTGCTTCATTGTTTTGGAAATGCCGTCAGAAGCATCCTCATCAAAGAAGGCGCTGTCTCCGTTTTGGAACAAGGATAGGTGACAGTGCATTCCAGAACCGTTTTCACCGGAAATCGGCTTCGGCATGAAGGTTGCATGATAGTCATGGTTGGTGGCGATATCTTTGACCACGTTTTTGAATGTTTGAATGTTATCGGCTGTTTTCACCATGCTGTCAAAACGGAAGTTGATTTCGTGTTGTCCCATAGCTACTTCGTGGTGGGACGCTTCCATTTCGAATCCGTATTTCTTAAGGGTACGCACGATGTCACGGCGCACTTTATCTCCTTTATCTTTAGGAGAAGCATCGAAGTATCCGCCACGGTCGTTCATTTCGCGGATTGGGTAGCCGGCGTTGTCCAGTTTGAATAGGAAGAATTCCGGTTCAGGACCAACGTTAACGGTATAGCCCATGTCTTCCGCTTCCTGCATCGCACGTTTAAGAATGAAGCGTGGATCGCCTTCAAATGGCGTTCCGTCCGGCTTGTAGATGTCACAGATGAAACGTGCACTGCGATCTTCGTCCACAAGGGAAGGAAGAAGCAGGAAGGTGTCGAGATCAGGATAGAGATACATGTCACTTTCCTGAATATCCGAGAATCCGGAAATGGAGGAGCTGTCAAACATTGCTTCATTCTCAAGAACCATTTCAAGCTCTTCAACTGGAAGTTCTACGTTTTTCGTATCCCCAAGCATGTCCGTGAATTCCAAGATAAGAAATTCAATATTGTTTTCCTTTACTTCATGAATGATCTGTTCTTTCGTGTATCCCATTGATTTACCCTCTCTCTTTATAATTTGTAAGTTTTGTATCCATTTCACTTTGGATATGTAGCTCTTTTTTCTTTATGTAAGGAATTCTAACATAAAGTGTAGAGTAATCTCAAACCCTTTTAGGAAATTCCCTAAAAAAATATTCTGAAACTTGTGTAAAGCAAGAAAATAAGATGGGAATCATAAACTTAAAGGGAAAGGGGATAGCCTGTCATGATAAAATTCATCCATTTATGGAAGGTTTTTTTCTGTTTTTTATACCTGTTCCTGCTCAGCGGCATGCAGTCGTGGCTTCAGGTAACGGCATCCGAGGGGCACATTTACAGGTATCTGCTTATGATGCAGACCGCCTATATTCCCGTGGGGATGATCCTTGCCCTTCCGGTGAATTTCTCTTCCTTTCATTTATCAAAGCCGGCCTTTACTCTGCTTACCTTCTATGTCATACCCTGTTTTCTGTTTCTTTATGTACCTTTTTTATTTCCAGGGTTCATGATCTTTCCAGAGGTTCTTCATGCCGACCCTTATGCAGGTATGATGGTGCAGGTGCTTCTTGGGTATGGAATGCTCTCCGTCTTGAAGGAGTGTGGCCCGTCAAAAAATGGAGGCCGTAATGGACGCGGGCGTTAATCTATTTTATAATCGTATCGGACAAGCAAACTTACATAGAAAGGATGATTTTAAATGAGTAAGACATTTATTTTCGGTCATAAAAACCCGGATACCGATACGATTACGTCTGCAATTGTGTATGCAGATCTGAAAAAGGCTCTTGGCGAGGACGTGGAACCTGTCCGCCTTGGTGAAGTGAACGGGGAAACACAATACGCACTGGATCAGTTTAACGTAGAAGCGCCGCGTCTTGTCGAGCGTGTATCTGATGAGGTGGAACAGGTGATCCTTGTCGATCACAACGAGCGGCAGCAGAGTGCAGCAGACATTGACGACGTTACGGTTCTTGAAGTCATTGACCACCACCGTATTGCCAATTTCGAAACGAAAGGCCCGCTTTACTACCGTGCAGAACCGGTCGGTTGTACAGCAACGATTCTTCTTAAGCTATATAAGGAGAAAGGGCAGGAGGTTTCCAAGCCGATGGCAGGGCTGATGCTTTCAGCAATCATCTCTGATTCCCTTCTGTTTAAATCTCCGACATGCACGGAAGAAGACCGTCGTGCAGCGGAGGAGCTTGCTGAAACCGCCGGTGTCGATACAGAAGAGTACGGCTTGAACATGTTGAAGGCCGGCGCGGATATCAGTGATAAAACAGCGGAAGAATTGATTTCCCTTGATGCCAAGGAATTCGATATGGGGGGCAGGAAAGTTGAGATCGCCCAGGTGAATACCGTCGATACGAATGATGTCCTTTCCCGTAAAGCAGAACTCGAAGCAGCAATGGATATAAATGTGGCTGAAAAAGGACTGGATTTATTCGTGCTTGTCGTTACAGATATTCTTGAAAGTAACTCCACTGTCGTTGCTGTCGGTAGTGAAACAGCAGCTGTCGCCGAAGCTTTTGAAACGTCCCTTGATGGAAACCAGGCGGTCTTGAGCGGCGTTGTTTCCCGTAAGAAACAGGTTGTACCACCGCTTACTACGTATTTTGGATAAGGAACACAGAACTCCCCTTTCATAAGGGGAGTTTTTTTATGTCATTGACAGCCTGTGCAGAAAACTCTATAATTTGCGATAATGATAATCATTTTCAATAAGGGGTTGAACATGTTGACCATCACGGACATAAAAATTACCGAACAGGAAAAAACAGAAACCTTTACGTTCCGGCCCTTGAGTGAAAAGGATACCGATACGCTGTTTGAATGGATGCATCAGAGGCACATTGCCCCTTTCTGGAAGCTCAATCTTCCGATGGAATCGTTTAAAGAGTGGGTGCGGGCATCCATCACTGCAGATCACAAAGACTGTTATCTTGTAGACTGGAATGGGGAGCCGGCGGGATATCTTATTGCTTACTGGGCGGGAGAGGATCCTGTTCACCACTATTATGACCACGAGGCGGGGGACCTCGGCATGCATGTACTTGTAGGTCCGGAGAAATTTTTGAACAAGCAGGCAGGACGGCAGCTGCTGCAGTCCATGATTCAGTTTTTGTTTTTTACCTATCGTACAGAACGGATCATAGGAGAACCGGATATCCGCAACCGTATCATTATTCCCATTATGAAGGGTCTGGGAGGAAAGGTTCTTCACCGGATTCAACTCCCACATAAGCGGGCAGCGCTTATAGCAGGAGAGAAGCAGGCGGTTGAACATGTCCGTAAAAGCCAGGGGATCCAAGTTGCCTTCCGGATTTCAGAAGAAAAGGAGGGTGTATATGGAAAAGACGCATCAAGTAGATGAACAGGTGCTTGAATTATTACATAAAATCGGCCGGAAAATGCAGCAACTCCAGCATCCACCTTTAGATCTGTTGACAGCCCGACAGTCGCGCGAGTACTACAAAGTCGCGCGTACGTATTTCCCTGACCTCCCTGCCCAGGGTGTGAATACAAGGGAGGACAGGGTTTTGTCTGCCGATGGGCATGAGATTCCTGTCCGCATCTATACGCCTTCAGGTAAAGAAGAACTCCCTGTACTTGTCTATTTCCATGGCGGGGGATGGGTGTTCGGGGATATTGACAGCGCTGATTCGGTCTGCCGGTATCTCTCCTCCCATTCAGAGGTCACCATCGTTTCTGTCGGATACAGGCTTGCACCGGAGCACAAGTTCCCGGCAGCATATGATGATGCACGTGCCTCCGTTTTATGGGCCCGGCAGCAATGGCCGGACGCTCCGGTCTATTTAGGGGGAGAAAGCTCCGGTGGTAATCTGGCCGCAGCCGCTTCTGGATATTTCAGGGATAATCACGAGGTTTCTATTGAAGGGCAGCTGTTAATTACGCCGGTCCTTAATTACGATTTTTCGACGTTCAGCTATCAGGAAGACTTCCGCTATAACTTGACAATGGAAAAGATGAAATGGTTTTTCAATCATTACTTACATATGGAGGAAGAGGGAGAAAAAGAAGAAGTTTCTCCCCTTCGCCTGAAGAATAAACGCGGGCTGCCTGAAACACTGCTTGTTACAGCCCATTTCGATCCCCTGCGGGAGGAGGCCGCTGCCTATCACAGACAGCTGCAGGAGTCCGGTGTCCAGGCTTCAAGGCTCCATTTCGAAGATCTCGTTCACAGTTTTATCAATATGGCGGGCGCGGTGGATCGTGCCCAAGAAGCCCTTGGGGACATAGCCGCTTCTTTCAAAACCATGATTCATCAAAACGAATCCTGACAGGAAGGACCAGGAGAACACGGCACTGCTTCGCACATCCCATGGAGAAATCCTCTTTCGGTGATCCGCATCGTTTATTCATCACCGGCGGCTTTTTTCATACACTAATAGTCGAGGTGAGGATATGCCGAGAATTCAATATAATAATTCCGACGTTGACTTGATGGCCCGTATGATGAGGGCGGAAGCGGTAGGAGAAGGAAAACAGGGGATGTTGTATGTAGGGAATGTCATTGTGAACAGGGCCAAGGCAGATTGTCTGGATTTTAGAAATGTGCGGAATATCAATGACGTCATTTATCAGGTTCAAGGCGGGAACTATTCGTTTGAAGCTGTTCAAAAAGGCAACATGTTTTATAACCGGGCACGTTCTACAGAAAAAAGACTGGCAAAAAAGAATCTGGATTACTGGCGGCAGCATCCGGCTAAATATTCCCTCTGGTATTTCAACCCCTACGCCCCATGTCCAGACACATGGTACGGCCAGCCCTTTGCCGGACAATACAAGAAGCACTGTTATTATGAGCCGGCTCCTGGGTCATGTGACAGTGTGTATATCGGAAGTTGAGCAGCAAACATGCAATGAGGCCCTTGAACGGGTCTCTTTTTTCTATAGCAAAGGGGTGGATGGAATTGCCAGTCAAGAGTTTTTTTGAAACAATAGAAGCAGGGTGCAGCCTTACATATATCCTTTAGAGGTCATGAAAGCTGATTCGGCAGTTTTTCCTTTTTATTCCATAGTTCATGAACGTTTGATAAGGACTCATTTAGGAAAGACAATCGGAGTGCGCTTCTGCAGGCTTCCGGAGTGCGAATCCGGCTTCGACCGTAAGGAACGAGGAGGGGAAAGGAATGAATACAATAGAGAGCTTGTACGAGTTTTCCATCGCTGTCCTGCTTCTATGCAGTCTGCTTTCCATCCTGCAGTTGAGAAAAACGAAAAAGGGAAGAAAGCTGTCCTTGTTTGAAACCGGTCTTTATGCGGCTATGCAGGGAGCCGCTGCCTTATGGGTCGGAACCTTTCTTTATATTTATTATATCGGGTAGGGCCCCGGATCGTTTCGAAAATCTCAGCGCGCGGTTCATATGAAAACCTGCTATACTTTTTATAAAAGATTTCGAACCTGCCAAACCGGCGGGAGAGGAGGAGCCATCGTGTTAAAGGATAAATACTTAGAACTGCTTGCCAAGGAATACGATAGTGAAGAAAAAGTGATTACCGAACTGATCAATCTGAAAGCTGTCCAGAATCTTCCCAAAGGAACGGAGCACTTCGTCAGTGATCTGCACGGCGAATACCAGGCCTTTCAGCACGTACTCCGCAATGGGTCAGGCAAAGTCCGTGAAAAAATCAGTGACTTGTACAAAGGCATTCTATCTGAACAGGAATTGAACGAATTCGCTACGCTGATTTATTATCCTGAAGAAAAAATGCAGCGGATTAAAAATTCCTTCGACCGCAGGGAGGATCTTGAGCTGTGGTATGAGGTCATGATTGAGCGGATGATCAAGCTGATTTCTTATGCCTCTTCCAAGTACACACGCTCCAAGCTCCGCAAAGCCCTTCCAGAGCCTTTTGTTTATATTGTGGAAGAACTGCTGTACAAAACCGAGGACTTTGCAAATAAGGAATCCTACTATAACAAAATCGTCCAGCAGCTGATCTCCCTCGATCAGGCTGATCAGCTGCTTATCGGGCTTTCGTATACAACACAGCGGCTCGTCGTCGATCACCTGCATGTTGTCGGGGATATCTATGACCGTGGCCCGGAGCCGGATAAGATCATGGAAACGTTGATGGACTACCATTCCCTTGATATCCAGTGGGGGAACCATGACGTTCTCTGGATCGGCGCATATGCCGGCTCACAAGTGTGTCTGGCTAACATCATCCGTATTTGTGCGCGCTATAATAACCTCGATATTATTGAAGATATGTACGGCATCAATCTGCGTCCGCTGATGACCCTTGCCGAAAAGTACTATGATGATAACGTGCCTTTCCGGCCGAAAATCCAATCCGGTTACCAGCCGTCGGAGGATGAAATTGTCCAAATTTCAAAAATCCATCAGGCCATAGCCATGATCCAGTTCAAACTCGAGAGTCCAATCATTAAACGGCGCCCATATTTTAATATGGATGAACGCCTTCTACTGGAAAAAGTCGACTATGAGCGGCAGGAGATTACGCTGCAGGGAACCACGTATCCGTTGGAAAATACCTGCTTTGCGACCATTGATCCGGAAGACCCGTCCAGGCTGCTGCCAGAAGAGCAGGAAGTCATCGACAAACTGTTGTTTTCTGTCCAGCATTCTGAGAAGCTGGCGAGACATATGAAATTCTTAATGAAAAAAGGCAGTCTTTATTTGAAATATAATGGCAACCTGCTTATCCACGGGTGTATACCTATCGATGAAGATGGAAATATGGAAGAGATGAAGATTGAAAACCAGACATACGCGGGAAGGGAACTTCTTGATCAATTTGAAAAATTCCTGCGTCAGGCCTTCGCAAATCCGAATACCATCGATGACCTCGCCACTGACATGGTGTGGTATTTATGGACGGGAGAACATTCCTCCTTGTTCGGGAAACGGGCCATGACTACGTTTGAACGTTATTTCATCAGTGACAAGGCGACTCATAAAGAGAAGAAAAATCCTTATTATTACCTTCGTGAGGATGAAGAGATCTGCAGGAAAATTCTAAAGGAGTTTGATATGAACCCAGACCAGGGTCATATTATTAACGGTCATACACCTGTAAAGGAGATTGAAGGGGAAAATCCGATCAAGGCCAACGGGAAAATGGTCGTCATCGACGGTGGTTTTTCAAAAGCCTATCAGCCTAAAACCGGAATCGCCGGTTATACGCTCCTTTACAATTCTTACGGGATGCAGCTCGTCGCCCACCAGCACTTCAACTCGAAGGAAGAGGTTCTTCGTGACGGAACCGATGTATTATCCGTGAAACGCCTCGTAGACAAGGAACTGGAACGGAAAAAGGTGATGGAAACGAATGTAGGACAGGAGATTCAGGAAGATATCGATAACCTGAAGCAGCTGTTGAAAGATCGTTATTTGAAGTAAGGGAGAAGATATAATGAGTGAAACAGGGTTACTCGGGGCAGGGAGTATTCTCGTAGGAGACCTGCTTGTCCAGGGCTTGTTTTTTCTGATTCTCGCCGCTGCTGTCGTTGGTGTGGTTTCTTTTTTCATTACATCGAGAAAAAAGAAGGATAGGATGGACCGCATAGAAGAAAAGCTGGATCTGCTCATCCAGGAATGGAAGGACAAAAAATGATAACCAAAGGAAGGCTGTTTACCAGCCTTCCTTTCAGTCTGTAGAAAAAGTTCGTCCTATCCAGTTAGAGTGGTCCGTATGTCCTGTTGAGAAGGCACGTTCCGCTTATCGGTGGATGCTTGCCGCGGGCACGGCCTCAGCTAACTTGGTCAAGAAAACCCTTTTGACCAAGTGGATCTTCCGCTCGCGCTGTTCCTGCAGGCGTCACCACCGAACGCTCCTCGTGCCGATGCAGCTATACCCTATGATAAAAGAGAACGTTGAGCATCGCTCCTTCGTCGTTTCAAATGAACAGGACAAGCTGCGTTACGGCCGCTTGCGTGGGGAAAATCCTATTCATGACCAAGTATTGGTGATCGTTCCTTTGGAGTCACTAGAAAAAAAGTTTCTCTACAAGCTGAAAAGGAAGGCTGTTTACCAGCCTTCCTTTTTTAATGGTGTCCTTCATGGGTTGTCATGTCGGCAGGGGCCTGATCTTGAAGATACTGAATGTCTTCAGAAGTCAGTTCACCTACTACAACCTGGGTCATCGGTGAAATGGTTGAGCCTTCATTGGAGGCATGAACCTTTACAAAGTACAGGCCTTCGGTTTCCAAGCTTTTTTCTGAACGCCATGATCCCTCTTTATGATGGCTCATGGCGTTCATTCCAGATGACGTTCCATCCCGATTTGTCCATTCGATATGTACGAAATCAGGGTCTGTTACCGGCTGTCCGTCTTGAGTGAGGGTGACAGTTGTAACAGCTGATCCACCTTTAACTAAATCTTGAGGTATGGAAATTTCCGCTTGGAGGGGGTGTGTAACCTTATACATGGATGCAGCATCTTCCTTCAACTGACATCCCGACAATAACAGCAAAGCTCCAATGATGATGGATATTCCATTAAGCTTCATGGAAAAACCTCCTTAAGGTTCCCACTCGTCTAATGATCAGCTGATCAATGAGAAGGGCGGCCAGCAGGGACAACCCCGCCAGTGGAAAGAATAAGCCGAGAAGAAGCAGTAAGGTGAAGAATGGCTTCACGCTTCTTTCTTTTCTCTCTCTTGGCGCACCCATGCTGTGACTGGGCTTCTTTTTCAACCATAGGTAAACGCCGCTGACAACTACCAGAATAATTCCAAGGCAGATGAAGAGGCTTAGAAGCTGGTTGACTATGCCGAACTGAGTTCCTTTGTGAAGGGTGATCCCCAGAGCGACGGTCTTTCCGATCCAGCCATAATCTTCAAACTGATAGTTGGCAAGAACGGCATTGGAATATTGATCGATGTGAACCGTTGCTTCATCTTGAGCACGTGGTGGAAAAGCGGATAAGGTGTACACGCCTTCCGGGGTGCTTGGGTAGTAAACACTATACGTCGGGTGAATATCCAGCCGTTCCGCTTTTTGAACCACATCATTTATGGAAACAGGCGTCAGCCCCTGGACAGCAGAAACGGGAACATCCAGGGTTTCTGCGGCCCATGGCACTTCCGCAATATCCTTTGTTTCCATATTCGAGGTCGGAGCGCTGCCTGTCCAGACGGAAGGGGGATAGCCTTCCCCAGTATTTGTGGCCATGTTTTGGAAGTTGGTGCCCCAAAGCCCGGACCAAGGAAGACCGGTCATTATTAAGAAAAGCATGCCGGCAGAAATCCAGAAGGCAGGAACCGTGTGCAGATCCCGCCGGAAAATATTCTTCCCTTTATTGAAACGCGGAATCCATATACCCCAGGGGCCTTTCCTTTTCCGGGGAAACCATAAGTATATGCCTGTCACGATTAACACAACACCCCAGCTCGCGGCTAATTCAACAATTCTGTCGCCCGTTGTGCCAGCCATCAGCTCTCCGTGAATTTCTTCTATTTTATCCATAATGCGGTCTTCATCTTTTAAAGTTCCCATGGTTTCGCCTGAGTAGGGATCAACGAATACCGTAAGTCCATCCCCTTCAGTCTGTAGGTTGACTTCACTGGAGCGGATGGGAGATTCTCCTGGGCGGAATGCAGTAGTAGTTCCTTCTGGATATTCAGCTTCCGCTGCCTGCACCTGTTCGGATGCTGGTACCTTTTGGCCTGTTTCTGTTACCTCATGATACTCACTGTAAAGAACAGCTTCAATCTGGGGTTTGAACAGGTAAACAGCTCCTGTAACGGCCAGTATCAGAAGAAATGGGGCGAAAAGGATACCTGCGTAAAAGTGCCATTTCCATATCGTCTGGTAGAGGGTCGCTCTTTTTTTCTTTTTTGACTGCTTATCTGCTGGAAGGGGATGATGGCTCATGTGTCCGGCTCCTTTAACATTGGGATGGTTTGGTTTTTAGTCGGCATAAAGATTACGAATGAACGATCCAACTGGATCAATATGCATAGATAGATTTTGAGGATGGAGAAAAAAGCTCCATCTATCAGGGTATAAAAAAAGGACAACCCCTTCAAATAGAATTGGATAAGGAAGAAAATTACGAGATGATTGTGCGATTCTTGTCATGAAATAGTCACAGAACAGACAAAAAAAGCTCTCCATAAGGAGAGCTTAAGAGTGTATTCATGTTCAGACCTTTAAAGGGAGCGGCGTTTTAGTAGTTTTCATTAAACTGCTGGATGGTTGTGGTCAGCTTGTCGAGCTGCGATGGGTTTTGTATGGAAAAAGAAGGGTCGTTTACCAACGTTTTGATTTCTTCCTTCAGCGTTCGTAAGGAAGACGCCAATGCTTTATTGTCTGC
Source organism: Halobacillus sp. ABD4_316 (assembly GCF_056161385.1). Classification (NCBI taxonomy): domain Bacteria; kingdom Bacillati; phylum Bacillota; class Bacilli; order Caryophanales; family Bacillaceae; genus Halobacillus; species Halobacillus sp. ABD4_316. The sequence continues at coordinate 176,419 of NZ_JBSWZA010000001.1, forward strand.
ATCTGTCTCCTGTTCGAAGGAATGGTGGGTGATGATTCCGTTCAGAGTGAACAGGGCGTTATTGTACTCGTTGAACCATCCCTTTTCAAGCAGGGCTGAACGCTCGGCCGTATTTAAGAGGCGTTGGTTTCCCGTCAACCGCTGCAGACTTTTGGTCAAAAGGGCCGTCTTCATTTGGGCTCCAGCCTCTCCAGAGTCCTGGTTGTGGTAGGATTCATAGCTGATCGCTACATCTTCCAACATAAAGGGGAGTTCTTTAATGATGGATTCAGAGGCGGCCACTGAAAATTCATCCACATCATCCGCCCGGCTGAAATCAAATGCCAGATAGGAAGAGAGGAGTGTTGTGAAAAGAAGAACGGCACTGGTCAGTTTCCATCGATTCATGTTTGGTGCTGCCACTCTTCCCGAAGAACCCCCATGCGGATAGAGTCATAATAGTCACCCTGATAGATACGGACTTTCCGCATCCTTCCTTCAATTTTCATCCCCAGCTTCTCCCCGACACGCATCATTCGTTCATTCCGCGACCACGTCGTAAGCCCTATCCGGGCCAGTGGGAGGTTTTCGAATAAATGACCGATCCAAAGCTTGAGCGCTTCTGACCCATAGCCGCCGTTCCAGTAGACAGGGTCGTATATCCCGATGCCGACCTCGAGCCACAGCGAAGGCTTGTGCTCCCAGTAATAGGAAACGGTGCCGATGATGACTCCGTTCACTTCGATGATCAATCTTGAATCGGGTTCATCGGGGGCGAGCCTGCGCTTTCTGGCGTACTCATGACTTCGATAGCTGTCCATTGTATGAGGCTCCAGAGGATAATAAGGAGCATCCCATTTTTTCCATTCCGCGTTTTTTCCATAAATTAAAGGATAAAGAATGGGTATATCTTCTTCTTCAATACTTCGTAGTGTAACGAGCTGACTGGTCAATTTTAGTGCCTTATTCAGTTTTTGCAAGCGCATCCCCCTCCGTTCACACTTTTTTCCATCGTACCATAATTGAAGAGGGTTGTTTGAAAAAATGGAAGTGTGGAATTAAAATAAGGAAACGTACATAAGCAGGGCAGGTGAGAAGATGATTCATGTTATGGCCTATTCAAAAGAAAACGGCCTGAAGGAAGGTTTATCGGTGGATGACCTGCATAACCAGCAGTGGGATTGGTACTGGGTGGATTTTGAAGCCCCGACCGAAGATGAAGTGAAACGGTTGGAAACAGATTTCCATTTTCATCCGCTCGCCGTGGAGGACTGTCTCCATGGATTGCAGCGGCCGAAGCTGGATTATTATGATGATCACACATTTCTCGTCATCCATTCAGTCGACAGCACGACATTGGAACGGAAGGAAGTGGATATCTTTCTCGGGGAATGTTCCATCGTCACCTTTCATAAGGAAAAGAACGCCCCCCTGGATCAAGCGCATACTATCGTAAAACGGACGCGCGATTTCACCCAGGTGGATGAATATTATATTTTCCATCAGATTCTGGATAAAGTGGTCGACAACTATTTCCCGATCATTTACGGAATTGAAGATCATATCAATGATATTGAGGACAATACGAAAAACCTGTCGATGGAAAAGCTGCTGGAGCAGTTGTTTGACAGGAGGGGGGAACTGTTGACATTAAGGCAGACGGTTCACCCGATGCGCGATCTTTTGTATCGGATTTTGAACTCTCATCATTTGGAAGGGGTGTTCGAGCGGAGGGAATACTTTGCGGATATCCATGACCACCTGATCAAAGTGGCAGATATGATTTTGTCCAACAGGGAAATGACGCAGGATATCCGGGACAGCTATATGTCTTTAAACTCCCATGAGACGAACCGGACAATGCAGATTTTGACCGTCATCAGTGTCATCTTTATGCCTTTGACATTCATCGTCGGGGTGTATGGCATGAACTTTCAACATATGCCGGAGCTTGGATTCCAATACAGCTACCTGATCGTCTGGATCATTATGATCGGTGTTGCTGCAAGCATGTTCTTCTGGTTCAAAAATAAAGGATGGTTTGATTAAGGAAAAGGCGGAGAATGAATCTCCGTCTTTTTTCCGTCTTAAGGAGGAGAAAAGTTCACTCGTCCGGCCGTTATGGAAATGAGGGGGGCGTTCTATACTGGAGATAACTACAAAACAAAGGAGATGAAAGCATGTGGAACCCTTTGGAAATCTCCATTGATATGGAAGAACGCCGACCTCGATAAACGAAAAAAAGCGCCTGGAGATCACCTCCAGGCGCTTTTGACTTTAATCTTCCTGATCAAACCAGAGCAGTTCGTCGTCGTCGACGAAACCATTATAGTTAATGAAGATTTCTTCATCCGCTTTGATATCTGTATAAGCATAAAAGTCAAACGTATGCGTATCAAAATTAATGACATAATTCGCGTTCGGTTTATAGGAATGATTGAACATCATCCCGTATCCAAGAACGAAGGCGGTATGGTTTTCCCCGTATTCAAAGGCATAATCGGCAAGCATTGTTTTTTCAATATGCTCGTGTTCTTCGTTCGGATAAGGAATAACCGGTGCCCTGTGGATCAATTCGTCCTTTTGAATATTACGGACAGCAAACATTCCGCGTCCCAGTTCGTCGTCTTCCAGTGTGGAAGTCCGTACTTCGATCATTTCGTTCACCTGCACTTTCTGTTGAGCGGTCTTCTTCCCTAGTCTGACAGGTTGAAGGAAAAAATACAACTTTCCCTTTCGAAAGAATAAGAAAAACAAGCGGTTGGATACTATACGTGACTCATCAAATCAAGGGAGGAGCATTCCCGTTGCTGAAAAAATACAACATGGTGTTCAAAGTATCCGCTGCTATTATGCTTGTGCTGGTCGTGTTCGGGGTCATATGGCCGGACGCGCTTGAACAGACGACCTCATCCATAAAAACACTCATTGCCAACACCCTCGGGTGGTATTACTTAATTGTTGTCACCTTGTTTCTTCTCGTTTGTTTATCTTTTTTAGTCACACCTTTGGGAAGGATCAAGCTCGGAAAGAAGGACGATAAGCCTGAATTTTCCCGTCCGACATGGATTGCGATGCTGTTCAGTGCAGGTATGGGAATTGGGCTTGTGTTCTGGGGAACAGCGGAGCCGATCAGTCATTATGCTGTCAGTTCACCGACAGGGCAGACAGGAACTGAGCAGGCAATTAAAGATGCTATGCGCTTTACGTACTTTCACTGGGGCATCCATGCGTGGGCGATTTATGGCATCGTTGCTCTTGTGCTCGCTTATTTCAATTTCCGTCATGAACAGCCGGGGCTGATCAGTGCGACACTGAAGCCGCTGATCGGTGAAAAAGCAGCGAAGGGCGCGTTCGGCCAGGTCATCGATATTCTGGCTGTGATCGCTACTGTAATCGGGGTTGCAACCACCCTTGGGTTTGGAGCCGTTCAGATAAACGGAGGTCTTTCGTACTTGTTTGACCTTCCATCCGGCATTCTTGTCCAATTTATCATTATTGCTGTCGTGACGGTCTTGTTCATGATTTCCGCCTGGTCAGGACTTGGAAAAGGAATTAAAATTCTCAGTAATGCCAATATGGGACTGGCGAGTCTGCTGTTTCTACTCGTCTTCATCCTTGGGCCGACCATGTTTATTTTGAACTTATTTACGAACTCAATTGGTACGTATGTGCAGAATCTGCCGATGATGAGCTTCCGGATTGCTCCGTTAAATGCCGAGACGAGAGACTGGATTGACGCGTGGACATTGTTCTACTGGGCCTGGTGGATTGCCTGGAGTCCGTTCGTCGGTGTGTTCATCGCAAGGGTTTCCCGAGGCCGGACCATCCGGGAGTTTGTCTTTACGGTCCTCGTTGTACCCTCGATTATCGGGTTCCTGTGGTTTTCCACATTCGGGGGGACAGCGATTGACATGGAGCACAGCGGTCTTCGTATGATATCGGAACTGACAGCTGAAGAATCCCTGTTCGGAGTATTTGAAAATCTCCCCCTCAGCTGGCTGGCTTCCATTACAGCCATGACGCTTGTGGCAACCTTCTTCATTACCTCTGCGGATTCCGGGACATTTGTCCTCGGGATGATGACGACAGGGGGATCGGAGACTCCGGGAACTTCTATCAAACTGACGTGGGGCGTGCTTCTTTCCGCAACAGCGGTTGCTCTTCTATACACGGGAGGCCTGCAGGCTCTGCAGAACACGATGATCATTGCTGCGCTGCCGTTTTCCATTATTATGCTGCTGATGGTTATCAGCTTTATCAAGGCGATTTATAAGGAAGGAAGGGAACTGGGCGTCGGCCGGTTCAACCCGCCACATAAAGATAAATAGAAGAACCCCACGGCCGGTACAGGGCTGTGGGGTTCCGTTTTGTTCAGTTCTTCAGGATATCGTGATCGACATACCGTTTTCCGTTCAATTCGCTGATGATATTGACGGCTGTTTCTGCACCGTGGCCGGCTGTAATGATGGTGTGTACACTTTTTCCAGCAACTGTCCCGGCTGCCCAAGCTTTCGGGAGGGATGTACGCCCATGCTGGTCTGTTTCAATGATTTTAGCGACCCGCGGTTCGGTGCCATCAGTCGTCTTTACGCCAAGCTGTTCAGCCGCCTTCACGGACATTCCGGTAGCAAACAGGAGATGTTCCGACTCATAGCTGCCTTCCGTAGTTGTGATTTCATAATAGGCGCCATCCTTAAAGGAAAGATTAGTCACTTCTTCAGACTTTAACTCCGCTCCGAATTTTTTCAGCTGCTGATGTCCCGTTTCAAGAAGGGCCGGACCTTCGATCGCGTCCACCCCATAATGATTCTCGACCCAGGCTTTTGCGGTTATACTCTTTCCGTGATCGAGTACGAGCGTTTTTTTACCTGCTTTCGCTGTAAATAGACCAGCTCCGGCCCCGGCTGGACCGGCACCAATGATTGCAATATCGTACATGCCTGTCACTCCTCTACATGAAATTGGTAGACAATTCAATTATATCGGAATGATTAGAAAAAATAAATTTCATATTTCGTGAGCAACCCCGTTGCTTTATCCATAGATGTCACGTATGATTCATTTCGGAATGCGAAATAAAAGGAGGAGAGATCATGAGTGAAGAACAAACGGTCCGCAATCCGAGGGGATTACTGATCTCTCTTTGTGCGGTCATGATGATGTCTGTGATGAACGGGACAATGTTCAATATTGCCGTTCCGGATATCGCTAAAACGTACCAGCTGATGCCGTCAGAAGTCAGCTGGGTAATGACTGGATATATTATGGTTTATGCTGTAGGGGCTCTTACTTACGGCAAGCTTGCTGACTATTATCCGTACAGAACGCTCATTACGTTCGGACTAACGGTTTTTGCCGTGGGGTCTCTGTTCGGTTTCTTTGCCCAGAATTATGCCATGGTCCTCATGGCCCGTGTTATTCAAGCTCTTGGAGGTGCGATGATCCCGGCGCTTGTTTTCCTGGCTCCCATCCGGTATTTTCCGAATGAACGCGGAAAAGTACTTGGGATTGTATCTTCAGTCATGGCTTTTGCGTCGGGGATCGGTCCGATCGCCGGAGGATTTATCGCTGGCTTTCTTGACTGGCGCTATTTGTTCCTGACATCAGCGCTGATCATCATAACCCTGCCGTTTCTGAGGAAGAATCTGCCTCAGGAAGAAGCGAAGAAGGGATATATCGATTACGTGGGTGCTGGTTTGATCGGAGGTTTCATCTCTACCCTTCTTCTGGCGATTACACTCGGAGTGACGTGGCTTTTTGCCGTGTCCGCCCTGTTTTTTGCCTTGAACCTTTGGCGGATGAAGATGATTGATGAACCGTTTATCCCGCCTCATCTGTTTAAGAATGTCAAATACACAGCGACGATCGTTACGAGCTTTTTAGGTGTTGTGTGCTTGTTCGGAATGATGTTTATGCTTCCGATTATGTTCAGGGATGCCTACCAGATGGATACGATGACCATCGGTCTGATTCTTTTCCCTGGTGCGATCAGTGCGGCCCTGATGGGGCAGAAGGGCGGAAACCTTGTTGATTCCAAAGGGAATACCTTTGTCCTTTATCTTGCTTTAACGCTGTTGATCACGGGATTTGCCGTTCTGTCCACCCTCGTCGGTGCCCATCCGTATGTGTTGAGTGCCGCTATCATTATTTCATACATGAGCTTCCCGCTCGTTCAGGCTTCTTCTGCCGATATTCTGGCCAACCTGCTTCATAAAAATGAAACAGGGGTCGGGATGGGTGTGTTTAATCTATTGAACTTTGTCTCAGGAGCTTTAAGTGGAGCGGTCATCGGAAAAGCATTGGATCTGTATGACCCTTTCCAACCTATAAATGTGCTTGGATTTAACGGGAACACAGCCATTTACAGTAACGTCTTTTTAGTTTTTGCTGTCATCATTGCCGTTGGTTTCATTCAGTTCAGGCTGAACTACAACAAAACGACAAAGCCGGCAGCACAAGAAGAACCCGCCTCCTTATAAGGAGCGGGTTCACAGCTTGTAGAGAAATCTCTGTTTCTTTACAAGCTTTTTTCTTTCTTGCCGCCAGGAGCGAAAGCCCCTTCCCTTTCCGCGGACGAGCGCCCGAGCTTCCTCGCAACACCCACGCTCGGCGATCTCGGCCCACTCGTTCTTCCGCAGGAGTGGAAGGGACACCGCTCCTTGGGAGTTCTTTAACATCGACAAAGACTCTCCTTCACCCAGCTCAACTTTACTGGATGGAGGAGAGTCTTTTTTAGATTCCGGCAGGCAGCCGTATCAGCGGCTGTGCTTTTCCTTTTTCATTTCGTATGATAAAAGAGTGATGATTGCGTAAAGCGGTAAGTATGCCTGTTAAACAGGGATGGATGTTTCGTCCGTGACCATGGAAGAACTGTATTTCCTGCGGCAGACACTGTTTACGATGGTGTCGTCAAGAAATGCGGTGATCTCCTCGTATACATCTTCTACACAGCGGCCGTCAATGATCAGCACGAATGGGTCATCTATATTCATGAATAGGAAAAAAGACAACATTTTGGGAAGGTGTCCGGCATCTGCAATCAATTGATTCTGATGGATGTATAAGTCGCATCCATGCTGTTTGACGGTATGGTGCACCTTCATGATTTCATTCGTTTTTAAAGGACGGTTCAACTGAATCTGGTAAGATGACAGCTCATTCACTGTCGTCACCTCCGTATTAGTTTGTTGATATAACGTTACCCCGGTGCTGTTTATACTAAACATCGACGCATTTACTCTTCATATATCATTTTCCGTGTCATTCCACCATCGACCACAAGGTTTTCCCCATTCACAAAATCGTTCTCCGGATCGGTCAGGTAAAAGCAGGCTTTCGCCACATCTATCGTCCGGCCTGCACGATTGGATAAATGCTGGAGGTGGTCACCTTCTGTCAACTCCTCGGAGCCTGTGTGGATCCAACCGGGGCTGATGCAGTTGACCCGGATGGACCACGGAGACAGGGAAGAGGCCATGGCATGAGTCAGCGCTGTAATGCCGCCTTTGCTGGCTGCATAGGCTTCTGAATCCGGCTCACTCATCAAAGCTCTCGTGGAAGCCATATTTACGATTCTTCCGTTCGTCCCATTCTTTTTCCACAGTGCTGCAGCGAGCTTGGAAAAGAGAAATACGCTGCGGAGGTTGGTATTCAGTATCCGGTCCCAATCTTCCACAGACAACTCGAACATGGATGTAAAGGTGCTTTCTCCGGCATTATTGATAAGGATCGAAAAGGAACGGCTGTCTTCATTCAACTGTTGAAAAAGCTCCGCTGTACTATCCGGGTCACTGACATCACAATAATAAAAAGCGCCTCTTCCTCCGGGAAGGCTTTCGAGTGCTTCTTTTCCTTTTTCCCGGTCCTTATCCACCCCGATGACCTGAAAGCCTTTTTCTGCATAAAATCTTGCTGTCCCAAAACCAATTCCATCTGCCGCACCTGTGATCAGGACGGTTTCATTGCGTTCGCTCATGGGTTGTCCACCTTTTTCTCTAGATTGGAATAGCTTTTCAGCCTTGTTCAAAAGCAAGCCTCATGATAAGCTTTTTTTTAACAAAAGGATGCACGTTCTCTCCCGTAGAGCCAACCATATCAGGGAGAGACTGGAAATCGACGGAGGTGATCGTATGGCTCGTGTTACCCTGGTAGATGTATTTAAGCACAGAATAACACAAAAGTATCTTCAACGCTCAGGCATTCATCACGCGGTCACCGTGGCAGGTTATGCGTTTGATATGGCGGTTGAAAAAGGGGTGGATCCAGATCTTGCAGCGAAATCAGCCCTGCTTCATGATATGGGGCACTATGAATGGTACAGGGATGGGAAATGGGATTATGATGAATACCGCCGACATGACATCCATGCCATCAAAGGAGCAGAGAGGGCTCATAAACTGCTGATCCGGCTTGGGGAAGACCGGCTGACTGCGAAGGATGTATCCGTCGCTGTTCTTCTGCATACGGACAGCTACCTTCCGTTTGGACTGGATGAAAAAAGAACCCCGCTCCAGCATGTGGTCGCCAAGGCCGATGAAAAAGATGAACAGCCGATGGGGCTGCATCATTATAAGGAAATGGATAAAAGTGAAGCATTGAAACGTCTGCACGAACTGGACCAGAAAATCGAAGCCTTTTTCGATGAGAAGGATCCTGAATCTGTATGAAGCGTTTCAGAAAAGTCAAATGATTTACACAAAAAGGTTTACAATTGGAAAAAAGCCCTATATACTTTCCATTGTAAGAAAAAATTCTCAGAAAGCGAGGTCGGAAATCATGAAAAACACAAAAACGGTTTTCCTGAATAATTTCATACCATCGACCTGCGCTCGGAATAATTTCTGAGACCAACGACTATTTTACCTACAATGAATCATGATAGCCGCAGGAGGTGCATATTGTATTCCTGTGGCTTTTTTAATGGATTTGAATGTTGAAAAGCCGCAGACCTCCTGCGGCTTTTTCTTATGCTGTCAAAGAGTAATTTTACTCTTTTGATATAAAATTACACTATATTTATGAAGGAGTTGACACGTATGACGATTCATTTTTTCCTGTTTACGATTCATGTGACCAAAAAGAAGCAGCAGCGTCTGCAGCCGGTTCCCGGGTACCAACCCACAGTCAAAGACGAATGGCTCGACCGTAAATCATCCGCTTTTAACCGCTACGTGTAAATACAAGAAGGAGGAGAATAAACAATGACACAAACATTCAAGATGGTCTTTATGAGCTGGTTCAATGCGGAGAAGGATACGGATTAGCCTCATTACAAAGAGGAGGTAGAACGATGAGATTGAATATGCTGATGTTTACGATTGTTATTGAACGGACCAGTCGTAAAAACATGGATCACTCCATCCAGCGTGCCCGCGCGATTGGGAAGAAGATCAATGATGTGAAATCCAAATACCACATATGATGCAAACCCCTGCTGTGCAGGGGTTTTTCTTTGGCGTATCCTGATTTTGGTATCATATTGAAATGTAGAGCGGTGAAGAATAAGGACGAGGGGAGGGAGTCGAGATGGCTTCAGGGAATAAAAAACTTGCTGAAACCGGCAGAAAGAAACCAGCAGAACGTAAACGAGGACATGGTAAAGACCAGGGTGAAACAGCCGTGAACCACGTAGTCAATGTCTATGACCCCATCTAACTGAAAAATGACAGCAAAAGCTGTCCGGAGGGTGTCGGGAAATTTTCCGACATCCTTTTTACTAATGGATAAACAATACAAACAAGGCTGTCGAGAAAGTCTCGACAGCCTTGTTTTTTTCTGATTTCTTTTATTTTTCACCTTGTTCATTTGATATCCTAAAAATAAGAATCTGTATAGGTTGTGATTTTTTGTTTCTTCTTCACATTGATGAACCTGGTGCATTCGCACGGGGCAGGGGCAACGAACCTTGGCCTTACTCCGTAGGATCAACCAATACATAGATTTCTCTTGTATCCCCCGAAAAAGTACGACCCCGCTATTCCGAAGACAATGGGATTCCTTCCCTTGATCCTCATGTATTATTCAAAATGGTGTTCATCGGTTATTTTTATGGCATCCGTTCCGAACGTGATTTATAATAACAGATTTAAACTAATGTTGCTTATGGATAGTTCGTAGGGTTGAACCTCACAGACGCCCGCCAGAATATGGGAAAAATTGTCCTCCATCCAGCAAGGATTAGCTGGGTGAAGGAGAGTCTTTTTCGATGTTAAATAACTCCCAAGGAGCGGTGCCCCTTCCACTCCTGCGGAAGAACGAGTGATCCGAGATCGCCGAGCGTGGGTTTTGCGAGGAAGCTCGGGCGCTCGTCCGCGGAAAGGGAAGGGGCTTTCGCTCCTGGCGGTAAGAACGAAAAAAGCTTGTAAAGAAACAGGGGTTTCTCTACAAGCTGCCAAGGGATTTTGTTATTCTTCTGTGAAGTCTGGACAGGCGTGCCTCATCGTACACGTTATTGATGATCCCTTTGAATTTTTATAGGTGAAGGGTAACCCTTTATGGAACACCTTTCTCCGTATCCTGTCCGGGGGGCTTATCGGTGGATACATCCGCAGCAGGCCCGTCACTCCAAAACGCTTCCATATTCGATTCTTTGCGTAACGTCCATGAGAAGAACATGTGCTGTCCTTATGTTTCAGAATCGTCTGTAAAGGGAAAAAATGATTACATTCGACAACCTTTGAAAAAGTTGGAAAAATGCTTTATGTTCTAAGAAGCGTATCCATTTTACCGGATCACAGAAAGGAAAGAAATAGATGGCACATTTACATAGAACACCTCTTCCCGTCCTGGATGCTGTGGAAAGGGTCATGCAGTATAAACGAAAGGGCGGGGTGGAAAAGAAATTCCTTCATGAAAGTGGTGGACGAGTGCTGGCAGAAGATGTATCTGCCACTCATGCCGTACCTCCTTTTCATAAATCTCCTTACGACGGTTTTGCTTTGTCTTCAGCGGATACAAAAGACCTGTCCCGCGAAAATCCGGGAACGTTCCAGGTTATAGAAACGGTGGCTGCAGGACACCGGGCTTCAAGGGAGCTGCGGCCGGGGGAGGCCGTCAGAATAATGACAGGTGCTGAAATCCCACAGGGGGCGGACTGCGTAGCTATGTTTGAAATCTGCACCACGGGAGAAGATCAAACAGGGCACCCGGTTATGACGCTTAAGAGGAGGATGGATGCAGGGCAGAATGTAATTCAGAAAGGCTCGGAAGCAGAGCAGGGAGAAGTGCTCGTACCGGAAGGAGCTAAAATAAATCCGGGGGTCCAAGCCCTGCTGGCCACGTTCGGTTATTCTGAAATCAGCGTATATAAAAAACCCAGGGTAGGTGTTTTTGCCACAGGTACAGAACTGCTGGAAGTGGATGAACCTCTGGAACCTGGGAAGATCCGCAATTCCAATGCATCTATGATTCAGGCTCAGTTGCAGAGGTCCGGGGCAGCGTGTACATATTTAGGAAAACTGGATGATGATTTTGATTCCTGCTATGAAGCGGTCTCCAGCGCTCTTGGAGATTACGATGTATTGGTGACAACAGGGGGCGTCTCTGTCGGGGATTATGATCTGATGCCGGATATTTACGAAAAGCTGGATGCGGAAGTCTTATTCAATAAGGTGGCGATGAGACCGGGGAGTGTCACAACGGTCGCAGAGCATCACGGAAAACTGCTGTATGGACTGAGCGGAAATCCTTCGGCCTGCTATGTCGGGTATGAATTATTTGTCCATCCGATCCTTCAGCATTTTATGGGGAACACACGTCCCTATCACACCCGGGTGCAGGCTGTTCTTGGTGAGGATTTCAAGAAAGCCAATCCATTTATGAGGTTCGTCCGTGGGAAACTGCACTACGAAGAGGGGAAAGTCGTCGTTTATCCCGCCGGCATGGATAAATCAGCCGTTGTGACCTCACTGGCCCATACAGATGTTTTCATCGTCTTAAGAGGCGGTACAAGGGGATACAGCAAAGGGGACATGGTGGAAGCCGTCCTTTTGGAAGACCAGACGGGTCAAACACAATTTTAAAGGGGTGATCCTATCGATTCCCGTATCATAGACCGACTAGGAAGGCCGATTAAAGATCTGCGGATATCTGTTATTGATAAATGCAATTTCCGCTGCAGCTATTGCATGCCTGCCGAGATTTTTGGACCGGATTATTTATTTATGCCGGAAAAAGAGCGGCTCAGCTTTGATGAGATTATACGTCTTGTCCACATCTTTGCCCAGTTCGGTGTCGAAAAAATCCGTCTGACCGGAGGGGAACCTCTGCTCAGAAAGGATCTGGATGTACTCATCCGGCGTATCCGGGAAATTGACGGAATCAAAGATATCGCTTTGACGACGAATGCGGTGATGCTTGTGAAGCAGGCAGAAAAATTGAAGGCCTCGGGACTAGACCGGGTGAACATCAGTCTTGACGCCATTGAAGATGAAGTGTTCAAGAAAACCAACGGCCGAGGAGTTCATACGGATCCGGTCCTGCGTGGAATTGAAGCCGCAAGAAAGGCTGGACTGGGAATTAAAATAAATATGGTCGTAAAAAAAGGAATGAATGAGGATCAGATTCTTCCGATGGCCCGTTACTTTAAAAAGACGGGGGACAACCTTCGATTCATTGAGTTTATGGAAGTCGGAAACCATAATGGGTGGAATATGGATGCCGTCGTATCAAAAAAAGCCATCGTTGATGCTATTCATGAGGAGATGCCTTTAATTCCGGCAGAAGCTAATTATTACGGAGAAGTGGCCTCCCGTTATCAATATGAAGATGGGTCAGGGGAAATCGGCATCATTTCATCGGTTACTGAAGCATTCTGCTCCAGCTGCACGAGAGCCCGTTTGTCAGCAGACGGGCAGCTGTATACCTGCCTGTTTGCGGATTCAGGATACGATCTGCGTGGACGTCTGCGGGAGGATTGGAGTGACGAGGACCTGACCGATTATTTGATGGCTGTATGGGAAGGACGTGCCGATCAATACTCGGCTGACAGAGCCCGGGGAAAACCGATGAAAGAGCGGAAAATTGAAATGTCCTACATCGGAGGATAGAAAAAAGTAAGATTCAGGCTTTTCTCACCCCCTCCTTTTCCTCTATAATAAGTTATAATGATGAATCCCGGAGGTCATTCGGATGAAAACCTTTAAATTAATTTCATTGGACATTGTCGAAGAGAAGAACGAAGACATTACGCAGCGGAGAATCAAGCTGCAGGATGGTTTAATCATCAACCGTGAAGATGATCACGGGCGCTGGGTGATTGAGGCCTACATGGATAACAGCTACCGTTCCTTTTTTGAGGATATGTACCGGAACGGGGATGAGATTATTATCCAGGCGAAGATTACGAAACAGACAAACCGTCCCGCTACGTTTATGGTCAAACCGATCGATTTTAATGAAATTGGTGGTTCAATGAATGTCATTTTCATGGGAACGATGATGGATCGTCAACAGGAACAGGTTGAAAAAGTGCTCAAACAGCTGCTTGATGAAGGATATCAAGGGGAGGATCTGTTGGAGCAGTTCAAGCAGAAAGGCAGCGAATCGAAAGCTTAATTGAACGGACAGAGGCGTCTGGGATCCCCCCCAGACGCCTTCTATGTGCTTCTTTTATCAGCTTTTGTAAATTCATAAATCATGGAAGTATTATGTCGATTATCCTGCTATACTATGAATGATGGTCATCATCGAACAGAAAAAGCAGCATCAAAAGGAGTTTTAGTATGTGGGTGAGAAGAAAAGGCCTGCGGTGGCTTAACGATTTAACACCATTTCAGTTGATTGCAGTGTATTACCTGCTCGCTGTGACCATATCTTCCATCTTGATCGCTCTGCCTGTAGCTCACCAGGACGGCGTGAAGTTGGATTTTATTGATATATTATTTACAGCTGTCAGTGCTGTCAGTGTAACAGGGTTGACAACGGTCCCTACAGCCGAGACTTTCAGTACACCGGGCATATTCATCCTCGCTATCGTCCTGCAGCTTGGCGGGATCGGCGTCATGACGCTTGGAACACTGATCTGGCTTGTCCTCGGGAAGAAGATCGGCCTGAAGGAACGGCGTTTGATCATGACCGATCAGAATCAGACCTCCTTCCAGGGAATGGTACGGCTTGTGAAGGAAATTGTCCTCGTAGTGCTTTTAATCGAATTGATTGGATTTTTAGTGCTGGGTACGTACTACCTCCAGTATTTCGATCCCGGGGAAGCTTACCTTCAAGGATTTTTCGGGACAATCAGTGCCATGACCAACGGTGGTTTTGATATTACAGGACAGTCGCTCGTCCTCTTTAAGGACGACTACTTTGTCCAGTTCATTAATATGATTTTGATTATCGCAGGGGCGATCGGCTTTCCCGTCTTAATTGAGGTGAAGCAGTATCTCCTCCAAAATCAGGAGGAGAAGACGATTCGTTTTTCCTTGTTTGCCAAGCTTACAACCCTGACATTTTTTGTCCTGGTTGTGTTCGGGACGATCATGATTGTCCTGCTTGAGTTCAATCATTTCTTTGCTGATAAGACCTGGCATGAAATATTCTTTTATGCGCTTTTTCAATCCGTCACCACACGGAGCGGCGGCTTATCCACGCTGGATATCAACCAGTTTACAGAGCAGACCCAGTTGTTCATGTCCTCGCTGATGTTTATCGGGGCGTCTCCAAGCAGTGTCGGAGGCGGGATTCGAACGACAACTTTTGCTCTTGTGGTCATTTTTGTGCTCACTTTTGCCCGCGGAGGAAATAACATCCGCATTTTCCGTCGTGAGGTTCATCCGGAAGACTTGAATAAAGCCGTTGTCGTTTTAATTGTTGCTCTATTTGTCTGTCTGAGCGCTGTGATTACATTAACGATTACAGAACCATTTACTTTGAATGAACTTGTATTTGAAGTAACATCTGCATTCGGAACCGTCGGGTTATCCCTGGGGATCACCCCTGGAATGACAACATTCGGGAAGTGTGTGTTAATGCTCCTTATGTTCTTAGGAAGAATAGGTCTGTTGACATTCTTGTTTACGTTCCAGAAAAACGATGCCAGGGGAAATTACCATTATCCGAGAGAAAGAATCATCATTGGATAAACAACAGGAAGCTGAATGCTTGAGCATTCAAATTCATCCTGACCGGTGGAAGAATAGGTTCAAAGCCGGATTCAGGATCTACTCCTGTTCCTTATGGTAACCGTGGAAATCGTCCACGGCACCGATCATGCAGCGGGCAGCTATTCCCAACTCACACGGTTTTGATGCTGCAGATAAAGACAAAGAACACAGCGCGTGGGCTGTGTTCTTTTTTAATAAGGTATAGGATGAGTCTGTAGAAAGGGGACAGGGAGATGACATACCCTCCTGTTCCCGAATTTTCTTTTCAGACCGGCCCGGCCGCCTGATCTCACTGCGGCAGTTTATGACCAACCCATCAGCAGTAAAATGCTGCACCTACAATAATAAGCAGGATGAACAATACGACGATTAAAGCAAAGTTGTTGCGGTAGCAAGGTCTGTGGCATTGTCTTCCTCCGTAAGGATAGCCTCCGTACATAAGCTCACCTCCTGTTGTTACATTCGTAGCCTATGCAGAGGGAGGCTGTTGTGTATGGTCATTCACCCAGAAAGATCAGTTCATAAATGTTGGTGGAGATAACTTCGTAATGCTGCTCCTTTGGTGAAGGGCATCAGCCTGCTGCTTCTGCTGATGGCTGCATTGGTCGAGCTCTTCGCACCAGTGGTTTATCTGTTCATTGTTATACTGGTTATGGGGCGGATGCTGAGTCGAATGAGAAGGGTAATAAGGTCCCGAAATTCTTTGGTTTGCATACATAGACAGTCCTCCTTCGGCTGTATTTTTCCCATAATTCATGATTTTATCCCGTTAAAATCGGTAGAGGAGAAGGTTTTTTGACACATGTGTCGAAAATAATTAATGTGAATGCTCTTATGTAGGTTATAGAACAACGAAGAAGGGTACATCATGTGTATAGGAAAAAGACCGGCACATTGAGGAAGTACATTGAATAGCCGGCTTTGTACATATTTTGTATAATGATTGCACAATAGATGTCACATAAGAGAAGGTGAACGTAATGAAAAAGATCGCTGTGATTGGTGCCGGCCCCGGAGGGCTTGCATCGGCTATGATTTTAGCCGCAAAAGGGTACGACGTAGACGTTTATGAAAAACAGCCGTTTGTAGGAGGACGAAACGGTCATTTTTCTTTAGGAGAATATACGTTTGATATTGGACCGACATTTTTAAGTATGCCGCAGATCATGGAGGAGATCTTTGAGATGTCAGGGAGGAACGTCCATGATTATCTCGATTTAAAAGAACTGGCACCAATGTATGAGCTGCAGTTTGATGGGAAACGCATCCCGATGTATCGCGATCGGCAGAAGATGGTGGAAGTCATCCAGAAACATTTCCCTGGAAATGAACACGGGTATGAGCGGTTTATGGAGGAGACAGGGGAGAAGATGCAGGCGCTGATGCCGCTGCTGCAGACGAAACATAACCGTCTGACGGACTATGTTTCCAAACGGGCGTTGAAAGCCCTGCCGAAGTTGTCACTGGGTAAATCCGTGTACGATGTCCTCTCCGACTACTTTACGGATGAGAAGTTGAAAATAGCCTTTACATTCCAGGCTAAATATCTCGGCATGTCTCCGTGGGAATGCCCGGGAGCTTTTTCCATTCTCTCGTACATGGAACACGAATGGGGCGTATTTCATCCCATTGGAGGCGTCAATCAGCTTTCCAAGGCGATGGCCGCAGTGACAGAAGAACACGGTGGGAAGATCCATTTGAACAGTGGAGTAAAACGAATCCATACAGATCATCAGGCCATTTCGAGCCTGGAACTGGATTCCGGCGAAATTGTGAAGGCGGACGAATACATCATCAACGCCGATTTTGCAGAGGCCATGACGAAACTCGTTGATGACGGCGTCCTCCGCAAGCATTCGAAGAAGAAGCTGGAGAATAAAAAATTCTCCTGTTCCACTTTTATGATCTATGTCGGCCTGGACAAAAAGTATGAAATGCCCCATCACACGATCCTGTTCGCCGAAGATTATAAGAAGAATGTGGAGGAAATGACCAAAGACCTCGTTTTATCCGATGAACCCTCCATCTATATTCATAACGCCAGTGTCACGGATGATACACTGGCACCCGAAGGTCATTCGGCTGTTTACATTCTGGCCCCTGTACCGAACAATTATTCTGAAATCGACTGGGAGGATAAGGAAGATACTTTTAAACAATTGGTCTTTGACGAAATAGAAGCAAAAACCGGCTTTTCAGACATTCGGGATCATATCGTCGTCGAGAAAGTTCTGACACCGAAACAATGGGAAACGGACCATTTTGTTCATCAGGGAGCTACGTTCAGTCTTGGTCACCAACTGTCGCAGATGATGTACTTCCGCCCTCACAACCGATTCCAGGAGCTGGATCACTGCTGGCTTGTGGGAGGAGGAACGCACCCGGGAAGCGGTCTTCCTACGATTTTGGAATCGGCACGAATCACCACCGGATGGATTACCGAGAAAGAGGTGGAGCCGGTATGAGACGTACAGCCATTGTCGGAGGAGGAATAGGCGGACTTGTGACCGCTTTGTACTTGTCCAAACAGGAAGGACGACACGTGTCGATTTTTGAGAAGAACGATTTTCTAGGCGGGCGTTTAACTTATGAGCGTCACGGCAGTTTCAAGATTGACCAGGGCCCGACCATCGTCCTTCTGCCCGAAATGCTGCTCACCATTATGGAGGAGGCGGGAATTCCGAGAGAGGAAATCCCTATGGAACCGTGTGATCCGTTATATCATATTCACTTTAAGGATGGGTCCATCTATACGAAACATAGAAATCCAGCTCTTCAGAAGGAAGAACTGGAAGCGAAATTTCCAGGGAACGAACAGCATTTCGACCGGTTCCTTCAGGACATGAAAACGAGGTTCCTGCAGGGAAAAGCACAGTTTCTTGAAAAGTCTTTTGTCGAAAAACGGACGTTCTTTTCGGGGAAGAACATCAAAACGCTGATGAAACTGAAAGCATATCAAAATGTGAAGAAGATGATGCGGACGTACTTCGATGATGAACGTCTTGTAGAAGCGTACACACTCCAGACGCTGTACATCGGCGGTCACCCCGAGCAGTCTCCGGCGATGTATTCGCTCGTTTCCTACAGTGAGCACGAACACGGGATCTGGTATGTCAAAGGAGGGTACGCCCACCTTGTGGAGATCATACAAAAGGAATTGAAACGCCGCGGCGTTTCGATACACACGAATGCGGAAGTGAGCCATGTGGAGGTGGAGGGGGGAGAAGCTTCTTCCATTACCGTCAATGGAGAAACACGTTCTTTTGATGAATATATCCTGAATGGTGACTTTCCATTAATGGATAAACTGATGCCCGAGAAGAAGCGTCTGAATCGAAAATATACGGCTTCCTCCGGATGTCTCCTCCTCTATATGGGTCTTGACCGTATTTATGAAAACAACACGATGCACCAGTTTTTCATGACGTCTGATTTCGACCATCATATGAAACAGGTATTTATGGATAAAGTGCTTCCTGATGAACCATCCTTTTACACGTTCCACCCATCCATTATCGACGGCTCCCTGGCTCCGGAAGGAAAAGGGGTATTGTATACGCTGATTCCAGTACCAGCTGGAAAAGACGTGGACTGGAACGGAAAAGAAGCATTGATCGAGCACGTCCTGGATGAAATGGAAGCTCGCGGTTTCCCTGAACTCCGAAACCATATCGAATGGATGCATGTCCGTTCTCCGGAGGAAGCGGCAAGAGACGGTTTGTTTGAAGGCGGCAGCTTCGGGATTGCCCCCACCCTGTTCCAATCCGGTGTCTTCCGACCACAGCTTCAGCCTTATCCGGTCAGGAATGTATATGCTGTCGGAGCGTCTGTTCACCCCGGCGGTGGCGTCCCTATTGTTATGCAGGGAGCAAAATTGTTGGCAGATTATTTGCAATATGGGTCTAAAAAAAGGCATAATTACAAGCGAGGTGTTTAATGATGACGGATTTGAATCAAGCATACCATCATTGTCGAAGGATTATTGAAGAACATTCCAAGACATTTTCCAAAGCATTCGCTATGCTGCCCAGGCAGCAGAAAAGGGCTGTCTGGGCCATTTATGCTTTCTGCCGGCGTGTGGATGATATTGTTGATGAAGGGACGAACCCGAAAGCAGAGCTGGAGGCGTTCGCCTTTGAATTTGACCAATTCCTTGAGGGAAAGCTTGAACTGAATGATCCGTGCTGGCTCGCTCTGGACGACGTTTTCCGACGTTTTTCTATAGATCCGGACCCATATTACGATATGATCAAGGGGCAGCGGATGGACCTGTATCCGACTTTGATTGAGACGAAGGAAGATCTTCTTGACTACTGCTATCATGTAGCGAGTACCGTTGGTGTGATGCTGCTGCCTGTCATTGCTCCCGGGCGTACGGCTTCTTTAAGGCAGGGGGCTGTTGAACTCGGTTATGCGATGCAGTTGACCAACATCCTGCGGGATATTGGAGAAGATGTGGAAATTGACCGTGTATACTTACCGACACAAGTCATGGAATCCTATGGCTATACCTCTCGGGATCTGCAGAATGGAAAAGTAAATACCGCCTTCATACAAATGTGGGAGGACCTGGCTCATGACGCAGAAACCTATTACGAGAGGGCTTTGAAAACCATTCCCGATTATCCGGTGTATTCCAGAGCTCCTGTGGGGGGAGCGGCGAAGATGTATCGTGCGATCCTTCCCACCGTTCGAAAAAATGATTACCAAGTGTTCGGCCGCCGGAATTACGTTTCGGACAAGCAGAAGAAGCAGATCATTGCAGAAATGCAGTGATGCTGCTTCTTTTTTTACGTAGGAAAGGATCCTGTTCTGCCCGCATAAGCTGATAGAGGGGAATACGAGTGAGAATATTATCGATAGTCAGTGCCCTGCTTCTCATTTGCTGGGGAATCGGTTTATGGATGCAGAAAAAACAGGATGGGCATGAAAAGAAAAGCCGAGGTCTGCGGTGGTTGGAAAAAGTACGTCTGATGGAACAGTTGTGGGAACCGGTCAAGGAAATTAAAGGGGTGTCAGTTGCACCGCCTTTAAGAATTGTTGCCGTACACACCCGTCTTACCGACACAGAAGCTATCCGAAGGCTGAAAACAGCATGGCTGATGGACTGGCGATACGAAGGAAAAGGGCTGGTGACAGAGTCAAACTCTGTGCTTTTTTACTATGAAAATGGACGTCCATACTGGGCCTTTCATGAGCTGTGGAATAAACCAGGATCTGGTAAAACAGCAGAAGGCTATCACGATTAGCAGCGGGCGGAGGAATGACCGCTGCTTTCTTTATAGGACAAGACCGGGGCGGCATAGAAAAAGGAGGAAGCTATATGACGCTTGTGTTATGGATAGCAGGAGGCTTATTCGTGTCAGGACTGTGCTTGAATAAGATATTGAAGAATGTTCTAGTTTTATGGATCTCTGCTATCGGAATCGGCTCCGCTTGCGGAGCCGTTATTTCTTCGGGTATTCCGGGACCGCTCCTGCTGGCCTCCTATGGGATGATCTTTCTTGCCGGAGCGGGGGTGTCAGGCGGGATTCGTTCCGCAGTCGATTGGACAAAAAGGGAAAGCGGATGATTCATGCGCCGGGGCGTCCACAGGTATAGTTTTCTATAATATAGCAGATACTTGTAACTACGATCTGTTGTTTATAGAAAGGAGCGTCCTGATGCAGGAGAAGTATTTGATCTACTATCAGGCAAAATCTGGTGTAGTCAAACGTGTTCCCGTGTTTGCTGCTCACCGGGAACAAGCCCGGGAAAGCCATTTGAGAAAGTTTCCTGAAACTAAAATTACACACATCCGATTACTTTAGAAAAGAGACGAATAGCATCCGTCTCTTTTTTTTATGGGTGGTGAAGGGAATAAAAGGGAACACAACAAGGAACAAAAGGACTAGACAGGAGGGATTGGATAATGACGAAGGATGAAGAGATGATTCAGCGGGCGCTTATCATAGCCCGCCGTTCTAAAAAACAAGGAAATGCGCCGTTTGGTGCCCTTCTCGTGAAAGAGGGTGCTGTAATCATGGAGGAAGGAAACCAGGTGCATACAAACAGCGATCCCACCCATCATGCAGAGCTTGCCTTAATCAGGCGTTTCTGCCGGGAAACAGGGGGGACAGACTTGAGTGACTATACGTTGTACACAAGCTGTGAGCCGTGCGTCATGTGCGCCGGTGCTATCGTGTTTTCCAGCGTCCGCCGGGTGGTATACAGCGTTTCAAATAAGCAGATGGCTGAGAAGACAGGCTCGGGAATCATGGTGCCCTGTCATGACGTTTTCAAAAACAGCCCCCATCAACCATCGGTGAAAGGGAACGTGTTGAATCGGGAAGGAATAGAGCTTTTTAGTTGAAAACCGCTGGAAAATCCAGCGGTTTTTTGCATCCCTTTTTGTCGAACACCGGCTGTTTTGCCGAGGAATCGAGGGATTCTGCGGTTTGAAATAATATTTCATAGTTCGTTTTCCTTCTTGAAATTATTCCTTTTTATTGGTAAAGTTATGAGAAAATTAGAAATATTAACACATAATGACTAGGGAGGAAAGAACTGTATGAAGCTGTATCTTTCTGTCGACATGGAGGGAATTACTGGGGTTCCCGATCACACCTTTGTCGATTCGTCCAAACACAATTATGAACGCGCTAGAAAAATCATGACACAGGAAACGAATCATGTGATTGAAGAAGCATTTCGAAATGGGGCCACTGAGATTCTCGTCAACGACAGTCATTCTAAAATGAATAACCTGCTTATTGATGAAATCCATCCGGATGTGTCGCTTATTACCGGAAGTGCGAAACCTTATTCAATGGTTCAGGGACTTGATGCGGGCTTTGACGGCGCGGTGTTTATCGGCTATCACGCAAGAGCGGCCCAAAAAGGGGTGCTTTCCCATTCCATGACGTTTGGAGTGCGTCACTTTTTCATTAACGACAAACCCGTTGGAGAACTGGGGTTCAATGCTTTGATGGCCGGCTACTACGGCGTGCCTGTCCTGATGGTGGCTGGTGATGATTGTGCAGCAGCTGAAGCCGAAGACCTGGTGCCGAACATCGTGACGGCACCTGTGAAAGAGACCATCTCCCGTACAGCCGTGAAAAGCCTCACACCGAAAAAAGCCGGTGAGCTTCTCCGGGAGCGAACCGCACTTGCCATAAATAGACGGGGGGAAATAAAGCCGCTCACGACAGCAGCACACCCTGAGCTGAAAATTGAATTCATGAACTATGGACAGGCAGAATGGGCCCATTTGATGCCGGGAACCACACTTGAACCAGGTTCAACAACGGTTCATTTTAAGTCCGTCGATCTACTGGAAGCCTACCAGGCGATGCTCGTCATGACAGAACTTGCGATGCAGGCGACATCAAGCTGAGGGGAGGAAAAACGATTGGTTACATACATAGTGAAACGTTTGGTTTACATGGTTGTTACCGTTTTTATTATCGCTACGTTAACATTCTTCCTGATGAACTTGATTCCAGGATCACCGTTTAACGAAGAAAGGACCACTAATGCAGCGGTTCAGCAGAATCTGGAGGAGCATTACCACTTGAATGAACCGCTCGCTGTCCAGTATGTGCTTTATTTAAAATCCATCATCACTCTTGATTTTGGTCCTTCGATCAAGCAGCCGACCGAAACGGTGAATTCTCTGCTTGGCCGTGGTTTTCCTATCTCAGCTGAACTCGGAATCTGGACGGTTCTGATCGCGCTGGTATCCGGGGTGGCTCTCGGAGTGTTTGCGGCTTTAAAACATAACCATCTGATTGATTACATGGCCATGACTATCGCCGTTCTCGGCATTTCCATTCCAAACTTTGTCCTGGCTACCATGCTAATCCAACAGCTGGCTGTACAGCTGGAATGGCTTCCGGCAGCGACCTGGAGTTCTCCTGCTCATATGGTTCTCCCTGTACTCGCCCTTGCGACAGGGCCGATGGCGATTATCGCCAGGCTGACACGATCGAGCATGTTGGAAACCTTGACCCAGGACTACATAAAAACAGCCCGTGCCAAAGGGCTTTCTCCCTATAAGGTCGTTGTGAAACATGCATTGAAAAATGCCTTGATGCCGGTCGTGACCATTATGGGGACCCTCCTTGCAGGAATTTTAACAGGCACTTTTGTTATCGAAAAAATCTTCGCTATTCCAGGTATGGGCAAATATTTCGTAGAAGGGATCAACCAGAGGGACTATCCAGTCATTATGGGAACGACCGTATTTTACAGCGCTTTTCTCGTATTCATGCTGTTCCTTGTTGATATTGCCTATGGCTTTTTAGACCCGCGCATCAAACTTCATAAGGAAGGGGGGAGCAGCTGATATGTCTGCTTTAAAAGAAAAGCAACGGGATGATTCCCATTCATCGATTCCGGATGAGTGGTTCCGGCCAAAAGAGAAAAACATCGATGAGGCTGAGTCTGTGGTCCGTCCTTCCCTTTCATACTGGGAAGATGCCTGGCGCAGGCTCCGCCAGAACAAATTAGCCATGGCAGGGTTTGTTTTCCTCATTCTGCTTGCCGTCATGGCGGTGATCGGCCCATGGATTTCCCCGTATACCGTGTCCGAAGCTTCCCTGGCTGATCAAAACCAGCCCCCGTCTCTCAGTCACTGGTTTGGGACGGATGAACTCGGCCGTGATGTGTTTACAAGAACGTGGTATGGAGCGAGAATTTCTTTGTTTGTCGGTTTGATGGCCGCCCTGATTGATTTCTTTATCGGAGTCGTTTATGGAGGGATCTCCGGTTATAAAGGCGGCCGTACGGACAATGTGATGATGCGAATCATTGAAATATTGTACGGCCTTCCTTACCTGCTCGTTGTCATTCTTCTGTTAGTCGTTATGGGGCCGAGCCTTTTGACCATCATTATTGCTCTTACAGTAACCGGATGGGTGGGGATGGCAAGGATTGTCCGTGGGCAGGTGCTGCAGTTGAAGCACAACGAATTTGTGATGGCTTCGCAGTCCTTTGGTGCCAAAACGAAACGGATCATCCAGAAGAATCTGCTGCCTAATACGATGGGGCCCATCATTGTACAAATGACGCTGACCGTTCCGACGGCGATATTCGCCGAAGCCTTTTTAAGTTTTCTCGGTCTCGGCATCCAATCTCCCTATGCCAGCTGGGGAGTCATGGCGAACGATGCCCTCGGCGTCATTTTGTCGGGGGACTGGTGGCGGCTGTTTTTCCCGGCCTTCTTTATTTCAGCAACGATGTTTGCATTTAATGTGCTCGGGGACGGGCTGCAGGATGCGCTCGACCCACGCTTAAGGAGGTGAGGATGTTGAACAAGATTCTTGAAATTCATGACCTGCATATCTCCTTTAAGACGTTCGGAGGAGAAGTGCAGGCGGTGCGCGGAGTCAATCTCGACTTGTACGAAGGAGAGACGCTTGCAATTGTCGGAGAATCCGGCTGTGGAAAAAGTGTAACAGCCTCAAGCATTATGCGCTTAATCCCGACCCCTCCGGGACAGATCAAAGAGGGAAGCATTCTCTTTAAGGGAAAGGACATGACGAAACTGTCCGACAAGAAAATGAGAGGGATCCGTGGTGTCGACATATCGATGATCTTCCAGGATCCGATGACAGCCTTGAACCCGACGTTGACTGTCGGTGATCAGCTTACAGAAGGGCTCAGACAGCACCGGCGTGTGACGAAAAAAGAAGCGGAAGGCCAGGCTGTGGACATGTTGAACCTCGTCGGCATTCCGAATCCTGATGAACGGATGAAGCAGTATCCGTACCAGTTTTCCGGCGGAATGCGGCAGCGGATTGTCATTGCTATGGCTCTTATATGTGAACCGGAGCTCTTGATAGCCGATGAACCGACGACTGCCCTTGACGTAACGATTCAGGCGCAGATTCTCCAGCTGTTTAACAAAATTCAAAAGGAAACCGGAGTCTCGATCATCCTGATCACACACGATTTGGGTGTGGTTGCGAAAGTGGCGGACCGGATCGCGGTCATGTACGCAGGGAAAGTCGTCGAAACAGGTACAAGGCGGGAGATCTTTTATGAGCCGCAGCATCCCTATACAAAAGGGCTTCTGCATTCCGTTCCCCGTCTGGACCAAAAAGGAGAAAAGCTGATTCCGATTGACGGTACGCCTCCGGATTTGTTTTCACCACCGGAAGGCTGTCCATTTACCGCCCGGTGTCCGGCTGCTATGGAAGTGTGCAGCAGGATTTATCCATATCCAACGGTCCGCAGCGAAACCCATGAGGTGGACTGCTGGCTTCAAGATGAGCGGGCGGAGAAATACTCAGCAACCATTCAATCATGATCAAAGAGAGGGGTAGTACGATGAAAAAGTGGCTGCATGTTTTATGGGGGATTGCAATTATTGCTGTGCTGGCGGCCTGTACAGCCAACAGTTCCAGTGAAGAGGACAATGCGGAAGGGGAGCAGGCAGAATCAGGAGACACTAAAACATTACTGCTCAATAATGGGGAAGAGCCGACGTCCTTTGACCCTCCGATGGGATTTGATTCCGTTTCCTGGAACGCTTTGAACAACCTGATGGAAGGAATGACCCGGCTCGGGAAGGATCATCAGCCTGAGCCTGCAGCGGCAGAGGAGTGGGAAGTTTCTGAAGATGGTAAGGTTTACACGTTTATGATTCGTGAGGATGCTAAATGGTCCAATGGTGACGACTTAACAGCAGGAGATTTTGAATTTGCCTGGAAACGTCTTTTGGATCCTGAAACGGCCTCTCCGGCTGCGTTTCTCGGCTATTTCATTGAAGGTGGAGAAGCGTTTAACAATGGTGATGAATCAAAAGAAGATGTGATGGTCGAGGCCGTAAGCGAGAAGGAGCTGAAAGTGACCCTCTCCTCACCAACCGGTTACTTCCTGAATATTATCTCCAACCCGGCGTTCTTCCCGATTCATGAAAGTGTGGCGGAAGAAAATGCCGAATGGTATGCGGAAGCGGACAGCTTTGTAGGAAACGGACCGTTTACGTTGGACGAGTGGAAGCATGACAGTGAAATGACGTTTAAGAAAAATGAAAACTATTGGGACAAGGATACAGTCAAGCTGGATGAAGTTCACTGGGCCATGGTCAATGATACCAACACAGAATACCAGATGTATGAAAGTGGGGAACTGGACACGACGAACATCCCGGCTGATATGTCCGAAGAGCTGATGGAACATGAACAGCTGAAAGTTCAAGACCAGGCGGGCACCTATTTTTATCGTTTTAATGTAAACGAAGAGCCGTTCCAGAACAAGAAAATCAGACAGGCGCTTGCGATGGCTGTCAATCAGCAGGACATCGTCGATTATGTAACGAAAAACAAAGAAGAACCTGCTTACGGATTCGTTTCCTATGGATTCGAAGGCCCTTCCGGGGAAGATTTCCGTGAACAGAATGGAAACCTTGTAGAGTTCAACGCTGAAGAGGCGCAAAAGCTGCTGGAGGAAGGGATGAAGGAAGAAGGCTATGAAGAACTGCCTCCAATCACTCTTTCCTATAATACAAGTGAGTCACATAAAAAGGTTGCGGAAACGATCCAGCAGATGTTCAAGGAAAACCTGGATGTTGACGTCACCCTGGAAAATGCAGAGTGGAACGTATTCCTCCAGAATCAAAAAGATTTGAAGCACCAGTTGTCACGCAGCTCCTTTATCGCCGACTATGCCGATCCGATCAACTTCCTGGAAAGTTTCGTCACCGATTCATCCATGAACCGGACGGGCTGGTCCAATGACGAGTATGATCAATTCATTGAACAGGCGAAAAATGAAACCGATGAAACGAAGCGGTGGGAGCATATGTATGAAGCAGAGAAGATTTTATTTGAAGAGATGCCGATCTTCCCGATCCATTTCTACAACTTCGTTCTGCTCGAAAAAGAAGGCATATCCGATGTCATCCGTCATCCTGTCGGCTATCTGGAATTGAAATGGGCAGATAAGGAGTAACAACCAAAGGGGCACCCGGCTGAGCCGGGCTTGCCTCTTCTCTATGGAGGAGTCTATGCAGAAACCAAACCGATTACAAAAAGGAGATACGGTTGGAGTGATTGCTCCAGCCAGCCCTCCGGATCTAACGAATTTAACAAATGCGCTGCCGTTCCTGCATTCGCTGGGATTGAACGTTATGATCGGACCAAACGTTAAGCGGACATACGGCTACTTGGCTGGCACAGACCGTGAACGACTGAACGACCTGCATCAGATGTTCAGAGATCCAGCCATTAAAGGGATTTTCTGTGCCGGAGGGGGGTATGGGACCAGTCGTCTGGCTGCTTCCATCGATTACAGCATGATCCGCAGAAACCCCAAAGTATTCTGGGGCTACAGCGATATTACTTTTTTACATACCGCCATCCAGCGTCAGGCAGGTCTTGTCACATTTCACGGACCGATGTTGAGCTCGGATGTCGGGAAGCCCGGCTTTGATGATCGTTCAAAACAGCGGTTTACCCAGCTGTTTCATCCGGAGACATTTACGTACACCAATAAGACATCACCGTTACAAGTAATCTGTAAGGGGACGGCTTCGGGCAGACTTGTGGGGGGAAACCTTTCCCTTCTTGTCAACTCCATCGGTTCCCCTTATGAAATCGATACGAAGAACCGGCTTCTGTTGATCGAGGATGTCGGTGAGGAACCTTACCGGATTGATTCTTTCTTAAGTCAATTAAAGCTTGCAGGTAAACTCGACGACGCTTCCGGTATCGTCGTTGGTGATTTCAGTGAGACCGATCCTAAAAAGAAAAAAGAAACGATCGAAGTTCAGGAAGTATTCCATCATTATTTTGCTGATTTTCAAAAACCGGTCCTGTCAGGATTTAGAATCGGTCATTGTCTGCCTCACTATGCTGTGCCTCTCGGGGTGGAGGCGGAGCTGTGCAGCAACGCGGAATATTTGAGGATTGCCGCAGGTGTTCAATAACGAAAGGGGGGGGGAAAGCGATGAAAATCCAGTCCGTAGAAACAATGAGGGTGGCCGTTCCACTACACAAACCATTTATAACCGCTCTTCGTACGGTGACCGTCGCCGAATCGATCTATGTGAAAATTGAATTTGATAATGGTCTGACAGGCTGCGGGGAAGCCCCGCCCACCCATGTCATCACAGGGGAATCGCTCGGAGGTATTGAGCACACGATCAAGGAGATTTTGACACCGGTGTTAATTGGCTCCGACATATTGCAGAGAGAAGCTGTATTTGAGTCTCTCCATAGGAGCTGTGTAGGAAACACCAGTGCCAAAGCAGCCGTCGATATGGCATTGTATGATGGGCTTTCTCAAGCTGCCGGACTCCCTCTTTATCAATTTCTTGGAGGGTGGACGGACCAATTGGAAACGGATTATACCGTCAGTGTCCATACACCAGAGGAAATGGCGGAGGACGCTGACGCCTATATCCAGCGAGGATTCCGCGTCTTGAAAGTGAAAGTTGGTAAAGACAGTATCCACCATGACATTGAACGCATACAAGCCATTCATCAAAGAATAGGAAAAAAAGCTGCCATACGACTTGACGCTAATCAAGCGTGGACAGCAAAAGAAGCTGTCTACGCGATCCGTGAGATGGAAAACAGGAAGCTTCCGATCGAACTGGTGGAGCAGCCGGTCAAAGCGGGAGACATTGATGGACTTAAGATGGTGACCGATGCAGTAAGTACGGTAATTATGGCTGATGAGAGTGTGTTTTCTCCAGAAGATGCGATACGTATTTTGAAAACAGGAAGCGCAGATATGATTAATATTAAATTGATGAAAAGCGGAGGGATTCACCAGGCCTTGAAAATCAATGCGGCTGCTGAAAGTTTCGGCGTCCCGTGCATGGTGGGGAGTATGATTGAAACGAAACTCGGCATTACCGCAGCGGCCCATTTTGCTGCCAGTCAGAAGAACGTAACGAAAGTAGATTTCGATGCTCCTCTCATGCTTACCGCAGACCCTGTTGAAGGAGGCGTGCATTACAATCAGGCGGTTATGACTCTACCAAAAACTCCGGGTCTCGGCGTTTCCAGGCTCTCTTTAAAGAATACCGGGATTTCATAAAAGGAGGAAGACCATGACAAAGAAACCAACAATCGAAACAGTCTGGGTGGTGGCCGTTCCAGTAGCCACGGTCTGGACGGCACCAGACTCCCCGAGAGACTGTGATGAAGCAGGGCTGTCAGCGGTCAGTTCGATGTCCGAATGGCTGAACCAGCTCGATCATAAACAGAAACTTGCACTCTGCGATGACAATCTCGTTCAATCCCAGCTTTTATACGGCGAAGAAGTGATCGTCGATGACATGAAGGACGGGTGGGCACGGATTATTATTCCGCATCAGGCTTCGAAAAAAGATGCCCGGGGATATCCCGGCTACATACCTGAAAGGCAGCTCAGTGCTCTGGCGGATTCCAAATGGCAGGGAAATGGCATGCTCGTTGTCCATGATAAACAGACGATGCTTCTGGATGAAAAACGCCAGCCGTTCCTGGAGCTCAGTTATCTGACCTCTCTTCCGGTCATTCAAGAGGAGGGCGTGCTGATCAAGGTCCGTACCCCTCATGGAGAAGGCTATGTATATGCAGAGGCTGTATCGGTTTACCCTTCTGGTGAAGCGGTCCCGAAAGGCAGTGGAGCAGCCATTATAGAATCAGCAGAAACCTTCCTTGATCTGCCTTATTTCTGGGGAGGGATGAGTGCATATGGGTTTGACTGCTCAGGTTTCGCTTATGCACTGCACAAAGCTCATGGCTACATCATTCCGCGTGACGCCACTGATCAAGTGACCAAAGGAGTGGAAGTACCGATCGATCAAAAGCAGCCTGGCGATCTGTTGTTTTTTGCCTATGATCAAGGTCAGGGGCGTGTCCACCATGTCGGGTTCTATTATGGGGACGGAAAAATGCTTCACTCTCCGAACATAGGGAAGAGCATTGAAATCATTGAGCTGAACGACACGATCTATGAAAAAGAACTGTGTGCGGTACGAAGATACTGGGAAGAAGCGGAGGAGGCAGGATGACGATGGAAAAAGTATTGGAAGTCAAACAATTGAAAAAGCACTTTGACATCGGCAGAAACAAATCGTTGAAAGCTGTGGACGGCATCAGCTTTGATGTATATGAAGGGGAGACGTTCGGCCTTGTCGGGGAGTCCGGGTGCGGCAAATCGACCACAGGCCGGACGATGATGAACCTGTATTCCGCCACAGATGGAGAGGTTCTATATAAAGGGAAAAGTGTTCATGATCGTAGTGAACAAGAGCAGTTCCACTTGAAAAGAGAGATGCAGATGATCTTTCAGGATCCTTATGCTTCTTTAAACCCAAGATCCACGGTCGCGGAAATCATTGCGGAACCCATGGAAATTCACAAGCTCTTCCGAACAAAGCGGGAGCGGATGGAACGGGTGTATGAACTGCTTGAAGAAGTCGGGTTGAACCGTGATCATGCCAATCGATATCCACACGAGTTCAGCGGCGGACAGCGGCAGCGGATCGGGATTGCCCGCGCTCTTGCTCTTGATCCATCCGTCATTATTGCTGACGAACCTATTTCTGCGCTCGACGTTTCTGTCCAGGCTCAGGTGGTCAACCTGTTGGAGAGGCTGCAGGAGGAGAAGGGGCTCACGTATTTGTTTATTGCCCACGACTTGTCTATGGTGCAGCATATATCGGACCGCATCGGGGTGATGTATTTAGGTCACCTCGTCGAGCTGACAACCAGTGATCAGCTTTATAAAAAACCCCTCCATCCTTATACAAAAGCGCTGTTGTCTGCGATTCCAATTCCTGACCCGGATTTGGAAGATGAGCGCGAACAAATGATTATTGAAGGGGAAATTCCCAGTCCGATCGATCCTCCAAGCGGGTGTGTGTTCCGGACAAGGTGCCCCGCAGCGATGGACCGTTGCGCAGAGGAAGTTCCAAAATGGCAGGAGGTTGAAAGTGGACACTATGCAGCCTGTCATTTGTATAACGAAGACGATCCGTCAGGGAAGGATTTACGGAGCCGATCAATCTCCCTTTCCTGATGCATTTCCTATTTTTTTTGAAACGATTGGCTGCTTTTTTCGTATAGACAGAAGAAGGAGGCAGCCTGATGAAAAAGTATCTGATTTTTATAAGTAGTTTTATCGTTCTTTATTTTTTCTATGAATATCTCTCTGGTATAATTTTGACGATCCAATATGACCCTGGGACAGGCGGAGCTGGCAGTGGTCCATCCCATCTGTTGATCCTGGTCGTGGTGGCCACCGTATCCTATTTCCTATCTTGTCTGCCAAAAAGAAAACAGGCATAAACTTACATAATAAAAGAGGCTGCCGGATTTCCGGCAGCCTCTTTTTGCAGGTGTGGCATTCATTCGATATGGACAATTTTTCCGATGATTTGATTAGCTACGTTTTCTCCACTGAGAACGACCATCGGGGAACCACCACCAGGATGGGTGCTGCCGCCACAGAACCATAAGCCTTTCAAGTCCTGGGATTTGTTGAACGGCCTCATAAAGGCCTGACTCCTGCTGTTGGAGGAAGGGCCGTAAAGCGAACCACGATAGGCTCCGAATGTCACTTCAATTTCCTCCGGTCCGATGACCTTTTCATATACAAGATGATCACTGATGGGGATGTCGGCCTTTTTCAGCTTCTCATAGATCAGCGCTTTGTAATGGTCCTTATTCTGCGGATGCCCGCCAACGGCTGGAGCATTGACGAGAATAAAACAATTATCCCCTTTAGGAGAAACATCAGGATCTGATTTTGCTGACGTACAGATATAAATCGTCGGATCGTCGGCATACCTTCCACGGGACAGCTGCCGGAACTCTTTTTTGTAATCACCCGAAAAGAGCAGATGATGGTGGTGCAGCTGGGGAAGATAGGTATCCAGTCCTGCCATGATCACAAAAGCGGAAATGGAAGGATCATAGGAAGCGAGCTTCCCGTCACTCATTTTTTTCCTTTCCTTCTGATCGATGAGGTCCGGGACTGCCTGGAGCAGATCGCCGTTTACGATGACATGATCGGCTTCAAAGAAATCGCCATCCTCTGTTTCGACGCCTACGGCACTTCCTTGATACGTATGGATTTTTGATACGGGGGTGCCGCTGTAGAGATGGACGCCGGCAGCTTCTGCTGCTTGAACGAAGGCTTCCGCAATTTTCGTATTGCCGCCTTTCACATAATACACCCCCTCATTCCATTCAAGGTGGGCAATCATACTGAATGTGGCCGGAGCTTGATAAGGATTGGATCCGATATACGTCGAGTACCGGTTCAAGGCCTTAATGATATCAGGATTGGTAAAGTACTGTCTGAAAAAATGATCCATCGATTGGAGCGGGCGTACCTTCATCATGCTCTTCATAAGGGCGGGAGACAGATAATCCTTCCATCCGTTGAATGTTCTGTGCAGAAAATGCTCCCGGGACATATGGTAGAGCCGCTCGATCTCCTTCAGAAACGGTTCATAAGCCTGGTACCCTTCAGGATCAAGCTGCTTCAGCTGTTTTTTCATAACATCCTGATCGGTGGAAAAATCAAAGGTCGTGCCATTCGGAAAGACATTTCTCGTATGAGTGTCAATCTTTTCAAAGTCGAGAAGATGGGGGGAGAGTCCAGCTTTCGACAGCACTCTTGTGAATACATCCGGCATTGTCATAGTATTGGGGCCAAAGTCGAAGTGATAGCCTTCTTCGTCTACGGCCATCATTTTGCCTCCAAAATGGCTGTTCTTTTCAAACAATTTCACATCTACGCCTTCACTGGCCAGGTGGACCGCAGCGGAAAGACCGCCGAGTCCACCCCCGATAATGACTGCTTTCATTGATACGACCTGCCTTTCCATTGATAAGTACGTCCTCGTTTATGTACAAGCATGGATGCCCACATCATCGCAATCAGCAGCACTCCTGCTACTGGCATGAGAAACGACAGCCACAAGGGGTGTCCTGTCCGTGCATCCACATACATTTTGAACGTAATCAGCAATACATAGGGAAGCAGCAGGTAAAAGGCTCCCGTGAAGACACCGAAAACGGCGAGGCCCCCTGGGAGTATAAAAAGGATGGCATACAACACGGTTAGGAAAACGACCATCCATGTGGAACGTCCGATGCCGGTGTATAGATTCTTCTTAAATCCTGCCCACGTTTCTTTGTTCGACTCGTACATATACGACAG
Source organism: Halobacillus sp. ABD4_316 (assembly GCF_056161385.1). NCBI lineage: Bacteria > Bacillati > Bacillota > Bacilli > Caryophanales > Bacillaceae > Halobacillus > Halobacillus sp. ABD4_316. The sequence goes on from NZ_JBSWZA010000001.1 coordinate 209,655, forward strand.
AGCGGATGATGTAATATTGGCAAGGATCATGCGGTAACCGTTCTTTTTCACTTCACGAGCGAGATGAACATCTTCTACAAGCGAATCCTTTACCGATTCATGACCTCCGACCGCCTGATAAGCCGACCGTTTAATCATAATAAAAATGCCGCAGGCTGCTGTAAACATCGGCTTTGTCGTGCGGTTGGCCATAAAAAGTGGAAGGTGAAGCAACACGACCATATGCTGAAGCGGCACAAGCATATGGCTGAGAAAATGATGATTCGGGTAATACGGAAATCCGCTGAGCATAGAAGCTTTTCTTTTGTTCATTGTTCCCAATGTTTGCTGTATCACGGATGGGGCGACACGGGCATCTGCATCCAGGAAAAACAGGTAGTCGCCCCCTGCTTTTTCTGAAAGCTGGTGGCAGGCATGAACTTTCCCGTTCCATCCATCCGGCAGCTCTTTCCCCTGCAGAATCGTAAACCGGGCATCCTCCGCTGTGAGAGAGAGTAGTTTTTCATAGGTACCATCCTCGGAATGGTCATCAAGAAGAAGCATCTCAAGATTTGGATAGGTGAGTGATGATAGCGAGTGGATCAAGCCCTCCACGTTATCCACTTCATTCCGGAGGGGGACGAGCAGGGAAACTTTTTGATCCGCCTCTTCGTGTTTACCTGCCCGCAAAGGATATAGGAATAAACTGTTAACCATTGTCCATACGTTCATAACGACTAAAAGAAGGACAAAGATAAAAAACCATAGCAATGACGGCAGCCTCCTTTCTGTTTAAATAGGGCGGAACAGCTGATGGTCTTCCTGTAGGACTCGTGTCCGGAGTTCATCCAGCTGCTTCGTGGCGGCTGTTTCAAAGTAACGGGTCATAGATTTCCGGTTCAAATCGGAGTACCCCTCCTGTGGAAGAGGGTCCCCGATTGTTATGTAAGCATTCGGTTTTCGTTCATGCTCCAGGGCATAATAGATGGAAACAGGCACCACGTTGACGTGTGGAGCTTTTTGCACGATATAACTGATGCCGGAAAAAAACTCAAGCGGACGTTTTTCCAAAGGCTGTTCCGCCCCCTGGGGGAAAATCCATACCGTTTTTCCTTTAGATAACAGATCCGCACTATAGGAAAGGGATTCTATAAGATGCTTGTGGCTGCTGCTGTTGATGGAAAAGGCGCCAATGCTCCTGAAAAAGGGGAATTTCTGCAGCCCATCCTCATGCATCATACCGTATCCGTCGGAATGGACGACCTGGTCATTGAGATAAAAGATGAACAAAGGGTCCCACCATGCTGAGTGGTTGATAAGAAATAAGGTATTCTTTTTTGGAACGGTCTCCGGGGCATCCAACAGGATCCGGTTGAAATGTTTGTTCAGGAACATCCGGTTGAAACGGGTAAACCCCCACTCGATGATCGGACGTTTATGAGACGGCTTGAACATGTTTTTTCCTCCAAAAATAAAGAGCGTACCAGCCAGCGGTTAAGAGAGCGACAAGCGTGATAGCCAAATACAGCCCCCCGGTAAAGGCCATACAGATAAATAAGAACACCATCAGCCCGAACACCAAAGCCATTCGTTTCGGCCATGTTCCCTCATTCACCAGGTTATCCGGATTCCATATCAGGAATACGAGATGGAAGAAGGCGGCGGTGACAAACCAGCCGGCAAAGTTGCTGAAAGGAATGTCATAATAAAAGCCGGGTTCCTGCCAGATCCAGTATTCTTTTACTTTATAGGATACAGGATCGAGAATAAGATCGATCGTTACCGCACACAACGCTCCCGTCAAAAGAAACGTAAGGAAGCGGGGGAGGGATGGAAGGCCGCTGGAAATAACACGAGCGATTTCGTGGGAGCACCCGATGATCAAGAGCCAGGCAAACCCAATGGTGACAGGGGTGTCGGCGATCTTTATCCCAAAGTCCTGCGTGTAGTCATAGGTTCCGAACAGGAAGTTGTAGGCCACTCCTAAATGTTCGATATAAATACTGGCAGCTATAATGAACAGGCTGTAGAGGATGCCTGTTCTTTTCCCATACATATGTATAAAGTACAGCCCGGCGACAATACCGGCAGCGATTAAAAATACACTGTTGGCCCATTCGAGCCAGGGGGGCAGCCAGTCAAAGGTAACCAGGAATACGCCGCATATGTACCAGAAAATAAAAAAGCGGAAAATATAAGTGGACATGAACGCACCTCAATTTCTACGAAGAATATCAAATATATAACAGGGTCGAGACCTCCTATCATGATACCTCATCCATATAGAAAATAAACAATATTTTGTATTCAAATGGAATCCGGATACAGGGGTTCCTTTCATGCACAAAGAGCAGGCATGGGCCTGCTCTTTGTGTTTGTCTATTCTGTTACGTATGAGCCAGCTGCCCTTTTCGTATGTGCGGCCGGCGTTTCTGCATGAATGGAACGATCCAGTGATCCAGGCCGTACCGTCCGGCGTTGATACCGGCAGCAAGGATGAAAATCGTCAGGATGACCATCTGTGGATTGGTGCTGACTGTACCACTGAACAAGAAAGCAAAATTCATCAGGATGCCTCCAAAGGCTGCAGCTGTTGTAAATAATCCAAGGATAAGAGCGATGCCCGCAAGAATTTCTCCCCACATGACGAGCTGTGCGAATAATGGATGATTCGGAAGCGCGAACCCTTCAAGGAAAGCCGCCCACCATCCTTGTACGGCCGGGTGATCGCCTGCCGCCTGACTGATGGCTCCCTGGAGAAATCCCTGGACTTCAAAACCACCGGTCAGCTTACCAATACCAGCTTTCAGCCACGTCACACCGATATAAACCCGGATGACCGCTAACACAGCAGCCGCTATTTTATTGGTTCTCAGGAAATGATTCAACATGTTCCTCACTCCTTCGTTTATTATGTTCATTGTTTCACATGATTGCCGGCATCTTTGTTACAACTCCATTATATATTGAATCATGAGGATGGATGGTGTATTGCTCACTATTTCACAATATAGCCAAAAACATAAGAACGAATGGTGAACAGTGAGGGGCAAAGGAAGGTTATCGGGAAAGAATCCCGAATAAAGAAGAGAGAATGTCTAAAAATAAACGAAGCAGATGAAAGCGTTTTTTGTTAAAATGGGAGCAGAGAGAGGAGTGGGAAGATCATGGAAATGGTCATGAATGTAGTAAGTATTGTCGTTATGCTGGGATTGATCGGCCTCACGATTTTTGATCACGGTTAATACGTAGAAAAAAAAGCCCGGGAACCTGTCATACAGGTTCCCGGGCTTTTTTATTGTTAACGCACGCGTACGCAGATGAGCTGTTTATCTAGTTGAATTAAGCTAGGACGCGCTTATATAGCGTGATGCAGTAGGTACCGCTGTCACCAAGAGCAGAGGTGATTGTAAACGACGTCGGGCTGTTGACGCTGACAGAGTCAGTAACACCTGGAGCCGCTGCAAGCACACCTGCGGGTACACCTACGACTGCCCCTGCTACAGGAGCGAGACTGGAAGCGGAGTTGAAAATCTGGAAGGTTCCGGAGACGTAGCTTCCTGGAGGAGCGCTCCACACTTCTTCAGCTGCAAGCAGACCGTTGAAATTCCCACAAATTTTTTCCTGAACAATCTGCGCCTGCGGACAGCAGGCCGAATGTGATTGACACATAGTAATATTCTCCTTTGTTTTATTAAGCTAAAACACGTTTATACAACGTAATACAGTACGTGCCGGTGACTCCGGCGAGGGTGGTTACCGTAAATAATGTCGGGTTGTTAACACTTTCGGAAACGGTGTTCCCCGGCAGGGCTGTCAAAACGACATCTCCGGCTGTGACAATGTTCCCTGTACTTGATGCTGAATTAAATACTTGGAACGTTGCAGAAACATAGCTGCCGGCTGGAGCCTCCCATAAAGTATCAGCGACCAGCAGTTCATTGATATTCCCACAGATTTCCTCCTGGACGATCTGTGCCTGGGGGCAGCACGCGGACCCGGAATCCGAATAGACACCACACATATTCATTCCTCCTTGCAGTCTCAAATTTCACTTCTACACTATAGTAATAATCTATGTCATTTCGTAGAAACAGCTTGTGTATCCGTCTATGAAGACTTACCATATTGTAATTTGGGCCGCAGAAAAAATAGGCCGACACCTATTTGTCTTTCACTTCGATTATAGAAGTGAGAGGAGGTGAGAAATATGGCCGTAACCAACACACGCATGGATTCCCGGCTGCAGCTTGTATTAGCGGTTGGACAGGATGAAGAGGGAAACATGGTTTACAAGACGAAATCATTTAACAACATGAAAACCGAAGCAACGGATGAACAGCTTTACCAAACCGCAGCTGCGCTTGCACCGCTTCAACAGCACATCATGGAAGAAGTCGCCCGAGACAACCGCTCGATTCTTACTGAAGAATAATAACAAGGAGGTCAAACGATGAAAAAGCTCGAGCTTAAGTTTTTAAATGAAGAAAACAGGACAGTGACAATCAGTCTTGATGATCCAGTAGAACCAGTGGATCCGGCTTTGGTGAACGCTGCGATGGACGAAATCCTCGTGCAAGACTGTTTTACTTCAACTGGGGGAAGTCTTGTATCCAAGAAAGAAGCCCGTATTGTGGAACGGAACGTATTTGATATTGCGTTGTAAATGAAGAAAGCCGCCCGGGAGATGCGGGCGGCTTTTTTATCAAAAGGAGGATGCTGCCCTTGGACACGTGGATATCCATCATGGCGGATGTCGGTTTTCCGGTTGCGGTGACCTTTTACCTGCTTCACCGGATCGAAGGAAAGCTGGATCAGTTGATTGAAACGATGCATCAGTGGCCGGAAAAGCTGATCAATCAAAAATAAAGAACATCCAGCCATGACAGGCTGGATGTTCTTTTTAATTGGTAAGCCCCCATTGATTGAATGGATAGATGACCAGTTCTGTACGGCCGATGATCTCATCTTCTTCGATAAAGCCGAGACCGTTGCGGCTGTCTTTACTGATGGAGCGGTTATCTCCCATGACAAAGTATTTCCCGTCTGGAACATCCACAGGACCGTAGTCTCTCGTAGCGGAGGCCGCATCTTCACTCAAGTATTCCTGCGTCTGCTTTTCTCCATTAACATAAAGCTCGTGGTCCCGGATTTCGATGGTATCCCCCGGCTGACCGATGATTCGTTTCACATAACTTTTAACAGGACGTTCAATGATCACGATATCTCCACGCTCAGGTTCATCTATATAGTAGATAATTTTATTGAACATGACTCGTTCACCGTTTTGAAGAGTAGGATCCATACTGGCACCCTCTACGATAGACGTGGCGAAGAAGAACGTTCTTAGAATGAAGGCCAGCGTGATGGCGACGGCAATGGCTTTCAACCATTCCAGCCATTCATTTTTAGATTGTTCAGACAATCTCATCTTCCTTTCTCGATGAACAGAAATGATTTCGCTTTTATTTTACCATATTGGTTTAGAAATGAAAGGGAGATCGATTTCAATGTAATGGATATGTAACATAGGAAAGGGGGAATCTTCGTCAACCTATGTCGAATTGTAAATTGTTTTAGCATATATCTTTACAAATGGAATGAAAATTGAGATAATTTTTTTCGTGCAGGTTGGACAGGCGAACAAACATTCCTTTTGCTTACGTATTTGAAAGAGATAAAGACAAAAAGATAGGACTGGCAGGAGGTCGTCGCACGTGCAGGTCATGGATAAAGAGACGATGCTGGAAGAGATTGAGCACCTTCGAAAAAGAATGATGGAGGTCGCCAATGAAAAGGGATTCTCCAGTGTGGAATCGGTTCAAATCAGTCAGCGGCTGGATACATTACTCAACGAGATTCAACAACAATCATAAAACTTACAGAGCTTACCGTTCTGTAAGTTTTTTTATGTAGCTGCCCTCAGCGATGATGTCATCTATACATAAAGAGCAGATCAGTTTTTTTCTGTTTGATTGGAACAGGAAAGAGGATCGATCAAAGGGCGGGGATCACATTCCTGAGCAGTCACAGCAATGGTGGCAGGGTGAATCACTTTGACCGACTGGCAGATATCAATCAGCAGTTCCAGGCAGAGGCAGTGTTTGATTTTCGTAATCATTTGTACCCTGCAGGTAAAATGGGTCACTTCACATTGGATACTCGTGCCGGGCGGGGCACAAAGGAGCAGTTTTTCAATTTGCGAAAAGGCACACACACAGACGCATCCATTAGGGAGTTTGACACCCAGACAGCCTTCTTTACATAAAGTAACTTCATGAAGGATGATTTTTTCACCAGACGGCAGAAGAACCGGGACTTCTTTTCTCTGTCCAATTTCCCTGCAGATAATGGAGTCAAGACCTGATTTCCTGCAGCACCCATCCGTTAAAAAGCAGGTGTAACATTCACAGTCGAGAGGCAGTTCTTCCTTTCCTTGGGGAAGGATGTAATTTAAATCCAGGCAGTATTTTCCTCTCAGTACCATATCCCCCGTACGGACAACTTCAAGGCTCTGAAGACCTTGAACAGTCCTGCTGAATGTTTTCCCTGTACCACTATTTACTTTTTCGCCATTAATAAAAATAAAAAGATCGCTTAAATCTCCCTGCTGAAGGGTGAGGACAATGGTTCCTGTAATCGGTTCAGTCAACAGCGACTGCCAAAGCAGTTGACGGGAATCATTCGTCAAGGTGAAGTTGCCGCAGACCTCATCCATAAGGATATCATCACGAAATGAAATGGTTAAACACTTCGTAAATTGAAGAGGTGCGGTCACCCAGTCATACACTTTTTCTGTTTGTATACAATGCTTATCCATAAGATCCCCCCTTTTAGAATAGTAGCCGGCACCTGTAAACATTCATGCTGGTCCCTCTTTTTTATCATTCGTAACAAACGCTCCTCCATCTTCTTCCTGCAGGGAACCATAACGGCTCATGGACAGATCGGTTTCACGGGTTCCGGATCTTCGCATCCGGTGATTCGCAGATTATCCAAAAAAGCAGCCGAGTTAAACACCCGGTCAATGACATCAGCCACTCTGATCTGAAGGGTGATCAGTTCACAGCTGTAGCAGGACAGGTCAAGCTCCGCGGTGTAGATGTCCGTAGTCACAGCGTTATACGTAACATCATTAGGTGTAGGGAAAGGTGGAAGAGGAGCCATGGAACTCCCATTCGGCATATTGGAAAAGGGCGCAGCATTCGTAACCGTTACAGGATTTCCATCCGGAAGCAGGGCAATATTTTCTGTACCGAGAGAAGTGAAGACATCCGCCCGGAAATAGTCGGCAAACTGTCCGACAAACTGTGGATTTTCCTCGGTACCGAATTTCCAGTCGAATGTCAGCTTGCCGGGGTCTTTCGGCAGAAGGAATTGAAGCCTGACGGTGACAACATCAAGAGACACCTGCCCGTCCGGGGAACCTAAAGGATCTCCGGCGGGCACGATGGGCCCGCCTGTGTTTTGGGAAACAAAAGTAGGAGCGGTTCCTGGAGACAGGCTGGCAAAACCACTGCTTAAAACGACAAATTCATTTCCATTCGTCGGAAAACCCTGGAGCGCCGTAGAGAAAATTTCACTTTGAACAGATGGACCCGTCACTGTAGCATTTACTAAACAGCACTTTGTCAAAGGAGTGACCAGTGCTTCAACAATTTCATCTATTGTGGCCATACCGGCACACTACCTTTCCTAAAAAGATTGAATTTTGGGGTAAATCGGAAAAGGCAGGAGTAAAAGGTATCCTGCCCCGCCATTCATAATCGATAATTCGCGCTGATGCAGTATTTTCCCCGGCATGCGTTTCCTGCTGCCGCTTCTGTATTACAAATGATCCGGACTTCATCAAAGGTCTGGACCGTCACTGATCGTGTGTTTCCGTTACTCCCAAGTGTTGCCAGGGGGATCGTAAAGGTATCCACCACCACTCCACCATTCGCTACATAAACAGTCAATGGATCGGCACACCCGGTATCATAAAAGACACTGATGGTACCGGCATCAATCGAAAAACTTGAGGTCCAGACCGTTTCTGCAAGGTCGAATGCCGGGTCTGCCGTATCAGTTAAACAATCGATCGTAAAGTTTCCGCAGAACTCATCCATAGCAAATTGACCACCGCGGTCGGGACAACAACAATTCGCCATTCGTTTTCCTCCTTGAATCGTTATAGTACAGCCTATGATAAAAAGAAGAAGCTGCATAGGTTTGTGTACTAGAGGAATGAAAGTTTTTAAAATCAGGCACTTCTAATAAAAAGACACATCCGTCATGGATGTGTCTTAAAACAATTTGGCCCAGGCCGTCGGTTTTCCTTCGTTTCTCTGATAAGGGGCTTGTTTCTGTAATCTTGTAAATAAAGGTTTGTTTTGAGAAACGTTGATCGCAATTAACCATGTGTAAAGGCTTTGATTCACAAAGACTTAGTGACGATGCAAACATCCAGCGTTAAGTCGCACGTGACCATCTACACATGATGCCTTTGCATCTGCAAGCTGTCACACGTGTTTTTGTTATTTCAAATATTTCTCAAGTCGATCGAGACCTTTTTTCAGTGTTTCCATGCTGTAAGCGTAGGAAAGTCGCATATATCCTTCTCCATAGCTGGAAAAAGCATCTCCCGGCACGAGGGCCAGGCCGGCTTCTTCCACCAGCTCGACGGCTTTATCTGTGGTCGATTTACCATCCAGGGGGAATTGGATAAACAAATAAAAGGCACCGTCCGGCTGAGCGAATGATAATCCCATTTGTTTGAGTCGATCTGCTGCATAATCGCGACGTTCCTTATAGGCATCACGCATGTTCTCCGCTTCCTGCTTCTGATTGGACAGTGCTTCCAGAGCAGCATATTGGCTGATCGAGGTGGCGCAGGACACGTTATATTGATGGACTTTCAATAGATGACGGGACAGCCATTCCGGTGCAAGCAGATAGCCGATCCGCCAACCCGTCATGCTGTGGGACTTGGATACTCCGTTCACGACGATGACGTTGTCGCGGACATCCGAAATAGAAGCAATGGATGTATGCGGCTGTTCGTAGACGAGCTCGCTGTAAATTTCATCAGCAATGAGGAAGATGTCGTTCTGCTTGATGACTTCAGCGATGTCCTCCAACTCTTCTTTTGTTAATGAAACACCGGTTGGGTTGGAAGGGTAGGGAAGAATGACCGCTTTAGTTTTTTCGGTGATATGTGACTGAATAATGCCGCCGGTGAGCTTGAATTCCTCAGCACTCGTATCTGCAAATACCGGTATGCCGCCGGCGAGCCGGATCAATGGTTCATATCCCGGATATACAGGGCCGGGGAGGATAACTTCATCTCCAGGATGGAGGATGGTACGCAGGGAAAGATCCAGCGCTTCGGATGCTCCGACCGTTATAATGATTTCCTGTTCGGCGTCATAAGAAAGACCATAGGATGCGGCCGCATGATGCTGGACCGCCTGGCGGAGCTCAAGGAGGCCGGCGTTATGTGTGTAGCTCGTCTGGTCTCTTTCAATCGCCTGGATACCCGCCCGCTTGACGGCATCAGGGGTAGGGAAGTCCGGCTGGCCGATGGTCAGGGAAACGACGTCCTCATAATGGCTGACCATATTAAAAAAGCGGCGGATGCCTGAAATTTCGATGTTTTTAACTGTTGGGTTGATCAAATGCTCCATTATAGCTCTCCTTTTTACATAAAGTTAACAAAATGTTCAAACAATTCAAGTGTATCATTTGTTGAATTTTGTTATAATTCAAACTAAGACAGGGAAAGGAAGTGTAGAATGAGGTCGATTCACCGTTTATCTTTTGAAGAACTTGTTGATCGTAACAAGCAGCAGCTGCTGCAAGACGAAGAAGCGATTGAAGAAATTGAAAGACAAATAGATGAAAAACATACAAATAAACTTCGTCCTGACCATGTTGTAAATTAATGACTGTACTAAAAAAAGCGGCCGCCTGCAAGGGGCTGCTTTTTACATTTTCATAGGAACGTGGGAGAATGTAAAGCATAAACCATAACTATTTTCAGGCAGGTGATCCATATGAACGATGTTGGTTTAGTGTTGGAAGGCGGGGGGATGCGGGGAGCATATACCGCAGGAGTCCTGGATTATTTTCTCGATCAGGGTCTGCATTTCCCCTATGTTGTCGGAGCTTCTGCCGGCGCGTGTAATGGCAGCTCCTATGTAGCGAGACAGCGGGGCAGGAATTACCGGGTCATTGTTGAATACGGGGATCATCCCGAATACATATCCTATAAGCGAATGCTGACGAAACGGCAGTTGTTTGGCATGGACTTTCTTTTCGACAAGCTTCCAAATGAACTGGTCCCTTTCGATTATGACTCATTTATGAAACAGACGACGAAGTTCGTCGTAGCGACAACAGACATGGATTCCGGCAGACCGGTCTTTTTTGATTCCTTCCATGACAGGGAAAGTCTTCTGAAAGTCATCCGGGCTTCCAGCTCGCTTCCGATGATTGCTCCCAGCATTGACTTCGGCGGATTTCAACTCATGGACGGCGGTATTGCCGATCCGATCCCATTGCAGCGTTCGATTGATGACGGCAATCAAAAGCATGTGATCGTCCTGACAAGAAATGACGGGTATACGAAAGAAAAATCCAAAGCGGGCTGGTATTTGAACCGGCGGTATAAAAAGTTTCCGAACTTCGCTAAAACGATGACAGACCGCCATTTAAACTACAATGCCCAGTTGGAACACGTAAGAAAATTGGAGGAGGAGGGCAGGGCTCTCGTCATCCGTCCCCGCCAGCCGCTGGTGGTCAGCCGGATTGAGAGGAACCGCGACCGGCTGCACAACCTCTATACGCAGGGCTATCAGGAAGCAGAGGATCTTGGAGGACAGCTGGCCGATTTTCTTCAGATGGATCACTTAGAAATGAGCCGGACATGAGACCTGAGTATATAGCGTCTGAAATCAATGAAGCCTTGGCGGAACATAAGGATGACCGCCAACGGCAGCCGATGGAAAACTATATGAAAAACCACTTTCCATTCTATGGAATCCAAACGCCCGAAAGGAAAAAAATCCTGGCTCCTTTTGTGAGCGACAGTAAAACCTACCATGAGAAGGAACGATTCGGATTGGCGTTTCAACTTTTTCAGATGCCTGAGAGAGAATGTCACTATGCAGCCCTGGCTGTCTTGGAAAAAGGGAAAAAGGCGGTTTCTCCGGAGGCGCTGGAGTTTTACAGAGAGCTCCTTTTGATGAAACCGTGGTGGGATACTGTTGATATGATCGCTTCCCATCTGTGCGGCGAATATTTTAAGCTCTACCCGGAACAGCTGCGTCCATATACAGAACAATTCCGTGATTCGGACTTTATGTGGCTGCGTCGTGCCGCACTGCTTTTTCAACTGAAGTACAAAGGGGAGACAGATGAAGCCCTTTTATTTGAAACCATCCTCCGTTTAAGAGAGGAGAAGGAATTTTTCATCGAAAAAGCCATCGGATGGGCCCTCAGGGAATACAGCAAAACCGATCCGGATGCTGTTATCGATTTTTTATCGACGCATGAATGCCGTCCCCTCAGCCGCCGGGAGGGATTGAAGTGGCTGAAGAACAAGCAGCCTCACCTGCTGGACCGTCTCTAGGTTTATTCCTTAAAGCTCCTGTTCATAATGGAGAAGAGAACAAGGATAAAGGAGACGTACATGATGAATATGGGTGAATGGCTCGATCCTCACTTTTTGGAAGAACCGATCCAATGGCTGGATGAAGATATCCTTCAGATATTTGGTATGGAGCCGGAATACATCCAGTTTCTTCTGGTGTTTGCTTTCATGGGGGCTTTGATGTGGGTGGTAAAGCCGGTGGTCGAGTGGCTGATGCTGCGAAACTGGCTCATCTTTTTAAGTGGCGGGGCCTCTGTATTGATCGCGCTCGTTTTCCTGCAGATGGTGGACAGGTATGCCATGTCAGGAACAACATCCACCCTGCCGGAATACTACTGGTTCATCTGCCTTTCCGCTATCAGTGGATACGGTCTCACCCTCGCCGGGTGGCTGACGGTAAAACAGGCGTACCTCAGATTCACGAAGCGTAAAAGAAGGAAGGCTGCTTGAACTCTCTTTTAAAAAGAGAGTTTTTTTCTTCACCACTGGACGAGTCCTGCCGATACTATAGGAGGATGTTTAGAAGAAAGGGCGATGTTCATGAAACAGGACCAGGGAATTTTACTGGAGAGTGGTACCAATGAACTCGAAATCGTAGAGTTTGGAATTGGTGAAAACCGCTTCGGTATGAATGTGATAAAAGTGAAAGAGATTTTAAACCCGCAGCCAATGACAAAAGTGCCTCACTCCCACCCCTCTGTAGAGGGGATCATCGATATACGCGGTGAAGTCGTGCCCGTCGTCGATGTTGCGCATGCGCTGGGATTTCCAGCCTCTGATCGTCCGGAAAAGGATAAGTTTATTCTCTCGGAATTCAACCAGACGAAAATCGTTTTTCACGTCCATACGGTTACTCAGATTCACCGGATTTCATGGGAACAGATTGAAAAACCGAATCAAATGTATCAAGGCCTCGACACGCAGATCACCGGGGTCATCAAAAGAGAAGAGGATATGCTGCTTCTGCTTGATTTCGAAAAAGTGGTCGCTGATATCAACCCGGAAACGAGTATGAAAAAAGAACAGCTCCGGGAGCTGGGACAGCGGGAGCGTTCTTCGAAAAAGATCCTTATAGCTGAAGACTCTGCCATGCTCCGTGCGATGCTTCAGGAAACGTTGAGTGAAGCCGGGTATGATCAGACCGTCAGTTTTGAAAACGGCAGGGAGGCGTGGGATCATCTCGAAGGAATGATGGAAGAAGGAAAAACGATGACCGAGGAATACCAGCTGATCATTACAGATATCGAAATGCCTATGATGGACGGTCATCATTTTACGAAACTGTTGAAAGAGCATGAGCAGCTGCAGGTACTTCCTGTTGTCATATTTTCCTCCCTTATTACAGAAGATCTCCGACATAAAGGAGAACGAGTAGGGGCAGATGCCCAGGTTTCCAAACCGGAAATCGTGGAGCTGGTCAAAATCATCGATCAAAACATCTTGTAACATAAAGAAAAATCCGCTGGAATCAGCGGATTTTTCTTTATTTCTTCAGTCGTTCAAACAGTTCGTCATGCCAGGCATAGGCCTGTTTAGAAAGGGTTTCCGGCCCTTGTTTTGTAGGGGATGATTCTACAATCAGGCTTTTTTCATGATCGGATAGATGCTCATAAGAAGCTCTCATTTCTGTGGTATACTCCATATACTTTTTCAAGTGCCATAGAAAATCGTCCATTGGATTCATCGTCATAGTGATCCTCCTCCTCTGGTACTTTCATTCCTTCTTCCTGAAAGAACGAAACATCAAAAAGGAAGAGAATTACATTCATCTTCTTGGGCGCTGATTCCAAGGGGTTTCCGTCCTTTGGCCGAGCAGGGATGGCTGCGGAGTGGAATGAAAAGCGCGGGGAGAGCTCTTTTCCGGCTGCTTCCAGTTTAAATATTGGTATAAGGTCCGTTTCGCACGGGACAAAGACAGCTTCGGCTTAGGGTTGCGGTAGGACTGGTCGACCCGGCCAAGGTGTTCCAGGTGCTGGAAGTCATCCTTTGCTGCTGGTACGTGAAAATAATACCCGCCAATTTCGATCAGAAGAGTGGAATGCTGCTGACTTAAACGAGGATGATCAGAATAATGAAGACCAACTTTCCTGGCCCGTTTCTCCTTCAGCAGGAGGTCGATGGTGTGTTTTTTTATGTCATATAAATGTTTCGGCTCAGGAGCCGTTTTTGCGTGGCGGTTTACGATGAATAATGATTCGGCAATTTCACGGTCGGATAGCTGCTTTCTGTTCATCTAAGATCTCCTTTCCATCCAAGTATAGCGTTCCCTCTATCGATTGACAACATTTTACATTGGTCACTTTTTATATTCTTTTAAATCTTTGATGATCTCGTTGATGCTGTCGGCACTTGTCCCACTGTAATTCTCTAATATGTCCCCGTCAGGACCGACAAGAAAAAAGCTCGTTCCGTGGGCCATCTGATCGGAATCTTCCATTTTCTTGACAGGGGATTGAAAGGATTTGATTGACCATTCTTTGACATCCTCATAGGAATAGCCCGTCAGGAAGTCCCAATTGTCGTAGTCTGGCTGATAGGCATCCGCAAAGCTTTTCAGCACATCCTTCGTATCATTCTCCGGATCCACACTCACAGATACGAGCCGGGCGTCCAGATTTTCCGATTCCAAGTGCTGCTGGAGTCTGGACATATGTCCGGTCATTGGAGGGCAGACGGTTTCACAATTGGTGAAAATGAAATCAACGATCCAGTAGTCCCCTTCATAGGACTGGGGGAGGGTTCGTTCTTCTCCGTTCTGATTGACAGCGTGGAGGGGATTGACATCCTGCGATCCGCATCCCGTTATAAAGAGAACGGTACATAGTAGTCCAAACCAAAGTTTTGCATTCATGTTCCTGCCTCCATGTCTTTAGATGAGTCTAGTGTAACATTCAGGGGAGAAGAGAGGCGCCGGTTCTGTCATCTGTCACAAAACTGTACGAGTCAGAAACCCTTATGCTTGAGCTGGAAGACGGAATATTCCGGCCTGCAGAGAAAACGGTAAGGGAGTCTTGTCGTACCGATCCCGCGGCTTACATATAAGTCGAAGGTTTGTGTGATTGAATAATGTCCTTCCACATACTTATCGGCATAAGGCGGTGTAATCAGATGACCAATCAAAGGGAGCTGCACCTGACCGCCATGACTGTGACCAGAAAGCTGGATATCGACAGCTCTGTCTGTGAAGCGGTCGGCTACATCCGGCTCATGAACCATCAACAATGTGAAAAGCTCTTCATCCGCCCCGTATAAAGCTCTGGCAATGTCCGGTTTCCCGAGCATCACATCATCCAGTCCTGCCAGAGTGAAGGAAGCGTTCCCGTTTTTTATGGATCTATGCTCATTTTGGAGCAGTTGAAAACCGGAGGCATCCATCACCTGATGAATTTTCTCGGTCCCATAACCGCCATGGTCATGGTTGCCGTAAATCCAGTATTTCCCTTTGGAGGTGTGGAGTTTTTTGAGTACATCCACAAGCCTCGGTGAAAAAGGATACGTCTGCGGTTCATCCACCAGGTCACCCGTGAACAAAAGCAGATCAGGCTCTTCTTCATTGATTTTCCGGACAAGCTTCTCAAGTTGTTCCAAATCATAATGAAACCCGAGGTGGGTATCGGAAAACTGCAGTATTTTAAAGTTATGAAAGGCACGAGGTACCTTTGGATGCTCGATGACATACATTTGTCTGGAAAGCAGACGCGGCTCTATATACCAGGCATAAGAATAACCGAGCGCACCGATCCCCACAAATCCGGCTATTCCGGCGGTCATCCGCTTGATAAACTGGCGGCGTGTTAAGTTCATAGCGATTCTCCTCTGAAATTCTTTCGTCATTATATCACGAATTACTGTAAGAAGAAGTCGAATGATCGATTAAATTTCTAAAATGAACAGGAATTCATTTTCCTTTTGTGGAATGTAAGTTAAGAAGTCAAAAAGATGGAGGTACATGATGAAGGATCAAGTAATCATCGTTACTGGTGGGTCAAGCGGTATGGGGCTCCATATGGCGAAACGTTTCGTTTCCGAAGGAGCCCGTGTAGCTATTACTGGAAGGAACGAAGAACGTCTGGCGGCCGCTAAACAGGAAATAGCAGGCGGAGATGAGTCTGCTGTTCTGACCATTCAAATGGATGTCAGGGAAGTGGAGGATGTACAGCGGATGGTACAGGAAACCGTTGATACATTCGGGACCATCGACCACCTCGTCAATAATGCGGCCGGTAACTTTATAGCTCCAGCTGAAGAACTTTCACCAAATGGCTGGAATTCGGTTATTAATATTGTCCTTAATGGTACATTCTACTGCAGTCAGGCCGTTGGCAAGTACTGGATTGAAAACCATATCAAAGGGTCGATCCTGAACATGGTGGCTACATATGCCTGGAATGCCGGGGCCGGCGTCATTCATTCTGCCTCAGCGAAAGCCGGCGTTCTCACGATGACCCGGACCCTTGCGGTGGAGTGGGGAAGTAAGTATGGAATCCGGGCCAACGCCATAGCTCCGGGACCGATTGAACGTACGGGAGGGGCCGATAAGTTATTTCAGTCCGAAAAGGCTGCGCAGCGTACGATTCAATCGGTGCCGCTCGGACGTGTCGGAACTCCAGAAGAGATTGCCGGACTGGCAAGGTTTATTCTTTCTGAGGAAGCGGCTTATATGAACGGAGAGTGTATCACCTTGGATGGTGGTCAGTGGTTGAATAAGTTTCCTTTTTAAACGTTTATCATCCCATTGTGTATAAATGCCGGGAGGAAACAGACCCAATCGGTTCTTCCATGAGCAGGCATGTCCTGTATGAATGAAGACAAACCTATAATCGGAAACTGCCGGGGAAAATTCCCGGCAGTTTTTTGTTTGTTTCAAAGGTTCTTATGCTTAATGGACTTGAACAGCAGGCCTTGTACTTAGACTCCCTCGCTTCTTTGATTCCTTGTTGACGAGGATCCAGCCGTTGATCGGCTATACAACATTCAAGACTTTCGTCATCTGAGGATGGTAAGCCATTCGATCAGTTTTTTATATAAGATGTCACTTTTGTATACCCCCGGTAAGTAATTATGAAAATATGAAACCTACATAGATTTTCAAACGTTTCTTTTGACTATCTATACCTATACCGGGTATATTAAGCTTATCAAAGGAGGCGGAGAACATGTGTGAGCACTCATTACCTGAGAACAGCGGGAAAGCCCCGGTGACGCCAAGAACCGACGATGAAAAGCAGGCCGTCGTAAACAGGCTGCGGAGAATTGAAGGTCAAGTCCGTGGTATCCAGAAAATGGTCGAGGATGACCGTTACTGCGTCGATATTCTCGTGCAGATTTCTGCCATAGATAAAGCCTTGAAACGTGTCGGCTATTCTCTTCTTGAGCGGCATACACACCACTGTGTGAAAGATGCTATTCAAAAGGGAGACGGAGACGAAGCCATTGATGAATTAATGAAAGTCGTCCAGCAGTTCTCCAAATAAGGAGGGATCATGATATGTCAGATACAAAAGAAATACAATTTGGTGTAACAGGAATGACATGTTCCGCCTGTGCTTCCAGAATTGAAAACGTGTTAAATAAAATGGATGGCGTGGAACAGGCAGACGTCAATCTGGCCATGGAAAAAGCGTCTGTTTCCTACCGTAATGATGAAGTCGATGCCAATCAGATCAAAGAACGGGTGGAGAAACTCGGCTATGGTCTCCGCATGGAAAAGCTGGAACTTGATATTGAAGGGATGACATGCTCTGCCTGCTCCTCCCGCATCCAAAAAGTGCTGAGCCGGACGGATGGCGTCAATGAGGCAGCCATTAATCTGGCGACAGAAGCAGGAGTCGTGGAATATGACCCATCGGAAGTCACGGTCGATGATATCATTGCCCGCGTGAAAAAGCTCGGATACGGTGCCGTAGTGAAACGTGACCGGGAGGATCAGAAGGAAAAGAAAGAAGAGGAAATCCAACAGAAGAAACGCCGGTTATGGATTTCGGCTCTCCTTTCCCTTCCTCTGCTATATACGATGGCTGGTCATCTTCCTTTTGGTCTTGCTTTTTACGTGCCTGAACTGCTGATGAATCCGTGGTTTCAATTTCTTCTGGCAACTCCCGTCCAGTTTTACATCGGGGCGCCGTTTTACAAAGGGGCCTGGCGGGCGTTATCCAATAAGAGTGCCAACATGGATGTACTCGTTGCTCTGGGTACCTCGGCGGCTTATTTTTACAGTGTTGTAGAAATGATCGGCTGGATGAGCGCATCAGACGGGATGCCGGATCTTTATTTTGAAACGAGTGCCGTCCTCATTACGCTGATCCTCGTCGGGAAGTTGATTGAAGCCCTTGCTAAGGGAAGAACAACAGCCGCTCTTTCCCACCTGCTGAATCTGCAGGCGAAGGAAGCTGTCGTTTTTAGAGACGGAAAAGAAGAGAAAATTCCTGTTGAACAGGTTCAGGTGGGCGATGAGCTCATCGTTAAACCTGGAGAAAAAATACCCGTCGACGGGACGGTCCGCTCCGGGATGACTTCCATCGACGAATCGATGATTACCGGTGAATCGATTCCGGTCGAGAAAATGGAAGGAGAAGCGGTCATCGGATCCACCATCAATAAGCATGGTACAATCCGAATGACAGCGGAAAGGGTAGGGAAGGATACCGCTCTTTCCGGCATCGTGAAAATCGTCGAAGAGGCCCAGGGGTCCAAAGCTCCCATCCAGCGTACAGCGGATCGGATTTCCGGAATTTTCGTGCCGATTGTCGTCGGAATCGCCTTGATGACTTTCTTAGTATGGATGATCTTTGTATCTCCAGGAGAATGGGGGCCTGCTCTGGAGGCTGCGATTGCTGTCCTTGTTATTGCCTGCCCTTGTGCCCTTGGTCTTGCTACGCCGACCTCGATCATGGTTGGGACCGGTAAGGGAGCAGAACACGGCATTTTATACAAAGGCGGAGAATATTTGGAGGGGACACATAACCTGACCACTATTCTGTTGGATAAAACGGGGACCATTACGAAAGGGAAACCGGAAGTCACGAACTTTGAATCGTTTGATGATCGTTTTGATCTGCTGCATCTCGCTGCTTCTGCAGAATCGGCATCTGAGCATCCGCTTGCGGAAGCGGTCGTTGACTATGCGGGAAAGCAGGAGACAGCGCTGGCAGAACCTGAGCGATTTGAAGCCGTTCCTGGCTATGGGGTCATTGCAGACATAGAGGGACACCACATTATGATCGGTACGAGAAAATTGATGGAACGGGAACAGCTGGATTATGAGGCATATGAATCGAAAATGGCAGATTTTGAGCAGGAAGGGAAAACAGCGATGTTCATTGCTGTCGACGCTGCACTTGCAGGTATTATGGCTGTGGCTGATACGGTGAAGGAATCATCAAGGGAAGCTGTTGCCGATTTGAAGAAGCTTGGTCTGGATGTGTACATGGTCACAGGAGACAACCGCCGGACGGCTGAAGCGATTGCCAAGGAAGTAGGCATTCACGGCGTCTTTGCAGAAGTGCTTCCAGAAGAGAAAGCGGAAAAAGTGAAGGAACTGCAGCAGGAAGGTCATAAAGTAGCCATGGTCGGGGATGGAATCAACGATGCTCCCTCGCTTGCTGTGGCCGATATAGGGGTAGCGATCGGGACTGGGTCGGATGTTGCGATTGAAACCGCAGATATTACTCTAGTCGGAGGAGACCTTGCCCATCTCAGCCAGGCCGTTTCCCTCAGCAGGAAGACGATGCGCAACATCCGCCAGAATTTATTCTGGGCACTCGCCTACAACAGTGCAGGGATTCCGGTGGCGGCGCTCGGGCTGCTCGCGCCCTGGGTGGCTGGTGCGGCCATGGCCTTCAGCTCGGTCAGTGTTGTAACCAATGCTCTCAGACTGAAGCGGGTTAAATTGTAAAGGAGGAACGATAATGGAAACGATGCTCCAAGTAGAAGGAATGACATGTGACCACTGCAAGAAAGCGGTGGAAGGAGCTTTAGCCGGACTTTCCGGTGTGGAACAAGCCGATGTCAACCTGAAATCGGGAGAGGTCCGTGTTTCTCATAACGATACGGTCTCCAATGAAGCTTTGAAAGAAGCAGTCGAAGATCAAGGATACGATGTAGTCTAAATAAAAAACGCTGCGCATAAAGCGCAGCGTTCAGGCTGTAGAAAAAGCCGTGTTATCCAGTTAGAGTTGTCCGCCTGTCGTGTTGAGGGTGACACGTTCCGCTTATCGGTGGATGCTTGCCGCGGGCACGGCCTCAGCTAACTTGGTCAAGAAAACCCTTTTGACCAAGTGGATCTTCGGCTCGCGCTGTTCCCGCAGGCGTCACCACCGAACGCTCCTCGTGCCGATGCCTGTGGGAAGACAGCTTTACCCTCGGATAAAAGAGAACGTTAAGCATCGCTCCTCCGCCGTTTCAAAAGAACAGGACAAGCTGCGTTACTGCGGCCTGCGTGGGAAAAATCCTATCCATGACCAAGTATTGATGACCACTCCTTTGGAAAAAGGTTTCTCTAAAAGCTAAACGCTGCGCATAAAGCGCAGCGTTTTTTTATCCGATGATATAAAAGAAAATCGTGAAGAAGTGAAGGATCGATCCTCCGAGTACGAACAGGTGCCATACCATATGGTGGTAAGTGAAGCTTCTCCATACGTAAAAGATGGACCCGATGGAATAAAGGACGCCTCCTACGACGAGGTAGGTGATGCCGGCAGCTGGTAACTGGGCAGTCAAAGGCTCCCAGGCGAGGACGATGAGCCAGCCCATCAGCAGGTAGAAGACCGTGGACATAAAGACGTACTTTTTCACGAAAAATACTTTGAAAACGATCCCCAGAATGGCAATTCCCCACACGATCCCGAAAAGCGTCCAGCCGAGGGAACTTCTCAGTGGAACGAGGAGAATCGGTGTATACGTCCCGGCAATAAACAAATAGATGGCGGAATGGTCGAAAATCTCAAAGAGATCTTTGGCGCGGCCGGGAGGAAAACTATGGACGAGAGTCGAAGAAGTGTAGAGCAGGAGCATCGTTACTCCGTAAATCGTCACACTTGTAATGTGCCACGCATTGCCTCCGAGACTTGCGAAAACTATCAGCAGGACAAGCATAGCCACACTCAGGACGGCTCCAATTCCGTGAGTTACGGCATTTGCGATTTCTTCCTTTTTCGTAAATGTATGTGTCAGCATCGATTCAACCCCAATATTGTTCAATTATATTCATTATAAGCGGTTAAGAAAAAATTATAAAGACCAAGTGTGTTTTACAGGTTTTGACAGCCTGCGAATCGGGGTATCAGATAATCGTCAACCTGGTCAGAGAGAGATTTGTCGGGAATTGCGGTTCGAGTTTTAGGATGATGTATGATAAACTGTTTATGGTCCAATGAACGTCTCTTTCTGCTCCTTCAATGTTTGTGAAAAAAAGAGGAGTGAAGTAGAACATGGTAAGTTTACAAAAAGAAACACTGCGTATTCCATTAGTATCTGAGCTGATGATTCCATCTGAGAAAGTGGCCCACGTACAAATCAGCAACCCGTTGGAGCATGCCCTGCTCGTATTAGTGAAATCCGGGTATTCCGCTGTTCCTGTACTGGACCCATCCTATACATTTCAAGGTGTGATCAGCAAAACGAGAATTTTAGAGGAAACGATTGGTATAGAAGAATTCGAGATGAACCGTCTTTCTGAAATTATGGTTAAGGAAGTCATGGATGATCAAGTCCCATGCCTCACCAAGGAGCAGACGATGATTGATGCGCTTCACAAACTGATCGATCATCCTTTTGTATGTGTAACAGACGACAAAGGCGAATTCGACGGTATTGTGACCCGTAGAACGATATTAAAACAATTCAGCAAACACTATCATGAAACGTTGAAGTATACCATGCTGGAGACAACATAATCTTCCATCTATGGTAAAATGGATGACATCCACCGGGTGTCATCTTTTTTTTATAACGAAAAAGGTGGAGATACATATGTCGAATACACAACAAAATAGAGGACTGGTCCTCGCTTCGATTATGCTGGCGATGTTTCTGGCGGCTATTGAAGCTACCATCGTTTCAACAGCCATGCCGAGTATCGCTGCAGACCTCGGCGGTTTCCGATGGTATTCATGGGTGTTCTCCGCTTATCTTTTGACGAATGCGGCCACCGTTCTGCTCTTCGGCCGTCTCTCTGATGTTTTTGGTCGGAAACCTGTGTTTATGACCGGCATCGGTCTGTTTTTAACCGGAGCGGTTTTATGTGCGCTCGCGCCTTCAATGGAAGTCCTGATTGGGGCAAGGCTGATACAGGGACTTGGTGCAGGGGCTTTGATGCCGATAGCAACCACCATCGTCGGAGATATCTATACAAAAGAAGAACGGGCCCGGATCCAAGGATGGCTGTCCAGTGTGTGGGGCATATCTGCAGTCGCAGGACCGCTGCTCGGCGGATTGTTCGTCGATGTGCTCAGCTGGCCTTATGTCTTCTGGATGAACCTGCCTCTCGGTATGCTGGCTCTGCTGGGCATTTTATTCTTCTTTAAGGAAGAGAAAACGAAAGAAAAACGGAGCGTAGACCTGCCCGGTTCCGTATGGGTGATGATTACGATCAGTTCCTTGATTGTCATTTTGGTTGAGGGCGGGACAAGCATCCCGTGGCTTTCGTGGGGGATGGCTGCACTGGGTGTGATTTCCACAGGAGGGGCCCTGGCTTTTGTTATTCATGAAAGAAAGATGGAGGACCCGATGATGCCGCTCGACTTGTGGCAGATCCGGTCCATCCGTTACTCCAATGCCACGTCTCTGATTACAGGTATGATTTTGATCGGGGTGAGCAGTTACCTTCCGGCTTTTGTCCAGGGCGTGATGGAGCAGTCCGCTACAGTGGCAGGATTTACCCTTACGACAATGTCGATTGGCTGGCCGGCGGCATCAGCAGCTGCCGGACGGTTGTTTTTGAAGATCGGTTTCAGACCTACAGCTCTCGCCGGCGGTGTTTCTCTTATAGTGGGAAGCATTCTCTTTTCCTTGCTTTCTCCTGAGAAAGGACCTTTATTCGCAGCAGCTGGTTCTTTGTTCATTGGAATCGGGATGGGATTGACGACCACTTCTTTTATCGTCTCCATTCAAAATAGTGTAACTTGGGAGAAAAGAGGGATCGCGACGGCTTCCAACATGTTTATGAGGACGATCGGAAGTGCGCTTGGAGCAGCCCTTCTCGGCGGTCTGCTGAACAGCCGCGTATCTGATGCGATTGAGGAGGCCGGCATGGGCAGTAAATTGAGCATTAACGATACGAACGCCCTGCTCCGGGAAGAAACACGGCTGTCTTTAGGTGAAGAAGCTCTTGCCGTACTGCAGCATGGACTGACCTCGGGACTTCATATCGTATACATCAGTCTGGTCCTTTTAGCGGCCGTAAGTTTTCTACTGATTCTGCAAATTCCGAAAAAAGATTGATAACCCCGGACATCCTTTGATAAAGTAAAGGATGAAAGATACATAAAGGAGGAAGAAATGACTGATGAAACAAATGGATGCCAACGAGATTATTTCTTTTATCTCAAACAGTGAAAAATCTACACCTGTAAAGGTTTATCTTAAAGGTAACAATCTGGAAAGCCTTGAGTTTGGTGACCAGATCCAGGACTTCATTACTGGAAAAACAGGTGTCATTTTCGGAGAATGGAAAGTCATTCAGCCACTTCTTGAACAGTATGAAAATGACATTGAGGATTATGTCCTTGAAAATGACCGCCGCAACTCTGCCATTCCGCTGCTTGACCTGAAGAAAGTCAATGCGCGGATCGAGCCGGGTGCTGTGATCCGTGATCAAGTGGAAATCGGTGATGGAGCGGTGATCATGCTGGGAGCGATGATCAATATCGGATCCGTAGTCGGAGAAGGCACAATGATTGATATGAACGTCGTTCTCGGCGGCCGCGCGACGGTCGGTAAGAACTGCCACATCGGTGCAGGGGCCGTTCTCGCGGGAGTCATCGAGCCGCCTTCTGCCCAACCGGTTGTAGTAGAAGACGGCGTTGTCATTGGTGCCAATGCGGTCGTCCTTGAAGGTGTCACAGTAGGAGAAGGTGCCGTTGTAGCAGCTGGAGCGATTGTAACTGAAGATGTACCGGCAAACACACTCGTGGCGGGAACCCCGGCTAAAGTGATCAAGGAAATTGATGACCAGACAAAATCAAAAACAGAAATCAAACAGGAGCTGCGTAAGCTGGATAACTAATTCCACTTCATAAGCTTTATACAGGCGTAGTCCAAAGTGGGCTGCGCCTGTCTGATACCCTGCGGTCTGCAGGGTTTTTCTATAGAAGGAGTGAGTGTTTTGCAACTGGATCAACTGATAGACATCCGCAGGGAACTGCATCAAATCCCTGAATTGGGATTTGAAGAATTTAAAACACAGACCTATTTACTTTCCTATATTGATACACTGCCTCAGGAAAGGTTAACGGTAGAAACGTGGAGGACCGGTGTATTCGTCTATGTGAAAGGGACAGAAGGGAAGCGGACGATCGGGTACCGCGCAGATATCGACGGCCTGCCTTTGACAGAAACCACCGGTTATCCGTTTTCATCGATCCATGAAGGGCGTATGCATGCGTGTGGGCACGATTTTCATATGACCATTGCCCTCGGTGCATTGACCCGGCTGGCTGAACAGCCAGCAGAAGACGACATTGTATTTCTCTTCCAGCCGGCGGAAGAAGGCCCGGGCGGAGCCGAGCCGATGCTGGCCTCTGAGCCAATGAAACGAATGAAGCCGGATATTATTTTTGCGCTGCATGTAGCTCCTGACCTTCCTGTCGGGACAGTGACTTCGCGTCCGGGCCTGTTGTTTGCCAACACGAGTGAACTTTTCATCGATTTCAAGGGGGTAGGAGGGCATGCCGCCTTTCCTCACCTGACGCATGATATGGGTGTGGCGGCAAGTACGTTTGTTACACACATCCAGCAGATTGTGGCCCGCCGGATGGATCCGCTCGACAGTGCCGTCATTACCGTAGGGAAAATCGAGGCCGGCACTGTACAGAATATCATCGCAGAAACAGCAAGGCTTGAAGGAACGATCCGCACTCTTTCTCCAGCATCCATGAAGCTTGTGAAAGAAGAAATCGAAAAAATCGCGCGCGGGTTTGAAATTGCCCACGACTGCAGCATTTCCATAGATTACGGCTCCACTTATCATCAGGTGTATAACGACAAGGAGCAGGTGGAAGCTTTTCAAAAGGTGATGAATAATCTTTCCTATACGTTCAAAGAAGCCCCTATGGCCATGACAGGGGAAGATTTCGGATACATGTTGAAAGAGATTCCGGGTTTTATGTTCTGGCTTGGGGTGGACTCGGAGGCAGGTCTGCATCAATCTTCTTTAATGCCGAAAGAGGAAGCGCTGGTTGTAGGCGTTGACACTGTCGAACAAACGCTTCGTTCTTTGTAAGCAGGCGTATAGCTTCCCCGCTTATGTGAACACTAGAGAAAGGTGTTTAGAATACGTCAGTAATGGTAAAACATGTGTAGGAGAAGTTCACATAAGCAATGATGGAAAAAGAGGAGGGACGACTCCTCTTTTTCTATAGTGGAGGGGATCGGCTGAAATGGAATCGGTGTTGAAGTTATCTGCAGTAGCGGTTTTAATCATTTTGACAGCTTTCTTTGTAGCGAGTGAATTTGCAATCGTAAAAGTGAGAAAAACACGGATTGAGTCGGCTGCCTCCGATGGGGATAAACGGGCGGGCAACGCCTTGAAAGTGTTGAATGACCTGGATTACTATCTATCGGCGTGTCAGCTCGGAATCACGATCACAGCCCTCGGTTTAGGGTGGCTGGGCGAACCGACACTGGATGTCCTGCTCCGGCCTTTGTTTGATCGTTTTCCGCTTCCTGAAGGAGTTACCCACACGCTCTCCTTTGCGATTGCGTTTTTCGTCATCACATTTCTTCATGTCGTACTCGGGGAACTCGCTCCGAAGACAGTAGCCATCCAAAAAGCAGAAGCGCTCACGCTGGTCTTATCCAGGCCTTTAATGCTCTACAGCAAGGTCATGTACCCGCTGATCTGGCTGTTGAACGGCGCTGCCAATATCTTTGTACGGATGATGGGATTTCATACAGCGAATGAATCTGAAGAGGCTCATTCTGAAGAAGAACTGCGCCATATATTATCCCAAAGCTATCAAAAAGGCGAAATCAACCGTTCAGAATATACGTATGTCGACCGGATATTTGAATTTGATAACCGTACAGCCAAGGAGATTATGATCCCCCGGACAGAAATGGCTGTGATCAATGTCCATCAGCCGGTGTCCAACATCATACGTGAAGTGAAGCAGAATCGTTTTACCCGTTATCCTGTTATAGATGGGAATAAGGATGAAGTGATCGGAATCATCCATATGAAAGAGCTGCTGTTTGATGATGCAGAACATCATACATCCCTCCGGCCTTTCATGAGGCCTGTGATGAAAGTGTTCGAAAATGTGCCCATTCATGACCTGTTGGTGAAAATGCAGAAGGAGCACAACCATATGGCTGTTCTGATTGATGAGTATGGCGGGACGGCCGGTATCGTGACGGTCGAGGATATCCTGGAAGAGATCGTCGGGGAAATCAGGGATGAATTCGATGCAGAAGAGGAACGGGACATCAAACGCTTGAAAAACGGCCACTACCTCGTCGAGGGGAAAACAGCGGTTCAGGATATTAATGAGTACTTCCAGGTACATCTTCACCATGAGGACATTGATACAATATCCGGCTGGATTTATACGCAGGACTATGAGGCTGAAGAAGGGACAGTTGTCGTGAGCAGCGGCTATTCCTTTAAGGTTGTCGATATGGTGAAAGGGCAGATAAAAAAAGTGGAAATATGGAAAGTGGAAGAATGAGAAAACGCCCGGATAAAATCATCCGGGCGTTTTTCTGTTATTCTTCGTTTTTATGAACGTAGACTTGATGAGGGAACGGAATTTCAATGCCTGCAGCATCAAGCGCTTCTTTCATCGCTTTTCTCAAGTCGCGTTCCACGGCCCACTGTTCCATGTTTTCCGTCTTACCAAGAATACGGATGACGATATCGGATGATCCGAGGCTTTGGACACCAAGGACGTCCGGACCTTCTTTGAAGCGTTCATCCTCTTGGAAGTCCTGAGCCACTTTCTGCAGGACAGCCATTGCTTCGTCAATGTTCTCATCATACCCGATGCCAATGTCCACAAGGGCACGCATGTTGCCGCGGGAGTGGTTGGCTACACCTGAAATGTTGCGGTTTGGAATGAAGTTCAACGTTCCATCAAAGCTCCGGATGCGGGTTGTGCGGATGCCTACTTCCTCGACAATTCCGTCATAACCGCCGGCGGTTACGTAATCATCCACTTCCACTTGACGTTCAAGCAGGATGAAAAAGCCGGTGACAATGTCTGACACAAGACCCTGGGCTCCGAAACCGATCGCAAGACCAACGATTCCTGCACCGGCAAGGAGAGGGCCGATTTCAATGCCGACAGCACTGAAGAGCATCATGACGAGGATGAAAATAAGAGCATAGGAAAAGAGGTTAACAGAAAGTTTCTGTAACGTTTTATTCCGTCCTTCGGAGAGTTTCCTCTGGGTACTTAAGCGGTTGATGGCCGATTCGATGGCTTTACGGCCGAGTGGTTTTGCAATAGCATAACCGATCAGGAGTACGAGCACTTTCAAGCCGACTTGAATGAGCAGTTCGACAAGCTCTGAGAGGTTAAATTGCATTCCTTCTTCAAATAAATTCATAGCTGCATGGAGCTCCTTTCTTTATGTCCTTGTACTGACCTCTCTAATAGAATAGCGGAACGTAAGGGATGATTTCAATGATTTGTCGAAAATACGCATAAAACTTCGCATATCCGCTTGCGTTTTTTACATTTCTTTCTATTTGCCAAGAGGCGTATAGGGACACCCTAATCTTGTGCATATAATGGAAAGACATAGGCAGGCGTGAGCTGTTCAGGCTGGACAAGATCCAAAAGCCGGGGAAGGGAACCCAGGAGCCATTTGCTGAGATCCTGCGGTAAAGCGGGAAAGGTCTTAACAGAAAATTTTAAAAATTATTTCAAATGGGTGGCAATTTATTTCGATACCCGATATATTTATAAATACGTTGACAGCGAAGGAGGTCATGATTTGGATACGTTCAAAAAGTTGAAACAGTTTTACTGGCCGTTTAAAAGTTATTTTTTATGGTCCATGTTCGCCCTGCTTTTTGTTACAGCTATTACCGTGGTTTATCCGATTGTCCTGCAGAAAACGATTGACGATGCCGTATCAGGGGAGCAGTACAGCTTAATTCCCTATTTATGTGCTGCTTTTATCGGACTTATGATTGTTAAAGGAATCGCTACATATTTCAACCAGTATTATGGAGATTATTTCGGCATACGTTCGGTTTACACACTCAGGGATGAAATTTACAAGAAACTGCAGCGTCTGCCTTTCCGTTACTATGACAACGCGAAAACGGGGGATCTGATGTCCCGTTTGACAGCGGATGTGGAAGGCTTCCGGTTCTTTTTATCCTTTGGCTTTTCAGAACTGCTCCGGATTGTCCTGTTGATTGTGATCAGCTTGATTGTCATGTTTTACTATTCCGTTCCTCTGGCACTGGTCACGATGGCTGCAATGCCGTTTCTTGGGATAGTCGTCTACCGGTTTGACCGCCGTGTGCACCCGGCTTTTCGTAAAATCCGGAAATCATTCGGTAAATTGAATACAAGAGTACAGGAAAATATCAGTGGAATGAACACGGTAAAATCTCTTTCCAGAGAGGATTTTGAAATCGGTCGTTTCTCCAACCGCAGCAATGACTACAGGACGAAGTATATCGACACCTCCAACATATGGTCGCGTTATTTTCCGCTGATGGAGTTTATCGGAAACGTGTCGGTTGTGGCACTGCTGGCCTATGGCGGGTATCTTGTCATCAATGGCTCGCTCCAGCTTGGAGAGCTGGTGGCCTTTTTCAGCTTTGTATGGTATATCCTCGGTCCATTGATGAATCTGGGGTTTGTCATCAACCAGTTTTCACAGGCCAAAGCATCCGGCGAGCGGCTGCTTGAGATATTAGAAGCTCCGGAAGAGATTACCGAAAAGGAGGATGCCATCCATCAGGAACGACTGAAAGGCCATGTCACCTTCAAGGATGTCACACTGACGTATGTGGAGGATGATGACTCAGCACTAAAGGAGATCAGCTTTGATGCCCCACCTGGGAAAACGATCGGGTTAATCGGAGCTACAGGGTCAGGCAAGACGAGTATCACCCAGCTGATTACCCGTTTTTATGAACCGGAAAAAGGGGAGGTGCTTGTCGACGGCCGGCCGGTTTCGGATTATGGATTGAGAACCCTCCGGAAGAATATAGGCTTCGTGCTCCAGGAATCGTTTTTATTCTCGACTTCGATCAAGGAAAATATCGCCTATGGTAATCCAGATGCGACTATGGATGATGTGATTGATGCAGCCAAAAGAGCCCAGGCTCATGAGTTTATCATGGAGTTGTCCGAAGGCTATGATACGCTCCTTGGAGAGAGGGGCATGGGATTATCCGGCGGACAAAAGCAGCGGATTGCGATTGCCCGTGCGATTCTTATTGACCCTGCTGTCCTCATTTTGGATGATGCGACCTCAGCTGTGGATATGGAAACCGAGTTCAACATCCAAAAAGCTCTACAGGAAGTCATGAAAGGCCGTACGACATTCATCATTGCCCACCGCATTTCCTCGTTGAAGCACGCCGATGAAATCATCGTTCTCGAAGATGGAAGCGTGAAAGAACGCGGGGTGCATGAAGAGCTGTTGAGCAATGGAGGACCGTATCAACGCATTTACGATATTCAATACCAGGACAAAGAAAAGATTCTAAATACAGCTTCCCATCGATGAAAGGAAGGAGGGACATTCTATGGCAGGAAAAAATAAACACTTAAACCGTTTCAAATATTCACAGGATCAGGCCATTGAGAAGCCTTTTAACTGGGCACAGATGTGGCGTCTGCTTACGTACATCAAGCCGTATACAAAAAAACTTCTGCCTGTATCCATTATTTCCATGCTGATTTCCACGCTCGTCCGGCTGATTGTACCGATTTTAATTGGTAAGGTGGCTATTGATACTGCGATTGCAGAAAGAGACAACGGTTTATTGATCCAGCTGGTGCTGGGAATTGCAGGCTTGTATGTTCTCAGCTACATCGCCAACGCCTTGAGGATTAAGTATGTCAACATTCTGGGGCAGAACGTGATTTATGATCTCCGACAGCATTTGTTTTCCCATGTCCAAAGGCTGTCGCACAAGTTTTTTGATTCAAGATCTGCCGGTTCCATTCTCGTGCGGATTATGAATGATATCAACTCGCTTCAGGAACTGTTTACAAACGGGATCATCAACCTTCTGATGGATATTGTTCTCTTAACTGGGATCATCGCTATTCTGCTGGCACTCGATCCGAAGCTTGCCCTGGCGATTCTCGTGATCATGCCGCTGATGTTCTATATTTCCACGAAGCTGCGCCGGAATATCCGACGCTCCTGGCAGCAGGTACGAATCCAGCAGTCCAGGCTGAATTCCCACTTGAATGAAAGTCTGCAGGGCATTCGGATTACCCAGTCCTTTACACAGGAGAAGGAAAATACCGAATACTTTGACGGGGTGAACACGGATAACTTTCTCGCATGGAAGGAAGCGACGAAAAAAAGCGCGATGTTTCGTCCGTTTGTCGAAATGAGCAATGCCATCGGTACAGTCATCCTCGTTTCATTTGGGGCCTGGTTGATTCTTCAGGGAGATATCCAGGTCGGAACGTTTGTATCGTTCGCCTTCTTCCTTGGGATGTTCTGGGAACCTATATCCAGACTGGGGATGATGTACAACCAGCTTCTTATGGCGATGGCAGCCTCTGAACGGATCTTTGAATTCCTGGATGAAGAACCAAATGTCGAGGAGAAGAAAAATGCCGTGGAACTGAAGGATATGAAAGGTCACATCGAATTCGACCATGTTCAGTTTGCCTACGATTCCAAGCGGATAGCTCTTCATGATATCAACCTTGAGATGAAACAAGGAGAAACGGTGGCCCTTGTTGGACATACGGGATCAGGGAAATCTACGATTGCCAACTTGATCAGCCGTTTTTACGACCCAACCAAAGGTGCCGTCAAAATCGATGGGGTGGATTTGAAGGATGCTTCCATTGATAGTATCAGACAGCAGATCAGTGTCGTTCTTCAGGACACGTTCATTTTTTCGGGAACGATTATGGAAAATATCCGCTTCGGGCGTCCGGGTGCTACGGATGAAGAGGTGAAAGAAGCGGCAGAAGTGGTAGGAGCGGATGGTTTTATCCAGCGCTTGAACAACGGCTACGAAACCGAAGTAGAGGAGCGGGGGAATATTCTTTCAGCCGGAGAACGGCAGCTTCTCTCCTTTGCCCGGGCCCTGCTTGCCAATCCGAGAATTCTCATTCTGGATGAAGCAACAGCGAGTATAGATACAGAAACCGAATTGAAGATTCAACAGGCTTTGAAGAAGCTCCTGAAAGGGAGAACAGCCATTATGATCGCCCACCGCTTATCAACGATACGTGAAGCCGACAACATTTTCGTGCTCGAGCATGGAAAGATTCTTGAGCAGGGATCTCATGATGAACTTATGGATCAGCACGGTGAATATTATGAACTTGTAAAAGCCCAGTTCCAAATGCTGGATGCCATATAATAAATCACCCTGTAGAAAAATTCTACAGGGTTTTTTCTTTTGAACAACGTTAGAAAAGAACGGAGGAGGGGAACAGGCAGATAGGTCGACAGGACGGATGGTGTGCGGTACGATAAGAATCGAAAAGACTTTGTGAAGTTTGTCACAAAATAGTCATCATCTTGAATACCACAACGGTGTTTTACGTTTTATACTAATCCCAGAACAGATTTTGAGATTATTCCTGGGTAGGAGGGAACGAATTAAGATGTTTGGATTCGAAACCGTCGAAGTGAGTCGTGCGCTCACTGCGATGACATTACTATTTCACGCCATTTTCGCAACACTGGGAGTCGGGGTCCCCGTCCTCGTGTCCATTGCGGAATTCATCGGAATCAAGCGGAAGGATCCGCATTACACTCTGCTCGCCAGGCGCTGGACGAGAGGGTATACGATTACGGTCGCTGTCGGAGTTGTGACAGGGACGGCGATCGGTCTGCAGCTGTCACTCATCTGGCCGAGCTTCATGAGGCTTGCGGGGAACGTGATTGCTCTGCCGTTATTCATGGAAACCTTCGCCTTCTTCTTTGAGGCGATTTTCCTAGGGATCTACTTATATACGTGGGACCGGTTCAAGAAGCCGATCTACCACTGGCTGTTATCCATTCCTGTGGTCATTGGAGGCACGATGTCCGCCTTCTTTATTACAACGGTGAATTCGTTTATGAACACGCCCCAGGGTTTTGAGCTGGAAGAGGGCCGTTTTACATCGGTGGATCCACTTGCTGCGATGTTCAATCCTGCGACACCGACGAAGGTCTTTCACGTCATATCTTCCTCTTATTTAACCGCTGCAGCGGTGCTTGCAGGGATTGCTGCTTTCATCATTTTGATAAAAAAAGGATCCCTCTATCACAAAAAAGCATTAAAACTTACAATGACTGCCACTTTTATCTTTGCTATGCTTACAGCGCTTGCCGGTGATTTATCGGCGAAGTTTCTGGCTGAGCATCAACCCGAGAAGCTCGCTGCCGGGGAATGGCACTTTGAATCCGAAGAAGGCGCTGACCTTGTTGTATTCGGTACGCTGAATGAGAACAATGAAGTCGAAAACGCGATCAGGATTCCCAATGCTTTAAGTTTCCTCGCTCACGGCGATTTTAATGCAGAAGTGGAAGGGCTCGAGGAAACACCTGAGAACGAGCGGCCTCCCTTATGGATCCACTATATGTTCGATCTGATGGTATCGATCGGCTTTTACACCCTGGGGATTTCCCTGCTGTTCCTTGTGCTCTGGAAATGGAAGAAAGGAAACCCGTTCCATCCTATTCTCTTGTGGGGAGTAGCAGCGGCTGGTCCTTTGACGATGCTCGCGATTGAGTTTGGCTGGATTTATGCCGAAGTCGGAAGACAGCCGTGGATTTTGAGAGGCTTTATGACTGTTGCGGAAGGTTCGACGACATCTCCGTACATCGGCTGGATGTTTGCGCTGTTTGCTGCCGTCTACCTTGTGCTCGGTGTTGGATGTCTGCTTACGTTACGCAAAATATTCAAAGGCAAGCCTGCCGAGCTTGAACTGGAGCACCGCTTTCCGAATACAGCCGCAGCCAGCAGGGAGGGACAGTCATGAGCTATGAAATCATCGGGATATCCGTCCTCTGGTTGTTCCTTTACGGATATTTGATCGTCGCATCTGTAGATTTTGGTGCTGGCTTTTTTGCCTATTATGCAAGAATGACGAAAAAGGATCATTTGATTAATCAGCTGATCTCCCGGTACCTCTCTCCGGTATGGGAAGTGACGAATGTTTTCTTCGTCTTTTTCTTCGTCGGTCTTGTCGGATTCTTCCCGGATATGGCGTATTATTTTGGGCAGTCCCTGTTGATTCCGGGAAGTATTGCGATTGTTCTCCTTGCTATACGGGGATCCTTTTATGCGTTTGAAAACTATGGATCCAAAGACAACTCCCTCTACATGTTCCTTTACGGAGCGACAGGGCTGCTCATTCCGGCCTCTTTATCCACCGCTCTGACGATTTCAGAGGGAGGCTTTATTGAAGAAACGGAAAATGGTGTGCAGCTTCTTTTCGGAGAACTGTTCTCAAGCCCTTATTCATGGAGTGTCGTTTTTCTCGCCATCGTTTCCGTTCTTTACATCAGCGCGATGTTTTTAACGTATTATGCCCATCGTGCAGGAGACCGCCCGGCACTTGAAATTGTCAGGAAGTATGCCCTGTTCTGGAGCTCTCCGACCATCATTGCCAGCCTCACGACATTTATTGCTTTGAGTCAGCAGAATCCAGAGCATTTTCAACGGGCGATTGACTTGTGGTGGGTGTTCGGAATTTCTGTAGGGTTCTTTATAACTGCATTGTTCCTCGTCTATACAGAAAGGTTTTACGGATGGGCCTTTATTGCCGTCATGCTTCAGTTCTTCGTAGCTTTCTTTGGGTATGGAGCGTCTCATCTTCCGTATCTGCTTTATCCGTACGTGACGATTTCCAATGCGGTGACGAATGAATCGATGGCTGTGGCGCTTGTCATTGTCTTTATTGCAGGTCTTTTCCTGCTGATTCCATCGCTGATTCTCCTCATGCGCATGTTCTTGTTTGATGCAGATTATGTGAAGGGGAAAAAGTAGCAGAGCTCCTTCTCTACGCTTACTGAAGAAATACACCTTCATCATGTAAGGTCACGGATCGCTTATTGGCGGATACCAGCCTGACCAAATAGATATCGATAAAAGGGAAGAACCTCTGTTTGACAGACGTTCTTCCCTTTTTGCTCTGCAAGACAATAGTGGTAAAGAACCTGTTTCTTATGAATACCCCGCCTTTCCCCGGTCCCGTCTGAATGGTAGGAGCTTCTTTAGGCAGTGGAAGAACAAGTGGTTTCTACTTTTTTTATGTGAGGAACACAATTGTGTGATAGAATAAGCATAGATTTTTTACGTGATAGATGGGGGTCGGGAAAGATGAAGAAAGAATTTGCCGTCATTGGTCTTGGACGATTCGGGGGCAGTATATGCCGCGAATTAAGCCGTGAAGGAATGGAAGTACTGGCGCTTGACCTTGATGAGGATAAAGTCAATGAATACAGGGATATCGCGTCTCATGCCGTCATTGCAGATTCGACGGATGAAAATGCCCTGAAAGAACTTGGATTCCGCAACATTGACCATGTCATTGTTGCCATAGGTGACAATATACAGGCCAGCATGCTGACTACTTTGATTCTAAAAGAAATGGGCATCAAAATGATTACGGTCAAAGCCCAGAATGATTACCACGAAAAGATCCTGAACAAAATCGGTGCCGATCAAGTCGTCCACCCGGAAAGAGATATGGGGAAAAGGATTGCTCATAATATAATTTCCAATAATATTCTGGATTACATCGAGCTTTCCGATGACCACAGCGTTGTCGAGGTGAAAGCCGGCAGTAAAATGGGCGGACAGACATTGGTGGACCTCGATATCCGTGCGGAATATGGGTGTAACGTCGTTGCCATTAAGCGGGAGAAGGATGTGATTGTCTCCCCGATGGCTACGGAGGAAATCAGGGAAAGTGATGTCCTGATCGTCATTGGTGCAGACAAAGATATCAGCCGCTTTGAAAAAAATCTTGTTGTTGAGGACTAAACCAGAAGCCCCGGTTCCTATATGGAATCCGGGGCCTTTATTATAAGTGTTTATAAATAATAATAAGGACATGCCGCTCATTGGTCTCATTCGGAGGCGAGATTCAATCAGCTTTTCCTTTTTAAACAGCAGCCCCCTCGTTTAACAGGACGCTCGACTTTATTTTTCGTCGTTTCAATAACGATTGGGGTTGGGGTTTGTTTCATGGTCCGGTTGACCTTAACCAGTCTTTTTCTTCTTTTTTCTTTCATAGCCACCTCTCCTTACACCTTGATACTGTAGTATAAGCACACTATGGAAAAAGGGAAGGGCGCTTAACGCTCCCCGATATGAAATGGGTGCTTTACATAGCGGCCGTCCCATATGGAGTAGCAGGCGGAGCGTGGAGAATGGAATTTGTAGGAGATGATCACCATTTTCACCGTGCTGTCCTGGTGACTTTGAAGATCATAAGAGGAGGGCACGGGTGCTGTTCCCGGATGGGTATGATAAACGGCCAGCACCTGCTGCCCTGATTGTTCAATGGCTTCAAGGGTGGAAGAAACGATGGTCTTACTGACAAAAAAACGGCGGGGGGAAGGGCGTTCGTTCACAAGCGGCCAGATTTGCTCAACCTTTTCACCGTGACCCGAGATCAGTCCGCAGGCTTCATTCGGCAGGCAGGTATACCCGTGATCGACCATTTGCTCATATAACCTCTGATCAATCCTCACCATTATCCGTTCCACTTCTGAAAGATGGAAAAGATCGAAGAGAATTCCCGTTTTTTAGCAGGGGTCTCCTTCTCCAATAACGGTTCTGACCGAGGAGAGACGATTTCCGGCTTATGCCTCTGCGTGATTTTAGCCTTTTCGATGGAGACAGGGGAGGTGCGTTTCATCCCCTTGGAGGCCTGTTGTTCAGGGAGAGTTGATTCCTCTGCTGGAATGGCCGCGATGGTATGAGCGATGGTTTGAACCAGCGCTTTTTTATTTTCAGGCTCTTTCTGAATTGTAGTTACCGCCGGCGGAGTGTGGGAACTCACGGTCTGGGCGGGTTCTTTATCGTTTTTTTTTGAAGTTGACTTTAAGATGGTATTTTTGACAGGTTCTATAAACGGGTGGCGGGACGACCGTTTCTGTCCTCTCCGGGTCGACTCTTGTGCGGTTGGGTAGTTTTGCTGATACTGGCCCGGTTGTGGTGGATAGTAGGAGGCAGGGCTGGAATATGGATAAGGCTGCTGGGGAGGGTAATAGTCCTGTCTCTGGGCTGGATACATGGGCGAGGAATGCAGCATCGTCTTCAGTCTCCGATACTCTGAAACTTTAGGTCCTGCCTGCTCTTTCGCCGTCGTCTTCTGTTCGGTGTATTCCTGCATCTTCTGCGCTTTCATTTCCGCTTTTAACTGATCAATTTCACTTTTTAACCGGTCATTCTCAGATTGCTGCACTTGTTCCTGTTCACGATCGTCCTGCTGTTCAATAATCACATTCATTTTCTGAATTAAATCTTTCAATTGCAGGCGGTCAAGCTTTTCCTTGATGTCTTCCACATCATCTTTCAATAGATGAACATGCTCACTCAGTTGCTGAACTTGAGCTGTGAGCTGATTCGTTCGCAGCTCAAGCTGCTGGTTGAATTCTTCCATTTTGTTGATAACTCCTTCTAACAATAACTTATAATGAAGCGGATCTTTTCCCCTGTACCCATCCTCCACCGTCCAGTCACCATTTTCCAGAGATTGGACCATCTCCTTAAAAAGGTTGATGTTCCATTTTAGGAGCTCCACATGGTCCGGGCCTGTATGGCTGAACTGTCCCATCATTCATCACCCTTACCAGCACAGTATTATAGTATTGATTCGTTCCTGATCCGTGACACATCGCTGAGGTGTTTTTAAGACACCTGCCCACGGTTGTGAAACGGCTCTTTTTACATATCAGCCTATGCCCACCTTTGGGATGTTATGTGTGGAACATTTCCTTTGGGCTGGACAGACACCATATGAGGTCTCCTGCATGTAATATA
This sequence comes from Halobacillus sp. ABD4_316, assembly GCF_056161385.1. Classification (NCBI taxonomy): domain Bacteria; kingdom Bacillati; phylum Bacillota; class Bacilli; order Caryophanales; family Bacillaceae; genus Halobacillus; species Halobacillus sp. ABD4_316. Next base: position 246,635 of record NZ_JBSWZA010000001.1, read on the forward strand.
GGTGTTCGCACAAAATTGTAAAATCCCACCAAACATCAGCGAATGTACTAGACCCAAGCTTTTTTCCAGACATATGCTACGAATGAAAGAAAAATCTTATTCGGAGGTGTTTGCTAACCATGCAAGCAAAAAATCTTAATGGGGGCCAGGAGCTCCTATGTATCAACACAACAAAAGTTTATGACTGGGTAATCAATGAGGCTTCGTTTGATCTAACAATCGGAGACTTTGAGCTTCCCGTCGGTCCCTCAGGAGAACAGCTTGAGTGTGATGACATTGAAGAAGTCATCTGTACAGTAGAGCCGCGTGAAGACGATCCGATTGAAATCGTCGGACGCGTCGATCAGGAGCTTGTCGTTGACGGAACGCTGTTGACGCTTCAGCTTGTGAACATCCGTAAATACTTTACGGTAACCATCGCTGTAGAATTGACAGCAGAAAATGGTGGAGCAGTTGTAGAAGTAGGAGAAGCTGACTTTGTCCGCTGTGAGCAGGTACTATTGTGTGCGCCGGAAGGAACAGACGTGGAGGTTACTTATACAGACCTTGACTGTTTTGTTTGTAACTTCACGTGTGAAGAAAATGGAACAGCTGGAGATTCCCTTGATGACATCACGGTATCCGTGCGTCTCTGCCAAAGCATCCAATCCACATATCCAGTAACGCTTGAGCTTATTGCTGAGTTCTGTGAGCCGCGTGATCTGCTTCCAATCCCACCTTGCCCGGCACCAACACTGCCGCCACAATGTCCGGTATTGTTCCCAACGGCTGACGATGGTGATAATGCGTAAACCAGCTGCATAAATACAAGAGAGGAATCCCTTCTTCTCTTGTATTTTTTTTGGAGGTGGCATGATATGGAACGGTTGTTGCAGTTGAAAAAACAGCAGGAGGCCCGCATCAAGGACATCCGTAAAAAAGTCACCGCATTGAAGGCAGGACAGCACAGGGCTGTTATCTGTTTTTTTACGTATTCCATCCACGTTTCCCATGATTCCGATCAGGAAAGTATGATGATCGCAAGTTTTCATATCCGTAACCTGGGTCACCAGGTGATGCATGACCCTTACATCTGCCTTAAGATGTCAGAGGATTCCCCATTTCAATTCTCAGGAAAATATATACATAAAGCTCAAGTCGCAAAAATGAAGGCAGCAGGTGCCTGGCTTCGGATGGATGAAGAACAGGCGAAGAACGAATTCTGGTTAAAACCCCTGGAGCAGAACATGATTGAACCTGGAGGGTCCCTGACCTTCGCAAATTTTCAGCTGAAATGGAAACCGGAGAAATCCTATGCTTCCATTATGCAGGGATTTGCGTATGGAAAAGGGTGGGAATCCGGTGTACCCTCCTTGAACCAGATGAGTGCAAGTGGTGTGAAAGGGGAGGGAGATTGATGGCGGAAGAAAATGTCCAGCAATTTATAAAGCATTGGCTTGTTGAAAAATTAAAACAGAAAAAGAGTGCCAAGCGGACAGATGACCATAGTTTTGTTTTTCTGGAGGAGGACTCCTTGAAGCTGCTTTTCCTATACCTGATGCAAAAACAGGAGCAGGGGGGAGAGCTGGAAAAGTCTCCTCTTATCGATGAGGTGGAACAGTGGATGGGGGATGTACTGGTACAGCTCGAAGAGATTGTGGCCCTTTTAGATGAGGGGGAAGAATGAAAGAATCTTAAGAACGGGACGGAATCCCCGTTCTTTTTTTGTTTACTGAATGAGCGATAAGGAAATACAAAGGATAGACGAGAAATTCAGCAAGTTGAAAGGATGAAGCATATGTTTGAAAAACGTACAGGAGCATTACTGACACAGCAGTTGATCGACTGGGGTGTGGATCATGTATACGGCATGCCTGGTGATTCTATAAATGAATTGATTGATGATTTGAGAAAAAGGAAGGACGAGATCGAATTTCTTCAGGTCCGCCACGAAGAGACAGGTGCTCTGTCTGCAGCCGCATATGCGAAGCTTACCGGAAAACTTGGTGTGACGATGGGGATAGCCGGTCCGGGAGCCATCCATCTATTAAATGGACTTTATGATGCGAAGGCTGATGGTGCGCCTGTCCTTGCTATCGTGGGGCAGGTACACAGCGAGGAAATTGGAACCGGAGCATTTCAGGAAATTAATCTGGAGCGCATGTTTGATGATGTATCGGTTTTTAATCAACGTGCGGAAACGGAAGAGCAGCTCCCGGATCTGCTGGACCAGGCAGTAAAGGAAGCTTATGCCAATAAAGGCGTGTCTGTATTGATTGTCCCGGATGATTTATTCGCTAAAAAGCAGAGCGATAACACGAGACGGACATCCGGTGAATTTTTCAAACCGGAAATTTTCCCTCGTCAGGAACATTTAAATGAGGCAAGGAAGTTGATTGAGAAGTCCGAAAAACCGTTGATTCTGGCAGGACAGGGGACGAAGTCTTCAGCCAGTGAACTGATTGCCTTCGCCGAAACCATTAAAGCGCCGATCATTATGAGCCTGCTCGGAAAAGGGATCATTCCCGATAATCATCCGTATTGTCTGGGCCAGCACGGTCAAATTGGTACCAAACCGGCGTACCATGCGATGAAGGAAACCGACCTTCTCATTTTAGTCGGCACCCAGTTTCCTTATCGTGACTTTCTCCCGGAACAAGTGAATGCGATTCAGATTGATCGGGAGCCCGCTCACCTTGGCAAGCATTATCCGATTACAACAGGTCTTGCCGGGGACAGCCGGGAAACACTGCAGGCGCTGACCGATGTGATGGAACCAGTGGAAGAACGCAGCTTTCTGTCTTACTACCAGGAAAAGATGAAGGATTGGCGTATTGCTGTACAGGAGGAAAAGAGAAGGGAAGAGGATCCTCTACATGCTCCACAAGTAATGTATGAATTGGAAAAACATTTGAAGCCGGGGGCAGTCGTTTCCGGAGATGTTGGGAACGTTACCGTATGGCTCACACGCTTCCTTCATCTCGTCAACCAGAAATTCCTCATTTCCGGCTGGCTTGGAACAATGGGGAGTGGACTCCCTGGTGCCATAGCAGCGCAGAAAGCTCATCCGGAGAAGCAGGTGGTCGGAGTATCCGGAGACGGAGGGTTCTCCATGGTCATGCATGATTTCGTCACCGCTGTTAAATACGACCTGCCGATTAAAATGGTTGTTCTGAATAACAGTAAAATCGGGATGATTAAGTATGAGCAGGAACAGATGGGACACTTGAATTATGCAACAAACCTTGGTGAAGTGGACTTTGCCAAATTTGCTGAAGCGTGCGGAGCAGAAGGCTACCGCATTGAATCCTATGAAGAACTTGGGACCAAAATGAAGCAGGCATTCCTCTCAGATAAACCGGTTCTGATTGATGTAGTCATTGAAGACCAGGCTCCGCTTCCAGGGAAAATCGATTACACATCGGCGGTGAATTATTCGAAGTATATCGTGAAGGAATTCTTTGAATCCGGAACGCTGGACCTTCCTGACCTCAAGAAATCCATTCAACGTTTATTATAATACCACATCAAAAAAGCCCGCTGTCGAGAGACAGCGGGCTTTTTCATTACACTTCCATAATGATTGGAAGAATCATCGGACGGCGTTTTGTTTTTTCAAACAGGAACGGCGCGATGGTATCTGTAATTTCATTTTTAATTTCAGACCATTGAGTCGTACGGCGCTCCATCACTTTTTCAACGTGGGAGCTGACGAGCTGCTGGGCTTCTTTGATCAAGTCCTCGGATTCTCTCATGTAGACAAATCCACGGGAAATGATGTCAGGACCGGAAGCAATCTTAAATTCCTTCATGTTGATACTGACTACAACGATGACAAGACCTTCTTCAGAAAGGATGCGTCGGTCCCGAAGAACGATATTACCAATATCACCGATTCCGCTTCCGTCTACATAAACAGACCCGGATGGGATCTTTCCTGCCACAGAGGCTTCTTCCTTGCCTAGGGCAAGCACATCACCGTTATCCATAACGAAGCAGTTCTCTTCCTGAACGTCGCAGTCCAGACTCAATTTCACATGTTCTTTCAGCATGCGGTATTCACCGTGAATCGGCATAAAGAACTTCGGCTGCATAAGGCGGAGCATGAGCTTCATTTCTTCCTGACTGCCGTGTCCGGATGTATGGATATCATTCAGTGGTCCGTGAATAACATCGGCACCTGCACGATACAGCTTGTTTATGGTACGGCTGACACTAATTGTGTTTCCAGGGATTGGGGAAGAAGAGAACACAACGGTGTCGCCTGGTTGAATTTGAATCTGACGGTGGGTGCCGTTGGCGATTCTTGACAGGGCGGCCATTGGTTCACCTTGGGATCCGGTACAAAGGATGACGACTTCGTTTGCCGGCAGACGATTGATCTGCTGGGCATCAATGAATGTATCCTTAGGGGCACGGATATATCCAAGTTCCTGACCGATACGGATGGAAGATTCCATACTGCGGCCGAATACGGCAACTTTACGGCCATGTTTAATAGCGGCTTCCACGACCTGTTGAAGGCGGTGGATGTTCGACGCGAAGGTCGCAAAAATTAAACGGCCGTCCATACGCGTGAAGATGTCATGGATGCTTTGTCCCACAACACGTTCTGATTTAGTGAAACCAGGAACCTCACTATTGGTACTGTCGGAAAGGAGGGCAAGAACGCCTTCTTTACCGATTTCAGCCATTTTAGCAAGGTTGGCCGGTTCACCTACAGGAGTGAAATCAAACTTGAAGTCACCCGTGTGAACGACGTTGCCTGGTGGTGTTTTTACAACGATTCCATAAGAATCAGGAATGCTGTGTGTCGTCCGGAAAAAGGATACGGACGTTTTGCGGAATTTAATCACGTCTTCTTCCTGAATCGTGTTTAATTTCGCACTGCGCAGCAGGCCGTGCTCATCCAGTTTATTACGGATTAAGCCGATGGCAAGCTTCCCTGCATAGATTGGAATATTGAGTTCACGCAGAAGGTAGGGAATACCACCGATGTGATCTTCGTGACCGTGCGTGATAAACAGACCTTTGATTTTATCTTGGTTCTGCACGAGATAAGTATAATCCGGAATGACATAGTCGATACCGAGCAGTTCGTCTTCCGGGAACTTAATCCCTGCATCAATGAGGATGATTTCGTCTTGGAATTGTACGCCGTATGTGTTTTTACCGATTTCACCGAGGCCTCCAAGGGCAAACACGGCGGTCTGGTCATTTTTCACAAATTTCATCGGTTAAAACTGCTCCAGCCTGAAATCTTCGGATTGCTGCTCATATGCCAGGTGATCCTCATCAAGCACCTGGATATATTCGATATTAAATCCTGCATTTTTTAATTTTTCACGTACTTGTCTTTCGGTTTCCGCTTCGAGGTACATGCTGTCTGTACGTTCGCGGACAGGAACTTCAGTATCAAGTCCCTGATACAATACTTTGAATATCATTACGTTATCGCTCCTAACTAGATATAATTTCCACATTCTTGTCCTCTCATCATCATAGCACGATTCCAGCGTGTATGGTAATGATTCTTGTATGCGCAGGTGGCCGTACACCTGAAACAATGATTTACGCGTATGTCTTCCGCTTCATAAAATTTTTCCAACGTTTTCTAAGCTTTCTTCTCAGACGCTTCATCATTTGCATCCATCCCCTTTATGTTGATGAAGAAAACGCCAAAAACGTTAAACCGCCCAATCCCTGTTATCTCTAGTATAATACGGTTTGTGAAAGAATGAAACATTTACATTTTATATTTTGTCATTATGGTGTGTTTTTCTTCTCAAACCTATCCACTCATGCTACAGTATAGCCAAAGAGCAGGACATGCTATGATAAGAGCGCAGAAATGAAAGAATTTGAATATGCAGGAGGAACGCTTATGGATAAGAAAATTGCCTTTTTTGATATTGATGGAACACTGCTTGACCACGATAAAAAGCTTCCGGAGAAGACGAAAAAAGCGGTTCAGGATCTGAAGGATCAAGGCGTTTACTGTGCCATTGCCACCGGACGTGCTCCTTTTATGTACGAAGAGCTGAGAGAAGAACTTGGAATCGATTCCTATATCAGCTTCAACGGTCAGTATGTTGTTTTTGAAGGGGAGGAAGTCTACACGAACCCCCTCTCAGGACCTGATCTTGAAAAGCTCCATGCTCATGCAGAATCGAATAATCATCCGATGGTGTTCATGAACCATGAGGAGATGAGGGCCTCCACTCCGGATCATGAAGATATTTCTTCCAGCCTCGGAACATTATACATTGATCATCCGGATGAAGATGCGTCTTTTTATAAAGGAAGAAACATTTATCAGTCCCTGATTTTTTGTGAAGGCGATGAAATTGAAGAGTACAGGGAAGCCTTTCCGGCCTTCGATTATATCCGCTGGCACCCGGTGTCCTGTGATGTGCTTCCCCGTGGAGGGTCAAAGGCAGAGGGGATCAAGAAACTCGTAGAAGCCGCCGGCCTTAAGATGGAGGACACTTTTGCCTTTGGTGATGGATTGAATGATATTGAAATGATCCGGGAGGTCGGCACCGGTGTAGCTATGGGGAATGCCGTGTCCGAAACGAAGGCTGTGAGCGATTTTGTTACGGTTGATGTTGGAGAGGATGGCCTTTCCCACGCGATATATGAACTTGGCTTATTAAAATAATGAAAAGAGCGCCGCTGAATGATCAGACGGCGCTCTTTTATTAACGATCGGCGGGTGTGGCGTTTTCCGGTTCTTTGAACGGCTGCTCCTGGTCGATGTGATCGTAGAACATCACTCCATGAAGGTGATCGATTTCGTGTTGGAAGACAATGGCTGCGTAATCCTTCAGCCGCAGTTTCACATCATTCCCTTCCAAATCTGTCGCTTTTACTGTGATTCTCCGGTACCTTGGGACATATCCGGGCACTTCACGGTCGACCGAAAGACAACCTTCTCCAGTGGATAGATACGTACGTTCCACTGAGTGGCTGACTATACGGGGGTTGAACAGACCGTAACTGTATAGTTTATCTTTCATATCTGTAAAATGTACGGCCAGCATCCGTTTGTTCACATTGATCTGAGGTGCTGCAAGGCCGACACCGGGACGCAGGCCGTAGCGGCTGCACACCTGTTCATCCTGGCTGTTTTTTAAGTATTGAACCATTTCCTCCAATGTTTTCTTATCCTCTTCAGAAGGAGGGAGGGGTACTTCTTCCGTTACTGTCCTTAATGCGGGGTGACCCTCGCGGACAATATCGTCCATTGTGATCATGAAACAACATCCTTTCAAGCTTATATCTTCCTCTGTATTTCCATTGACAGGACAGGTGAATGAATTCGGTACTTTTCAATTCCTGCCAATTATTATACTATTGTAGATATGCTTAGTTTACAATAATGTGTCAGGGATTACGAGGGGGAAATGTTGTGCGATTACATACGATGATCGGAGCGCTTGCCGCAGCGGCCTTAGTTATGACAGGCTGTTCCAATCAAGCGCCGGAAGAACAAATTTACGAGCATTTGGAAGAAGCCGTTTCACAGGAAGAAACGTTCCGTGAACAGCAGGAGCCGATGGTTGAACTGGAAGAGCAGGAACAAAAGCTTTATGACGAAATCATTGCCTTGAATATGGATCAGTTTGATCAAATCAAAGAAAAATCAGAAGAAGCCGCCGGCATTGTGGAAGAGCGACGGAATAAGCTGGAGCTCGAAAAAGAAAGCATCGATGCAGCTAAAGCTGAATTTGATGAGATTAAATCTCCTGTAGAAGATCTAGGCGAGGAGAATCAGGAAGCTCAGGAAAAAGCGCAGGAGCTTATAGATGTCATGGAGAAACGGTACCGTACATATGAGGAGTTATACAGCGCCTATGATGAGGCACTCACGCTTGATGCCGAATTGTATGAAATGACGCAGAAGGAAGACCTGAAGGAAGAGGACTTGAAATCTCAAGTTGAGAAGATTAATGAAAGCTACAATACGGTTATAGAAAAGAACGAAGCGTTCAACCAGTATACAGATGAATACAATACATTGAAGAAAGAGCTTTATGAAATGATGGAACTCGATGTGACCTATGAAGAATCTGAAGAGGACACAACAGAGGAAGAAGCTTCTTAACAACAAAGGACCCGCTTACATACGCAAGCGGGTCTTTTGTTGTTTTTATGATGACGCTTCAACCCTCCCCGTTTTGACACCTGCCCATGGGCGAGGGGTGACCGGAGTCTTAAGTCCATCCATGCCGCGAAGAAGGGTGCTTTACGCACCGGATATGATTCACGCTGACTGGACTGCCCGGAAATGCCTGCCTATTAAAGCCTCCCATTTGATTATTAAGGAGAAAAAACATAAGATTAATACAGGATTAAATTTTGGGTGATACAGTGTTAGTTTTTTTTACCGCAGGATCTGCCGGGTTTCGACTGCTGTGCAGCGGCTCTTTCCTCATCTGGATATTATCTGCATCGAAGTGATTGACGAATGATGACGAATTGAGCTAAACTACAAAGTGGATTGACATTGTACCATTGAATCTTAGTTAACAATTGTAACAGTTTTAGATATCTCCTCGTCATGATTAATCCATGGATGTGAGGGGTAAAACGTAAAGAGCAAATCGGTACAGTTTTTTTCATAATTGGGAAAGCTACTTACAGCATCCATTTTTAAAATACGAAAGGAAAGGGTGAATGACTTGAAACGAACTCTAGAGAACATTGAAAACCAGTTCGAAACGTTTCAAATCCTTAACGAAGAAGGCGAAATTGTAAATGACGATTTCATGCCTGACCTATCAGATGAAGATTTAAAAGAAATCATGCGCCGTATGGTATATACGCGTATTTTGGACCAGCGTTCTATTGCGCTTAACCGCCAGGGACGTCTAGGTTTCTACGCTCCAACAGCAGGGCAGGAAGCTTCACAGCTTGGAAGCCAGTTTGCATTGGAGAAAGAAGACTTTATCCTGCCGGGATACCGTGATGTACCACAGTTGATCTGGCACGGTCTTCCACTTCACCAGGCTTTCCTATTCTCCCGTGGACATTTCAAAGGAAACCAAATGCCTGAGGGCGTGAACGCAGTAAGCCCGCAGATTATTATTGGTGCACAAATTACACAAACAGCCGGCGTTGGTCTTGGCTATAAAAAGCGCGGCCAAAACGCTGTAGCGATTACTTATACTGGTGACGGCGGTGCCTCCCAGGGTGACTTCTACGAAGGTATCAACTTTGCAGGTGCTTTCGGTGCCCAGGCGATCTTCGTTGTACAAAACAACCGTTTTGCGATCTCTGTACCTGTAGAGAAGCAGTCTGCGGCTCAGACCATTGCTCAAAAAGCAGTCGCTGCTGGTATCGAAGGAATCCAGGTTGATGGTATGGATGTTCTTGCTGTTTACGCGGCTACAAAAGAAGCTCGTGACCGCGCTGTAAACGGTGAAGGTCCTACATTGATCGAAACTCTTACTTACCGTTACGGCCCTCATACCATGGCTGGTGACGATCCTACACGCTACCGTACGGAAGATGAAGACAGCGAGTGGGAGAAGAAAGATCCAATCGTGCGTTTCCGTAAATTCCTCGAAGCTAAAGGTCTTTGGTCTGAAGAGGAAGAGAACGAACTGATCGAAAAAACAAAAGAAGAAATCAAAGCAGCGGTTAAAGAAGCTGACAACACTCCTAAGCAGTCGGTAGCCGATCTTATCGGTATCATGCACGAGGAACTTCCATCCAACCTACAGGAGCAGCTGGAAGAATATAAGGAAAAGGAGTCGAAGTAAATCATGGCACAAATGACAATGATTCAAGCCATCACAGACGCGATGCGCACAGAACTTAAAAATGATGAAAACGTGCTGATCTATGGTGAAGACGTTGGTCAAAACGGCGGAGTATTCCGTGCTACTGAAGGTCTTCAAAAAGAATTCGGCGAAGACCGTGTATTTGATACACCCCTGGCTGAATCCGGAATCGGCGGTATGTCCATCGGACTTGCACTAACCGGCTTCCGCCCGGTACCAGAAATTCAATTCTTCGGCTTCGTTTACGAAGTCATGGATGCGATCAGCGGCCAAATGGCTCGTTACCGCTACCGTTCCGGCGGTACACGTCCAATGCCGATCACGGTTCGTTCTCCGTTCGGCGGCGGTGTTCACACGCCTGAACTTCACGCGGACAGCCTTGAAGGTCTAATGGCACAGCAGCCTGGCCTGCGTGTAGTTATTCCATCCAACCCTTACGATGCCAAAGGTCTTTTGATCTCTTCCATCCGTAATAATGATCCAGTTATCTTCCTTGAGCATATGAAGCTCTACCGTTCTTTCCGTGAAGAAGTACCGGAAGAAGAGTACACGGTGGATCTGGATAAGGCAGCCGTTAAGCGCGAAGGTACAGATGTAACTCTTGTTGCTTATGGTGCAATGGTTCATTCTTCCCTTAAAGCGGCAGAAGAACTTGAGAAAAATGGAATCAGCGCTGAGGTTCTTGACCTTCGTACGGTTTCCCCTGTGGACTACGAAACAATCCTTGCATCTGTGAAGAAGACAAACCGTGCCGTTGTTGTGCAGGAAGCACAAAAGCAGGCCGGTATCGCTTCCAACATTGTAGCTGAAATCCAGGAAAAAGCGATTCTTCACCTTGAGGCCCCGGTTCTGCGTGTAGCTGCACCAGATACGGTATATGCATTTACTCAAGCGGAAGAAGTATGGCTTCCTAATCACAACACGATCGTTGAAAAAGTCAACGACGTTATGAACTTTTAATTATCTCTAATTACTAGGAGGGAATACCCGTGGCATTTGAATTTAAACTGCCTGATATCGGTGAAGGTATCCACGAAGGTGAAATTGCAAAGTGGTTCGTCAAACCAGGCGACGAAGTAAAAGAAGACGATGTACTCTGTGAAGTACAGAACGACAAAGCCGTTGTTGAAATTCCTTCCCAGGTGGATGGTACTGTAAAAGAGATCCATGTTGATGAAGGCGAAACAACAACCGTAGGTACTGTAATCATCACAATTGATGACGGTTCCGAGGACACTGGTTCTTCTGAAGCTCCTCAGGAAGAGAGCGCTGAGGAAGAAAAAGCAGAGACTCCTAAAGAAGAAAGCAAAGAAGAAAAAACTGAACAGCCGGCTGCATCTTCTGCAGATGCAGATGTAGACGAAGACAAGCGCGTCATCGCTATGCCGTCTGTACGTAAGTTTGCCCGTGACAATGACGTTGAAATCCGTCAGGTCCAGGGTTCAGGCAAAAATGGCCGTGTTCTTAAGGAAGATATTGAAAGCTTCATGAACGGTGGACAAGCGGATACAGCTTCTTCTGAAGCTCCAGCTCAGGAAGAGAAGCAGGAAGAAGCCTCCAGCAAACCGGCAGCACCAGCTGCAGGCGAAGCTTATCCAGAAACTCGTGAGAAGATGAGTGGAATCCGTAAAGCGATCTCCAAAGCTATGGTGAACTCCAAGCATACAGCTCCTCACGTAACATTGATGGATGAAGTGGATGTTTCTGAACTTGTTGCACACCGTAAGAAGTTCAAGAGCGTTGCTGCAGAACAGGATATCAAGCTGACTTACCTTCCATATGTTGTGAAGTCCCTTGTTTCTACACTGAAGAAATTCCCTGTTCTAAATACGTCCATTGATGACAATACGGATGAAATTATTCAGAAACACTACTATAATATTGGTATTGCTGCAGATACAGAAAAAGGACTGATGGTTCCTGTCGTTAAAGATGCGGATCGTAAGTCTGTATTCTCTATCTCAAGTGAAATCAATGAACTGGCTGTTAAAGCCCGTGATGGTAAACTTTCTGGTGAAGAGATGAAAGGTGCTTCCACAACGATTACGAATATCGGCTCTGCCGGTGGTCAGTGGTTTACACCAGTTATCAACCACCCTGAAGTAGCTATTCTAGGAATCGGCCGTATCGCTGATAAGCCGATCGTACGCGATGGTGAAGTCGTAGTGGCTCCAGTTCTTGCTATTTCCCTAAGCTTTGACCACCGTATTATTGACGGTGCAACAGCTCAGCACGCAATGAACAACATCAAGCGTTTACTGAACGATCCACAACTAATTATGATGGAGGCGTAAAGTATGGTAGTAGGAGATTTCCCAATTGAACTAGACACATTAGTAGTAGGTGCGGGCCCAGGCGGTTATGTTGCTGCCATCCGCGCCGCCCAGACGGGTCAGAAAGTAACCATCGTTGATAAGGGCAACCTTGGCGGTGTCTGCTTGAACGTCGGCTGTGTACCTTCAAAAGCATTGATTCAGGCGGGTCACCGTTACGAGCATGCTAAAGGTGCCGACGACATGGGTATCCAATCTGAAAATACAACGGTTGACTTCTCCAAGGTCCAGGAATGGAAGAGCGGCGTTGTAAACAAACTTACCGGCGGTGTTGAAGGTCTTCTTAAAGGAAACAGTGTAGACATCGTAAAAGGTGAAGTATACTTTGTCGATAAAAACACGGTACGCGTTATGGATGAGAAAAACTCTCAAACCTATACGTTCAACAATGTGATTATCGCAACAGGATCCCGTCCAATTGAACTTCCAAACTTCAAGTTCTCTGACCGCGTGCTTGATTCTACAGGAGCTCTTTCCCTTCAGGAAGTTCCTAAGAAGCTTGTCGTAATCGGAGGAGGATACATCGGTACGGAGCTTGGTACAGCGTACGCAAACTTCGATACGGAAGTAACCATCCTTGAAGGTATGAAAGATATCCTTGGCGGATTCGAAAAACAAATGTCTTCCATTGTGAAGAAACGTCTGAAGAAAAAAGGCGTGGCCATTGAAACAAACGCGATGGCTCAAGGTGTGGAAGAAACAGAAAATGGCGTAACAGTTACGTATGAAGTGAAAGGCGAAACAAAAACCGTTGATGCTGATTACGTTCTTGTAACGGTTGGACGCCGTCCGAACACTGATGAAATCGGTCTTGAAGATCTTGGATTGAACATGACGGATAAAGGTCTGATTGAAATCGACAACCAGTGCCGCACAAACCTTGATAACGTGTATGCGATTGGTGATATCGTAGCTGGACCTCCGCTTGCTCACAAAGCTTCCTACGAAGCGAAAGTGGCTGCTGAAGCTATTGCAGGCGAGAAAACAGAAATTGATTACCACGGCATCCCTGCTGTAGTATTCTCTGATCCAGAACTTGCTTCTGTTGGTTATACTGAGCAGGAAGCTAAAGACGCAGGATATGAAGTGAAAGCTTCTAAATTCCCGTTTGCAGCTAATGGTCGTGCCCTTTCTCTTAACGACAGTGACGGTTTCCTTAAACTCGTTACGCGTAAAGATGATGATCTTGTTATCGGTGCTCAAATTGCCGGTCCAAATGCCAGTGACATGATTGCTGAGCTTGGTCTTGCCATTGAAGCTGGAATGACTGCTGAAGACTTGGCTCTTACCATCCACGCTCACCCTACACTTGGTGAGATTACGATGGAAGCTGCTGAAGTTGCTATCGGTCAGCCGATTCACATCACGAAGTAATGATAAAGTAAAAACTGCCGGACAAAAAGTCCGGTAGTTTTTTTATGTTTCCACATAAAACGGGGGATCAGCGCCCCTGAATTAAAAAGAAGCAGTCCGCCGGGAGCGGGTGCTTCTTTTTGTTTGGAGGTATGTTGTTTATGTTCCTGAGAGCACGAGTGCTTCCTCCAGGGTGGATGAAATTCGATGTTCGGTTTCAATACCGGAAAGCCGGGTAATCGTACGGCCTTCCTTTTTGACAACGAGCATAGGGAGAGAAGCCCCTTCAATATCTTCGACTTTGTGGGAGTCTGTGGTCGTTTGTTTGAATTGCAGGCGGTTTTGGTCCTGGTGCTCTAATTTCCAATTCAGAAGGGCGCTCATGTAGTTTTCAGCCTTTTCCTCCTGATCTGGATTCGTGTAGAGGTATAAATCATAATCATCAGGAGATGTAGAAAGGACCTGGACTTCTTCAGACTGACCGATACAGCCCATTAATAGGAGAAGGACGGTGAAGATCATAAGTTTGTTTGTTTGCATGCAGCTTCTCTCCCTTATCTGAGTTCATGTTCAGTTTAACAGATGAAGAAGATGGATCCCGGGTTGTTATGGATTTGTCACAGGAATGAAAGCCTGGTGTTTTATAATGAAAAGAGATGTTAAAGAGGGGAGGTTATCATGGAGAGTAGGATTGGATATAAAAATGCCCGGGTATTTTACCCGGGCATTTTTATTGAGCTTATCGTTTTTTCTTAAGGTCGACTTTCTTCGCTTCTTCCTGGAACGTTTTCAACAGGGAGAAACAGATGAGAATTAAAATGAATGTGAACGGGAAGGCTGCGATAATGGCAGCTGTTTGAAGGGCTCCCAATCCACCCTGCCACAGCAGCACAGCAGCAGCTCCTGCCTGAATGATTCCCCAAGTGAATTTCACCTGGTTTTTAGGATTCAGGCTTCCATTTGTCGTCTGCATACCAAGAACGAAGGTTGCAGAGTCGGCAGATGTGATAAAGAATGTGCTGATTAACAGCAGTCCGATGACACTCATGACAGCTCCGAGCGGAATGTGCTCGAGCATGGAGAATAGAGCAACTTCTGTACCAAGTTCATTAACGTCAGAGATGATATCTATACCGTCAAAGTATTCAAGAGAAATTGCTGTTCCGCCGAATACGGAGAACCAAAGGGCACCGAAGATCGTTGGAACGAGCAGGACACCAAGAATGAACTCACGGATGGTACGGCCGCGGGATACACGGGCAATGAATGTACCTACGAATGGTGCCCATGAAATCCACCATGCCCAGTAGAAGATCGTCCAGCCCTGAACCCAGGAATTATCCTCAGCAAAAGGCGTCAGACGGAAACTCATATAAGGAAGGTCACGGACATAAGAACCGAATGTCGTCGTGAAGTAATCCATAATAAAGTTCGTAGGACCTGCAAACAGTAGGAAAACCATTAATGTAATCGCTAGTACGATGTTTGTATTACTCAGGTATTTAATCCCCTTGTTCAATCCTGTCATAGCAGAAACCATGAACAATACGGTAACAGCACAAATGATGATCAGCTGCAGTGTAAACGTATCCTCAAGTCCATCGATGACAAATGCAAGACCACTTGAAATCTGCAGGGCACCAAGTCCGAGTGATGTAGCGACACCAAAGATTGTGGCAAATACAGCGATAAAGTCCACGATTGTACCGATTGGACCTTTTACTCTCTTCTCGCCTAATACCGGTGTAAGAGCCGCACTGATAACACCAGGGGCATCTTTTCTGAACTTAAAGTAGGCAAGGGCAAGAGCAAGTACAGCATAAATGGCCCAAGGGTGGAGTCCCCAGTGGAAGAAGGAATATTTCATGGCAGCCTGGGCTGCTTCTTCACTCATAGCCTCCTGTCCTGGAAGTGGCGGCGTGTGGAAGTGGGAAAGTGGCTCCGCAGCTCCCCAGAATACAAGGCCGATCCCCATGCCTGCACTAAACAGCATCGCAAACCATGTAATGTATGGATATTCCGGCTCGTCGTCAGGCTTACCAAGCTTCAGCTTTCCGAATTTAGAAAAGACGAGGAAGATGGCAAAGATTAAGAAGCCTGTAGCAGATAATAGATAAAACCATCCGAATTTATCGGTTAGAAATCCCTGAATTGTAGATGTAACGTTGCTTAAGTTCCACGTGGGAAGGGTGGATTCAGGAATAACACCCCATCCAATGAATAATAGTGCAGCGACAACAGAGATATAAAACACTTTCGTCACTTGATTCATGAAGAAAATCCCTCCTATTAAGTATTATGTTTGATTCCCCTCATAAAAATCAGGTCTAAAAGTAGCACCTTTTCACGACATGCATCTGTTTTTCTGACAAATTTTGCAATTCTTCCAGAACATCGTGAAAACAAAGCATTTCGTAGATTAAAATGGTTTGAGGGGGTAAGTGATGCCTGTACCCGGTCTGTTTCACGACATGTTCTTCTTTCCATTTCCAAAATGCTTCATCCAATTGATGCACCATATTGAATTGTTTCTCCCTGATCGAATGAGCCGGGTCAAGCAGTACATTGACATATTCATCCGTCAGTTCGAGAAGCAGATTTTTTTCGCTTTCCGTAAAATCAGAGGCTTTTGTCTGGACATACTGCAGGTTCCCCAAATGATAGGCAATCTGCTGAAAAGCGGCAAGCTTTCGCTGTGAAAGCTGAAAAGAAACCATCTCTTCGTCGGTATGACGATGGTACTTCCACTCCTCACGCTGATACCGTGACAGCTGGTTCGTTGTTTCCAGATGGGCAGTGAGTTGTCGGTATGACCGCTGAATCCCACGGGATTTCTCTTTAGAATCTGCCGTTACATTCTCGATTATACGCCTTAAGAGCAGACCAGCTTGATTATACAGACCATTGATGTTTTTGTAAATCGTGGGGGAATAGTTGGGTGGAAGCAGGAAAAAATTCACAAATGTCGATATGATGATCCCAATGGATGTAGTACCCAATCTTGTGAAAAACGAAACAAAATACTGGTCCTGAAAATCGGGAATCATAGCTGTAGCTGTGATCGTGGCCACCAAAATCCCATCATCAAGCTTTAATTTGTGGCAGACGGCAATCGTAGCCATGGCGACCAGTGCGAATGTCAGCGCACCTTTACCGAATAATCCATAAAAGGCAGTTGCAAGTAAAGCCCCGATTGCTGATGCAGGAAACCGGACCGCTGCCTTCTTAATGGAATCTGCTGCCGTATGCTCGATGGTCACTATAGCTGTAATAACAGCAAAGATGATCGGCAAATTAAAAAAACCGCATATTAATGCAGTCAAAAAGACAGAGATTCCCGTTTTCAACGTCCGGCTTCCTAAAATCTTAAATTTCTTCAATGTATGAAGCATAACCATCACCCATATGTCGTGTCTTCTGACCACGGTTCCTTATTATATAATAAATTACCCAAAAACGATAGAAAAAATGTCGGATAATCTATTATAATGATAAAAGTGGAAATACATAACAGTGGAGGGTCAAAAATGAAACGATGGTTTAGTGTGTTCCTGCTTATGCTTGTATTCCTGGCTGCCTGTGGCGGCAACGAGGGAACATCAGGGGCAGAAGAAGATCAGACAGCGTCAGATGAACCGGCTGCTGAGCAGCAGGAAAAGGACAGTACGGAGTCGTCAGAAAACCCTGAAGAAGGGGAAAAGGAAGAAGAAGAAACGCAGCAAGCGTCAGATGAGGAAGAGGCTGCGCAGGAAGCTTTCGTGCAGAAAGAGGCTCAATATGAAATGACAGACACCTGGTCTTTCCAGCCGATTGCAGATGCTGATCCGAAGGTGGCTTTATTAACGATTGATGATATACCTGATGAACATGCCATGGAGATGGCTGAAACTTTGAAAGAGAAAGGTGCCCCCGCCATTTTCTTTGTAAATGGACACTTTTTAGACACTCCGGATGAAGAACTGGCAGAAAAGAGAAAGCAGTGGGTGAAGGACATTCATGACATGGGCTTCCCAATCGGAAACCATACTTATTCCCATAAGGATCTTAAAACAATGTCCGAGGAGGAACAGCGGGAGGAAATCCTGACAGTAAGTGACCAGATTGAAGAAATTACCGGGGAACGGCCGGTGTTTTACCGTTCGCCGTTTGGCTCGAATACAGACTATGTCAAGCAGCTCGTAAAGGAAGAGGGCATGCTGCTGATGAACTGGACGTATGGCTATGATTGGGAACAGGAATACCAAAATGCGTCATCGCTCGCTGATATAATGGTTAATACACCATTGCTGGCCAACGGCGCAAACTTGCTGATGCACGACCGTGACTGGACGAATAAAGCTCTCGGGGATATCGTAGATGGATTGAGGGATAAAGGATATACCCTGCTTGATCCAGCGCTTATTCAAACCCCTTAAATAATGACCTTCACTTAAAAAAAGGAAGCCGCCCGGCTTCCTTTTTCTTTTATTCTTTTTTGAAGAACAGGATCATATAATGGTAGGTGGGCGACTTATTAGTATGACATATATTTTAAAAAGTTATACTAAAAGGGTTGATTTTCACAATAAGCCATATTAAAATAAAACTACATTGAAAACGATTACAAAATGAAGGGGTGGATATGAATGGGAACAATCGTATGTCAAGACTGTCAAAAGGTGATTGAGCATTACGAAAACGAGAAGGTTTCTACTTTATACAGCACATGCCCGACATGCACGGATACCGAAAAATAAACCTGAAAAAAGCCGGACGCTGTGATGCGTCCGGCTTTTTTTAGGTTTACTTGAAGGCTTTCTGCTCACGGATGACTCGGATTGTTTCTAAGGTATCATCAACGGGTCCCTGGACAGGGAGTCCTGCCTCCACGTTTTCATAAATGTAATCAATGTTATCGGCGGTAATGATTTCTCCAGGGATGAAAATAGGGATTCCCGGGGGATAGACCATCACAAACTCGGCACTGATTCTGCCTGCTGCCTTTTTCAAAGGAACCGTCTCGGTGGTGGAGTAGAATGCCTCTCTTGGAGAGAGCGCAAGAACAGGGATGTCAGGAACTTTTACAGAAACGGGTGTTACTTCGGCCTCGGTCCGGCACAGATCTGTTAAATGATGCAGCGCTTGTACAAGTTTTTCGACTTCCTGCAGGCTGTCGCCTGGAGTGATGATACAAAGAATATTGTAAAGGTCGGAAAGTTCCACCTCAATGCTGTAATTCTCCCTTAACCACACTTCAACATCGTAACCGGTCATGCCGAGATTTTTCACTGAAATAATCAGTTTGGTCGGGTCATAGTCGATCGTTGCGCTGGACGATAAAATATCAGCACCTGGACAGAAAATGGCTGGAATTTGATTGAGCTTTTCACGTGCGCGATCGGCCAGCAGAATAGCATTTTCCATCAGTTGATGTCCATGAATGGCAAGATGACGCCTTGCTGTATCCAGGGAGGCCAGCAGAATATAGGAGGTCGATGTCGTATGAAGCATCGACAATACAGCCTGTACACGCTCATGAGACACAAGCCCTTCTCTTACATTCAAAACAGAGCTCTGCGTTAAGGACCCGCCCAGCTTGTGGACGCTGGTGGAAGCCATATCCGCTCCGGCCTCCATAGCGGACATAGGCAGACGCTCATGGAAGTGTATATGCACACCGTGAGCCTCATCGACGAGGACGGGTATATCAAAGCTGTGGGCAATATCCACAATTCCTTTTAAATCAGCCGACACACCGAAATACGTCGGATTGATAACGAGCAGGCCCTTAGCATCCGGATGTGCCTCACAGGCCTTCTTCACGGCGTCTGTCGTAATGCCGTGGGAAATGCCAAATCGTTCATCCAGTTCCGGATGGATAAAAACAGGCTTGGCCCCGGAAAAAATGATGGCAGTGGTTACCGACTTGTGCACGTTTCTTGGAACAATGATTTTGTCGCCCGGCTGGCATACACTAAGTATCATCGTCATAATGGCTCCTGAGGTCCCTTGAACAGAAAAGAACGTGTAGTCGGCTCCAAAAGCCTCTGCTGCAAGCTCCTGTGCCTCTTTGATCATGCCTTGTGGATGATGGAGATCATCCAATGGCTGTATGTTAATTAAATCAATCGATAATGCATTTTCACCGATAAAGGAACGGAATTCCTCGTCCATTCCACGTCCGCCTTTATGACCGGGGATGTGAAATTGTACGGGATTGCGCTCCCGGTGTTTTTTCAACCCTGTAAACAGGGGGGTTTCATGTTGATTCATGTATGGGAACACCTCTTTATAATAGAAAAGCAAATGAATTATAGCAGAGTCCAGAACCTTGCGCCAGTCTTTTATGTCTCCTTTTTCCAATCGTGCTAAACTAGAAGTATGGAGGTGGAGCAAATGAAATGGAATACACGAGTGACGGAACTTTTGGACATTACATACCCGGTCATACAGGGAGGGCTGGCCTATCTGGCCTATTCGAATCTGGCCGCCGCTGTTTCGAATGCAGGCGGGCTTGGTCAGCTGACAGCTATGAGCATGGAGGGACCCGAACACTTGAAAAAAGAAATTAAGCTGGTCCGGGAAAAAACCAACCGGCCGTTCGGGGTCAATTTTGCGATCGGCCAGCACGGGCGCCCTTTTGAAAAAATGGTGCAGACAGCCGTGGATGAGCAGGTGCCCGTGGTTTCTGTTACTGGAGGGAATCCACAAGGTGTTTTGGAAGCGCTTAAAGGTACCGGCATTAAAACGCTCGTCCTTGTTGCTGCGCGGAGGCAGGCGGTAAAAGCTCAGGAGCTTGGGGCGGATGCTGTGATGGTGGTCGGTCATGAAGGGGGAGGCCACCTCGGGCGTGATGATGTGGGGACGCTCGTCCTTACTCCACAGGTCGTCGATGCCGTCGATATTCCGGTTATTGCTTCCGGGGGAATTGGAGACGGCCGGGGTTTAATGGCTGCGTTGTCCCTTGGTGCGGAAGGAGTGGAAATGGGAACACGTTTTATTGCTACAAAAGAGTGCACCCATGCGCACCCCGCCTACCAGGACGCCCTGATTAAAGCAGATGAAACGTCAACGACCGTCATTAAAAGAAGTTTAAAAGCTCCGGCCCGGGCCTTGAAAAATGACTGGACAACTCGTATTTTAGAATTGGAGCAGGAAAATGCCGGCTATGACGGTCTCCGCTCCTATATCAGCGGGGATGCGAATAAAACATTTATATACAAAGGACAGGCCGGTCAAGGCTTTGGATGGGCCGGACAGATTGCCTCCCGCATCCATGATGTCCCAACGGTCGAAGAACTCTTTGACCGGGTGATCAAGGAAGCGGAGGATATCCGCACCCGCTGGTCCTGATGAAGGAGGAAAAAAGATGAGTTATACTTATCCAATTGATGAAATCCACTGGTCAAAGGAAGAGATCATCGATGTTGTGAATTTCTACAGTATCGTTGAACAAGCGTATGAGCAGGGAGTGAAGCGGGACGACCTGCTGCTGGCTTATACACGGTTTAAACAGATTGTGCCATCGAAGAGTGAAGAAAAAACACTCTGCGGGCAGTTTGAAAAAGATTCCGGATATTCCTGTTACCGTACAGTGAAGCAGGCGCGCAGTCTCTCAGAGGGTGACCGATTGAAAATGTAAAGAAAAAAGAGACACACGT
Organism: Halobacillus sp. ABD4_316; assembly: GCF_056161385.1. Lineage (NCBI taxonomy): Bacteria > Bacillati > Bacillota > Bacilli > Caryophanales > Bacillaceae > Halobacillus > Halobacillus sp. ABD4_316. The sequence continues at coordinate 267,728 of NZ_JBSWZA010000001.1, forward strand.
CAGACGTGTGTCTCTTACTTTTCTTCCAGTTGTTTCGTAAAACGATACAAAGGCTCCAGCGTCTGGAATGTCTCCCGGCAGAATTCAATGAATGCCTCAGGATCCTTCAATCGGTCATCTCCACGCTGAAGCTGACGTCCACAAAGGATCTCGGCTTTCTTGACGGTTTTCAACCGTTCCGTCATTTTGGAGAATGTCTCGTCGTCCACATCGCTGTGAGGGGCCGCTTCGGGCTTCGTATGATCGACAGACCACACAAAATCCTCTGGAATGTGCGAAAGGATATCCTCTTTATTTTCTTCCAGCTTGGAAGCGAAGTCTACTTTGATTGGACTTTCATAAATGACGGCAAACCATACAAATACGTGGGTTTCCCACAAGCCGATCTGGAAGTGGGGAAGTTTTTTATAGCCGCGTTTACTGGAGGCAAGAGCGGCCCACGTATCGTTTGGCGGATTGGTTTTGCGACGGGCATGCCTGGCGACGTGGACAAACATTTCATCGCCTGTCATAGCTGTAACATCCGCTGAAAGTTCCTGTGCTGCCGCTTCAAGTTTAGGGGAGATCCTTTCCCGCAGAGCTTCCATTCGATTTTCCAGTCCGGGAATGGAAAATACGTCAAAGTCTTCTTGTTTAAAACCTGTAAAAGTCTTCAAACTATCATCTCCTACCATTTCTTCCATAATAGTTTAACACAATTCGACAAAGTTACTAAGGGATGTGTTTGACTGGTTTGAAGGCGTGAAAAATGGGTTACATATAAGTAATCTAAATGAAACTTCTGTCGTTAAAGCCACATATATATAAGGTAAGGATTTAAAAGGGAGGGATTGCAATGAAACATGTAATGGAAGCGTTGCGTAAGAGAGAAGCTGAAGAGAAGCTCCCGGTAATCCGTATGGAGATTGATTATGAACTGGTCACCCTGCATGATGCCATGATTGCAGGAGACGCCGAGCAGATGTCAAAGACAAAAAGGCGTCTGACTGAACTTCGTAAACAATTGATTGAATGGTCGATCTAGAACCAGGCAGCGATAGAGTTGCCTGTTTTTTTTGTGTTCCTTCCCTGTAAAGGGGTGAATCCTGTACCGCGGGCCTCCCTCTACCAATGGCAGGAAGCGTGAAAGATTTGTGATGGAAGGGGATCAAGCATGCATTTGTTGCCTGCATTTGGTACGATTAAAGGTGAGACTGATAAAAGGGGTACGATGCTATGGATCAACAGACAAAGAATGAAGTGTTCGATCAAGCTAAAGCATGGATACTGGAAGCGGGCGAGCGGATCAAATCAAGGATTGATGCCCCCCGATCCATTGAAACAAAATCCAATCCGAATGACCTTGTAACAGAAATGGATCAGCAGACGGAACAATTTTTCGCAGAGAAAATTAAAAATGCCTACCCGGATCATTATCTGCTTGGAGAAGAAGGTTTTGGGGATGAACTGGAAGACATCGGAGGGACCGTCTGGATTGTGGACCCTATTGACGGCACGATGAACTTCGTCCACCAAAAACGCAATTTCGCTATATCCATCGGCATTTACGTAGATGGTATAGGGGAAATCGGCTTTATTTATAACGTCATGGAAGGGACTCTTTACACAGCGAAACGAGGGGAAGGGGCATGGAAAAACGATGTGCAGCTTCCACAGCTCAGCAAAGACCGTCCGTTAAAGCAGTCGATTCTCGCTTTGAATACAACCTGGCTCATTCCTGAAAACCCATTTATAGAACATAAAGGGGTGGAGGAGCTTGTGAAGACGCTTAGAAGCACGCGTTCTTACGGGTCTGCCGCTCTTGAACTTGCATTCGTGGCTGAAGGTATTCTCGATGGATATTTAACGATGACGCTGATGCCGTGGGATTATGCAGCAGGTAGTATCCTCGTCCGCGAAGTAGGTGGAATCGTTACCCGTGCAGACAAAGAAGAACTGGATTTATTAAATAAAACAACCGTGCTTGCCTGCCGGTCCAACATTCATGATGAAATCATCAATGATTATGTACAACTGAAAAGATAGAACAAAAGCGACCTTGGGAAAAGGTCGCTTGTTTTGTGTGCGGATGAATTAATCGGCATGAACTTCATCCCGTCTTCTTTTGCGGCGGAGACCGACGCTCATGAGAGCAAAGCCGGAGAAGAAGAGGAGTCCGGCCAGCCAGAACAAATTCTGGCCGATGGCGAATCCGACAAAAACGAAACTTAAAATGACAAGAACAGCAAGCATTGCATTGTTCACCATAATTTTTGAATCACCTCTATTCGATACCAGTATATCGGATTTGAACACGGATGAAAATGGTTTCACGGGTAGCAACCCAGTCTCTTTTCTAGTAATATAGAGAAAAGGACAGGATCTCTTGAGGAGGAACATCATGCAGGATACATCGACACTTCCAGTACCGACGGATTTATGGCCGGTGGCCGACTTTTTCTTCCGCGGGCTTGGAAGCGAAGTGAACTTAAATGATGAAAGCGAAGTAACGATGTTGTTTCGCTCATTTATGCTGTTATACTTAACGACTGTCATTTTAACGGTCATTACCTTCAAACTGGGATTTGCAAAGAAGCTCCCTTTGCTGAAGACCATTGTTGTTTATGCCGTCCTTATTATCGGTACATTCGTGTTGACGTTGATTCTGGGACTGAATCTGCCCGTACCAGAAAGTCTGCTTGCAGCCGCATTAATTCTTGGTATATACAGGGTGAGACTGCACAGGGAGCGTTCGGCCAGGCATCAGGGAGAATCGTAAAACGGGAAAAACCCGGCTTCATTCATAAGCCGGGTTTTTTATCGTTAACTTAAATGTTTTTCTCTTTTACGCTCGCGGTGGAATTTGAAATCACCGGTGGCCAGTCTTTTTTTCGTATTTTCAGCTATCCGCTCATGACATGGCTGACACATATACGTGTTGATCCTCCGGTTTCTTAACCGTTTCGCCTGAAGACAGTAGCTGTCTATTTTTTCAATATGATCACAAATTACGCATTGGACACGCATATACTCACCTCTATTTACTTAGTACGGTTGCCTCTAGTGTAACACATGTGAAAATTTAGAAATAGATGGAGTTTCCACGTTTTAACGGAACTGGGTTTGGGAACTGTTATTATAGAAGTCATGGAAAGGATGATAATAGTGAGAAAACGCTGGATGGTTACAGCAGCAGGCGCCGTGGCCGGCGGGGTGGCTGCCTATTTTCTTAAAGACGGTGACAACAGACAGAAAGTGAAGGACAAGGCAGGTTCCCTTCAAAGCCGCCTGAAAAAAGGTGACGATATGCCGATCGAAGAAGCGGGCAAACCGGAAACCGCTGACTTGGAAAACTCTAAAATGGTAAATGAGGGATCCCAGTTCGGAGTTCAGTACTATAATGAACTGACGGAAAAAGAAAGAGAAATTTTGGAAAAAAGTAACAGCTAAATCCTTTTTAGGATTTAGCTGTTTTTCTGTACTAATCCGAATGCGATTGTTCCTTCTCTATTTGATCCAGCTGCTTCTGTTCTTTTTCCGGAATGGAGTCCTGGCTGCCATTGGACTCCGGTTCTTCATTTATAGGACCTTCAGGCATGTACCGGGCAATAATCTGACTGAGTTCATCGGTCAAGGCCCCGATTGGGTGTCCTTGAGAGGCTTTGTCCCCGATCCCCCTGAGGCGTTCGACGACATCAGCATCCGCAAATACGGCGGCCTGCTTTCCGTAAGGATCATTTTTCAGCGCTTCAGCAACTGAATATTTAATAACACCAACTCTGGCCCGGTCGAGGTCTTTGTCTACATCAATGCCGACCGCTACATAATCACCGAGGACGACAGCAGTCGCATCATGGACATCCGGAACTTGTACAGCCAGCCCGGCTAAATGCTCGGCTGCTTCTTCACTTGTCAGTGTCTTTTTCTCAATGGGATCGGAATCAGATACGTATTTGTACTTTGGATCGCTCTGCTTTTCTTCCAGGAGGGATTGTTCATTATCACCCTGCTGACAGGCACTCAGAAGTAGGAAAACAGCTATCAATAGGAACTTGTTCAAAGGAAACCACCACTTTTTTTACTTATAGTCTGTGTCTGAGGAGAGATAATATACAAAAAGGACAGCTGCAGGCAGCCGTCCTTCGTCTTTACTGAAAGATGATTTTCTTTATTCCTTTGACAGGAGTTTCGCGGTTGGATCCATCACCGAAGTATAGGTGAACAGGGCCCTCCGTCTGTAAAGGTTTTCCGTTTTCAGCAAATAAAAGCAGGGCATCTTTCAAATCATCGGCATGGATGATTTCTTCTCCCTTATCAGAAACGAGCGCCGCTTTTTTCGAATCCGCGGAAGGCTCACTGGTTTGCAGGAAAGGGAGAAGGGGCATTAGGAAAGTGCCGTTCATAATTCTCTGTTTTTCGTACCGGTTGATGCTTTTATTTACAGGTGGATTCAGTTTCTGCTGGTAAACTTCTCTGTCGAAGCGGAGGGATTTCCGTTTCATTTCATCTTCCTCCTCAGGGGAGGTTTCCGGGGATCCCCCTTCAAATGCTTCAGTAAATGTTAATTTGCGGTCATCAAAAATCCATACGGTGGGGTCTAAAGTAATCGGGAATTTTACTTTTCCAGTTAGTTGAACAATCATGGCTGAAGCCACCTTTCAAAATAGTAAGAATCATCCATCCAAAATCATAGCAGATAATGAATTCGATTTCATTAAAGGAGGCTCTTTTCTTTGATTAAAGATATTTCCGAACAAGTATTAAATGAGTGGCTTGAAAATGTCCGTCCCTACGCCTACGATGGCCAGGTGGCCGATTATATCCCTGCACTGGGAAGACAGAATCCTGAAGACCTGGCCGTTGCCATCCATTACCAGGACGGGGACACGGTAGAAGCGGGACAGACAGAAGTCCGGTTTACGCTTCAAAGCATATCAAAAGTCATCTCCCTGGCCCTGGCGCTAATGGACAATGGGGAGGAGTATGTGTTCGACAGAGTGGGAATGGAGCCGACTGGAGATCCATTCCACTCCATTTACAGACTGGAGCAGATCCCCTCCAAGCCGTTGAATCCGATGATCAATGCCGGAGCGCTTGCTGTGACCAATATGATTCACGGGGCGACACCTGATGAAAAAGTAGGCCGTCTATTGAGCTTTGTTCATGACTTAACCGATGATCACAGCATCCGCTACAACGAAGAAGTGGCAAGTTCAGAATTCGAAACGGCCTTTTTGAACCGTTCTCTGTTGTTTTATATGAAACAGCACCAGATCGTGACCGGCAGTGTAGAGGAAACGCTCGATGCTTATACAAAACAATGTGCGATTGAAGTCAACGTCTGTCAGCTTGCACGGATCGGGGCTCTGCTTGCCAATGAAGGGCGGGACATTTCTTCGGGACGCCGGATCATTCCGAAACATCTTGCCCGTATCTGTAAAACTTTTATGGTCACATGCGGGATGTACGATGCTTCCGGGTCCTTTGCCATTAAAGTTGGAATTCCTGCCAAAAGCGGTGTCTCCGGATCGGTGCTGGCTTCTCTGAATAATTTCGGAGGAATAGCTGTCTATGGTCCAAGCCTGGATGAAAAAGGAAACAGCGTCATAGGTTTGAAGCTCCTGGAAACATTGTCCAATCGATATGACCTCTCCATCTTCTAGGCGGCGTCCATTCCAATGTTGCAATTTTCACGCCGAAACGATAATATAGTGAGAAGAAAGACTTGTGTAATGGAGGGGATTTCAATGTTGTCTGATGTGGCTGTGGATCATCGGGAAAAAGCCTATGCCCTTCTGAAAGCTGACGCTGATAAAATATTAAGACTGATTAAAGTCCAAATGGATAATCTCACAATGCCCCAGTGTCCACTATATGAAGAAGTTTTAGATACACAGATGTTTGGATTATCCCGTGAAATACATTTCGCAGTTCGCTTGAATTTAATCAGCGAAGTAGAAGGTAAAGATTTACTGGATAACTTGGAAAAGCAGCTGAACGTTCTGCACGAAGCTGCCCAGAAGTCATAACATAAAGCTCAAATTGCGACAGATCCTGTTGTAGTTTGGGCTTTTCTTATGTCTTCTCTTAAATGGAACGGAAGCTTCTAATCAGGTTAAATGTAAAATTGTCAGATTTGAAGGAATTTTGCCACAGTATAGAGAATCTAGGTAAGCGGAGTAACAGATTTTACGTACATAGAGGGAGTGGGAAAATGACAGAGACAAAGAAGATCAGTAAAGTACTTGTAGCGAACCGTGGAGAGATCGCCATCCGTGTATTCAGAGCGTGTACAGAGCTTAATATCCGTACAGTAGCGGTGTATTCCCAGGAAGACACCGGTTCCTATCACCGTTATAAAGCTGATGAGGCTTACCTTGTCGGGGCAGGAAAAAAGCCGATTGATGCGTACCTTGATATTGAAGGCATGATCGATATTGCCAAAAGTGTCGGCGTGGATGCCATTCATCCGGGCTATGGTTTTCTATCTGAAAATATTCAGTTTGCCAGACGTTGTGAAGAAGAAGGGATCGTTTTCATCGGTCCGACCAGTAACCATTTAAATATGTTCGGGGATAAGGTGAAAGCAAGGGATCAGGCTGTTCAGGCAGGCATACCGGTGATCCCGGGCAGTGATGGACCAGTGACTGGATTGAAGGAAATTCACGATTTCGGAGCCAGGCATGGTTTCCCCCTTATGATTAAAGCGGCTATGGGCGGGGGCGGCCGGGGAATGAGGGTGGTCCGAAGTGCTGAAACACTGGACGAGTCGTATGACCGTGCCCGTTCGGAAGCGAGAGCAGCTTTTGGAAGTGATGAAGTCTACGTTGAAAAGCTGATTGAGGAACCCAAGCATATCGAGGTGCAGATCATCGGAGACCGCGAAGGAAATATCGTCCATTTATATGAACGGGACTGCTCCGTGCAGAGACGTCATCAGAAAGTCGTAGAAATTGCTCCGAGTGTGAACTTGAGTGACCAGCTCAGGGAAGAGATTTGTCAGGCAGCTGTCAAGTTAATGGAAAACGTTTCTTATATCAACGCCGGAACAGTTGAGTTTTTAGTGACAGATGAAGAGTTCTTCTTTATTGAAGTGAATCCGCGTGTCCAGGTTGAGCATACCATTACGGAGATGATCACAGGAGTGGATATCGTCCAGACTCAGATCATGGTGGCGGAAGGCCGCAGTCTGCACAGCAGCCCTATAGGAATTCCGAAGCAGGAAGAGATCCGCACCCATGGTTTTGCTATCCAATCAAGGGTTACAACAGAAGACCCGCTCAATAATTTCATGCCCGATACCGGAAAAATTATGGCTTACCGTTCAGGTGGAGGTTTCGGTGTGCGTCTTGATGCGGGCAATGGATTTCAGGGAGCGGTTATTTCCCCGTATTATGACTCCCTGCTCGTGAAGCTGTCTACGTGGGCGCTGAGCTTTGATCAGGCGGCCCATAAAATGCTGCGGAACCTGAAGGAATTCAGAATCCGCGGGATTAAAACGAACATCCCTTTTCTGGAAAATGTTGTGCAGCACAAGCAGTTTCTATCAGGAGAGTATAATACGACGTTCATCGACAGGTCTCCGGAACTTTTTGTATTTCCTAAGCGGAAAGACCGTGGGACGAAGATGCTCACGTATATCGCGGACAGGACAATTAATGGATTTGAAGGGTATGGAAACAGGAAGAAGCCGGTGTTCCCTAAGCCGCGCATCCCTGTGATCAATCATTCTGAACGGATGCCCGGCGGGACGAAACAGATTCTTGATGAGCAGGGACCAGAAGGCCTCGCCGCATGGTTGAAAAGTCAAAAGCAAGTACTTCTGACCGACACCACCTTCCGTGACGCGCATCAATCTCTGCTGGCTACTCGTGTCCGTACAAAAGATCTGGAAAATATTGCGGAACCGACGGCACGTCTGCTGCCGGATTTGTTTTCGCTTGAGATGTGGGGAGGCGCAACTTTTGATGTATCCTACCGATTTTTGAATGAAGACCCGTGGGAAAGACTGTTGAAGCTGAGAGCCAAAGCCCCGAACGTGCTGTTCCAAATGCTTCTCCGCTCATCCAATGCAGTAGGTTATAAAAATTATCCGGATAACCTGATCCGTGAGTTCGTGGATAAGAGTGCATCCGCGGGGATTGATGTCTTCCGGATTTTCGATTCCCTGAACTGGGTGGAAGGGATGAAGCTGACAATCAATGCGGTTCGGGAATCCGGTAAAGTGGCAGAAGCGGCCATGTGCTATACCGGTGACATCCTTGATACAGGAAGACAAAAATATGACCTGGCCTATTATAAAAAGCTGGCGGAGGAACTGGAAGAGGCTGGTGCCCACATCCTCGGAATTAAGGACATGGCGGGGCTGTTAAAACCGGAAGCCGCCTATCAGCTGATTTCCACACTGAAGGAAACCGTAGATATTCCGATTCATCTTCATACACATGACACCAGCGGCAATGGACTGCTCACCTACAGTAAAGCTGTTGATGCAGGCGTGGATGTCGTTGATGTTGCTGCAGGTTCAATGGCCGGCCTTACTTCACAGCCGAGTGCCAACAGCCTCTACTACGCACTGGAGGGGCATGAGCGTAAGCCTGAGCTGAATATCGAATCTTACGAGAAGCTTGGCCATTACTGGGAAGACACTAGAAAATATTATCAGGATTTTGAGAGTGGCATGAATGCTCCACATACTGAGGTGTATGAACACGAAATGCCGGGAGGGCAGTACAGCAACCTTCAACAGCAGGCAAAAGCTGTCGGTCTTGGTGAGCGTTGGGACGAAGTGAAGAGCATGTACCGCCGGGTGAATGATATGTTCGGCGACATTGTTAAAGTCACACCATCCTCCAAAATCGTAGGAGACATGGCTCTTTATATGGTACAGAATGAATTGAATGAAGATGACATTTATGAAAAAGGGGAGTCCCTTGATTTTCCGGACAGCGTCATTGAATTTTTCCAAGGATACCTCGGTCAGCCTTATGGAGGGTTTCCGGCTGAATTACAGCGGATCATTTTGAAAGGAAGAGAACCTATCCAAGTACGTCCGGGCGAACTACTGGAGCCGGTCGACTTCAATAATTTAAAGGAAACACTCTTCCACTCTCTGGACAGACAGGTGACAAGCTTTGATATGATCAGCTATGCGTTGTATCCGAAGGTATTTATGGATCATCAAAAATTCAGAGACCAGTATGGAGATATGTCTATGCTCGATACGCCGTCCTTCCTTTATGGAATGAGACTCGGGGAGGAGATCGAAGTCGAAATCGAGCAGGGGAAAACCTTGATCGTAAAACTTGTTTCGGTAGGTGAACCTCAGGTCGACGGAACGAGGACGGTATACTTTGAGCTCAATGGCCAGCCCCGGGAGGTCGTCATCAAAGACGAAAATGTAAAAGCGGCTGTCCAGGAGCGTCCAAAAGCAGATAAAACAAATCAGAAGCATATCGGTGCGACAATGCCCGGCACGGTGATTAAAGTTTTATCCAGTAAAGGGGAAAAGGTGAACAAAGGCGACCATTTGATGATCACGGAAGCTATGAAAATGGAAACCACCGTTCAGGCTCCTTTTGATGGAGTGATCAAAGACATCTTCGTCAATAATCATGCAGCCCTTCATGTAGGCGACCTTTTGATTGAGTTTGAATAAAAAGGATTCAACGGATAACCGGCGGCTGGATAAGCAATAAATCCCGGTACCCTGCCTGTGTGTTCTTAAAGAGCACACAGGCAGGTTTTTTTATAGTGCAGGAATTTCCCTTTATATTTGAGCGGAAGCATGTAGGAACATTCAGTTATCAGGGCAGACTGATAGAAAAGGACATTTTTGTCATAGAACGTTCACTCCTGATGGTCCATGTTCCCGATACGGTCATGTAAAATAGACGGAGCGGAATTTACAACCGTATGACAGATTGAATGCAACTTCATGTACAACAGGCTGGCAGGCAGACGAAATTTCAGCTGAACATTTCAATGAACGTCGTCAACACTCCGGAAAGGGAGTGGAAATAAGCGGGCGTGGTAGATACTAAGAGGGAGGAGGACAGGTTTCACAAATTTGTCACAAATTCATAAAATTATCCGGTTTAAATAGATAGAAAAAACATTACATGATACAATTATTTTGATGTTTCTTGTCACTGGGATACGTGCAAGGACGGAAACATCTCCTGTTTCGTCATGAACTTGTTACAATGATGAATCAGGGGAAGTAGAAGGAGGAAGATAAACGATGGACAATCCAAGAACAGTCGAATCTGCTTCTACAGAAATGATCCAAACAAAAACCCAGGAAACTACTTTGTTAGCTGATATAAAAAGTTTAATCAAAGTTGGTATTATTAACTCTAATTTGATTACCGCGTTTACAGGGTTCTGGCTGGCCTTATATTTTACAGGCACTCTATTCACAGACCAGTGGGTCACTTTCCTGTTAACGATGCTTGGTACCGCTCTGGTGATAGCGGGTGGCTGTGTTATTAACAACTGGTATGATCGGGACATCGATCCGATCATGTCGAGAACTCAAACGCGTCCCACCGTTACAGGCTCCATATCACTGCCTGTAATTAAAAATATGGGAATCGCTCTCTCCATACTGGGGTTTGTTGTTCTGCTTTTCACTACATGGCAGGCAGCATTATGGGGGGCATTCGGATGGTTTGTCTACGTCGTCCTTTATACGATGTGGTCAAAACGCCGATACACGATCAACACGGTGATCGGAAGTTTTTCCGGCGCTGTCCCGCCGCTGATCGGCTGGGCTGCGGTGGATCCGGGCCTTCAGCTTGAAGCCCTGATTCTATTTCTGATTATGTTCATCTGGCAGACGCCTCACTTCCTGGCGCTTGCCATGAAGAAAAAAGATGAATATAAGGCTGCGGGTATTCCGATGCTGCCTGTTGTACACGGGTTTAAGATGACAAAGCGTCAGATCGTCGTCTACGTCGCATGTCTCCTGCCCCTGCCGGTATATCTGGCATCTCTGGGTCCTGTTTTTCTTGTCACAGCTTTCCTTTTATCCTTTGGCTGGCTGGCCCTGGGTATAGCTGGTTTCTTTATGAAGAATGATGATAAATGGGCCACATGGATGTTTGTTTATTCTTTGAATTATATGACCATCCTGTTTTTTATGATGGTAATCGTGACACTGCCTTTCCCATTTTAATGAACTGACCCCCGCTCCGGGGGTCGGTTATTAAATAAATCATGCATGACAAAAGAAAGAGAGGTATTTCAGATGAGAGGTTGGATGGGAAAATTCCGTTCGTTAATACTCTTTGGTGCACTGACACTGATTCTTACCGGTTGTGGTATTGAAAATGTTAGCGCTTTAAAACCAAAGGGATACGGATCGGAATTATTATTTGATCTAATGATGATCAGCATTGCAATCATGATTTTTGTCTTTGTTATCGTCATGGCAATCTATGCTTTCGTTCTATTCCGATTCCGGGAGAAAAAAGGACAGGAAGACAGGATTCCGAAGCAGACGGAAGGAAACAAGGCGTTGGAAGTGATCTGGACAGTCATTCCAATTATTCTCCTGCTTGTACTTGCAATCCCTACGGTTCAGGCAACGTTTGATCTTGCGGATCAATCTTCCCAGGATGATGAAGGGACACTGACGATCGATGTAACAGGGAATCAGTATTGGTGGCAGTTTACATACGCCGACCAGGAAATTTCAACGAGCCAGGAACTCTATATACCTACAAATGAAAGGGTATACTTAAACATGAAATCCAGCGATGTGATCCATTCATTCTGGGTTCCTGCTATTTCTGGTAAGATGGACACCAACCCTGGTGAAAACACGAACACGATGTACTTAGAAGCTTATGAAGAAGGGGTTTATGAAGGGTTCTGTGCAGAATTGTGCGGTCCTTCCCATTCATTGATGTACTTTAAAGTCGTAGCGGTCAGTCCTGACCAATATGACCAGTGGGTGGAGGATATGAAAAATGTGGATCCTGAAGCTGAACCTGAAACCGCTTCAGCTCAGGAAGGGCAGGAATTGTTCAACAACAACTGCATGAGCTGCCATGCCATCGGCGGAGGTTCTGCGGGGGTAGGCCCCAACCTGGCCAACTTTGGAAACCGTTCCAAAATCGCCGGTATTCTTGAGCCTACAAAAGAAAACCTGAAAGACTGGATCGTGCACCCTGATGAAATTAAGCCGGGCAACCAAATGCCTGCAGAGCTCGTGACAGAGGAAGAGGCTGATAAGATTGCTGACTATCTGCTGGAGCTGCAGCATTCGGATGTCGGTCAGGACGTTCCTGTCATTGAAGCAAGCGAATAAGTTTTGAGAAAGAGGTTGAAAAGGGAGGTTAAAGCGTGAGTACTGCAACAGCACAAAAGCGTGGGCTCGGCGCTGCGATTTGGGATTACTTAACTACGGTTGACCACAAAAAAATAGCCCACTTATATTTGGTAGCCGGCGGATTGTTTTTCTTAATCGGCGGACTTGAAGCCATGTTAATTCGTATTCAGCTGATGAAACCGGATAACAATTTCATCTCAGCTGGACTCTATAATGAAATGATTACGATGCATGGAACAACAATGATCTTTCTGGCAGCTATGCCGCTTATATTTGCTCTAATGAATGCGGTCGTCCCTCTGCAGATAGGGGCAAGGGACGTTGCCTTTCCATTCCTGAACTCACTCGGCTTCTGGCTGTTTTTGTTCGGGGGTCTTCTGTTGAATGTTTCCTGGTTTACAGGAGGGGCGCCGGATGCGGGATGGACCAACTATGCACCGCTCTCAACATCCTCCCCGGGACACGGCGTGGACTACTATGTCATGGGGCTGCAGATCTCAGGGGCAGGGACGTTAATCGGGGGGATTAACTTCCTTGTAACCATCGTCAATATGAGAGCGCCCGGGATGACTTATATGCGTATGCCGCTGTTTACATGGTCTACGTTCGTAACCAGCACATTGATTTTATTTGCTTTCCCGGCTTTGACGGTCGGTTTGTTCCTCATGATGTTTGACCGGATGTTCGGATCTGCATTCTTTGATGTCGGTCTCGGTGGTAACGTTATTATCTGGGAACACCTTTTCTGGATTTTCGGACACCCGGAAGTATACATTTTAATTCTTCCGTTATTCGGAGCATTCAGTGATATTTTCTCCAACTTTTCCAAGAAACGCCTGTTCGGTTATTCCGCTATGGTATTTGCGACAGTCCTGATCGGGTTCCTTGGATTCATGGTATGGGCTCACCATATGTTTACGGTCGGGATGGGACCGATTGCCAACTCCATCTTTGCTGTAGCAACGATGGCCATTGCCGTACCTACAGGAATTAAAATCTTTAACTGGCTGTTTACGATGTGGGGCGGTCAGATTAAAATGACCTCCGCCATGCTCTGGTCCATCGCTTTTATCCCGTCATTTACAATTGGAGGAATGACAGGGGTTATGCTTGCGGCCGCAGCAGCGGACTATCAGTATCACGATACGTATTTCGTTGTTGGACACTTCCACTACGTTATCGTCGGAGGGGTCGTCTTCGGTATATTTGCATCCCTTCACTACTGGTGGCCGAAAATGTTCGGTAAAGTTCTGAACGAGAAACTTGGAAAATTGGCATTCTGGCCGTTTTTCATCGGTTTCCATCTGACGTTCTTTATCCAGCACTTCCTTGGTCTTATGGGAATGCCGCGTCGTTACTGGGTCTTCCTGGAGGGACAGGGTCTCGATGCAGGAAACTTAATCAGTACGATTGGTGCATTCCTGATGGCTATTGGTACAGTCATCTTCCTGATTAACGTTGTGTACACGTCTGTAAAAGAGAAAAAGGTCAGCGGTGATCCTTGGAACGGCCGTACGCTCGAATGGTCCATTCCGTCACCACCGCCGCACTACAACTTCGTTCAAACACCACTTGTACGTGGTCTTGATCCGCTATGGGTGGAAAAAATGGATGGAAAAGAAGGCATGACACCGGCAGAACCGCTGGGGGATATTCATATGCCTAACGCTTCAATTCTTCCATTTACGATTTCTCTTGGGCTGTTCATCGCAGGATTTGGATTCATCTACCAGGTTGATGATCCAGCATGGCTTATCGCCGTCTTTGCAGGTATGGGAATCACGCTTGGTTCTATGCTGATCCGCTCACTGAAAGACGATCTCGGCCATCATATTCATAAAGAAGAACTGGAAGAAGATATTAAGAAAGGGGTGGGCAGATAATGAGTCATGAAGACGTTCTAAATCCGAAGCATATGCCCCATGATCCAGAAAAGGCCACCCTTGAAGGAAAAAATAAATTTCTGGGCTTTTGGTTCTTTCTTGGAGGAGAAACGGTGCTTTTCGCGAGTCTTTTCGGTACCTATCTCGCTCTGAATGGATCCACACAGGGGGAGAATACACCTGACCACCTGTTCGGCCTGGAACTTGTGTTCATCATGACGATGCTTCTCCTTACAAGCTCATTGACCAGCGTTTATGCGATGTACCATATGAAAAACCATAATTTCAGCAAGATGCAGACGTGGCTTGCCATTACGGTCTTTCTCGGTCTCGCGTTTCTTGGATGTGAGATTTATGAGTTCTACCATTACATCCATGAGTATGGATTCACGTTCCGTTCTTCAGCGTTTGGATCCGCATTCTATACGCTCGTTGGTTTCCACGGCGGACACGTATTGTTCGGACTCAGCTGGATTACGGCTCTTCTTCTCCGGAACCGGAAGAGAGGACTGAATCTGTACAACGCTCCGAAGTATTATATCGCCAGCCTATACTGGCACTTCATTGACGTCGTATGGGTGTTCATCTTCACCGTTGTATACCTTATGGGAAAGGTGGGTTAACGGATGGCTGATCAAACACAATCCAAACCGATGCACAAAGTGGAATATGAGAAGCAGCAGCATAAAGAGGAAATGAAGCACCAGGTCCTGACCTTTGCTTTAATGATCCTGTTTACGCTGATTGCCTTTGGTATGGTCGTCATGGAAGTGAATTCCTATTTCATTATTCCTACGCTGATCATCCTTGCTATCGTGCAGGTCGCTTTCCAGCTTTACTATTTCATGCATATGAAAAACAAGGGGCATGATATGGTTGCATTAATGATGTACGGGGGAGCAGCTGTCGCTCTTCTGACGATTATCACCTTTACTTCGATCATCTGGTGGTAATCACTAAAAATCAGATAGGTGAAAAGCAAAAAGACCGGATATCCGGTCTTTTTGCGTCTATCAACAGTTATGGCTAAATTATGAACAATCGTAAAATTCTGCCTGGAAGGCTCGTTTTTTATAGTTAAATTAGGTAAAATGAAAACGTATAAGTCTACAATCTGAGGTGAGACACCAATGTGGTTGGAACTACAAATATTCGGGTTTCGGGCGTTATGGAGTCCTTTTTACTTTCTGTTTGTCCTCGGACTGGCTCTGGTCTATTTCTACATCACAGGCCCCGGCAGGAAAAAGGGGGAGGAGAGGCCCAATCCAGCCCGGCAGTTTATGTTTTATACAGGCCTTGTGCTCTTGTATATCGTAAAAGGATCTCCTGTTGATTTACTGGGGCACATCATGTTTACGGCCCATATGACGCAGATGGCTTTGTATTACCTTTTGTTTCCGATCCTTATCATCCGTGGGATTCCCGCATGGATATGGGAATGGCTGTTCAAACAGAACGTTGTACGTCCAGTGATGAAGCTGTTGACAAAGCCGCTCCTATCTTTGATTTTGTTTAATGGGTTGTTTTCGCTTTACCATATGCCGGTTATTTTTGACTACGCCAAATCCAGTGAAACCGCCCATGCGGTGATTACTACCGTCATTTTGATTACCGCCTTTTGTATGTGGATTTCCATATTTCCACCTCTCGAAAGTATGGATGCTCTCAGTCCTATTATGAAAATCGGGTTCATATTTGCGAATGGGGTACTGATTACACCTGCGTGTGGATTGATTATTTTTGCAGGGTCCCCGCTGTATGCGACCTATTCAGAAGCAGGCGCCTGGCTGCAGGCCATGAGTCTGTGCGTACCCGTTAACGTGCTGTCGGACTTATCTGCAAGCTTAAGCGGTCCGGCTTATTTCACTCCGATGCCGCTTATTGAAGATCAGCAGCTGGGTGGCATCATTATGAAGGTGACACAGGAAATCATATTTGGTTCCGTCATCGCCTATATTTTCTTCAGCTGGTTCAACCGTGAGCGTGATACCATTGATCCGCTTCCTGGTGAGCTGTCGTCGGAAACATAGAGAGATTTGATTGAGGAGAGGTGAAGGTATGCCTTTGCTGCCGACGTTGAGTACATTTTTCATCGTTTTGAGCGCTGTTTTAGTTGCAGTCGGCTGGGTGTTGATCGTAAAGGAAAGAAGGGAGCCGCACAGGAAAGTGATGATAGCGGCCGCTGTCAGTGCCCTGACATTTTTCATTATTTACGTAAGCCGGACCATTGTTGTAGGAAACACAAGCTTTGGCGGTCCGGACGACATTAAAATTTTTTATACTATCTTTTTAATTTTCCACATCTTCCTGGCAACAGTGGGGGCGGTCTTTGGAATTGTTACACTCGTCCTTGCTTTTAAACGGAAGATCAGCAGGCACCGGCGTGTGGGGCCCGTGACAAGCGTGATCTGGTTCTGTACAGCGGTTACCGGAGTAGCCGTCTACCTGCTCTTATATATCATCTATGATGGTGGAACGACCACAAGTATGATCAAGGCTATACTTGGAGGGTGAGGAAACAACGGACCGTACGAACGGTCCGTTGTTTTTATTTTGAAAGAAGTGTTTTTATTGTTTAAACCACGGGGATAAAAGGAATAGGAGAACCGATGGACATAATCTGCCTACATAATGAAAGGGATGGATAAAAGTGGAAATTAATACAGGAAGGCTGCGGATTTTTCCGATCACCCTTGATCTGGCTCAAACCTTAATGAAGAATTCATTGGCTTTTTATTATCAATACCAGCTCCCCTGGAACAAAAACTGGCCTCATGACGGCTTGAAAGCCATGCTGCCTATTTATACGGAACGATTGGAGGAGCGTGCAGAAGAAATGGGGTTTGGTCCCTGGGTGATGATGGACGCCGCAGGGGAACATGTCGTTGGAGATATCGGCTTTAAAGGGAGCCCTGATGAGGATGGGAACATCGAAATCGGCTATCATGTCGTTGCCTCGGAGAGGAATGCAGGCTATGCTTCCGAAGCCGTCGGCGAGTTGTGCCGTTGGGCATTCACCCAGCCGGGGGTGGAAGGCATTGAGGCTCAGTGTGATAAAGGAAATATTCCGTCACAAAAAGTTTTGATCAATAATGGTTTTTCTCATACAGGAAGAAGCCAGGACATTCTGGTCTTCAAGAAGGAAAAAGCAAGAAATGACCATAAACAGAATTCATATAAGGCTAAATAAAGCAGCAAAAAACCTGAAGCACCGCTTCAGGTTTTTTGTTTGTATAAAAAGTACCCCCGTAAGGAAGTGTTCTGTTTGGTTTCTCCCGGCTGCCTTTGGAGAGGGTGTGATCTACATACAGATGTCATTGATGTTAAAGTTTATAGTTCCATTTGATAATGCCGGCTTCTTTGGCTGAGTTAAAGGCAATAACCACGAGCGGTCCAAGGATGAATCCAAGCAGACCGATCAGCTGCAGACCAAGATACATAGCAATCAATGTAGCCAGCGGAGATAACCCGATGTGTCGTCCCATCACCTTTGGCTCTACAGTTCTTCGTATGGCAAGCAGGATTACAGCCAGGACACCCAGCTGTGTTCCCATGGCAATATCCCCGACAATGAACATGTACACGGACCATGGACCGAGAATAACTATGGAACCAATTATCGGGACAAAATCAATCGCCCATATAATCAGCGACATGATGACGGCCACCTCCGGCGTAATCCAGAGCAGTCCAATAAGGGAGACGACAAAAATAATGATACTTACAAGAAACTGTGCCTTTAAAAAGCCAAAAACGACATACCCGAGACGGGCGTTCATGAACTTCACTTTTTCAGATGTGGCTTCAGTAAAAGAGTCATGCATCTTTTCACGCAGACGCGGAAGTTCAAGCATGAACAGAAACAACGCAATCAAGTAAACGAGGAAGCTGACAAGCAGTTCCGGGATTTTTGCTGCTGCAGCTGCAATGTTGCCCAGCTGCAGCCTTTCTGAAATGGCCGTAGTGGTCCGGTCGACGGTGTTGTATATTTCATTGGTCACTTTATCGACGAATTCCTTCGGCATATTTTGAGTGAAGCTGGCCATGTGTTTTTCCCAGTCTAACAGCACATTGTTTATTTGATTAATGTATAACGGTGCGTTATCTGCCAGCTGGACCACCTGCGTGACAGCTCTTGTGACAGCAAAAGCTCCAAGCAGTCCGAGTAGAATGAGAAACAGCAGAAAGACAATCGTCACCGACATTTTTCTGTTGATCCGGAACCGGAACTGCATCAGACGTACGGCTGGGTTTAAAAACAGGGCCGTCACAAACGCAAGGATCAAGGGAATGGACACAGGCAGGATGAAGTAACCTGCCACGATGAGCAGGATGGAAAGTATAAGTAGAATCCATTGTTTTTTTGAAAGATAGCGTAACAATTTATGTAATTTTCTCCTTTCCCCATTAAAATCAAGTGATTTTCTTATCCGGGGGATTCCGGTTTTAAAAAAAGCCGCTCACCATACAATGATGTGCGACTAAAGAAATCACTTATTGGGTGAACCTCAGCGGCGGTCCGGGTCGTTTGAAAGCTCTTCCACTTTTTGCAGGACTTCGTCGTTTTCGTTTTCCTGTGCCCATTTTTTCAGCTTGTCCAGGACAACGTGCTCCGGTACCTGGCTGTGGTATTTTTTCGCAGGTTCAGCTACTTTGGCAATCAGTGCTTTGGCTTTTTGGATCATGTCATCTGAGAAACCTTCCTGATGCCCGTATTCTACACCGTGAGGGTAGTAATGACGGCCGAGCAGCGGCTTCATCAGACGGATCACCGCATCTCCTTTATCAACGTCTCCTTCAAGGGCAAACCCTTGAATCCGGACGTAGTGGGTAATGTTTTTCTCAGGAGCCATTAGTTTGTAATCATATGTAACACGTTCATAATCCCAGGAACCGCCCAGGATAAATCCGTTTTTCTCCATGATTTCAGTCAATGGTTTGTAATCGACCACAAGACCTTCAAGACCAGTGCCTTCTAATTTCATTACTTTCCACCTCACCTATTTGGTATGTATCTTCCTTCATTTTAGTATGAAATGACCCAGGTTGCAATTCCTGGCAGAAACACCAGGGCGTGTCAGCAGTTTCCTCATCATTATACTATAAATAGACAGAGGCTGCATGTAATAAATTCGGTCGATCGGGGACACTAAACAGTGATCATGATCAATGAGGAGGATCTTTGTATGAAAACTGTAAAAGATATCATGACGAAGGATGTTTCCGTTTGTCAGACGAGTGACCAACTAAGTGATGCAGCCAAGCTGATGAAAGACAAAAACGTCGGGGCTGTTCCTGTCTGCGACGATCAAGGCAATGTGATGGGTATGGTCACAGACCGTGACTTGGTTATCCGCGGCTATGCGGATAAAAAACCGGATTCAACACCAATTCAGCAGGTGATGAGTGACCGGATGTACAACTGCGCACCGGATTGTTCCCTGGAAGAAGCGAGCCGTATCATGGCTCAACACCAGGTCCGCCGCCTGCCTGTTGTTGAAAACGGACGTCTGGCCGGAATCATCTCCCTTGGTGACCTGTCCACAGATGAGATGTCTGATCATGCAGCAGGTGTGGCGCTGCAGGATATTTCAGAACGGCCTGAACTTCATTAATAATGGAAAGCCTGCCTGCCGCAGGCTTTTTTTATTTCATCCATGAAGGGGATTTTCCGTTTAGATGAACGCCTGCCTCCATGATGCATAGGCTATACTGTTAGTTTTTAAGTGTGAGGTGGGATGAGGATGAGTACAGGGGAACTGCATCCATCTGTCCAGCAGTTCAAAGCATTTGTCGATCAACACCCCGGCGTCAAAAATCAATTGAGAAAAGATCATAAGCTTATTCAAAGCTATTATGAAAAGTTTATGATCCTCGGTGAGGATGACCCTTTTTGGGAAAGTCTGCCTGAGGCGGAGAAGAAAATTGATACGACAAAGAAGATGGATTGGCTGAAACAACTGGGTGTCCTTATGGAAGATTTGAACTGGGAAGAGGTCTCGAAGCAGATAGAGGAATTGAATGGAGCGATCGGGCAGTTTCAGCAGTTTATGACGGATGTAAGAAAAACACGCCAAAAAGATGAGCAGGAATTTGAATATCCGTATTATTAATTTCTTGCAGGTGGAAAGTTTCTCTCATTTCCATCTGCTTTTCTATTTGATAAGATAGAGAGGGAGGTGGACATACAGTATGTTAGCAACAATGGAAATTGTCGATCTTTTGGACCGTTCAGAAACGATTGGCCAGATGGTTCTACATTCTGAAACGATGCAGCAATATCAGGAGGCAAAATTTGCTCTTGAACAAGATAAAGAGGCGCAGAGACTCATTAAAAGCTTTGCAGATATGAAAGATCATTATGAGGATGTGCAGCGATTTGGACGCTACCACCCTGATTATAACTCCATCATGAAGCAGGTCCGCACCGTAAAACGCGAGATGGACATGCATGAAACGGTGGCCCGGTTCAAGCGGGCAGAACGGAATATCCAAAAACTACTGGATGAAATCAGTGAGAGTGTTGCCTTCAGTGTGAGTCAGCAGATCAAAGTGCCTAAGAACGGCATGGCCCTGACAGACACAGGCTGCAGCGGCGGCTGTGGCAGTGGGGGAAGCTGCGGGTGTGCTTCCTGATTACGGGTTCGTAAAACGGATGCAGTCGTCACAGAAATTGCCGCAGCAGAACATTTTTCTCTGCGGGACGAGAAACCGCACACGGTAAACATAAAACGTCTGAGTCCTGCGTACATAATTCATCGCAAGGCTCAGGCGTTTTCCTTTCATCGCTTTCGCCGCACACCATTTTAATTGTTCTTCCATCTCCTTTTGTGAGGTGTTCTCTTTTGGATACACATAGACAAAAGGAAGACCTGTAAACGATTTGAACTCTGCTTTTAATAGGAGATCGGATTCATTCAGCAGCTTTTCAAACAGCTGCACGGCTCTTTCGTGGTCAGTCCACATCCAGGACACTCCTTTCTGAAATTGTCTGATTTCATTGCCCCCGTTCTGAGGATTTGGTACACTTACGTTAGAAATCAACGTTCCACAGGGAGTCGAGGGATGGTATGAACAAAACAAACCGGCAAGGTCTTATCGTATATTTTCAGCATATGAAAAATATTAGACAGATAAAAAAACACGGTCACTTGATCTACGCCTCCAAAAAGATGAAGTATGCGTTACTTTATGTGAATCAAGAGGATGTTGAATTCAAGATGGAAAAACTGGAGCGGTTACCTTTCGTTTCCCGTGTTGTCCCTTCGCATAAACCGGAAGTGCGCACGGATTATGAAAATTCCAAGCCTGATAAAGCGAAGCAGTATGATTATAAAATGGGAATATGATTCCACAAAAAAAGCGCCCTCCGGGGCGCTTTTTTCAGCTTAATGGAGCAATGTACCGGTTCATCCGTAAAATCCCGATCAAATGCTGATAATATAATTCCGTTTCCGGAAACAGGGAGGAAGGTTTGATGGTAAACTCATGAACTTCTTTATCCGCCTGCTTCACCATCTTTTGAAAAAGCTCAAACCGCTGATTCGGAATCTCATGCGGATTAGGGATTCCTTCACGACATATGTAAATCGGCTGGAATTTCCCGTTTGCCGTCGGGTTCATGACCAACGCGAGGGAAGCGGAAGGTCTTCCTTCTTTCTCGCAGTAAAAGGCGATGGCATGCTGAATGCGATCAGGCATCCGCTCCCCCATTTCAATCAGTTCATAAATATCGGCGTAGCCTTCGCCGAGTTCAATAAATTTTTGTATCATGAGCATGTACGTCCTTTCTCGTATCCATTAAACTAAACGTAGCATGTTTTTTTCTAAATGTGAACGATAAATATACTAGAAGCAGCAGGTGGGTTGCCCTATGAAGTTCTTTGTTAGGATGGCCTCCATCATTTTGATCGGCGGCATGTTGGTCTTATTATACCCATGGAGCGGGTTAGAGAAGAAGGGGGAAGAGCCAGAGGAGTCAGGAGAGGTGGGCGTCCATGTAAAAAGGAGCATGCTCCACATTTCTTATACGTTTCACAACCTGGCGCCGGGCATTTACAAAGTTGAATTACCGGTGAAGGCCGGGGAGCTGTCCTGTTCTTATGAAAACGGCCGTTCCTGCTGGATGGACCATCAGCAGTTGAACTACGAGGGCGGGGACCCTGTGACTGTTCACTATCAACAGCCTTTTGAAGAGGGTTTTGTCGATCAGTCATGGCTTTTGAAACTTCACAAGGATGGTGAATACCAGGATATCCCTTTCACCTTGACTGTAAAGGACTTCTCAAAGGAAGCTTTGATATGGACGGCTCCTGTGAAGCTGGAGAGCAGCATCGCTATGGAACATGTCCATTATTACCGCTTCCAGGTGGCGGAAGAGCCCTTTCCTTTATTCGCTGCTGATCAAACACAGCAGGATGTATGGGACGTTGAACATAATACGGTCATCTATGAAAAGGATGAGCCCCTTACCTATGAACAAAAAGCAGACCTCCGTCGGGCGCTGGAAGGGCAGATCGGGAGGATTGTTGAGCTGGACCGCAGCCATTCAAGAATTGCGGAATCTCTTGTGACACGGAAAGACAGGGAGGTGGAGAAGCTTGAAGGAGAAATTCTCACTGCCCACCTTCAATCATTCGCTGACGGATTATCTGATTTTCACAAACAGGTTATCCAGGACGTGTATCGTTCTGACCCTCCATTGACAGAAGCTGGAGAACAGATAAAGTCAGGCTTGTCGACGCAGGAGCTCCAGTCCTGGAAAGAAGTGCTCCTATCTGAAGATCAGGTGGAGAATGTTCCGGTTTTCCTTGACGACACGCTTTCGGAAATAACACAAGGGACGACTCATTACTTCCAAAGGGCAGGAGTCAATAAGGATGTTCCCTTCTTTTTCACCGTAGATCAGGCTCTCCAATTCCAACGAGCCCGTCTGGAGGGAAGGGCGGTCCGGTACAAGCAGGCCTGGTACTACCCACTGGCTTCCATTTTAAAAGCGTCCGGTTTTTCATGGAGCACCCTTGAAAACGGAAAGGGGTATCGAATACAGACAGATGATAACCATTTTCGTTTTTTCGTGGATCAGGATTCCTTTATCGTGAATGAAGAGGGCTTCGGCACGGGAGAGGAAGTAGTCAAGTCCCTGGGAGGGGTTGTGTACATGAAAGAGGAAGAGCTGGAGAACCTCCTCGATATCCAGGCGGTAAA
Organism: Halobacillus sp. ABD4_316; assembly: GCF_056161385.1. NCBI lineage: Bacteria > Bacillati > Bacillota > Bacilli > Caryophanales > Bacillaceae > Halobacillus > Halobacillus sp. ABD4_316. The sequence continues at coordinate 291,134 of NZ_JBSWZA010000001.1, forward strand.
GGATGAAGGCATGATTACTTTCCAAAAAAAATAGGGCTGTCCATAAAGGACAGCCCCGCTTTTTTGTATCATGCGAAATGAAACAAAAAAGTAAAGGGAGAGGAGAAACCGGAGGAAGAGCTTATGGGGATGTAAGCCTTCTCCGTTTTCAGAAGCAGTATCATCCGCTTCAAAAACTAGTATGGACGGAGGTCTTTTCTTTTATTCACGATGGGTGAAATTTTTTCTTGCTCCGTCATCACAGGGTTGGACTTCCCTGGTTGTTCGGATTTGTGGTAGGATTATGGGGAATGCTGACAAGTGAGGTGTACTGGATGCGAGTGATTGCAGGCGATTTTAAGGGAAGACCGTTGAAGTCTGTCCCTACACATAAAACACGTCCAACGACAGATAAAGTGAAAGAAGCTGTGTTCCACGGGATCGGCCCTTTTTTTGATGGAGGCAGGGCTCTCGATCTTTTTGCTGGAAGCGGAGGTCTCGGAATCGAAGCACTCAGCCGGGGTGTAGGTTCCTGTGTATTTGTTGACCAGCAGCATCAGGCGGTCAAAACCGTATATGAAAACATTGAACTGCTGAAGCTGGAGGACCGCACCGAGGTTTTCCGTACGGATGCGTACCGGGCCATGAAAGCAGCGGGGAAACGCGGGCTTCAGTTTGACTACATCTTCCTGGATCCTCCTTATAAGAAGTTTTCCTATGAGGAGCTGATGGAAGCGCTTTTAGAACATGATCTTGCTGCTGAAGGAGCGAGAATTATCTGCGAGCATGATGCTTCGGAAAAAATCCCCGAGCAGGTGGGTCCGTTTAAACGGGTGAAAACCGATCATTATGGCAGTAATATCGGTGTATCTATTTTTGAATGAGGAGTGAAACGTATGACACGGCTGGCAATCTGCCCGGGAAGTTTTGATCCCGTTACATATGGACATCTGGATATCATCCGCAGGGGAGCGAAAGTATTTGACCACGTCATTGTGGCGGTGTTTAATAACCAGAGTAAATCCCCGCTGTTTGATGTGCATGAAAGAACAGCCCTTTTAAAAGAAGTGACTAAAGATCTTGATAACGTTTCTGTGGATGCATGCAATGGTCTTTTAATGGATTACGCAGAAGAAAAGGGCGCCCAGGCTATTATCCGTGGATTAAGAGCGGTTAGTGACTTTGAATATGAAATGCAGATTACGTCCATGAACAGAAAACTGAACGATGATATTGAGACGTTTTTTGTTATGACGAATAATCAGTATTCTTTCCTGAGTTCAAGCATTGTGAAGGAAGTAGCGAAATACCGGGCCAACATCGGTGATCTTGTGCCACCACCCGTGGAAAAAGCACTTTCTGAAAAATTTTAATCAAAAGGTATAATAAATATACGGATAAAGGCTGTCGAGCTGATGCTCGGCAGCCTTCCTATTTAATGATTTTTTACTGCCTGGGTCCGCCAGCGGATGATAATCATCAGCAGGATGGCACTCAATGTCAGCGGTGGTCCGTACTGTTGGAAAAATGCAAGGATGGAAAACGGATCAGAACGGGCAGGGTTCCAGCTTGGAATGGTCGATGTCTGAAAAGGCTGATACAAAACGTACATCAGGTACGTCAGACAGGCAGCAATGACGGCGTGCGCGCACCTGGCGAGAGCGTAGGGAAGGAAACGTATATCCGTCTCTGCCAGAATGCTTGCAATCTGGGCTTGTATAGAAAAGCCGTGAAATCCGAGGATGAAACTGACAGCCGCCAGCTGAGCCGGGAGTGATTCATGGGACTGAGTGACAGCACCGATCCCTGTCGTCAGTTCAAGCATCCCTGCAGTTAAAGGGACATGAAACCCTTCCGGGAGTGCGGTGAGGGCCAGGAAATGGGTGAACAGGTGGATGAGCCCCGTCTGCTTCAATAATTCGGTCAGTACGGAAAACAGCATGATGAAGCCGCCCACCATCAGCAGGGTATCCACAGATTTGGTCACTGCATCCCCCAGCAGTTTTCCGAGCGTCCGGCCGTCCCTTAATCTGGAGTGGTGCATCGTCCAGAAGGCCTCTTTGAGAGAAGAGGAGGTGTGATCCCTCCTTTGTGTCCGGTCCTTTCTTTTATAAAACCTCATCAGGATACCAATGATAAAGTTGCCGCCGTAATGGGCTGCAGCAATTAAAATTCCGAGTCCTGCATCGTGGAAAAAGCCGACCGCTACGGCCCCGAAAATAAATAGAGGGCTGGAGGCGTTCGTGAAAGCTACGAGCCTTTCCGCCTCGGTTCTTGTGACCTGTCCGTTTTTGTAGAGGTCAGTTGTCCACCTGGCTCCTGCTGGATATCCGCTGGCCATTCCCATGACCCACACAAACCCTCCGCAGCCGGGGACATTGAACAGCGGACGCATGATCCGCTCACTGACAGCACCGAGGCCGTGGACGACACCGAACCCGATCAAAAGCTCAGCGGTGATGAAAAAAGGAAGAAGGGATGGGAAAACGACTTCCCACCAAAGATCAAGGCCTCTCAAGCTCGCGGTTAAAACGGGAGTAGGGAATAAAATTAAAGATGCAGCCAGTCCGACTGCAAATACAGCGAAAGTGATGGTTTTTATCACAGGTAAGGCCCCCCTCCTTTCCGCCCGCAGTTTCCTGTACTTATGATTGTGGAAATAGTAAAATGGTGATAGATTTCGACAAAGTTACCACTTGTCCCTATATCATTTGTACGCTCATAAGGGAATGGTTTATTCCATAAAATAAACCACATGATGAAGGGGGAGTATCCGTGAATAGACCTGTTATCGGCCTTGCGCTTGGTTCAGGGGGAGCGCGTGGGTTCGCTCACCTGGGTGTTATTAAAGTCCTTCATGATCATGATATTCCTGTGGATATGGTGGCAGGCAGCAGTATGGGAGCTCTCGTCGGCTCTTTTTTTGCTGCCGGACAGAGCATTGATGATATGTATAAACTGGCCTTAACCTTTAAACGTAAATATTACCTTGATTTTACTGTGCCTAAGATGGGCTTTGTACAGGGGCGCAGGATTAAAGAATATATCCGGCTGTTTACGTTTGGTAACAATATCGAGGATTTTAAAATCCCTCTTTCGATTGTAGCTACAGATCTGTATGCCGGAGAAAAAAAGATATTCACGACAGGACCTGCTTGTGATGCTGTCCGGGCAAGTATCGCTATACCGGGAATCTTTGTGCCTGAGAAAATCAATAACCGACTGTATGTAGACGGTGGTGTGATTGACCGTGTTCCTGTTTCTGTTGCCAAACAGATGGGTGCTGATTTCATTATTGCCGTGGATTGTGCCCATTTTGATTCCGACCCCAACATTCATTCTATTTATGATGTGATCACCCAAAGTATCGATATTATGCAGGATGAACTCGTCAACGCCATCGGGGTGTCCTCTGATGCAGATGTGATGATCAAGCCTGATGTAGCGGCCTACAGTTCACGAGCGTTTACGAACCTTGAGGAAATCGTGAAGGCAGGTGAAAAGGCGGCGGAGGATCGGATAGAGGAAATCAAGAGAAAGCTTGCGGCGTGGAAGGAGTTAAATGATTATGAGAGCGAATAGAAAACTGGTTATTACAGGGATTATCGTTATTTTAGTGACGGTCCTGTTAACCTCATGGCGTCTGCCTTATTACATATACAAACCAGGGACTGCGGATGCACTGGACGACATTGTAGAAGTGGCGGGAGGCTACCCGAGTGAAGGGGACATGCACCTCGTAACGGTCCGGGGTGGACAAGCGACGCCGGTTCTCTGGCTGCTTGCCCAGTTTCAGCCATTTCATCAAATTTACCCGATCGAAGACATCCGTCCGGAAGGGGTAAGTGAAGAAGAGTATTACCATGCACAGCTGCAGATGATGGAATCCTCTCAAGAGGCATCTAAAGTGGTCGCTTACCAGGCGGCAGACAGGGATATTGAAATCAATTACGAAGGTGTTTTCGTGATGAGTGTAATTGAAGGGATGCCGGCGGAGGAAGTACTGGAGACCGGAGATCAAATTACAAAAGTGGATGGCAATGACATTCAGGAGACGAGTGACCTGATTGACTATGTGAATGGTAAAGAAGCTGGATCAAAGGTTACCTTGACGCTCATCCGTGAAGAAAAAACCTTGGAGCGTGACATCGAACTGGCTCCTTTTCCTGATACGCCGGAAAAAGTAGGAGTAGGGATTTCGCTTGTAACCGACAGGACGGTCAAAGTAGATCCTGAAGTAAATGTGAAAAGCGGGGAAATCGGCGGGCCGAGCGCTGGATTGATGTTCTCGCTTGAAATCTATGATCAATTGACAGAACAGGATATTACTCAAGGACTTGAGATCGCTGGAACAGGGGAAATCAATTACGAAGGAATCGTCGGACGCATCGGAGGCATTGATAAGAAAGTCGTGGCAGCCTCAGAACATGGAGCCGATGTTTTCTTTGCCCCTAATGAAGAAGGAAGAGAAGGATCGAACTATGAAACCGCCAAAGCGGCAGCAGAAGAAATCGATACAGAAATGGAAATCGTCCCTGTCGACACTTTCCAGGATGCTCTGGAATATTTAGAAAAACGGAATGCTGATCAAATCTGACTGTCATAAAAAGCCGTGCCCTGGAAGGGGCACGGCTTTTTTTAAGGGTGGGATGGCAGAATGACAGGCGCCTCAAATTCTCTATTCAGCCGGTTTACCCGCACAGCGGCTGGGAAGAGGCTGTAATAGGCAGCGGCCGCACGTGCTTCAAGGTCAAGAAGCGGATGCTGCATCGCCTGTGGCTGGGTGATGAACGGAATGCGTGTTTCTTTTTTCGCCCATTTCAAATATTTTCTTCCGGACTCGTTCATACCAAGGATGCGGGCATAGGGAGGGGGCGTCTCTCTTAAGCCCCTTCGTGCGTCCTCTTTGTCTGTACCGACGAGCACATGGGTCATTGTCCGCTGAAGTCTCGTCCACGTATAGCGTTTCGTTTTGACACGGTTCATGAAGTCCTCGAAGGTGACTGCTTTTTTCATCGCTCGTTTTAAGCGGTATTCAAGCCCCTCATCTACGCCGTGGAAACAGCGGAGTGTGTCTTCATCCATCGTCAGGATCTTATATTGGAGCAGGTGGAAATAAGCTTCCCACTCATGCCAGCAGCCGTACATCTGTTTATAATCATCCAGAAGGGACGGGACGGACGACGGCAGGGTCTCTTCCGTTTCCTTGGTCAAAGTTCCGGCCTTAAGCATCTGCCTCCGGATGCTTGTAGCGCTTGCAATCGGACCGGTGATGTTTTCATCATGATAATGGCTGTTCTTCCTGTGAATGGTTAATGGAGTGACAGAAGGAGCGTGGGACAGGATCTGTTTGACATAGCTGTAGCCCAGGATGTTATTGGGCTGGGAAAGATCGACCGCTCCTGAAGGGAACTGGATGGACTCATAGGCCAGGCGGGAGGATTCAGGGAAAGAATGTCCTTCGTTCAGGTGACTTCTCAAGGATGCGTTAAATTCATCCTGGTGGTCATTCATATGGCTGTATGCGTCCATGAAGGCACCGATATCCCCGCTTTCACTTCCGAAACATATCGCGTCGACCCCGGCTTCTGCGAGTGTCTGAACAGCTCCCTGGCTGAAATAGTCGCTGTGCTGGACGGCATAAAGGAACGGCAGTTCAAGAACAAGGTCCGCCCCGTTTTTCAAGGCTGTTTCCGCCCGGTGCCATTTATCCATTATGGCTGGTTCTCCGCGCTGCAGAAAATGACCGCTCATAATGGCGATCATCACATCCGCCCCGGAGTGCTCCCTGGATTGCTCCAAATGATAGTAATGCCCGTTATGAAACGGGTTGTACTCGACAACAACCCCGCATGATCTCATAAAAAGCCTCCTTTAGCTGATTTCCGCTGTTGAACATGTGTTTGGTTTATTTTATCATGGAATAGGGGAAAATTCGCTTGTTTCCCTGTAAATATGTTATCTTTATTAAACAACACAGCTGAAAGGAAATGCTGTAAAGAAAAAATATTGACAAATCAGCGAAATCCTTTTACAATAACTCTTGTTGCCATGAGGTGATAACTATGAAATTTCCTCTACAAAAACTCAAACAGACGGGTGATGATCCGTTTTACTTTGAGGAACATGTAGATATTCGCGAATTAGAACAGATGAACAATGACATTCGCAGGATTTCCCCTGTTCATGTCAAAGGTCAAGCAATCACACGAGGAAATGATATAACGGTAACTTTTTCGATTGATGGAGAAATGGTGTTGCCTTGTGCCCGGACGTTAGTAGATGTGACTTACCCATTTCACATTGATGCTCTGGAGGCATTCAATCTGTCACCTTACCATACAGAAGAAGATGACTCTGAAGTTCATCCCGTGAATGGAGAAGTGCTTGACTTAACGCCTTATATCAAGGAAAATGTACAACTGGAGATTCCGACACGCGTATTTTCCGAAGATGATGAGGCTCATGAAGCAGCCCCTGATGAAGGGAAAGGCTGGCAGGTGGTTACAGAGGAACCAGAGGAAAAGAAAGTGGATCCTCGAATGGCTAAACTGCAATCATTATTGAATGACAAAGAGAACGAATAAGACTATCTTCATGGTTCTCAGATTCTTACTTAAAGGAGGTGTACAACATGGCAGTACCTAAGCGCAGAACGTCTAAGAAAGTCAAGAACCAACGCCGTACGCACAAGAAACTTCACGCACCAGGAATGGTGAAATGTGATAACTGCGGCGAGTTCTCAAAACCACACCATGTTTGCAAATCTTGTGGACAATATAATGGAAAACAAGTGGTGAACAACTAATTCACCAGGAAAGCCTGACTTCGGTCAGGCTTTTTTTTATGGCCGTATAGGATTCGGTGTTATGATCTGGTACATTGAAGGAAGAAAGGGAAGGGAGAGGTATGCATGAGCCACGTTATCGTCAAACGCCGGGGAGGAATGGCTGAAGTGATCCTGAACAGACCGGAAAAACTGAACGCCCTATCTTCAGAAATGGCTTCAGAACTGAAATGGCAGCTGGAAGAACTGAGGGAAAAAGAGGATGTAAGTTTTGTCGTTCTTACAGGAGCTGGAAACAAATCGTTCTGTGCTGGTGGGGATTTGACGGAGTTCCACGGTCATTTATCGATGGGGGAGGCATATGAAAAGCTGAATCGGATCAAAGAGGTTGTCTACGATCTCCTGACGTTTCCCACCCCGGTCGCAGCTCTTTTGAACGGACAGGCAAGAGGGGGCGGTTGTGAGCTGGCGACGGCCTGTGATTTTCGTTATGGGTCGGAAACGGCGTCCTTTGGATTCGTCCAGGGCAATCTCGGACTTGTGCCTGGTTTCGGGGGTGGGGAGCTGCTTTATGAAAGGATCCACCCAACACGGGCCGCCCACTGGTTAATGGACGCAGAGATGTACACAGCAGAAGAGGCCCTCCGAATCGGATGGCTTCATAAAGTGTGGAGGGAAAAAGAAGTGGAAGACCGCATGTTCCAGGGGTTTATGAACAAAACGCCCAGACAGATGAGGATTTTGAAAGGGCAGTATTTGAAGCACATGGATACAGGGAATCTTCTGGACCGTATGGAGGCTGAAGTGCTGCAGTGTTCCAGACTCTGGGAATCTGTGGAGCATAAAAGAGCCGTAAAAAAATTCTTGCAGACAAGAAAAAGATGAAAGGTTACGATTCTATCAATCATCCCTCCTGCATAACTATAAGCAAACGATAGAGGAGGGATGTTTATGGATGCCCCTAGGCAGGACGCGTGGAAAGATGATGAGGACCTTCTGCTCGCGACAACGGTCTTAAAGTACATCCGGGAAGGGAAAACGCAGCTGGAAGCTTTCCAGGAGGTCGCGGCTCATCTGCACCGTACTCCGGCAGCCTGTGGCTTTCGCTGGAATGCCACAGTGAGAAAGCAGTACCATAAGGAAATTCAAGAGGCGAAAAACAGCCGTAAAGCCACTCGCACTCTCTACACCCCCCCGGCCACTGCGGAAGAAACCCCCATGTCTCTGGATGCGGCGATCTCATTTTTGAAAGAAATGAAATCAAGACAGCATGAGGAAGAAGGAAAGGCGAGTCTCGAAGATCAACTGAAACAGCTGAATGAAGACAATGAAAAGTTAAGGCAGGAGCTTAAACAGTGGGAAGCTGCCTGGAATGAAATGGATAAGCTCGTCCACTGGGTCAAGAAGCAGCGAACAAGTGAAAGTGGTGTGTGATTCATACGGCCTGTGAGATTGGTTTTATTATCTGTTATCCCATCTATCCTCAAAAAAAGGCCCCTACAGTAGAGTGTAGCGGCCTCATTCTCCTTCATCAGTATTCTCTTTCCTCCACGCCGGAAGGCATCCAGATGAGCGGATTTTCTCCTAAATCTCTTTCCATATCATACTGAGCTTTTTGGAAGCCCGTCTTTTCCCAAAATCCGTGGGAATTGATTCTTGGGTTGGTTTTTATTGGGAGCTCAAAACTCTTAGCGAATTCTACCAATGACCGGCCGAAGCCCTGACCCCTGTAATCAGGAAGAACTTCCAGCTTCCACAGTTCAAGGTAATCCTGAGCGGGATCAAAATAGTGATCGTATTTCGCTCTGACTCTGTACAGGCTCATCCGCGCAACTAAAGCGCTTCCATAGTAAATGCCGTAAAAAGGTGATTCGCTGTCGTTTTCCACAATGTTGCTTTCCAGATCTTCGAGCATTGCAAGTTCCTGATTGCCGTATTCTTTAAAGCGCTTGAATTCTTCCAGTGTTTTGTAATTGACTAATAAAGGTTCTACTTTTGTTTTTGTCATCATGAAAGAAACCCCTTTCAATTATCTATATATACACTCATTATAATATAAAAATATTCAGAAAGAAATGAATAATTACCAACGGGACAGGAATCGACTGCAATTGTGAAAAAGTTTCTGCTACAATGAGAACTTAGATAAGGATGAACGGGGGAGAGGGGATGAGAATAGGGGTTATCGGCGGGGGTGCTGTCGGGTTATTAGCCGGAGCTTATCTCGGAAGGACACATGATGTACATATGGTGGTAAGAAACGAGGAACAAAAAGATATCCTCTGCCGCGAAGGTATCTGGTGCGATGCACTGTCTTCAGCTGTTTTTGTAGAAGCTCATGTATATCCGCGGATGCCCCGGGACATGGACGTCTGGCTTGTCAGTGTGAAGCAGTATGATCTTAAAGGGGTTCTATCTCTGCCTCTTCCGGAAAACGGCAAGTATCTTTTTCTCCAGAATGGTATGAGCCACCTGGACCAGCTTCAAAGCCTCAATCTGGATACGTTTGCTGCCGTGGTGGAACATGGAGCGCTCAAAGTTTCCTCCAATGAAGTGGCCCATACAGGGAAAGGGCGCATAAAAGCGGCTCCATTCACAGGTTCACTTCCTGATATGGAAGAGCTGGCAGACTCTCTCCATCAAGAGGATTTTCCTTTTCTTGTCCATGCTGACGCGGTGGAAATGCTCTCAGAAAAGCTGGTGGTCAACGCAGTAATCAATCCACTGACTGCGTTATTCAAGCAGAAGAACCGTGCGGTCAAAGATAATCCTTATATCCGTTCACTCGGGTACCGGCTTTGTGAGGAAGCCTGCCGTACGCTTGGTCTGGATGTCCAGCACCAGTGGGACCGGGTGCTTTCTATTGCGGAACAGACCGGTGGAAACCAGTCATCAATGTGGAAGGATCTCCAAGAAGGACGTCGAACAGAAATAGAAGCCATTTCCGGATTTATTCTCGACCGTTCCCGTGAAGATCTTCCTGTTCATCAGTTTATCCTGGAAGCGGTGCACGCCATGGAATATGAAAAGGGGGTGATCGTTGATGAGTGACTGGCTTGCCTATAGTATCGGTGCTGTCCTTACCCTTCCTCTTCCATTCCTGGTTGTCTTTTATTTCTTCGCAAGGAAATGGAGTAAGCATAAGTGGAAAGCCATCCACCGGACGGCCGGCTTCACGGCTCCTGTGTTTGTTCTGGCTGTCCATGTTCTGCTGATTGTTCTGTTTGACCGCAGTTTTTTTCCTTTCATTCTAATCTTTCTTCTCCTTCTGCTGGGGCTGTCCATCATTACCCAGTACAAATTAAAGGAAGAGGTCCGGCTGTTCCGGGCTGTCCGTGGTTTTTGGAGAGTGAGTTTCCTTTTGTTCGGCCTGTTTTACATCGGACTGTCGACCTTCGGATTGATCTTCCGGTTGTTTTTCAGCTGAATCCTCCGCACGTGTAGTCCTGCACAGGACCGGGAATACTAAAGCAGCAGACTGCTCTCTATCAGGAGCAGTTTTTTTATGACTCTTTACTTTTCACCTACAGGGAATGAGGACAGGGGAAATAAGAAATGTTCATCTTATAAACAGATAAGGTGAACTCTTGGCTGGTTTTTTGTACAATACAATAGGATACATACTGTAAAGTGTAATTCTGCCTACAAAGGAGCCTTAATATGCGTATTGATTCTATGAACATGGAGCCGAAACAGACGCTGTTTCGTGATTATAAATATAGCTATGAAAAAATTGCCGACCGTTTTTCCTATTCTCCTTACGACGAAAATGTCTGGGCCGAACGCCTGGAGGATTTGAAAACCAAGACGTACCAGAGAGAAGCCCTCTCAGGAGTATTGAAGACAATGAACGAAAAGTGGGAGGTCCCTAGAGAAACGCTGGAAAATATAGAACGGCTGAAAGATGAAGAGAGTGTTGTTGTTATAGCGGGTCAGCAGGCGGGTCTGCTTACGGGCCCTTTGTATTCGGTTCATAAAATCATTTCAGTCCTGCAGCTGGCCGGACAGAAAGAAAAGGAACTGGGCCGGCCGGTCATTCCCGTTTTCTGGATTGCCGGGGAGGATCATGACTTTGATGAAATCAATCACATCATGATGAAGCAGGAAGGACGGATGGAGAAGAAAACGATCGGGCATGAACCTGAAGTGAAATCCTCCGTTTCCGAACTGCAGATGGACCAGACAGAAGCGGATGCGTGGCTTGAAGATGTGTTCCGTATGCTGCCGGAAACCGAGAACACGAACCACTTCTACCAGCTGGTACAGGATCATCTGCACCAGTCCGACAGCTATACCGATTTTTTCGCCCGGTTAATCTATCAGTTGTTCCCGCATGAGGGTCTTGTATTGATCGATGCCCATGACCCAGAGGTGAGGAGACTGGAGACTCCCTATTTCACAACCATGATTCATCAAAACAGGGAAATGGCCGGAGGTGTTTTTTCTGTTCTTCAGAAAAACCGTCAGGAAGGCTATGAAACGCTGCTGGACAGTGAAATGCAGGATGCCCACCTCTTTTACCATGATCGCGGCGATCGTATTCTTCTCGTCCGTGACGAGGAGGGAAGATTCAGAGGGAAAAATAACGAAGTGGTTTTGTCTAAAGAAGAACTTCTTCATATTGCTGAGGAATCGCCGGAAAAACTGAGTAACAATGTAGTCACACGACCATTGATGCAGGAATCCTTGTTCCCGGTCCTGGCTTTCATCGGCGGTCCTGGTGAAATCAATTACTGGTCAGCGCTGAAGCCGGCATTCGATGCCGCTGGTCTCTGTATGCCGCCTGTCCTGCCGCGGTTATCCTTTACGCTGGTAGACAGGAAAACGGATCGTAGTCTTCGTCACTTCCAGCTTTCAGTTGAAGATGTGGTGAAGAATGGCGCGGCGGAGAAGAAGATGAACTGGATCAGTGCTGTGAGCACACCGCCGGTGAAGCGGCTGAGTGAGCAGGTGAAGGATGAAATAGCCCGGATCCATGCTCCTCTCCGTGAAAAAGCCGCAGAACTTGGGGGAGACCTCGGCCAGCTTGCCGATAAAAACCTTGCCTATCTACAGGAGACGGTGGCTTTCCTTGAAAAGCGGATGCTCCACTCGCTGGAGGATACGTATCGCAGAGAGCTCGACCAGTTTGATGATATCGATATCACCCTGCATCCGGCTGGTGGTCTCCAGGAACGCATGTGGAACATTCTCCCATGGGTGAATGGATACGGCTTGTCTTTGTTCCAGGAGATGAACAGACACCATCTGAGCTTTGAACACGACCATTATGTCGTTTACTTGTAGGACGTGTCCCCACCTTCTCCCACCTGTACAAAAACGTGTGATTCCTTTGAAAATCCTGCCTTCACAGGCAGGATTTTTTTTGTGGGGGGAGAATCATAAAAAAGTAAGTGGAGAAAAGTGGGGCGATGTGGTAAGGTGAAAATAGAAGGTGGGGGACCTCTATGTTCATGGGAGAATTTCAACACAACATTGATACGAAAGGGAGAATCATCATCCCTTCGAAATTCCGTCCCGGCCTGGGCGATTGTTTTGTCCTGACGAGAGGATTAGATCAATGCTTATTTGCCTATCCTATGAACGAGTGGAGACTGCTGGAAGAGAAACTCAAAAAACTTCCCCTTACTAAAAAAGATGCCCGTGCTTTCACCCGTTTTTTCTTTTCGGGAGCTGTAGAGTGCGAAGTGGACAAGCAGGGACGTATCAATATCCCCGCCCCTCTGCGTAAGTACGCTTCCCTGGAAAAAGAATGTGTGGTCATCGGCGTTTCCAACCGTATCGAGTTTTGGAGTCACGATGAGTGGGAAAGTTACTTTGATGCATCAGAAGAATCCTTCTCTGAAATTGCTGAAAACATGCTGGATTTTGATATTTGATATTTGACATTTGACAGACTAGAAACGAGTGAAATTTATGTTTGAACATTACAGTGTACTAAAAAATGAAACCATTGAATCTTTGAATGTGGACCCGGAAGGCATCTATGTCGACTGCACCCTTGGTGGCGGAGGGCATTCGGAAGTCATCGCCTCTACCTTGACAGGAAAGGGAAGACTCATTTGTTTCGATCAGGATGAAACAGCCCTGCAGGCAGCAGAAGAGCGTCTGAAACCTTATGAGGAGCACATTACGTTTGTCCGTGCCAATTTCCGCCAGTTAAAGGAAGAGCTTCTTGAACTCGGTCTTTCAGAAGTTGACGGAATTATTTACGATCTGGGAGTGAGCAGTCCTCAGCTGGATGTCGAAGAACGCGGCTTCAGCTACCATCAGGATGCTCCACTGGATATGCGCATGAACCAGAATAGTGACTTAAGCGCCTGGCATGTCATCAATGAATGGGCGTATGAAGATCTTGTGCGCATTTTCTTTAAATACGGGGAAGAAAAGTTTTCAAAGCAGATCGCCCGTAAAATTGAAGCTGCGAGGGAAACCGGCCCGATTGAAACGACAGGCCAGCTGGTTGAATTAGTGAAGGAAGGAATACCTGCACCGGCAAGAAGAAAAGGTGGACATCCGGCCAAACGGATATTCCAGGCTGTGCGGATTGCTGTTAATGATGAGCTGGGTGCTTTTCAGGACAGCCTTCAGCAGGCAGCTGAAATGGTCAGCGTCGGCGGCCGGGTAGCCGTCATCACGTTCCATTCCCTTGAGGACCGGTTATGTAAGCAGGCCTTCAAAAAATGGAGCTCGAACCCACCACTTCCAAAAAATATTCCAATGATTCCAGAGGATAAACAGCCACCTTTCCGTTTAGTCAGTCGAAAGCCTATAGTAGCGGAAGAGCGCGAATTGGAGGAAAACCGCCGTTCCCGTTCAGCGAAATTGAGGATTGCCGAGAAAGTCAAACCTTGGAATAAAGAATTCGAATTTAATGAAGGGTGGAAACAAACATGAGTGCTGAAAAGATTAGAAAACAGCAGCCTTTACAGCAGCCTGACAGACAGAAACAGGTCAAGGTAAAGGTACATAAAAAGAAATGGTTAAGTACCGGCGAAAAATTTTTGTATTCCATAACCACCTCTGTAGTACTGGCAGCTTCTGTTTTTTTAATCCATACCTCAGCAGAAACGGATGCCATCAACCGTGATATCCGCAGTTTGGAGCAGGACATATCCAAACAGGAATCCCAGAATGAAAATCTGGCCTACCAGGTGAAGGAATTAAGCAACCCGGACCGAATCCTGACGATAGCCAAGGAGAACGGGTTGAACATTCAGAATGCCCAGGTGAAACAGGCCGGCAAAATCAGTCAAGAATAAACGCTGGTGATCATCTATGATGAACAATAAAAAAAACCTTAGTTCCTTAATATTAATCGCCGTGTTTTCCTTGTTCTTCCTCGTCATCGTGGGGCGCTTCCTCTATATAGAAACCGCCGCCACCATCGAAGGGGTGGATTTGTCCGAGTATGCAGAGGACATCCGTACAAGCTCCTATGAAATCGATGCCGCCCGGGGGAAAATCTACGATAAGAACGGAATGGTCCTTGCTTATGACCGCCCGACCTACAGGCTTTATGCTGTTGTAGATCCCTCCTATTCCAAAAACCTTCCTGAGCCCCAGCATGTCGACGATATCGACGAAACCGCTTCGGGGCTTGCGCCTTTATTAGGGATGGAAGCGAGTGAGATTGCGGACAAGCTGAGATCCGCTCAGGAAGACGGCCGTTTTCAGGTAGAGTTCGGGACGAATTCCAGTTCTCTCACTCAAGAGGAAATGGAAGAGATCAAAGACCTTGAACTGAATGGCATCTCCTTTAAGGAAGAATCCAAACGTTATTACCCGAACGGTGTGTTTGCCTCCCACTTAATCGGTTTTGCCCGCACCCAGGAAGGCAGCATTTCCGGTGTGACCGGCATCGAGAAGCAGATGGAGGATTACCTTCAGGAGGAAAAAGGGAAAATCAGTTATGAACGGGATAAATACGGGACGAAGCTGCTGAATCCGAATGAAATTATGACCGAACCAGAGGATGGCAGCGATGTGTATTTAACGATCGACCAAAAAATCCAGACATTCCTCGAGGACGCGATGTCCCAGGTGGATGAACAGTACAATCCAGAGAAAATCATGGCTGCTGTGATGGACCCTGAAACAGGAGAGGTTCTTGCCATGAGTAACCGCCCAAGCTACAATCCGAATGATATCGGTGACGTGGATAACTGGTACAACGACTTGATTTCCTATCCGTTTGAACCCGGTTCCACGATGAAGATCTTTACATGGGCAAGTGCCATGGAAGAGGGCGTCTATAACGGGAATGAACTCTTTGAATCCGGAACCTATAAAGTGACGGAAAGCTCCCCATCCATTGGCGATCATAACAATGGACAGGGGTGGGATGATATTTCATATGACGAAGGTTTCCGCAGATCTTCCAACGTGGCTTCCTCGAAGCTTGCCTATGAGGTGCTGGGACCGACGAAGCTGAGGGAATATCTATCCGATTTCAACCTCGATCAGAAGACGGGGATTGATCTGCCGAATGAAACGACTGGGAAATTTGTGTATGAGCGTCCCATTGAGCAGATTACGACCTCCTTCGGCCAAGGCTCTACATTTACGCCGATCCAGCTCATGACGGGGGCTACAGCCATTGCCAACGATGGAGAAATGATGCGTCCATACATGCTTTCCAAAATTACTTCCAGTGACACAGGAGAGGTGATCGAGGAAGGGAAGCCGGAGAAGATTGGTGAGCCGGTTTCTGCTTCGACAGCCGAGCAGATGCGTGAATTGATGGGCACGGTGATTACCTCAGAAGATGGAACGGGCCAATCCTTTAAGCTGGACGATTATTCCCTTGCAGGCAAGACAGGAACCGCCCAGATCAGTAAGCCCGGGGAAGGGTATCTGACCGGCCGGAACAATTATGTCTTTTCCTTCCTGGGAATGGCTCCTGCAGAAGATCCCGAGCTGTTGATGTATGTAGCTGTCCAGCAGCCGGAACTTGAGGTGACAGAGCTCGGATCTGAGCCTGTTTCCTATATCGTTCGGACCGTGATGGAAAACAGCCTGCATTATTTGAACATTCAGCCTGATAAAGATGCAGAAGAGTCTTTGGAACCTGTCACGATTCCAGACGTATCTGGAAAGTCCGTTCAGGAAGCTGAGGACACGCTTCAAGCTTCTTTCCCTCATGTGGAAGTGATTGGTGACGGAAACACCGTTGAAGCTGTTCTCCCCTCATCAGGAGAGCAGGTCGTGGAAAACCAGCGGGTGTTTATTGTAACCGATGAGCCGAAGATGCCGGATTTGACAGGATATTCGCTCCGCGATGTCCAGCGTCTGGCAAAGCATTTCAACTTGAAAATGGAAATTATGGGCAGTGGTTATGTAGAAACACAAAGCATTGCTGCTGGTTCTGAAATCAAAGATGATGGTTATTTAGTCGTTGAACTGGCTGTGCCGGAACAGCCGTAACCCCTTGTCCAGGCAGTGTTCTAATCGTTTTTCGATTGCATATAGTGATACAAGCTGACTCTACGACTTGTTAAAGGAGTTATGGAGATGAGACGAGTATCACAGGTAATCGTAAAGAAACGATTAGTCACTGTCTTTTTTGTGGGCATGTTTATTTTCATGGTCATTGCCGGAAGGCTCGGGTATGTGCAGTTCTTCTTGAGCGACTTTCTCATTGCGAAGGCTGAAGAGTCCTGGAGCAGGGATATTACCTTCGAGCCCGAGCGGGGGAAGATTCTTGATACGAATGGAGAGGTGCTGGTAGGAAATCAGTCAGCGCCGACAGTCATGGTTGTACCGAGGCAGATTAAAGAACCCGAACAGACAGCGAAGAACCTTTCGAAGATTTTGGATATGAGTGTGGAGAAAGCCTACACACACGTAACGAAGCTGATCTCCATCGAAAAAATTCACCCGGAGGGACGGAAGATTTCAGAGGAGCAGGCGGCGGCGATTCAATCGTTGAATATGCCGGGTGTCTATATTGCTGAGGATTCAGAGCGGTACTACCCGCACGGCTCTTTTTTATCCCATGTGCTGGGTTTCAGTGGCATCGATAACCAGGGTCTTCTGGGACTTGAAGCGTATTATGATGACGAGTTGAAAGGCGAAAAAGGAGCCTTATCCTTTTTCTCTGATGCCAAGGGAAAACGGATGCCGGATATGGCGGATGTGTATGAGCCTCCTATTGACGGGAAAGACCTCAAGCTTACAGTGGACTATCAAGTGCAGTCCATTATCGAACGGGAACTGGATATCGCCCAGGCCAAATATAACCCTGACGGAGCGGTAGCGCTTGCTGTCGATCCGGATACGGGCAAAGTGGTAGGGATGGCGTCCAGGCCGAACTTTGATCCGGCGGATTATCAAAAAGTGGAACCCGAGGTGTACAACCGCAACCTTCCTGTGTGGAGTACATATGAGCCGGGATCGACCTTTAAGATTATAACCCTGGCTGCAGCACTTGAAGAGGGACTTGTGGATCTTGAAGAGGAACACTTCCATGATTCCGGTGCTGTAAAAGTGGACGGGGCGACCCTGCACTGCTGGAAAAGCGGGGGGCATGGAGATCAGACGTTTTTAGAAGTGGTCCAGAACTCCTGTAACCCTGGTTTTGTGGAACTTGGAGAACGCCTTGGCAAAGAAAAGCTGTTCGACTATATCGACTTATTCGGCTTCGGCTCGAAGACAGGGATTGACCTGGAAGGAGAAGGCAGTGGTATTTTATTCAAACGGGAGAATGTGGGCCCTGTCGAACAGGCGACCACTGCTTTTGGACAGGGAGTATCTGTCACACCGATCCAGCAGGTCATGGCTGTAGCCGCCGCTGTGAATGGAGGCTATTATTATGAGCCATACATCCAGGAGGCCTGGCTTGATCCAATATCAGGAGAAGTGCTGGAAGAAAATGAGCCGGTGATGAAAGAACAAGTCATATCAGAAGAAACCTCTGCCCAGATCCGTCATGCGCTGGAAAGTGTTGTCGCACAGGGGACCGGCCGGGGCGCCTATGTAGAAGGGTACCGTGTCGGTGGGAAAACAGGTACAGCGCAGAAAGTCGGACCGGACGGGAAGTATATGGAGAATAACCACATCGTTTCCTTTATCGGTTTTGCCCCTGCGGATGATCCGGAGCTCGTTGTTTATCTTGCCATTGACAACCCAAAAAACACCGTTCAGTTCGGCGGCGTCGTAGCAGCACCGATTGTTGGAAACATCATGGGGGATAGTCTGCGGGCCATGGGGGTGGAACCACGCAAGGATGGTTTGGAAAAAGAATACGTCTGGCCGGAAGAGCCGCTCGTGGAAGTGCCGGAAATTACAGGGATGGACAAGGAAGATTTGAGCCGGATGCTGATGAATTTAGAGGTAGAGGTCAGCGGTGAGGGGACGAAGGTCGTTACTCAGGCACCAGAAGCAGGAGTAAAGGTTCCTACAGGGTCTACCGTCCGTGTTTTTCTTGGGGATTGATGTTTTTTCGTCATTCATTAAATCTGTAAACGGGGGAGGGTGACAGTGTTGAAATTAGAAAAGGTACTCCGCTTTGTCCCTTTTTACCAAAGTTCACAGTCGTTGAAGCACGTCAGTATTACCGGTCTCAGTATGGATTCACGCGCAACCTCACCTGGAGACATGTTTATCTGCATGCGTGGGGTGAACATGGATGGTCACCGCTTTGCGGCTGACGCCGTCAAGCGGGGGGCGGCAGCTGTGGTAGCTGAAGAGCCGCTGCCTTTGAATGTTCCAGTTATTCTTGTTAATGATACAACCAGGGCGGCTGCTATGACAGCCGCCGCTTTTTATCGCAACCCTTCAGAAGGTCTCCATGTGACAGGAATTACAGGAACCAATGGCAAGACGAGCATCAGCTATCTGCTTTATGATATATTCCAGAGGATGGAGAAGAAGACAGGGTTAATTGGAACGATTGAAGTGGATATTGCCGGAAAGCGGCGGCCTGTGAAAAATACGACGCCTGATACCTTAACCCTCCATCAATATTTCAGCGATATGAAAACAGCCGGTGTGGAGCACGCGGTGATGGAAGTGTCATCTCATGCGCTCGATCAGGGGCGGGTGTACGGATGTGATTTCGATGTGGCGGTATTTACAAACCTGACGAGGGACCATCTGGATTATCATGATCATTTTGATGATTATCTTCGTGCGAAGTCCCTATTGTTCGCACAATTAGGGAATGGGTATAATAAACAACGGGAGCGTTTTGCCGTTATAAATATTGACTCCCCTGCAGCTCCGAAGTTTATCCGTTCTACTTCGCAGGGACTGCTGACCTATGGCGTAAAGGGCAGGGCTGATGTTCAAGCCCGGGACTGCCGCCTGACGGAAAAAGGGACTTTTTTTCAAATGGAGACCCCGATTGGAACGATTGAGATTGAAAGCCCTTTGATGGGGGAATTCAGCATTTATAATATGCTGGCTGCAGCTGCTGCTGCGATCCTGTCCGGCGCGCCACTTGAGACGATTCAGCAGTCTTTTCTTCATACCAAAGGGGTGAAGGGGCGTTTTGAATCGATTCGGGAAGGGCAGCCTTTTGGAGTGGTCGTCGATTATGCTCATACCCCTGATTCTCTTGAGAATGTGCTGAAAACGGCAGCAGCTGTCACTACAGGGAAGATCATCCTCGTAGTCGGATGCGGCGGGGACAGGGACAGAAGCAAGCGGTCCGTGATGGGGGAAATCAGTGTCCAGCATGCAGATCACGTGATTTTCACAACAGATAACCCCCGCTCGGAAGACCCCGGTCAGATTTTTGCGGATATCACCGCAGATCTGCATGGGAATTACCAAATTGTCGAAGACCGCAGGGAGGCGCTCGAAAAGGCCGTTTGTTCTGCTTGTGACGGGGATATGATTCTCATAGCAGGAAAAGGCCATGAGACGTATCAGGAGATTAAAGGGGTCCGTCATCCCTTTGATGATAGTGAAACGGTAAGAGAGATAATAAGAGAAATGAAGGAGCATTCATAATGATTTTTGACGTTCAGGAGCTTACACATCTATTTCCAACCTTTAAAGGAGCCGGCAAAGATAAAATCGCTGTCTCCTCCATCATGACCGATACAAGAAAGGCGGCTCCGCAGAGTTTGTTCGTCCCCATCGTAGGGGAGAGCTTTGATGCCCATACCTTTGCCGGTGAAGCCATTAAACAAGGAGCGGTGGCTGCCTTGTGGCAGGAAGACCAGCCGCTTCCCGCTTTGATCCCTACCGATTTTCCGATCTTTTATGTAACGGATACGACCAAGGCGCTCCAGGATCTCGCCTCCTGGTACTTAGAAAAAGTTGATCCGATTGTCATAGGCGTCACAGGCTCCAATGGAAAGACGACAACAAAGGATATGACTGCCGCTGTGCTCGGAGCGAAATTCAACACCCATAAAACAGCGGGAAACTTTAACAATCATATCGGTCTTCCTTTGACGGTCCTGGCTATGCAGCCGGACACTGAAGCCGTCGTATTGGAGATGGGCATGGACAGAGCGGGTGAGATTTCCGTATTGTCCCACATCGCACGGCCGGACCATGCGATCATTACAAACATCGGCGAGTCCCATATCGAAAATTTAGGTACCAGAGAAGCGATTGCCGCCGCCAAGCTTGAAATTACAGATGGACTGGCGGAGGGTGGCTGCCTGATTATCGACGCCGATGAGCCGCTGCTTGATCATGTGAAAACAAGAGCAGGTACAATCGGCTGCGGTTTCGGGCCGTCGTCTGACTATAAAGCTGAAATTACAGCTATGACGGACGATGCTTCTTCATTCCAGCTGATGGAAGAAGCGTATGAACTGCCAATGACAGGCCGCCACAATGTGAAAAATGCTTCGTTTGTCATCGCCCTTGCCAAACGCCTTGGATTGACAAAAGAGGAGATCCAGCAAGGGTTTCAGCAGATGCAGATGTCTGGCATGCGTTTTGAAAAGCATCAGGGCCATAAAGGATCCCTCATTATAAATGATGCCTATAACGCCTCCCCGACATCAATGAAGGCAATGATTGAAGTCGTCCGACAGTTGACATCCAAAAGAAAAAAGGTGTTAATATTAGGGGATATGTATGAGCTCGGAGAGAAATCAGAGGAGCTGCACGCCGGTGTAGCCGAAGCGGTAGATGAAAAGATTGACGCTGTCTTTACAATCGGCGTCCATTCTGAGAA
The DNA here is from genome assembly GCF_056161385.1 of Halobacillus sp. ABD4_316. Taxonomy (NCBI): domain Bacteria; kingdom Bacillati; phylum Bacillota; class Bacilli; order Caryophanales; family Bacillaceae; genus Halobacillus; species Halobacillus sp. ABD4_316. The sequence continues at coordinate 312,043 of NZ_JBSWZA010000001.1, forward strand.
AATTTCAGAGGCTGCTTCCTCCCGTTATCCGGACATGGAAGTCAAACATTTCAAAGAAAAGCAACAAGCAGGTCATCATATCCGCCCGTTATTAACAGCGGATACCGTCGTACTCATGAAAGCATCACGTGGAATGAAATTGGAAGACATGCTGCCAGACCTTGTGGAGTGATCGACAGGCGATGATGTTGCAAAAGGAGGAAAACAAACGATGAATGAATACATACTACTGTTAACAATGGTCCTTTCATTCGCCATCACTGTAGTCATTTCGCCGATGATCATTCCATTTTTAAGACGTTTGAAATTCGGTCAAAGTATTCGAGACGAGGGACCCCAGTCCCACCAGAAAAAATCCGGCACCCCGACGATGGGTGGTGTCATGATCATTGTATCTGTCGTGATCACAACATTGATCTCATCCTATTGGTTTAACCCGGACACGGGGAACATCCAGTTGTTCCTTGTGTTATTTGTTTTAGTCGGCTACGGCCTTCTGGGCTTTTTAGATGATTATATTAAAGTAGCTCTGAAAAGGAACCTTGGATTAACATCCAAACAAAAGATGCTCGGGCAGATTGTCATTGCTCTTGTCGTTTACATGATTCTGCGGCAGTCCGATTTCCCGACGTATATCAGTATTCCCGGTACATCCATTGATTTTGACTTGGGCTGGGGGTACGCCCTGCTGATTTTATTTATGCTCGTAGGAGCATCCAATGCGGTCAACTTAACCGATGGCCTGGACGGTCTTCTGGCCGGAACTGCGGCGATTGCCTTCGGTGCATTCGGAATACTTGCATGGACAGGCCAGCTGAATGTAGAAGTCACCATTTTTTCCCTGGCTATTGTCGGTGCCCTTCTCGGGTTCCTTGTATTTAATGCCCACCCTGCCAAAGTATTTATGGGGGATACCGGTTCCCTTGCTCTCGGCGGGGCGATCGCAATCATAGCTATCCTGACAAAAATGGAATTGATCTTAGTCGTGATCGGCGGAGTTTTCGTCCTGGAAACCCTCTCGGTCATCATCCAGGTCATATCCTTTAAAACAACTGGGAAACGCGTGTTTAAAATGAGTCCCCTTCACCACCATTATGAACTGAAAGGCTGGTCGGAGTGGCGTGTCGTAACGACGTTCTGGGCGGTCGGACTGATTTTTGCCGTGCTTGGTATTTATATTGAGGTGATGTTTGGATGAAGAAGCTAAGCGGATTTCCTTATACCCATGTTCTTGTTCTCGGTCTTGCTAAGAGCGGGACCGCAGCGGCACAGCTGCTGCTTGACAGTGGAGTAAGGGTGAGAATCAACGACTTCAAAGCAGATCCGGACAGTCCGGAAGTGCACTATTTAAAAGAGAGCGGTGCGGAAGTCATTACAGGCGGGCATCCATTATCTGTACTGGATGACATCGATTATGTTATTAAAAACCCGGGGATTCCTTATGAAAATCCGGTTGTGGCAGAAGCGGTCAACCGCCATCTTCCTGTCGTCACGGAAGTGGAATTGACAGGCTGGCTGCATGAAGGACCGATGATTGCTGTTACAGGTTCCAATGGAAAAACGACGACGACAACGCTGATCCACGAAATGATTCAAGCGGATCGGAAACCTGTTTCCCTTGCCGGAAACATCGGTCACGTCTCCTGTGAGGTAGCCAGAAACACGTCTGAAGCTGAAACGATGGTCACGGAACTGTCTTCCTTTCAGCTACTTGGCACCCAGACCTTCCGTCCGGATATTGCTGTCTGGCTGAATCTCTACGAAGCCCATCTGGATTACCATCATACGCTGGCCAATTATCATAGAGCTAAAGCGCGGATTACTAAAAATCAGACAGAGGAGGACGTACTGGTCTACAATGCGGATGACGCATCCATTGCATCCTTTCTGCCTGAAGTGACCGCAGAGTTTGTTCCTTTTTCTTTGAAAGAGCAGGGGAAAGGGGCCTGGGCGGACGAGACTTCCATCTACTTTGAAAATGAAGCCATTATGAAGAAGGCGGATATCGTTCTCGTAGGGGAGCAGAACCTGCAGAACATTCTCGCGGCTGTGGCAGCCGTGAAAGCCAACGGAATAAGCAGTGAAGCGATTGTAGAGGTCCTCTCGACCTTTGCTGGAGTTCCCCACCGGCTGCAGTATGTGACGAAAAAGAACGGCCGTTTATTCTACAATGATTCAAAAGCTACGAATCTTCTGGCCACCTCATACGCTCTACGGTCCTTCGAAAAGCCTGTCATCCTTTTGGCCGGCGGTCTGGACAGGGGAACGAGCTTTGACGGCCTGATTCCTTACTTAGCTGGAGTGAAATCCATGGTTGTCTTTGGTGAAACCGCAGACCTTCTTGCCGGAACCGCGGAGAAGGCTGGCATTTCTGATGTCGTGAAGGTCGATACGATGCAGGAGGCCGTCAAGGAAGCGTATCAGCGTTCTGCTGAGGAAGATGTTATTCTTTTAAGCCCTGCATGTGCCAGCTGGGATCAATATAAAACGTTTGAAGAAAGAGGCCACATGTTTATCGAAGCTGTGCATACCCTTTAATAAGGGCTTATGTGACAAGCTTAAGCCCTGTTTTCCATTTCCGATGGGAGGTAGGGCTTTTTTTATGGAAACGACAAAAAAGCCGGATATATGGTTGATCACCGCTATTCTCGGCATTTTAATCATGGGAATTGTAATGGTATACAGTTCCTCCAGCATCTGGTCGGAGTACAAGTTTGATGACCCGTGGTTCTTCGCTAAGCGTCAGATTCTCTTTGCCGCTGCAGGTCTGATTGCCATGGTCGTTCTCTCCAGAATTCCTTACTATGTCTGGCACGCGCATTCGAAAAAGATTATGATCATCTGCCTGCTTTTTCTTGCCGCTGTTCTGATTCCCGGTGTTGGAATGGTGAGAGGTGGGGCAAGGAGCTGGATTGGTGTGGGGATGTTCAGTATCCAGCCGTCAGAGTTTATGAAGCTGGGGTTGATTCTTTATCTTTCCCGCTTTCTTTCTGAGCGGCAGAAGAAGATGAATTCGTTCCAGGAGGGATTCCTCCCTGCCCTGGCTCTGATCCTTTTTCCTTTTGCCCTGATTATGCTGCAGCCCGATTTAGGGACAGGCGTCGTCATGGTGGGGACATGTCTCGTGATGCTGTTTACTTCCGGCGCGCGGATCAGCCATTTTATGTGGATTGCAGCTGCTGGAATGGCAGGCATGATCGGTTTAATTGCTTCAGCTCCCTACAGGATCAAAAGAATTACAGCTTTCCTCCATCCATGGGAGGACCCGCTTGGGGCAGGTTTTCAAATCATCCAGTCGCTGTATGCGATCGGTCCCGGCGGACTGCTCGGTCTTGGTCTTGGAAACAGCATGCAGAAATTCTTTTATCTGCCTGAGCCGCAGACTGATTTCATTTTTGCCGTGCTTGCTGAAGAACTGGGATTCCTGGGTGGTTTTTTTATCCTTTCGCTCTTTTTTATTGTGCTTTGGAGAGGCATACGGACAAGCCTGCTCGCTCCTGATTTGTTCGGGTCGCTGCTTGCTCTTGGAATCGTCGGTATGGTCAGTATTCAGGTGATGATTAACGTGAGTGTTGTCACAGGTTTGATTCCTGTGACGGGGATCACTTTACCGCTTGTCAGCTACGGGGGATCTTCCCTCACTTTGACACTGGCTTCTCTTGGACTCCTGCTCAGTGTGAGCCGCTATTCCACCCGGTAAAACCGCTGCCCTTTACGGCAGTGGTTTTTCCATTTTTACAGGTAGGCAAAGTCCAGAAAAAATTGGCAGGAGGAATAAGGTTTGTCCGGGGAAATACCGGGGTAATTATGTGGGCGGTGCGTTTCTTTGCGGGAAGGAAAGAAGACCCTTTCGACATAACAATCAAGAAAGGTACGGCTTCTGCACAAAAATGTTAGGAATCTAGTAAAACTCACTCAATCTCCCCCCCTCATTTTGTGATATAATGGGAACCAATTAGGTGTATTTGGAAATCCGAGACACCTTTGCGAGGACTATCATTCTTTCAAACAGCTAGATGGACAGCAGAAGGGTGTCTAGCCAGAAGGAGAAATGCCCGTTATGGAAGAAAGAAAAGTAGTTTCCATAGAAGACCGTATACCAAAACTGAAACAGACGAGGCGTAAAAAAGCCAACCGCCGATTAATCTTATACTTAACGATTTTATTTTTTCTGATTGCTGCCGTTGTTTACCTGCAGTCTCCACTCAGTAATGTCCGGAATGTCACCGTAGAAGGCGAATACCATGTGTCTGCAGAGGAAATACAGACCCTTTCAGGAATCACGACCGAAACGAATTACTGGAGAATGGATCCGGAAGAACTAAAGGCAAAGGTTGAATCTCACGAAGAGATTACCTTTGCATCGATCGACCGTTCTTTTCCAAACAATGTAACAATTGAAGTGGAAGAAGCGGAACGGATCGGATACGTGCAGAGCAATGGTCAGTATTATGTCATCATGGAAGACGGTTCGAGGCTCGATGAGGAAACAGCTCTTCCTGGTGGAGACGCTCCGGTTTTAGCAGGATTTGATAAAGAGATGTACTTGAAGGAAATGTCCGGGGAATTAAAAGAACTGCCTTCGAGTGTAGCGGACTTGATTTCAGAAGTTCACTGGGAACCGAAGGACGGAAACCCTTATAAAATCCGCCTGTATATGAATGATGGATACCAGGTGGAAGCTTCCATACGGACATTTTCGGAAAAAATGCCGGCTTATCCTTCCATTGCCGCCCAGCTGGAAGAAGGGGCGGAGGGTATCATCCATATCGATGTAGGGGCTTATTTCGAAGAATTCAGCACAGCTGAAGATAATGAAGAGAACCCCGGAGTGGAAGAAGATGCTGGTTCAGAGACAGAAAGTGAAGCGCCGTCTGAAGAAGGTGGAGAGCAGCCCGCAGAGCCGGAGCAGGAAAACACAGCCGCTGATACAGAAGGGGCACAGGATCCGGTCGTAGACGAACCGTTGAGGCGGGAATAAGGTGCTGCCGGGCTGGATGGTGTGTTTTTTCCAGCCCTTCCCAAAACCTTTTCCCTCGTCCGGAAATTACTAGTGGAAAACATAAAAAAATAAGCGTATGTAAGAGGAAATTAACGAAAGTCTGTGGAAAACAACTAATGTACTGGTTTTTTATACGATATCAAGGGATATGACCCATGCAATATATCATTTCATTTACGTTTATATTGCAATGATTGTATTTTTTACATGAATTCGATATGCTTTGAACTACTCATATGGCTTGTAACAGGAGGTGCGTCACTGGTGAATCAAAATGAAATACTAGTAAGTTTAGATATAGGCACAAGTCGAATTAAAGTTATTATTGGTGAAATTATGAATGACAGCCTCAACATCATCGGGGTTGGTACAGCAAAATCAAATGGAATGAAAAAAGGGGCGATCGTGGATATCGATCAAACCGTTCATTCGATTCGATCAGCCGTCGAACAGGCGGAGCGGATGGTGGACATGAAAATCGACCGTGTCGTCGTAGGCGTCAACGGCAACCATATACAGCTGCAGCCGTGTCACGGAGTCGTGGCGGTTTCCAGTGAAACGAGGGAAATCGGAAATGAGGATATTACACGGGTCATTGATGCGGCTCAGGTTCTGTCTATTCCGCCGGAACGGGAAATTATCGATGTGATTCCGCGCCAGTTCATTGTGGATGGTCAGGATGAAATTACCGACCCGCGCGGTATGATTGGTGTCCGTCTTGAAATGGAAGGTATGATTATCACCTGCGCTAAAACCGTTTTACATAATACACTCAAATGTGTGGAACGAGCAGGGCTGGAAGTACTCGATGTATGTCTGCAGCCACTTGCCTCCGGGACCGTTTCCCTCTCCAGCGACGAGACGAATCTCGGCGTAGCTCTAATTGATGTAGGAGGCGGCTCGACAACCATCTCCGTTTTTGAAGAGGGGCACTTGAAAGGAACGAGCATGATTCCTTTCGGCGGGGATAACCTTACCAAGGATTTATCCATCGGTCTGCGTACATCAACAGAAGAAGCGGAACAGGTGAAAGTGGAACATGGACACGCTTTTTTTGACGATGCGAACGAAGATGAGAATTTTTCCGTCACAATTATTGGCAGTAATCGTCAACAGGCATTCAATCAATTGCAAATCTCTGATATGATTGAAGCTAGACTAGAAGAAATTTTCGTCTTTGCAGCACAGGAACTTCAGAAAATGGGTGTTCGTGAATTACCAGGAGGTTTTGTTCTCACCGGTGGTACGATGAATATGCCGGGAGTGCTTGAGCTTGCCCAGGATGTATTCCACGCTAACGTCAGACTGGCTATTCCTGATTATATCGGCGTTCGTGAACCGCAGTTTACCAGCGGCGTAGGCATCTTGCAATTCGCCTATCGTAATGCGAAAATACAAGGAAAAGAGATATTTCCTTCTGTCTCAGATGAATTTCAGGAAAGACCACAGCCGAAAAAGCAGAAGCGTTCGGCAAAACCACAGCCTAAAGAAGAAAAAGAAAAAACAGAAAAGAAAAAAGAGTCAGGCTTCAGCAATCTCTTAAAGTATTTCTTTGATTAAATCACAAGTTTGAGTCGGTCGATCGACGGACGAAGTAATAAATCTTGTAATCTCGTGTATTAGGAGGAACGGAAGATGTTAGATTTTGATACAAGCATGGATCAGCTGGCAACTATTAAAGTAATCGGTGTAGGAGGCGGCGGAAGCAACGCCGTCAACCGAATGATTGAACATGGAGTCCAGGGCGTAGAGTTTATCGCTGTCAATACAGATGCCCAGGCTTTGAACCTTTCCAAAGCAGAAGTGAAAATGCAGATTGGTGGAAAATTGACACGCGGACTAGGTGCCGGAGCGAATCCGGAAGTCGGTCGCAAAGCGGCTGAAGAAAGCAAAGAGCAGATTGAGGAGGCCCTTCAGGGAGCCGATATGGTCTTTGTTACCGCTGGTATGGGCGGAGGAACCGGTACGGGTGCTGCTCCTGTCATTGCACAGGTTGCTAAAGAACTGGGTGCCTTGACTGTAGGGGTTGTTACACGTCCATTTACGTTTGAAGGACGCAAGCGCTCTACACAGGCTACAGGCGGAATCGAAGGCTTGAAAGGCGCGGTAGACACATTGATTGTGATACCAAACGATCGTCTTCTTGAAATCGTAGATAAAAATACGCCTATGCTTGAAGCCTTCCGTGAGGCGGATAACGTCCTTCGTCAAGGTGTTCAGGGGATTTCCGACTTGATCGCCGTTCCCGGCTTGATCAACGTGGACTTCGCCGACGTGAAAACGATCATGGTGGACAAAGGTTCTGCTCTGATGGGCATCGGTATTGCTACAGGAGAAAGCCGCGCAGCAGAGGCTGCTAAAAAAGCGATTTCCTCTCCGCTGCTTGAAACTTCCATTGATGGTGCCCACGGGGTGCTGATGAACATCAGCGGAGGAGCGAACCTGAGCTTGTATGAAGTACAGGAGGCCGCTGATATTGTAACGTCTGCAGCCGATCAGGAAGTGAACGTTATCTTTGGTTCCGTTATCAACGAGAATCTTAAAGATGAAATCGTCGTAACGGTTATTGCAACTGGATTTGACGAGACTCAGCTGGCACAGGGACAGCAGAAAAAGCGCCCGCAGATCAACCAGCAGAAGCCTGCTCCTCAACAGCAGCAGCCGGAACGTGAGCGCAGTACTGTTCGTGAAGAACAGCCGCGCCGTGAAGCGCCGCAGCCACAGCAGAAAGGGAATACGCAGGAAGAAGATACCCTGGATATTCCAACATTCCTAAGAAATCGTAACCGCCGCCGCTGATGATGGCAGAAAGCCGCCGTACTCTCCATGAGTGCGGCGGCTTTTTTTTCGGTTTCAGTCTTCTACAAAACTTGCCAGCAGCATGATCAGATTGCGACAGACTTTTCAATCGGACGGACTTATACTCGGTGTAACAGCAGAAAAAGGGAGGGAGAAAGGATTTTATATTTGGATGCTGTCTGGCTGCTTAATCTTTTGATGGACGGCATGATCCTGTCGCTTACCCAGGGTCTCACCCGTGCAGGGTCCTCGAAATGGAGGATGGCTGTCGGAGCTTTTACAGCATCGCTGATTGTACCGGTGACCATTTATATGCCGGATTCATGGCTGGTGGGCAGTGCAGGGAAACTGCTGTTTTCCGTAGGCATTGTTCTGACTGCCTTTTCCTTTACTTCCCTCCGTGCTTTTTTTGTCCAGTGGGTCACGTTTTATTTCGTAACGTTTGCCATTGGAGGAAGTATGATGGGGGTCCATTTTTTTCTCGCTTCAGAAGTCGACGTCTTGAAGGGAGCGGTCGTCACGTTCAGCGGCGGGTATGGGGATCCGGTAAGCTGGCTGTTTGTTGCCGCCGGCTGTCCTTCAGCTTATCTGTTTACCAAATGGAGGTTCAACCAGCTCCAGATTCATCAATTGAAATATGAGGATGTTTATGAAGTGGACATGGTATGGAACGGTCAACATGCTGTATGCCAAGGCCTTGTAGATAGTGGGAATCAGCTGATTGATCCAGTCAGCAGAAAAATGGTGTTTCTTGCAGATCCATCGGTGTGGAAGCAGCTTCTGGCCGATGGGGAACTGGATCAGTTGAAAGAGGAGGAGGTACTCGCTTCTCTCCATGAGCTGCCCGAAACGCTGCAGTCTGCTGTAAGGCTTGTCCCTTATCAGGCAGCCGGGATATCCGGCAGGCTCCTCGTAACACTCATGATCGATCAGATTACTGTACAGACAAATGAGGGGCCGCTGGTAATCAAACAGCCTCTCGTCGGTGTCCAGCATCAACCGTTAACCCGGGACGGGCTTTATCAAATGCTGATCCACCCCCATGTCATGATCAAAGGAAAATCAGCGTAAGGGAGAAGGAGGATTCCATGTTAAAGTGGATGTTCAGAGCGCGGCTCTGGTATTACCGGTTGTTAATGAAGCTTGGGATTAAGCAGGATGAAATTTACTATATCGGTGGTAGTGAGGCACTTCCGCCCCCCCTTTCCAGGGAAGAAGAAAAAGAGCTTCTGGAACGTCTTCCTAAAGGGGACAAAGCTGCACGGGCCATGCTGATTGAGAGAAACCTGCGGCTGGTCGTTTATATTGCCAGAAAGTTTGAAAACACAGGGTTAAACATAGAAGATTTGATCAGTATCGGGACCATTGGTCTGATCAAGGCCGTAAATACCTTTGACCCGGAGAAAAAGATTAAGCTCGCCACTTACGCCTCCCGCTGTATAGAAAATGAGATTCTGATGCACCTGCGTAAAAGCAATAAGCTGAAAACCGAAGTTTCCTTTGATGAGCCTTTGAATGTCGACTGGGACGGCAATGAACTGCTATTATCCGATATTCTCGGTACGGAAGAAGATCTGATTACAAAAGGAATTGAAAAGAAAATCGATAAAAAGCTTCTCAAATCTGCACTCGAGCAGCTGAATGACAGAGAAAAACAGATTATGGAGCTCCGTTTCGGCCTGATTGGAAAAAAAGAAAAAACCCAGAAGGATGTAGCCGATATGATGGGGATATCCCAGTCCTATATATCAAGGCTGGAGAAGAAAATCATCCGCCGTCTGCAGCGGGAGTTCGACAAAATGGTCTAAAAACCTCATGTAAAGCCGATGCATAAAATTCCCACCCAGGGAGATACTGAGAACTGATTACAGCTTCCTGGGAGGGTCTTACATTGACACGACATAAAGTAGAGATATGCGGCGTAGATACATCAAAACTTCCGGTACTGAAAAACACAGAAATGAAAGACCTGTTTGTACGACTGCAGAGTGGAGAGCTTGAGGCCAGGGAACAACTGGTGAATGGAAATCTCCGCCTCGTTTTATCCGTGATTCAACGCTTTAACAATCGTGGGGAATATGGCGACGATCTATTCCAAGTGGGATGTATCGGCCTTATGAAGTCCATAGATAACTTCGATCTCAGTCACAATGTGAAATTTTCCACTTATGCTGTACCGATGATCATTGGAGAAATCCGAAGATACTTAAGAGACAATAACCCGATCCGGGTTTCACGGTCCCTGCGCGATACAGCCTATAAGGCCCTGCAGATGCGGGAGAAGATGATCAGTGAAACCAATAAGGATCCGGCTCCACATGAAATTGCCGAACGGATGGGTGTTCCTCACGAGGATGTCGTATTCGCTATGGACGCTATTCAGGATCCGGTCTCTCTGTTTGAACCGATCTACAATGATGGAGGCGACCCGATTTTTGTAGTGGATCAGCTGAAGGATGATCGGGAGAAAGATACCGTATGGATCGATGAACTGTCCTTGAGAGAAGGGATGAAAAAACTGAACGACCGGGAAAAAATGATTTTGACCAAACGCTTTTTTCAGGGGAAAACCCAGATGGAAGTGGCCGAAGAAATCGGAATTTCCCAGGCGCAGGTATCAAGGCTTGAAAAAGCAGCCATCAAAGAAATGAATACCTCCATGTTTCAATAAAAGAACTTTTCTGCCGCCGGGCAGAGAGGTTCTTTTTGTTTCCAACACGTCAGGCACAATGTGGGAATATCCTTAAGAATACAGGGAAACGAGCCACTTTTTCTATTCTCCACAGCCGCTGCATATAGTAAGATAAGGAGTGTGAGCTGAAATGAAAATCACCGAACTGCAGATGAAGGACGTCATCGCCATGGAAACAGGAGAACGACTCGGGTACATCAGCGACCTTGATATTGATACGCAGCGGGGCCGCTTGAAAGGGCTTGTACTGACGATGAAAGGAAAAGCTATGGGTCTGTTCGGAAAAGAAGAAGAAATGACCATCCCATGGGATCAGATCGTAAACATCGGAGCGGACGTTATATTAGTGAAAAAGTCTGCCTATAAAGGACTGCCTGCAGTTCAAAAGACAGATTCAGCAGAATAGAGCAAGAAATGAGAAGGAAAATGTGTTAAAATGAATGAAATTGAGGTGGTGATTAAGAAATGGAACCCTTCAAACGACAATCAACGAGACAGCTCTCCTGTTTCCAACAGTATCCTGAAATCATTTCCGGAATAACGACGAGGAACGGAGGGGTCAGCCGTGGTTCTTTTGCATCCATGAATATGGGGCTCCATGTCCATGACGACAAGGACCTGGTCATAGAAAACCGCAGACTTCTTGCAGAGGAAATCGGTATCCCTTTGTCCCGGTGGGTCATAGGGGAACAGGTTCACGGCACAAAAGTAGCTGACGCCGGCTCCCTGCCGGCTGGTGCTGGTTCCGAGTCATTGGAAACAGCCGCTGCTGGAGTGGACGGGCTGATCACAAAAGAAAAGAATCTGGTCCTTGGAGCTTTTTATGCCGACTGTGTGCCCCTGTACTTTTTCGATCCCGAATCCCAATGGATTGGAATTGCTCATGCAGGATGGAAAGGAACCGTTCACGGCATGTCCGGCCGGATGATTGCTGCGCTGGAGGAGAAAGGGTCCTCCAGGGAGGATATCCAGGTTGTGATCGGTCCATGCATCAGTCCAGAGCGGTATGAAGTGGACGACAACGTCATCCGTCACATACCAAAGCCCTACCACGAAACATGCGTTTCGAATAAAGGCGGCGGTCGGTATCAACTGGACTTGAAAGAATTAAATAGACACATGTTAATCGAATTGGGAATGCAGGAATCCGCAATTCAGGTTTCCGGTGCATGTACATACGAGAAGGAAGATCAGTTTTACTCCCATCGCCGTGATCAGGGTGAAACAGGGCGGATGCTCGGTTTTATTGCTTTGAAAGCTTAAGGGACGGGAAGGAGTTCAGCAATGTCTGTAGCAGAAAATCTAGCAGAAATTAAAGAAAATATTGAACAGGCCTGTCAAAGGTGTGGGCGTGATGCCAATGAAGTATCCATTGTGGCGGTTACAAAATACGTGTCCACCGAGCGGGCGCAGGAAGCATTGGAAGCAGGGATACACAACCTTGGGGAAAACCGCAGGGAAGGGCTGCTTGAAAAATATGAGGCGGTCGGCGATCAGGCCACCTGGCATTTCATCGGCACGCTGCAGTCCCGGAAAGTGAAGGAAGTCATCGATTATGTGTCGATGATTCATTCCCTTGACAGGCGCTCCCTGGCAAAGGAAATTGATAAAAGGGCGTCTGCACCTGTACCATGCTTCGTTCAGGTGAATATCAGCGGGGAGGACTCCAAGCATGGGCTCCCTGCCTCAGAAGTGGAAAGCTTCATAGAAGCTGTGCAGGACTTTAAACATGTAAAAATCGTTGGTCTGATGACAATGGCTCCGCATACAGAAGATGAGGAGCGTCTCCGCGGCGTCTTCCGTCAGCTTCGGGCCTTAAGGGACCGGATCAGGGATAAAGGGTATGCCCATGCCCCTTGTGAATACTTGTCCATGGGAATGAGCAATGATTATGCGCTGGCTGTAGAAGAAGGAGCTACTCACGTACGACTCGGTTCCTGTCTTGTCGGCGGACAATAAAACAATGAGGTGATGGAAATGAGCATGAAAAATAAATTCCGTTCATTTTTTACGTTAGACGATGAATATGAATACATTGAAGAAGAAGTGGAAGAAGATGACGAAGAGTCCCATCAGCCCCAGAAAAACACGAAGAAGCAGGACAGTAACAACATTGTCAGCCTGAAAAGTGCAAAGTCCTCGTCCAAAATGGTCCTGAGTGAACCGAACAGCTACAATGAGGCGCAGAATATTGCGGATCAGCTGGTGAGCCGACGTGCCGTTGTCATTAATCTGCAGCGCGTCGATCACAATCAGGCGAAGCGGATAGTAGATTTTTTAAGCGGAACCGTATATGCTATAGGTGGAGACATTCAAAAACTAGGTTCACAAACCTTCCTCTGTACACCGGATAATGTAGAAATTTCCGGATCGATTTCTGATATTATCACAGCAGAAGAAGAGGACTTGAATAGAAGGTGGTAAGTCATGGCTTTTGTTTTTAACATTTTAACGACAGCACTACAATTATACAGCTGGATCTTGATCATTTACATCCTGCTTTCCTGGTTTCCGGGAGCACGTGAATCCAGCTTCGGGCAGATACTCGGCCGCCTGGCGGAACCGTTTCTCGAGCCTTTCAGGAAAATCATTCCACCGCTTGGGATGATCGATCTTTCCCCGCTCGTCGCCATTATCGTTCTGCGGTTTGCTTCGCAGGGATTGAACCAGCTTTACTGGATGCTTGCAGGGTTATAAAAGAAGGAACAGAAGCTAGGGCATTTCCCGCTCTTTTCTGTTCCTTTTGGTAGTTATGGAGGATTTTTATGGACATGTACCAGCATTTTAGAAAGGAAGAGCATCCGTTTATCGACCAGGTGGTTTCCTGGCGAGAGGATGTGGCTTTAAAGTACCAGCGGCGTTTATCAGATTTCCTCGACCCGCGTGAGCAGAAAATTGTCAAAGCAGTGATGGGCAATGACGCGGATTTAATCTGTCAGCTTGAAGGCGGTGCGGAAAACAGTGAGCGGAAGCGGGCGGTCATTGCTCCTGATTATGAGCAGATCGACAAGGAAGACTTCCGGCTGATCCTGCTTCAGGCCGAATACCCGGTGAAATTCGTAACGATGGAACACAGAGATGTCCTCGGGGCTTTTATGTCTCTTGGCATCCGCCGTGAGAAAATCGGGGATGTTGTCGTCAAGGATGGAATCATCCAGCTGACGGCCGCTGCTGAAATCAGCGATTATATCAAAATGAATTTGACGGGAATCAAGCGTTCCACCGTCGAATTCAAGGAGGTTCCTTGGACGGGTCGTATAGAAAGTGATGAAACGTGGACGAAAAAAGAAACGACGGTTTCTTCGCTTCGTCTGGATGTCATCGTGAAAGAAATCTACGGCATGTCCCGAAAGAAAGCCGGTCTATTTATTGAAGGCGGCCATGTGAAAGTGAATTTCCGGACCGTGGAAGACGGTGCATTTTCTCTGGAGCCCGGAGATTTGATTTCTCTCAAGGGAAGAGGGAGGAGCCGTCTGGATGAAGTAACGGGCCAGACGAAAAAGGACAAATACAAAATTATGACAGCACGCCTGAATTAATCCTGCTGAAAAGAAGGAAATCGCAGGTTGTTGTCGAATCTTTAACATAACGAGTAGATGGGGAGGTGGCTGGTGTGCCTTTAACACCATTGGATATTCATAACAAAGAATTCACCCGGGGCTTCCGTGGGTATGACGAAGATGAGGTCAACGAATTTCTGGATCAGGTCATTAAGGATTATGAAATCGTTATCCGTCAAAAGAAAGAATTGGAGCGCGAAGTGACTCAGCTGAATGAGAGACTTGGTCATTTTAATGATATTGAAACGACATTGAATAAATCCATCCTTGTGGCTCAGGAAACGGCCGAAGATGTAAAAAACAGTGCAAACAAAGAGTCGAAGCTCATTATTAAAGAAGCAGAAAAGAACGCTGACCGTATTATTAATGAAGCACTGGAAAAATCACGCCGGATCTCCATTGAAGTCGAGGATATGAAAAAGCAGGCTAAAGTATTCAAAACGAGGCTCCGTATGCTTGTGGAAGCACAGATTGATATGATTGAAAATGATGATTGGGATCATCTGTTTGATACAGAGATTGACAATGAGCAGGAAGTGGAACGGAAAATGGAACAGGAGTACAGCTCCCAGCCTTAACAGCATTCTACATAAACTGGTCCGTGCCATTCATCAGGCACCGTTCTGTGCAGCGGTGCCTTTTCCTATGGGAACAGGTTTCGCCTGTCGAAATGTGGTACAATAGCCAGGGATAACAATTGTTTGATGGAGGACGCGTATGTATGTGTATTATCTGACAGCCTTGGTGCTGATCATACTGGACCAGTGGACGAAGTATCTGGTCGTGACTAAAATGGAAATAGGACAAAGCATCCCGGTTATCGAGAATTTCTTCTATTTAACATCACACCGGAATCAGGGAGCTGCCTGGGGAATTCTCCAGGGGCAGATGTGGTTTTTTTACATTATTACGGTAATCGTGATTGGATTTGTCATTTACTATCTTCAGCAGATGGGAAAGCAGAGCCGCCTTGTAGGAGCCGCCCTTTCCTTGATTCTCGCCGGAGCTGTCGGCAATTTCATTGACCGGATTTTTCGGAAGGAAGTCGTGGATTTTGCCAACACGTATATTTTCACCTACGATTTCCCAATCTTTAATGTCGCCGATTCGGCGCTCGTCATCGGTGTTGCTTTCATCATGATCGCTGCTTTTTTAGACGAGCGTAAAAAGAAAGGAAGTATAGAATCTTGAGTGAACAATACAACGTAACAGAAAAAGACCAATCCACCCGGATTGATAAATTATTAACAGAAGTCATTGAAGAGGTGTCCCGATCCCAGATCCAGGGATGGCTGAAGGATGATGTCATTCTTGTGGACGGAAAAGCTGTCAAAAGTAATTATAAGGTTCAGGAAGGGGAAACCATTACATGGCATGTTCCTGACCCGGAGCCGATGGATATTCTGCCGGAAGATATGAACTTGGACATCGTTTATGAAGACTCCGATGTGATCGTCGTCAATAAACCTTCAGGGATGGTCATCCACCCGGCCGCCGGGCATTATTCCGGCACACTCGTCAACGGGCTGCTTCATCATTGTACAGATCTTTCCGGCATCAACGGGGTGGAACGGCCGGGTATTGTCCATCGAATTGATAAAGATACGAGCGGGCTCCTTATGGTGGCTAAAAATGATAAGGCCCACCGCTCTCTTGCAGACCAGCTTTCCAAGAAAACAGTGGAGCGGAAGTATGAAGCGGTCGTCCATGGAGAGATCAGTCATGAATATGGAACCATTGACGCCCCGATCGGCCGTGATACAAAGGATCGTCAGAAGATGACGGTTGTCGATGGCGGCCGTGATGCCGTGACCCATTTCCGGGTCATCCGTCTTTTTAATGATTTTACCCACGTCGAATGCAAGCTTGAAACAGGGCGCACCCACCAGATCCGTGTCCATATGCGGTACATCAGCCATCCGCTGGCCGGTGACCCGAAATACGGACCGAGAAAAACTCTCGATCTTAATGGTCAGGCGCTTCACGCCAAAGTGCTGGGATTTGAGCATCCTTCCACAGGAGAGTGGATGCACTTTGAAGTGGATCCTCCCCGGGAATTTACGGATGTTCTTCGTGAACTCGAGCTTCGTGAAGGGTAAATCCAGTCTTGACAAAAGATGAATGCTTTGACATAATCCTTAATAGAATATAAAGACCTTTAAGAGCAGTCCCGTGAGGCTGAGAAGGTACGGTAATTTTACGAGTGATCTATGCGTAAAAAACCCCTTTTCTGCCTACACGTGGAAAAGGGGTTTTTTTGTAAAGGAGCTTGCCCATGAATCCGAAAGCTACGGTTCTGGACGATGCAGCCATCCGGCGGGCACTCACCAGAATCTCCCATGAAATCATTGAGAAGAATAAAGGGATTGAAGATCTTGTTCTTGTCGGGATAAAAACACGCGGTGTTCCCATTGCCGGGAGGATAAGAAATAAAATAGCCGAAATTGAAGGCCGGGAACTGCCGGGGGGAGAACTGGACATCACGTTATACCGGGATGATCTCACCCCTGAGAAACAGACGTCCGAACCGGAATTAAAAGAAACCAATATTGAAACGGATATTGATGGAAAGAAAGTGATTCTCGTCGACGATGTGCTGTATACAGGACGAACGGTGCGTGCCGCAATGGATGCACTGATGGATCACGGTAGACCGAAGGAAATCCAGCTTGCTGTTCTCGTTGACCGGGGACACAGGGAACTCCCTATCCGTGCGGATTATGTCGGTAAGAATGTGCCGACTTCCCTTGAGGAAGTCATCACCGTAACGCTTGCGGAAACGGACGAGAAAGACGAAGTGAAAATTTTCGAAAGATAACTGAATGAACACGCCCTTTAAAAAAGTCCCGTGAGGCTTAAAAGGAATCGTATGGACCTTTCGTGTAGCAGCTACACGTGTGCCTCTTTACGCCTTTTAAGCGTAGGGAGGCTTTTTTTACGGGCAGAGGAGGAATGAACAAATGGAAAAACATCAACCAGCATTAGACATTCATGAAGTTCCGGCAGCCGGGAAGTGGCTGACTTTAAGCCTGCAGCACTTGTTTGCGATGTTCGGCGCTACCATCCTTGTCCCCTTTCTGACAGGACTTTCCCCAGCCGTCGCTTTAGTATCCAGTGGATTTGGAACTCTCGCCTATCTGTTAATCACAAGAGGAAAGGTACCGGCCTATCTTGGTTCAAGCTTTGCTTTTATTTATCCCATTATTGAAGTATCGAAGACGAGCGGAGCAGCCGGGGCCATGGTCGGAAGCTTCCTGACAGGCCTTGTATACGGGGCGGTCGCTCTCTTCATCACTGTTTTTGGAACGAAATGGCTGATGAATCTGCTGCCGCCGATTGTCGTAGGCCCGGTCATCATCGTCATTGGTCTTGGGCTGGCTTCCACAGCGGTCGATATGGCCATGTACCTGCCTGGACAGGAAGAGAATGTATACAGCAGTGTACACTTGACGACAGCTCTGGTCACCTTAGGGTTAACAGTCATCGCATCCATCTTTTTCAGGGGGTTCTTCTCCCTGCTGCCCATCTTGTTCGGTATTGTCGGCGGATACATCTTTGCCTTATTCCAGGGTATTGTGGATACAACGGCGATTCAAGCAGAATGGCAGGCACTCACTTCAGCAGATTCTTTGACAGGCTTTCTCGGAGCGTTCTTCCAAGTTCCTGACTTCATCGTTCCCTTTGTCGACTTCAGCCCATGGGAAGTGATCAGCTGGGAAATTGCCCTCCTGATGGTGCCTTTTGCCCTTGTTACGATTACTGAACATACAGGGGACCAAATGGTTCTTTCCAAAGTGGTAGGGCGGAACTTTTTGAAAAATCCGGGGCTTGATAAATCGATTCTCGGCGATGGAGCGGCCACTATGATCGCATCCTGTCTGGGCGGGCCTCCGAATACAACGTATGGGGAAAACATCGGCGTGCTTGCCATCACAAGAGTCTACAGCGTTTTCGTTATCGGAGGGGCAGCAGTCATCGCAGTCATCTTCGGTTTTATCGGAATGGTCACGGCTGTGATCGGGTCTGTCCCGTCGGCCGTTATGGGAGGGGTTTCCATTCTTCTGTTCGGAATTATCGCTTCCAGTGGACTACGCATGCTGATTGATAATCAAATTGATTTTGGAGAAAAACGCAACCTGATAATAGCATCCATCATCCTTGTTCTCGGCGTAGGAGGCGCCTTCGTACAGGTCACCGAGGAGGTTCAGATCGCCGGGATGGCTCTGTCAGCAGTGATCGGCGTCTTCCTTCATCAAGTGCTGCCAGGAAAAGAAAAAGGCTATGGCAATGGAAAAATGTTTGAAGAACCTGAAGTGGAAGAGAAAAAAGAACAGCATGAAGTGGCATAACCAAGAACACACGTTTTAATCGGGTCCCGTGAGGCCCGGAAAGGTGTACCAGGGAATGGCTCGTCTGCCTGCGCAGCGAGTGAGGCACCCCCGTACACCGGGGGTGCCTTTTTCTTTGTATACCGGTCAAAAATCAAGAAGATCGGAGTGAAGGATATGCCTGTAGTCCAGCCATTACAACATCTATTATCTATGAAGGAACTGAGCCCGGCGCAGATATTCCAGCTTATCGAGAGGGCGGAGCGTCTGAATAAGCCCGGGGATCGTCCCTCTTACCATGGCAGGTTTGCTGCCAACCTTTTTTTAGAACCAAGCACACGGACCAAAGTAAGCTTCCAGATTGCTCAGCGAAAATCAGGGTTTGAGCTCATCGATCTGGAGGGGCGGGAGTCCAGCCTGACGAAGGGGGAAAGTCTCTATGACACGTTGAAAACACTCGAATCCCTTGGAGTCGAACTGGCAGTCGTCCGTCAGTCACAGACGGGTCTGCTTCAGCATTGTGCTTCACATTTGAATCTTACTCTGATCAACGGAGGAGATGGTTGTGGCGAGCATCCCACACAGAGTCTCCTGGACTTGTATACCATTTATGAACAGTTTCATAGTTTCAAAGGGCTGCGCATCTGTATCGCTGGTGATATTAAACACAGCCGGGTAGCCAGGTCGAATGCTGCCGCGCTTTCCCGCCTTGGAGCGGAGGTTTATTTTGTCAGTAAACCCGAATGGCAGGACGCAGCCATAGCGGATCATTACATTTCTATGGATGAAGCTGTCACAAACTGTGATGTACTGATGCTCCTGAGAATCCAGCATGAGCGGCATATCCATCGAGAAGACACGGCCACGTACCTTGAGCAGTACGGATTGACGAAAGAAAGGGAAGCGAGAATGGATGCGCACAGCATCATCCTTCATCCAGCTCCTGTCAATCGCGGAGTTGAAATCGATCGTGATCTTGTAGAGAGTGGTAAGTCAAGAATTTTCAGGCAGATGAGCAATGGAGTTGCTGTTAGGATGGCTGTTATGGATTCGTTAATGAAGGGGGAACTGTAAATGAAGGTAAAAGTAATCAATGCTCGTATGCTGCAAAGCGATGGAAAGATGGAATCCACAGAAATGGTGATGGAAAATGGGAGGATCCAGGAAATAGGGCAGAACCTTAACCAAACGGTGGTCGACCGTGTATGGGATGCGGAAGGTCTTTTCATCAGTCCCGGCTTTGTTGATGTACATGTCCATCTGCGCGAACCAGGTGGAGAAGCGAAGGAGACGATTGAAACTGGGACACAGGCAGCAGCGAAAGGTGGATTTACGACCATCTGCGCCATGCCGAATACCACCCCTGTCCCTGATGATGGGCAGACCCTGGATGAGCTCCAGCAGCGAATAAAAGAGACGGCCCATATCCGTGTCCTGCCTTATGCTTCCATCACAACCCGCCAGGTCGGCCGGGAACTTGTGGATATGAAAACACTGGCAGACAAAGGCGCCTTCGCCTTCACTGATGATGGGGTGGGAATTCAGGATGCGGGAATGATGCTGGAAGCCATGAAAGCTGCCTCAACGGCCGATAAAGCTGTAGTCGCTCATTGTGAGGACAATTCTCTTGTACATAAAGGGGTGTGTCATGAAGGGGATGTGAGTCAGCGTCTTTCGCTGCCGGGCATCATGTCAACGGCGGAATCTGTTCAGATTGCCAGAGATGTCCTGCTCGCTGAACAAACCGGCTGTCACTATCACATTTGTCATGTTTCCACCAAAGAATCCGTACGTATCATCCGCAACGCAAAAAAAGCGGGGATCCATGTAACGGCTGAAGTGACTCCCCACCATCTTGTCCTGAAGGAAGACGACATCATCGAGGATCATGGGTTTTATAAAATGAATCCACCGCTTCGCAGCAGAGAGGACCAACAAGCCCTTCTTGAAGGTTTAAAAGATGGCACGATCGACTTTATCGCTACAGACCATGCTCCACATACAGAAGAGGAAAAGCAGCAGGGCTTTTTAGACGCCCCCTTTGGGATTACAGGATTGGAAACGGCTTTCCCTCTACTATATACACACCTCGTTGAAGAAGGATTCTGCACTTTGAAGGAACTGGTGGATTGGATGACAGTAAAGCCGGCAGCCGTTTTCCATCTGCCTTACGGTACGCTTGCCCCTGGTGCTCCTGCAGATTTTACTATGATTGATTTAACCAGTGAAAGGGATGTGGTGCGGGAAACATTCCTTTCGAAAGGAAAAAACACGCCATTCAATGGCTGGACACTGAAAGGCTGGCCGGTGTTAACCGTAGTCAACGGAAATCTTGCGTGGGAGGAGAGTACACATGAAGCAGCTCGTACTTGAAGATGGAACAGTATTCAAAGGAGAAGGTTTTGGAAGCGAAAGGGAATCGATCGGCGAAATTGTTTTCAACACAGGAATGACAGGTTATCAAGAGGTCCTGTCCGATCCTTCCTACTGCGGTCAGATTGTGACTTTTACGTACCCGTTGATCGGAAACTACGGCATCAACCGTGACGATTTTGAAACGGTTCACCCCGCTGTGTTCGGAGTTGTTGTGAAGGAGCACTGTGCAAGGCCTTCAAACTTCCGCAGTGAGGAAACCCTGGATGCTTACCTTGAGGCAAGGAACATTCCCGGGATAAGCGGAGTAGATACGAGAAAACTGACCAAGATCATCCGCCGTTACGGTACGATGAAAGCGATGATTGCCTCCAGTGAGCGATCCCCCTCAGAAGTTATGAAAATGCTGGAGGATTCACCTTCTTACAACAACCAGGTGCAGCACGTATCCACTGTGAAACCGTACGTTGTACCCGGCCGAGGGAAAAGGATTGTTTTGATGGACTTTGGAATGAAGCATGGTATTTTAAGGGATTTTGCCAAGCGCAGCTGTCACGTCACAGTTGTCCCGTACCATACCAGTCATGAGGAGATCTTAAGGCTGAAACCGGACGGCGTTATGCTCTCCAATGGCCCGGGAGATCCGAAAAATGTCCCGGAGGCTGTGGAAACCGTACGGAACCTCATCGGGCGTGTTCCGGTTTTCGGCATCTGTCTCGGCCACCAGCTGATTGCTCTTGCAGGTGGCGCCGATACGATGAAAATGAAGTTCGGACATCGTGGGTCCAATCAGCCTGTGAAAGATCTTGAAACGAATCGAACTTTCATTACCTCACAGAACCATGGGTACACCGTAGCGTTGGAATCTCTTGAAGATACGGAATTGATGGCAACACAAGTATCTCTGAACGATGAGACAGTTGAAGGGCTGAAGCATCGCACACAGCCCGTTTTTAGTGTGCAGTATCACCCCGAAAGCTCACCGGGACCAGAAGATACAGCGTGGTTGTTTGACCACTTTCTTGAAAACATCGAACAGACGAACAAGCGTACAAAGGAGGAACCTCAATGCCTAAACGTACAGATATAAATAAAATCCTCGTCATCGGATCCGGTCCCATCGTCATCGGTCAGGCGGCTGAATTTGATTATTCCGGCACCCAGGCCTGTCAGTCTTTGAAAGAGGAAGGGTATGAGGTCATTCTGGCAAATTCCAATCCAGCTACGATCATGACGGATCATACGTTTGCGGATCAGGTCTATATGGAACCTTTGACTCTTGAATTTATGAAAAAGATTATCCGTAAGGAGCAGCCGGATGCCGTGCTTCCGACACTGGGAGGCCAGACAGGTCTGAACATGGCCGTCGAACTTCATGACTCAGGCATTCTCGATCACTACCAGGTGGAGCTGCTCGGTACACCGTTGGAAGCGATCCAGCGCGCGGAGGACCGGGAGAAGTTCCGCTCCCTCATGCACGAATTGGAGCACCCTGTTCCGGAAAGTGATATCGTCAGTACAGTGGATCAAGCGTTACGTTTTGCCGATCGTATCGGCTATCCAGTCATCGTCCGTCCAGCTTATACGATGGGCGGAGCCGGTGGAGGGATTTGTGATCATGAAGAGCAGCTGAGGGAAACGGTGAGAAGCGGACTGTCACTAAGCCCCGTCTCCCAATGTCTCGTCGAGAAAAACATCGCCGGATTCAAGGAAATTGAATACGAAGTGATGCGGGACAGTACAGAAAATAAAATTGTCGTCTGTAACATGGAAAACTTTGATCCAGTCGGAATACACACGGGTGATTCCATTGTAACCGCCCCATCTCAAACACTTAGTGACAGAGAATATCAGATGCTTCGAAACGTGTCTTTGGAAATTATCGAAGCTTTGAAGATTGAGGGAGGCTGCAACGTGCAGCTGGCTCTCGATCCCGGCAGCTTCCAGTACTATGTGATTGAAGTGAATCCAAGAGTCAGCCGTTCCTCCGCGCTTGCTTCAAAAGCGACGGGTTACCCTATCGCAAAAATTGCTGCGAAAATTGCAGTAGGGATGACGCTGGATGAGATTCAAAATCCGATTACAGGAACCACATATGCCTGCTTTGAACCTGCGCTGGATTATGTCGTATCCAAAATTCCCCGTTGGCCGTTCGATAAATTCGCCAAGGGAAACCGCGTTCTGGGCACACAGATGAAAGCGACAGGCGAAGTGATGAGCATCGGCAGGACTTGGGAAGAGTCCTTGTTGAAAGGCATCCGCTCGCTTGAAGGGGGGACGGAAGAACTGCGTCTGGCCCACGCGTCCCGTTTAACCGCAGAGGAATTGAACGAACGGATTGTGAAAGCGGACGACGAACGGATTTTCTTAATTGCCGAAGCTTTCCGGCGGGGCTTTTCTATAGAGGAACTTCACGAAAAAACAGCGATTGATGAGTTTTTCCTTTATAAATTGGAGCAGATCATCCTTCTGGAACAGCAGCTTGAAACAGAGGGAGTGTCTGCTTCTCTCCTAAGGAAAGTGAAACAGCTGGGGATGTCCGACCAGCAGATTTCCCGTGCAGCAGGAGTCTCGGTCGATGAAGTCCGACAGAAGCGGAAGAGTATGAATATTGAACCAGTCTATAAAATGGTAGATACGTGCGCAGGGGAATTCGCATCCGAAACGCCGTACTTTTACAGCAGCTATGAAGAGGAAAATGAATCCCTTCCCTCATCAAGGAAAAAAGTGCTCGTCATTGGATCCGGCCCGATTCGAATTGGTCAGGGGGTCGAGTTTGATTATGCTACGGTGCACTCGGTGCTTGCGTTGAAAGATATGGGCTATGAAGCGATTATTATGAACAACAATCCGGAGACGGTTTCCACTGACTTCAGTGTCTCCGATAAATTGTACTTCGAACCTTTGACCCTTGAAGATGTTCTCAATGTCACCGACCTTGAAAATCCTGAAGGCGTAATCGTTCAATTCGGTGGACAGACAGCGATAAATCTAGTAGAAGGGCTGAGCCGGCATGGCATCCCGATCCTTGGAACAACGATGGAAGCCATCCATGAAACAGAAGACCGCGACTTGTTTGAAAAGCTGCTCAACCGTCTGAATGTACCGAAACCGGGAGGAGAAAGTGTGGCTGGTGAAGCAGAAGCTGCAGCCGCAGCTGAGAAAATCGGTTATCCCATTGTCGTCCGCCCATCCTATGTCCTCGGTGGGAGAGCGATGGCCATCGTGTATTCGCGTGAAGAACTGGCTTCCTATCTGGATGCCAATGCTTTTGTTCATAACGGCCACCCCATTTTGATCGATAAGTATATGACAGGGATGGAAGTGGAAGTAGATGCCATTACAGACGGTGAGGATGTGTTCGTACCCGGTGTTATGGAACATATTGAACGTGCCGGTGTCCACTCAGGTGACTCCATGGCTGTCTACCCACCCCGGCGGTTGACTCCTGCGCTTGAAAAGCAGTGTCTGGACATCACAGCTGATATCGCAAAAGAATTGAAGATGAAGGGTCTCGTCAATATCCAGTTCGTCATTTCAGATGGGACCGCTTATGTGTTGGAAGTTAATCCTAGAGCGAGCCGGACCGTTCCTTTTCTCAGCAAAATAACCGGTGTTCCGATGGCCGGGCTGGCAACGAAAGTGCTGATGGGGGGGAAATTGACCGACCATGGCTACAGCACGGGAACGGCCCGCAAGCCGAAAGGGGTCTATGTGAAAGTGCCGGTGTTCTCCTTTGAAAAATTAAGAAGTGTCGATACGACGCTTGGACCTGAAATGAAATCGACAGGGGAAGTCATCGGGTATGATGAAACGCTGGAGAAAGCCTTATACAAAGGCATGATATCCTCTGGATTAAAAATACCCGTCCAAGGATCTGTCCTTTTAACGGTTGCTGATAAGGATAAGGAAGAAATGGTGCGCATCGCCCGGACCTTTGATGAACTCGGTTTCCGTTTGTTTGCCACAGAAGGCACGTCAACCGTAATTGCCCAGGAAGGTCTTCCTGTAGAAGCGGTCGGTAAAGTTGGTTCGGCAGAGAGGGATGTGCTGGACCTTATTCAGAACGGTGAAGTTCAATTTGTCATCAATACGTTGAACAAAGGGATGCGTGCAAGGTCTGACGGGTTCAGAATCCGCCGGGAAGCTGTGGAAAACGGCATTGCTTGTCTGACGAGCCTTGATACGGCAACGGCTATCGTTGAAGTCATTAACGCCATGTCTTTTTCGGCAAGAGCCATTACTCCGATGGAAGGGGTGGGGCAGTGATCAGAGAAGATCTGACGGTTGTGGATCATACGCTGGTTGCCGAAGATACGTACCAATTAATTCTTTGCGGGCGTATGGTGCATGACATCAAGCAGCCTGGACAATTTGTTCACATTCGGACAAGTGCGGACGAATATTTACGTAGGCCGGTATCCATCTCGGATTACAATATAGATGAGGAAACAATCACCCTGTTGTACAAAGTGATTGGAAAAGGAACAAAAGCTCTTACAGCCTATCAGATAGGTGATTCTCTTGATGTGCTTGGTCCCGGAGGCAGAGGTTTTCCTGTAAAGGCTCTGCCTGGAGAGAGTGTCCTTCTGACAGGGGGAGGCATCGGTGTTCCCCCTCTATACCGGCTGGCACGTGAGTTGTATGAAAAAGGAGCGGACCTTACTATTATTCTCGGATTTCAATCCATCCGTCACGCTTTTTTGAAGACTGAATTTCAACAATATGGGAAAGTCCACATTATGACAGATGACGGAACCTCCGGAAATAAAGGGTTTGTAACAGACGGGATTGCCGGAATGTCTGGTTCGTTTGACCGCTATTATACGTGCGGACCTACGCCCATGCTGAAAGCAGTGGTCAACCAGCTCGGTGATACAGAAGGATATATTTCCATGGAGGAACGGATGGGATGCGGGATCGGCGCTTGTTTTGCCTGTGTAGTGCCTTCCCATGATGAAAAAGGCTACAAGCGAATCTGCTGTGACGGTCCGGTCTTTCACCATAAGGAGGTTGTGCTTTCATGAATACGATGATTCAACTGCCTGGCCTATCTTTGAAAAATCCGATTATGCCGGCTTCCGGATGCTTTGGTTTTGGTCGTGAATATGCCCGCTTTTACCCGCTCGCTGAACTCGGGGCTGTCATCATGAAGGCTGCCACCGGTGAAAAGAGATATGGCAATCCAACTCCGCGGGTAGCAGAATCAACGGGAGGGATGCTCAATGCCATTGGTCTTCAAAATCCAGGGGTCGAGTCGATCATTCAGGATGAAATCCCATTTCTAAAGGCCCAGCAGGTACCGATCATAGCAAATGTCGCCGGCAGTACGGTAGAGGAATATGTGGAAGTAGCAGAAAAAATCTCTGTTCATGTTGATGCTCTCGAACTGAATATCTCCTGTCCGAATGTCAAGGAGGGCGGCGTTCAGTTCGGAATGGATCCAGTGCTTGCGGAGGATGTTACACGCAGAGTTGTTCAAGTAAGCCGTGTTCCGGTATATGTGAAGTTGTCGCCGAATGTAAGCGACATCGTCGTCATGGCCAAAGCGGCTGAAAGGGGAGGAGCCTCCGGCCTGTCTATGATCAATACGCTGACCGCTATGCGCATCGATCCATCCTCGCGGAAACCTGTTTTATCGAACGGGACCGGAGGATTGTCCGGAGCTGCCCTGAAGCCTGTCAGTATCCGGATGATCCATCAAGTTTATCCCGAAGTCGGTATCCCCATTATCGGAATGGGAGGGATTGAAACGGCAGCCGATATTGTCGAGTACCTGTTGGCAGGAGCGAGCGCGGTGGCTGTAGGCAGTGCGAACTTTAAAAACCCACTCATATGCAGCGAACTCGTGGAACAACTGCCGGAGACGTTACACCATTATGGATTTCAATCTGTAGAAGAAGCTGTAGGAGGTGCGCATCGTGAAAGAGTTGAAGCCGGTCTACTTCGCCCTTGATTTCCCCTCAGGCCGCGAAGCGTTTGATTTTTTGATGGAACATCATCTGGAAGGTGTTCCAGTTAAAGTAGGCATGGAGCTTTTTTATAAAGAAGGCGCCCCGTTCATTGCCGAACTGAAAAGACGGAACCACGCAGTTTTCCTGGATTTAAAGCTTCATGATATACCGGAAACCGTCCGCCGGGCGATGAAAAACCTTGCCGGTCTCGGTGTAGATATCGTTACGATTCATGCGTCCGGCGGCAGCCAAATGATTGAAGCTGCCCGGAAGGGGTTGAGCGAAGGGGCAGATGGAAAAACACCTCTTTTATTTGCCGTCACTGTCCTTACTTCCATGGACGAATGGTCATTGAGCAGGGAATGGAAGGTAGAAGGATCAACGAAAGACATGGTCCTTCATTACAGCCTCTTAGCGAAAGAACATGGGGCGGATGGAGTCGTATGTTCTGTTCATGAAGCATCCTTGGTCAAAAAAGAAGCAGGGCTTCTTACGTTGACCCCGGGGATCAGGCTCCCGGGAGGGCACGTGCACGATCAAAAACGGACAGCCACTCCTGCAAAAGCCGCTATGGAGGGAAGTGATGCCATCGTCGTTGGCAGACCTATCCGGAACAGCGGTGAACCTGAGGATACATATCAAACCATCAAGGGGGAATTTCTGCATGGAAAAAAATCAGTTGATTCATAAACTGCTGGATATCGGTGCTGTCAAAATGTACGAGGAGGATTACTTCACATGGACCTCGGGCATCCAATCCCCGATTTATTGTGACAACCGTTTGACGATGTCTTATCCCTCCGTGCGTTCGGCGGTCGCAGAGGCGTTTGTGGACATGATCCGGAAACTGCCGGGAGAGGTGGATGGAATAGCCGGATGCGCCACAGCCGGTATTCCGCATGCAGCATGGGCAGCCGATCGTCTAAATCTTCCGATGGTGTATGTGCGCGGGACCGCCAAAAAACACGGGCGCAGAAATCAGATTGAAGGAGTGGTTACCAAAGGCAGCCGTGTAGTCGTCATTGAGGATTTGATTTCCACTGGGAAGTCGTCCATACAAGCTGCAGATGCCCTGCGGGAAGCAGGTGTGGAAGTGGCAGGGATTTTATCCATTTTCACCTACGGCCTGGCGGAAGCGAAGCAGGCGTTTAAGGAAAAGGAGTACCATATTCAATCGATTGCCAGCTATGATGATCTACTGGATGAGCTGTACCAACAGGAAGAACTGGATGACCTTCAGCTGGAGAAACTGAGAGTGTGGAGGGAAGACCCTTACGTTTTTACAAATTCTTAAATGAGGGAAGAGTTGCTATTTTCATCTTGTCCTTGTACCATTAATACAACACAACGTATTGGTGATGACGATGAAATCTAACAAACATTCCTTTTTTATTCTCATGAATGCCTCCCTCGGACTATTAACCTGCTTCGTTTATTTATACACGTGGGTCGCTTTTTCCTTTATGGAATCCATGCTGTCATGGGAACCCCTGCTCAGTCTGGCAGGGTCGCTGACGATATTTATATTATGGAATATGTACATGTTGAAAAAGGAAGCGAAAAGATACTGGGCCCAGGCGGTTTTTTCTTATGTGGCCTCAATTGCCGTTTTTGCTTATTTTTTAACTTGAAGCTGCGATGCCGATCGCAGCTTTTTTCGTCCGGGGCTTTTGATGGAATGTTCTTACAATAGAAAACGTCAGGACGTGAGAGTTGTCCTGACACTTAAAAATCGATAAGATAAATGACTATACATACGAAAGAGGGGAGCATCAATAAATGAAAGATTTAGTCAAACAGTCCTACTGGCTGCGGCGTCTGCTCGCCTCTGATCCGGGCAGGCGGAGACTGGCCCAGGCGGGGAAAGCTACGCTGAGTTTGATTTCATCGGTTTTTACAACGATGTTGATCATGAACGTCTTTGCCATCGATCCGCTTTTTCCTGCGATCATCTCCGGGATTGCCGGTCTGATGGGCATTATGATTGTTATGGATGATACAAAAAGAAAAAAACAGGTGACAACCCTTCTCCTGGGAGTGGCTGCATGTTCAGGGGTGACGCTTGGGTCCTTGACTGCTTCAAGCCCCGTCCTGGTAAGTATCCTGATGATTGCTTCGATAGGTGCAGCTTTTTATTTTTCGCAGCATGGAAGCCGGTATTTTTCTCTTGGAATGATTGGGTTCTTCACAATTTATTTCTCCTCATTTCTTCAGCTGTCACCGTCCCAGTTTCCCTGGTTTTACCTCGCAGTAGGTATCGGCATTCTTTATGCCTTTCTTTACAATTTCTTCCTATTTGAAGATACAAGGCAGATGCTGCGGAGAAGCACGGTTTCCTTCCACAGGCAGGCAAACTTGACGTTCGACCTGCTTATTGAGGTGATTAAAGACCCCGAACTCCAGCCGTCCCGGTTGAAGAAGCTGGGCAGCAACGTGAGTAAATTAAGAATTTACGCCAACCAGGTCGCCGCTGATCTACACCAGCAGGACAGTACAGAAATCTGGCCGGGGCTTCAATCCGGCCGGCTGCGATTATATATTTTCGATACGACCATGTTTGTTATGACGCTTTCGGAAAGCCTGCAGAAATTGAAGGAAGACGAGGCATTGGATTTGAAGGAGCTGCGCTATCTTCTCGTCGATCTGCTTTTGACGTTGAAAGATGCCGATGTGCTTGACCCACAGCCGGAAATGAAGAGTCTTCAGGAGGCTGAGAAAGTGGTCGCAGGTATCCGGCATCAGCTTGATCACTGGATGATGAATGCAACCGATCTCCCTGATGGACGGCTTTATTTGATCAGAAGAATTGAAACAATGGCTTCCCACGTGACAGAAGGCGCCTCGGAAGTGCAGCGGGATATTCACTTCAATGAAGCAGTGGAACATCCACCGGCAGCAGATGAAGAGGCGGTGGATGAGAAGGAAGCGGGGCCTGCCGGACTGAAACCTGCTGAGAAAAAAGCCGTGCAGGCGTTGATTGCAGGAAGCATAGCTATTGTTACGGGCTATATCATTTCTCCGATTCAGCCGTACTGGGTCCTGTTGACCGCTTTTATTATCCAGCTCGGTACAGAAACCGTCGGCAGGACGTACTTAAAAGCTTTTGAGCGTTCCGTCGGTACATTCTTCGGTGCTTTCTTCGGTTTTCTCGCTGCTTTGTGGCTCTCCGGCCACCCTTACCTTGAGGTTGTCCTATTGTTTCTGGTTATTTTTACAGCTTTTTACTTTCTTACGGTTTCCTATACGGTGGCAAGCTTCTTTATTACGATGATGATTGCCTTTATTTATGATCTGATTCTCGGTGGAGTTACGCCGGAGCTTCTTGGAGCGAGGGTCATTGACACAGTGGCCGGAGCTGCGATTGCTCTTGGTGTTTCTGCTTTCGTCTTTCCCACGAGTACTAAGGACAAGCTTTCCGAGGCCTTTCGTGAATATTTTACACAAATGTCTCAATTAATCAGCCAGTATTTAACCAACATCAAGGGTACGAAAGGAGTTAAAGGTCTTGCGCAGCAGGCCTTGGATCTGGATGCGAAAATGCAGGAAATTGAGGAAGAATCCAAGCCTGCTGTACAGGATCCTATTTTCCGAGGGGACAAAAACCTTACAGCCGTGCTGACCGTGATTACAGCCGTCAATTATTATGCCAAGCACCTTGTCGCCTCTCCATACCCCAAATACACGAATCACAGTCATGAAACACTGGAACTTCTAACAGCGGTTCAGGATAAACTGGAAAAGAATCTGCAAGGTTTGATCCATCAAATCGAAACAGGAAATCATTCCGATCCGGTTTACGACCTGCTGGAGGAAAGGGAGCAGGTGGAGTTGAAAGTGCAGCCGGGAACAGAGGATAAGGAAAATCTGCTCCATCACCTTTATTACATCTGGAAAATCAACCGTTCCATTACGATTCTCAGGGACAGGCTTGATCATATGAGGAAAAGATAACCGTCTGGTTTGAGTCCAGGCGGTTTTTTTATAGAAAGCTCTGTTAAAGTCTGTTGTTGTTATTTTAAACGATTACTAAATCGTCTCCGTCTGGAATCAGGGGTCCGGTCCGTTGTTTACTCAGAGCATGGGATGGCAGGGAAAACCGTCCGCTTTCCGAGGGGAACGATGAGCCTCCTCGAACTTCGTTCTCCGGGGTCTTCCCTTGTTCCTTTTTCCCGCAGGAGTCTACCTGTTTTCCCTGCCATCCCTTTCGTAGTGGTGTAACGGACTTCGGTTATGTCCTTTCTAACTACCCTACTTTGAAGAGGCGGCCTTGGGAATGGCGGGACTCCTGTGGGATGAAGGTACATCGTGAGACCCCGGAAGGCGCTGCCTGAGGATGCTCACGGTACCCCACGGAAAGGGAGTCATTCCCAAGGCCGCCTCCTACAAACCCCATGAGAGAAAGGGGTGATAGGAGCTCACATGTTAAATAACAACACCAAGCAATAACAGAGCCTTATAGAAAAAAGCTGCCGAGAAATTTTCTCGACAGCTTTCCCGACGCGTGTACGCCGGCGTTTTGTCATGGGAACTCTGACTATTGCTCTTCAACGGCCATCAAAAGATCTGCCCGCTTTAGAGATCGTTACGCGTTCTTCACCACTGCTGGGCTGGACCGCGTCCCGGCTCTTCTTTGGGTTGCGTTTTGATTTTGAGTTCTTTGGCATGACTGCAGCCTCCTCTACTAAGATCAAGGTGCTCTCTTAGTATGGCTGCCTGTTCCTGTTTTATTCCTCTGCCTGTTTTTTCATCATCCGGACATAGGAGGCATCCGGAGTTACAAACAGGGTCTGCTGATGATCATAGGTAACGAAACCGGGTTTTGCTCCGGACGGTTTTTTCACATGCCTGATTTGTGTGTAGTCAACAGGCACGGAGGACGACCGGCTCGATTTACTGAAGTTTGCCGCCAGCTGGGCGGCTTCAAGCAGTGTGTCTTCACTTGGGTTCTCATCTTTAATGACTACGTGGGAACCCGGAATATCTTTGGCGTGCAGCCAGATATCAGATTTACCTGCCATCCGGTTGGTTAAATATTCATTCTGTTTATTGTTGCGCCCGACATAGATCATCGTCCCGTCACTGGATCGGAAGGTTTCCGGGGACGGTTTTTTAGGCTGGTTTTTCTTACGCCCCGGGGAGGCGTTCTTTTTCTTCATATAGCCTTGTTCCCGGAGTTCCTCCCGGATTTCTTCAATATCTTCTTCCCTGGCTGTTTCGACTTGTTGAATCAAACGTTCGAAGTAGGTGATTTCAATGTCCGCTTTTTCAATTTCCTTTTGAACCACCTGCTTGGACTTCTTCAATTTCTGGTACGTCTGGAAGTAAGACTGGGCGTTTTCACTTGGGGTTTTATTCGGATTCAGCTCGATTGACATTTCCTTTTGGTCAGGATCGTAGTAATCAACGACCGTTACACTTTCGTCTCCATTATTAACGAGGTGCATATGAGCGGTCAGCAGTTCGCCGAGCTTTTGATAATCCCCGGCTGCTTCAGACTTTTTCAAGGTATCTTCGTGTTTTTTGATTTTCCTCTGGTTTTTGTCGCGTTCATTTTTCAGAAAGCGGAATAAATCACCAGCCTGCTGTTTGACACGATCCCTTTCGGCTTTCCCTGAATAAAAAGCGTCCAGCATGTCACTCACCGTAGAGAAAGTTTCTCTTTCTTCTCCAAAGGCCTTCAGCGGCAGTACATAAAATTGTTCTTTGTCCCCGCGTTTCACCTGTGGTTCATACGAGTGATCCAGTATTCGGTTCCGTACTTCCTCATAAGCAGCTTCGTATCCTGAGGGTCCGTTCATTCCTGCTTTTTCTGCGATCTCCTTTGTAATCATGGGGGAAAAGCCCATGACAATGGAGAGAATCTGTTTGTCCAGGCGGCCCGCATTAAAATCCATTTTTTTAAGGAGTTGGGCCGGTTCGAGTTCCAACGGGCTTATTTTGCCCTGCTCCGGCGGCCGTTTATAGGGCTGGCCCGGCATAATCGTCCTGTGCCGGTTCTGGGAAGGGGGAAGGTGCTTGATGCTGTCCAGAATATGCCCCTCCTGTTCGTCGACAAGAAGAATATTGGAGTGTTTCCCCATCACCTCAATGATCAAGGTTTTATACGTTTCGTCGCCGATTTCATTCCGTGTGCGGATATGGATCTTGACAATCCTCTCCATATCCACCTGTTCAATTTTCTCTATAAATCCTCCTACAAGATGCTTGCGCAGGAGCATACAGAGCATCGGCGGTTCTTTTGGATTGTGGTATTGATCATTGGTTAAATGAAACCGTGCATAGGATGGATGAGCGGATAATAGAAGCGTATATTTCGTCCGCTGGGAGCGGACAGTGAATACAAGCTCTGTATCCGTGGGTTGATAAATTTTCATGATTCGTCCGGACTGAAGAACATTGTTCAGCTCATTTGTCGCCGCCCGGGTTACAATTCCGTCGAAAGACATAGTCTCTTCACCTCTCTAAAAGGTCATTATAGCATGATTTGACGCCGGATTTCTAAAGAATCATACCAGTCGCTCTGAAAGAGGAAGTTTGGTAAACTAGACAGTATCAATGAAGAAGCGGCAGGTGAAGGAGATATGGCTGACAGTATGACCGGATATGGACGGGAAATATCAGAGCAGGAGGGAACACGGATCGTGGTGGAAGTCAGATCCGTGAATCATCGGTTTCTTGATGTTCATATGCACCTTCCTTCCTCTTTGTTATTTATGGAGGACCCGGTGAGGAAACTTGTTAAAGAAGCCCTGCACCGCGGGCGGGTCGATGTGTACATAACGATGGACGGCGGCGGCCTGCAGAAAAACGTCGAGGTGGACTGGGCAGCAGCGGAGCAGTACATTCAGGCGTTGGAAGATATGAAGAGCCGGTTTCATTTGACGGGTGATATAACTATTGATATGGTATCCAAGTTAGAGAATGTCTTCGTTACTAAGGAATCGGATGACATCCCGGATTCTTTTCAACAAAAGCTGAAGACGTCGGTGGAACAGGCTCTGCGGCAGCTGAAGGACATGAGGGGACGGGAAGGAAAGCAGCTTTCAAAGGACCTCCTATCCAGACTCAAGGCTGTCGTCTGCTGGCTTGACATGATGGACCAGCGCCGCCCTGAAGTGATAAACGAATACAAAGCGAGAATACGCGCCCGAATTGAAGATTACGCTGCACAGCCCCTTTCCCAGGATGAACCAAGAATTCTCCAGGAAGTGGCCCTTATGGCTGAAAAAGGGGATGTCACCGAAGAGTTCACACGGATGCATTCCCATCTTCAACAGTTTGAGAAGGCTCTGGACCAGCACGGATCCGTCGGGAGACGTCTGGATTTCATCCTTCAGGAAATGCACCGGGAAGTGAACACGATGGGGTCAAAATCCAATGACACCCTCCTGATGGAGTATGTACTTAACGTGAAGGGTGAATTGGAAAAAATGAAGGAACAAGTGCAAAATATCGAATAACAATTGTGTTCTGTACGGTTTTTTTCATATAATAGAGTTAATGATTAAGTGCTTGGCCATAAGAAGGAGGAGTCAGCTTTGAGTTTAAAATTGATCAATATCGGGTTCGGGAACGTTGTGTCTGCAAATCGAATCATTTCCATCGTTTCACCGGAATCCGCTCCAATCAAACGTATCATTACTGTCGCCCGTGACAATAATAAATTAGTAGATGCTACATATGGCCGCCGTACACGTGCGGTCATTATCACAGATAGTGATCATGTCGTTCTGTCTGCTGTTCAGCCGGAAACCGTCGGCCAGCGTGTAATCAGTAATGATGAGATTTCAGATGAAAACTAGGAGGACTATTTGCAGTGATTGAACAGAAAGGTATACTATTTATACTTTCCGGCCCATCAGGTGTCGGAAAAGGAACTGTACGGAAGGCTCTGTTCGAGCAGTCGACAGACCTGCGATATTCCATTTCCATGACGACGCGTGCCCCGCGTGAAGGGGAAGTGGATGGTGTCGATTATTTCTTTAAAAGCAGAGATGAATTTGAAAAGCTGATCACAGAAGGACAGCTGATTGAACATGCCGAATATGTGGGCAACTATTACGGCACGCCGAGACATTATGTGGAAGAGACGTTGAACCAGGGGAAGGATGTATTCCTTGAAATTGAGGTTCAGGGCGCATTGAAAGTCCGCGAAAACTTCCCGGAAGGTGTGTTCGTATTTTTAATTCCTCCTTCTCTTGAAGAATTAAAAGACCGAATCGTAAGCCGGGGTACCGAAACAGAGGAAAAGGTGAAAAACCGTCTGCTGGCGGCTAAAGAAGAAATTGATATGATGGATGCCTACGATTATGTCGTTGTCAACGATCAGATTAATCACGCCGTTCAGAAGGTCCAGTCCATCGTAGCCAGTGAACACTGCAAACGTGAGCGCGTGGCCCATCAATACAAAAAAGCATTGGAGGAAAATTAATTATGATGTTAGAACCATCCATTGATTCCCTGCAGAAGCAGATCAAATCAAAATATACACTTGTCACACTATCAGCACGAAGAGCCCGCGAACTGAAGCAGGGAAGTGCTCCTATGGTCGAAAACCCAACCTCTCATCAGCAGGTTGGTGTAGCTCTGGAGGAAATCCGCGACGGGAAATTGAACTATATTGAAGCGGAAGAGATCCAGGAAAGAACGGAAACCACATAATAGCATTGTTCCCGGAACAACGTAGGAAAAGCCGCGCATCTGTCTGACGATCAGCGCGGCTTTTCCTACGTATTTTATCGTAAGATTTTCACAGGCAGGGAGGTCCATCACATGTTAAAAGATAAAAAGATTGTCCTGGGCGTATCAGGAGGAATAGCTGCATACAAAGCGGCGGCCCTGACAAGTAAGCTTGTCCAGGCAGGAGCCTTCGTCAAAGTCATTATGACAGAGAGCGCAAGAAATTTCGTCGCTCCGACGACCTTTCAGGCACTGTCCAGACAGCCGGTCTATACCGATACGTTTGATGAACAGGACGCCACACAGATCCAGCACATCGATGTTGCCGACTGGGCCGATTTATTCCTGATTGCGCCCGCTACAGCCAATACGATTGGCAAGCTTGCCGGCGGGCTGGCGGATGATATGCTGTCAACGACACTGCTTGCGACCGAGGCTCCCGTGTACATTGCACCGGCGATGAATGTGCACATGTACAGCCACCCGGCCGTCATAAACAACATGAAACAGCTGGATGAATGGGGCTTTCGTTTTATTGAGCCTGGTGAAGGGTATCTGGCCTGCGGATATGTCGGGAAAGGAAGGCTGGAAGAACCGGAGAGCATCGTTAAAGTACTGGAAGATGAGTATCGGAAAACCGAGTGGTTGAAAGGCAGAAGGGTCCTGATTACAGCAGGACCAACGCAGGAGAAAATTGATCCGGTCCGGTATTTCACGAATCCTTCGACCGGAAAAATGGGGTTTGCTCTTGCGCGGCAGGCGGCTCGAAGCGGTGCTGATGTCACCCTGATCACCGGACCTGTCTCCCTTCATACGCCAAAAGGGGTGGAGCGCATTGATGTAGTCTCTGCTCAGGAGATGTATGAAGAAGTGCTGAAGCATTATCCAGCGGCCGATCTTGTGATCAAATCCGCCGCTGTCGCCGATTACAGGCCAAAGGAAACCTTTGAACACAAAATGAAAAAATCCCCGGGAGGATATGCGGTTCAAATGGAGCGCACACACGACATCCTGCAGGAGCTCGGTACACGGAAGGAACATCAGTATCTGATCGGCTTTGCCGCCGAGACGAATGATCCTGAGCGTTACGGAAGAGAGAAGCTGGAGAAAAAGAACCTGGATGCCATAGTGATCAACAATGTGGCCGAGGAAGGGTCCGGCTTTGGTACGGATACGAATGCCTCCCTTTTCATTCAGAAAAGTGGTCGTGAAAAAATCTATCCCATGATGACGAAGGATCAGCTGGCAGAAGAAATCCTAAAGGAAGCCTCTCAGGAGATGACGGGGCGTGACCGCACGTGATTGCCAATGTCATTGTGGACGTAGCCTCACAGAATACCAACAGACCCTTTGATTATGAAATCCCTGAAAAATTTGAAGGAATTGTACAGCCCGGGGTCAGAGTCATCGTCCCCTTCGGACCGAGGAAAATTCTCGGCTATGTGATCGCCTTGTCAGAAACGTCCAGCTTCCCCTCCGTGAAAAAAATCACTGATGTACTGGATGTCATTCCGACGTTGACGGAAGAACTGCTTCACCTTGGGAAATGGCTGTCCAATTATACGTTGAGTTATTATATATCCTGTCTACAGGTCATGCTGCCGCAGGTTATGAAAGCCAAATATAGAAAAGAGCTGTGGAAACTCTCGGATGAACCGCTGGATTCAGCCCTGGATGCTGTGTTTGATGGGCGGGGCGTCATGGATTTTGAAGAGTTCGAACAGTCCGGTGTCAGTTACCATATCCTTAGAAAACATATGAACGAAGGCGAAGTGGATGTTCACTATGAAGTAAAGAGCAGGGAAACGAAAAAGCTGAAGGCTGTGGTTGCGCCGGCTGTTTCTCCTATCGATATGGAAGAAAAGCTGGAAGACCTCCCGCCACAGGCAAAAAAACAGCGGGCCATCGTTGAATATTTCCTTCAGCATCCAGAGCCACTGGACAAAAAGCGTTTGCTGGGTAACCTTCAAACTACTCCTGCTGCGTTGAAGCCTCTTGTGGAGCAGAACGTGCTCAAAGAGTATAAACAGGAAGTCTTCCGCGATCCGTACGGAGGACGGGAATTTAAACGAACGACGCCTTTTGAACTAACCGAAGAGCAGGAAACCGCCATCCGGCCGATTCTTTCAACCATCGAAAAACAGGAGCACGACGTGTTTCTCCTTCACGGTGTAACGGGAAGCGGGAAGACGGAAGTATATATGCAGTCGATTCAGCAGGTGCTGGATAAAGGGGAGGAA
Source organism: Halobacillus sp. ABD4_316 (assembly GCF_056161385.1). Taxonomy (NCBI): domain Bacteria; kingdom Bacillati; phylum Bacillota; class Bacilli; order Caryophanales; family Bacillaceae; genus Halobacillus; species Halobacillus sp. ABD4_316. The sequence continues at coordinate 349,670 of NZ_JBSWZA010000001.1, forward strand.
GCCATTATGCTCGTCCCCGAAATTGCTTTAACCCCTCAGATGGTGGAGCGGTTTAAAGGACGTTTCGGCTCCAAGGTAGCCGTCCTTCACAGTGCTCTGTCAGCTGGAGAGAAATACGACGAATGGCGTAAGATTCAGCGTCAGGAAGTACAGGTCGTTGTAGGAGCCCGGTCCGCCATATTCGCCCCGTTTACGAATCTTGGGCTGATCATTATTGATGAAGAGCATGAGACGAGCTATAAGCAGGAAGACAGGACGAGGTATCATGCCCGCGATGTCGCTGTCCAGCGCGCGAAAACACACAACTGTCCAGTCGTTCTGGGAAGTGCGACCCCGTCACTGGAAACGTATGCGCGGGCTGCGAAAGGCAACTATCAGCTGCTGACACTAAGCAAACGGATGAATGAGGCTGTGATGCCTGAGGTGGAGCTTGTGGATATGAGAGAAGAGCTTCACAGCGGGAACCGATCCATGTTCTCGATTCCATTAAAGGAAAAAATCGAAGAGCGGCTGGCTAGGAAAGAACAAGTCGTGCTGTTTCTTAACCGACGGGGATATTCCACGTTTGTCATGTGCAGGGACTGCGGCCATGTAAGCGAATGCCCGCACTGTGATATTGCATTGACTTATCACAAGCGGCAGAACCGCTTGAAATGCCACTACTGTTCTCATGAAGAGCCCATGCCGGAGAAGTGCCCGGAATGTGAAAGCAAAACGATCCGATACTTTGGTACAGGAACTCAAAAAGTCGAGGAAGCCCTGCAGGAACTGATTCCTGAGGCGCGGATCATCCGGATGGATGTTGATACAACGAGGAAGAAAGGCGCTCACGAAAGACTGCTTACACAGTTTGGCGAGGGAAAAGCGGATATCCTGATTGGAACACAGATGATCGCCAAAGGACTCGATTTCGGGAATGTCACACTTGTCGGTGTGCTGGCTGCGGATGCGATGCTGAACCTGCCGGATTTCCGTGCCTCCGAAAAGACCTTTCAGCTGCTGACCCAGGTGAGCGGACGGGCCGGACGCCATGAGAAAAGCGGGGAAGTGGTTGTCCAGACGTATACACCGGAACATTACAGTATAGAGCTTGCGAGTACGTACGACTATGAACAGTTTTTCCAGGAGGAAATGAAGCTTAGAAAAGCATTCCGGTATCCGCCTTACTATTATTTGACGTTGTTTACAATTTCGCATCCCAACCAGTTGAAAGCGGAGGAAGCCACCCGTAAGATTACGATGTTTATGCAGCAGAAGCTGTCCGAGCAGGCGCACGTACTGGGTCCAACCCCTTCTGCGCTGGCCAGGATCAATAATAGATATCGCTATCAATGCATGGTAAAATACAAGAAGGAACCCGAGCAGCGGAAGTTTGTCGAACGAATACTGCACTATTATGAAGATGAATTGAAACAGGAAGATGGTTTACAGATTACGGTTGATTTTCAGCCGTATCAGTTGATGTAGGAAGGAGCCGTCAGTTATGACACGAATTGCGTTTATGGGAACACCGGACTTTGCGGTCCCTGTTCTTGATCGGATTATGAAAGAGGGATATGAAGTGGTGGTGGCTGTGACCCAGCCGGACCGTCCAAAGGGGAGGAAGAGGGTTCTTACACCGCCGCCGGTGAAAACAGCAGCCTTGAACCATGGTATTCCGGTGCTGCAGCCCGAAAAAATCAAGCATGAATATGAGGATGTCCTCGCCTATGAGCCGGACTTGATCGTCACAGCGGCTTTCGGACAGATCCTCCCGGAAGCGCTGCTGAACGTTCCGGAATACGGATGCATCAATGTCCATGCCTCGCTGCTGCCCGAATTCCGGGGAGGAGCTCCTATCCACTATAGTATTCTGGAAGGAAAAAAAGAAACCGGCGTCACTATTATGTATATGGTGAAAAAACTGGATGCCGGCGATATGCTTTCCAAAGTGGTCGTTCCGATTGAAGATACCGATCATGTCGGCACACTGCACGATAAATTATCAGCAGCGGGAGCCGATCTTCTGGCTGACACCCTGCCTGAATTGCTGGCTGGGAACATCACTCCTGAAGTTCAGGATGAATCCAAAGTCACATTTGCCGGCAACATTAAACGTGAACAGGAGCTGATTGACTGGAGCAGAGATCAGCAGGACGTCTACAACCACGTCCGGGGTCTTCATCCCTGGCCGGTGGCGTTCACGTACTGGAATGGTAAACCGATGAAAATCTGGTGGGCCGAAAAAGTTTCCGGACACTTTTCCAAAGCCCCGGGAACAGTGGTCAAAATCGAGGAGGACGGTTTCCTCGTTCAGACAGGAGACGGAAAAGCGTTGAAAATTGTATCCCTTCAGCCTTCAGGGAAGAAAAAAATGGACGGGCAGTCGTTCGTTAATGGCGCCGGCCAATCTTTAAACGAGGGCGACGTATTGGGGGAGCAGCATGGCTAAGTATGTATTAAGAGAAACCGCGCTCCATCTATTAACAAGAATCGGTGAGCAGGGAGGCTTCAGTCACGTCCTGCTCGACAGAGAAATGTCCAAACAGGAGCTCTCCCGTCAGGACGGGGCACTATTGACTGAAATTGTTTACGGAACTCTGCAGCGCAGAGACTTGATCGACTATTATATTCAGCCTTATACAGCCGGTCAGAAGAAAATTAAACCGTGGGTACGCTGGCTGCTTTACATGTCAGTCTATCAAATGATCTTCCTTGAACGGGTACCGGACCATGCGGTCATCCACGAGGCGGTGGAAATTTCGAAAAAACGCGGACATAAAGGAATCTCCTCCTTTATGAACGGCGTTCTGCGCAATGTACAGCGAAAAGGTGTTCAAAGCCTTGATCACATTGAAAATGATGGTACACGTCTGGCGGTTGAAACCAGTCATCCTGAATGGCTTGTGCGGAGGTGGGTGGATCAGTACGGCATGGAAACGACGAGGTTGATGTGTGAAGCGAACAACCACCACCTTCCTATGTCCATCCGCGTGCAGCCACTCAGAATCAGCCGCGGCGAGGCAGCCGGCCAGCTGCGACAGGAAGGGTTTTCGGTAGAAGAGAGTCCATTTTCCACACAAGGCCTGGTTGTAAAAGATGGGAACATTATAAACCACAGGCTCTTTAAAGAAGGCTTGGTAAGCATTCAGGACCAGAGTTCCATGCTGGTTGCGGAAATGATGGACCTGGATGAAGGGATGGCTGTCCTTGATGCGTGCAGCGCACCAGGAGGCAAAACCACGCACATAGCAGAAAAGATGAAGGATAAAGGAAGCGTGACGGCTTATGACCTTCATGAAAAGAAGGCAAAGCTCGTCAGTAAAAAAGCTGAACAGCTCCAGCTTACTTCCATCAAGGCCGGCCAGGCGGATTCCCGGACGCTCACATCGCTGCATGCGTCTGAGAGCTTTGATCGGATCCTGCTTGATGCCCCATGTTCAGGTCTTGGTGTACTGAGAGGCAAACCGGATATTAAGTACCATAAGAGTGAGGAAGATATCTATAAGCTCAGGAGTATCCAGGACGACTTGTTCCACGAGGTGGCACCGCTCCTGAAATCCGGTGGAAAACTGGTCTACAGCACATGTACAGTGGATCGGCATGAAAACGAAGAAGCGGTCCGTCATTTTCTGGATCAACATCCGGAATATGAACTGGATCCATCCTTTGTCAACGATCTTCCCGATGCTCTTCGTCAAGGGGAAGGCCTGACCGGAACCGGTCTCCAGCTGTTTCCCCATGAGTGGGATACGGACGGCTTTTTCCTGACGCGATTGGTGAAAAAATAAAGGCACCTGCTTCCTGTTGATGGAAGCAGCCGGCCTTCTATGGATGACAGTAACTGAAAAAGGCAGGTGAACGTCCATGATAGAGTACTACCTCACAGATCAAGGCAGAGTAAGGGCTCATAATGAGGATGCAGGCGGCGTGTTCAGAAATCATTCCGGTCAGGTGCTTGCTGTCGCAGCCGACGGCATGGGAGGGCATCAGGCAGGTGATGTCGCCAGCCGGATGGCTGTTGATGTTTTACATAAGGAATGGGAGCATACGGGTTCGTTTCAAACTCCGAATGGTGCTGAAGAGTGGATAAAAGAAACCATCCGTTCCGCCAATAATGAAATCAAAACCTATGCTTCTGAACATGAAGAATGTGCCGGCATGGGGACGACAATAGTGGCAGCTATCTGCACGGACCAGTTTGTCTCCATTGCCCACGTCGGAGACAGCCGTTGTTATTTAGCGAATGCTTACGGATTCAAAGCCGTTACGGAAGACCATTCACTCGTCAATGAACTTGTCAGGTCCGGACAGATTACAGAAGAACAAGCCGAGCATCATCCTCGCAAAAATGTTCTGCTGAAGGCGCTCGGCACAGAATATGATCTTTTCCCGGATATCCAGAGTATGGAGTGGGATCCGGATAACCGGGTTCTTCTTTGTACAGACGGTCTGACCAATAAAGTGAGTCATGAAGAATTGAGTGGTTTAAGTGACCACAAAGGAGACTGGTCCGATTTCGCCCACTCTCTTGTTGAGCGGGCCAATGAGCGGGGCGGAGAAGACAATATCACTCTTGCCATTGTCCATCATCTCCCACCCCAAGGTGAGAAGGAAGGTGTGGATTGATGCTCAATGACCGTCTTCTTAATGACCGTTACCGTGTCGATAGAATGATTGGCGGCGGAGGGATGGCGAACGTTTATTTAGCTCATGATACCATCCTGGACAGAAGCGTAGCCATCAAGGTACTAAGGCTGGAACACGGAAATGACGAAGAGTTTATTGCGCGTTTCCACCGGGAAGCCCAGTCCGCCACCAGCCTTTCTCATCCGAACATCGTCAATATATATGATGTCGGGGAAGAGGACGATTTATATTATATGGTCATGGAATATGTTGACGGCATGACACTGAAGCAGTATATCCAACAGAACAGCCCCGTTGATGTTTCGGAAGCGGTGGACATTATGCGCCAGGTAACTTCTGCCATCACCCATGCCCATGACAACGGCATTGTACACAGAGATATCAAGCCGCAGAATATTTTGATTGATCATTACGGCCATGTGAAAGTGACAGATTTTGGAATCGCAATGGCTTTGAGTGCGACCGCTCTGACTCAGACAAATTCAGTTCTTGGTTCTGTTCATTATTTGTCTCCTGAGCAGGCGCGTGGGGGAATGGCGACGAAGAAATCCGATGTTTATTCGATGGGCATTGTTTTCTTCGAACTGCTGACTGGACGTCTTCCTTTTTCAGGCGAGTCTCCTGTATCCATAGCCCTTAAGCACCTGCAGCATGATACACCTTCGTTGAAACGATGGCATCCTGATCTGCCGCAGAGTGTGGAAAATGTCGTATTGAAAGCAACGGCGAAAGATCCGTTTCACCGTTATCCCACCGTGGTGGAAATGGAACAGGATATAGAGACCTCACTTGAACCTTACCGACTGGGTGAAAAACCCTTTGAACTGCCGGAGGAAGATGAAGAGGAAAAAACGAAAGCCATCCCCGTCATTACGAACGACGCCTACGGGGATCACACAGAAGATCATACAATCATCCATACCGGCGAGTATCAGCCGGTCAAGGATACAAAAGTGCATCATCAGCAGCCGGCAGAGGAAAAGCAGCCGGTCGATAAAGAAAAGAAAAAGAAGAAAAGAAAAATCTGGCCATGGATCCTGACATTCCTGCTTCTGATCATACTAGGGGGCGGAGCTGCCCTGTATTTTACACCAGGCATCATTCAGCCTGCCGATGTGACCATTCCTGAAGACCTTGACGGAAGGGAATATGAAGAGGTCTACAGTGAACTGAGTGATTTGAACTTGATGGTCAGCCGTGAATCTCAGTTTTCAGATGAAGTGGAAGAGGGTCTTGTTATTACGACAGATCCTGAACCCGGCAGGACAGTGAAGGAAGAAACAGAAGTCACGATCTATACGAGTAAAGGAAAAGAACGGGAAGAATTCCCGGATTATGTGGGTGAAGAATATGACCAGGTCGATAAGGAACTCCAGGATAAGGGGTACGCAGGGATTGAACGTATTCCTGTTTCCAGCGATGAACCGGCTGGTCAAATTGTCGCCCAGCTCTCTCCGAACCCGGGAGCAAGCGTAATTCCGGAAGAAGAGGAAGTCATTTTCCGCGTCAGTACCGGACCCCCGACCATTAATCTGGGCCGGCTGGACAGGATGACCCAGGAACAGGCGGAGAAATATTTAAAGGATCGCAGCCTGGAGGTTGAAGTTGCTGAGAGCTACTCAGAGACTGTACCTGCCGGAGAGGTGATTACACAGGATCCGGAGGCGTACACCGATGTGAAAGAAGGGTCAACGGTAACTATCACCATATCCAAGGGGCCGGAGGAAAAACCTCCAAGAGAAGAAAACGTAACGCTGGAAGTTCCGTTTAATGAGGAATCGGAAGAAACAGAACAGCAGGTGTTGATTTATGTCGATGATTATGAAAACGATATGGAGACACCAGTCGTGGAAGAAACCATCACAGAAACCACCTCTTTTGATGTAACACTGATTATAGAAGAAGGCGGGGAAGCGTCTTACCGTGTGCAGCGAGGTGATGAAGTGATCGATGAAGGAAATGTTCCTTATTAAGAAGGTGATCAAGTGGCAACCGGAAAAATTATAAAGTCCCTCAGCGGTTTTTATTACGTGCTTCATGACGGAGAGGTTTATCAATGCCGTGGGCGCGGAAACTTCCGTAAGAAAAAAGTGTCCCCTCTCGTCGGGGATATGGTGGATTTTAAGGCGGACAACTATGAAGAGGGCTACATCTTATCCATTCATGACCGGAAAAATGAATTTGTAAGACCGCCGATAGCCAACGTCGACCAAGCGTTGATTGTTACATCAGCCATCCATCCTGATTTTAATTCGCTTCTTCTGGACAGATTTCTCGTTCTCGTTGAGGCAAAACGGATCGAGCCGTTTATCGTGATTTCCAAGATGGATCAGCTGGACAGCGCTATGGTGGAAGCAATGGAGGAGTATAAGGCACAGTATGAGAAGGTTGGATACCCGGTCATTTTGTCGGCTGTGAACGATTCCGCTTCCATGGATGAGATACAAGCGCACCTGGCTGGACGGACAACGGTGATTGCCGGGCAGTCCGGAGTCGGTAAGTCGTCGCTGCTGAATTCCATCGACCCCCGTCTTTCCATCGACACGGATGAAATCTCTGAAAGTCTTGGAAGAGGAAAGCATACGACACGCCACGTGGAGCTGTATGACATTTCCGGTGGGTTAGTAGCCGATACGCCGGGGTTCAGCTCCCTTGAGTTCGGGGATTTACAGCTTGAACAGCTGCCGGAGTGCTTCCCGGAATTCGTAGAAGTACAAAATGATTGTAAGTTCAGAGGCTGTCTGCATCATAAAGAGCCTAAATGTGCGGTGAAAGCCGGTGTGGATAACGGCGTTATATCAGAGCACCGCTATGACCACTACCTGCAGTTCATGCAGGAAATCCAGAATAGAAAGCCGAGGTATTAAGGCATGACAAAAATTGCACCTTCCATCTTATCTTCTGATTTTGCAAGACTGGCTGAAGAGATCCGGGATGTGGATCAAGGCGGAGCGGATTACATTCATGTGGATGTTATGGACGGCCATTTTGTCCCTAATATAACCATAGGCCCCTTGATTGTTGATGCGGTAAGGCCGGTCACCAATCTTCCGCTTGATGTCCATTTAATGATTGAGAACCCGGACGCCTATATAGAGGCCTTTGCGAAAGCGGGAGCGGATATCATCACCGTCCATCAGGAAGCTTCTCCTCACCTCCACCGCACCCTCCAGCTGATCAAAAGCTTCGGAGTGAAAGCGGGCGTGGTCATCAATCCGGGGACACCGGTCGAAATGATCCGTCCGGTTCTTAAGGATGTGGATCTTGTTCTATTGATGACTGTGAATCCAGGATTTGGCGGTCAGGCATTTATTCCTGATGTGCTTGATAAAATCAGTCAGGTGGCTCAATTAAGAAGCGATGCCGGACTTTCCTATGAAATTGAAGTGGACGGCGGTGTCAACGAGAAGACCGCCCGTCTCTGCACAGAAGCGGGTGCTGATGTTCTTGTGGCAGGCAGTGCGGTCTTTAATCAATCGGACAGAAAACAAGCCATTGAAAGGATCCGCGCCTCGTTGTAAATCACAGCGGGAACCAAGTGACTCTGCATGTAGAGTCTTAGTCGAAAGAGCTCAGAGGATTGGTCAGAATCCTTTGGGCTTTTTCTATAGAAAGGGTGAGCATACGTGAAAAAAGTTATCGTAGTCGGCGGAGGGCCGAAAGCCTATATTCCCAGCTTCCAAAGATGGGCAGAGGAAGATGTAGAATGGATCGGAGCAGATCAGGGAGCAGAAGTGCTTGTAGAAGCCGGAATAACCCCTGATGTGGCCATCGGCGATTTCGACTCCGTCAGCGCTGCTTCCTATCAGAAGATTAAAGATGAGGCCCGGAAGATACATACCTATCCGGACGAAAAGGATGAGACAGATTTGGAGCTTGCGATCAATGAGGCACTGAACCGGAAAGCCGAGCATATCGTATTACTCGGAGTAACAGGGGGAAGGATGGATCATTCCCAGGCGAACATTCAGCTGTTGTATCCGTTAATGAAAAAAGGGGTGAAGGCGGTTATTGTGGATCATCAGAACCAGGTGGAAATAGCAGGGTCCGGTTCGCATAAAATCAAAGAGGACCCACAGTATCCCTATCTATCTTTTCTTCCTGTGACCCTGGAGGTGAAGGAGCTTACGCTCAACGGCTTTTATTATCCACTTTCCCGGGCGTATCTGCCCTTCGGGTCCACCTTATGCATCTCCAACAGGCTCGTTGAAGATACAGGTACTTTTTCATTTGAGTCAGGCATACTCTTAGTAATAAGAAGTACAGACTCAATGGATCACGGAAAAGGGCGTTCGCATTAGTTCACTTAGGAGGAGGGGGCTCTTTTGAAATTTTACACCATTAAACTCCCGCGTTTTGTCGGGGGGATAGTGCGCGCAGTCATAAGTACTTTTAAAAAGGATTAGCTCCGGGTCATACGTGCCTGAAGGGAGAGAATAAGTGTCTCCCGGAAGGCCCTGATGCGATTCGGTGGTCTTTGGGAATGGAGGAGATGGTCCCGGGGACTGCCATAATCATATAAAGGCAAGAAAAAAAGCACCCGCAGAACGGGTGCTTTTTTCAACTTGTCATTATACGCGCTGGACTTTACCAGATTTAAGTTCACGCGCTGTTACGTAAACTTTCTGAGGCTTGCCATCCACAAGGATACGTACTTTTTGAACATTTGCTTTGAATTTACGTTTATTAGCGTTCATCGCGTGTGAACGGTGGTTACCTGCGCGTGTACCTTTACCAGATAGAACACTTCTTCGTGCCATGAAAATCCCTCCTGTTACATACAAAAATCATCAGATACTTAGTAACTTTATCATATGTATGTAGGCTTTGCAATAATCTCCGGACAATTATATCAAGAATTTTTTCTTGACAGACAGATTGAATTGTTTCAAAGTATATTAGGGGATAACCGGCTTATTTTCAACAGTCAACACAAATTCAACACCCTTCACTTGTGTTATAATTAGGAGAGAAATTGAGGAATCTAAAGGAGGATCTATATGTCTGTGGATTTGAACAACCAATACGGCCATATAACGATTAGCAATGAAGTTATTTCAACGATTGCTGGAGGAGCAGCTGTAGAGTGCTACGGAATCGTCGGCATGGCTTCTAAAAACCAGCTGCGGGACGGGCTGGCTGAAATGCTCCGTAAAGAGAACTTTTCCCGGGGTGTCGTTGTCAGACAGGAAGAAGATCGCCTCCACATTGATATGTATATTATTGTGAGCTACGGTACAAAGATATCGGAAGTCGCTCATAACGTCCAATCCCAAGTAAAATACACATTAAACAAAACAGTCGGATTGTCCGTTGACTCTGTCAATATTTTCATCCAGGGAGTCCGCGTGACAAGCGAATAGGTTGCAGTTGCAGTCAAAGGAGGAAGTAAGTGTGACGTTACAAAAGCTTGACGGCAGAACATTAGCCGAGATGATTTTACAAGGAGCGCATTATTTAAAGCAGAATTCGCAGATGATCGATGCGCTGAATGTATTTCCTGTACCTGACGGGGATACAGGAACAAATATGAATCTTTCCATGACCTCCGGAGCGGACGAGGTGAGAAACGTTTCCCAGGACCATGCAGGAGCAGTTTCCACTTCCCTGTCCAAAGGTCTTCTTATGGGTGCGCGTGGAAATTCAGGAGTAATTCTTTCCCAGGTCTTCCGCGGCTTTGCAAAAGCCATTGAGAATAAAGAAGTGTTAACGACCCGGGATTTCTCTGAGGCCCTGCAGGGTGGTGTGAAAACAGCTTATAAAGCTGTGATGAAACCTGTGGAAGGAACGATCTTAACTGTTGCCCGTGAAGCAGCGGAAGCATCTGTGGAAATCGCTGAAAAAGAAGAGGACTTCATTCCTTTCATGGAAGGTGTCGTAAAAGCAGCCAAAGCTTCCTTGAAGCGGACACCAGAACTTCTTCCGGTTCTAAAGGAAGTCGGTGTGGTCGACAGCGGGGGCCAGGGACTCGTTACCATTTATGAAGGATTTCTGGCCAACTTGAAAGGCGAGGAAATGCCGGATCTTGAAGAATTGGTTTCCATGAATGAAATGGTAAACGCCGAACACCATAAACTTGCCCAGGATTTCATGAATACCGAAGATATCCATTACGGCTATTGTACGGAGTTCATGGTGAAATTCGAAGAGGATAAGCTTGCTGAGAATCCTTATGATGAAGAAGCTTTCCGTAATCAGCTGAGTGAATTCGGTGATTCCCTGCTCGTCGTGTCTGACGAAGAACTGGTCAAAGTTCACGTCCATGTCGAGTACCCGGGTGAAGCTATGACGCTTGGACAGAAGTATGGAAGCCTGATCAATATGAAGATTGAAAACATGAGGGAGCAGCATACGTCCCTCGTAGGTAATAAGAAAGAAAAAGCCGTGCCTGAGAAAAAAGCGCCATATGGTATTGTCACCGTCAGTATGGGCGAGGGGATGAAGAAACTTTTCGAAAGCCTCGGAGCCACAGTAATCATCCAGGGTGGTCAAACGATGAATCCTAGTACCCAGGACTTATCGGAGGCTATTAAAGAAGCGCATGCAGAACGTGTGTTCATTCTTCCGAATAACAAAAACATCGTGATGGCAGCAGAACAGGCTGCAGAGATGGCGGAAGCGGAAGTGGCTGTCATCCCGACGAAGACCATTCCTCAAGGGATGAGTGCTATGCTTGGTTTCAATCCTGAAGCAGATCTCGATACGAACAAAGAAGAAATGACCAGTTTGATGTCAGAAGTGAAGACGGGGCAGATTACCTATGCCGTCCGGGACACCCAGATTGACGGACTTGATATTGAAAAGGGTCATTTTATGGGGATTTCCGACGGGAAGATATCAGCTACCGATAAAGACGCCCTCACAACAGCGAAAACACTGCTGAACCAGATGATTGATGAGGATGAAGATGAAATCCTTACTATTCTTACAGGGGAAGATGTGGACGATAAGGATGTGGCTGAACTGGAAGCTTATGTGGAAGAAACCTTTGAAGATTTAGAGGTGGAAATCCACCATGGTGGCCAGCCGATTTACAGCTATATCTTCTCTATCGAATAAAATGCAGCGCTTCTGGATTTAGAACAGCGTTCGCAGGCTGTCGGGATTTTTCCCGGCAGCCTTTTGTAATGGTCTATGGTCTGAATGCAGGAGCGGAGATGAAAGAAATGGTTTCACAGAGGATATTGATCGACCATTAGACAAACGCCTTGGCGGTTTGTTTTCTAAGCTTGTCATTCTATAAGCTGAAAGCGCAGTTCTCCATTAGAACTGCGCTTTTTTTAACCGTGTTTCCGTCTGCGGGTGCCGGTGCCGTTGAATATATTTTCGAACTGAGAAGATAACGGCAGCAGCATATCCGGCAAGAAGCAGGCTGTAGATGATAACTAAGGTCTGTTCACTCCATGTGGCATAGGTGAGCAGGGTCCGGCTGTTCGTCAAAATGATAAATCCACCCGCCGCTACCCCAAGCACGAGAGGGGGGAGTTTTTTCACAAGCCAGGCAGCGAGGGGGGCTGCAATAACGCCACCGATCACAAAGGCGAGCACAAGCATCCAGCTCAGCTCTTCCCACCCAAGGAAGATCAGGAAGCCGGCCGTAGCAGATAAAGTAACGATGAATTCACTTGTATCTACGGTGCCGATGACTTTTCTGGGAAGGATTCCTTTGCTGGATAAGAGAACAGGTGTATTTACCGGCCCCCAACCCCCGCCGCCCACGGCATCAAGAAAACCGCCCAGAAAACCTAAGGGAAACAAGAAGCGCCGTCGAAATGGTCTTTTTTCTGTATGCAAGGGCTTCACTCGATTCATCAGTAAAAAGCGGATGACCACATAAACGCCAAGCCCTAGTAAAAAAACGGAAATGTACGGACGGATCAGCTCACCTGGAATCCAGCTGAGCAGAGCAGCCCCGGCAAAGGCACTGATCCCTCCGGGGAGAGCAAGAGTCAAAACGAGACGCTTATCCACGTTGCCGAATTTATAATGGGAAAACCCGGAAGCTGCCGTTGTAGCAATCTGGGACAAATGAATAGAGGCGGAGGCCACCGCCGGAGCCATTCCATAGGCGAGGAGGATGGTGGAGGAGCTTAAACCAAATCCCATTCCGAGGGCTCCATCCATCAATTGAGCAAAGAATCCAACCAGTGAAAATATAAGTAATTTCTTCATCGTACCTCTCCTTTTGATTAAACACATAAGATTACTTGGTTTTAACCATGAAGAGGCACAAAAAAACCTCTTCATCCAGAAGAGGTCAAGCTTCCTCTCCTTATCTTTCAGACCACCGTCTGCTGGAATGAGCACCTTTTCCAATGTGAGGTTGCTGCGGGATCATCAGACCAGTTTCCTCCCCCGGCTCTTTATAAGGATATATGTAGCCCGCGCTGAAAGCGGAATTCCTAAGTACATGAATAATATATTCAAAGCTAAAACATGGATGACGATTTGTCAATGGTTTACAATAAAATAAACAGAAAACTAGTAATATTTAAAATGCATGTTGACATATCTTTAAATCGGGTCTAATATTTGAATCAAATCTTTTGAACAAAATCTGGAAACATTTTTCTTATCGAGAGAGGTGGAGGGACTGGCCCTTGGAAGCCTCGGCAACGGATCTGTCGTCATGAACAGAAGCTGTGCCAATTCCAGCAGGTGATCAACACTTGGAAGGATAAGAAGAACGGTTGAATCATGTATAATGACTCTCCTTTCTTCTTACCATCAGAAGAAAGGTTTTTTTGTTGAAGATAAGAAAGGAGGAGCTTATGAATACGAGTGCACCGACATATGGAACATTCACCGGGGATCCTTTACTTCATATGGATATTGATGATGGACACAAAGGGGCAGAGAGTGTGATTCAATGGGCTTACGGGCATTATGGAAAACAGCTCGTTTATGCGTGCAGCTTCGGTGCTGAAGCGATCGTACTGCTTGACTTCATTGCAAAGGCACAGCCGGATGCCGACGTCGTTTTTCTGGACACTGGACTTCATTTCCAGGAAACCTATGATTTGATAGACAAAGTGAAAAAGAGGTATCCGGATTTGAACATCCATATGAAAAAGCCGGAATTGACAGTGGAAGAACAGGCAGAGGAATATGGTCCGGCCCTTTGGAAAAGGAATCCCGACCAATGCTGTGCCATCAGAAAAATCAAACCGCTGGAAGAAGCCCTGACAGGAGCGGCGGCCTGGATGTCGGGATTAAGAAGAGAACAATCTGCAAGCCGGAGTCATACGAACTTCGTCAACAAGGACGAACGCTTCCAGTCCATCAAGGTATGCCCCTTAATTCACTGGACATGGGAAGACGTATGGACTTATATCCGACTAAATAGCTTGGATTACAATGAATTACATGACCAAAGCTATCCAAGTGTCGGCTGCATCCCCTGCACAGCGAAAGCGCTGGATGACGGCCGTTCAGGAAGATGGCAGGGATTTGATAAAACCGAGTGTGGACTCCACACAGCGGGAGATACGAAACAATAAAGGAGAGATGAATGATGTCCATTATTCAACCGCATGGCGGGCAGTTAATCAATCGTTTTACAGCACAGCCGGATACGCTTCCGGAACAAAGGATCGAGCTTGATGCGATGGCGTTGAGTGATATCGATTTAATCGCTAATGGGGCATACAGTCCGCTTCAAGGATTTTTAACAAGGGAAGATTATGATCACGTCGTTGAAAATCTTCGTTTGAAAGACGGCACTCCCTGGAGTCTCCCGATCACACTGCCTGTTTCTGAAGAGCAGGCCCGTTCGTTACATGGTCAAGCGGCTCTTGTGAAAGATGGGGCAATCTACGGTGTGATCGAAATCGAAGACATTTACAAGCCGGATAAACAGAAAGAAGCTGCAAAGGTTTACTTAACGACAGAAGACGCTCACCCGGGGGTCAGTAAACTTTACAAGCGCCCGGATTATTATGTCGGTGGCAGAATTGAAGTATTCCATCGTCCGGAGCGGGAGCATTCAGACCATTACTACCTTGATCCCGAAGAGACAAGAGAACGATTCCAACAGGCCGGATGGGAAAAGGTTGTCGGTTTCCAAACGCGTAATCCTGTTCACCGTGCTCATGAATATATCCAAAAAGCGGCCCTGGAAAGCGTAGATGGACTATTTCTGAATCCGCTCGTAGGAGAAACGAAAAGCGACGATATCCCGAGTGATGTGCGCATGAGAAGTTATGAGGTACTCTTGGATGAATATTATCCGGAAAACCGGGTGACGCTGGCTGTTTTTAATGCGGCCATGCGCTATGCAGGCCCGCGGGAAGCCATCTTCCATGCGATTGTCCGGAAGAATTTCGGCTGCTCCCATTTCATAGTCGGGAGGGATCATGCAGGTGTCGGCGATTACTATGGTACATATGACGCTCAAAAAATCTTCAGCCACTTTGAAGAAGGAGAGCTGGAAATAACCCCGGTCTTTTTTGAGCACAGCTTCTACTGCAAAGCCTGTGAAGCAATGGCTTCTCATAAAACCTGCCCCCACAGCAAGGAGCATCACGTAATTTTATCAGGAACAAAAGTGCGCGAGCTGCTTCGGAGCGGCCAGAAACCACCGAAAACGTTCAGCCGTCCGGAGGTCGTGGAAGTGCTGATTGAAGGGCTTAAACAACAGACAGCGGATGTAAAGGGGTGAATGGAATGGCAACGAATTTAACATGGCATGAAGCTGCCGTCCAAAAAAAGGATTACCGGAGTAAAAATGGTCATTTCAGTGGTGTGCTCTGGTTCACCGGTCTCTCAGGGGCTGGTAAATCCAGCATTGCCAACCATTTGAACCGCCTTCTTTTTGAGCACGGCATCCAAACCTACCTGCTTGACGGGGATAACGTTCGTCATGGATTAAATCGGGATCTTGGTTTTTCTGAAGCCGACCGGACAGAGAACATCCGTCGGATCGGTGAAGTATCCAAATTGTTCACAGACAATGGTTCCATCGTTTTGACGGCTTTTATTTCTCCATACAGGGAGGACCGTGACCGGGTCCGATCCCTTTTGGAAGAGGAAGAATTCATGGAAGTCTTTGTCGACTGTCCTGTGGAGGAATGTGAAAGCCGGGATCCTAAAGGACTGTATAAAAAAGCAAGGGCTGGGGAAATCTCCGGTTTTACCGGGGTGGATGCTCCTTACGAGGCACCGGTGAATCCGGAATGTGTCGTTCGGTCTGACCAGCATTCCATCCAAACCTGTGCGGAACAGATTTTTCAACTTCTTATTGATAAAAAGTGGCTGAACGACAAGGAGGGATAACGTGACCAAAGTATATATCGTAGGTGCAGGTCCTGGAGACATTGATTTGATTACCGTGAAAGGTCTTAAAGCTGTCCAGAAGGCTGATGTTGTTCTGTATGACAGGCTCATCAATCAGGATCTTCTTGAGGAAACGAAAGCAGGGGCAGAGCTCGTCTTCTGTGGGAAAAGGCCCGATCATCACGCACTGTCCCAGTCAACCATCAATCATCTTCTTGTCAAATACGCCCTTCAAGGGAAAGTGGTCACACGCCTTAAAGGAGGAGATCCATTTGTGTTCGGCCGCGGAGGGGAAGAAGCAGAAGCTCTTGCAAAAAGGTCCATTCCTTTTGAGATCGTTCCAGGAATTACATCCGGGACGGCTGCCCCTGCGTACGCCGGCATTCCGGTCACCCACAGGGAATACAGCTCGTCGGTCGCTTTCATATCCGGGGTCAGTAAGAAAGGAACAGATGAAGAAGCGTACTGGGAGCGGGTCGTCAAAAGTATGGATACGCTGTGCATCTACATGGGTGTCAAAAGACTTCCGGAGATTTGTGATCGGCTGAAAAAATATGGGCGGTCTCCAGATACGCCGATGGCCCTTATCCAGAATGGAACGACGAACAGCCAGAAAATGGTAAAGGGAACAATCGATACGATTGTAGAAAAGAGCCGTTTTATCGAAAACCCTGCCATGATCGTTGTGGGGGAAGTGGTGGAGCTGAGCAGCCACCTCCAATGGTTCGACCCGGCCGGTGAGGACGCCCGTGTATCTGCGGAA
The DNA here is from genome assembly GCF_056161385.1 of Halobacillus sp. ABD4_316. Lineage (NCBI taxonomy): Bacteria > Bacillati > Bacillota > Bacilli > Caryophanales > Bacillaceae > Halobacillus > Halobacillus sp. ABD4_316. Next base: position 366,336 of record NZ_JBSWZA010000001.1, read on the forward strand.
ACGATTGTAGGCTAGGAAGAGGAGGATGAGGATGGAAGCTGTCCTGTATGTAAGTCACGGAAGCAGAAAAAAAGCAGCCACCACCCAGGCAGAGGACTTTTTACACCGTGCAGCGGAAGCGCATGATCTGCCTTATGAGATTTGTTATCTGGAACTCGCTGAACCTGATATATCAGAAGGGGTGCGGCGCCTTGTGGAAAGGGGAGCATCCAGCATCGTTGTACAGCCGGTCCTGCTTTTGAGTGCTGGTCACTATTATAAAGATATCCCTGAAGAGATTGATCAAATCTCCCGCCTTTACTCCGGCCTGACGTTTTCCTATGGAGAACCTCTGGGAGTGCAGCCATCGATTATAAAAGCGCTCGCTGAACGTGTGCAGGGAACGGATGTACCGGTTCAAAAAGGAACGAATATCCTCTTGGTGGGAAGAGGAAGCCGTCACCCGGATACACCTCAAGCCGTCAAAAAAATTGCGCAGCTTCTGAAGGATGAAATCAATCATTCCCACGTGGAGGTCTGTTACCTCGCGGCTCTTTCCCCGCGTTTTCCAGAGGCTTTCCACCGGTCCATCGAGGATTACGAACATACAATCGTTGTGCCATACCTTTGGTTTACCGGTGTATTGATGGAAGAAATTCAAGAGGAAGTCTATCAGGCTGTCCAACAAGGATATTCAGCTGCTGCCGCCCATCATCTGCAGGATCACCCGGCGATGGAACATTCACTTCAATTCAGGGTGAAGGAAGCGCTGAACCGAATGTCCAGAGCGGAGTGAACGGTTAATGAAGCCTTTATCCATCGATTTACACAAAAAGAAGGTCGTTATTGTCGGAGGTGGCAGAGTAGCAGAGAAGCGTTTGAAATCTCTCTTGTCAGAGGGTCCGGAACTGACGGTGATCAGTCCGGAATTGACAGAAGCCCTTCGTCAGTTATGGGAGAAGGGGGGATTTGAGTGGAAGCAGAAGACTTATTTCAAAGGGGACGCGTCCGGTGCTTTTCTGCTCATTACGGCTGCTGATCAGCCTGAGGTGAATGAACAAGCGGCGGCTGAGGCCGGAGACGTTCCGCTGCTCAACCGTGCAGACAATGGAGGCGGGAATGTTCATTTTCCTGCCCATATGAAGAGGGGAAGACTCTCTGTTTCTGTCACAACAAACGGGGCCAGCCCTTCGTTGTCAGCCGAAATTAAACAGAGGTTTGAAGAGCAGTTTCCGGAGGATTACGGGAGTTATGTCGATTTTTTGTTCACGTTAAGGAATGAACTTCGACATGCCGGCTTTTCATCTGACCGGAGGCGTTTTTATCTGGAGGAGGGATTGAAAGAATCCTGTCAATCCAAGGTGAATCAGCAGTTATTGCTGGAAGAAATACATAAGGAGAAGGAGGCGGATGACTGTGAAAGGTCTGGCCGGTAAAAAGATAGGGGTGGCAGCTGATCGGCGCGCGGATGAAATTGCCAGGCTGATTCGTAATATGGATGGACGCTCCGCCGGCTATCCCATCCAAGGCTCTCAGCAATATAATCAGGAAACGGCCCGTCGGGATGTTCATCATTATTTAAAAAAGCCCTTTGATTATGTTTTGTTAACGACTGGTATAGGGGCTCGGACATTGGAAGAGGCTGCTGCAGGCATTGGTCACCGCCGTTCATTTGTAAAAAAATTATCTGATGAAATCCTGGTCATCCGCGGTCAAAAAACTGCTGACTGGTTGAAGGAACAAAACCTCGCTTATGAATGGATCGCTGAAGACGGGACAATGGCAAAGCTGTTGTCCTATATGGAGAATAATACCGCAAAAGCAGGAAAAAGTGTGTTTTTACAAGCCTATAACCTGGATGATGCTGCCTTAAAAGACCGTCTTGAGGAAATGGGATACGATGTTTATTTATCAAAACCCTACTCATTCCTGCCTCCGGATCCCGATATTTTAGGTAGGCTGCGAAGAGAAATTACAAAGGAAAATCTTGATGCGGTCGTTTTCACCAGTAAAACCCAGGTAAAACAGCTGTTTTCGAAAGAGCAGCAGCCGGTCGTCGATACCTTTAATCGAAATGTTCTCGCTGCTGCTGTCGGAAAGGTAACGGCAGCCGCTTTGGAAGAGCAGGGGATTTCCTATGTCCTGCAGCCTGAAAAAGCGAAGATGGGCGCTATGATTGTAGCGCTGGAGCGTTATTACCGGGAGGGCGCGCACACGGCCGCTCATTTTTGACTATGGAGGTGACAGAATTGTCGTTACAAGTAATCAACAGTCCGTTCAATAAAGAGCAGACGGAGTTACTGAACCAGCTGCTCCCAACATTGAATGAGCAGCAGAAAATCTGGCTCAGCGGCTATCTGGCCGCAGGGGCAGACCGTGGAAGTGGAGCAGCACAGGAAACAGAAGCAGGGGTCCCGGCAGTGGAAACAAGACACGTCACCCTTTTATATGGATCGCACACAGGGAACTGCCAGGAGCTTGCCGAAGAGTTTTCCGGCAGGTTGAAGGAAAACGGACTGCAGGTTTCTGTCGAAGATATGGACCGGTACAAACCGAAGTCCTTAAAAAAGGAAGAAGATCTATTGATCATTACCAGTACCCATGGAGACGGCGATCCTCCGGATAATGCGCTCTCCTTTTATGAATTTCTTTACAGCGGGCGTGCACCAAAACTGGATGGTGTCCGCTACAGTGTGCTTGCCCTTGGGGACAGCTCGTACGAATTTTACTGTCAGACAGGTAAAGACTTTGATAAACGTTTGGAAGAGCTTGGAGCAGAACGTATCGTAGAACGCATGGATTGCGACCTCGATTATGATGAAGAGGCGGAGGACTGGATCAATAAAGTCATCAATTCTCTGGAAACAGCTGAAGAAGGTAAAAAGGTGCAGGCCGCTCCCAATCCCCAATCATCCGGACCGGTGTATACGAAGAAAAATCCGTTTTCGGCGGAAGTGCTGGAAAATATCAATTTGAACGGCCGTGGTTCCAATAAAGAGACCCGGCATCTGGAACTGGATCTGGAAGATTCCAATCTTGCATATGAGCCTGGGGACAGTCTTGGAATCTACCCGCTTAATGAAGAGAAGCTGGTCGATCAATTAATTACTCTGATGCAGTGGGATCCTGAGCTTTCCGTTACCCTTAATAAAGACGGAGAGGTCCGTGCATTAAGGGAAGCCCTTTTGTCCCATTTCGAGATCACTGTGCTTACTAAACCGCTGCTCGAAAAGCTGGGAACCTTCACCAGTAATGAAAAACTGCAGGAAATCCTTGCATCCAAAGAGGCGCTTCAAACGTATATGGACGGTCGAGATCTTCTCGATGTTCTCACAGACTTCGGTCCATGGAACCTTGGAGCAGAAGAACTGGTGCAGCAACTTCGCAAAATCCCGCCTCGTCTGTACTCCATAGCGAGCAGCTGGAAAGCGAACCCGGACGAAGTTCACTTGACTATTGGCACGGTTCGGTATGAGAGCCACGGAAGGAACCGGCTTGGTGTATGTTCAGGCCAGTGTGCAGAACGGATGGAGCCTGGCGGAAACGTAGATGTATTTGTCCAGAAAAATTCCAACTTCAAGCTGCCGGAAGATGGATCTGCTCCTGTCATTATGATTGGTGCTGGAACTGGAATCGCCCCGTACCGGTCATTTCTGGAAGAGAGAGAAGAAATGGGATTAGAAGGGAATACCTGGTTATTCTTCGGAGAACAGCATTTCACGACGGATTTTCTTTATCAAACCGAATGGCAGCGCTGGCTCAAAGATGGCGTTTTATCCAGGATGGATGTCGCCTTTTCGAGGGATAACGAAGAAAAAGTGTATGTACAGCACAGAATGACCGAGCGCAGCAGAGAACTCTTTGAGTGGATGGAAGCAGGAGCTTACCTGTATGTATGCGGGGATGAAAAACATATGGCCAAAGATGTCCATCAGGCCCTTGTATCCATCGTTCAGAAGGAATCCGGAAGGACTGAGGAAGAAGCAGAAGCCTATGTGGCAGACCTTAGACAGCAGAAGCGTTATCAGAGAGATGTGTATTAACCATCATTGAAATGAAGAAAACGAAAGGAGAGGACAAAGCATGACAAAATCCGATCACCCCTCTCACCAGACACAGGGACCACCGGACGCAATGGAAAAAATCAAGGAGGAAAGCCGGCTGCTGCGCGGATCTCTCGTGGAAAGCTTTCAGGATCCCATTACCGGGAGCATCCCGGATGACCAGACAAAACTGTTGAAGTTCCATGGAAGTTACATGCAGGATGACCGGGATATCCGGAATGAACGAAAAAAACAGAAACTTGAACCAGCGTATCAATTCATGGTGCGTGTCCGGCTTCCAGGAGGCACAGCCACACCGGAACAGTGGCTGACAATGGATGAACTCTCTGATCAGTATGGAAACGGAACATTAAAACTGACGACAAGACAGACCTTTCAAATGCACGGCATTCTGAAATGGAACATGAAGAAAAGCATTCAACGGATGGACCAGGCGCTCATGGATTCCATAGCCGCCTGCGGAGACGTGAACCGGAATGTCATGTGCAACGTATATCCGGATCAGTCCAATGTTCATCACGAAGTGTATGAGTGGTCGAAGAAAGTAAGTGAGCACCTTCTTCCGAAAACAAGAGCTTATCATGAAATCTGGCTGGATGAGGAGAAAGTTGCCGACGGCAAAGAAGAGGAACCAATCTACGGCCCTGTATATCTTCCGCGGAAATTCAAAATCGGTGTGGCCGTTCCCCCTTCCAATGATGTGGATGTTTTTTCGCAGGACCTGGGTTTTATCGCGATTGTGGAAGATGATCAACTCACCGGCTTTAATATCGCCGTCGGCGGAGGGATGGGGATGACTCACGGCGACGAACATACGTATCCCCAGTTAGCGCGTGTCATCGGCTTCTGCCCGGTCGATAAAATAGTCGAAACAGCTGAAAAAGTCGTCACCATCCAGCGCGATTACGGCAACCGGTCCAACCGTAAAAATGCACGGTTTAAGTATACCGTTGACCGGATGGGGCTGGACTGGATCAGGGAAGAGCTGGAAAGCCGTCTCGGCTGGGAACTTGAAGAAGCAAGGGATTACCATTTCGATCATAATGGGGACCGTTATGGCTGGATCAAAGCCGCTGATGGCACCTGGCATCACACCTTCTTTATCCAAAACGGCCGGATTAAAGATGAAAAAGAATACCAGTTGAAAGCCGGATTGAGAAAAATTGCCGGTATTCACGAAGGCGACTTTCGGTTAACTCCGAACCAGAACGTGAGCATAGCAGGTGTGACCGATGCAAAGAAAGAGGAAATATCAGCGGTCATCGATGAGTACGGACTGACCGATGGCAGGCAGAATTCAGCGCTGAGGAGGAATTCCATGGCGTGTGTCGCTCTTCCGACCTGTGGACTGGCGATGGCAGAGTCGGAGAGATATCTTCCGTCCCTCGTCGATAAATTGGAAGATATTCTAGATGAATACGGGCTCTCAGATGAAGAAATCATTATCCGTATGTCGGGCTGCCCGAATGGATGTTCCCGGCCGGCTCTTGGTGAAATTGGATTCATCGGGAAAGCACCGGGGAAATACAACATGTATTTAGGGGCTGGATTTGCAGGAGACCGCTTGAACAAAATCTATAAAGAAAACATCGGGGAAGAAGAAATTCTCCTCGAGTTAAGGCAGATGTTTAAGGAATTTGCGCTTAACCGTTCCGAAGGTGAAAAGTTCGGGGATTTCGTCATCCGAGCCGGTTATGTGAAGGCCGTTTCGTCAGGCACAGAGTTCCACACCTCCTGATCATGTGTCACCTGCCGGCTTTCTCTGCATATCTTGTAGGGGAAACGACAGGCAGAGAGGTGTAGTAACATGGATGATAAAAAGAGTCAGCTCCCCGGTTTTTTTGAGCATACGTTTATGGATCTGGTTCGGGCCGTGGACTCGTTTTTTGATCAGTCCCTTCATGCAGCAGAATCTTTCTCCCAAAAAAATGCGATTCCTATCGATGTTTATGAATCAAACGGAGAGATCGTCGTTGAAGCTGTCCTTCCGGATGTGGATGAAAATCAAATCCGTATTGACCGCTCCGGCCGGCAGCTGCGCATTCTTATCGAACAACAGCAGCTGCGGGAAGTGAATGATGAAGGGCGCGATTACTACAGCCGCACCCACTTCAGAAAGACCCGGGAACAGATGATCGAGCTGCCATTTGAAGCTGACGTCACCAGCAGCCGTGCTTCGTTCCATAACGGGGTATTGAAGGTTGTCTTTCAAAAAAGAGGGCCGTTGGAGTCCATACAAATTGAAAGGTAAAGGGGAAGTGTAGCGGCTTCTCTTCTTTTTTTAAAGGTATATATGAAGGGGAAGGGGGGAGGCTGTGCACCGTTACTGGGTTCCCTATAGCTGGAGGCCGGTCACTCCGATTTATGAAAGACCCGGACCTTCATATCCAGAGGTGGAAGTCTCTTTGTTCAGAGAATCCGCCGTTTCAATGGAGAAACTCATCAAGGATGCGGAAAGACTGGTTGGGAAAATTCACGACGATGCATCCTATGCTGAGCAGATCATGATGGCGGCTCAACAGTCCAATCATGAAAAAGTGGACGGTCTGCTTGGTGAATATGTATCAAGTTCATTTCAGACCACATATAATCCGGATCGTCTGAAGGTCACCCTTGGATCACAGGACAGCAGACGTGACTGCTGCCGGCTGACACTCGTACTCCGCTGGAGATAAAAAAGCTTGAAGAGAACGTCATGACGTTCTCTTCAAGCTTTTTTTAACTACATGAATCATTAATGTCCAAGCGAGCGTACGATAAATTCAACGAGAAAGATCATGGCGATGAATACGACAGGGGTGGACAATTCCCGATGCCTGCCCAGGGCAAGCTTTACAATCGGATAGGCAATAAAGCCGAAGGCCATTCCGTCAGCGATGGAATACGTGAAAGGAATCATCACGATAATTAAAAACGCCGGCATGGATTCAGAAAGCTGATCAAATGGAATTTCCTTGATGTTCTGAACCATTAGGGCTCCAACGATGATCAGGATCGGAGCAATAGCTGAAGATGGAACCATGGAAATCCATGGGATCAAAAACAGGGTGGCTCCGAATAGAACGGCCATGGTCAGCGCCGATTTCCCTGACTTTCCTCCGGATGCAATGACAGCAGCACTCTCTGCGGAAGAAACCGTCGGAGATGTACCCAGAAATCCAGTGGATAAGGCGGAAAATGCGGTTGCCTGATAGGACCGTTTAAATTTGTCCTCCTGATTGAGCATGGAAAGCTGACCGTGGATCAGCCCCATATTCTCGAAGATGAGAACGATCGCCAACGGGAAAACCGCCATCCAGAAACCAAACCCGAAGATTCCGGAAAAGTCCGGCAGCATCAGAAAGCTCTGTTCCTGGATATCGATGCTTTTTCCACTTTCCCCGAGCAGCCCCGTGAAGTGGGCCAGTACGCTCCCGGCAATCATCGTCACTAAAAAGTTGCCGGGGACGTTTCTTGAGAATAGAAAAATCCCGATAAATAAGGTGATGACACTGGTAATCACCATGGCAGATGACGGGTTGCCAAGCGTGATCAGGGAATGTTCCCCCTTGACAACGAGGCCTCCCTTTTCGAGTCCGATCAGCGTCAGGAAAAGCCCAAGCCCGACGGTGATGGCATGCTTCAAAGAAGCGGGAATGGCATGTTTCAGCCAATCGCCGAGCTTTGTGAAAGCAGTGATCAGAAAGATGATGGAAGCCATCGTCACGACAGCGAGTCCTTCCTGAAAGGACATGCCCGTTCCTTCGACAATCGAGTAGGCGAACAACGCATTGACGCCCATCCCGGGGATGAGAACCATCGGTGCGTTCGCATAAAAAGCCATGATCAAGCAGCCTAACGCGCTGGCAAGGATAGTAGCAACCATACCGCTCTCAAGCGGCAGCCCCGCACTCTCCAGAATCTGACTGTTGACGGCTACAATATATACCGTTGTGAAATAACCGATCAAACCTGCCAGTCCTTCTTTTTTCCAGCCCGCCTGTTGATGTTGCTGATTGAGCATTTCAATCCCTCATATGAAATTATCCCTCTCCCGCCCGGTTACCGAGTAACCCACAATCTATTATTCTACTCTCTCAAAAGAAAACAATCAACCAGTCAAAATATGGAGGGAACGAAAAGGAAGGAAGATTAAAGTGGAATGTGATAAGATGATAAAGGAATGTTAGAATGTAGTAAGCGTTTTCATCACTTACCTGTTCAGGTTTATATAGAAAGGAAAGGGATCTTAATGAAGTATAGATCTGTGTTTGACATCATCGGTCCTGTTATGATCGGGCCTTCCAGCTCGCATACTGCAGGAGCGGCCCGCATCGGCAGGGCTGCCCGCCATTTATTCGGAAGGGAGCCGAAGTACGCCCATATCCATCTTTACGGGTCATTTGCTAAAACCTACAAGGGGCATGGGACGGATGTAGCCATTATTGGTGGTCTCCTGGACTATGAAACCTATGATGAAAGGATAAGCACTTCCCTTGAAACGGCCAGAGCTTCAGGCATGAAAATCCGTTTTCACGAAGAGGATGCCCATACCGATCATCCAAACACTGCCCGTGTAAAGATCGGCGATGAAGACGGGGAACTGGAACTTGTCGGCATTTCCATTGGAGGAGGCAAGGCTGAAATCACGGAATTGAATGGTTTTGAACTCCGGTTATCGGGGAGCCACCCGGCTATCCTTCTTATTCATAACGACCGTTACGGAGCTATTGCATCAGCGACAGCGGTCCTTGCAAAAAATGAAATCAATATCGGCCGGATGGAAGTATCCAGAAAAGCCCAGGGGGAGCAGGCTTTGATGGTCATTGAGGTTGACCAGAATATTGATGATTCCATACTTAATGAACTGGAACGCGCAGACCACATTACTCAAGTGGCTAAAATCTCAGACTAGACATACAAAAGGAGTGTTCGCATGTTTCGCAATGTAGCAGAACTGATCGAGCTTGCTGAAAGTGAGCAGATACAAATATCTGAAGTGATGATTCGTCAGGAAATGGAAGTGAAGCAGCTTTCCAGGGAAGAGGTCTTTGCCCATATGGAAAGGAATCTCGACGTCATGGAAAAAGCAGTGGAAGATGGTTTGAAAGGTGTGCAGTCCCACAGTGGATTGACCGGAGGGGACGCTGTACTCATTCAGGATTACATGAAAAACCATACCCCGTTGTCAGGTCAGCTGTTGATGGACGCCGTCAGTAAGGCAGTGGCCACGAACGAAGTAAATGCGGCTATGGGCACCATCTGCGCCACGCCGACAGCCGGCAGTGCGGGGTGTGTGCCGGGTACTTTGTTTGCCGTTAAAAATCAGCTGAATCCATCACGTGAGCAGATGGTCCGGTACTTGTTCACCTCAGGTGCTTTCGGTTTCGTTGTTGCCAATAATGCATCGATATCAGGGGCTGCGGGTGGATGTCAGGCAGAAGTCGGCTCCGCTGCTGGAATGGCTGCCGCGGCTATTGTGGAAATGGCAGGAGGCACGCCTTCCCAGTCTGCCGAAGCTATGGCGATCACTTTGAAAAATATGCTTGGATTAATTTGCGATCCTGTTGCTGGACTTGTCGAAGTCCCGTGTGTGAAACGAAATGCCATGGGGGCTTCCAACGCTGTTGTAGCGGCAGATATGGCCCTTGCCGGTGTGAAGAGCAGAATTCCATGTGATGAAGTGATTGATGCCATGTATAAAGTAGGGCAGCGGATGCCGTCAGCTTTCAGGGAAACCGCCCAGGGTGGACTGGCTGCGACGCCGACCGGACGCGAACTCGAAGCAAAAGTGTACGGAATATCTTTAAAGAAAGAGTGAATGATGTGCTGCAGCAACCGATTAGTGAAATCAAAGGAGTTGGCGAAAAACTGCAGTCCCATTTAAACGAACTGGGGCTGTTTACGGTGGAGGATCTTTTGTTTTATTTTCCACATCGTTATGATTCCTATGAAGTCAAACCGTTGACGGAACTGGATCATAACGAGAAAGCGACCATTGAAGGGGAGATTGTCTCCGAACCTGTCGTCAGCTATTACGGACGGAAGAAATCAAGGCTGACCTTTACCCTGCAGGTGGAGCATTTTGCTGTGAAGGCGGTCATGTTCAACCGGGCCTTTGCGAAGAAGCAGCTGCAGCAGGGGGACACCGTCACAGTGACAGGAAAATGGGATCAGCAGCGTCTTCAAGTGACGGTCAGTCAATTCAAAAAAGGGGAGTCGAAAAGTCAGGCGCCGATCCAGCCCGTCTACACATTAAAGGAAGGGGTGAACATGAATACCCTCCGGAAAGTGATGACGGCAGCTTTCCACGAATATGGTGGATCGGTTAAGGAAATCCTTCCGGAGGATCTTGCTCTCGCTTATAAGCTCCCACCCCGGCAGGAGGCCCTGCATCAGATGCATTATCCGGAAAACCGGGTGATGCTCAAACACGCCAAGCGCCGGTTCGTATATGAGGAATTTTTAATTTTCCAGCTGAAAATGCAGCTGCTGCGTAAGCATAACCGCGAATCGACGCAGGGCATTGTTCAAAGGTATGATAATCAGAAGCTGACCGGTTTTGTCCAGTCCCTGCCCTTTGAACTGACTGGGGCACAGAAGCGCTCGCTTGCGGAAATTTTGAAGGATATGAAACGTCCCCACCGTATGAACCGCCTGCTTCAGGGGGACGTAGGCTCAGGGAAAACCGCCGTTGCGGCGATTGCTCTCTATGCTTCCATCACCGCTGGATACCAGGGGGCTTTAATGGTTCCGACGGAAATTCTGGCGGAACAGCATTATCAGTCTTTGTCGGCCATGTTTGAAGGCCGGGCAAGGGTGGAGCTTCTGACTGGTTCTATTAAAGGGAAGAAACGCCAGGAAATCCTCGAAGCAGTCAAAGCGGAGGAGATTGATATTCTTGTAGGAACACATGCGCTCATTCAAGATGAAGTCCTATTCAGTCATCTCGGCTTTGTCATTGTAGATGAACAGCACCGCTTCGGTGTAGAACAGCGGCGGACCTTGAGAGACAAGGGTCTTTCCCCCGATGTATTGTTCATGACGGCTACACCTATCCCGCGGACGCTGGCCATTACGGCGTTTGGTGATATGGATGTCAGTGTCATTGATGAAATGCCGGCGGGACGTAAGCCTGTAGAGACCTACTGGGTGAAAGGTGAAATGACCGACCGGGTCTTGAATTTCATCAAGAAGGAAATCGATCAGGGACACCAGGCCTACGTCATCTGTCCGCTTATTGAAGAGTCGGATCAGCTGGATATTCAGAATGCCATTGATCTGTACCATCAGCTCAGCAGTGTCTTTGAGCCGGATATTTCTGTTGGACTGATGCATGGCCGCCTCCATAATGATGAGAAAGAAGAAGTGATGAAGGAATTTGCAGAGAATCATCTGAATATCCTTGTTTCCACAACGGTGGTGGAGGTGGGTGTGAACGTTCCCAATGCCACGATGATGGTGATTTATGACGCCCAGCGTTTCGGCCTTTCCCAGCTTCACCAGCTGCGCGGAAGGGTCGGGCGTGGATCTGCCCAGAGTTATTGTATTCTTCTTGCTGATCCAAAAGGGGATGTCGGTAAAGAACGCATGCGGATCATGACGGAGACGAACGATGGCTTCGAACTGTCTGAGCAGGATTTGAAGCTCCGGGGTCCAGGGGACTTCTTTGGGAAAAAGCAGAGCGGATTACCTGAATTTAAAGTAGGGGATATGGTACACGATTACCGCGCGCTTGAAACGGCAAGAAAAGATGCAGCCGAAATGATTGAAGAAGACATCCTGGATCAACATGAATCTTACAGCTCGTTAAAGGAAGTCGTCTATAAGGATAAGCAGATCATGGAAAATGTTCTGGATTGAGTGGAAAAGGGCACGTCCTGACAAGGGGCGTGTTTTTTTTATTTCCGCTTTTCATAGGACAGGCATCCGTATTTTTTCAATGAATGGGTTTTCAATCCTTGCGTTATGGTTTCCGGTATTATATATTACTATTAGTACCTAGTCATAAAAACGAGGCTTATGGCTGGATGAACGGTGGTATTTGTGTGAAAAAAACCAAGAGAGTACGTCAGGAAGAACTGAAGACACGTATTGAGCAAATGCCTTTCACAACGGATGAAGAACTCGCTAAATCCTTTGGTGTCAGCATACAGACGATCCGGCTGGACAGGATGGAGCTCGGAATTCCCGAGCTGCGGGAGCGGATTAAATCGGTGGCCACACAGGAATGGAATGAGACGGTGAAAGCTCTGCCGGTTGAAGAAATCATTGGAGAGGTCGTTGATTTAGAGCTTGACGACCGTGCCATTTCCATATTGGATATCCGTCCGGAACACGTTTTTTCAAGAAACCATATCGCCCGGGGGCATCATCTGTTTGCCCAGGCCAATTCACTAGCTGTCGCTTTGATCAATGATGAACTGGCTTTGACAGCCCGGTCGACGATTCATTTTTCCAGACCGGTTAAACTGGGTGAACGCGTAGTAGCGAAGGCGACGGCCAAAGGTGAAGATGATAAAGGGCGAACGATCGTAAGCGTCCACAGTTTTGTTGGAAACGAGGAAGTGTTTGCCGGTACGTTTGAAATGTACCGCTCGAATCAGTAAAGGAGTCGAATATTCATGAAGTTAGCCATTGATGCAATGGGTGGGGACAACGCCCCTGAAGCCATTGTGAAAGGAGCTGTCAAGGCAGCTGACACGATTGATGGTTTGTCCATCACACTCGTAGGAGACGAATCACAAATCCGTCCGTTTTTGAAGGATCAGCCGAATATAACGGTCTTACATACAACAGAAGTGATTACTTCGGAAGACGAACCTGTACGGGCTGTTCGCAGGAAGAAAAAAGCTTCCATGGTCATGGCTGCGGCAGAAGTGAAAGAAGGACGCGCGGATGGATGCATCTCGGCTGGTAATACCGGCGCCCTTATGAGTGCAGGTCTTTTCATCGTCGGCCGCATGCCCGGCGTGGAACGTCCGGCTTTAAGCCCTACCCTCCCGACGATGGACGGAAAAGGCTTTTTAATGCTGGATGTTGGAGCGAACGTCGATGCCAAACCGGCCCATCTGCTGCAGTATGCCGTCATCGGTTCGATTTACTCAGAAAACGTCCGTAAAATCAACAACCCAAGAGTGGGGCTGTTAAATGTCGGAACGGAAGATGGAAAAGGAAGCGACCTTACGAAGCAGGCGTTTCAGCTCATGAAGGAAGCGCCGATTAACTTTGTCGGGAATGTGGAATCCCGCGATCTCCTTAATGGGGTGGCTGATGTCGTCGTTACAGACGGATTCACAGGAAACGTCGCTTTGAAAACAATAGAAGGAACGGCTCTTACGATGTTTTCCATGATCAAGGAGACATTTATGAGCAGCTGGAAAACGAAAATCGCTGCTGGACTCGTGAAAGATGACCTCCGCGGCTTGAAAAACCAGCTGGACTATAGTGAATACGGCGGAGCCGGGTTGTTCGGCCTTGCCTCCCCGGTTATTAAAGCCCACGGCTCCTCGAATGAGCGTGCTGTGCTGAATGCGATCCGCCAGGCATGTGAAATGGTAGAGCTGAATGTGACAGAAACCATCTCCAGTACGCTGGACCGGATGAAGGAAATGGAGGAATCAGAATGAAAAAGATTGCAGTCGTTTTTCCAGGCCAAGGCTCCCAGGAAGTCGGAATGGGACGGGCGATGTATGAAGCCTATCCTTCTGTGAAAGAATTGTTTGATAGAGCTGACGAAGGACTCGGGTATTCCCTTACATCCCTGATGTTTGAAGGCCCGGCCGAAGAACTTACGAAAACGGAAAATGCCCAGCCGGCCCTGCTGTTAAACAGTATCGCCATCCAGCAGGTGCTGTCTGAAGAAGGAGTCAAACCAGACATGACGGCAGGACACAGTCTTGGTGAATACAGTGCACTCACAGCCGCCGGCGCGCTGGATCCGCTTGAAGCGGTTCAGCTTGTCCATATCCGTGGAAAGCTCATGGAAGAAGCGTACCCGACCGGGAAAGGTACGATGGCCGCTGTACTTGGACTTTCCCAGGAGGAAATCGAGGATGTCCTGACAGAGTTCGACGGAGAAAAAGCCGTTGATCTCGCTAATATCAACTGTCCGGGACAGATCGTCATCTCCGGTACGAAAGAAGGCGTGGAGGCAGCTGGTGAACAATTGAAGGATAAAGGCGCAAAACGCGTGCTTCCTTTGAACGTGAGCGGACCTTTCCACTCCCGTCTTATGGAGCCGGCGAGTGAAGAATTTGCGGGTCATCTCAATGACCGTACGATCAGAGATGCCTCCATCCCGGTATATGCCAATGTTTCGGCAGAAGCCGTCACAGAAGCGGAAACGATTGAGCGCCTGCTTGTAGAGCAGCTGTATTCGCCTGTGCGTTTTCAACAGATTCTAGAGGCATTTGTCGAAGAAGAAGTTGATGCCATCGTAGAAGTGGGGCAGGGAAAAGTTCTCAGCGGGCTTGTGAGAAAAGTCCAGCGTCGTATGAAGACGTTCAGCGTCCAGGATCCAGATTCATTAAAGGATTTTGTAAAGTGGTATAAGGAGGAAGCCTGATGTTACAGGAACAAGTAGCTCTCGTTACAGGAGCATCACGTGGCATAGGCCGTGCCATCGCTTTAGAACTTGCCCGCCAAGGAGCTAAAGTGGCGGTCAACTATGCAGGAAGTGAAGATAAGGCGGAAGCGGTCGTGCAGGAAATCATTGCCGGCGGCGGTTCAGCGATGAAGATACAGGCCGATGTTGCCAGCGAAGAAGATGTGAAGCAGATGGTGAAAACAGTCGTCGATGAGTTCGGCCGCCTGGACATTCTGGTCAATAATGCCGGAATCACCAAGGATAACCTTCTCATGCGTATGAAGGAAGAGGAATTTGATTCTGTTATCAATACGAATCTGAAAGGGGTTTTCCTCTGCACGAAAGGGGTTACCCGTCAGATGATGAAACAGAAGTACGGCCGGATCATTAATGTAGCCTCCATCGTCGGCGTTTCCGGCAATCCGGGACAGGCGAACTATGTGGCTGCCAAGGCAGGCGTTATCGGGATGACAAAATCCAATGCCAAGGAATTGGCGGCCCGTAATATTCAGGTGAACGCTGTAGCTCCCGGTTATATCACCACCGATATGACGGATGCTCTTACAGAAGAACAGCGTGAGCAGATGCTTGCCCTTATTCCATTGAAACGTCTGGGAGAAGGGGAGGATGTGGCGAGAGTCGTCCGTTTCCTGGCCTCAGAAGACGCCGCATATATGACCGGTCAGACGCTTCATGTGGATGGCGGAATGGTGATGTAAAAACCACTATGGTTTTTCTCTGCAAAATTTACTATAATGACTGAAGGGAGGTGAGGTTCCAATGGCAGAAACATTTGATCGCGTAAAACAGATTATCGTCGACCGTCTAGATGTTGACGAATCCAAAGTAGTTATGGAAGCTTCCTTCAAAGAAGATCTTGAAGCAGACTCTCTTGACGTAGTCGAGCTTGTAATGGAGCTCGAAGACGAGTTTGATATGGAAATTTCTGATGAAGAAGCTGAAAAAATCAATACAGTTGGCGACGCTGTGAATTACATAAGCAGCCAGTCATAAAAAGGTCAGCTGTCCGTTGTTCAACGGGCAGCCTTTCCTGTATTCAGAAACTTTTAGTAAAGGACAAGGTGATTTATGGGTGATTTCTCCAGTTTCCAGAAGCAGATAAATCAATCATTTCAGAACATTTCGTTGCTGGAGCAGGCTTTCACGCATTCATCTTATGTGAATGAGCATCGTAAAACCGACCGGGAGGACAACGAACGTCTTGAGTTTCTCGGGGATGCCGTTTTGGAGCTGGGTGTTTCCCAGTATCTCTACCGGGAGTTCCCGGATATGGCCGAAGGGGAGCTGACGAAGTTCAGAGCCTCGATCGTCTGCGAAGCCTCATTGGTCGAGTTTGCCAATGAACTGAATTTTCAGGACTTGATTCTTCTCGGCAAGGGCGAGGAATTGACGGGCGGCCGCAACAGGCCTGCGCTATTGGCAGACGTATTTGAAGCCTTTATCGGAGCTTTATATCTGGATCAGGGGTATGAGGCGGTTATTCGTTTTTTGAAGACCTACGTCTATCCAAGAGTCCAAAAAGGTGCTTTTTCTCATGCGATGGATTATAAAAGCCAGCTGCAGGAGTTTATACAGCGGGATAAAAATAGTAAAATTGAGTACGAAATTGTGGAAGAAAGAGGCCCAGCACACAGCCGGGAATTTATCGCTCACGTGATGATCCAGGATGACATCGGCGGTATCGGCGTCGGGCGTACGAAGAAGGAAGCAGAGCAGAAAGCGGCTCAGCAGGCTTTAGAGAATCAAGGCGCTCGATTTTAAAAAGGACCGTCATCAGCCTTAAGCGGCTGTAGACGGTCCTTTTTTTCATCGTCGGTACCGGCCCAGTTCCTGGACAAACGCCTGGATTTCAGAAACACTGAGCTGTCCCTTCATATTAATGATGTCGTAGAGGGATTTGATTTCCTCATATTTGTCTAAATCATAATCCTCCGGTTTCATAAGGGAACGATTGACCACCTGAAGTTTTTCGGCCATATCGTCAATGATAAATGCAAGATTTTCTTGTTTTGGTTCTTGTAAACTCAAAAGCTGATTCCTCCTTCGGCTGACTTCATCCGGTTTAGTACATATGATAAAGGACTTTGTCCAATTATGAAACCCTTTGACGGAAGGAAAAGAACGCTGGAGGCTTCCTACCGTAGGGAAAGCGTTTATGATAAAATATATTAGTTGAGTGAATGAAAGATTGTGAAGATACAGGAGGATGACTATGTTCCTCAAACAGTTGGATACTATTGGATTTAAATCATTTGCCGACAGGGTGACCGTGGATTTCGTTTCAGGCGTTACATCTGTGGTCGGTCCGAACGGCAGTGGGAAAAGTAATATAACAGATGCCATCCGCTGGGTGCTCGGAGAGCAGTCGGCCCGTTCCCTGCGCGGTGCGAAGATGGAAGATATTATATTTGCAGGGAGCGACTCGCGTTCTGCCCTGAATATGGCAGAAGTGACCCTTACGCTCGATAACGAAGATCAGACCCTGCCCCTGGATTACCAGGAGGTCAGTGTAACAAGAAGAGTTTACCGATCAGGAGAAAGTGAATTTTACATCAATAACCAGACATGCCGGTTGAAGGATATTATCGACTTATTTATGGATTCTGGTCTTGGGAGAGAAGCTTTTTCCATCATCAGCCAAGGGAAAGTCGAGGAGATTCTAAGCTCGAAGGCTGAAGAGCGCCGGACCATTTTTGAAGAGGCGGCCGGTGTCCTCAAATATAAACAACGGAAGAAAAAAGCCGAATATAAACTGGCGGAGACTCAGGAGAACTTGAACCGTGTGGAAGACATCATTCATGAAATCGATGGACAGCTGGAGCCTTTGAAAGAACAGGCTGCTGTGGCTGAAGACTACCTGGAGAAAAAAGAAGAGTTGAAGCATATCGAAATTTCCCTTTTAATTACTCAGATTGAGGGTCTCCACAAGGATTGGCAGGTTGTTTTAAAGGAACTGGAAGAGGTCAAGAGCGGAGAAGCGTCGTTGAGGGCTGATATCACTGCCCGGCAGGAATCTGTGGATTCGAAGCGGGACCGCATTCAAAAGCTGGATGAGTCTTTGGAAAGTCTTCAGGAAAAGCTGGTGGAGCTGACGAGGGAACTCGAAAATCTGGAAGGTAAAAAGCAGCTCATGAAAGAGCGGCATAAACATTTCGAAGAGAACAAATCCAAACTTGAAGAAGCCTACGAAGAACTCTCGAACAAACTTGAAACGCTGAAGGCCGTTACGACAGAAGAATCATCCAAATTGGAGGAAGTGCGGGAAAACCGCCGGAAATCCAAGCAGGAGCTCAAGGAAACGAATCAGGCGCTCAATCAGAACCTTCAGGAGATGGAAGACCAGATTGAGGATTTAAAAAGTGATTATATCGAACTATTAAACAAGCAGGCCGCGAAACGTAATGAAAAACACCTTCTGGAGAAGCAGCTATCAGAACTGCATTCTAAAAAAGATGTTCAGAGTGGAAAATTCCAAGGCCTCAGAGAAGAGCGGGAAACGCTTGAAAAAGAGCGCAGCCGGTTAACCGCAGAACTTGAAAAACTGGCGTCGGAACGCAGCGAACTGGAAAGCAGCCTCCAGGAAGTGTCGGCTTCGCTTGATAAAAACAAGCAGGCGTATCAGGAATGGCAGGAAAAACTGTACAAAGGGTATCAGTATCTTGAGAAGATGCGTTCCAAAAAGGAAATGCTGGAAGATATGAAAGAGGACTTCTCCGGTTATTTCCAAGGGGTCAGGGAAGTTTTAAAAGCGCGGCAGAATGGACGCCTCTCCGGTATAGAAGGGGCCGTCCTTGAGTTGATTGACATTCCGTCCGCCTACATGACAGCCATTGAAACGGCCCTCGGAGCTCAGGCCCAGCACATTGTTGTCCAGGATGAAAAAGCAGGAAGACAGGCCATCCACTGGCTGAAAACCCAGCACAAAGGCCGTGCCACCTTCCTGCCCCTTTCAGCCATCCAGCCCCGGTATGTAACCGGTGCCGGTTCGCTGAATCAACAGGATGGATACGTAGGAGTCGCAGCTGAATTGATTCACGTCCCGGAGATGTACGCCAAAGCTGTGCAGCACCTGCTTGGTCATATCGTTGTAGCGGAAACCTTGGAACACGCCAATGCGATTGCCCGTGTGCTGAACCGGAAGTACCGGGTCGTCACGCTGGAAGGAGATGTCGTCAATCCCGGTGGTTCTATGACGGGAGGAGCAAAGAAACAATCCGGCCAGTCGTTGTTTACCAGGGAAAAAGAGCTTCAGGAGACAACCGGAAAAATAAAGGATTATGAAAAGAAACTGCAGGATGTTGAACAAAAGGTTATGCAGCTGAAGCAGAGCCTGAGTGAACAGGAACAAGCGAAGGAGTCCTATGCAGAAAAGCTTTCTCATATGAAAAACAAAGAGTATGAAAAACAGTCCGATGCCAGGGAAAATGAAGTCAAATTGAACCATATTAACAGTCAGCTCCACCTTTACGATCAGGATCAGGCCCAGTTTGATCAAGATCGTACACAGGCGGATGACAGGCTTCAAACCCTGACAGAGAACCTCAGCTCTCTGGAGGAGGAACTTGGCTCGACCCAGCAGCGGATCGAAGCCCTTACTGCAGCAAAAGACAGGCAGAAAGAAGATGAGGAAGCTCTTCAAAAACGGCGTCAGGAACTACAGATCAAGCTCGCCGAGCAGGAATCGGCCGTCCATAACCAACAGGAAAAGGTCAGTCGATATGAAGAGGAGAAAGCACTGATTGAGCAGGAACTTCGTGGAAATAAAGCTTCTTATCAGCAGCTGATGGAAGTGGTGGAATCCAATCAAACCGAAGAAGAATTAACAGAGCTGATCAAAAATGCTGGACAGGAGAAAGCGGCAGCCTCAGAAGACATTCATTCCCTTCGCAAAGAACGGGCGGATATCAGTGCCGATGTGCATAAAGAGGACGCATCTCTGAAGGAACACAACCGGCTGCATCAGAACTACCTGCAGGATATCCAGCAGAAAGAAGTGAAGGCCAATCGTCTGGACGTGGAGCTTGATAATCTCCTCACGTACCTGCAGGAAGAATACGTAATAACTTTTGAAAAGGCGAAACGGGACTACGATACCGTTGAAGATGTGGATCAGGCTGCAACGAGAGTGAAACTGATCAAACGGTCCATTGAAGAGCTTGGGACCGTCAACCTTGGGTCTATCGAGGAATATGAGCGGATCAAAGAGCGCTACGAGTTTCTCAAGGGCCAGCAGGATGACCTTTTGGAAGCAAAAGGAACCCTTCATAGTGTCATTAATGAAATGGACGGGGAAATGAAACGGAAATTCGAAGATACCTTCACGAAGATCCGTGCCGAATTCAATGAAGTATTCCGGACGCTCTTCGGAGGAGGACGTGCCGATCTTCAGCTGACTGATCCGGAGAACATGCTGGAAACCGGAGTGGATATTGTCGCTCAGCCGCCTGGCAAGAAACTTCAGAACCTGAGTCTTTTATCTGGTGGAGAAAGAGCGTTGACAGCCATTGCTCTGCTGTTTTCTATATTAAGAGTCCGCCCCGTGCCGTTCTGTGTTCTGGACGAAGTGGAAGCAGCTCTTGATGAAGCCAACGTCGACCGGTTTGCCCGGTTCTTGAAAGAATTCAGCAGAAATACACAGTTTATCGTGATCACCCACCGTAAGGGAACAATGGAAGAATCGGATGTCCTGTATGGAGTAACGATGCAGGAATCGGGCGTGTCGAAACTTGTTTCCGTCCGTTTGGAAGAAACACCTGAACTATTGGAAGCATAGAAAGGAAGATTGGATGAGTTTTTTCAAAAAGTTGAAAGATAAATTTGTGAAGGGGCAGGACGGCGAGGAGGAAAACAAGGATCAGCACCCTTCTGATCCTGCAGAAGGCAGCGGCTCTGTTTCTTCAGAGGAGGAGTCTCCTGAAGTTTCTGAATCCCTTCCTGAAAAAGAGGAAGCACCCGTGAACGTAGAGCCTGCCGGGGAGGAAGACGCTGATTCCCATGCTTCCAGAACGGAAGAGGACGATGGGGAAGAGGATGTCGATCCAGGTGTAACCGGGACCGAAGAGGACAAGAAGGAAGAAGAAAATGCCGGAACTGAAGCCGGCAATCCTGTGGATGACGACGAGGACGAACGTCCATCCGAGGCTGTAGAGGAAGAGGAAGAGAAAGAAACGATCGCTTCCAAGTTTAAAAAAGGACTGGCCAAAACGAGGAATTCCTTCTCAAGTAAAATCAATGACCTTGTGGCCCGCTATCGTACTGTAGATGAAGACTTCTTTGAAGAATTGGAAGAAGTGCTGATTTCCGCTGACGTAGGAGTAACCACCGTCATGGAAATGATAGAGGAGCTCGAATTGGAAGTGAAACGCCGGAATGTCCAGGATCCACAAAAGGTCAAGGAAATCATTTCTGAAAAACTGGTGGACATTTATTATGGAGACGACGATGCAGGAGAAGTGGAAGGCCTGACGGAAAATCCGGATGGTCTGACCGTGTACTTGTTTGTCGGAGTCAACGGTGTCGGAAAAACGACGACTATCGGGAAGCTCGCCCACCGTTTGAAATCAGAAGGGAAAAAAGTCACTCTGGCTGCCGGAGATACGTTCAGAGCCGGCGCTATTGAACAGCTGGAAGAGTGGGGGAACCGTGTAGGAGTCAACGTCACGAAGCATTCAGAAGGCAGTGATCCGGCCGCCGTAGTTTATGACGGCATAAAAGCGGCTGAATCCCGCGGCGCGGATGTACTGATTTGTGATACCGCCGGCCGCCTGCAGAATAAAGTCAATCTCATGAATGAGCTTTCCAAGGTGAAGCGGGTCATCGAACGTGAAATTCCGGGTGCTCCTCATGAAGTTCTGCTTGTTCTCGATGCAACCACTGGTCAGAATGCCATGAGCCAGGCGAAAACGTTCGCAGAAGTAACAGATGTATCCGGTATTGTCTTGTCGAAGCTTGATGGAACGGCTAAAGGCGGGATCGTCCTTGCTATCCGGAATGAATTGGAAATTCCGGTCAAGCTTGTCGGGCTTGGTGAGAAAGTGACCGACCTGGAAACGTTTGATGCCCACGCCTTTGTCTATGGCCTGTTTGCTGACATGATAGAGGAGTATGAAGAGGATTAAGAAAATACGCTGTAAACCTTGACACACATGGACCTGCTCCGTTAATATTTATGTGTAAAGGTATTTCACTTAACAAGGAGTGCTACAAGCGTGCTTGAAAAGACGACAAGAATCAATTACCTATTCGATTTCTACCAATCGCTGCTGACTCCTAAACAGAGAAATTACATGGAGTTGTATTATCTGGAAGATTATTCTCTTGGTGAAATATCCGAGACCTTTGATGTATCCCGTCAAGCGGTGTATGATAATATCCGCCGGACGGAAACCATGCTTGAAGAATATGAAAAAAAGCTTCATTTATATGAGAAATTCCAAAAACGCCAGCAGGTAATAGCGGAAATGGAAGCTGCTGTTGATAAACAGGAACTTCCAAAGCACACGGCCGTCTGGCTTGAACAATTACAAGAATTAGAATAGGAGGGTTTCTTCGATGGCATTTGAAGGTTTATCCGACCGTTTGCAGGAAACGATTAAAAAAATCAAAGGCAAAGGGAAGGTAACCGAACAAGACGTAAAAGAGATGACGCGGGAAGTCCGTCTCGCCCTCCTCGAGGCCGATGTTAACTTCAAAGTAGTGAAGGATTTCGTCAAACGTATCCGTGAACGGGCAGTCGGCCAGGAAGTTATGGAAAGTCTGACTCCGGGCCAGCAGGTCATTAAAGTCGTTCAAGAAGAGCTGACCGAGCTCATGGGCGGCAATGAAAGTAAAATTGCCGTAGCCAAGCGTCCTCCAACCGTCATTATGATGGTTGGTCTTCAGGGTGCCGGTAAAACCACGACCACGGGAAAACTGGCGAACCTTCTTCGTAAAAGTTACAACCGCAACCCGATGCTGGTTGCTGCTGACGTCTATCGTCCGGCCGCCATCCAGCAGCTGGAAACGCTCGGGAAGCAGCTGGGCATGCCGGTGCACGCTGAAGGGACAGAGGCAGACCCTGTGGATATTGCGCGTAATGCGGTTGCCAAAGCGAAAGAGGAACATCACGATTATGTTCTTATCGATACCGCCGGCCGCCTTCATATTGACGGAGATCTTATGGGGGAACTGCAGCAGATCAAGGATGCTGTCAATCCGGATGAAATTTTCCTTGTCGTCGACTCCATGACCGGACAGGATGCCGTCAACGTAGCGGAAAGCTTTGATGAACAGCTGGATGTCAGCGGCGTTCTTTTGACGAAGCTTGATGGCGACACCCGTGGTGGTGCAGCACTGTCCATCAAGGCTGTCACTGGAAAACCGATCAAATTCGCCGGTATGGGGGAAAAGCTGGATCAGCTTGAAGTTTTCCATCCCGAGCGTATGGCCTCCCGTATCCTCGGTATGGGAGATGTGCTCACTCTTATTGAAAAGGCTCAGACACAGGTCGATGAAAAACAGGCCAAAGAGCTGGAATCTAAAATGAGAAATGCTTCTTTCACGTTTGAGGATTTCCTTGAGCAGATGGAGCAGGTGAAGAACATGGGGCCCCTTGATGAGATTTTGAATATGATTCCCGGGGCCAACAAGATGAAGGGACTGCAGAATGTCTCCTTTGACGATAAGCAGATTGTCCATGTGGAAGCAATTATTCAGTCTATGACCAAGCATGAGCGTCAGGATCCTTCCCTGATGAATGCAGGCCGTAAAAAACGGATTGCCAAAGGTTCAGGTACATCTGTTTCAGAAGTCAACCGTCTTTTGAAACAGTTTGAAGAAATGAAGAAAATGATGAAGCAGATGAGCAATACCAAAGGGAAAAAAGGCCGCGGAATGAAATTTCCGTTTATGTAATGGAAAAAACCTTTACACACCCTTGAAGTTCTGCTAAAATCTAATTCTGTGTGAAACAATTAATTAAAGAAATTTTGGAGGTTGTTAAATATGGCAGTAAAAATTCGCCTAAAACGTATGGGATCCAAGCGTAACCCATTTTATCGTGTAGTAGTTGCAGATTCCCGCTCTCCTCGTGATGGCCGCATCATCGAGCAGATTGGAACATATAACCCGGTTGTAAACCCAGTTGAGGTTAAAATCGACGCTGACAAGGCGATCGACTGGATGTCCAACGGTGCCAAGCCGAGCGATACAGTCCGTAACCTATTCTCTAACGAAGGCATCATGAAGCAGTTCCACGATAAGAAAAACCAATAATAAAATAGTGGTGATATCATGAAAGCCTTAATCGAAACGATCGTCACTCCGCTTGTCGATCATCCTGATGACATCAAGGTGGATGTGAAAGAAGAAGAGCACAAAATGGTGTATCATCTTTCCGTCCATCCGGATGATGTCGGTAAGGTGATCGGAAAAAACGGGCGGATAGCGAAAGCGATTCGAACTGTCGTGTATGCGGCAGGCTCTGATTCTGATAAAAGAATCTATTTGGATATCATGTAAGAAGGGAGAGGGAGAACCTTTCCCTTTTTTACTATGTAATCTTAAGGGTAGGGAGGCGGTCAGCGCATGCAGATCATTAGAAAAGTACCTGTCAAACAAGTCCTGACAGATTCCAGCCGGGCCCAGCTTAAAGAAAGGTTCAACCAGAGGGAGCGCCAGCTTGATGAAGAATGCCGGCAGCTTGCTTTTGAACAGAAAAAACTGGAGCGCAAACCCGGTGTATCCAAACAGGAAGTGGAGCGGAGGTTTTCCCGTGAGATCAGCCGCCGGAGAGATCAGCTCAGGTGGATGGAATATCAGCGTAAACAGCTCGATATCCTTCCGGATGGAAGTGAGCTGGAAACGGATGAAGTCGACACGCTAGTCACGATCGAGGAAGGTGACGTGTGGGAAGACATTATCCAGGACCGCCAGATCACCATTAAAGATGGAAAAGTCATACGAGCGAGGTAATAACATGGATAGACAAATGTTTAATGTCGGAAAAATCATTAACACACATGGGATCAAAGGAGAAGTGAAAGTCCATCGAATCACGGATTTCGAGGAACGCTTCCAGCCCGGGCAGCTTTTGTATTGGGTAAGTGATAAACAGGAAACAAAAACTTTGGTCGTCCGCAGTCACCGGGTCCATAAAGGATTCGACCTGATCAGCTTTGAGGATCTTCCATCCATTAATGATGTGGAACCGTTGAAGAACGTGACCTTGATGGTTTCAGAAGAGGAACAGGAAGAACTCGGGGATCATGAATTTTATTTTCATGAGATTATCGGATGTACCGTCTACCTTGAATCAGGGGAAGAACTAGGGGTTATCAAAGAAATCCTGACACCGGGCGCCAACGACGTATGGGTCGTTCAACGCCGGGGAAGCAAAGATCTTTTGATCCCTTATATCGAGCCGGTTGTGAAGAAGGTAAATCCAACGGAAAAAACGATCATCATCGATCCAATAGAAGGGCTGCTGGACTGACATGCATATCGATATATTAACGCTGTTTCCAGAAATGTTCGAAGGTGTCCTGCAGAATTCCATTATGAAGCGGGCTCGGGAGCAGCAGGCTTTTTCATATGAATATGTGAATTTCCGTGATTACACAACAAGTAAGCATAATAAGGTGGATGACTATCCTTACGGGGGTGGAGCCGGTCTTGTACTCTCCCCTCAGCCGATTTTCGACAGCATTGAGGCCATCCGGGAAAAATCGGAAAAGCCTCCACGCGTCGTCCTGCTTTGTCCGCAGGGGGAACCTTATTCCCAGCAGAAGGCGGAAGAGCTTTCTGAGGAAGACCATCTTGTATTTATCTGCGGCCATTATGAAGGATATGATGAGCGCATCCGCCAAGAGCTCGTGACCGATGAAATTTCCATTGGAGACTACGTGCTCACTGGTGGTGAACTCGGAGCTATGGTTGTCATTGATTCCGTTGTCCGTCTGCTTCCCGGGGTGCTCGGAAATGAACAGTCGGCTCCGATGGATTCCTTTTCCAACGGCCTTCTGGAGCATCCTCATTATACACGGCCGGCGGATTTCCGTGGGATGAAGGTCCCTGATGTCCTTCTCTCGGGCAATCACGCTAAAATTGATGAGTGGAGACACAAAGAGTCTCTGAAGCGTACGTATGAACGCAGACCGGATCTCTTAGAGAAAAAAGAGCTGTCGGATCAGGAAAAAACGTGGCTGGAAGAGTGGAAAAAATAACAGCCGGCGGTTGAAGTTTTTCTCCCTGTATGGTATATTAAATTTTGTGCTTAAACGATCGGTTTAAGTGGAAAACGATGTTCCGCTGCCTCTTAGAAGACAAGAGCATTAGTTAAAAAGGAGTGAAGATCATGCAACAGTTGATTCATGACATTACAAAAGAACAGCTTCGTACAGATCACCCTGACTTCCGTCCTGGTGACACTGTCAAAGTACACGTGAAGGTTGTCGAGGGCACCCGTGAGCGTATCCAGGTATTCGAAGGTGTTGTTATTAAACGTCAGAACGGTGGAATCAGCGAAACATTCACAGTTCGTAAGATTACTTACGGCACAGGTGTTGAGCGTACATTCCCAGTTCATTCACCACGTATTGCTAAAATCGAACGTTCTCGTCGTGGTAAAGTACGCCGTGCGAAACTTTACTATCTACGTAACCTTCGTGGTAAAGCAGCACGTATTAAAGAAATTATCTAAACCGGTGAAAAGGAGCTTGCGTATGCCAAGCTCCTTTTTTCTACTTTATAATAAGTTCCAGCTGTTATACGATGAAAACAGCGGAGATGAACGTCATAAGACAGGGAAGTGGGGAAATGAAGCAACAGTGGTTGGACTGGGTCAAAGCATTTGCCATCGCTGCTGTTCTGGCAGTGATTGTACGGGTATTTATTTTTGCACCTGTTGTCGTCGAAGGACCGTCTATGCTTACGACACTTCATAGTGGAGATCACCTCATTGTGAGTAAGCTGCATAAACGTCTGACTTCTCCTGATCGGTTTGATGTCGTCGTTTTTCATGCAACAGAACAGAAAGATTACATAAAACGGGTCATCGGTATCCCAGGGGATCACATCGCCTATGAAAATGATCAGTTATATGTGAATGGCGAACGGGTGGAGGAGCCCTTTCTTGAGGAAAGAAAGGCACAGCTTCCGGAAGGCAGCATACTGACCAGCGACTTCAGGATGGAAGAGGACATTCCAGGTGGTTTTGAGGAAGTGCCTGAAGGTCATGTCTTTGTTCTTGGGGATAACCGGGACAACTCCACCGACAGCCGCGTCCTCGGCATGATTCCGGAAGAACAGCTGGTTGGAGAAGCTGTGTTATCCTACTGGCCGCTGGACCGCATCCGTATCGTTAATTAGGAGGATTTACATGAGTATACAATGGTTTCCCGGGCACATGGCAAAAGCGAAACGGGAAGTAGCAGAAAAATTAAAGCTCGTCGACTTTGTCATTGAACTTGTCGATGCCCGAGCACCTTTATCTTCACAGAACCCGATGCTTCACGGGATTCTTCAGGAAAAGCCGAAAATGGTTGTGCTGATGAAAAAGGATCTGGCTGATCCTGCAGTCACAGAACAGTGGATTGACTATTTCCAAAACAAAAGTATTCCCGCTGTTGCGATTGAAGCCAATCAAAAGCAGGATGTCCAGCGGGTAATTCAGAAGGCAAAAGCCCTCGGGAAGGAAAAAATCGATAAGCTCGTGGCCAAGGGCATTCGTCCAAGAGCATCAAGAGCGATGATTATCGGTATCCCGAACGTCGGAAAATCGACGCTGATCAACCGTCTTGTAAATAAAAGAGCCGCCAAAACGGGAGATAAACCAGGGGTTACGACGAAACAGCAGTGGATTAAAGTGAAGAAAGAATTTGAACTGCTGGATACACCGGGAATCCTTTGGCCTAAATTTGAGGAAGAAGAGGTCGGATACCGTCTCGCGTCCATCGGAACGATCAAGGATCAAATTCTGCCTAAGGAAGATGTGGCCGCCTACGTGATTGATTTTCTCAGCCGGGAATATCCAAGTATGCTTGAACATCGGTTCGGGTTGGACCAGGTTGATGATATGATGGACGTTTTTGAGCACATTGGTAAAAAACGGGGCTGCCTGGAAAGCGGGGGCCACGTGAATTTTGAAAAAGTGTCCGATATTATTCTTCAGGATTTACGCACAGGAAAACTCGGGCTGATCAGTCTGGAAACTCCTGAATAGATGCAGGAATGAGCGCTGCAGGCCCGTGCCTGGAGCGCTTTTTTTATGGGTGTGAACCTTGTAGTTCCGACAGTCGAACGAAAAGAAACGGAGGAGCCATCATGTCCAAACGTACAATCAATGAAATTAAAGCCATGCTGCAGGCACAGAAGCCGACAGAAGCCGAATGGGAGGAACTGTCCGGGGATACCCGCAAAGGGGTCCAGCAGCTGTTAAAGCAGTATACAGACAGGCAGAAGAAAAGAGAAGCCCTTCGAAAGCAGTATGAAGACATGCTCGAGTTTGAAAAAAAAGCCTGGGCAGGTGAGCGCCAGTATGTATGCGGTATTGATGAAGCCGGCAGGGGGCCGCTTGCTGGTCCGGTCGTCGCAGGAGCGGTTGTCCTTCCCGATGATTATTATTTGGAAGGTCTCTATGATTCCAAGCAGCTTTCAGAATCCAGGCGGGAAAGTTTCTATGAACAGATTACGAGAGATGCCGACTGGGCAGCCGGTATTGTATCCAGCAGGGAAATCGATCAGCTCAATATCTATCAGGCCGCCAGGCTCGCTATGAAACGGGCCGTATCCCAGTTGAAACACGAGCCGGATCACCTTCTGGTCGATGCGATGACGCTCGGTGACGGATGGAGTGAAACGAAACTGATCAAGGGGGACCAGCGGAGTGTATCGATCGCTGCAGCCAGTGTGGTTGCCAAGGTAACGAGGGACCGGATGATGGCAGAGCTCGATGAAGTGTATCCGGGTTACCAGTTCAAGTCCAACCAGGGCTATGGAACAAAAGATCATCTTAGGGCCCTTGAAATCTATGGAATCACCCCTGTACACAGGAAAACCTTTGCTCCCGTTAAAAACATGCTCTAGAAGGAGGGGGCGTTTTCGTTATTGAAACAGCCTCTTCAAAGGAAGCAGGAACAGGGGGGGAGCCGGATCGGACTGGTTCCTGCTTCCTTTTGTTTACATAAGATAATTTTTGTTAATCTATTGAATTTTTCGACAGATATCACGCTTTTTATGGACAATTGACAGCGTTTTTTTATACAATGTACATGCAGTGAAAATTGATGGGAGGATGAAACATGAACATTCATGAGTATCAAGGAAAACAAATCATGCGTGATTTTGGCGTTTCTGTGCCAAATGGATACGTAGCTTATACAGTCGATGAAGCTGTTGAGGCAGCAGAGAAGCTTGGCAGCAGCGTTACTGTCGTGAAAGCGCAGATCCATGCAGGTGGGCGTGGAAAAGCGGGCGGAGTGAAAATCGCCAAAAATCTTGATGAAGTCCGTACATATGCCGATGACATACTAGGTTCAACGCTTGTCACCCATCAGACTGGACCAGAAGGCAAAGAAGTTAAGCGCTTACTCATCGAGGAAGGGTGCGACATTCAAAGTGAATATTATGTCGGCCTTGTCCTTGACCGCGCGACAAGCCGTGTAACGATGATGGCCTCTGAGGAGGGTGGTACGGAGATTGAGGAAGTGGCATCTGAAACTCCGGAAAAAATCTTCAAGGAAGTCATTGATCCGGTTACAGGTCTGACTCCTTTCCAGGCAAGACGTCTGGCATTCAATATCAACATCCCTAAAGAAGCCGTCGGTAAAGCGGTCAAGTTCATGCTTGGATTGTATGATGTGTTCGTTAAAAAGGACTGCTCCGTAGCTGAAATCAATCCCCTGGTCACGACTGGAGACGGAGATGTCCTTGCCCTGGATACAAAATTGAATTTTGACGACAATGCTCTATTCCGTCAAAAAGATATCATGGAGCTTCGTGATCTGGATGAAGAAGATCCGAAAGAAGTGGAAGCATCCAAGTATGACCTCAGCTATATCGCCCTGGATGGCAATATCGGCTGCATGGTTAACGGCGCTGGACTGGCTATGGCGACGATGGATACAATCAAGCACTACAGCGGTGATCCGGCGAACTTCCTTGATGTCGGCGGCGGTGCGACGACGGAGAAAGTCACCGAGGCTTTCAAAATTATTCTATCCGACGATAACGTAAAAGGGATTTTCGTTAACATTTTCGGAGGCATTATGAAATGTGATGTCATTGCTGAAGGTGTCGTTGCAGCGACGAAGCAGATCGGTTTGACGCTTCCGCTTGTTGTCCGACTCGAAGGAACCAACGTCGAGGACGGGAAGAAAATCCTTGATGAATCCGGTTTGAACATTACTTCTGCAGATTCCATGGCAGAAGGCGCACAAAAAATCGTGGAACTAGTGAAGTAGGAAAGGCGGGGAATGAGATGAGTGTATTTATTAACAAGGATACTAAAGTGATTGTTCAAGGGATTACAGGATCAACAGCCTTGTTTCACACCAAGCAGATGGTGGAATACGGCACACAGATCGTCGGTGGAGTAACACCAGGCAAAGGCGGTACAGAAGTGGAAGGCATTCCCGTATTCAATACCGTGTCAGAAGCGGTTGAAAAAACAGGTGCCAACGCTTCGGTCATCTATGTACCTGCCCCATTTGCTGCAGATGCCATCATGGAAGCGACAGATGCAGAAATGGATCTGGCCATCTGCATTACCGAACATATTCCTGTTCTGGATATGATTAAAGTGAAACGGTATATGGAAGGCAGGAAGACCCGTCTTGTCGGGCCGAACTGCCCGGGAGTGATTACGCCGGATGAATGTAAAATCGGCATCATGCCTGGATACATCCATAAGAAAGGCCATGTTGGGGTAGTATCCCGATCCGGTACATTGACGTATGAAGCCGTACACCAGCTTTCTGAGGCAGGGATCGGTCAATCAACAGCCGTCGGTATCGGTGGTGACCCTGTAAATGGAACCGACTTTATTGATGTCTTAAAAGCCTTCAATGAGGATGACGATACAGAAGCGGTCATTATGATTGGTGAAATCGGAGGCACTGCTGAGGAAGAAGCGGCTGAATGGGTGAAAGCGAACATGAACAAACCTGTTGTCGGCTTTATCGGAGGCAGAACAGCCCCTCCAGGGAAACGTATGGGGCACGCGGGTGCCATCATTTCCGGAGGTAAAGGAACAGCGGATGAGAAAATCCGTGTCATGAATGAGTGTGGGATTCAAGTGGCAGAGACTCCGTCTGTCATGGGAGAAACCCTTATTGAAGTGTTGAAAAATGAAAATCTTTTCGATAAATGTAAGACCCATTAAAAGGTAGCCCGGGGAGGCCGTATCGATACAGATGCGGTCTCCTTATCATGAAATCCAATACAAATGAGGTGCTGTATGAATTCCAAACGAATCAGACTGATCGGCCTGCACAGTCTTTCGATAATAAGCAGAGCACGAATAAGAACCCTGCTGACATCGGACCCTGAACTTGATTTCCTCACAAACCTTTCCCCAAAAGAATTCGCTTCTTTAACAGGCACTCCTATCCGCACCTCCCAAATGATTTATCGAAGGCTGAAAGACCCTAATATAATGAAGAAACTCGACAACTATCTTCGGAGGTATACCATTTTAACGTGGTTTGATGACCAGTTTCCTCCTATGTTCCGTACCATTCCCGACCCTCCTCTCGTGTTATATATGGAGGGCCATCCCCATCTACTCTCCAACGTTTTTTCCCTCAGCGTTATCGGTACAAGAAAACCCTCTTCCTACGCTTTCCCGGCAATGAAACAGGTGCTCACCCCACTCATTCATCAGGGAGCTTTGATTGTCAGCGGGATGGCTTATGGAATTGATCAGTATGCGCACACCCTCGCTGTTTATAATGGGGGGAAGACGGCTGCTGTTCTTGGGTCGGGTTTTGAGCATATTTACCCTTCAAACAATCTTTCTTTGTATAAACAAATGGCTGATCATCATATAGTCATTAGTGAATACCCTCCTGATATACCGCCGAAGAAATATCACTTCCCTGAACGTAACCGGCTTATTTCAGGATTGAGCCCAGCCACATTTGTCATTGAAGCAAAAATGAGAAGTGGGACAATGATTACGGTGGATCAGGCTCTGGAGCAGGGGAGAAGTGTGTATGCCCTTCCAGGTCCGGCGGGAAGCCCGACAAGTGAGGGGTGCCACCACCTTATAAATGAAGGGGCCAAGCTTGTTCACACGTACCAAGACATAGCTGAAGACTGGTTTGAAAAATTTGAATAATCGGTGACAAAGGTGGTACAGTACTAAGAAGAATTAGTCGTTATTCCCTAATAAAGAGAGAGGACCGGTTTGACAAACGGTTTCATTGTATTTAATAATAGGGAAGATTTATTTTATGTAAAATTTATAGAGAAAACACCTCTATGGGAGGAACCTGTATGGCAGATTATCTTGTAATAGTGGAATCACCTGCAAAAGCAAAAACAATTGAACGCTATCTTGGAAAAAAATATAAAGTTAAAGCTTCCCTCGGGCATGTCCGTGACCTTCCAAAGAGTCAAATGGGTGTGGACGTGGAACATGAATTTGAACCGAAGTACATTACGATACGAGGCAAAGGTCCGGTATTAAAAGAGTTGAAGACGGCCGCTAAGAAGGCTAAGAAAGTCTATCTTGCAGCCGACCCCGACCGTGAAGGGGAAGCCATCGCCTGGCACCTTGCCCACAGCCTGGACATTGATGACCAGTCCAAATGCCGTGTCGTATTTAATGAGATCACTAAAGAAGCCATTAAAGATTCCTTTAAACAGCCGCGGAGCATCGATTCCGATCTTGTGGACGCTCAGCAGGCCAGACGTATTCTTGACAGACTTGTAGGATACAACATCAGCCCGATTCTCTGGAAAAAGGTGAAAAAAGGGCTGAGTGCCGGGCGCGTACAATCCGTTGCAGTAAAAATTATTATTGACCGCGAGAATGAAATCAAGAAATTCCAGCCTGAAGAATACTGGACGATTGAAGCTGATTTCCTGAAGGAGAAGGAGCCTTTTGAAGGGTCTTTCTACGGTGTCGATGGTAAGAAGCAGGAACTTAAGACTCAGCAGGATGTGGAAACGATCCAGTCCCGTCTGGATGGCAGAAACTTTACAGTAGACAAAGTAAACAAGCGGGAAAGGCGGCGGAATCCTTCGCTTCCATTCACAACGTCCTCCCTCCAGCAGGAAGCGGCGCGAAAGCTCAACTTCAGGGCTAAGAAGACGATGATGATTGCCCAGCAGCTTTATGAAGGGATTGATCTCGGAGGCAAACAGGGGATCACTGGTTTGATCACCTATATGCGTACCGACTCCACACGTCTTTCGAATTCTGCAAAGGATGATGCCAAACAGTACGTGGAAAACAATTTCGGGAAAGAGTTTCTTGGTGCCGGCAAAGCGGCTAAAAAGCAGGAAGGGGCACAGGATGCCCACGAAGCGATCCGGCCGACAGGGGCTGATCGAGACCCTAAAGCGATGAAGAGTATCCTCTCCAGGGACCAGTACCGTCTTTATAAGCTGATCTGGGACCGTTTCATAGCCAGTCAAATGGCACCGGCTGTCCTTGACACGATGACCGTACACATGACCAATGAAGGGGTGGAGTTCCGTGCGACGGGCTCTGAGGTCAAATTCAAAGGTTTCATGAAAGTCTATGTCGAAGGCAATGATGACAACAAGAAGGAAAAGGATAAACTCCTGCCTCATCTCGAAGAAGGCATGACGGTGAAGGCAGAGGAAATCAAGCCGAACCAGCACTTCACTCAGCCGCCTCCACGCTATACCGAAGCGCGCCTTGTAAAAACGCTGGAAGAACTGGGGATTGGACGCCCTTCCACTTACGCCCCTACGCTTGATACCATCCAGCGCCGCGGATATGTCGCATTGGATAATAAACGATTTGTTCCAACCGAGCTTGGCGAAATCGTCCTTGATCAGCTGCGCGAGTACTTTCCGGAAATCATTGATGCGGCGTTTACGAAGGAAATGGAAGATGACCTGGATGCCATTGAAGAAGGCAAAGAGGAATGGGTCAACATTATCGGCCAGTTCTATCAAGGTTTTCAGCCGAGACTGGAAAAAGCAGAAAAAGAAATGGAAGAAGTGGAAATTAAGGATGAGCCGGCAGGCATTGATTGTGAAAAATGCGGCCATGAAATGGTTTATAAGATGGGACGCTATGGAAAGTTCCTTGCCTGTTCCAACTTCCCGGAGTGCCGGAATACGAAGCCGATTTTGAAGAAAGTCGGAGTCACTTGTCCGAAGTGTAAAGACGGAGAAGTAGTAGAAAGAAAAAGTAAGAAAAATCGGAAGTTCTTTGGATGTGAAAACTATCCGGACTGCGACTTTATTTCCTGGGATAAACCGATCAGCCGGCCATGTCCGAAATGTGAGTCGCTGCTTGTAGAGAAGAAAGTCAAGAAAGGTACCCAGATCCAATGTACCAGCTGTGATTATAAAGAAGAACCGCAGGCTTGAGTCCTGTTATATTTTCAAGAGCCTATGACTATCCTTATAGTCATAGGCTCTTTCCAATTATTTTAATTGACACGGGTGGAGTTGGACGCTATAATTACGCTTTGGTAAGGCTACATACTTGACAGCACTGATGGCACAGCAGCTGGAGCCGGAAATCCTGTAATCTTTTCCAATTAATTGTTTAGACTTGGAAACAATTCAGAATTTTGTTACATTTTAATTAAATCCATTGTTTATTCAGTCAATGGTGTGATAAAATTTAATCGCCTTTGTGAGGTGAAAAACTCATGCATTCCTATAAAGAATCGTTTATGGAGTACCTTCAGATTGAAAAGAATGCGTCGCCTCTGACAATCAAGCATTACGGCAGAGATATTGATGAGTTCTATACTTTCCTTCATGCGGAAGGGACAGCCATTGAGAGCTGTGATTATTCGACCGTCCGAGTATTTTTAACAAAGCAGTATGAAGCAGGGTACGCGAGAAAAACTGTTTCCAGGAAAGTGTCCAGCCTCCGGAGTTTTTTTAAGTATTTAGAAAGGGAGAATTGGTTTGACAGCAACCCGTTCGCCAATGTGTCGCTTCCTAAAGCGGAAGCTCCTATTCCTAATTTCTTTTATGAACAGGAACTGGATCAGCTTTTTCAAGTCAGTGATCTGACAGATCCACTCGGACAGAGAAATCAGGCTCTTCTCGAACTGTTGTATGGAACGGGGATTCGTGTGAGTGAATGTGTCCAGTTGAAAACAGGAGACCTGGACTTTTCCCTGAACACAGCTCTTGTCCTCGGAAAGGGAAGAAAAGAGCGGTATGTTCCTTTTGGAAAGTCAGCTTCACAAGCGCTCCGAACATACATGGAAGACGGCCGTCTTGACTTATCGTCTAAACAAAAGGACCCTGTCCGGACATTGTTTCTCAATGCCCGGGGTGGACCGCTTACGGCTGATGGAATTCGTTTGATTTTAAATAAAATGGTGAAAGAAGCTGCGTTAACTGTGGATGTTCACCCTCATAAGCTCCGGCATACGTTTGCTACACATATGCTGAACGAGGGGGCTGATATGCGGTCCGTTCAGGAACTGCTCGGCCATGAGCATTTATCTTCCACGCAGATCTATACGCATGTAACCAAGGATCGACTGAGAAATGTATATATGAACAGCCATCCAAGAGCGAATAAGAGGTGAATCATATGGATCAGCAATTTCACGCAACGACTATTTTCGCCGTCCAGCACAATGGGAAGTCAGCCATGAGCGGGGACGGACAGGTGACATTAGGAAATCAGGTAGTGATGAAGCATACAGCCAGGAAAGTGAGAAGACTGTTCAACGATCAGGTACTCGCCGGCTTCGCCGGTTCCGTAGCCGATGCTTTTACACTTTTCGAGAAATTTGAAGGCAAGCTTGAAAGTTATGACGGCAATCTGGCAAGAGCCTCTGTGGAACTGGCCAAGGAGTGGCGCAGTGACCAGGTATTAAGAAAGCTTGAAGCCATGTTGATTGTAATGGATAAGGAAAAAATGTTTCTCGTCTCCGGAACAGGGGAAGTCATTGAACCAGATGACGGAATACTTGCCATCGGATCCGGCGGAAACTTTGCGCTCAGCGCCGGACGCGCATTAAAGAGATACTCCCCGGATCAGTCCGCTCCGGATATCGCAAGAGCTGCGCTGGAAATTGCCGGAGAAATCTGTGTGTTTACAAATGATCAGATCGTTTTGGAAGTTCTCGAATAAGGAGGACCAGGAATGTCTATACAGTTAACCCCTAAACAAATTGTAGAAAAACTGGATCAATACATTATTGGACAGGACAGCGCCAAACGCTCCGTCGCTATTGCTCTTAGGAACCGTTACCGCCGTATGCAGCTGACCGATGAGCTGAAGGATGAAATTGTTCCGAAGAATATTTTGATGATGGGTCCGACAGGCGTTGGTAAAACAGAAATCGCCCGCAGGCT
Source organism: Halobacillus sp. ABD4_316 (assembly GCF_056161385.1). Classification (NCBI taxonomy): domain Bacteria; kingdom Bacillati; phylum Bacillota; class Bacilli; order Caryophanales; family Bacillaceae; genus Halobacillus; species Halobacillus sp. ABD4_316. The sequence continues at coordinate 402,477 of NZ_JBSWZA010000001.1, forward strand.
TGCCAAGCTTACAGGCGCTCCTTTTGTAAAAGTAGAGGCCACCAAATTCACGGAAGTCGGCTATGTCGGCCGTGACGTCGAATCCATGGTGCGCGACCTCGTCGAAATGGCGGTCCGTATGGTCAAGGAAGAGAAAATGGACGCGGTCAAGGACCGGGCCGAAGAACAGGCGGATAAGAGACTGGTTAAACTTCTCGTTCCATCCAAGAAGAAGCAGAATAATAATTTCAAGAATCCTTTTGAAATGCTGTTTAACCAAAATGGCCAGCAGGACAACCAACCCGACGAGTCCCAGGAAGAAGCCGAAATCGAAACGAAGCGGAGCCGGATCCGCCACCAGCTTGATATGGGTGAGCTGGAAGACCGGATGGTGACGATAGAGGTCGAAGAATCGCAGTCTTCCATGTTTGATATGCTCCAAGGTTCAGGAATGGAACAGATGGGGATGAACATGCAGGATGCATTCAGCCAGTTTATGCCTAAGAAAAAGAAAAAGCGCCGCCTTTCCGTATCAGAAGCGAGAAAAGTTCTGACCCAGGAAGAAGCGGGAAAACTTGTGGATATGGATGAAGTTGGACAGGAAGCGGTTTATAAAGTAGAGCAGTCCGGGATGATCTTTATCGATGAGATTGATAAGGTCGCGGCAAAAGGGGACAACCAGGGGAATGTATCCCGTGAAGGTGTACAGCGTGATATTCTTCCGATTGTGGAGGGATCCACGATTGTAACGAAATATGGACCTGTAGCGACCGATCACATCCTCTTCGTAGCAGCGGGCGCCTTCCATATGTCCAAACCCTCCGACCTGATCCCTGAATTACAGGGCCGCTTTCCGATCCGGGTCGAGCTTAACAAACTCAGTGTGGCCGATTTCAAGCGTATATTAATGGAGCCTTCCAATGCGCTTTTAAAACAATATAAAGCTTTACTTGAAATTGAAGGTATAAAGGTTGAATTTTCTGACGATGCTGTTACCAGACTCGCAGAAATCGCTCATGAAGTGAATCAGGAAACAGATAATATCGGTGCCCGCAGACTTCATACGATTCTCGAAAAACTGCTTGAGGATCTTTCGTTTGAAGCTCCGGATGTCATGATGGAAACCATCGAAATTACACCACAGTATGTAGACAGTAAATTATCATCAATTGTTAAAAACAAAGATCTCAGCCGATTTATCTTGTAGGAGAGATCAACAAGGAGGAAATGCACATGAAACTACTAGATCGTGCACGTAAGATCAACGCAATGCTGCAGAAAACAACAGGAAAGTCCGTCGACTTCAATGATATGTCCGCTACCATGCGTGATGTCATTGAAGCCAACACATTCGTACTGAGCCGTCGCGGAAAGCTTCTCGGCTTTGCGATTAATCAGGAGATTGAGAACGAGCGTATGAAGGCGATGCTTTCTGACCGCCAGTTCCCTCAGGAGTATACCCAGAGTCTGTTCAATATCCAGGAGACAACCCCTGATATTGATATCGACAGTGAATATACCGCCTTCCCTATTGAAAACCGCGATTTGTTTGAGAACGGTCTGACAACCATCGTTCCAATCATCGGGGGCGGACAGCGCCTCGGTACATTGATTCTGAGCCGTCTTAACGGAAATTTCAATGACGATGACCTGCTTCTAGCCGAATATGGTGCCACGGTTGTAGGCATGGAGATTCTTCATGAGAAAACAGAGGAAATCGAGCAGGAAGCACGGAGCAAAGCTGTTGTGCAAATGGCGATCAGCTCCCTGTCCTACAGCGAACTTGAAGCCATTGAACACATTTTTGATGAACTGGAAGGCAATGAAGGCCTGCTGGTGGCAAGTAAAATTGCCGACCGCGTGGGAATCACCCGTTCTGTCATCGTAAATGCACTTCGCAAACTGGAAAGTGCAGGAGTCATCGAGTCCCGTTCTCTTGGGATGAAGGGAACCTATATTAAAGTTCTTAATAATAATTTCTTGCTGGAGCTACAGAAGCTTCGCACAAACTAAAAAAAGCAGGCCGTGTGCCTGCTTTTTTTTTAAACCCTTTTTATAACATCCTGCCTCTCTTTGTGCCTATTGGATTATTTTTTTATATTCCAATAAATACATACTATTCGACACACTTTTATGACATAATGTTCATTATAAGATTCTATTCGACAATTTTTCCATTATCATACACTTTATAAGGTATTTAATCATAGTTAATATGTACTATTTGTAATACTCTCGTAAAAAAAGTCAGGATTGTATAGACAAATTTTAAGTAATTTTTTTAAAATTGAAGATGGGATATGGAAAAAATGTCGAATGAAGGATAGAGGTGGAAAGGTGAGCCTGTTTAATGACACGTTTACGTCCCTTCAGGGTGCTCTTGATTATTCTGCGGCCAAAAACAAAGCGTTATCCAATAATATCGCCAATGTAGATACGCCGGGATACAAGGCAGAAGGGGTGGCATTCAAAGATATCCTTGCCAAGGAAACGTCGTTCCAGACGAAAACTACACATGCCGGACATATCAACTTCAGCGGTGGCGCTGGTCAATCCTATACTACATATAAGAAAAACGATTCATCCTATCATCCGAACGGAAACAATGTGGATATAGATAAAGAGATGAACGAGCTGGCACAGAACCAGATCCAATATCAAGCGCTCGTGGAACGTATGAACGGGAAGTTTCAAAGTCTTCAATCCGTATTAAAAGGTGGTGGTTAATCGATGAGTATATTTCAGGCTATGAACGCCAGCGGCAGCGCATTGACGGCCCAGAGGCTGCGTATGGATGTGGCATCATCCAACATTGCCAATGCGAATTCCACGAGGGCTTCCATCAATGAAAATGGAGAGTGGGAACCATACCAACGGAAGATGGTTGTTTTGGAACCGGAGAAGCAGGATTTCAAGCACGTCCTGCAGCAATCCACAGAGACCGGCCATACATCAGGTGTGAAGGCTTCGGAAATTGTGGAGGACGAAGAACCTTTCAAGATGGCGTACAACCCGTCCCATCCGGATGCGGATGATGAAGGATATGTTCAAGTTCCCAACGTGGATCCCCTGCAGGAAATGGTGGATATGATGAGTGCAACACGCTCATATGAAGCAAGCGTTACATCGCTGAACGCTTCGAAAAGCATGCTGATGAAAGCTTTAGAGATTGGCAGATAAAGAAAGGGGATAGATAACGGATGGCAGAAATGAATCCATTAACGAGTGTGAAATCCATATCCGAACCTGTGCAGTCACAGTGGCAGAAAGGGGTTTCCCCGAGTGAGGCCCATCAGTCATTTTCCAGTCAGTTAAAGAACGCCGTGGATCAGTTGAATCACGTTCAAGTCGTATCAGACGAAAAAACGAAGGCTCTTGCCACCGGCGGCATCGATGATCTCCATGATGTCATGATTGCATCCCAGAAAGCCGGTATTACGATGCAGACAGCTGTGGAAGTGCAGAGCAAAGTCATCGACGCGTATAAAGAAATGATGCGCATGCAGGTATAGCAGTTCATGAGAAGATTTGCATTATACGATTCGGTTGAATCGTAATTTTTTTGGGGGCAGTTATGAAAGAGCAATTACATGGATATAAAGAGCGGCTGACTGCTTTTTGGAAAAGCCGCAGCAAAGGACAGCGCAGCTTGATGACAACAGCAGGAGCTGTGCTGGTTATTGCTTTAATCGTGATCAGTGTGCTGGCATCCAACACGGGGATGGTACCTCTCTACAAGGATATTACTGTTCAGGAGGCCGGACAGATTAAAGCGGAACTGGATACACGCGGCATCCCTTATGAGCTGGACCAGGGGGGGACAAGCATTCTTGTTCCTGACTCAGAGGTGGAAGGGCTTCTTGTAGATCTGGCCGCTTCGGGCATTCCGAACAGTGGAACGATCGACTACAGCTTTTTCAGTAATAACATCTCGTGGGGGATGACAGACAATGAATTTGATGTCATCAAACTGGATGCTATGCAGACGGAACTGGCTGGATTGATCACAGGTATTCAAGGGATTGAAAATGCAAAAGTGATGATTAACATGCCTGAAGAACAGCTTTTTGCTGCAGATGCCGAAGCGAATGCTTCGGCGTCTGTTGTCCTTGATGTCCAGCCGGGGTATCAGCTGGAAGCGGGCCAGGTTGAAACGCTTTATAACCTGATTTCCAAGTCTGTACCTGACTTGTCTAAAGATAATATCGTCATCATGGATCAAAATTTCAATTATTTTGACAATCAATCTGAAATGGCTGGACAGGAAGAGATGTATACATACCAGCAGAAGGTCAAATCAGATATTGAAAAAGATATCAAACAACGGCTGCAGCATATGCTCGGAATGATGATCGGGGAGCAGAAAGTGATTGCAACCGTAACGGCAGATATTGATTTTACTAAAGAAAACCGTGTGGAAGAGCTTGTGGAACCGGTGGACCCCGAAACGATGGCAGGGCTCCCTGTAAGTATGGAATTGATTGAAGAGACATACGAGGACGGTGCTGTACCCGAAGGCGGAACGGCCGGAACAGGGGACGAAGATATTCCGAACTATGAAGCCGGCGAAACCGGAAGCGGCGATTATGAAATGAAAAAAGAAACGATCAATAATGAATTCAACCGGATTAAGAAAAATATAGAGGAAAGTCCGTATAAAGTACGTGACCTCGGTATTCAGGTGGCAGTGGATAATAAAAAGTCCGTGAACGAAGACGGCTCTGTTGAGTATTTGACTGCAGCAGAAGAGCAGACCGTTCAGGAAAGTGTTCAATCGATTGTAGACTCGATGATTACAACATCCATCAATGAAGAATACGAGCAGGAGAATACCGACGGAAAGGTTTCGATCGTATTCCAGGAATTCAGCGGCCAAGTGGAATTTCCAACCGGTGAAACGTCTACGGGGCTTCCGTTGTGGGCCTACATCGTGGCTGGAGGCCTGCTTCTGGTCATCATTATTCTAATCTGGAGATTATTGAGACGGAACAAGGAAGAGGAAGAAGAAGAATTTTACGTGTATACAGAGGAAAGCGCCGTACCTGAAGAAAAAACAGAAATTCCGGAAATAAAGGAAAAAGAAGATGAATCAACTCAAAAACGGAAACAGCTGGAAAAGATGGCGAAAGAAAAGCCAGAGGATTTTGCGAAGTTACTGCGCTCCTGGATTTCGGATGATTAAGGAGGTCTGAAGATGGCTTTGAACAAGCAGACACTGACAGGAAAACAAAAAGCAGCCGTCCTCCTCATATCTCTGGGACCCGACGTTGCTGCACAGGTATATAAACATTTGACAGAAGAAGAGATTGAACAGCTCACTTTGGAGATTTCTTCTGTTCAAAAAGTGGAAGCTGACAAGAAAGAAGATATTCTCGATCAGTTCCATCAAATTGCTTTAGCCCAGGACTACATTTCCCAGGGAGGCATCGGATATGCCAAAACGATCTTGGAAAAGGCACTGGGTGTGGAAGAAGCGTCTAATATCATCGGGCGTCTGACTTCTTCTCTTCAGGTGAAACCGTTCGATTTTGCAAGAAGGGCGGATCCCGGACAGATTTTAAATTTCATTCAAAATGAACATCCGCAGACGATCGCTCTCGTCCTTTCATACCTGGATGCCGAGCAGGCTGGACAAGTCTTATCAGAACTTCCACAGCAGCAGCAGGGCGATGTGGCGAGGAGGATTGCCGTAATGGATTCGACGTCTCCTGAAATCATCAGTCAGGTGGAGCAGATTCTTGAAAAGAAATTATCGGCCACCGTCACAAACGATTACACGGAAACGGGTGGTATTCAGGCCGTTGTCGAAGTATTGAACGGGGTTGACCGCAGCACAGAGCGTACCATTTTAGATTCCCTGGAAACCCAGGATCCAAACCTGGCAGAGGAAATTAAAAAGCGGATGTTTGTCTTTGAAGATATCGTCGCCCTCGATAACCGGGCTGTCCAGCGTGTAGTCAGAGATGTTGACCAAGATGATCTGCGTCTGGCGCTTAAGGTGTCCAGTGAAGAAGTGAAAGAAGTTGTCTTCAATAATATGTCCGACCGTATGGCCCAGACCTTTAAAGAAGAAATGGAGTTCATGGGTCCTGTACGTCTGCGTGATGTGGAAGAAGCTCAAACGAGGGTCGTTTCCACTATTCGACATTTAGAAGACATTGGCGAGATCATTATCGCCAGAGGCGGAGGAGATGACATCATTGTCTAACTATCCACAGGATACCGGCAGGGTCATTCAAATCAAGAAAGTAAATCCAGTCCCCCATCCTTCTGAAGAGGAATACAGCTCAGAGAATCTGGAGAACCACAAGGATTCCCTTCAACAGGACATCCATCATCTGCAGACTAGAAAGCAGGAGCTGATCCAGCAGACGGCTGCCGAAATTGAAGCAATGAAACAGACCTGGGAGGAAGAAAGAAAAGTCATTGAAAATGAAGCCTTCCGGAAAGGCTTTGAAGAAGGAACATCTAAAGGGCAGGAGGAAGGCAGACAGGTGTATGAAAGCCGGATCGAACAAGCGAATCTTGTCGTTGAAAAAGCCGGGATCCTTCAAAAAGAAAAGGTAAAGGAAAGTGAACGTATGATCCTGGATCTTGCCTTGACGTGTGCGGAGAAAATCGTAAAAAAACAACTGATGGAACAACCGGAAGCGTTCCTTCCTTTGGTCAGTGCAGCCATTGAAGAAGTGCAGGCGCAGCCAGAAGTGACCATCTATGTTCACCCGGATCAGTTCGGTCTTTTACAAGAGCAGAGAGAAGAGCTTCATGAAGCTGTTCGTCACAATACAGACCTTTCCATATACGTTGAGGCAGAACTTCCTCCTTTTACATGCAGAGTCGAATCCCCATTTGGAATTATCGATGCAGGAATTGACACACAGCTGACAGAACTTCGTAAAGCCGTCTTGAAAGCTGCAGAAAGGGCGGATGCAGATGAATGAATCTTTTTTTGAATCCGTGATCCGCCGGGCAGATACGTATAAGCGCTACGGTAAAATTCACCGCGTCGTCGGTCTGATGATTGAGTCCAAAGGTCCGGAGGCTTCGATCGGAGAAGTGTGTACCATCCATTCGCCGATACATGGACAAGCAACGATCCAGGCGGAAGTGGTCGGCTTCCATGATGAAAACATTCTGCTTATGCCTTATCAGGAAGTGACCCATATCAGTCCTGGAAGTCTTGTGGAAGCTACTGGATCCCCCTTGAACATTCATGTGGGCAGAGGCTTGATCGGGAGTGTTCTGGATGCCTCCGGACAGCCGCTGGACGGAAGCCGTCTGCCCAAGGGTTTGAAGGAATATCCGACAATTCAGGACCCCCCGAACCCTTTATCGAGGCCGCCGGTAAGAGAGCCGATACAAGTCGGCGTCCGCGCAGTAGATTCCTTGTTGAGTGTGGGCAAAGGGCAGCGTGTAGGAATTTTTGCAGGCAGTGGTGTTGGAAAAAGTACGTTGATGGGCATGATTGCCCGTAACAGCTCGGCGGATTTGAATGTGATCGCCTTAATCGGAGAGAGGGGCCGGGAAGTCCGGGAATTTATAGAACATGATCTTGGAGAAGAAGGCTTGAGGCGGTCCATTGTTGTTGTGGCAACTTCAGATCAACCGGCTTTAATGAGAGTGAAAGGGGCTTATACTGCGACTGCCATCAGTGAGTATTTCCGTGACCTTGGCTATAACGTCAACCTGATGATGGATTCCGTCACAAGGTTTGCAATGGCCCAGCGTGAAATCGGTCTGGCCACAGGCGAACCCCCCACTACGAAAGGGTATACGCCTTCTGTCTTCGCTCTCCTTCCAAAGCTTTTGGAACGGACAGGGGCTTCCAGCAGGGGAACAATCACAGCCTTCTATACTGTTCTCGTAGATGGGGATGACTTAAACGAACCGATCGCTGATACAGTCCGTGGTATTCTGGACGGCCATTTTGTTCTTGATCGTAAACTGGCTGAGCAGGGAAGGTTTCCGGCAGTCAATATCCTGAAATCCATCAGCCGCGTGATGAAGCAGATTGTCACAGAGGAACATGCTCATGCAGCATCCCAGCTCCGTGCTCATCTGGCAACGTATGAAGAGAACAGAGAATTGATTCAAATTGGCGCTTATAAAAAAGGGTCCAGCCGGGACATTGATGAATCGATTTCCTACTTTCCGCACCTGGTGAAGTTTTTAAAGCAGGATGTATATGAACCGGCAAGCTATGAAGGTTCGGTGGAAGATTTGAAAGGGTTATTTGACTAGGGGGATTTGTAAATGACGGCCGTTGTCCAAACCTATCAAAAGATTAAGGACTTAAGAGATAAAGACAAGCATGAAAAGCAGAAAGAGTACCAAAAAGCAGTAGAAACCTTTGAAAAACGGGCCCGGGAACTGTATGAAAGGCTCAGGGAAAAAGAGCAGGCAGTTGAACAGTTCAACGACTCCTTATCACGGGGGACTCTCCCGGCCGGCGCTTTCGTTCAACACCGGCAGTATATTGAACATTTAGAAGCCATCGTCGATGATCTGCAGCCGTTCGTCCAACAGGCCCGTATGAAAATGGAGCACGCTCAAACTGTTCTGACAGATGCTTACATCGAAGTGAAAAAGTATGAAAAATTAATAGAAATGAAGGAAGAAGAAGAAGTGCAGTGGATGAAATACGAAGAAAATGCACGCATGGATGAACTGTCCATGAATCAATACTTAAATTTCTTAAACAGGTGATGGTATGGCTGGAAAAATAAAAAACACCCCAACAAAAGAGCGTTCCTTAGGTAAAATCATGCTCGCTGTCTTTATTCCCGTTATCTTTCTTGCTGTCCTCGCATGGGTAGTACTGACACTGTCAGGGATGAACGTTTCCAAAGAGGTTGGAAAAGCGGCGTCTGCCATTCCCGGACTTTCAACAATCACTTCTTCCAATGAAGCAGAATCGACCGGTGAAACAAGTGATCGTCTGGAGGCAGCACTGGCAAACAAAGAAGCTGAAATCAACCAATTGAAGCAGGAGTCTTCAGACAAAGAATCATTGTTGGAAGAGAAGGATAGACAAATCCTTCAGCTTCAAGCCGATTTGGAAGAAGCTACCCAGCCGGCCGTGCAGGAAGAGGAGGCTGAAGATTCTGTCAAGGATCTGGCCTTGTCGTTCCGTGAGATGGACGCAGAAGATGCAGCGCCCATTTTACAGGAAATGAATCAGGATAAAGCTGTACTCGTTCTAAAAGAGATTACGAATAAAGAACGTGGAACGATTTTAGGCGCAATGGAATCGGCAGCCGCAGCCGAGATTGCCGTCCGTTTAATGGATGAATAAACGACACATTCGATAAGGAGGTGAAGAAGATAACCACACTATTTTCATTAGTACCAACGTCGGTACCCATGCAGCCACTCACGAGCTCTTCTTCTAAGACTGATGGAATTTCATTCAAACAAGCGCTTCAGGCTGTGAAAATGTCTGAGATGGGTACAGCTTCACGGGCGGATACCAGCGAGAACGGTGGCTTGGAAGAACTGACGAATCGAATGCAGCAGTTGATCAATGAAGTTGGACAGCAGGTAGAGTCTGTGTCCCCAAAGGGTGTCCCGGAAAACGACGGATGGGAAATACATAATCAATGGGCCCGGATTCAAGGAGAATTCCAGAAGTTTCTTTTGATGCATACCGGCAGATCATCGAGCATCAAGGCGGATTCGCAGACGAAAATAAAGCCGGTGCAGGGTATACCGTCCGAGGTTTCCAACCAACACCCTCTTGTGAAAACCGGGGCCGCCGGTAATGAACAATCACTGGAAGTGTTAAAGAAATTAGTTTCAGTTGGTACGGCCTCTCCCAGCCAGTCGGAAGAACAGAGGGCGGGAAGTCCTCCGATCGTGGAAAAGGACCCGGATTTGGATTATTATTTGACATCGTTTCTACCGAAAACATCCGGGCTCCTATCGTCACCTCCTCACGAATCGGTTCAGGAAGGGGTGACGGCAGGTTTGAACAGACGGTCTCAAAGAAAGGGACAGAGAGATGTTCCCTTCTCATTTGATTTTCAAGTACATTCCTTGATGAAAAATGAAGAAACAGGCCGGAGGGTTGAGAAGGTTAGCACAGAAGGAAAGGGCCCTGCACAGGATCGTCCACTTTTTGTAACAAAAGAAGCCGCTGTGACTTTCGTTTCTCAACTGGAAGGTCTATTGGAAACATTGAATCCAACAACTGGTGCGGATGAAGACCAGGCAGCGATGACAGATCTTGAAGATCAGATGCACGCAATTGGAGTTACGCAGTCCCTGTTCATCCCCAGGGAAACAAAGGGTGATCAATTCCGAATGACTCCTAAAGATGAACCAACAAGTTCAACCCCTGCCCTTTCAAGGGGATGGAGAGATTTTCATCAATCACTCATGCACCAGGCTTCCGGCAGGGAATCCGGTGAAACCATGGACTCTCTCATTGGGAAGTTTGCTCCTGTAGCGGCAGCTTTGCAAAACATGCACCCGGATGATGCAGCGGTTGAAATGGCTTCTCTTTTTCAGGAAAGCCACCCTAAAGTGAAAGATATGCTTACAGCCCTGGTCAGTGGGGGGCAAGTCATTGATGCATCTGCCAATGTAGAAAAAGGAGACGTTCTGCCTCAGAGTGTTCTCAATCGTGTGCCTGCAGGGGCAGCTCTGGATGTCGAACCCACGCTGATGTCCTTTTCAAAACAGTTCAAGAGTTTGGTTGAGGCCTTCAGGAAGGGTGAGCAGGCAGGATCAGAGTTGAAAAAAATAGTGATTCCGCTGACAAAATCCGTTCAACAGGCTTCCATGGACGTTGGGAAACAGGACGTCGTCGACCGGCTTTTCCGTGATGCTCCGGTTGAGAAACAAATTTTTCTACAGCTTGCTGCACGGCTGGACCAGCATCAAAAGCTTCCTCAAGCCTACCAGCAGCACCCTTTGACGGGAAGAGAGATAGGCAGGTGGGTCCAGGAAGCGTTAAGAAACACAGCTGGTGCGGATGAAGCCCAAACACCTTCCTGGCCGGGGACTTCTGGAGTGATGTCTAAAGTCGAACAATTGGTCCTCCACGTGAACCAAACGGGAAGTGATCAGACCCGTCCTGCTGGTTTTCTGCAGGAGCTGGAGCGGATGGTCCATAACAGCCGCTTGTTGACACATGCTTCCGGGATGAAGGAAATGCAGATCCAATTGAAGCCCGGGAGCCTCGGAAACATGATGGTACAGGTGACCCAGCAGAATGGTGAGATGATTGTCAAACTAATGGTGCAGACCCAGGCAGCAAAGGAACTCCTTGAAGGGAACCTTCATCATTTGAGACCTGTGTTCTCCCCCCAGCAGGTAGTGGTTGAAAAAAATGATGCCCTGGCATTCGCGCAGCACCATTCCAGCGGACAGGCAGATGATGAACAGGGATCGTCTGATGAGTCCCACAGGGAGAAAGAAGACAGTCCGCATGTGAATGAAGAAGAGGAAGGGGAGGATGCCGCCTCTTTTGAAGATATTTTATTGAATGAGAAAGTGTAGGTGGTTCCGTGACTTCGATCGATCCGTCTTATTATCTGAAAAATCAGCAGACCCAAACATCCGGAAGCAATATCCTTGAAAAGGATGATTTCCTGAAAATCCTGATGACTCAAATTCAAAATCAAAACCCGCTTGATCCTATGAAAGATCAGGAATTCGTTTCGCAAATGACGCAGTTTTCAAGTCTGGAGCAGATGACGAATATGTCGACAGCGTTCCAATCCTTCACAGAGCAGCAGAACATGTCATCCTTGATTACCTACAGCCATCTGATCGGAAAGGAAGTTACGTATACTTCCAAGGATCAGGGAGATCTGAGAACAGATGTCGTTGCTGCTGTTAATCAAAAAGAAGATGGCACATATGTTGAACTGCAGTCCGGAGGTCTCGTATCAGTGCAGGATTTGACAAAGGTGAGTCAAGAGAGCGGATCAGGAAAGCAGGAAACCTGATGGACCCGCGCATCCATGCTGTCCAGCCCCCTCTCATGGGAAGGCAGACCAGCATAAGAACAGATAAAGAAACGTCGGCTTCATTTAAGGATGCTCTGGAGGAAGCAGCGGGGTTGAAAATCAGCAAACATGCGGAGCAGCGTCTGAAAACAAGAAACATTTCCATTGCGCCGTCTTCCTGGGAACAGATCTCTGCAAAAATGCAGGAAGCTGAAACCAAGGGCGTGACTGATTCTCTTGTATTGACAAATGAAGCAGCGCTGATCGTCAGTACGAAGAACCGGACCGTCGTAACCGCCATGAACCGGGAGGAAACGCAGTCGCAGATTTTCACGAATATCAATGGCACCATTTTTATCAATGAATAGGCTGGACCCGTATGAAGGGAAGCCGCAGCTGGGGCGGAAGGACAGAAGCACCGGCATTAAAAACCGAAAGGAATGTTGACTACATGCTACGTTCACTATATTCAGGAGTTTCTGGAATGAAAGGTTTTCAAACAAAATTAGATACGATCGGCAACAATATTGCCAACGTGAACACATACGGCTTCAAACAGGGACGCGTCACTTTTCAGGATATGATGAGTCAGACGATGTCCAATGCCCAAGGTCCGATTGCCAATGATAATGGTGGCAATGTGACAGGGGGACTGAATGCAACCCAGGTCGGTCTTGGGACACAAATCGGCTCCATCGATACCATCCATACACAGGGGAACCGGCAGTCCACCGGTCGTCCACTTGATCTTGCACTTGAAGGAGACGGCATGTTTGTGCTTGCGGAAGCGGGAACGGCTGGCGTTAACGTTGGTGGAGAAAACACAGATCTTTCACAACTGCAGGTCAGTTTCACAAGAGCCGGGAACTTTTACTTGGATGATGATGGCTCACTCGTCAATAACAGTGGGAAGTATGTCATTGGTAACGAGGGTGCGATTACTATTCCTGATGACGCACAGAGCTTCAGTGTCCAGACGGATGGAACTGTCAACTACATTGACGCTAATAATAACGTTCAGCAGGCGGGTCAAATTATGCTCGCCAAATTTTCCAATCCCGGCGGTCTTGAGAAAGTCGGCGGAAATGAATATCGTGCCACGCCCAACTCTGGTTTTATAAGCAGTAATGCAAATGACGATGAGTTGAATGACGTGTCTGATCTATCCGTTGCCGGTCAGAATGGGACAGGCGGCATGATTGCAGGGGCGCTTGAAATGTCCAATGTCGACCTTGCCGATCAGTTCACTGAAATGATTACATCCCAGCGTGGATTCCAGGCCAATACGAAAATCATCACCACTTCTGATGAGATTCTGCAGGAACTAGTCAATCTGAAGCGATAAGGAGAGACGGAGGGTGCCGACCCTCCTCCTTTCTATGATTACATTGACAAAGTTAAACGGGCAATCTTTCACCTATAATGCGATTTACATAGAACAGGTCCAGTCTAATCCGGATACGACCATTACCACTGCCCGCGGGCGTACATTTCTCGTGTTGGAATCAGAGGAAGAAGTGGCTCTGAAGGTAACGGACTATTTTCGCAGCATAGGCCTGATCCAGGCTGCAGATAAGGCAGGTGAGTAAAAAGATGAACATTTTCAAAGGAATGATCATCACGTTAAGCACCTTAACGATTCTCGGTGTTGTAGCGCTTGTTTTCGTCCTGAACGTCAATGGCGGAGAAGAAGGATCCGGAGAACGCAGCATTGATGATATCCGGGAGGCCTCTTTTGTAACAGAGGAGATCACCACGGACTTGAAAGATGGAAGCTATGTGAGGATCAGCTTTCAAGTCGTCACAGACAGCACAGCTACGAAAAAGGAACTGGAAAAGAGAGATTTCCAAATTAGCAATACATTGATTAAGGAATTATCTGTGATGAAGTCGGAAAGCTTTCAATCTGGCATTTCTGATTTAGAGGAAAAGATGAAATTAAAGATGAATGAGCTTCTTACAGAAGGTAAAGTCACGGACGTTTATACCGTAAACAAAGTCCTTCAATAATCGAAGGAAGGGGGAGAAAATTTGGCGGAAGAGGTTCTCTCACAAAATGAAATAGATTCCCTTCTATCTGCACTGTCTTCAGGAGAGATGGACGCCGAGGAATTAAAGAAAGAAGAAAAAGAAAAGAAAGTCAGAGTGTATGATTTTAAGCGGGCCTTGAGATTTTCCAAGGATCAGGTCCGAAGCCTGTCTAGAATTCACGAGAATTTCTCCAGGCTGCTGACGACTTACTTTTCTGCGCAGTTACGCACGTATGTAGACATACAGGTAGCGTCCGTGGACCAGCTTCCTTATGAAGAATTTATCCGGTCGATCCCGGCCATGACCATTTTGAATATTTTCAGCGTCCCTCCACTGGAAGGGCGCATTCTGCTCGAAGCCAACCCCAATGTCGCCTACGCCATGCTGGACCGCGTCCTCGGAGGCCGTGGGAGCAGTGTGAACAAGGTGGATAATCTGACCGAGATCGAAACGACGATTATGTCCCACTTGTTCGAACGAGCGCTTGAAAATTATCAGGAGGCATGGGGATCGATTGTGGACATCGACCCTATGCTTGAGGATTTCGAGGTAAACCCTCAATTCCTTCAGATGGTTTCTCCCAATGAAACTGTTATCGTCGTTTCATTGAACACGACGATCGGAGAAACGAGCGGCATGATCAACGTCTGTATTCCACACGTTGTATTAGAGCCGATCATTCCGAAGCTCTCCGTCCATTACTGGATGCAGAAAGAACAGTCCAAAGAAAGAAATCCGGAGGACTATGAAGCGATCAGCCGGACGATACAGGGAGCAGAGCTTGATATGCTTGCTGTCCTTGGCGAGGCGGATATGAGTATTGAGCAGTTTTTGAACCTTGATGAAAATGATGTCATCCGTCTCGACCAATCCATCGAACATCCGATGATTATGAAAGTGGATGATGAACCGAAATTTTACATTCAGCCTGGACAGGTGAAAAGTAAAATGGCTGTTCAAATATTAGACGAATTTACAAAAGGAGGCGGGGAAGATGAGTGATGACATGTTATCCCAGGACGAAATTGATGCGTTATTGAATGGCGGGGCTGACGCAGGAGACGATAAAGCTTCAGATCTGTCTGCCAAAGAGTCGCATCTGGCCATTCTTGAGGAAGATGCGCTCGGCGAGATTGGAAATATATCGTTTGGAAGCTCCGCAACTGCGCTGTCTTCTCTGCTCAATCAAAAAGTAGAGATCACCACGCCGGAAATCGCTGTCGTGTACCGGAAGGATCTGGCGGACGAATTTCCCAAACCCCATGTCGCCGTCGGAGTGACTTATACAGACGGATTCACAGGAGAAAATGTGTTTGTTATGAAGACGAAGGATGCAGCCATCATCGCTGATTTGATGCTCGGGGGGGATGGTCTGAACCCGGATGAAAACTTGAATGAAATCGCATTAAGCGCCGTTCAGGAAGCTATGAATCAGATGATGGGGTCTGCAGCGACCAGTATGTCCACCATCTTTAATAAGAAAGTGGATATTTCACCACCATCGATCAATGTGCTGGACTTGGAGGAACAATCAGGGGAGGATATGATCCCTGAGGAGGAAACCTTGGTCAATGTAGCTTTTCAACTCAAAGTAGGAACATTGATCGACTCAAAAATCATGCAGTTGATCCCGCTGAATTTTGCGAAAGACCTGGTAGAGCAGCTTCTCGATCCGGAAGGCTCACAACCAAGCAAAAACATTTCAGATGAAAAACAAGTGCTGGAACAGACCGGTCCTGCTTCACCTGAAGAACCACAGACGTCACCGGAGCGTGAAGTTACAGAATACGAAGAGCATCCGGCTGATCCGCAGTATGTGGGGGGGCCTGCAGGCCGAAGTGCTCAGGATGCAGATGTGCAGCATGCACAATTCCAACAGTTCGAGCAGTCTCCATCCATGACAGGAACCGCTCATAAAAACCTTGATATGCTGATGGACATTCCGTTAAAAGTCACGGTGGAACTCGGAAGGACGAAACGGACGGTGAAGGACATTCTTGAATTGTCTGCCGGGTCTGTCGTGGAATTGGATAAACTCGCCGGTGAGCCTGTTGATATTCATGTAAATGAAAAGTTGATGGCTAAAGGGGAAGTCGTCGTTATTGATGAAAATTTCGGTGTGCGGGTGACTGACATTTTAAGTCCAAAGGACCGGCTGACAAAATTACGTTAATACAGGAACGAAATGACAGGAGGAAGAGAAATGGGAGAAAGAATACTGATTGTAGATGATGCAGCGTTCATGCGTATGATGGTGAAGGACATTTTAACAAAAAACGGATATGAAATTGCTGGGGAAGCAGAAGATGGACAGAAAGCGGTAGAGCTTTACAAAGAAGAAAAACCGGACCTTGTCACGATGGATATCACCATGCCGGAAATGGATGGGATTACGGCCTTGAAGGAAATTAAGGCGGTTCATCCAGACGCAAAAGTCATTATGTGTTCAGCTATGGGGCAGCAGGCAATGGTTGTGGACGCAATCCAGGCCGGTGCCAAGGACTTTATTGTGAAGCCTTTCCAGGCCGACCGTGTGATTGAAGCGATTCAGAAAGCGTTAAGCTGAAGCGGGGAATATGATGTTTTCTGCACCAAGAGTATCAGCAATGTTGATGTTTACGGTCCTCCTGCTGACGTTTTTGCCTTTGCAAACGATGGCCCAGCCCTCTGTGAACGAATGTTTATCAAATCCGGAACTCGAGGGCTGCCCTGGTGCAGATGCGGATATGGATGCATCTGAGCCGGCTGAAGCAGCACAGGATCAGCCTTCGCTTTTGTGGAACTTCATGAAGCTCGGACTGGCCTTGGTTTTCGTCGTGGCCTTGATTTATGGATTGCTGAAATTGTTCAACCGTAAAAACCAGTGGGTGAACCAATCAAGAACTATGGAGAACCTGGGAGGGATGAGTCTCGGGCCTAATCGTTCCATACAGGCGGTAAGAGTAGGAGAGCAGGTGTTTTTATTAGGTGTAGGCGATACGGTGGAGTTGATCACGGAAATAACGGATCAGGATACGAAGGCCTCTTTTCAGAAAAAGGACCAGGGCCCTTCCATTCCAACAGCTTCCGTGCAGAATCTGCTGCGTAAAATTCCCGGCCATCAAGAGCCGAAAAAGGATACCTCGACGTTCCAATTCCAACAGCTTTTTGAAACCCAGCTGAACGATATGAAACAGAAACAGAAAAAAGCAGCGGAGAGAGCGAAAGGGGGGCAGGATCATGAATGAATTTGTAGATATCTTTACAAGCTCAGATCCTGAAAACATCGCTACCTCTGTCAAACTGCTGCTGTTGTTGACGGTTTTATCACTGGCCCCGGGTCTGTTGATCTTAATGACCAGTTTTACAAGGATTCTTATCGTTTTATCCTTTGTCCGGACATCGCTGGCTACTCAGCAGATGCCTCCCAACCAGGTGTTGATAGGAATCGCTTTGTTTCTGACGTTCTTCATCATGGCTCCTACGTTTGAGGAAGTCAATGAGCAGGCGTTAACCCCATTGTTTAATGAGGAAATCACCTTAGATGAAGCGTATGATGAAGCGAGTGCTCCGATGAAGGAGTTCATGGGCAAACACACCAGACAGAAGGATCTGGCCTTATTTATGAATTATTCAGGTCTGGAAGCCCCTTCTTCTATCCAGGAAGTCCCGCTTACTACACTGGTGCCTGCTTTTGCCATCAGTGAACTGAAAACCGCTTTTCAAATGGGGTTCATGATTTTTGTCCCATTTTTAGTCATTGATATGGCTGTCGCCAGCGTGTTGATGTCGATGGGAATGATGATGCTTCCACCCGTCATGATTTCCCTGCCGTTTAAGATTCTGCTGTTTGTCCTTGTGGACGGCTGGTTCTTAATAACGAAATCATTGCTGGAAGGCTTTTAAGGAGGAACCACGATGAATAGCAATATGGTTATCTCATTTGCCAAGGAAGGCATTTATACGGTGCTGCTGATTTCGGGGCCCCTTTTGATTCTTGCCTTAACGGTAGGACTGGTTGTGAGTATTTTCCAGGCTACAACGCAGATTCAGGAACAGACGCTTGCCTTTATCCCGAAAATCGTCGCCGTTTTAATTGGACTGATCGTCTTTGGGCCTTGGATGCTTACCAATATGGTTGAATTCACAGCGGAAATCTTTAGTAACTTGAATATGCTGGTGGGCTGACTATGATCGAATCAATTTCGCTTGTGAATCTGCCGGCATTTCTGCTGGTCTTCGTCCGGGTGGCCGCTTTTTTCGCATCCCTGCCTTTGTTTTCTTATCGGACAGTACCGGTCACTCATAAAGTAGGGTTCAGCTTTTTTTTAGCCGCCTTGATGGTTTTCACCCTTCCTGTTCCTGAACTGACCGTGGACGGGACCTATTTTCTTCTGCTTTTAAAGGAGGCGGCCGTTGGGCTCGGGGTCGGCCTTTTGGCTTACATTATTCTGGGCGCCATCCAAATCGCTGGAGGGTTCATCGATTTTCAAATGGGCTTTGCCGTCGCCAATGTGATTGACCCTCAAACAGGGGCTCAAAGTCCTTTGGTGGGCCAGTATATGTATATCATTACATTGCTGTTCATTTTAGTCGTTGACGGCCATCATTTGATGATTGATGGAATTTTTTACAGCTATCAATTCATCGGCCTTGAGCAATTCCTTCCGATGAAAGAAGAAGGCTGGATCATGTTTGTCCTACAGTCGTTCAATAAGATGTTTATGATTGCTTTTTTAATGGCGGTACCAATCGTTGGGTGTCTGTTCCTCGTTGACATCGCCCTTGGAATCGTCGCCAGGACCGTCCCACAGTTGAACGTGTTTGTTGTGGGGCTGCCTTTGAAAATTTTTGTTGCGCTGTCTGTTCTCGTTATTGCAATGAGCTTTTATGTCTATTTGATTCAAATACTGTTCGAAACGATGCTTGAAACCATGAGGGGATTTATGGATGTACTTGGAGGCTGATGAACAATGGCATGGATGAAATTGGATCTGCAATATTTCGCAGCCGATGAAAAGACGGAAAAAGCAACACCAAAAAAGAGGCAGGATACGAGAAAAAAAGGCCAGGTACCTAAAAGTCAGGATGTAAACACAGGGTTCCTGCTGTTGTTTATGTTCGGCGGTCTTTTCCTCCTAGGCGGATATATGAGGGACGCGGTATTACAAATGTACCGCCATGCTTTCACTTATTATGTGCACCAGGACTTAACACAGGAGCAGACCCATACCATTTTTGTTGAAATGACGATGGAAACAGCGAAGGTGACAGCCCCGCTCATGGGTATTGCAGTCGTTGCAGGGATCGCTTCCAATCTTCTTCAAGTAGGAGTCATGTTCACAGGGGAGCCTTTGAAGGCGGATTTGAAAAAAATCGATCCGATTAAAGGAGCCAAGCGGATTTTTTCTGCACGGGCCCTTGTGGAATTGTTGAAGTCTCTGCTGAAAATCAGCGTCGTCGGTGTGATCACCTTCTCTATCATTTGGGTGAACAAAGATCAGATGATGATGATGTCGCAGAAATCGGTGGAAGATGCCGTGTCTTTCTTCGGGACGATTACTGTCATCATGGGAATCGCTTCCGCTCTGGCCCTGCTGGTCTTATCTGTTCTCGATTATACATACCAGCGTTATGATCACGAGAAGAACATCCGAATGTCCAAAAAAGACATAAAGGATGAGTATAAAAACATAGAGGGTGACCCTCAGATCAAAGCGAAAATCAAAGAAAAGCAGCGCCAGATGTCAGCATCGAGGATGATGAGTGAAGTGCCGCAGGCCGATGTCGTCATCACCAACCCGACCCATTACGCTGTTGCGGTGAAATATGATGACCAGAAATCCGAAGCTCCGATCGTTGTAGCCAAGGGCGTGGATTTTCTCGCCCTTAAAATTAAGGATATTGCCAGGGCGCACGACATTGTAACCGTGGAAAACAGACCGCTGGCCAGATCGCTTTATGCCAAATGTGAAATAGACAAGCCGATTGATGAAGAGTTTTTTAAAGCGGTGGCGGAAATACTCGCCTACGTCTACCGGCTGCAGGAAAAGATTTAAGAAAGGAGTGCCCTTATGTCACCAAGAGATTTATCCGTCCTGTTAGGTGTAATATTGATCATCATTATGCTTGTTATACCTTTACCTGGGTGGCTCCTCAGCTTTTTTATTCTTATTAATATCACGCTCGCTCTTATCGTTATTTTAGTATCCATGAATATGGATGAGGCGCTCCAGTTTGCCGTCTTTCCGACCCTTTTGCTGCTGCTTACGTTATTCCGTCTTGGTTTGAACGTGTCCACGACGCGTTCGATTCTTTCTGAGGCGGAAGCCGGTGGTGTTGTAGAAACCTTCGGAACTTTTGTGATTGGTGGTAATCCTCTCGTAGGTTTCGTTGTATTCATCATCCTTGTTATCATACAATTTTTAGTTATTACCAAAGGGGCGGAACGTGTGTCCGAAGTAGCTGCTCGCTTCACTCTTGATGCGATGCCAGGAAAACAGATGAGTATTGATGCCGACTTGAACGCAGGCATGATCAATGAACATCAGGCTAAGGAACGACGCGGAAAAATTGAAAATGAGGCCGATTTTTACGGAGCCATGGACGGAGCCAGTAAGTTCGTAAAAGGAGACGCTATCGCCGGAATTATTATCGTGATCATCAACATCATTTTTGGATTGATTATCGGCATGGTCCAGATGGGCATGTCTTTTAATGAAGCTATTGATACATATATGCGTCTGACCGTTGGTGATGGACTCGTCAGTCAGATTCCGGCTCTGCTCATATCGACCGCAACCGGAATTGTAGTCACAAGGGTCGCCTCAGAAGGGAATTTGAGTTCTGATGTGACCAGTCAGCTGCTCCGCTATCCAAAGCTTCTTTATATTGCAGCCGCCTCCATCTTCCTTCTCGGCCTGACCCCGATTCCCATTTTCTTAACGAGCCTGATCGCCGGAGTGCTGGCGTTTGGAGGGTACCGCCTTTCCAGGCAGTCTGAAAAGCAGGACATTGAAGAACCGGAGGAAACCGATGAAGCAGAAGGGGATCAAATGCGGTCGCCGGAGAATGTGGTTGATCTTATTAGTATGGATCCGATTGAATTTGAGTTCGGTTATGCCTTAATCCCCATCGCCGATACGAGCCAGGGGGGAGATCTGCTCGATCGGATTGTTATGATCCGGCGGCAGCTCGCCATAGAACTCGGCCTTGTCATTCCTGTTGTGCGTATCCGTGATAACATTCAGCTCAGTCCGAACGAATACCGGTTGAAAATCAAAGGAAACCAGGTAGCAGGTGGAGAGCTTCTGCTGGATCATTATCTGGCCATGACCCCGGGTGATGAGGATGACGGAGTCGAGGGCATGGATACTGTGGAACCTGCGTTTGGACTCCCGGCAAAGTGGATCACAGAAGATATGAAAGATGAGGCGGAATTGTCAGGATACACGGTTGTCGATCCTCCATCTGTCGTTTCGACTCACATAACGGAAGTGATTAAGCGTCATGCCCACGCCCTCCTTGGCCGTCAGGAAACCCAGCAGCTGATCGATCATTTGAAGACCTCCTATCCAATATTGGTTCAGGAAGTCACCCCTGATCCACTCAGTGTCGGAGATGTTCAAAAAGTGCTGGCCAAACTGCTGCGTGAAAACATCTCGATTAAAAATCTGCCGGTCATTTTTGAAACACTGGCCGATTTTGCAAAGATGACCAATGATACAGAACTGTTAGGTGAGTACGTGCGCCAGTCTCTGTCCGCACAGATTACGAGTCAGTTTAAGGGTGGGAATGATCAGATGAAAGTGATTACCGTCTCCGGTCAAGTGGAGAAACTCGTTGCAGACCATATTAAGCAGACGGAGCATGGCAGCTATCTTGCCCTTGATCCTGAAAAACAACAGGCGGTGTTACGCTCTGTAGCTGAACAGGTCGAACGGGTCACCCTTCAGGAGGAGACGGCGGTCGTCCTTTGTTCGCCGGCCGTGCGAATGTACATGAAGCAGCTGCTGGACCGGGCACTGCCCCAGGTCGTCGTGCTTTCGTATAACGAATTAGATCCAAGTGCCGAAGTCCAGAGTGTCGGGGTGGTGAATGTATCGTGAGAATAAAAAAGTTTCACGGAGTATCGATGCCGGAAGTTATGAAAAAAGTGAGAAGTGAATTTGGGACAGAAGCCGTGATCTTAAGCTCAAAAGTAATAAAAAGTGGAGGCTTTCTCGGGTTGTTTAAAAAAGAAATGACAGAAGTGGTCGCAGGTATGGACCCGGAAGTTCCTGTTGAACGAAAGAAAGCCATGCCCTCTGAACCACTTCTGGATAAGGGGAACAATGGAGAAAACCAGAAGATTCTGGATGAAATAACTCAGTTGAAAGCCATCATTCAAGATAGGTCGACAGGGAATTCGGCTTTGTCCCCGTTGATGCAGGAGTTGGAACGGTATTTATCAGGACAGGGGCTTCAAAAGCCATACGTTCAAATCCTTGTATCTTCCATACTGGAAAAGTATGAACCCCCGGACAAACGTGGTGAGGTCAAAAGAATGGCGGTAGAGGAACTGACGGACATGCTCCGGCAGATTCCGTCCGGGCATACGTTTCAGAAACGGTACATCCACTTATTCGGACCGACAGGGGTCGGAAAGACGACTACCCTGGCCAAGCTCGCCGGAGATGCGGTGTTGAATAAGGGGTGGAGGGTTGGTTTCATTACAACCGATACGTACAGAATTGGTGCAGTGGAGCAGTTGAAGACCTATGCCGGAATTCTTAATGCCCCGGTTGAGGTGGCTTATAACATGGAGGATTACAGGCAGGCGAAGGAAAAGCTGGCGGATGTTGATCTTGTTCTCATTGATACCGCAGGGCGGAACTATCGGAATCGTGCATTTATAGAAGAGCTCCAGAACGTAATTGATTTCGAAGAGCAGGCGGACCATTTCCTTGTCTTATCCTTAACGAGTAAATATGCGGATATGCAGGCGGTTTTTAATAATTTTTCTTTCTTACCTGTGGAGAAGATTATTTTTACAAAAGAAGACGAAACATCAACGCTGGCGGATGCTGTCAATTTGATTTTGAAGAACAAACGGGGGGCAGCTTATATCACAAATGGACAGGACGTGCCCGACGATATCCAAAGCATGTCTCCCGAACATATAGCTGTCCAGCTTATGGAGGGGTATACCGATGAAGGATCAGGCTGAACTTCTTCGGACACGCATGATTTCCCGTGAATCCAGTCCCCCTGCGCGGGTGGTAGCCGTTGCCAGTGGAAAGGGAGGGGTCGGGAAATCGAACATCACGATAAATATGGGGTTATCCCTGTGCCGCTCAGGAAGAAAAGTGTTGGTGCTGGACATGGATGTCGGGATGGGGAATGTGGATATTCTTTTAGGACGAACATCGGCTTGTAGTCTTCCTGATCTTATACGGAACCGGCTGACGTTTCAGGAAATTATACAACACGGACCGGGCGGGCTTGATTATGCTGCAGGCGGGTCTGGTTTGACAGAGTTGTTCAATATGAATGCAGTGGACTACGAATTTTTGGACGAGCAGCTTGAAGACGTCTCGAAAATATATGATGTCATCCTTCTTGATATGGGAGCGGGGATTACGGAAAGCAGCCGTTCATGGCTGCTTTCCGCTCATGAAGTCATTATTGTGACAACGCCGGAGCCTACGTCGATTACCGACGCTTATGCCCTGATGAAGCAGCTGGTTCATAAAAACCCCGTACTTCCATTCTCGTTTATCGTCAACCGGGCGCAGACCAGACCATCGGGGGAACGCACGTTGGCACGTCTTCAGGAGGCTGCGCATAGATTCTTACATGTTGACGTGCATCAACTTGGTGTCGTTCTTGAAGATCGGCAGGTTCTTGAAGCCGTTTTGAACCAGGTCCCTTTTCTGATCCATGCCCCTTCAGCAAAAGCGAGCCGGGCCGTGCATCAAATCACCGGACGGTTTTTAAACCGGACATCATCCAGCATCCATTTGGAAGAACCGGGATTCTTGGAAAAATTAAAACGGCTCGTAAGGAAGGGGGAAGCGCAGTGAAAGAAATCAAAGTACTGGTCGTCGATGACTCAGCCTTTATGAGGCGGGTGCTGAGCGATATGCTCCAGCGGGATCAGCGTATCAAGGTTGTGGGTGCTGCCAGGAATGGACAGGATTGTCTTCAAAAACTGAAGCAGGTTCAACCCGATGTGATTACGATGGATGTGGAGATGCCCGTCATGGATGGTCTGTCCACTCTGGAGTGGATCATGAAGGAAACACCGCTGCCAGTCCTCATGGTGTCCAGTCTTACTAAAGACGGGGCTGAGAGCACGTTGAAGGCGATGGAACTTGGCGCCGTGGATTTCATACCAAAACCTTCGGGCGCGATATCTCTTGATATGGAAAAAGTAGAAGCTGAAGTAATAAGGAAAGTGAAAGGCGCGGCGGAAGCAAGGGTGGGAACATTGCCTTGGAGCCATCCTGTTGAAAATCCTCCCCCTGTTTCGTTCCAAAAAGGGAAGAAGAAACGGGTCGTAGCGATCGGCACCTCTACGGGAGGACCGCGAGCTCTTCAAAAGGTTCTCGCCGCCCTTCCGGAACAACTGCCGGCGCCGCTTTTGGTCGTCCAGCATATGCCGCCGGGATTTACTAAGACCCTGGCTGATCGGCTGGATAAGCTTTCTTCCCTTACTGTCAAAGAGGGAAAGCATGAAGAAGAGTTGAAAAACGGTGTCGCTTATATTGCTCCGGGAGGAACGCATATGACGGTTGTTCAGAAAGGGGAAGGGCTTTTCCTTGAATTAAATGGACAGGCACCTGTGAATGGACATCGGCCGTCCGTCAATACATTGTTTCAGTCCCTTGCTGCTGTACAAGGATGGATGGTTACAGCGGTTGTGATGACCGGAATGGGCACGGATGGACTGGAAGGCATGATCAAGCTTCGAAGCAGTTGTCCGACCTACACCATTGCAGAATCTGAACAATCCTGTGTCGTCTACGGGATGCCGAAAGCGGTCGTTAAGTCAGGACTGGCTGATGAAGTGACAGATGTCTCGAATATAAGCGCCGCAATCGTGCAGGCGTTGGAGAAGGGGTAAAGAAATGGAAATGAATCAGTATTTAGAAGTCTTTATTGATGAAAGTAAAGAACATCTCCAAGCCATCAATGATCATCTGCTTGTTTTAGAAAAGAACCCGCTGGATACTGCTGTCGTCCATGAGATTTTCCGTTCAGCCCATACCTTGAAAGGAATGGCGGCGACAATGGGATACCAGGATTTGTCGGACCTGACCCACAACATGGAGAATGTGCTGGATGCGGTCCGCAATGAACAGCTTCAAGTGAATGAAGGGGTGCTGGACACCGTCTTTGATGCGGTCGACGACCTGGAAGCAATGGTCCTTGATATTGCTGATGGCGGGACTGGAGAGCGGAATGTAGAAAACGTAGTCCGAAGACTTGAGGCGGTTGAAAAAGGTGGAGAGCAGCTGTTAAAAAGTCAAAATCCCATCGGTGTAATGCAGGAAACAGAGCTCCAGATCGATGCATTTACAAAGAACGTGATCCATATGGCAGAAGAGTCCGGGAATAAGGCGCTGAAGATTCACATACACCTCCGGGACGACTGCCTGTTAAAAGCTGCGAGAGTGTATATGATTTTTGAAGTTCTTGAACAAGCGGGAGAGGTCGTCGCTGCCTCTCCTTCTGTTGAAAAACTCGAAAATGAAGAATTTGAGCACAGCTTTACCGTCCTTTTCATTACAGAGGGGTCAGAAGATGACATCCAGGCAAAAATTGAAAAGGTGTCAGAGGTGGAGCACGTTTCTGTAGAGCTGTATAAGAAAGAGGAAACACAGGCGATGGAACAAATCCCGGTTCAGCCTGAACCAGAAACAAACAGCAAGGCAGCGAAAGAAGCGGGTAAACCATCCTCCAGCGGGCGTACGATCCGGGTGAACATTGACCGTTTGGATGCTCTTATGAACTTGTTTGAAGAACTTGTGATTGACCGGGGACGCTTGGAACAAATTTCTGCAGATCTTGCCCATCCGGAGCTTCAGGAAACGGTGGAGCATATGACGAGAATATCCAGCGATCTGCAGAGCATCATTTTGAACATGCGTATGGTCCCGGTAGACCAGGTGTTTAACCGATTCCCGCGTATGATCCGCCAGCTTTCAAAGGATTTACATAAACGTCTGGAATTAACCATAACGGGTGCGGACACAGAATTGGACCGCACCGTTATCGATGAGATCGGAGATCCCCTCGTCCATTTAATCAGGAATGCGGTGGATCACGGCATTGAGAGTCCTGACGAGCGTGAAGCCAAAGGGAAACCTGCGGCAGGAAAAATTGAATTAAAGGCTTATCACAGTGGCAATCATGTTTTCATCGAAATCAAGGATGACGGAGCAGGGATCAACCGTACGAAAGTGGTCGAGAAAGCCGTCAAAAATCAGGTCGTTACAAAAGAGCAGGCCGAAGCAATGTCTGATTCCCAAGTGTTTGATTTGATTATGGAAAGTGGATTTTCCACGGCTGACCAG
This sequence comes from Halobacillus sp. ABD4_316, assembly GCF_056161385.1. Taxonomy (NCBI): domain Bacteria; kingdom Bacillati; phylum Bacillota; class Bacilli; order Caryophanales; family Bacillaceae; genus Halobacillus; species Halobacillus sp. ABD4_316. Next base: position 428,980 of record NZ_JBSWZA010000001.1, read on the forward strand.
ATTTCGGATATTTCAGGGAGGGGTGTCGGCCTGGATGTTGTCAGGAACACCATCGAATCCCTTGGCGGGGCTATAACAATCGAATCGGAGTTTGGAGAAGGCAGCCGGTTTTCCATCCAGCTCCCTCTGACACTTTCCATCATCTCTGTCATGTTGGTCGAGGTGCAGAAAGAGAAATATGCCGTTCCGCTTTCTTCTATTATAGAGACCGCTATTGTGAAGAAAAAAGATCTGCTGCACGCCCATAACAAAAGGGTGATGGATTTCCGCGGCAGGGTCATTCCTCTTGTCTACTTGACAGAACTTCTGCAGGTGCCTGTGGAGCGGGAAGAAGATGATGAATATTCTGTTGTCATCGTCCGCAAAGGTGACAAAATGGCAGCTCTTGTCGTCCATTCATTTATTGGACAGCAGGAAGTAGTTTTGAAGTCTCTCGGTGACTATCTATCCGGAGCGTTTGCTATATCAGGCGCCACGATTCTGGGTGATGGTCAGGTGGCATTAATCCTGGACAGCAATGCGTTAATCAAATAAAAGGAGGGGTTTTCATGACAGAATATAAAGGGCACGCGCAGAAAGTCATCGTTTTTCAAATCCAGGACGAGGAATATACCCTCCCTGTCCAAACGGTGGGGTCGATTGAAAGAATGGTGCCGATCACCCGGGTACCGGGAGCCAGGCCTTTTGTAAAGGGAGTCATCAACTTAAGAGGGGTCGTCACTCCTGTGATCGATCTGCGGGAGAGGTTCGGCTTTGAACCGGCTCCGGAAACCGAACAGACGAGGATCATTACGGTCTCAATCGAAGATATGAACGTTGGTTTGGTGGTGGATGCTGCCAACGATGTTCTCGACCTCGAAGACGATCTGGTCGAGCCGCCTCCTGAAGTTGTCGGTACTGTGGAAGCCGCTTATATTCAAGGCGTGGCGAAAATGGAGGACCGGTTATTTATCCTTTTGAATCTGGAGAAAGTGCTGGACAAAGAAGACGTGTTGGAATTGGAAAAGATGTATGGATAATTCCTGGACCATTTCCGGACAATCCCGGGTGATACACGACCAAAAGAAGCGTATAAGAATCGGGATTGGCCAAATGGCTGCTGCAGGAACGGATGCCTTACTCACCACAACTGGACTTGGATCCTGTGTTGGAGTGGTACTGTACAACGGGAACGGCATGGCCGGCATGATCCATATCATGCTGCCGGAGGCACAAACGGCTCTCCATGGTCGTGTTAACCGGTGGAAGTATGCAGATACGGCTGTTGATGCTCTTGTTGATTCTCTCATCAACAAAAGGTGCAGACCCGGGAGCTTAAAAGCGAAGATCGCGGGAGGGGCTCATATGTTTTCGGTGAAAGATCAGAGTTCAAGGATTCGTATAGGAGAGCGGAATGTGAGTGCGGTGAAAAGCCGCCTTGCGGATCACTTTATCCCGATCATTGCGGAGGATACAGGGGGACGGACCGGAAGATCCATCCTGTTTAATGTGGAAACCAGTGAAATGAACATAAAAAAGGCCGGCGTCGGTGAGCTTCTATTATGAGAGGGCGCGTGCGGGTCTATGAAAAATTGAAAAAATGAAAAAATGCGGGGAGGATGAAAATGGCAGGTGGTTTATCTCCTCAGGAACAACAATGGTGGAATTTATGGACGAACGAAAGAGACGGTGAGGCGGCCAACCAGCTTGTCCAGCTTTACGATTATCTGGTAAATTATCACGTCCATCGGATTACAGCACATTTACCGAAAAATGTGAGCAAAGACGATGTAAGAAGTCTCGGAATGCTTGGTCTATATGATGCTTTGAAAAAGTTTGACCGGTCCCGGGACTTGAAATTCGATACGTACGCTTCCTTCCGCATCCGCGGTTCGATTATTGATGGTTTGAGGAAGGAAGACTGGCTGCCGCGTTCGGTGAGGGATCGGACTAAAAAGATTGAACAGGTGACAGAGGAGCTTGAGCAGAAGCTGCAGCGTCCAGTCACGTCCAAAGAAGTGGCAGAAGCCGTCGGAATATCCGCCCAGGAAGTAGAAGCGGCTGTCAAGGACTCCTTGTTTGCCAATGTCCTTTCTATGGAAGAGAAACCGAAAGACGGGGGCGAAGATCATAAGGAAGGCATCGGATACTCGATTCCCGATGAGGAAACCGGTTCTCCGGATTCCTCGCTCATCAAACAGGAAAACTATAAGGAACTGGCGGAGCAGATTGACCAGCTGAAGGAAAAAGAGAAGCTGGTGATCAGTCTTTTCTATAAAGAAGAGCTCACGCTTACGGAAATCGGCCACGTTTTGAATTTAACGACGTCCCGGATTTCACAGATCCATGCCAAGGCGATTTATAAACTAAAGCAGTCCCTCCAGAATGTGATGTAGCTGGGCAGAGGATGAGAAAGAAAGGATGTGACTCTCCTTGACATCATTTTTATTAGTGATCAGTTTTCTCATTGACGGATTAATATTATTCGGCCTTATGATAATGATGAAAAAAATCCGCCGGACAGAAGAACTGGAGCTTCGACAGGAAAAGGTCGCTGCGGAGATCGAAGACTTATTTTCCTCTTACCTGTATGAAATCAAGGAGGAAAACAGACGGATGGAAGCATGGGCATCTTCAGGCACCGGTTCAATGGAAGGGACCATGAGCCCTGTAAATGAAACGAAGGCCGGCGTGTACGAGCCTCCCCTCCCGGATGAAGGAGCAGGAGTGGAGCAGCCCTCCATTCATTCTATGGTCATGAATATGAAGAAGGATGGGTGGTCTGTGGAAGAAACAGCGAAGGCATTGAACAGAGGTAAAACAGAGGTGGAACTGATGTATAAGTTTAATCAGTAAAAATACTGAAAAAACTTGAACCATCCATACCTTTATGGTATATTTACTGACGGTGTCAATACACACGCCTTTGGATCTGCTTGTGAGGTTGCTCCGATACGGAGTTCACAGGAAGGAAATGAAAAGGGCGGAGGATACTAAAAAAACCAAAACAGGAGGAACAAACATGTCTGTAATTTCTATGAAACAGCTTCTAGAAGCTGGTGTTCACTTTGGACACCAAACACGCCGCTGGAACCCGAAGATGAAGAAATACATCTTCACGGAGCGTAACGGCATTTATATCATTGACCTTCAGAAAACCGTGAAGAAGGTTGATGAAGCATTCAACTATGTGAAAGAGGTCGCTGCTGACGGCGGTAACGTTCTTTTCGTAGGTACGAAAAAACAAGCACAGGATACTGTACGTGATGAAGCTACCCGCTGTGGTATGTACTACATCAACCAACGCTGGTTGGGCGGTACCCTTACAAACTTTGAAACCATCCGCAAACGTATTAACCGTTTGAAAGATATCGAGCGTATGGAAGAAGACGGTACTTTCGATGTACTTCCTAAAAAAGAAGTCGTTGACATGCTTAAAGAAAAAGATCGTCTTGTTAAATTCCTTGGCGGTATTAAAGAAATGAAGAGTCTTCCTGATGCAATGTTCGTCATCGATCCTCGTAAAGAGCGCATCGCGATTGCTGAAGCTCATAAATTGAATATCCCAGTTGTAGGTATCGTTGATACGAACTGTGACCCTGACGAAATCGATTATGTCATCCCTGCAAACGATGACGCAATCCGTGCTGTCAAACTGCTTACTTCCAAGATGGCTGACGCTGTCCTTGAAGCGAAGCAGGGGGAAGAAACAGAAACAACTGAAGAAACTGAAGCTGCTGTAGAAGCTGCTCAGGAGTAAGAAGGGTCTAAAGGTGATAAGGGGGTATACCTTTATCACCTTTTTTCAAGAATTCCTTTTATTCAACCAGTTCCGGTACAAGGCCGGACTGTTTAACCTTGTACATTAAAAAGGAGGCTTTCACAATGGCTGTAAATGCTAAGATGGTAAAAGAACTACGTGAAAAAACAGGTGCTGGAATGATGGATTGTAAGAAAGCACTGACTGAAACTGATGGTGACATGGATAAAGCGATCGAATGGCTTCGTGAGAAAGGGATTTCCAAAGCGGCTAAGAAAGCAGACCGTATCGCAGCAGAAGGTTCTGCAGCAATTGAAGTCTCCGGAAACACGGCTGTTCTTTTCGAAGTAAACTGTGAAACAGACTTCGTTACGAAAAACGACCAGTTCAAGGAACTTCTTAAAGATCTTGGGCAGCACCTTGTTTCCCAGAAACCTGCCTCTGTAGAAGAAGCTCTTGAACAGAAGCTTCATGGAGAAGGCGAAACACTAAGCACATACATTACAGAGCGCGTAGCGAAAATCGGAGAGAAAATCTCCCTCCGCCGTTTCTCTATCAAAGAGAAAACAGACAACGACGCATTTGGTGCCTACATCCACATGGGCGGCAGCATCGGCGTATTGACTGTTCTTGAAGGTTCTACAGATGAAGCTGCTGCTAAGGACGTTGCTATGCACGTAGCTGCTGTTAACCCTCGTTATGTTTCCCGTGATGAAATTCCTCAGGAGGAAGCAGAGAAAGAGCGTGAACTTCTTAAAACACAGGCCTTGAACGAAGGCAAGCCTGAAAACATCGTTGAAAAAATGGTGGAAGGCCGTTTGAACAAGTTCTTCGAAGAAATCTGCCTGCTTGACCAGAGCTTTGTTAAAGATCCGGACCAGAAAGTGAAGCAGTATGTTGCTTCCACAGGCGGCCAGATCACGAACTTCGATCGTTTCGAAGTCGGCGAAGGTATGGAAAAACGTGAAGAAAACTTCGCAGACGAAGTCATGAGCCAAGTTAAAAAATAATGATGGTGAAAATAGGGGACACTGCAGGTGTTCCCTATTTTCAAAAAGGCTACATACATGATATACATGCTATGAGCAGCCATGTTCGACTTTTAGAAAAACACACGGGAGGTAACTATGACTACTGCTCGCTATCGGAGAATTGTATTAAAATTAAGTGGAGAAGCCTTAAGTGGAGAAGCAGGATTCGGACTTGAGCCAAGCATCATAAAATCTGTGTCACGTCAGGTGAAGGAAGTAGCTGAACTGGGCGTGGAAGTAGCGGTTGTTGTCGGTGGCGGCAACATCTGGCGCGGCAAAGTCGGTGCTGAAATGGGCATGGACCGTGCAAATGCTGATTATATGGGAATGCTTGCTACAGTCATGAACTCACTGGCTCTTCAGGACAGCCTTGAAAACTTAGGGATCCCAACCCGTGTCCAAACTTCTATCGAAATGAGACAGGTGGCTGAACCTTATATCCGCCGTAAAGCCATCCGTCATTTAGAGAAAAAGCGTGTAGTTATTTTTGCTGCCGGAACAGGAAACCCGTATTTCTCAACAGATACGACAGCTGCCTTAAGAGCGGCTGAAGTTGAAGCGGATGTCATTCTTATGGCGAAAAACAACGTGGACGGCGTCTATACAGACGATCCGAAAACGAACGAAGATGCCGTGAAATATGATGAGCTATCCTACATGGATGTTTTAAATGAAGGGCTGGGCGTAATGGATTCAACGGCTTCTTCATTATGTATGGACAACGATATCGATTTACTGGTATTCTCGATTACGGAAGATGGTAATATTAAAAAAGCCGTTATGGGCGAAAACATTGGAACTATTGTGAGGGGGAAATAAATTATGTCTGAAGCTGTGATTAATGAGACGAAACAACAAATGGAACAAGCGGTGCAAGCTTATTCCCGTCAACTTGCCACGGTAAGAGCGGGTCGTGCGAACCCTTCCATCCTTGACAACGTATATGTGGATTACTACGGTGCAGCTACACCGTTGAACCAACTGGCGCAGGTATCAGCGCCTGAACCACGTCTGCTTGTTATTACTCCATATGACAAAACAGCCATTGCAGAGATTGAAAAAGCGATTCTTAAGGCAGACCTTGGTCTTTCTCCATCCAGTGATGGGAATGTTGTACGTATCAACATTCCGGCACTTACGGAGGAACGTCGTAAGGACCTTGCAAAAGTTGTAGGAAAGTATTCGGAGGAAGCGAAAGTACAGGTTCGTAACATCCGCCGCGATTCCAACGACCGTTTGAAGAAGCTTGAAAAAGACGGCGAATTGACAGAAGACGATCTTCGCTCCTATCAGGACGATGTGCAGAAGCTCACCGACCAGAATGTAGAGAAGATTGATCAACTGGCTAAAACAAAAGAAGAAGAAATCATGGAAGTTTGATTTTTCTCTAACCTCATATGCCATAAAGTGGTAAAGCCGCGCTGTAGATGTTTGGCAGCGCGGTTTTCTTTTTTTCACCAGCTGTGGGTCTCGGCATATACGTTCATTTTAGTATATAATAGAAAGATGGAAGAAACGGACTGGAGGATTAACGATGCCAATCAAGTTTCCATTCGCAAAAACAAAAAAACAAGCAGAAACACAGTCGCTCGGCCTTGATCATACTCATCTGCCGAAGCACGTGGCCATCATTATGGACGGAAACGGCCGCTGGGCTAAAAATAGAGGAATGCCGCGGATTGCGGGTCATAAAGAAGGCATGGGTGTTGTCAAAAGGATTGTCAGCTATGCTTCTGACCTCGGTGTTCAGGTTTTGACGCTGTATGCTTTCTCCACAGAGAACTGGAAACGACCGAAGAATGAAGTGGAGTTCCTCATGAAGCTTCCTGTAGATTTTCTGAATACATATCTGCCTGAATTGATTGAGAAAAATGTCCAGGTCCGTACCATTGGTGATTTTGATGTTCTGCCTCCACACACGAAAAATGCCGTCCAGGAGGCCATTCAAAGAACGAAAGACAACGATGGACTTGTACTGAATTTTGCCTTGAATTACGGCAGCCGTTTTGAAATGGTGCACGCCGTCAGGCAGATCGCAGAAAAAGTGAAAGAGGGCGGTCTCGATCCATCAGATATCAGTGAAGAAATGTTTTCATCAGAGCTGTATACGTCTGAGCTGATTGAGCCGGATCTTCTCATCCGCACAAGCGGGGAGCAGCGCTTAAGCAATTTCCTGTTATGGCAGCTGGCCTATGCAGAATTTTGGTTTACAGAGGTGTATTGGCCTGACTTTAATGAAAGCCATTTCGAAAAAGCTCTTTATGATTTTCAAAATCGCAAACGTCGGTTTGGCGGAGTATAAGGTGTGAATGAAGGAATGAAACAACGAACAATTACTGCTGTCGTAGCAGCACTTATTTTTATCCCGATCGTCCTCCTGGGAGGATGGCCGTTTAAAGCTTTTGTCTATTTCATAGCCAGTATCGCTCTCCTCGAGCTGATACGCATGAAGAAAATCGCCCGGTATTCGGTCGCGGCAGGTCTTGGTCTTGTCTTGATGTGGGCGCTCATGTTCCCGTATGGGGTCTTCGACAATGTGGTGGACTCCGATGACCTTATAACGAAATCGGAAATCACTCTGCTGGCCGTCCTCGTCCTGCTGAGTTATACCGTGCTTGTGAAGAACCGGTTCACCTTTGATGATGCAGGCTTCCTGCTGCTCTCATCCATTTATATTGGAATGGGCTTCAACTACTTAATCGAGACAAGGGAAGCGGATTTAACGTACATTCTGTTCGCTTTATTCATCGTATGGGCGACGGATACAGGCGCCTATTTATTTGGAAGATCGTTCGGGAAACGTAAACTGTGGCCGCAGATCAGCCCTAAGAAAACGATTGAAGGCTCTGTCGGGGGCGTGGCACTTGCCTGTGTCGTTGCATTTATTTTTCATCTGATCCAACCCCTGGAGCATTCCTTGATTGTCGTTCTCCTCGTAACTGTGCTCATATCGATTGCAGGTCAGATTGGAGATCTGGTTGAATCGGCATTCAAGAGGCATTATGCAGTGAAGGACTCCGGTAAGATCCTTCCCGGGCACGGTGGTGTTCTTGACCGGTTTGACAGTTTAATATTTATTCTGCCGATTCTGCATTTGATCAACTTTATTCAGTAATCGAGAAGGGATGGGGAATATGAAACACATTTCATTATTAGGAGCGACAGGCTCGATCGGAATACAAACCCTGGATGTCATCAGACTCCACCCTGAACAGTTTTCGCTGTACAGTATGGCATTCGGCCGTAACGTTGAAAAAGCGGTCCCGCTTATACAGGAATTCAAACCAGCAGTCATCGTGGTGCAGGACGAGGATACGAAGCAGCGTTTGAGGAGGGAAATCGACCATTCCCGCATTTTAACCGGCGGAGAAGGTTTAATTGAGGCCGCTTCTGCCGATGATGTGGATGTCGTCGTCAACGCTGTGATGGGAAGTATCGGTCTGCCGGCCACTTTAAAAGCCATTCAGGCCCGTAAACAAATCGCCATCGCTAATAAAGAAACCCTCGTAACGGCGGGTCACCTCGTCATGGCAGAAGCCGAAAAATACGGGGTGGAACTGCTTCCAGTGGACAGCGAACATTCCGCGATCTTTCAGGCTTTAAATGGTGAGAACAGGAAAGAAATTGAAAAATTGATTATTACCGCTTCCGGCGGCAGCTTTCGTGATAAGACGAGAGATGAACTGAAAGGCGTGACGGTGGAAGATGCGCTGAACCACCCTAACTGGAGCATGGGGGCCAAAATCACGATTGACTCAGCTTCCATGATGAATAAGGGACTGGAAGTTATTGAAGCCCACTGGCTTTTTCAAGTGCCATATGAACAGATTCATGTTATTCTTCATAGGGAAAGCGTGATTCATTCCATGGTGGAGTACGTGGACAGGAATGTCATTGCCCAGCTGGGAACGCCTGACATGAAAGTGCCCATCCAGTACGCCTTGACCTATCCGAACCGGATGGACCTTCCAATTACAGAGCATTTGAATTTAGAAGAAATTGCGACCTTGAATTTCGAGAAAATGGACATGGATCGTTTCCCATGCCTGCGTATGGCTTATGAAGCAGGCAGAGCAGGGGGATCGATGCCGGCCGTTTTGAACGCAGCGAATGAAGAAGCCGTTCAAATGTTTTTGGAAGGACGGATTTCCTTCCTGGAAATCGAATCATACATCGAAGAAGCGTTGGAAAGGCATGACAAGATTCATAACCCGGACTTGTCTACCATAATTTCTATTGATGAGGAAACAAGGAAGAGAGTCCGTTTCCATTTAAATTAAAAGGAAGGTGCTTCATTTGACTACAGTGATTGCATTTATACTCATGTTCGGATTATTGGTGTTCGTCCATGAGTGGGGGCATCTCATATTTGCCAAACGGGCAGGTATGCTGGCGCGGGAGTTTGCCATCGGCTTCGGGCCGAAAATATATCATTTTAAGAAAAATGAAACCTTGTATACGATCCGTCTGCTTCCCATCGGCGGCTATGTCCGTGTAGCCGGGGAAGACCCTGAACTTGTAGAATTGAAAGCCGGTCATCATATCGGCCTGGAATTCAATAACGACGGGAAAGTAAATCGGATCATTGTGAATAACAAATCCAAACATCCGGAAGCCCGTGTGATTGAAGTCGAAAAAGCGGATCTCGACCATCGGCTTGTTATTGAAGGTTATGAAGTGGATGAAGATGAAAAGCTGTTTTTTGAAGTCGATCCAAAAGCGATGTTTGTGATGGATGAAAATGAAACACAAATCGCTCCCTATAACCGCCAGTTTGCATCCAAAACTGTACCGCAGCGGGCGATGCAGCTCTTTGCCGGTCCCATGATGAATTTCGTCCTTGCGATTATCCTGTTTATGATTTTAGGTTTCATTCAAGGCGTGCCTTCAGATGAGGCCAAGCTTGGTGAAATTCAAAATGGTACACCAGCCCAGGAAGCTGGTCTGAAGGCCGGGGATGAAGTGACCGCTGTGGACGGCGAATCCGTCAGTACATGGGAGGAATTCACGGCTATCATCAGGGATCATCCTGGTGAAGAAGTTACATTAACGGTGGAACGGGAAGGATCCGTCCAGCAGATGAATGTGACCCCTGCATCCATAGAAGATCGTGATATGACGATCGGCCAGGTGGGTGTAGCGAGAGCGTTTGAGGAATCGTTTACTGAAAAACTAACGTTTGGCTTTACTCAGACGTATGAGTGGGCCGGATTGATCCTGACGAACCTTGGTAAACTTGTGACCGGTCAGTTTTCACTGGATATGCTTTCAGGTCCTGTCGGTATTTACGATGCTACGGACCAGGTCGTTCAGACAGGATTCACCAATTTCGTCATGTGGACAGCCATCTTGAGCATTAACCTCGGGATCGTCAACCTTCTTCCGCTTCCTGCCCTTGACGGGGGCCGCCTGATTTTTGTAGGGCTTGAGGGTGTCAGAGGGAAGCCGATCGATCCGCAGAAGGAAGGTCTCGTCCATTTCATTGGATTTGCTCTTCTGATGCTGCTCATGCTTGTCGTAACATGGAACGATATTCAACGCTTATTCCTATGATGAATCCTACAGCTGGAAGTCTCAAGGCAACAGGCGTTACCTGGACTTCCGGCTTTCTTTTATTAACATTGAATTGAGGTGTAGATGATGAGACAAAGTCATATGTTCATTCCTACTTTAAAAGAAAACCCAGCAGACGCAGACATTAAAAGTCATCAGCTTTTAGTCCGCGCCGGCTACATACGCCAGATTGCCTCGGGGATTTATAGTTTCCTTCCGATCGGGCAGCGTGTGCTGAGGAAAGTTGAAAATATTGTAAGAGAAGAAATGGAAAAGATCGGTGCTCACGAAATGGCTATGCCTGCCCTTGAACCTTCAGAACTATGGAAGGAAACCGGCCGCTGGTCTACGTTCGGCTCCGAGCTGATGCGCTTGAATGACCGTCACAACCGTGAGTTTGCTCTGGGAGCGACGCATGAAGAGGTGATTACAAGCCTTGTACGTCATGAAGTGAAAAGTTATAAGCAGCTTCCATTGACGGTTTTCCAAATACAGAATAAATTCCGTGATGAAGCACGTCCCCGTTTTGGCCTGCTCCGCGGCCGCGAATTTTTAATGAAGGATGCCTACTCCTTTAACGAATCGTATGAAAGCCTTGACGAAACATACGAGAAGATGTTCCAGGCCTACTCCAACGTGTTCTCCCGTCTGGGCTTGAATTTCCGTGCAGTCATCGCTGATTCCGGTGCGATGGGCGGAAAGGATACGCATGAATTCATGGTCCTTTCCGAAGTCGGGGAAGATGTAATCGCCTATTCAGACACTTCCCGTTATGCAGCCAATATAGAAATGGCACCTGTTACAGCTGTTTATGAAAAGTCTGCAGCAGCTCCCGTCGACATGGAGAAAGTCGAAACCCCGGGCTGTAAAACGATGCAGGAGGTTGCTGACTTCTTTGGGCACCAGCTTGAGGAAGGTTTAAAAGCCATCCTGTTCAAAGTAGACGAGCAGTTTGTTCTGGCTGTCACAAGAGGAGATCATGAAGTCAACGATGTGAAACTGAAAAACCTTTATGATGCCGGCGTCGTAGAACTTGCTTCAGCAGAGGATACGAAACGTCTGATGGGTGCAGGCTTCGGATCCCTCGGACCTGTAGGAGTGCCGGAAGAAGTGGATGTTGTGGCGGATACAGCTGTTGAAGCTCTTGTGAACGTCACCTGTGGGGCCAACGAGGACGGATACCACTATAAAAACGCGAAACCAGAAAAAGATTTCCACGTATCCCGCTATGCAGATCTCCGCTTCATTCAAGAAGGAGATCCTTCTCCAGACGGGGAAGGGGTTATCCAATTCGCCCGAGGGATTGAGGTGGGTCATGTATTCAAACTTGGCGAATTCTATTCGCAGCGTATGAATGCAACTTTCCTCAATGACCAGGGGAAAGCGGAGACGATGATCATGGGATCTTACGGGATCGGTGTATCCCGGACACTCGCGGCTGTCGTAGAGCAGTATAACGATGACCGCGGCATCACGTGGCCGGCTAATGTGGCACCATTCCAGGTTCACCTTCTTTCCATGAATCCGAAGAAGGAAGAGCAGAAGGAGCTTGCAGATCAATTGTATGACCAGCTGCTTGAATCCGGCATCGAAGTTTTATATGATGATCGTAAAGAACGAGCCGGTGTTAAATTCGCCGACAGTGATCTATTCGGAATCCCGGTTCGTGTGACGGTTGGAAAGCAAGCCGGTGAAGGAATTGTGGAAGTGAAAGAACGAGCGACTGGAGAGCAGAAGGAACTTTCCGCTTCAGAAATCGCTGACTATATAAAAAACTGGTACAAAGCTTAATTGTTTCACAGAAAATACCCTTGCTTGGGATAAGATGAGCAAGGGTATTTCCATGAACGAGCTTAGTCCTTATGGTAAAGGGAGGAATCACGATGAGTGTGAACAGTCAGGAGAAGATGCACTATTTACTGGAACAGATCCAGTTTCCTCATAATCTGATTGAACCTCATTTTAAAGAAAGCCGGATGGAGAAGCTGGTCGTCTTCAAGGAAAAGAAAGCGTGGCATTTTCATTTTGCCATGCAAAGGCCGCTTCCACCTTCTGTTTATGAACTGTTCACAAGTAAATTGGTCCATGCCTTTCGTTCGATTGCTGAAGTAGACTGGACCATTGAAACAGCGGATAAAGAGCTGGCCGGTGAAGATATTGTAGAATACTGGCAGAACTTTATTAAGACGCTGACAAACCTGACTCCGGGATACAAAGATCTGCTGTTGGAACAGCAGCCTGAAGTTAACGGGAACAAGATTATGTTAACTTGTAGGAATTTAGCTGAGAGCCATGCCGTACAGAAAAAGCTGGAAGAGCCTCTTAAGCAGTATGCGCAGCGTGCAGGTCTCCCTGCATTTGTTTTATCCACACAGGTGAAACATGAAAAAGACGAGATCAAGAGGTTCCAGGAAGAACGGCAGAAAGAAGATAAAATCCTTGTCCAGCAGGCTGTGAAGGAACAGGAGGAGCGGGCGAAAGATAAGGACGACCAAAGGCCTAAAGGTCCGATTGAAATTGGTTATAAAATCCAGGATGATATCATCCCTATGGAAGAAATTCAGGAAGAAGAAAAACGGATCGCTGTCCAGGGGTATGTGTTTGATGCGGAAGTGAAGGAACTCCGCTCAGGCCGGCACCTTCTGCTGCTCAAGGTCACGGATTACACCGATTCGTTCTCCATCAAAATGTTCTCCCGCGGCGATGATCATGCTGACATGTTCAAGCTCGTCCAGGCGGGAATGTGGATCAAAGCCCGCGGCGGCGTACAAACGGACAGCTTTACCAACGAGCTGACGATGATGGCCAATGATATCAACGAAGTGAAGCCGAAGCTGCGTCAGGATGAGGCACCTGAAGGAAAGAAACGGATTGAACTGCATGCCCATACGACAATGAGTGCCATGGATGCCCCCGTGTCTCCATCCCGTCTGATTAAGCAGGCAGGGGACTGGGGCCATGAAGCGATTGCCATCACCGATCACGCTGTCGTTCAGGCTTATCCTGATGCCCACAGTGCAGGGGAAAAGAATGGGGTTAAAATCCTATACGGTGTCGAAGCCAACCTGGTTGATGACGGAGTGCCGATTGCCTATGGGGAGCAGGACCGCGATTTGGAAGATGCCTCTTATGTTGTTTTTGACGTAGAGACGACAGGTTTATCTGCTGTTTACGATAAAATCATTGAACTGGCAGCTGTCCGTATTCAAGGAGGAGAGATTGTCGACCGCTTCGAATCCTTCGCGAATCCTCACCATCCCCTGTCCCAGACGACCATTGATTTGACAGGGATTACGGATGATATGGTGAAGGATGCACCGGAAATCGAAGAAGTGTTAAAGGATTTCCATACATGGACAGGGGATGACATTCTCGTTGCCCACAACGCAAGCTTTGATATGGGCTTCTTAAATGCCGGCTATCAGGCCATCGATCTTGGGAAAGCGGAAAACCCGGTCATCGATACGCTGGAGCTGGCCCGGTTCCTTGTGCCGGAACTTAAAAATCACCGGTTGAATACCCTTTGTAAGAAGTTCGATATCGAGCTTACCCAGCACCACCGGGCTATTTACGATGCTGAAGCAACCGGTTATCTTTTGTGGAAACTTCTAAAAAGGGCCATGGAACGGGACATTACCAATCACCAGAATTTGAACGATTATATGGGGGAAGGGAAAGCTTATCAACGCTCAAGACCTTCCCATGCCACACTGCTTGCGACAAATAGTACCGGCTTGAAGAACATTTACCGCCTGGTTTCTGAAGCGCATGTGAATTATTTCTACCGTGTGCCGCGGATTCCAAGGTCGCTGCTTAAAAAGTATCGGGAAGGCATCCTTATCGGATCCGGCTGTGATAAAGGTGAGGTCTTTGAAACGATCATGCAGAAATCGGAAGAAGAAGCTGAAAAAGTGGCTGACTTCTACGATTACATTGAAATACAGCCGCCGGGGAACTATTATCACCTTGTCGAAAAAGATCTCGTTCAGACGGAAGCACAGATCCTTGATATTCTGAAGCGTCTCACCGCTCTTGGCGAACGGCTCGGCAAAACGGTCGTGGCTACAGGGAATACCCATTACCTTGAGCCTCATGAAAAGCAGTACCGTCAGATTCTCATATCGTCACAGAACGGAAATCCTTTAAACAGACAGACCCTTCCTGAGGTGCATTTTAAGACGACGAATGAAATGATCGATGAGCTTTCCTTCCTAGGAAAAGAAAAAGCTGAAGAACTCGTCGTAACGAATACGCATAAAATCAATGATATGATCGGGGAAGTTTCCCCTGTGAAAGATGATCTCTATACACCGAACATTGAAGGAGCGGATCAGGAAATCCGTGATATGTCCTACAATAAAGCGCGGAGCATCTATGGCGAATCCATCCCTCAGTTGATCGTGGATCGGTTGGAGAAGGAACTCGATAGTATCATTGGAAACGGCTTTGCGGTCATCTATTTGATCTCACAAAAGCTTGTGACCAAATCCCTTGAAGACGGATACCTTGTCGGTTCACGGGGGTCGGTCGGCTCGTCCTTTGTTGCGACAATGACAGAAATCACCGAGGTTAATCCGCTGCCGCCCCATTATGTCTGCCCATCGTGCCAGTACAACGAATTCTTTACGGATGGTTCCGTCGGTAGTGGGTTTGACCTGGATGAAAAAGACTGCCCGGAATGCGGGACATCTTTAAAGAAAGACGGCCAGGATATACCCTTTGAAACCTTCCTTGGGTTCAAAGGAGATAAAGTCCCGGATATTGACTTGAACTTCTCCGGTGAGTATCAGCCGCATGCGCACAATTATACGAAAGAGTTGTTTGGGGAAGATAACGTGTATCGTGCCGGAACGATTGGTACGATTGCTGAAAAGACCGCTTATGGCTATGTGAAGGGCTATGCCGGTGATCATCAGCTGCATTATAAGAACGCGGAGATAGACAGGCTTGTCCATGGATGCACAGGAGTCAAGCGGACGAGCGGCCAGCACCCTGGAGGCATCATTGTTGTGCCGGATGATATGGAGATTTACGACTTTTCCCCCATCCAGTACCCGGCAGATGATACAAAATCCGAATGGAGAACAACGCACTTTGATTTCCACTCCATTCACGATAACCTCCTCAAGCTGGATATACTTGGACACGATGATCCGACCGTTATCCGCATGCTTCAGGACTTAAGTGGAATCGACCAGAAGGAGATTCCTGTCGACGATCCAGAAGTTATGAAAATCTTCAGCGGACCTGAAGCTCTCGGAGTAACGGCGGACCAGATCCTGTGTAAAACCGGAACCCTCGGTGTGCCTGAATTTGGTACGCGTTTCGTAAGGCAGATGCTCGAGGATACAAAACCTAAAACCTTTGCCGAACTTGTCATCATTTCCGGTTTGTCACACGGAACGGACGTATGGCTTGGAAATGCGGAACAGCTGATCAATGACGGCATTTGTACACTTCCCGAGGTTATCGGCTGCCGTGATGATATTATGGTGTATTTAATGCATAAGGGCCTTGATCCATCTCTTGCCTTTAAAATCATGGAATTTGTAAGGAAGGGTCGCGGCCTGCAGGACGAATGGATTGAAGAAATGAAAAAGCACGGGGTCCCGGACTGGTATATTGATTCCTGTAAGAAAATCAAATACATGTTCCCGAAAGCCCACGCCGCTGCCTATGTCCTGATGGCCGTTCGGATCGCCTATTTCAAAGTCCATTACCCGATTTACTTTTATGCGGCCTATTTCACCGTCCGTGCCAGCGATTTCGAACTGGAAACGATGATGAAGGGATCCGAAGCGATCCGTACCCGTATGAATGAAATCCAGAGCAAAGGGTTTGATGCGACACCGAAGGAGAAAAGTTTGATGACCGTGCTGGAAATTTCTCTTGAGATGTGTGAGCGTGGGTTCAGCTTTAAAAATGTGGACCTGTACAATTCAAGTGCTACGGACTTTCTAGTGGAAGGCAGTCAGTTGATTCCACCATTCAATGCGGTTGACGGACTGGGTACTAACGCGGCCATCAACATTGTTCAGGCCCGTGGTGAAGGAGAATTCCTTTCCAAGCAGGATCTTAGAGAACGGAGCCGTATCTCGAAAACGGTTCTGGAGTATCTGGATAACTTCGGATGCCTGGAAGGAATGCCGGATGAAAACCAGCTCTCACTTTTTTAGGGGCGTGGTTTTCTCCATCATCTGGCCTCCGGTTGCAAACCATAGGCAGTTATGATATATTTTTTATGGTGAGAAGAGCGATAGGAACGCCGAAAGAGTGGGGGAACCCGCTCTTTTGTCATATTTCAGGCTCTTACTTTTGTGGAAACTTTTCAATGCAGCAGGGGTTTGTATGCCCGCGAAGAGAACCGCTATGATCCATGTCATAGCGGTTTCTCGTGGCCTCTGTAACTGGAAAGCACTGGTACTTAAATGAAATCAGCCCGACCATCTCATACTAAGGGGTACGAAACAATGAACAGGCCAAAGGAGGGAAAAGCATGAGCAATCATGTGACATCCGTAGCGGAACGTCTTGTCCAGCCAATCTTAAATGATATGAATTTGGAACTTGTCGACATCGAATACAAAAAAGAAGGACAGAACTGGTATCTGCGCGTCTTCATTGATAAGGAGGGCGGCGTTGATATTGAGGAATGCGGTCAAGTATCGGAGCAGCTGAGTGAGAAGCTGGATGATGAGGACCCTATTGATATCCCATATTTTCTAGAGGTTGCTTCTCCAGGAGCGGAACGCTCGTTGAAAACGGAAGCGGACTTTAAGAAGTATACCGGTCATTACGTTTATATGAAGCTGTATGAACCGATTGATGGGGAGAAGGAGTTTGAAGGGACGCTGAAGTCTTTCGAAAATTCCACAGCTGTCGTAGAAATCCGTATAAAAACAAGAAAAAAACAGCTGGAAGTTCCTTATGAAAAGATAGCCAAAGCAAACCTAGCTGTTACGTTTAATTAAGGGGGAGAAATCGTTGAGTAGTGAACTATTTGATGCCATGGATTATCTGGAAAAGGAAAAAGGCATCGACAAGAATCTGTTATTGGAAGCGCTGGAAGCAGCACTTATCTCTGCTTATAAGAAAAACTTTAATTCCGCAACCAATGTTCGTGTGGATATTAATGAACAGGAAAGTACAATGAAGGTACTTGCGAGGAAAGAAATCGTAGAAGAAGTGATGGATCCACAACAGGAAATTTCCCTTGAGGAAGCCAACGGGATCGATCCAAACTACGATATCGAAGACGTCATCGAAGTGGAAGTAACACCGATGGACTTCGGCCGGATCGCAGCCCAGGCGGCCAAGCAGGTGGTAACCCAGCGTGTCCGTGAAGCAGAGCGGGGCATTATTTACGGGGAGTACGTGGATCGTGAAGAAGATGTGATGACAGGAATCATCCAGCGAAAAGATCCTCGTTTTGTTTATGTAAACCTTGGTAAAATTGAAGCACGCCTTCCTGAAGGTGAGCAGATGCCTACAGAAACCTATGAGGTTCACGATCGTTTGAAAGTATTTGTGACGAAAGTGGAAAACAGCAACAAAGGACCTCATATATACGTGTCCAGAACGCATCCGGGTCTGCTGAAGCGTTTGTTTGAAATGGAAGTACCTGAGATTTATGATGGCACTGTGGAAGTCATGAGTGTTGCCCGTGAAGCGGGGGACCGTTCCAAGATCTCTGTGTACGCCCAAGATCAGGATATTGATCCGGTGGGCTCCTGCGTAGGGCAGCGCGGGCAGCGTGTCCAAACCATCGTAAACGAATTGAAAGGTGAAAAGATTGATATTGTCCAGTGGTCTGAGGATCCTGTTGAATATGTTTCCAATGCGCTGAGCCCTTCCAAAGTCGTGGAAGTTCTTGTCGACGAGGAAGATAAAGCGACAACCGTCATCGTTCCTGATTACCAGCTTTCCCTGGCTATCGGAAAACGTGGCCAGAATGCCCGTCTGGCAGCAAAGCTGACAGGGTGGAAAATTGATATCAAGAGCGAAAGCGAAGCACGTGAACAAGGTCTTCTTTCTGAAACAGCAGAAGAAAGTGACGACCTTGATGAAGATCTTTTAGAGGATTAAGGAGGGGGAAGACAATGACCCGTTCCAAAAAACAGCCGCTTCGGAAATGTGTCGTCACTCAGGAGATGCTACCGAAGCAGCAGTTAATCCGAGTCGTCCGTAATAAAGACGGAGAGGTATTTGTGGACGACACTGGAAAAATGAATGGCCGTGGGGCCTATGTAACTAAAAGTCTGGATGTTATTGAGCAGGCAGAAAAACAACAGTTGCTGAACCGCCATCTGAAAGCTTCCGTAAGTAAGGAAGTTTATGAGGATCTTAAATCCAAAGTGCAGGCGGATCCATCATGAGTGGAAGTTACTTGAACCTGATCGGTCTTGCCGTCCGTGCGGGGAAATGCACGTTTGGAGAAGAATCCATCGTTAAGGATATCCGCAAGCGGAAAGCCAAGCTGGTTCTGATTGCCAATGACACTGGAAAACAAACAAAGAAAAAGCTGACAGATAAATGCAGCTTTTATCAAGTACCCTGCTACGAGGTGGATGACAGAGAAGTTCTGTCACAGGCCGTCGGTAAAGCGGGGAGAGTCGCGATCGCAGTTCTGGATCAAGGATTTGCGAAAAAGTTGCAATCGCTGCTCGATGAATCTATTCGGGGGTGAAAGATATATGAGTAAAATGCGCGTATATGAATATGCCAAAAAGAACGAACTATCAAGTAAACAAGTGATTGAGAAACTCCAAAGCCTGAACATTGAAGTGACCAATCATATGTCTACATTAGAAGACGGATCAACTGAAAAGCTGGATAAAGCGTTTGGGAAGTCTGCAGGGAAGCAGAAGCAGGATAACCAACGTGGAAATTCCAAGCCGAACAACAATAATAAAAAGCCTGGGAACCAGAAATCCCGCGGGAACAACCAGAAGAGACAGAAGCCTTCTTCCCAGCAGCAGGCTCCGAAAAAGCATAAGAAGCAGCTGCCTGAGAAAATCACTTTTATCGGCAGCTTAACCGTCGGTGAACTAGCAGAAAAACTGGGCAGGGACTCTTCTGAAATCATTAAGAAGCTGATGTTCCTCGGCGTAATGGCAACAAAAAACCAGGAACTGGATCCAGAATCCATTGAGCTGATCTGTGAAGAATTCGGTGTAGAAGTCGAAGAAGAAATCGTGATTGATGAAACAGATATCGAGAACATGACTTTTGACGACGAACCGGAAGATCTTCGTGAGCGTCCAGCTGTTGTAACGATCATGGGTCACGTGGACCACGGTAAAACGACACTTCTTGACCAGATCCGTAACACGAAGGTAACCGAAGGGGAAGCCGGCGGAATTACCCAGCACATCGGTGCCTATCAAATTGAAGAAAATGATAAGAAGATCACTTTCCTTGATACTCCAGGACACGCCGCCTTCACAAGCATGCGTTCCCGTGGTGCGCAGGTGACAGATATTGCCATTCTTGTAGTTGCAGCTGATGATGGAGTTATGCCGCAGACAAAAGAAGCCATCAGCCACGCCAAAGCAGCGGAAGTCCCGATCATTGTTGCTGTCAACAAAATGGACAAAGAAGGGGCCAATCCGGACCGCGTCATGCAGGAGCTTATGGAGTATGAGCTTATTTCTGAAGAGTATGGTGGAGAAACGATTTTCGTTAAAATGTCCGCCGTTCAGGGAGAAGGTATTGACGAGCTTCTTGAAATGATCGTTCTTGTTTCTGAAATGGAAGAACTGAAAGCGAACCCTGAACGTCATGCGTACGGAACTGTTATTGAAGCAGAGCTTGATAAAGGACGGGGCCCTGTTGCCACCCTTCTTGTTCAAAATGGTACGCTGAACGTCAGCGATTCCATTGTTGTAGGTAACACATGGGGCCGTGTCAGAGCGATGGTCAACGATATTG
Source organism: Halobacillus sp. ABD4_316 (assembly GCF_056161385.1). Taxonomy (NCBI): domain Bacteria; kingdom Bacillati; phylum Bacillota; class Bacilli; order Caryophanales; family Bacillaceae; genus Halobacillus; species Halobacillus sp. ABD4_316. The sequence continues at coordinate 449,232 of NZ_JBSWZA010000001.1, forward strand.
GGCGCCGCGTGAAGACGGCAGGACCATCTACTCCTGTTGAGATTACCGGATTGAACAATGTTCCACAGGCCGGGGACCGTTTCCTTGTCTTTGATGACGAGAAGAAAGCCCGCTCCATCGGAGAAGCCCGTGCCCAGAAGCAGCTGGAAGTCAACCGTGGTTCCAACGCCAGAGTAAGCCTTGATGACTTGTTCAACCAAATCAAGCAGGGTGAAGTGAAGGAAATCAACTTGATCCTTAAAGGAGACGTTCAGGGTTCTGTAGAAGCACTGGCCGGATCTCTTGAAAAGATTGAAGTAGAAGGCGTGAAAGTTAAAATCATCCACACAGGTGTCGGTGCGATTACAGAGTCTGATGTAAACCTTGCATCTGCGTCCAATGGAATCATCATTGGTTTCAATGTGCGTCCTGACGGGAATGCTAGAAAAGCAGCAGAATCTGAGGATGTAGAGATCCGTCTTCACAACATCATTTATAAAGTTATGGAAGAGATCGAATCAGCGATGAAAGGGATGCTTGATCCTGAATTCGAAGAGAAGATCATCGGTCAGGTGGAGGTTCGCGAAATCTTCAAAGTGTCCAAGATCGGTACCATTGCCGGTTCTTATGTTACGGACGGTAAAGTCACCCGCAACTCCGGCATCCGTGTCATCCGCGACGGCGTCGTTATTTATGAAGGTGAAATTGATGCCCTGAAGCGTTATAAAGATGATGCGAAAGAAGTGGCACAGGGGTATGAGTGTGGAATTACCATCAAGAACTTCAATGACCTTAAAATCGGTGACATTATTGAACCGTATGAAATGCAGGAAATTGAACGCAAATGATAATAAGCGCAGAAGTGGATTGCTTAATCTATGATGCGCAGTCGTTGAAAAATAAGCGTGCTGTATTAAAAAGGATCAAAACGAGACTGCACAATGAATTCAATATCGCTGTCAGTGAATTGGAGTTTCAAAATCTCTGGCAGCGGACACGTCTCGGTCTGGTTACGATTGCCAGTGATAAAACAATTGCTGAGCAGACGATGCAGCAGGCGCTTACTTTCATCGATTCTTTTCCGGAAATTGAACGGACGGAAACACAGATTGAATGGCTGTGATGTTTTGTTTGGAAGAGGTGAATGAACATGAACGATTTACGTGCCAGCCGCGTAGGGGAGCAGATGAAAAAAGAGATGACGGATATCATCAGCAAGAAAATCAAAGATCCCCGCGTAGGCTTTGTCACCGTTACAGAAGTAAAAGTAACCGGTGACCTGCAGCAGGCAAAAGTATATATTTCCGTATTAGGGGACGACAAACAAAAGCATGACACGCTTGTTGGCCTTGCCAAAGCAAAAGGGTTCATCCGCTCTGAAATCGGGCAGCGGATCCGACTTCGGAAGACCCCGGAGATTATGTTTGAGTTTGACGAAGCCATCGAACGAGGAAATCGTATTGAAACGATTCTCCGCGATCTGAACGATACAGAAAGCTGATAGGAATCCGTGCTGCTACAGCACGGATTTATCTTTGAAAAAATAAGGATGCTGGAGGTGGGGGTATGGATGGAATTCTGCCGCTTTGGAAGCCGAGGGGCTTTACTTCCCATGACTGTGTAAGTAAGGCTCGCGGGATGCTGAAAACTAAGAAAATTGGACATACCGGAACACTGGACCCGGATGTGGAAGGTGTGCTTCCGCTTTGTGTCGGAAAAGCGACGAAAATCGTTCCTTTCCTCATGGATACAACGAAAGTATATGAGGCTGTCGTTACCCTTGGATACTCAACGGATACGGAAGATGCCTCCGGAAACACTGTAGAAACAAGCAGGCTGGACGAGCCGCCTGAAATTCAGGGTATAAATGAGGCTCTCGCCGCTTTTACAGGAGAGATCACTCAGACCCCTCCGATGTACTCGGCCGTCAAGGTGAATGGGAAAAAGCTGTATGAATATGCCCGTGAAGGAAAGACGGTTGAACGTCCTTCCAGAAAGGTATACATAAGTGAACTGCATGTAACATCTCATGATGCGTCTCTTGAAGATGGTACGTATTCATTCGGCGTTCGTGCCGTCTGCTCAAAGGGAACGTACATCCGGACGCTATGTGTGGATATCGGAAAAGCGCTCGGCTTTCCGGCTCATATGAAGAGTCTCATACGCACAGAAACGGGGGACATTCAAAAGGAGGACTGCTTCACTTTCGATGCCGTGCAGGAAGCAGTGGATCAAAACCGCGGTGCCGAGCTGTTGCTGCCGCTTTCCAAAGGGCTCTCACACCTCCCGTCGATTGATGTAGACGAAGAAACGAGAGATATGGTTAAGCACGGCCGTGTCCTTGACGAACCTGATGATTTGGAAGCTGATACGTTTACGATTCAGCACGGACAGGAAGTTGTGGCAGTTTATCAAAAGCATCCTACGAAACCGGGGTACATCAAGCCGGTGAGAGTATTTTAAAATTTTGTAAAGCGGGTGACTGCAGTGGAGACCTTTTACTTAACTTATAAATCTGCTGATTTTCCGGTTCCCGATCCTAACGTTATGGCCGTCGGCTTCTTTGACGGTATTCATAAAGGCCATCAGAAGGTTATTGAAGCAGCAGTGAACGAAGCTAGACGTACAGGTGTCCGCAGTTCAGTGATGACGTTTGATCCGCATCCCTCTGTTGTACTTGGCAGGGGGCGTCCGCACGTATCGTACATTACACCTGTTCAGGAAAAAGAACGTATCCTGAGCGCCATGGGCGTAGACTATCTGTTCATCGTAACTTTTGACAGGGAGCTCGCAGCCCTTTCCCCACAAGATTTTGTGGACCATTTTTTCGGGTCATTACAGGTGACGCACGTTGCTGCGGGTTTTGATTTCACTTACGGCCATAAAGGAAAGGGCACAATGGACGATCTTCCCCATTACGCAGCCGGACGTTTTACACAAACGACTGTAGCTAAAGTGGAGGAGGATAAAGAAAAGGTCAGCTCGACGAGGATACGCGGACTGTTGGAAGCGGGAAATATCCAGGAGATCAACCATCTTTTAGGGAGGCCTTTTTCTGTGGAAGGGGAAGTGTGGAGTCCCGGAAGCCGGAACGTCCGTTTTACCCCTTCCAAACAGTATTTATTTCCGGCGGCAGGGGCGTATTACTGTCACCTGAATATTCACAGGGAATCCCGCCCCTGCCTTGTTACCGTTCCGGAACAGGCGGATGCCGGCTGGACAGCAGCTTTGCTTGATGAACTTCCAGTGGAGAAAAGCACAGCGGCCCGCATGCAGTTTTCAGCACGGTCCGAAAGCCCAGAAGAGCCGGGCAGAGAGGATATTGAAAGATTTTTCGGCATAGAATAAGGGTTTCTCTTGCATTTCGCGACAAAAAATTGTACTCTTTAATATGGAACCTTCGCTTGGCGGTTCGTAACTCCGACGACCGCTCGGGGAATGGGAATTCTTAAATATTTACAGGAGGTGTAGTCAACATGGCTATCACACAGGAACGTAAACAGGAACTAATCAACGAGTACAAAACTCACGAAAACGACACAGGTTCTCCAGAGGTACAGATTGCTGTACTTACTGAGCAGATCACGACATTGAACGAGCACCTGCGCGCTCACAAGCAGGACCACCACTCCCGTCGCGGACTGCTTAAAATGGTAGGTAAGCGTCGTAACCTATTGAACTACCTTCGTAATAAGGACATTACACGTTACCGCGAGTTAATCAAGAGCCTTGGCTTGCGCCGTTAATGAGTGGAAAAAGCGGGAGTATTCCCGCTTTTTCTGTATGTTTACATACAGAAGGGTGTAAACTTACAATAGTCCCTTCAGTTGAATTAGAGTTATTGAGAGGAGTTTAGTTCTTTATGGCAGAAGAAAAACAAGTGTTTTCGATTGATGTCGCCGGCCGTACTTTTTCAGTGGAAATTGGTGAACTGGCGAAACAAGCGAATGGCGCAGCACTCATCCATTATGGTGATACAACGGTGCTTTCCACGGCAACTGGTTCAAAAGAACCGAAGGACCTGCCGTTTTTCCCTTTAACCGTAAATTATGAAGAGCGTTTGTATGCCGTTGGTAAAATTCCAGGCGGCTTTATTAAAAGAGAAGGACGTCCAAGTGACAAGGCCGTTCTTGCCTCCCGTTTGATTGACCGTCCGATCCGTCCTCTTTTCCCTGACGGTTACCGGAATGATGTACAGGTGATCAGCTCCGTGATGAGTGTGGATCAGGACTGTTCATCTGAAATGGCGGCAATGCTTGGATCATCTATTTCCCTTGGGATTTCAGATATTCCATTTGAAGGACCGATCGCCGGTGTCATCGTCGGCCGTGTTGATGGAGAATATGTGATCAACCCGACGGTGGAGCAGCAGGAAAAGAGTGATATCGACTTGACTGTTGCCGGTACGAAAGATGCCATTAACATGGTGGAAGCTGGAGCACAGGAAGTTTCCGAGGAAGACATGCTCGAAGCGATCATGTTCGGACATGAGGAAATCAAGCGTCTTGTAGCTTTCCAGGAAGAGATTATTGCAGCGGCCGGCCGTGAAAAGATGGAGGTCAAGCTGTTCGATCTTGATGCAGAATTGAAAGCGAAAGTAGAAGAACAGGCGAAGGCTTCTCTTGTAGATGCCATTAAGACGGAAGAGAAAAAAGCCCGTGAAACTGCAATCGATCAGGTGAAAGCCGATATTACTGCGCTTTATGAAGAGCAGGAAGCTGATGAGGAAACATTGAAGCAGGTCGGTTCCATTCTTGATGATATGGTGAAGACCGAAGTGCGCCGCCTGATTACGAAAGATAAAATCCGTCCGGATGGCCGTGGCGTCGATGAAATTCGTTCATTGTCCTCCCGTGTCGGGCTGCTGCCACGTACACATGGATCTGGATTGTTTACACGTGGACAGACGCAGGCATTAAGCGTATGTACACTTGGAGCTCTGGGGGATGTTCAAATCCTTGATGGTCTTGACCTTGAAGAATCCAAGCGCTTTATGCACCATTACAACTTCCCTAAATTCTCTGTTGGTGAAACAGGACCCATCCGCGGGCCGGGCCGTCGTGAAATTGGACATGGTGCTTTAGGTGAGCGTGCCCTTGAGGTTGTGATTCCATCAGAAAATGATTTCCCTTATACCATCCGTCTTGTTTCTGAAGTGCTGGAATCCAATGGCTCGACTTCTCAGGCGAGTATCTGTGCAAGTACACTTGCGATGATGGATGCGGGTGTGCCGATTAAAGCACCAGTAGCGGGTATTGCTATGGGACTTGTGAAATCCGGTGAGGATTACACGATCCTTACAGACATTCAGGGTATGGAAGATGCTCTTGGTGATATGGACTTTAAAGTAGCTGGAACAGCTAAAGGTGTAACAGCTCTTCAAATGGACATTAAGATCGATGGTCTTTCAAGAGAAATCCTCGAAGAAGCACTCGCGCAGGCGAAAAAAGGTCGTATCGAGATTCTTGAGTCTATGCTGGCGACGCTTCCGGAAACTCGTTCCGAGCTTTCTCAGCATGCACCGAAAATCATGACGATGAAAATTAATCCGGATAAAATTCGTGACGTTATTGGACCAAGCGGAAAGCAGATCAATCAGATCATTGATGATACAGGTGTTAAAATTGATATTGAGCAGGATGGGACGGTCTTTATTTCATCCACGGATGCCGGCATGAACGCAGCCGCTCAAAAAATCATTGAAGACATCGTCCGTGAAGTTGAAGTCGGCGAAGTTTACAATGGTAAAGTGAAGCGTATCGAGAAGTTCGGAGCTTTCGTTGAACTGTTCAAAGGCAAAGAAGGACTTGTTCACATTTCTGAAATGGCTGAAGAACGCATCGGTAAAGTGGAGGATATCGTATCCATCGGAGACTTTATCAAAGTGAAAGTAAAAGAAATCGACAATCAAGGACGTATCAACCTGTCCCGTAAAGCTGTTCTGATCGATGAGAAAAAAGAACAGGAATCCAACGTCGAACAATCCTAAACTTTAAAGAAAAGAAACTGGCTTGCCAGTCTCTTTTTTTTTGCCTTTTTTTCCTTTGAAGCCAAAGTAGAGGCCGGATCCTGTATGTTCTAAGGTCTAACATCCATCCTTCTTCCATACGATGATAGCAGGGGGGATTGTCCATGAAGTTCCGAACCGCTGCGGCAGGTATTATCATTCTTTCTTTTTTAACAGGTGTGGGACTGGCTGTTCTTACAACAGATAAAAACGTCCCTGTCTACAAGGAAAGCTCCCTGTACCAAAAGATCCTGAATGAAAAAGACCGCTATGAACTAAAGGCGGAGGATGCTGTGATTGATTCGGTATGGAAAAAAACACCGGGGATTTCCGGGCGTGAGGTGGATGTCGAAGCTTCTTATCGGAAAATGAAGAAAGAAGGATCTTATAAAGAGGACCACTTGGTATATAAGATGACCCGACCGGATGTATCTCTTGATGATCTGCCAGCTGCACCGATATACAGGGGGCATCCGGATAAAAAGGCGGTCTCGCTTTTTATCAATGTATCATGGGGAGAGGAGTACATTCCGGAAATGATTGACGTGTTGAATAAGCATCAGGCTAAAGCTGCCTTTTTTATTGATGGGGCATTTGCCAACGAGTTTCCTCATTTAATACAGATGATTGAGGAAGAGGGGCATACCATTGGAAGTCATGGATACGGACACAAGGATATGGGGCGGATGTCAAAAGCCGAGGCAGCAGATAATTTGAAGCAGGCCGATGATATTCTCTTTGCATTAACAAAGCAGAAAATAGAATATTTTGCTCCTCCATCCGGCAGTTTTCATATGGAAACGGTGGAGGCGGCAGATGAACTGGGGATGGAGACGATGTTGTGGACCGTGGACACGATCGACTGGCAGAAGCCAAGCAAAGACGTTCTTGTCACCCGGGTGCTCAATAAAGTACATAACGGGGCGACGATTCTGATGCATCCGACACAGGTGACCGTTGACAGTCTGCCACAGCTTATAGAAGGCATCCGCAAAAAAGGGCTGCAGATCTCGGACCTGCCGAAAATGTTAAGTGAAGAAAGATAGGAGGGCATGGGGATGAGAATGAAGGCGATGGCAAAGAAAGAAGTCATTGATGTGGAAAACGGGGAGAAACTTGGGGTTTTGGGACGGGCGGATTTGATTATTGATCCAGATACCGGCCGGATCATTTCACTTGTCATTTTAAATCATGGGTTGATTGGAATTGGATCTTCCAAGCGGGAAATGACGATTGACTGGGAACAGATACAAACAATCGGAGAGCATACGATTCTATTGAAAAGAAAGTGATGGGCCGCAGCGTGTGCTGCGGCTTTTTTTGTTGGTGGTTGAAATCACTAACTCCGCATTCCGGCATAGGATACAAGGAGATAAGACATTAGAAAAAGGAGACATCCGGGATGCTAACAGGATACCATATTGCAGTTATTGGTGGCGATGCCCGGCAGATTGAGCTGATAAGAAAGCTTAATGAATGGGGTGCCGCCGTTTATCTTGCAGGATTCGATCAACTGAATGAAAGCTTCAGGGAAGCTGTCGACCTTGATCTTGATAGTAAGCAGGTAGAACAGCTCGATGCCATCATTCTTCCCGTACCTGGAACGGATGGGAATGGAAATATAGAGGGGATTTTCTCCAACCAGTTGATTCAATTAAAGGAAGAATGGTTAAAGAAAACACCTCCTCACTGTCAGATTTATACCGGAATCGCCAACGAACATTTATACACACTGGCAGAACGCGCGGACAGGAAATTAATCCCACTTATGGACCGGGACGATGTAGCGATCTACAATTCCATTCCTACTGTAGAGGGGACATTGATGCTTGTGATCCAGCATACAGACTTCACCATTCACGGGTCGAAAGTAATGGTGCTTGGACTCGGGCGTGTCGGGATGAGTCTGGCCCGCACTTTTCATCACTTAGGCGCTGACGTCAGCGTCGGTGTAAGAACAACGAGCAGCTCCGCGAGGGTGCATGAAATGGGGCTGACACCGATTGATATGAAAAGGCTGGAAGGTAGAGACATGTCTTGTGACATCCTGATCAATACAATTCCGTCACAAGTTGTGACACCGGGGATCATAAAACAGCTTCCTTCGCATGCCTTAATTCTGGATCTCGCTTCCAAGCCCGGAGGAACGGATTTTCGATACGCCGATAAGCGCGGGATTAGAGCACTGCTGGCTCCGGGTCTCCCTGGTATTGTGGCACCGAAAACAGCAGGCCGGATCATTGCTGATGTCGTTTCCAGGCTGATCCAGGATCATTCCAGAAAGGAAAATGAAGCATGATAAATTTAAAAGGCAGAGTCATTGGATTTGGATTAACCGGTTCTCATTGTACGTACCACGAGGTTTTCCCCGTTATGCAGGAGCTGGTCGATATGGGGGCCACCGTTGTTCCAGTGTTATCCTATACGGTTCAAAAAACAGATACACGTTTCGGGGAAGCCGCGGATCATCTGAAGAAAATTGAAGAAATTACAGGGGAAAAACCGATCATGACCATTCCGGATGCGGAGCCGCTCGGGCCTAAGCGTCCGCTTGACTGTATGGTCATTGCCCCATTAACCGGGAATTCCACAAGTAAACTGGCCAATGCTCTAACCGATTCTCCTGTATTGATGGCAGCTAAAGCTACTCTCCGAAATGAAAGCCCCGTCGTGCTGGCCGTGTCGACAAATGATGCGCTCGGACTGAATGGCATCAACGTGATGCTCCTGATGGCTACGAAGAATATTTATTTCGTTCCGCTCGGTCAGGATCATCCATATAAAAAGCCGAATTCCCTCGTAGCGGATATGACCCTGATTCCGGAAACCATTGAAGCAGCTCTGGAAGGAAAGCAGCGGCAGCCTGTCCTGATTGAAAGATATCCAAATTAATTAAAAGTTTCTTTTCAGTGATTCTTCCATTTATGATAAAATAACAAAAATAGTGACATGTTTTACTATTCTTACAATAAAACAGCGAAGGAAGGGTGCCGAAGATGAATGATACAAACCAATACAATGTAGCCGTCGTAGGAGCAACCGGAGCGGTAGGCTTGAAAATGCTCGAAACTCTGGAAGACAGGGATTTTCCTATTGGAGAACTTAAACTCCTTTCTTCCAGCCGGTCTGCCGGTCAGAAATTAACGTTCAAAGGCAGAGAATATGTCGTGGAGGAAGCTGTACCTGAGAGTTTTGATCATGTGGATATTGCCTTGTTCTCTGCAGGGGGATCGGTTTCTAAAAAGTTCGCCCCTGAAGCTGTGGACAGAGGCGCAGTCGTCATTGATAATACCAGTGCATACCGGATGGCAGAAGGTGTACCGTTGGTCGTGCCGGAAGTGAATGAAGCGGATATTCAAAAACATAAAGGCATTATTGCCAATCCCAACTGTTCAACGATCCAAATGGTTGCTGCACTTGAGCCTGTAAGAAAGCAGCTCGGCCTCAACCGGGTGATCGTTTCTACCTACCAGGCAGTGTCCGGCGCGGGGAATGAAGCAGCTGATGAGCTGAGGGAACAGTCGATGGACTTTTTGAATGGCGAAGATCTAAAAGCAGAAATCCTTCCGGTTAAAGGGGACGAAAAGCATTTTCCGATCGCCTTCAATGCGCTGCCGCAAATTGACGTTTTTCAGGAAAACGGGTATACCTTTGAAGAAATGAAAATGATCAATGAAACGAAGAAAATCATGCATGCCCCGGATCTATCCGTCGCGGCAACGTGTGTACGTCTTCCGTTCTTTACTTCCCATGCAGAAAGTGTCTATGTTGAAGTAGAACAGTCCGGAGTGAGCGTTCAGGATATTCAGGATCTGCTGAAACAGGCACCCGGTATCACACTCGAGGATGATCCTTCCACCCAGACATATCCAACGCCGCTGACAGCTGCCGGAAAAAAAGATGTGTTTGTAGGAAGGGTCCGGAAAGATCTTGACCACGAGAAAGGGTTCCATATGTGGGTTGTTTCTGACAATCTCCTGAAAGGTGCTGCATGGAATTCCGTTCAGATTGCAGAGCGTCTCGTTGCTAATCAATGGCTGTAAACTTCTTATGAGTTGAGGTGGCCGAATGAAATTGATTGTACAAAAGTTCGGAGGAACATCAGTCCGGGATCTGGAAAGCAGATCCCGGGCTGTCCATCATGTAAAAAAAGCGTTGAATGAGGGTAGTAAAGTAGTGGTGACCGTGTCGGCTATGGGGCGCAAGGGGAGTCCGTATGCCACAGATACGCTGTTAAGCCTGATTCATTTTCCGGACATTGATGTATCACCAAGGGAACAGGATTTGTTGATGTCCTGTGGGGAGATTATCTCCTCGATTGTATTCTGTCATGAATTGTGCAAAGAAGGGATCAAAGCGGTATCCTTGACTGGTGCCCAGGCTGGAATCGTTACCAATGATGATTTTACAAAAGCAAAAATCACGCAAATGAATCCAGGCCGCATTTACAGGGAATTGAAACAGGTGGATGTTGTAGTCGTCGCAGGATTCCAAGGGCAGACGCTTCAGGGAGAGACTACGACGATCGGCCGAGGAGGCAGTGATACAACGGCTGCCGCACTGGGAGCTTCACTTCAGGCGGAGTACATCGACATATTCACCGATGTGGAAGGTATTATGACCGCAGATCCGAGGCTTGTCGAAGGTGCCCGGCCCCTCCAGAGCATTACGTACAATGAAATCTGCAACCTGGCTTATCAAGGTGCCAAAGTCATCCATCCCCGTGCTGTTGAAATTGCCATGCATGCGAAAGTCCCCATCCGTGTAAGGTCGACCTATTCCGATTCCCCGGGTACATTGGTGACGGGATTGAGAGACCATGCCTCCGGCCGTGATTTAATTGAAAGAACGGTGACCGGGATCGCCCATATCAACGGGCTTACTCAAATTAAAGTTCAGTCCAAGGAAGACCCTTCCAAACTTCAATCCGATGTCTTCAAATCGATGGCATCCGCCAACATTTCTGTCGACTTCATTAATATCTCTCCAAGCGGCGTTCTCTACACCATCAGCGACCTCTATACGAAAAAAGCCCGCCGGATTCTTCAGGATATCGGTTACGAACCGGAAATTCGGGAAGGCTGTGCGAAAGTATCCACAGTCGGGGCAGGCATTACTGGGATTCCGGGCGTCACGGCCGACATCGTTCAAGCACTGACAGACAAAGGGATTCAAATTCTTCAGTCCGCAGACTCCCATACCACCATCTGGGTTCTGATAAAAGAAGAACATTTGATCCAGGCCGTCAATGCCCTTCACGACGTCTTTCAGCTGAGTCATACAACAAGAAAGGGAGAAATGCAGCCATGAGTTTTGGGAAAGTTTTAACGGCTATGGTCACTCCTTTCGATGAACAAAACCGGGTGGATTTTCATCAAACCTCCATCCTTATTGAACACCTCATAAGCAGCGGCTCCGACGGCCTTGTCGTAACGGGGACCACAGGAGAATCTCCGACGTTGACCCGAAGTGAAAAAATTTCCTTATGGAAGCATGTCGTCCAGGTCGTTCATAAGCGAATTCCGGTCATCGCAGGCACGGGCAGCAACAACACGAGGGATACGATTGAAATGTCCCGTCAGGCAGAAGCAGCAGGCGTCGATGCGGTTATGCTCGTAGCTCCGTATTATAACAAACCGGATCAGGAAGGCCTGTATCGTCACTTCAAAGCGGCAGCCGAATCCGTCTCTCTCCCCGTTATGGTTTACAATGTACCCGGGCGGTCCGTAACAAAAATAGAACCGGATACGGTCGTGAGGCTTTCAAAAATCAGCAACATAACATCTGTGAAGGAAGCATCCGGTGACCTCAATGCCATTGCCTCCATCGTATCCCGCACAGGCCCCGGATTTGATGTGTACAGTGGTGATGATCATTTGACACTGCCGGCCTATGTGATTGGCGCTTCAGGCATCATTTCTGTAGCATCACACGTCATCGGAGATGAAATGCAGCGGATGCTTCGTCTGTTCGACCTTGGAAGAGGACGGAAAGCAGGAGCCCTGCACCGGGAACTGCTTCCGATCTTTGAGGGCATGTTTTCAGCGCCTTCCCCTGCACCCGTAAAAGCAGCCCTGCGCTGTATAGGTATTGAAACCGGCGGTGTGAGGCTTCCACTTCGTGCGTTGACGGAAGAGGAAGAGAAAGATATCCAAACACTGCTGGATCATTCTTCTGTACAGAGCTGACCGGCTGATAGGCCGGTCTTTTTCTTTTCCCATCCGCATTCCGCTCCCACAGCATTGGATTCTCTGTATGTTTCTTTCCGTTTTCAGTCATACTACGGGAAAAGAATGTGAAAGGAGCGGAACAGATGAAAGACGAACCTTCCAAAGAAAAAGATCCATCCAAATCCCAGTCATCCCTTGTTGACAAAATCCAGCAGCTTGGGCAGAGCAATGTCCCTCAGCCGGCAGATTCAAATATCCATGTCCTGCCGATCATCGGCCAGGTGGAGGGCCATGTCCAACTGCCTTCACAAAACAAAACGACTAAGTATGAGCACCTCATCCCACAGCTGATCGCTATTGAGCAGAACCCGAAAATCGAGGGTCTTGTCGTCCTTTTGAATACAGTGGGCGGCGATGTAGAAGCCGGATTGGCTATATCAGAAATGATTTCTTCGCTTTCCAAGCCGACGGTATCCATCGTGCTTGGAGGAGGCCATTCCATCGGCGTCCCGATATCCGTATCAGCCGACTATTCATTTATTGTGGAAACAGCCACGATGACCATTCACCCGATTCGGATGACAGGTCTTGTTATCGGAGTGCCGCAGACGTTTGAATACATGGATAAGATGCAGGAGCGTGTCATCAGTTTCGTCACCAAGCATTCCAATATTCCCGAAGAAAAATTCAAGGAACTTATGTTTGATAAAGGCAACCTTACTAGGGATATCGGAACAAATGTTGTCGGTCAGCAGGCGGTGGATCACGGCCTCATAGATGCAGTGGGCGGTGTCAAGGAAGCGATGGCTAAATTGAACGAATTGATTGAAAGCAATAAAAATGCGTACAGTCAGGTGGTCCAATGACGATTTTATATACCCCTCTAAGTGAGTATGATGTTTTTCCTGACGAATCCACCATGGAGATGGTGTATCACGAACACGAAGACTGTCCCATGATGTGCAGAAAGGGGCAGGACGGTAAAAAGCAGATTGTCCAGATTCTCTCTACAGATCCTTCTCATTTTCTGAATCCGTCTTTACAGCCGGGTCAATGGTTGGACTCGTAACAAGAGGACAAGCTGTGGTATAATATAAGAACTGAATGGCGGGATGTCGGTCGTTTTTCTTCAGCAGTGTATGAAGGAAGCACCGGCATCCTTCTCTTTTCAGTTTTAGTCAGGAGGTGGAATTATTATGGCTGGAAAACGCAAAAAAAAGAAAAAGCAATCCAATTTGAAGAGCCATGTAAAATTTGAGCTCGTGGGTCTTTTGTTTCTTTTTCTTGCTGTGATTGGAAGCGGGGCATCAGCGATCAGCGATGGAGCCATCCCGGGTGGATTGGAAAGGTTCTGGCAGTTCCTTTTCGGCGTCTGGTATTTTATCGCCTCGCTGTTCTTTCTCATTGTAGGAATCTTCTTAATGGTGAAGAGAAGGTGGCCTTCGTTTTTACATAAACGCTTATTTGGTATTTATCTGATTCTTATATCCCTCATTCTGTTTACGCATCTGGAGACTCTGTCTGCTGATTTAGGAACAGGAAATGGATCCATATTAACGATGACATGGGAACGGATTACAGAAATGATGCGCGGAGAGCGCTCCTTCTACAGTGCCGGAGGCGGGTTGACAGGAGCTGTTCTATTATCCATCACCTATTATCTGTTTGCCCAGGCCGGGGCAGCCATCGTCGCCTTTTTCCTATTTATCACAGGCATATTGTTTGTGAGTGAATGGTCGCTGGGGGAACTGTTTGCGGTCATTGGAAAGAATATGAAAAAACTGGGCCGTGAACAGGTGGCCAGAATGAAGAATCAAAAACAAGACCGGAAAGTGAAGAAAGAAGAAAAAGCAAAGGAACAGGAAGAAGAAGAGGAAGCTGTGGTCTATGACATCAGTGATTCGCCTTCCGTTGTGGAAGAAGAATCGAAGAATGAACCGATCATACAGGACTTCACAGAAACCGCCTATGCAGCTCAGGAAAAAGAACAGCCTTCTTCTACCAAGCCTTCAGCCGGTAAACCGGAATCTGATGGCGAGGACGCGGCGCTTGAAAAATCCATGCCAACAGCTGAACTGGAAAACCATGATTATCATCTGCCTGGAATTGAACTGCTGGATGAACCCACATCATCCCCTCAGAGCCAGGGGCGTTCACACATCCAGGCTACGGTAAGAAAACTGGAGAAAACGTTCCAGAGTTTCGGCGTGAAAGCAAAGGTAACCAAAGTTCATGTCGGGCCTTCGGTCACAAAATATGAGGTCTACCCGGATGTAGGGGTTAAGGTTAGTAAAATCGTAAACCTTAACGATGACCTTGCTCTTGCTCTTGCAGCCAAGGATATCCGGATTGAAGCACCAATTCCGGGAAAGTCTGCCGTCGGAATTGAGGTGCCGAATCAGGAAGTGTCGATGGTTTCTCTGAGGGAAGTATTGGAAACAGGCAGGTCAAATCCTGAATCCAAGCTCAGCTTTGCTCTAGGGCGCGATATCTCCGGTGAAGCCGTGATGTCCGAATTGAATAAAATGCCGCACATGCTTGTCGCCGGTGCGACAGGAAGTGGTAAGAGTGTCTGTATCAATGGCATTATTACGAGTATTCTTATGAGAGCAAAGCCCCACGAAGTGAAAATGATGATGATAGACCCGAAAAAAGTGGAACTGAATGTGTATAACGGTATTCCTCATCTCCTTGCGCCCGTTGTGACGGATCCTAAAAAAGCCTCCCGGGCCTTGAAAAAAGTGGTATCGGAAATGGAGCGGAGGTACGACCTGTTTTCTGATACCGGAACAAGGAACATTGAGAGCTATAATGAGTACATTAAAAAACACAATCAGGAACAGGAAGATGAGCAGCCGCAGCTGCCTTACATCGTTGTCCTGGTGGATGAGCTTGCCGACTTAATGATGGTAGCTTCCAACGAAGTAGAAGACGCCATTACACGGCTGGCCCAGATGGCCCGTGCCGCCGGCATCCATTTGATTATTGCGACCCAGCGTCCTTCGGTGGATGTCATTACCGGTGTCATTAAAGCCAATATTCCATCCCGGATTGCGTTCAGCGTATCCTCACAGACCGATTCAAGGACCATCCTCGATTCCGGTGGAGCCGAAAAACTCCTCGGCCGGGGAGACATGCTGTTCACGCCGGTCGGTTCCAACAAGCCGACACGTGTCCAGGGGGCCTTCTTGTCTGATGAGGAGGTGGAGCGGGTCGTGCAGTTCTGTGTCGACCAGCAGAAAGCCCAGTACCAGGAGGAAATGATCCCTGAAGAAGAAAGTGAAGTAAAACAGGAAGTGGATGATGATCTCTATCCTGATGCGGTACAGATGGTCATAGAAATGCAGAGTGCGAGTGTTTCCATGCTCCAGCGCCGTTTCCGTGTCGGGTATACACGGGCTGCGCGCCTGATCGATGCTATGGAGGATAACGGCATTGTCGGTCCTTATGAAGGAAGCAAGCCGCGTTCTGTCCTGGTATCCCAGCAGAGTGAGGAACAGCATACATCATGAAAAAAGACAGCCTGGTTAACCAGGCTGTCTTTTTTTAATAAGCTCTGTTAAAGTCTGTTGTTGATATTTTAAACGATTACTAAATCGTCTCCGCCTGGAATCAGGGGTCCGGTCCGTTGTTTACTCAGAGCATGGGATGGCAGGGAAAACTGTCCGCTTTCCGCGGCTCACGGTACCCCGCGAAAAGGGAGTCATTCCCAAGGCCGCCTCCTGCAAATCCCATGACAGAAAAGGGGGATAGAAGCTCACATGTTAACTAACAACACCAAGCAATAACAGCGCCTTTTAATAAGATGAACATGAAGAATGTGTTCAAAAATATGATCATTCTTAAAGTTTCACATTCTGTCAAAAATGAAGCAAAATTCATAAAAATGAACTAAGTCTATTTATTTATCTGTTGAATAGTGTTATATTATTGTCAAAATATGATGTGTCGAACGTCAGAGGTCAGATCACTGCTGTGACACTGGCTGATCCATAGATTCCGGGGTGAAACATATGTCAATCAAACAGGATACACGTCACCTTTATTTACAGGTGATTGAACAAGTGAAAAGAGATATTGAAAACGGTATCTTTAAAGAAAAGCAGAAACTGCCTTCCGAGTTCCAGCTTTCTAAATCGCTCGGTGTTTCCCGAGCTACTTTAAGAGAGGCGCTGCGGATTCTTGAAGAAGAGGGAGTCGTCACAAGACGTCACGGGGTGGGGACGTTTGTGAACCCGAAGCCTTTGTTTACGTCAGGCATTGAAGAACTCGACAGTGTGACAGGCATGATAACGAAGTCGGGGATGACACCAGGTACCCAGTATCTTTCTGCTGATTTAGTAGAAGCGACCGAAGAAGATAAAAAACGTTTTTCACCTTTGGATGTCGAGCACCTGGCCAAAGTGGAGCGTGTGCGGACAGCGGACGAGCATCCTGTCGTTTACTGCACAGACAAGATACCGGAAGGGCTGCTTCCCATTGATCAGATCCGAGAAGCGGACTCTTTGTTCAATGTACTGGAGAAATACACTGGAAAGAAGATCGGCTATGCCGTCACGCACATTGAACCGATCGGCTTCCATGACCGGATTTCACCAATTCTGAACTGTGAGCCGGATCAGTCGCTGCTCCTGCTTAAACAGATGCATTATTCCCAGGATGATATCCCGATGCTTTTGTCTTCCAACTACTTCAGGGCTGATAAATTCAGCTTTCACGTTTTGAGAAAAAGAGTGTAAGCGTTTACAATTTGATGACTTCAGGGAGGTGAGGCCTCTACAAACTGCCGTAAGTTTCTCTTGCTTCAACTTATACTTAAACCAATAGGGGGGTAAACGTTTTGTTGAAAAGTCGTTTTCTTATGGTATTTGTTTTGTTAGTAACGTTAGGAATGTTCCTTGCTGCCTGTGGTTCATCAGATAGTGAAGAAAGTACTGGAGGAGATTCCGGTGAGAGCTCTGGAAATGAAGAGTCAGGCGGGGACGGCGGAAGTGGAGACTTCTCAGTGGCAATGGTTACCGACGTCGGCGGTGTTGATGATAAGTCCTTTAACCAGTCTGCATGGGAAGGTCTGCAGGCGTTCGGGGAAGAGAATGGATTGAGCAAAGGCGAGGGGATTGACTACGCTCAGTCTGAAAGTGATGCGGATTATGCGACAAACCTGAACCGTCTTGTTCGTCAGGATTACAACCTGATTTTCGGAATCGGCTACCTTCTGCAGCCGGCTATTAAAGAAGTCGCCGGGCAGTACCCTGATACAAGCTTTGCGCTTGTTGACTCCGTTCAGGAAGGGGACAACATTGCAAGCATCGTATTTAAGGAACATCAAGGTTCCTTCCTTGCTGGAGTTGCTGCTGCAAAGAAAACACAATCCAACCAAATTGGTTTCATCGGCGGGGTGGACGGAAGCCTGATCAACAAATTCGAAGCCGGTTTTGTAGCGGGCGTTAAATCCGTGAATGCGGATATTGATGTAGAAATTGAATATGCTGAGAATTTCAATGATCCAGAAAAAGGACGTGCTTTAGCCTCCAATATGTATTCCAAAGGTGTGGACGTGATTTATCATGCTTCCGGCGGAACTGGGAACGGAGTCTTCGCAGAAGCGAAGGATTTAAAAAATGCCAGTCCGGATGAAGACATATGGGTGATCGGTGTTGACCGTGACCAGTATGAGGAAGGCCAGATCGGTGATGCCAACGTTACACTTACTTCCATGGTGAAGCGGGTGGATATCGCTGTTCAGGATGTATCGGAGCAGGCGATGAACGGGGAGTTTCCGGGTGGCGAAGTCATTGAGTATGGTCTTGAGGACGATGCTATCAGCATAGCTGAAACAAATGAAGAAGCGATGACGGAGGAAATTACTTCTTCTGTTAATGAATGGAAGGAAAAAATCATTAACGGCGATGTAGAAGTTCCGAGCACTCGTGAAGAACTGGAATCCTTTGTAGACGCACTGTAGGGAGAAAAGGCTGGTGAGAGCCGGCCTTTTCTTATGTCAATGAAAATCATCAAATGAAAAGCTGTTCCGGCCCTTTTCCTTTGGTGATTTTTAAAGGTCAAACGGGGGAGGAAGAGAGATGGAATATGTTATTGAAATGCTGAAAATCAGAAAAGAATTTCCAGGCATTGTTGCCAATGACGATATTACGCTCCGGGTTCAAAAAGGAGAGATTCATGCGCTGCTAGGCGAGAATGGAGCGGGGAAATCCACCTTGATGAATGTTTTATTCGGCCTTTATCAGCCGGAACAAGGCGAAATAAAAGTCCGTGGTGAACAAGTGAAGATTACGGATCCGAATACAGCCAACGCCCATGGTATAGGGATGGTGCACCAGCACTTTATGCTTGTCGATACATTTACGGTCACTGAAAACATCATTCTTGGCAGCGAGCCTAAAAAAAGCGGTACGGTCGACATAAAAAAAGCGGAAAAGCAGGTCGCAGAGTTATCGAAACAGTACGGGCTGAATGTAGACCCGAGTGCAAGAATCCGTGATATATCCGTCGGTATGCAGCAGCGTGTAGAAATTTTGAAAACGCTTTATAGAGGGGCGGATATCTTAATTTTTGACGAACCAACGGCCGTTCTGACTCCTCAGGAAATCAAAGAACTGATAGAAATCATGAACAATCTGGTGAAGGAAGGCAAATCCATTATCCTGATTACCCATAAGCTGAAGGAAATTATGGAAGTGTGTGACAGGTGTACAGTCATAAGGAAAGGGCGTGGAATCGGAACGGTGGATGTGAGCGGTACGACCCCTGATCAACTGGCAGCGCTTATGGTCGGCCGTGATGTCAGCTTTTCAACGAAGAAAACAGCCGCTCACCCGAATGAAGTCTACCTCTCTATTAAAGATCTTCATGTTAAGGACGGGCGTGGGGTCCACATGGTCAAAGGACTGAATCTGGACGTCCGGTCTGGAGAAATCGTCGGTATTGCCGGTGTGGACGGTAATGGACAGTCGGAGTTGATCGAAGCTGTTACAGGCTTGAGAAAAAGTGAATCAGGGACGATTCACCTGCATGAAAAAGTCATCTCCAATCTTACACCGCGGAAGGTAACCCAGTCCGGCGTCTCCCATATTCCGCAGGACCGCCATAAGTTTGGTCTTGTCCTTGATTTTCCGATTGGAGAAAATATGGTTCTTCAGACCTATTACAATGAGCCGTTTTCTAAAAAAGGTGTGATGAACTTTAAGAACATCTATAAAAAAGCGGCAGATTTGATCGAGGAATATGACGTCCGGACTCCTGATGCCTTTACAAAAGCAAGAGCTCTATCAGGCGGGAACCAGCAGAAAGCGATTATCGGCAGGGAAGTGGACAGGTCACCAGATTTGATTATAGCCGCTCAACCTACAAGGGGGCTGGACGTAGGAGCGATTGAGTTCATTCATCGAAAACTGATCGAAGAACGGGATAAAGGGCGTGCCATTCTGCTTCTTTCCTTTGAACTGGATGAAATTATGAATGTCAGTGACCGGATTGCGGTTATGTTTGATGGTTCCATTATTCGAGAAGTAGCTCCGGAAGATACGAATGAGCAGGAGCTCGGACTGCTTATGGCTGGAAATACTGGTCAGAAAGCGGGGGGCGTCTAATGTTCTCCAACCGGATGATTAATATCTTGATCCCCGTGCTTTCTGTTATCCTCGGTCTTGGTGCTGGTGCTGTGATTATGCTTGTATTCGGATACAACCCGTTAGAGGGGTTCACAGCTTTATGGAAGGGGGCTTTTGGGGATTCCTACTTCTTTGGTGAGACGATCCGGCAGGTGACTCCCTACATCCTATCGGGGCTGGCCGTCGCTTTTGCCCTCAGATCAGGCCTGCTTAATATCGGCGTTGAGGGGCAGGTGTTTGTAGGCTGGCTGGCGTCCGTCTGGATTGGGATATCTTTTGAGCTTCCTATGGTCATCCATCTCCCTCTGGCGATTACTGCAGCGGCTTTTGCCGGGGCAGTGTGGGGCTTCATACCCGGACTTCTGAAAGCGAAATTAGGTGTCCATGAAGTGATCGTTACGATTATGATGAACTACATTGCTCTTTATGTCTCTAACGCCGTAATACGAAGTTTGTTGACCGATGGTGCTGACCGGACGGAAAATATCGCTGCTACTGCGTCATTGAAATCAGAATGGCTGGCTGAGATGACGTTTTATTCAAGGATCCACTATGGATTTATTATCGCCATTGCTATGGCGGTCGTCATGTGGTTTATATTGAACCGGACAACGAAAGGATTCGAACTGCGGGCCGTCGGGTTTAACCAGCATGCATCCAACTATGCAGGAATGAATGTGGGGCGGAACATTATAACCGCTATGGTCATATCCGGAGCTTTTGCCGGCCTGGCGGGTGCCATGGAAGGCCTTGGTACGTTTGGTTTCATGTCGATCAAATCAGGCTTTACAAATATCGGTTTTGACGGAATCGCAGTCGCCCTTCTTGGAGCAAATACAGCTGTAGGGGTGGTTCTTGCCGCCTTCTTATTCGGCATTCTGAAGATAGGTGCCCTCAATATGCCGACAGAAGCCGGTGTGCCAACCGAACTCGTAGAAATCATCATCGCTCTTATTATTTTCTTTGTTGCATCCAGCTATATGATTCGCTGGGTCCTTCTACGGTTCAAGAAGGAGGGGAAATAAAATGGAATTTATAGAGGTGTTCAGCCGTATCCTCGGATCCGCTGTTATTTTTGCAACCCCGTTGATTTTCACAGCGCTCGGCGGAGTATTCAGTGAGCGTTCCGGTGTTATAAACATCGGGCTGGAAGGTCTGATGATCATGGGGGCATTTGTAGGGATTGTCTTTAACCTTACTTTCCACACGGTTTTTGGTGCTGCAACTCCCTGGATATCCATGCTGGCGGCAGTGATCGTATCCGCATTGTTTTCCCTCGTCCACGCGGCAGCATCGATTACCTTCCGCGCTGATCAGGTTGTCAGCGGTGTGGCCATCAACTTTCTTGCCCTGGGCATCGGGCTGTTTCTTACAAAGCAGTGGTATGACAAAGGGCAGACAGACTTCATCAAGCAGCCTTTTTACTCTTCGGATGTTCCTGTTCTTAACGATATTCCTATTGTAGGGGAGATGTTGTTCAGTGGCTGGTACTGGACGTCTTACCTTGCTATTGCCATGGCGTTTGCCGCCTGGTTTGTGCTGTACAAAACTCCGTTCGGCCTTCGGTTGAGGTCGGTGGGCGAACATCCGATGGCGGCGGATACGAACGGAATTCATGTATACCGGATGCGTTATATCGGCGTGATGATTTCAGGTGCCCTGGGGGGACTGGGGGGTTCCGTTTACGCTATGACTGTAGCGTTGAACTTTTCTCATGGCACCATTTTAGGGCAAGGATTCATCTCGCTTGCCGCCGTCATTTTTGGAAAGTGGCATCCCCTTGGGGCTCTTGGAGCAGCTATCTTTTTCGGCTTCGCACAAAGCCTGAGCATTGTGTCCTCCGACATTGCCTTTTTAGAAGATGTCCCTTCGGTTTTCATGCTGATCGCTCCATATGTTCTGACGATTCTCGCACTCGCTGGATTTATTGGACGGGCGGAAGCACCTAAATCCCTTGGAGAAGCATATATTAAAGGAAACCGATAAATATCTGTCCGGTGCTTTGGTACCGGGCTGATTTTTTTACTTTTGTCCACATTTCCCTTACTATAAAACTTAGTTATAATGGATGAATATGGACATGTGCGTCTATACTACTAAAAAGTACAAGGAGGATGGAAATGAAAATTACAAAAGAAACGATACTCGAAAAAGATGGGTACCGTCTACATATTTTACCAAGTAAAAAGTATAAAACGATGAATATCGTAGCCAAATTCAAAGCTCCTTTAAAACGTGATGGGATTACGGAGAGGGCGCTTCTTCCGCATGTGCTTCAAAAAGCTACAAACCAGCACCCATCTGTAAGGTCCTTTCAGGCAGCATTTGAAAATCTTTATGGAACAGCTTTATCCAGTGATGGTTCGAAAAAAGGCGAAAACCATGTCATTAGTTTCCGGATGGAAGTGGTGAATGAATCCTACCTGAATGACAACGAACCGATTCTGGAGGAAGCATTCCAGCTGTTCCACAATGTCCTGTTTGATCCGAAAACTGTGGATAACGGTTTTGACCCTGAAATCGTCGAGCGTGAAAAACAGACACTTGAACAGAAAATCACTTCTATTAAAGATGATAAGATGAGCTATGCCAACCTTCGTCTCATGGACCACATGTGTAAAGGGGAGCCCTACGCCCTTCACGTCCATGGGTATCAGGAGGACATGTCCTCCATTACTCCGGAATCACTTTACACTTATTATCAGCAGATGATCCAACAGGATATGCTGGATGTATACGTAATTGGAGATATGGATGATAAAGATGTGGAAACATTAACAGACCGTTATTTCCAACGCAGTGGCAGCACGAACGAAGATAACGATCAGGTTTCTGTGTCCAAAGATGTCCAGGAATCTGCAGAGATCATTGAACGTGAAGAGGTCAATCAGGGAAAACTTCATCTCGGCTATCGTACATACACGAAGTTCGGTGATGATGACTATTATGCGCTGCAGGTCTTTAATGGTATTTTCGGTGGATTTCCGAGCTCGAAGCTGTTCATGAATGTGCGGGAAAAGCACAGCCTCGCGTACTATGCGGCATCTAGATTTGAGAGTCATAAAGGCCTTCTGCTTGTCTTCAGCGGGGTGGACCCGAAGGACTATGATCAAGCGAAATCCATTATTCTGGAGCAGATGGAAGCGATGAAAAATGGAGACTTCACAGTAGAGCAGGTGGAGGAGACGAAGGAGCAGGTCATTAATCAGCTGAAAGAGACGATGGATAATGCCAATGGATTGATCGAAGTGCTTTACCATCAGATGCTTTCCGGAATCGACATGCCGGCGGACCAGCTTATCGAAAATATCCGCGGAGTAACCAAAGAGCAGGTCGTTCAAATGGCGGAAAAGATTAAACTGGACACCATTTATTTCTTAACAAGTCACGAGGGAGGGGAAGAGTGATGGAAGAGTTAGTCTATCAACAATTGAATGAAACGGTTTATCAGGAAACACTCGACAACGGTTTGAAGGTATTCCTTCTATCAAAGCCTGAAATGGCAAAAACTTTCGGGATCTTTACAACCAATTACGGTTCTATAGATCAAACATTCACGCCGATCGGTCAAGATGAAAAAGTTACAGTTCCAGAAGGGATTGCTCACTTTTTGGAGCACAAGCTGTTTGAAAAAGAAGACCGGGATGTTTTTCAGGATTTCACCCGCCTCGGGGCTTCTGCAAACGCCTTTACGTCCTTTACAAAAACCGCCTATTTGTTTACAGCGACCAGTCAGGTGGAGAAAAATGTCCAAACTCTGCTGGATTTTGTACAGGATCCCTATTTTTCGGAGGAATCGGTAGAAAAAGAAAAAGGGATTATTGCACAGGAGATCCGCATGTATGACGACCAGCCGGACTGGAGATCCTTTTTCGGAACCATCCAGAGCCTTTACCATAATCACCCGGTAAAAGTCGATATAGCCGGTACGGTGGAAAGCATTCAGGAAATAACGAAGGACGACCTATATACGTGTTATGAAACGTTTTATCATCCGTCCAACATGGTTTTATTCGTGGCCGGTAACATTGAACCTGAATCCATGATGACATTGATTCGTGAAAACCAGGGACAGAAAGAATTCCCTCCAGCACCTGAAATCAACCGTTCCTATCCGGATGAACCTGCTCATGCCGCCCGCAAGGAACATTCCATTACGATGCCGGTAACAACGGCAAAAGCCATGGTTGGTGTTAAGGAGGATGTCAGCGGGTTGAAAGGAGAAGAACTGCTGCGGCGGGAACTTCTTTCCGGCATGATTCTTGATTATTATTTCTCCAAGAGCGGAGCCTTTTATGAAGAATTGTACAAAGCGGATCTTATTGATGACAGTTTCCAGTTCGAAACAGAACTCGACCGTCACTTCGGCTTTACGATTCTTGGCGGCGATTCAAGAAAACCGGATGAAATGGCTGGCCGGGTGAAGGAAATGCTGCATGAATTAAAAGACATGCGGATAGCTGATGAAGACTTTACTCGTATGAAGCGTAAAAAAATCGGTCAATTCATGCGTGCGCTCAATTCACTTGAATTTATAGCGAATCAGTTCACTCATTACCATACGCTTGGTGTTGATCTATTCGAAGTGCTTCCGGTGATTGAATCATTGACAGCTGACGATGCTGAAGAATACCTCAAAGACTGGCTCAATGAAGAAGCCATTGCTGTTTTCCAGGTAAAACCACAGTCCAATGAATCGTAAACGCTGCCTTATCCTTGGAGCGAGCGGGGGGATTGGTGAAGCAATTGCCCACCGGGTCGTCGAGGATGGCTGGGCCGCAGGCGTGCAGTATTATACCAACGAAGAGAAAATCCGTTCGATGCAGCAGGATGTTCCGGAAGATCAATGGGCGGGCGCTTTTCAAGGTGATCTTTCGACAGAGGAAGGTCTGAATGCCTTTCTCGACCTGCTTCCAGCTGAATGGGATGCGGTTATCTTTGCCGGCGGCCATATGTACAGCGGATTGTTTCAGGATATGGATGCCGGGGATATGGACGCGCTGTATTATGTTCACGTGAAAGCCCTGTGGATGACAACCCGGCATATACTGCCGTATATGATTCAGAAGAAACAAGGGAATATCATCGTTATATCCTCCATTTTCGGTACAGAAGGAGCAAGCATGGAAGTTGCCTACAGTTCCGTCAAGGGAGCACAGAATGCATTTGTGAAAGGACTGGGACAGGAGCTTGCTCCCAGTCATATCCGGGTAAATGCGGTGGCTCCTGGTTTGATCCAGACGAAGATGAACGAACACCTTACTTTGGAGGACCTTCAGGCTCTCGAAAATGATATACCTATGGGTCGTGCCGGAACTCCAGATGAGGTGGCTGATGCTGCCGGATTTTTACTGGGTGGAGATTCCCGCTATATGACGGGACAGATTCTCCATGTCAATGGCGGCTGGTCTTAATTTCATGAATAAGACCTGTTCTTCCTTCTCATACTAAGCTTGAAAAAATTCAGAGGAGGGAACAGACATGTCTGTGCTCGATAATTGGGATTCTTGGAAAGACTTTCTTGGTGATCGTCTCCATCAGGCGGAAGGACAGGGGATTAATAACGGAGCCGTTTCCGAACTAGCGTATGAAATCGGAGGGTACCTGGCCAATTCTGTAGACGCTAAAAATAACGAGGAAGCCGTTCTTCGTGATTTGTGGAACGTCGCAGATGAAAAAGAACAGCATGCAATCGCTAATATGATGGTGAAGCTTGTTCAAAATAACGGTTCCCAACAGTAATCGAAAAAAATCCGTACAATTTGTACGGATTTTTTATTTATGTATTTCTGCTATTTTTTTGCAGAGATCATAGTTCCCGCCTTTCCTATTTAAAGAAAATCCTTTATGATAGATAAAAGAGTAGATCAATCCAAATATCACTCGTCTTTGACAAATACCGACATTTTTTTAGAGGGGTTGGAACATGGATAAAACAGAATGGTATCTGGAATATGAAATTCAATACAACCGTCCGGGACTTCTGGGGGACATCTCCTCCCTGTTGGGTATGATGGCCATTAATATCGTGACGATCAATGGAGTTGAAAATTCGCACAGGGGCATGCTTCTTCTCTGCAAGGATGACGAGCAGATCACCCGCTTAAAATCGATTTTAGATACAATGGACACGATTAAAGTAACGAAACTCCGCCGCCCGAAATTAAGAGATCGTTTAGCAGTCCGTCATGGAAGATACATACACAGTGATATCGACGACCGCAAAACCTTTCGTTTCAACCGGGAAGATCTTGGACTCCTGGTTGACTTTATGGCGGAATTGTTTATGAAGGAAGGCCATAAGCTTGTCGGGATCCGTGGCATGCCGCGGGTCGGTAAGACTGAATCGGTGGTGGCGGCAAGCGTTTGTGCCAACAAGAGGTGGCTGTTTGTCTCCAGTACATTGTTGAAGCAGACGGTAAGGAACCATCTGATCGATGAGGAATACAGCGATGATAACCTGTACATCATTGATGGAATCGTTTCTGCAAAACGGGCCAATGAGAAACACTGGCAGCTCGTCAGGGAGATTATGCGTCTTCCGGCGACCAAAGTCATTGAGCACCCGGATATTTTTGTTCAGGAAACCGAATACAAGCTGGATGACTTTGATTACATCATTGAACTTAGAAACAATGAAGATGAAGAAATTACTTATGAACCTGTGGAAAAACCGGAAATGAAGATGAATGAGGGATTTTCCATGTTTGATTTTTAAAATTGGATGGTGTTACACATGGAGATTGGAGCTAGATTAAAGGAAGCAAGGGAGACGAAGGGACTTTCGCTTGAGGACCTTCAAGAAACAACGAAAATACAGAAACGGTATCTTCAAGCTATAGAAAGTAATGATTTTCAAGTTCTTCCGGGGAAATTTTATACCCGCGCATTCATTCGTGAATATGCTTCTGCTGTCGGTCTGGATCCGGAACAGGTGATGGAAGAGCACAAAAATGAACTGCCCACATACGAAGAGGAAAATACGGTCCAGTTCAGCCGGGTACAGAAATCAAAGCAGGAAGCCGCTCAGAAAAGCGGAGGCACTTCCCGCTTCCTTCCTACTTTCCTTACGGTAGGGCTTGTCGTCGGTGTGATATTAGTCGTTTGGATTTTCATGCAGAGCGGCAGTGAAGACAGCGGAGCACCTGCGGACAGTTCATCATCAGATGAAATCAGTGTTCCGGCCGGTTCTGAAGAAGACACGGCTGAAGAAACGTCCGGTGATGAAGAAGAAGCACAGGCGGATGAGCAGGAGCAGAACGAAGACAGCGGTTCTGAGGAAGAAAAGGCTGAAGAGAAAGAAGACGATCGTGAGCCTGAAGAGTCCGGGGAAGAACAGCCGGGCGTGGAACTTTCGGAAGAGGGGACAGGTTCATTCCCGATGCACACTTATGAAGTGGTGCCGGCTGGAGATTCCAAAGTAACTGTTGAATTTTCCGGAAATGTCTATATGGAGGTTCAATCCCCGCAGGGGGGAGAGAATCTTGTGACTCCCCGTGAATATACATCTGCTGACTCTCCTGTCACCATTGATATAGGAGACAAGCAGGAAGTATACATTAAAACCGGAAATGCTCCCGGTATGACGGTGAACGTGGATGATCAACCAGTCACTTTCCCTGATCCTGAGCTGACAACGCAGAAGTTATTGTTGCAAATGAAGGAATAAAATCTATATAATCATGAACGGGCTGCCCTTTCAATATCGACAGAGTGACAAAGCCTCTCGATTGACCGGGCAGCCTTTTATTTACTGTGTAGTAGGAGTGTGGAGAAATGAATTTACCAAACAAGATTACGTTATCCAGAATTTTTCTAATTCCCATTTTTATTATTCTCATGAGTGTACCTTTTGGATGGGGCACGCTGGAAATGGGAGAAAGAGAACTTCCAGTGGCTCACCTTGCCGGTGCGGTTCTCTTTATTATTGCATCCACTACGGATTGGATTGACGGGTATATTGCCCGTAAATATTCACTCGTGACCAACCTCGGGAAGTTTCTCGATCCTCTGGCCGATAAACTGCTTGTAAGTGCGGCCCTCATCCTGCTCGTAGAGATTGGACTTGCTCCGGCATGGATTGTCATTCTCATAATCAGCCGCGAGTTTGCTGTTACAGGGCTGAGGCTTGTCGCAGCTGGTGAGGGAAGTGTACTGGCTGCCAGCCAGATGGGTAAACTGAAAACATGGATTCAGATCATCGCCATTTCAGCACTGCTTCTCCATAACTGGCCATTTGCTTTTATCGGTTTTCCCTTTGGTATGATTACGCTGTATCTTGCCTTAATCATTACGGTGTATTCCGGCTATGATTACTTCAAGAAAAACTGGCATGTGATGAGAGATTCTAAATGAGAACTGAAATTATTGCCGTAGGAACAGAACTGCTTTTAGGTCAGATTGCAAATACAAATGCCCAGTGGATATCACAGAGAATGGCAGAACTCGGACTTCCTGTATACAGTCACGCCGTGGTTGGAGATAACCTCGACCGTGTCGCGGGTTCTTTCAGGGAAGCATCGAGACGTTCGGATATTATTATTGTTACAGGCGGCCTCGGACCGACAGAGGATGACTTGACAAGAGATGCCGGGAGTATGGTCCTCGGAAAGTCTGTCCATGAACATGCTCCGTCTATGGAAAGAATCGAAGCTTATTATAAAAAAAACAATAAAACAATGAGTTTGAATAATAGAAAGCAGTCCCACGTTTTTGACGGGGCATTCGTACTGGATAACAAGGAAGGAATGGCCCCCGGCCAGATCATTCAACAGGGAGAAGTCATCTGGGTGTTCCTTCCAGGGGTGCCCCGTGAGATGAAGGCGTTAATGGAAAGCGGAGTGATTCCTTTTCTTCAGAAGTCCTTTTCTCTTCAATCAGAGATTGTTTCGGAGATGCTCCATTTTATAGGCATCGGGGAATCGGATCTTGAAACACAGCTGCAGGCGCTCATTTCCCATCAGACCAATCCGACCCTTGCCCCTCTGGCCAGTGAAGGCGAAGTGGGTTTACGGTTAACTGCAACAGGGGAAACGACAGATGAAGCAAAAGCGAAAATTGCTGAGTTGAAAAAGGTTGTTCTTGATAAGGTTGGGGATTTTTATTATGGAAGTGACGATGAAACGATTGAAAGCACCGTTCAGCGCCTTCTTTCCCGCCGAGGGTATCGTCTTGGGGCAGCAGAGAGCTTCACAGGTGGAAAGTTCATAGAACGTATGATTGCCCTTCCTGGTGCTTCAGCGGTCTGTCAGGGCGGTCTGACGACTTATACGGCCGAAATGAAGGAGCAGGTCCTTGATATTCCAAAATACCTGATCAGAGAATATGGAACGATCAGTCATGAGTGTGCCGAGATGATGGCTCTGAATACCCAGGTCCTGCTTCATGTGGATGCTGCTGTCAGTTTTACAGGAGTGGCCGGACCGGATTCAAGTGAAGGGAAGGAGCCTGGAACCGTATTTATCGGCCTCCAGATCAGGGACAAGAGTCCTGAGGTCCACCGGTTCCAGTTCCCGGGTGGTCGTGATCAAGTAAGGGAACGTGCAGTGAAGAAAGGCTTTGAGCTTTTATTTCATCACTTGAAAAATTGAATTTTGAATAATGGAACGCAAAAGGTTTTTGATATTCTCTCTGGGAGAGCATCAAAAACCTTTCGTTCCCAACAGGTAAAAAAACGGGAACAAATATTCGCTTTTCGGTTGGCAAATCCTTTAAAACAAGTTATGATAAGTATAGAAATTTTGAAAGGCGGTATACAATGAGCGATCGTAAACAAGCATTAGATATGGCATTGCGTCAAATAGAGAAACAATTCGGAAAAGGTTCGATCATGAAGATGGGTGAAGGTGCGGAGCAGAGGGTTAACACCGTTCCCAGTGGATCACTGGCTCTTGATGTGGCCCTTGGGGTCGGCGGCTATCCGCGAGGCCGGATTGTGGAAATATACGGACCAGAATCTTCAGGTAAAACTACTGTTGCCCTTCACGCGATTGCGGAAGCACAGAGGAAAGGCGGTCAGGCGGCATTCATTGATGCGGAGCACGCCTTGGATCCGGTCTATGCAAGAGCTCTGGGTGTCGACATTGAAGAACTTCTGCTTTCCCAGCCGGACACAGGGGAACAGGCTCTGGAAATCGCTGAAGCCCTCGTACGCAGCGGGGCCGTAGATATGGTGGTCATTGACTCTGTGGCTGCTCTTGTTCCAAAAGCAGAGATTGAAGGGGAGATGGGTGATTCCCACGTGGGTCTGCAGGCACGCTTGATGTCCCAGGCTCTTCGTAAGCTTTCCGGTGCGATTAATAAATCGAAGACGACGGCTATTTTCATCAACCAGATTCGTGAGAAGGTCGGCGTAATGTTTGGTAACCCGGAAACGACTCCCGGCGGGCGCGCCCTGAAATTCTACTCTTCTGTCCGTCTTGAAGTTCGTCGTGCAGAAACATTGAAACAGGGGAACGAAATGGTGGGGAATAAAACCCGCTTGAAAGTGGTTAAGAACAAGGTGGCACCGCCATTCAGACAGGCTGAAGTAGATATTATGTACGGAGAAGGAATCTCCAGAGAGGGAGAACTTGTTGATATTGGAACAGACCTGGATCTCATTCAGAAGAGTGGATCATGGTATTCATATAATGACGAACGTCTCGGTCAGGGGCGCGAGAACGCCAAACAGTACCTGAAAGAGAACGTTGAAGTTTATGAGGAAGTGAAACGTCTGATCCGCGACCATTATGGTATGGAAGCTGACGAGGAAAAGACTGAAACTTCCAGTAAAGACAGCCAGGAAACGCTGGACGTATAAACCGTTTCTGCGGGCAGAATGAAGAAAGCAGCGCTGAAAAAAGCGCTGCTTTTCCAATATTTCCAGAAGTGGGAATAAACTGATAGTTTTAAATTTTTGCATATGTCAGCAGATACATAGCGGGATTCCTTGACATTCCGCATAGTCAGGCATAAAATGAATGTGTATCATTTTCATCTTTATACCCTTAATTTAACAAATGAAACTGAAAATGAATCGTTTGTATTTACCGACAAACGGACCAAGTTCATAGCAAGAGGAGGTGAAATTATGGATTTGATATCCTCGCTCATCTTCATTTTGCTTGCCCTTATCATCGGTTCTGTTGTTGGTTATCTTATTCGGAAGTCGATAGCGGAAGCGAAAATTTCCAGTGCTGAGGAATTAGCCAGACAGATTGTGGAGGAAGGTCACCGCAATGCTGAATCGGCCAAAAAAGAAGCTCTTCTTGAAGCGAAGGAAGAGAATCAGAAATTCCGCCAGGAGGCTGAAAGTGAAGTTCGCGAACGCCGCTTGGAACTGCAGAAAACCGAAAACCGTTTGAATCAGAAAGAAGAGAATCTCGATCGTAAGAGTGGAACGCTGGATCAGCGTGATCTTTCACTCGAGAAGAAAGAAGGAACTCTTGCCGAGAGACAACAACAAATTGAAGAAATGGAAAGCAAAGTGAAAGCTATGCTTCAAGAACAGCAGACAGAGCTTGAAAGAATTTCAAGCTTAACATCTGATCAGGCCAAACAGGTTATTTTGGAACGTGTTGAACAAGAAGTCTCTCATGAATCGGCGCTTATGATTAAAGAAGCGGAGAACCGGGCGAAAGAGGAAGCCGATAAAAAAGCAAAAAATATTTTATCCCTTGCTCTCCAGCGTTGTGCCGCTGATCACGTAGCCGAAACCACCGTATCTGTTGTCAATCTGCCTAATGATGAAATGAAAGGTAGAATTATCGGCCGGGAAGGACGAAATATCCGTACGTTGGAAACGTTAACTGGTATTGATCTTATCATTGATGATACACCTGAAGCGGTTATTTTATCCGGTTTTGACCCAATCCGAAGAGAAACAGCACGTATGGCTCTTGAGAAACTTGTTCAAGATGGACGTATACACCCTGCGAGAATTGAAGAAATGGTTGATAAGTCCCGCCGCGAAGTGGATGATTACATCCGCGAGGTCGGGGAGCAGACAACCTTCGAAGTCGGGGTTCACGGTCTTCATCCAGACCTTATCAAGATTCTCGGCCGCCTTAAGTATCGTACGAGTTATGGTCAGAATGTCCTGAAGCACTCCACGGAAGTTGCCTACTTATCCGGTCTTCTGGCCGCAGAACTAGGTGAAGATGAAATGCTTGCCCGCCGTGCCGGACTTCTGCATGACATCGGAAAAGCGATAGACCATGAGGTAGAAGGAAGCCACGTTGAAATTGGTAAGGAACTTGCCATTAAGTATAAGGAAAACGACACGGTCGTAAACGCAATCGCTTCCCACCACGGAGATGAAGAGCCTACTTCAATTATTTCTGTACTCGTTGCGGCTGCTGATGCCTTATCTGCAGCACGCCCGGGCGCAAGAAGTGAAACGCTCGAAAATTACATCAAGCGTCTTGAAAAACTTGAGGAAATTTCTGAGTCTTACGAAGGTGTGGAGAAATCCTTTGCGATTCAGGCAGGTCGTGAAGTACGTATTATGGTCCGCCCTGATGAAATTGATGATCTTGAAGCAACAAGACTGGCGCGCGATATCCGGAACAGAATCGAGGGAGAACTCGATTATCCGGGACATATTAAAGTAACGGTCATTCGTGAAACGCGCTCTGTCGAGTATGCGAAATAAATAAAGCGGCCTTAGCGGCCGCTTTATTTATTTTGTAGAGGAAAAACAGGAAACATTACACAACTAAAGGAATGAATGATCTATGAGAATTTTATTTATTGGAGACGTTGTAGGTTCTCCGGGCAGAGATATGGTAGAGACCTATCTTCCAAAATTGAAAAAAAAGTTTCAGCCGGCAGTCACGATTATCAATGGGGAAAACGCAGCCTCCGGAAAAGGGATTACGGAAAAGATTTACCGTCGGTTCCTGGAACTGGGTGCGCAGGCAGTGACTCTCGGGAACCATGCGTGGGATAAGAAGGAGATTTTTGAGTTTATTGATAAGGCGGATTATCTTGTCCGACCGGCCAATTTCCCGGAAGGTACGCCGGGGCGGGGCCTTACGTACGTAAAGACTCCAAAAGGGGAAATTGCTGTGATTAACCTTCAGGGGCGGACGTTTATGGCACCTAACGATGATCCGTTCCGAAAAGTAGATGAGTTAATAGAGCAGGCATCTAAGCGCACCTCTTTAATTTTCCTCGATTTTCATGCGGAGACGACCAGTGAAAAACAAGCCATGGGCTGGTATGTGGATGGGCGAGTCAGTGTTCAGGTCGGCACACATACCCATGTTCAAACGGCAGATGAACGGATTCTTCCGGAAGGCACAGGATATATTTCAGATGTAGGAATGACGGGTCCTTACGATGGAATCCTTGGAATGGATAGAGAAGCGGTGTTGAAACGTTTCAAAACGAATCTTCCTGTACGTTTTGAAGTACCTAAAACGGGAAGAGCACAACTAAGCGCCTTCTTGGTGGATGTGGATGATAAAACAGGGAAAACGGTGAAAGTAAAGCGGATCTTAATCAACGACGACCATCCTTTTTTTGAGTGATTATTTGAATTTTGCGACAAATTCATTCATAATGAAAAGGTAATATCCTACATCTCCAAGAATATAGTAGTTATGGAACAACTATAGTGATTGAAGGAGGAACTAGTAATGGAAGTCTTAAAAGTATCAGCAAAATCCGTACCTAATTCTGTAGCAGGAGCTTTAGCGAATGTCGTAAGAGAAAGAGGATCAGCTGAAATGCAAGCCATTGGTGCAGGGGCTCTAAACCAGGCTGTAAAAGCGGTAGCCATTGCTCGAGGATTTGTCGCCCCCAGCGGAATGGATTTAATATGCATTCCAGCTTTTACGGATATTCTAATTGACGAAGAAGAACGAACAGCGATTAAACTGATTGTCGAACCCAGATAACTGATCCTTCAGGGAGATCCATTACTTTACATTACCTGTTTCATTTTAACGGATAAACCGCACTTAATCAGTGCGGTTTTTTTATATGGATTCCCCGCAGCACCCGCCTCTATCGAAAGCGGTATCATTTTATGATCACTTGTGTTTTTACAGTGGACATGAGAATTTGATTATTTACCTATTCATGTTAGAATGGCTTTGTAAAGGGATAAAGATGAAATATATTCAGGGGAGATGTTCACTGTGAATGGAAAGATGAAAGCAATCATAAAACATCACCGCGGACCCGGAGCAAAGCTTGAGGAAGTGGATATTCCTCAGGTTAAGGATGATGAAGTGCTCATCCGTGTCAAAGCTACCTCCATCTGCGGAACGGATGTACATATTTATAACTGGGACGAATGGTCAGAAAGTCGTGTCCAGCCGCCGTATGTGTTCGGGCATGAATTTTCCGGAGAAATTGTGGAAACAGGAACAAATGTGGAGCATTTTAAAACAGGGGATTACGTCAGTGCGGAAACACATCTTGTCTGTGGACACTGCCCACAGTGTTTGACAGGAAAGTATCATATCTGCGCCCATACAAAAATCATTGGCGTTGACACACAGGGGTGTTTTGCTGAATATGTGGCTCTTCCAGCGGAAAATCTATGGAAGAATCCGGAAGATCTTCCTTCCGATATCGCCTCCATCCAAGAGCCGATGGGAAATGCCGTTCATACCGTCTTGAACGGGGAAGTAGCAGGAAAAACCGTTGCGGTTATCGGCTGTGGTCCTATAGGCCTGATGGCTGTCGGAGTAGCTGTCGCTGCAGGCGCCTCCCAGGTGCTGGCCTTTGATTTGAATGCATACCGTCTGGAACTGGCGGAGAAGATGGGCGCAACAGCTGTTATTCACTCGTCTGAAGAAGATCCCGTAAAAAAAGCATTAGCACTGACGAATCATGACGGAGTCGATGTAGTCTGTGAAATGAGCGGGCACCCTGTAGCTATGGATCAAGGTTTTAAGATGGTGACTAATGGAGGGCGTGTTTCCATTTTGAGTCTGCCGACCAAGCGTGTCAGCCTGGATGTTACGAACGATATCGTATTCAAAGGAGTGGAAGTTCAGGGGATCACGGGCAGGAAGATGTATGAAACGTGGCAGCAGGTCTCCCGTCTTCTGCAATCCGGTCAGGTGAATGTGAAACCGATCATCACCCACCATTTGAAACTGGAGGAATTTGAAAAAGGTTTTGAATTAATGAATGAAGGTTTATGCGGAAAAGTAATTCTTCACCCATAATTAAAGGAGGATGAACGATGAAAGGTTTTGAGTATTTACAGAAAGAGCTGGATGAAATGCAGGAACAGGGAACATTCCGCCGCTTGATTCCATTGGAGTCCGCTCAAGGGTCCAAAGTGACAATCAAAGGAAAGGAAGTTATCCAGCTTTCTTCCAATAACTACCTGGGGTTGACTTCCCATCCAAGGTTAAAAAAAGCGGCAGAAGAAGCGAATGCGGAGTATGGCGTTGGAACAGGTTCCGTGAGAACCATTGCAGGTACATTGAAGATGCATGAAGATTTTGAAGAAAAACTGGCTGCATTCAAACATACAGAAGCTGCCCTGGTCTTCCAATCCGGGTTTACTACCAATCAGGGTGTATTATCCTCCATTCTTGGTAAAGACGATGTTGTCATCTCTGATGAGTTGAATCATGCTTCGATTATAGACGGAATCCGCCTGACTAAAGCCGACAGGAAAATTTACAAGCATGTGAACATGGAATCTCTGGAAGAGGCATTGAAAGAGAGTGGGGACTACCGCACACGTCTCGTTGTGACGGACGGTGTTTTCTCCATGGATGGTAATATAGCGCCGCTTCCAGAAATTGTTGAATTGGCTGAGAAGTATGATGCGCTGATTATGGTGGATGATGCCCACGCGAGTGGTGTGCTTGGTGATAATGGTCGAGGCACAGTGAATCACTTTAATTTAGACGGTCGTGTTCACATCCAGGTGGGGACTTTGAGTAAAGCCATCGGTGTGCTCGGCGGTTATGTAGCCAGTACAAAAACGCTGAGAGAGTACTTGATTCATAAAGGACGTCCATTCTTGTTCAGTACATCTCATCCACCTGCTGTGACTGCTGCCAATGAGGCTGCGATCGATGTCCTCCTGGAAGAGCCGGAATTAATTGAACGCCTCTGGGACAATACCTCTTTCTTTAAGGATGGTTTAACAAAGCTTGGGTTTGATACGGGTATCAGTGAAACGCCGGTCACCCCGGTTATGATTGGCGATGACGCTCTGACTCACACCTTCTCCGATGAATTATTTAAAGAAGGCGTTTTTGCCCAGGGCATTGTCTTCCCGACTGTGCAGAGGGGGAAAGGTCGTATACGGACGATTGTAACGGCGGAGCATTCCACGGAAGAGCTCCAGCAGGCTTTGAACGCTTTTGAGAAAGTGGGAAGAAAGCTGAATATTATCTAAATCAAGAGGACGTATGTATGTCTCTGTGATCATTTGCAGAAAGACAGGTAAATAGAAAAGTCTAAAAGGATCGTTGCGTTAGGTCACTGCCGGAACGGTCCTTTTTGTTCTGTATTTTTCCATTTGACTTAATTTATCATGAAAAACTTGATATAATGATACAGTTAGAAGGATCGGCTTGAAAGGAGATTATAATGAACGAACAGCAGAGAAAAGAAATGTCTCAGATCCGTCAGACTGATATTTCCGCTGCAGATCAGGACAATTTGAACCGATTGAAACAGCAGTCAAGTGAAGATTACGTCAAATATTTCCAAACGACCTATCAGCCTCCGAATATGAGGGATGCCCAGCGCCGGAAACGCAAGGAAACAGATATCCATTATGATTTTGAAATACCGGAAGATATGGATCAGGCCGGCCGTGGAAAGAAATATATGATTCGTACATATGGATGCCAGATGAATGAACATGACACAGAAGTTATGGCCGGTATTTTTGAAGAAATGGGCTATGTGTCCACGAATGACACGAAAGAAGCAGATATTATCCTGTTGAACACGTGTGCCATCCGCGAAAATGCTGAAAACAAAGTTTTCGGAGAAATCGGACACCTTAAACCGTTGAAAATGGAGAATCCGAATCTGATTATTGGAATCTGCGGCTGTATGTCACAGGAGGAATCCGTAGTCAATCGTATTTTGAAGAAGCACCCATTCATCGATCTGATCTTTGGTACCCATAACATCCATCGTCTCCCGCAGCTTGTAAAAGAAGCGATGTTCGGGAAGGAAATGGTCATTGACGTATGGTCCAAGGAAGGCGATATTATTGAAAACCTCCCCCGTTCACGAAAAGGGAAAATTAAGGCATGGGTGAACATTATGTACGGCTGCGATAAGTTCTGTACATACTGCATCGTTCCGTATACCCGCGGGAAAGAGCGGAGCCGTCTCCCTGGAGACATCATCCAGGAAGTCCGTCATCTCGCAGCGCAGGGCTATAAGGAAGTGACGCTTCTCGGCCAGAATGTGAACGCTTACGGAAAAGATCTGGATATGGAATACGGACTCGGGGACTTGATGGATGAACTTCGGAGCATCGATCTTCCCCGTGTGCGTTTTACCACCTCCCATCCAAGGGATTTCGATGACCGGCTGATTGAAGTGCTCGCTAAAGGCGGCAACATGCTGGACCACATCCACCTTCCTGTCCAGTCCGGGAATACAGATGTTCTGAAAATTATGGGACGGAAATATTCCCGGGAGGAGTATCTGGAGCTTGTCCGTCGTATTCGCAGCGCTATGCCGGGAGCTACGCTTACCACAGATATTATCGTCGGTTTTCCTAATGAAACAGAGGAACAGTTTCAGGACACCCTTTCCCTTGTAGAAGAGGTGGGATTTGAAGCGGCTTATACGTTCATCTACTCCCCAAGGGATAATACACCTGCAGCGAAGATGAAAGATAATGTATCGATGGAGGAGAAGAAAGACCGTCTCCAGCGTCTGAATAAATTGGTGAATCAGCAGTCAGCCGAAGCGATGAGTCAATATGAGGGTGAAGTGGTGGATGTTCTTGTCGAAGGGGAAAGCAAAAATAATCCAGACGTCCTGGCCGGATATACGAAACGGAACAAGCTTGTGAATTTCCGGGGGCCCCGTTCCATTGTCGGAAAGATCGTACCTGTAAAAGTAATCAAGGCAAAAACTTGGTCTCTGGATGGAGAACTGGTAGAATCTAGCGTAGAGGTGAAATAAATGGCACAATACACACGTCAAGAAGTAGTCGATGAAGCAAAAAAACTGGCAAAAATGATGGCTGATATAGAAGAGATTGACCGCTTCAAGCAGCTGGAATCCAAGTTGAATGAAAACCAGAAGGTGCAGTCGCACATTAAGAAAATTAAAGCGCTCCAAAAACAGGCCGTGAACTTCCAGGCTTATGGAAAAACGGAAGCGCTGAACCGAATTGAAAAAGAAATTGACCGTCTGCAGGATGAGCTGGATGAAATCCCGGTCGTGGCTGAGTTTAAAGAAACACAAACGGTCATCAATGATATTTTACAGATGGTTTCGAGTACGATTTCCCGTGAAGTTACCAATGAGGTGATCCGTTCCACAGGAGGAGATCTTCTACAGGGAGAAACGGGTTCTTCCAACAATCAAAGTCATGGCTGCAGCCGTTGATGCATACACTTCCGTCAGAGGGGTTTCCCTCCGGCGGATTTTTTTTCGTACAATTTTATAGGCTCGTGCATACAATGAAGTAAACACGTCCTTAGGCTTTTCTCATGGAATCACCATTCGCCCAGACCATGCATAGGATGGGTGGTAGAATAAGGAGGAATGAGAGCTCATGTCTTTTTTTGAACGGGATTACAGAGAAATTATTACCAAAGCTGTAATCGGTAAAGGTAAAAAGTTTACAGAATCCACGCACACCATCAGCCCTTCCCACCGTCCAACAAGTATTCTGGGATGCTGGGTTATCAACCACATCTACAACGCGAAGAAGAAAGGGGATCACGTAGAGGTATCCGGCAGTTATGACATTAACGTCTGGTATTCCTACAACGACAATACTAAGACAGAGGTCGTAACAGAACGGGTGACCTATTGCGACTACGTTAAGTTGAGTGTGAAAGACGACAACTGCATTCATGATGATTTTGAAGTCATTGCGAAAGTCGTCCAACAGCCGAACTGCCTGGAAGCTACGATTTCCGGCAACGGCCAGAAAATTGTAGTAGAAGTAGAAAGAGAGTTTGTGGTTGATGTCATTGGTGAAACCAAGCTTTGCGTAAAAGTGGACCCGCATGGCTGCGGACACGATGACGACTATGAGCAGGATTTGTCATCAGATGATTACTCAGCGATTGAAACGGACTTCCTTCCATCTTCTTCAAGCAGTGATGACCATGACGATAAGCATTAACTCCCTGATCTTTCAGCAGGGGGTTCTTTTTTTTGGAAAGGCTTTGAAACACAGGGTTCTGCGTCAATGCTCTGCGTTTGGCATGGAGATTTCTTAAGGTTTACCTATGAGCGATTTGTTAAAGAGGGTTGTTTCCATGTGCTATAATGGATGAAGAATTCTACGTACGTTTTGGAGGATTGACCGAATGGCACAGTATACACCAATGATGCAGCAATATTTAAAGATTAAAGCCGATCAGAAGGACGCGTTTTTATTCTTCAGGCTCGGGGATTTTTATGAGCTTTTTTTTGAAGATGCCCTGAAAGCATCGCAGGAACTTGAAATCACCTTAACAAGCAGAGATGGCGGGGGAACTGAACGCATTCCGATGTGCGGCGTCCCGTATCACTCGGCAGAAAACTACATAAGGCAGCTGATTGAAAAAGGCTTCAAGGTGGCGATTTGTGAACAGGTGGAAGACCCGAAGGAAGCCAAAGGCGTTGTAAAAAGGGAAGTCGTCCAGCTGATTACGCCGGGTACCGTAATGGAAGGCAGCATGCTGGATGAGAAGGAAAACAACTACCTTGCTTCATTGAGCGCTTTTGAAGATGGATCATATACCGTGAGCTACAACGATCTAACTACCGGAGAGAATAGCACAGCCTTAATTCCCGGAGGGTTTGACGCAGCCTTGAGTGAATTGTACAGCCGACCTGTTCGTGAAGTTGTCGTTGCCTCCGATTTTGATGAAGAGCAGCAGTTGATGCTGAGGGAGCGCCTCGGCTACACACTCTCCCACCAGGATGAGACGACCATTCATCCGGACCTCTCGTCACTGACGGCAGGAATCCAGCAGGACAAGCTGTTAACAGGATTCGGCCGGTTGTTGAACTACATCCAGCATACGCAGAAGCGCTCGCTCGATCATTTGCAGCCGGTAAAAGTCATTGAGCTGAAACAGTATATGACGCTCGATATGTACTCGAAAAGGAACCTTGAGCTGTTGGAAACCATCCGTAAGCAGGGGAAAACAGGCAGCCTGCTTTCAGTGGTAGATAAAACGAAGACATCCATGGGCGCACGCATGCTGAAAAAATGGATGGAGCGTCCGCTTCTTTCGAAACAGGCCATCGAAACACGGCATGAGCAGGTGGAGGGTTTCCTTGATCAATTTTTTGAAAGGGAAACGCTGCGGGAACAGCTCACCAACGTGTATGATCTGGAACGTCTGGCGGGGCGGGTGGCTTTTGGAAACGTCAATGCCAGGGATCTTCTCCAGTTGAAAAATTCCCTTGCGCGGATTCCTGAAATACTTGCTACGCTTCAGCAGTTTGACAACACTTCAGTGAAAGAACTATATCAGACGATTGATCCTCTGGAGGAGCTTAAGGATTTGTTGGAGCATAGTATTGCCGAAGATCCTCCTATCAGTGTGAAAGAGGGTGGATTGATTTGTGACGGATACGACCAACAGCTCGATGACTATCGCTCAGCTTCGAAAAATGGTAAGCAGTGGATTGCTGAGCTTGAAAAGAAAGAGCGGGAAAAAACAGGCATTAAATCCCTGAAGGTCGGGTATAATCGTGTCTTCGGCTACTATATTGAAGTGACAAAAGCCAATCTCCGCTACCTGCCCGAAGGCATGTATGAGCGGAAGCAGACATTGACCAACGCAGAGCGCTTTATAACACCGGAATTAAAGGAAAAGGAAACGTTGATTCTTGAGGCGCAGGAAAAGAGTGTGGAACTTGAGTACCAGTTGTTCCTCAACGTCAGGGAGAACGTCAAGTCCTATGTACAAAGACTGCAGCATCTGGCTGAACAGATCAGCCGCATTGATGTGCTGCAGGGTTTTGCCCAGGTGGCGGAATCGTATCAATATGTCCGCCCATCTTATAACGACCGCCGCATGGTCGATATTCAGCAGGGCCGGCATCCGGTGATTGAACGGGTCATGCAGGATGGAACATTTGTACCGAATGACATCTATATGGATGATGAAACGGATGTCCTTCTGATTACCGGTCCGAACATGTCCGGTAAGAGTACGTATATGAGGCAGCTTGCTTTAACATCCGTTCTTGGTCAGATGGGAAGTTTCGTTCCGTGCGGTTCTGCCTCTCTTCCGATATTCGATCAGATTTTCACACGAATCGGAGCGGCAGACGATATTGTGTCCGGGCACAGTACGTTCATGGTGGAAATGCTTGAAGCCAATCACGCCCTTACACATGCAACAGAAAACAGTATGATCCTGCTGGATGAGATCGGAAGAGGAACGAGCACCTATGACGGAATGGCGCTGGCCCAGTCCATCGTAGAGTACATTCATGGAAGAATTAAGGCTAAAACATTATTCTCCACCCACTACCATGAATTAACATCATTGGAAAATGAACTGGATCGTTTGAAAAACGTCCACGTAAGGGCGGAAGAATATGAAGGAAATGTCGTCTTTCTGCACCAGATCAAAGATGGCCCAGCCGATGAAAGTTACGGCATCCATGTTGCAAAACTGGCCGATCTTCCGGATCCGCTGATTAAACGGGCGACAGAGCTGCTGGAACACCTGGAAGGGGCATCCGGGCCCAAAGAATCGGCTGCAGGGGATGAAGAAGAGCAGCTCAGTTTATTTGTAGAAGAACCAAAAGAAAAACCGAAACAGGAAAAGCAAAGCGCCAGCCAGATTTCAAATCTTGAAAAGCGGCTCTCATCTCTTGATTTAATGGAGATGACACCGATGGACGCTATGAACGAACTGTATCAGCTTCAAAAAAGCTTGAAGAAATAAAGGAGGTTCACGTATGGCACGCATTCGACTGATGCCTGATCACCTGGCCAACAAAATCGCAGCCGGAGAAGTGGTCGAGCGGCCTGCCTCTGTCGTAAAGGAACTGGTGGAAAATAGTATTGACGCAGGTGCATCCTGGGTGAAGATTGACTTGATGGAAGCCGGTCTTCAGCGCATTCGTATCATCGATAACGGAGCAGGGATGGAGGAAGAAGACTGTGAGCGGGCTTTTCACCGGCACGCAACGAGTAAAATTCTGGATGAAAATGATCTATTCCACGTGCGCACCCTCGGCTTCCGGGGAGAAGCTCTGGCAAGTATCGCTGCCGTCAGCCGGCTCAGCATTCAGACGTCTACAGGTGAAGAAGCCGGAACAAAACTGGACCTTGAGGGCGGTCACCTTATGCAGAAGGGGCGAGGAGACGCGAGGAAGGGTACAGATATCACGGTGGAAGAGTTGTTTTTCAATACTCCGGCACGGTTGAAATATATGAAGACGATCCATACAGAACTTGGTCATATTACAGATGTATTGAACCGGATTTCCCTGGCCCATCCCGAAGTGCAGTTCGTTTGCACGCACAATGAGAAGCAGATTTTCAAAACCAACGGACGCGGGGATCTGCTGCAGGTGATTGCCAGCATCTACGGCATGAATACAGCGAGGAAAATGGTTCCTGTGGAAATGGAAACGTCGGATTTCAAAGTGAAGGGGTATATAGCGAAGCCGGAAGTGTACCGGGCTTCCCGGCAGTATATGTCCACGATCATTAACGGCCGCTATATTAAAAGCGTGCCTTTGAATAAAGCCGTTCAACAGGGGTATCATACCCTTCTGCCAATTGGGAAAAATCCAATTGTTGTCCTGAATATTGAGATGGATCCGATTCTTGTTGACGTCAACGTCCATCCATCTAAATTAGAAGTACGGTTCAGCAAGGAAAAAGAGCTGTATGCTCTCCTTGAAGAGACGATCCGCCATACATTTCGTAAGGAAACCCTCATTCCTGATGTTCAGGAAACGAAAGCGAAACCGAAAAAGGAGTATTCCGAACAGAAAACGTTTGCGTTTCATGAAACAAGGAAAGAAGAAGCTCATAATCAAAGAGAGTCTGCTGCCGATCATCTGCTGAAAGAAGAGCCGCCGGCTGCACCGGAGGTGAAAGAAGAGCCGTCCCCCGTTTTTGCAGGAGAGCAGGAAGCGATGCTGAAGGAAATGACGGCTGATTTTAAACCGGAAACCACCGAGGAAGAAGTTGCTGGAAAGCCGGATGAACAGGAAAATGAAGCGTCGTCTAAAAAGGAAGGCGGCCGCCGCGTTCCCGTCATGTACCCGATCGGCCAGCTTCACGGGACTTATATACTCGCCCAGAATGAAGAAGGGATGTATATCGTCGACCAGCATGCAGCACAGGAAAGGATCAAATATGAGTTTTTCCGGGATAAACTGGCTCAGGTTGATCATGAGGTCCAGGAGCTGTTAATTCCATTAACCTTTGATTTTTCTAAACAGGAAGCATTGAAAATTGAAGAATATAAAGAGGAACTCGAAAAAGTTGGCTTGTTCTTTGAACCATTCGGTGACAACACGTATATCATCCGCAGTCACCCGACATGGTTTCCTGCTGGATTTGAGCAGGAAGTCATTGATGATATGATCCAGCAGCTCGTTCAGGATGAGCGGATAAACATTCTGAAATTGAGGGAGGAAGCAGCCATCCTTA
Source organism: Halobacillus sp. ABD4_316 (assembly GCF_056161385.1). Classification (NCBI taxonomy): domain Bacteria; kingdom Bacillati; phylum Bacillota; class Bacilli; order Caryophanales; family Bacillaceae; genus Halobacillus; species Halobacillus sp. ABD4_316. The sequence continues at coordinate 492,813 of NZ_JBSWZA010000001.1, forward strand.
TGTCCTGCAAGCGATCCATCAAAGCCAATCATTACTTGAATCAATCCGACATGTTTCAGCTTCTTGAGGAGCTGAGGACGTCGACGGATCCATTTACCTGTCCACACGGACGACCGATTATTGTTTTCTTCTCTGAATATGAGATGGAAAAAATGTTCAAGCGTGTTATGTAAATAGAAAAAAGACAGCCGGATTTAGATCCGGCTGTCTTTTTTTATGGACAATATATAAACAGATACAAGTAGTTTACGTAATATTATTTCTGTATGTCTGCATTAATTTTCAAGAACAGGGGAGGGTCAGGAAATGTTTTTCTGCTGGAGCAGAAAACGAAAGTAATTATCGATCTGCTTAATATCTTCCGGCTGTATTCCGAACCAGGCTTTTTTATCAAAAAACACAGGTTTTGAATATCCCTTCGTTTCCAGAAGGTGCTTGATTTCCCTCATTTCATCTTCCAATTCGTCGCTCAATCCAAGGAGATAATCTGCAGTGGTATGAAGAGCATGAGCAATCTTCGACAAGTCTTCTAGATCAGGGGATGTATAGCTGCGCTCCCAGTTGGATACCACTTGGGGAGAAACACCGACTTTTTCAGCCAGCATAGCCTGAGTCAAACGTCTTTCTTTGCGAAGTGTGCGAATCCTTTCATGAACCACGGTAGACGCCTCCTTTTTTTATACTATAACACAAACTAACGATATGCGATAGTAAGACTAACGAATATTTTGAATTTAACTAACGGAATCCGTTACTATGACTAACGGATTCCGTTGATTAAGTCGTTGAGGTATGATTGTAGAGCCATTCATGTATAATAGAGATGGAACAAAGGAGGTGGAAGTTTGAAACCAATGGTAGCTGCTGTTGTTGGACCGACCGCGGTCGGTAAAACAAAGCTGGGTGTTCAGATTGCCCAAAAGTTTAATGGAGAAGTTATCAGTGGCGATTCCATGCAGATCTACCGGACTATGGATATTGGAACAGCCAAAGTGACCCGGGACGAAATGCAGGGAATTCCTCATCATATGATTGATATCAAGGATCCTGAAGAGTCTTTTTCTGCAGCTGAATTCCAAAGGAAGGTCCAGTCATTAATATATGAAATTCAAAAGCGGGGGAAACTCCCTGTTTTAGTAGGTGGAACCGGCCTTTACATACAAGCAACCTTGTTTGATTTTGAGTTTACAGAGGAAAAGAAAGACGAAGCAGTAATGAAGCGGCTTGAAGAAGAGGCAGCCGATCAAGGTCCCGTGCATATGTACGAAAAGCTTAAAAGCCTGGATCCTGACCAAGCAGCTAAAGTCCATCCAAATAACAGCCGCCGGGTGCTGCGTGCGCTCGAAATTTATGAAACAACTGGGAAAAAGATGAGTGAGCAGGAGGCGGCGAAAGCCTGGGATTCTCCATTTACCCCTCTTTTGATCGGTCTTGAGATGGACCGGGAGCGTCTCTATGAGCGTATTAACAACCGGGTGGATCAAATGGTGGAAGAGGGTCTTGTGGAGGAAGTCCGCCGCTTATATCAGGCAGGACTTAAAGATGCCCAGTCCATGAAGGCCATCGGCTATAAGGAATTGATTCCATTCCTGGAAGGGGAGGTGGACCTTCAGGAAGCGGTTGACCTTCTTAAACGGAACTCCAGGCGCTATGCCAAGCGGCAGTACACGTACTTTAAAAACAAACTGGATGTCCACTGGTATGAGGTAACACCTGAGAACTATGAGGATAAATTTCAAACGATTTTCGCAGATTTAGCAGGAATGATCGATAAAAGCGGCGAATCGTAATATTACAGATAGAAAAGAGGAGGAAGATCCATGGCTCAATCCGTAAACATTCAAGATAACTATTTAAATCAACTACGCAAGGAACGTATGCAGGTGACAGTCTTTCTTACCAACGGCTTCCAACTGCGTGGAGTAGTGAAGGCTTTTGACAATTTCACTGTTTTATTGGAAACCGAAGGGAAGCAGCAGTTGATATTCAAGCATGCCATCTCTACATTCGCACCAATCAAAAATGTATCGCTGGATAAGGAATAAGGCTTACATAAGTCTTGAGTGAATGGGAAAAGCGGATGCTCTTGAAGCATCCGCTTTTTTGTGGTTTTATCAGACTGTTTTTGCTGTGGGCGTTTGTCACAGGTTCTTTCCCTGATGCGTATGATGAAGCAGAGTAAGGAGGGATCCACGTGTATCCGCAAGCTAAAACAGCAAGGCCTGGTACGATTAACATTGTGCTTCAAGATGCAAAGGCAGGGCCTGCACCAGAAAGCAGGGTCCTCACCAAGGAACTGTCCCCCCCGCCCTTCCAGATGATTGATGATTTCTTTTCTTCCATAGTAGGTCTTGAAGGTTTGAAAAGGCAGATGAAAGAGATCTATGCGCAGGTGGTCATTGCTGGGAAAAGGGCTGATGCCGGGTTGAAAAAGAACCAGCAGGTGCTTCATATGGTGTTTAAAGGGAATCCCGGAACCGGAAAAACGACATTGGCCCGTATGGTCGCCCGCCTTTTTCATGAAGCGGGAGTGCTTGAAAAAGGTCATTTTATTGAGGCGGACAGAAGTGACCTGGTGGGAGAATACATTGGGCACACCGCTCAGAAAACAAAGGATTTAATCCATAAAGCCCTTGGAGGGGTTCTTTTTATTGATGAGGCGTATTCACTGGCGCGTGGTGGTGAAAAGGACTTCGGTAAGGAAGCGATTGATACCATTGTGAAATGCATGGAGGATCACCATGATGAACTCGTCATCATCCTTGCCGGGTATCCGGAAGAAATGGAAGATTTTCTAACCATTAACCCCGGCCTATCCTCCCGGTTTCCATTAAAGCTTTCCTTCAAGGATTATTCGTGGCGTGAGTTGTCTTCCATAGCCGGAGGGATGCTTAAAGACAGGGAATACCAGTTGGCTCCTGCAGCTGAGGTGAAACTTCACGAACATCTGCGGTCCGTCTGCTCCCGCTCCCGTTTGAATTTTTCCAATGCCAGATATGTGAGGAATATGATCGAGGAAGCTGTCCGGAGGCACGCGTTTCGTATCATGACAGAAGAGTCCCCGGCAAAAGCGGTACTGATGACGCTTGAAGCCGAAGATTTTTCATTTCCAAAAGACGAAGGGCGTGTCCATTAAAAGGGGATGATACTCATAGATCCCCTTTTTCTGTTATGATGAAGGTGGATGATACAGGTGTAGAAAAGAAGGTGTTTAGATGAGCGCAAATGAACGCGTCATTTTAGTAGCAAGAAAAGATCCGGCGGAGCTGGAGGAACGCTTCCAGTCTTCTTTGGAAGAACTGCAGTCCCTGACAGAAACCGCCGAGGGAGAAGTGTGTAAGATTATTACACAAAAGCGTGACCGGGTTCATCCGGCCACGTATCTTGGTGAGGGTAAGCTGCAGGAAATTAAGGAAGCCGCCGAAGATAATGAGGCGGAACTGATTATATTCAATGATGAGCTTTCTCCAGGACAGCTTCGAAATATTCAGGACATCGCTGAGGTCAGGGTCATTGACCGCAGCCAATTGATTCTGGACATATTTGCCGGCCGGGCACGGACGAAAGAAGGGAAGCTTCAGGTAGAGCTCGCACAGCTGCAGTACCTCCTTCCACGTCTTTCCGGGCAGGGAACGTCACTGTCCCGACTCGGGGGTGGAATCGGAACCCGTGGTCCTGGTGAAACAAAACTTGAGACAGACAGGCGTCATATCCAGCGCCGGATTGATGATATCAAACGACGGCTGGATGCTGTTGTGAAGCAGAGGGAGCAGTATAGAAAGAGGAGAAAAGAAAACCGGGCGTTTCAGGTGGCTATTGTAGGTTACACCAACGCAGGAAAATCGACATTCTTCAATAGAGTCACAGACAGCCGGTCGTTCGAGGAGGACCTTTTGTTTGCGACGCTTGATCCTTTGACACGGCAGATGAGCCTGCCTTCGGGCTTCCAGGCGCTCGTATCGGATACGGTCGGTTTCATTCAGGATCTTCCAACAACGCTGATCGCCGCTTTCCGTTCCACATTGGAAGAGGTAACGGAAGCAGATTTTATCGTTCACATGGTGGATGCGTCCCATCCGGATCACATCCAACAGGAGAAAATCGTGCTGCAGCTGCTCGGAGACCTCGGTGCTTCGCAGCTTCCCATGCTTACGGTCTATAATAAGATGGACCTTCTGAACGAAGATTTCATTCCGGATTCATTTCCTTCTATAACTGTGAGTGTCCATGATTCCATCGATTTGAAGCGGATCCTTCATAAACTCGAAGAGGTACTTAAAGAAGAATGGGACGAGTATGACGTCTTCATCCCTGCTTCTGAAGGGAAACGTCTGCAGCAGTTCAAAACGTACAGCATGGTCACATCGCTTACGTTCCATGAGGATAAGGAAGGGTATGCCCTTCACGGATATATCCATCCCGACCATCCATTGAAACATCAGATTTATTAATAGAAAGAGAGTGCAGCATGAATATTCAAGCTTTGAAAGAACAAGTAGAAACACAAATTACAGATCAACACAGACACATTGCGCGCATCGTTGAAGAAAACCAATCCAAGGTCCTTGATGCCTTTCAAAAACTACGGGTCAGTGATTCCCATTTCAATCCAACAACAGGATATGGGTACGATGATTTCGGCAGAGATACCCTGGAAGCCTTGTATGCCCGGATTTTTAAGGCGGAGGATGCCCTTGTCCGTCCTCAGCTTATTTCAGGCACGCACGCGATTACGACGACACTGTTCGGCGTGCTGCGCCCGGGAGATGAGCTTCTCTACATATCCGGGGATCCTTATGACACGCTGACAGAAGTGATTGGTACAGAGGGTGGAGAGGATAAAGGTTCCCTTAAAGATTTCGGTGTAACGTATCGGTCCACCCCTCTGGATGAGGCGGGTGATTTTTCCAAAGGAAAAATCAAGGAAGCTGTATCGGAGAAAACAAAGGTTGTCGCGATTCAGCGCTCCAAAGGCTATGACAACAGACCTTCCTTCCCCATTAAAAAGATAGAGGAAATCATTTCGTTTGTTCGCAGCTTGAAAGAGGATGTCATCATTTTTGTTGATAATTGTTATGGCGAATTTGTGGAGACAAAAGAACCTCTTGAAGCAGGAGCAGATCTTATCGCGGGATCTTTGATTAAAAATCCTGGTGGAGGGATCGCCCGCATTGGCGGATATATAGCCGGGAAGAAAAGTCTCATTGAATTGTGCAGCTACAGGCTGACAGCTCCGGGGCTCGGTAAGGAAACCGGGGCCAGTTTGAACAGTCTCCAGGAAATGTACCAGGGGATTTTCCTCGCTCCCCACATCGTAGGGGAAGCGCTGAAAGGAGCTGTCTTCACATCCAGATTTTTAAGTGAATTAGGCTTTGATACGAATCCGTCCTTCGATGCTCCGAGAACGGACTTGATCCAATCCGTCAATTTTGAAAGTGCCGATCAGATGATCCGATTCTGTCAGGCTATTCAGCAGGCATCTCCGGTGAACTCCCATGTAACCCCACAGCCGAGTGCCATGCCTGGTTACGAGGATGAGGTCATTATGGCTGCGGGGACCTTCATACAAGGGGCGAGCCTGGAGCTCACGGCCGACGGTCCTGTACGCCCGCCGTTCACCGCCTATGTACAAGGCGGACTTACGTATGCTCATGTGAAAACAGCTGTGATGAAAGCGGTGCAGGGTCTTGCCGATGAAGGAATGGTAAAGGTGGATTCCAGAGCCTACTAAAGCCCTTACAAAAAAAGCGCGGCTATAGTGTAAACATTCCTCACATATGTTGACATCTTCCCTCTGTCACGTATAATAAAAGTATCATCTTTACGGGAGGAGGCACATCGATGAGTGATGAAATTCGTCGTTCTATGCCGTTGTTCCCGATGGGGATTGTTCAATCGTTAACAGACCTTACAGCCAGGCAGATCCGTTATTATGAGCAGCACGAGCTGATCCACCCTGCCAGGTCTGAAGGGAACCGTCGTATTTTTTCCTTCAATGATGTCGATCGACTGCTTGAAATCAAGGACCTCATTGACCAGGGAGTGAATATGGCGGGAATAAAAAAAGTTCTTAAGCTTGAAGAACAGCCCGAGAACGAGGTGTACGATGGAGACCGTGTGAAGGAAGTTCACAATGAATTGACCGATAAACAGCTCCGCCGTATGCTGCAGCAGGAACTATTCACCGCGGGAAGACAAGGAAAACTAGCCATCAGGCAGGGAGAAATGTCAAGATTCTTCCATTAATGAATTTTTGTTGGAGAGGGGTATTTCTATGGGTTTAACAAGAGAAGAAATATTTAAGAAAATCGACGAGGAAAATGTCAAGTTCATCCGTCTGCAGTTCACGGATATGCTGGGCACAATCAAAAATGTGGAGATTCCACTAAGCCAGCTCGACAAAGCACTGGACGGAAAAATGATGTTTGACGGATCCTCCATTGAAGGATTTGTTCGTATCGAGGAGTCAGATATGTACCTGATCCCTGACCTGGATACGTTTGTCGTTTTCCCATGGACGTCAGAAAAAGGGAAAGTGGCCCGATTCATCTGTGATATTTACAACCCGGACGAAACTCCTTTCGAAGGATGCCCGCGCTATAACTTGAAGCGCAACATTAAGAAAATGGAGAAACTCGGATTCTCTGCCTTTAATATCGGTACAGAACCTGAATTTTTCTTGTTTAAATTAGACGAAAAAGGCGACCCATCCCTGGAGCTGAATGACCGTGGCGGTTATTTTGACCTCGCTCCTACCGATCTTGGGGAAAACTGCCGTCGTGATATTGTGCTGGAACTTGAGGAGATGGGCTTTGAAATCGAAGCCTCCCACCACGAGGTTGCCCCGGGTCAGCATGAAATTGATTTTAAATATGCAGATGCTGTGAAACACTGTGATGATATCCAGACCTTCAAGCTTGTTGTTAAAACGATCGCGCGTCAGCACGGTCTGCATGCAACCTTCATGCCGAAGCCTCTGTTTGGTGTGAACGGATCTGGTATGCATGCCAACATGTCCCTCTTTAAGAATGGGAACAATGCGTTCTTTGACGAAAGTGGAAAGGAACAGCTTTCCGATGTGGCTTATCAGTTCACAGCAGGCATTATTAAGCACGCAACAAACTTTACAGCGGTGACCAACCCGACTGTAAACTCCTATAAGCGTCTCGTGCCGGGATATGAAGCGCCATGCTACGTAGCCTGGTCCGGACAGAACCGCAGTCCGCTTGTTCGAGTACCGACGTCCCGTGGCATCAGCACACGTATTGAAGTGAGAAGTGTGGATCCAGCCGCCAACCCTTACATGGCAATGGCTGTCCTGCTTGCTGCAGGTCTTGATGGTGTGGAAAATGGACTTCAGGCTCCAGCACCAGTAGACCGCAACATTTACGTTATGGATAAAAAAGAACGTGAGGCTCACGGTGTCAAAGACCTTCCTGCAACATTATATGATGCATTGGAAGAGCTTCAGGAAGACCCGATCATGGTGGAAGCTCTCGGTGAGCACCTGTTCGAGCATTTCATTGAAGCGAAGGAAATCGAATGGGATATGTTCCGTACCCAGGTTCATCCTTGGGAGCGCGAGCAATATCTGCAGACCTATTAAATAGAAAGACAGAAGGCCCTGACTTACATAAGTCGGGGCTTTTTTATATTTTCCTCAGCATCTGCCGTTGGAATCACCCCGAATCCTGGGAGAAAATCTAACATGGTTCATCATTTTATAGGAAAGGCCGACACCAACGTTCTTATCCAAGCATACATTTGGAGTAGGATGATAGAAGAATGTCCTAGTAAACCCCCTTTTCCAGGAAGGAAGAGTGGAGAGAGGGATGTATATGGCAAGATTAATCAATCCACCAGGGAAATGGAATGGACGTACAGTAGCTTTGGATGATGGACATGGAATGGAAACTCCGGGAAAAAGAACGCCATACATTCAGGAATTAGGCAGACAAATCAAGGAGAACGAATTCAATCGTAAAGTTGTACAGTATTTATCGAACATTCTGCTGGATCATGGATTCCGCGTGCTTCTCGTAGCACCGACAGATGAAGACACACCATTATCCTACAGGACGAGAGCGGCCAATGAGAACAATGCGGATATTTATGTATCCGTTCACTACAATGCTTTTGATGGGTCCTTTGGCGGGGCAGATCCAAACGGAATCGAACTTTACGTCTACCCCGGATATTTGAACCGGTCCGCCGGGCGTCTTGCTTCATCACTTGCGAAATACTTACGCCAGGGCACCGATCAAAACTTCAGAGGGATTAAAGAAGCGAACTTCCACGTTCTACGTGAAACGGATATGCCGGCAGTGTTAACAGAGAACGGCTATATGGATAACAAGAGGGAAGCATTATTGATGATTGACGAACGCTTTCAAAAAGAAGTTGCAGAGGAGCACGCCCGGGGCATTTTAGAATACTTTGGAGTTCCGTTCAATGGCGGAATCGACTATCTTTCGCTTGGGGATACCGGCGCGGAAGTCAAGGAAATGCAGGAGAACTTATTAAAACTGGGTTATACCATGAATGGTTATGGAGCTGACGGCAGCTTCGGTCCTGCCACAGAAGCGGCAGTCAAGGCTTTTCAAAAAGACCAGAAGCTTGAAGTGGACGGCTTTTATGGACCGAAAACGAAAGCGGCTGTGCAGAAAGCCTTGGAAGACCTGGATAAAGGAGAAGAGGAAATGGAAAAATTGGCAGTTGTCATAAATTCTTTTGCGGATTTTCCTGCCGTTGAAGCGCTGGCAATCCGTAAAAATGCATTAATTGCACTTAGAGCCGTAGCAGAAAAACGTCAGGTGGCTGAACAAATTATTGTGGCTGGAGGAGGCACAGATGGGCTTAAGGGGAGTAATTTTATTGACTTGACGGGAAAAACCAGATTGGAAACCTCCCAAAACATTAAAAATTATTTAAGTAAATAAAAGAGCTGCAAAACATTCCAGTGTACATTTCCCTTGTTCCTGCATATAATAAATGTAGAACAAATGTTCGGTTAAGGGGTGTGCAATATGGAAACGATTTTCAAACAGTCTGTAGAAAATAAGAAGATCATCGATATGATCTATTTATCTAAGGGGAAACATTGGTCTCAGCGTTCTGTAAGAGTGATTAAAAACCATCCTGATGCCATCCTTGCTTATTGTCTGCAGAAGAAGAGCGTCCGCACATTTTTGAAGAAGAATATTTATTCTGCTGATTTCCGGAGACGGAATAAAAGAAATCGTACGGGGGCTTCTTAACGTTCATATTCTCATGTTCAATACAAAAAACGGCGGGATTGCTCCCGCCGTTTTTTGTATGTGTATTAATGAACGGTACGGTATAAGCCGACGACTCTTCCGAGAATGGATACATCATTTAAAATGATCGGTTCCATCGTGGCATTTTCAGGCTGAAGACGGATGTGATTCTTCTCTTTAAAGAATCGTTTGACAGTAGCCTCTTCCTCTTCCGTCATAGCCACAACTATATCCCCGTTCTGGGCAGTCTGCTGCTGTCTGACAATGACCATGTCCCCGTCAAGAATGCCCGCCTCAATCATACTTTCTCCTTGAACGATAAGGACGAACGTATTGTCTTCCGATCCTGCAAGCGTATCCGGGAGGGGAACATATTCTTCAATGTTCTCTACCGCCGTAATCGGTGAACCAGCCGTAACTTTACCGATGACAGGGGCATAAGTGGCTTCCCCGCGGGGGATACTGTGGTCTTCTTCCAGCTCAATCACTTCGATGGCCCTTGGTTTCGTGGGATCCCTGCGGATATATCCCTTTTTCTCAAGACGGGATAAATGACCGTGGACGGTTGAACTGGAGGCCAGCCCTACAGACTGACCGATCTCCCTTACAGATGGGGGATATCCTTTTAGTAGAACCTGTTCTTTTATGAAATCTAGTATTTCCTGCTGCCGCTTTGAAAGTTTGCTCATAGATTAGCACCTCGTACATAGGATTATAGTAACCACATTGTACCATGCCATCCTCAAAAATACAAACAAGCGTTCGAAAAAAGTCGTTGACAAGAACATACATTCGTCTATAATAGGTATTAGAAAACGCGAACAGAGGTTCTTAGGAACGTTCGTTCTTAAATGGAGGGTTAATTATGTTTAATAAACTATCAAAACTGGACTACACTTATATCGTTTTGTTTATTGTTAGTTTTGCTATTCTCTATTATTCTATGGTTACAAGCGGATAAACCTTGATAACCAGTAGAAGCGGGGACATACATCATGAGAGTAATCCTATATTGTCGCGTAAGTACGGAAAAAGAGGCCCAGGTCAGCTCCTTGAAAAGACAGAAGGCAGAACTGTATGCCATGGCCGAACACCATGGAATGGAAGTGGCCGCCTGTATAGAGGAGCAGGCGAGCGGGTATGAGATTGAACGGGAAGGTGTTTTCCAGATGCTTGATGCTTTTTCCAATCACGAAGCAGAGGCTCTGTTGGTTCAGGATGAGACGAGGCTTGGCAGGGGAAATACAAAAATCGCTTTGTTCCATCAATTGAACCGGTTGAATGTTAAGGTTTATTCCTTAACCCATAACGGGGAACTGCATCTTTCCGAGTCAGACTCCATGGTTCTTCAGATTGTGGGCATCGTTGAGGAGTACCAGAGAAAAATTCATAATATGAAAATCAGGCGGGGGATGCAGAAAGCGGTCGCCGAAGGCTATGATCCATCTTCGAACCTGTCCAATCAGCATCTGGCAGCGGGGAGAGAGAGGAAAGAATTTCCGATCGAAGAGGTTGTCAGGCTCAGAGGGAGTGATTTGACGTTCAAGGACATTGCGGCAACACTAAGAGGGCTTGGGTATGATGTATCCAAGGCAACGGTTCACCGCCGCTATCAAGAGTACATATCACTTGAAAAAGAAGAATAGGCAGGTTACTATAGGAACATAAGGGAGACAAGAGTCTTAGGGCTGCTTGTCTTTTTCATGTTCTAAAGCTGATCCAGACTATAAAAAAAGGAGAAGGATCTATGTTATCTCAAGAAAAATTGGACCGTATAAACGAATTAGCCAATAAATCAAAGCAGCAGGAATTATCGGAAGAAGAGAAAAGCGAACAGAAGAACCTGCGTCAGGAATATTTACAGAGTGCCCGTAAATCATTCAAAAACCAGTTGAAAGGTGTCACGGTTATCGATCCTGCCGGGAATGATGTGACCCCTGCCAAACTGCGTCAAATGCAGGAAAACGAAAAGAAAAACTAAACGACTGAACCGATCCGCATCTTCTTTAAAAGGTGCGGATTTTTTTCGTTTAATTCTACAGAAACACGGGGAAATTAAGGAAGGGCGGAGGACAAAAGTTTGCACAACGCCTTGTTTCATTATAGGATAATACATGGTACATATACCTGTACAGAAAGGGGATTATTGGAAATGGCAAAAAGTCTTGAACAAACTTCAATTGATACCATTCGAACACTAACGATCGACGCAGTAGAAAAAGCAAGTTCCGGTCACCCGGGTATGCCTATGGGGGCTGCTCCAATGGCTTATAAACTCTGGACGGAATTTATGGATCATAATCCTAAAAATTCAAACTGGTTCGACCGCGACCGTTTCGTCCTCTCCGCAGGACATGGATCCATGCTTCTATACAGCCTTCTGCACCTTTCCGGCTATAACGTGACAATGGATGATCTAAAATCATTCCGTCAGTGGGATTCTAAAACTCCCGGACACCCGGAATATGGACATACAGACGGTGTGGAAGCAACAACCGGTCCTCTGGGACAGGGACTCGCAATGGCAACCGGAATGGCGATGGCTGAAGCCCATCTTGCCGGAAAATACAACCGCGAAGGCTACAACGTCGTGGACCACTATACATTCTCCATCTGCGGTGACGGTGATTTGATGGAAGGAGTTTCCCAGGAATCTGCTTCGCTTGCCGGCCACCTTGGTCTTGGAAAGCTGGTTGTCCTTTATGACTCCAACGATATTTCTCTTGATGGAGATCTTGACCGTTCCTTCAGTGAAAGTGTTGAAAAACGCTATGAAGCATATGGTTGGGAAGTTATCCGTGTTGAGGATGGTACCGACGTGGAAACGATCGGACAAGCGATCCAGCAGGCAAAAGCCAACACATCCCAGCCTACGATGATCGAAGTGAAGACTGTGATCGGCTATGGTTCTCCTAACAAGTCCGGTAAATCTGATTCGCACGGTGCTCCACTGGGCGAAGAAGAAGGAACAGCTGCCAAACAGTTTTACGGATGGGAACACGAACCATTCCATGTTCCTGATGAAGTATACCAGGACTTCCAGGATAAAGTTCAGAAAAATGGCGAGGACAAAGAGCAGTCCTGGAACGAATTGATGGCTTCCTACAAAGAAGCTTATCCAGAGCTTGCTGAAGAACTGGAAGCCGCTATCCGTGGAGAGCTGCCTGAAGGATGGGAGAAGGAACTTCCATCTTATAAAGTCGGCGAAGACAGTCCGGCTACCCGTGCAGCATCTGGTGACGCCATCAATGCATTGTCCAAAGCCGTTCCATATTTCTTTGGTGGAAGTGCGGACCTTGCAGGATCCAACAAAACGGCTGTGAAAGGCGAAGAAGATTTCTCCCGTGAGAATTACGCCGGCCGCAACATCTGGTTCGGTGTACGTGAATTCGCTATGGCAGCTGCCCTGAACGGTATGGGGCTTCACGGCGGATTGAAAGTTTATGCTGGAACATTCTTCGTATTCAGTGACTACCTTCGTCCAGCGGTTCGACTGTCAGCTCTTATGAGTCTTCCAGTCAATTATGTGTTCACTCACGATTCCGTTGCTGTAGGGGAAGACGGCCCGACCCACGAACCTGTGGAACAGCTGGCTTCTTTAAGAGCAATGCCGAACCTTTCCGTGCTTCGTCCGGCGGATGGGAACGAAACCAATGCAGCTTGGAGGCTTGCTCTTGAGTCCGAAGATAAGCCATCAGCCCTTGTGTTGACTCGTCAGGGACTTCCTACACTGGAAGGAACAGAAGAGCATGCATACGAAGGTATGAAACGTGGGGCTTACATTTTGAGTGATTCAGATAAAGATGAGCCGGATGCCATTCTTCTTGCTTCTGGTTCAGAGGTTCAGTTGATTGCTAAAGCTCAGGAAGAACTTAAGACAAAAGGCTATGATGTCCGCGTCGTGAGTGTGCCTTCCTTCGACCGCTTTAATGAGCAGTCCGCTGAATATAAAGAAAAGGTTCTTCCGAACAGCGTGCGTAAGCGCCTGGCTGTTGAAATGGGAGCTTCCTTCGGCTGGGAGCGCTATGTAGGTCTTGACGGATCTGTCATTGGTATCGACACATTCGGTGCCTCAGCTCCAGGTAATACAGTCATTGAGAACTACGGCTTTACGGTTGAAAATGTTGTCAAACATGCTGAAAACCTTATGAAGTAAGTGGAGAAGGCTGTTCCTATAGGGACAGCCTTCCTTATACATATGTGAATCTCATGTGATAAACTTTTACGATAGAAGCATCCAGCCGTTTTATAAGGAACAAGCTTGTGACCTTTTCGAAAATGGCTTGACTTATGGTATAATAAAGAGTAAGAATGAATGTTGTTTCTCCCAGAGGACGGAAACCGGGTACTTTACTCATCCAAGGGGTATCTTCACCATTGGAGTCGTTTATGAAGGCTGCAGAGGTGGAGAGGAGGCCGCGTTAGAAATGGCTATTGTATTCTATTAATCGTTTTACTATACTGTTATGGGAGACAACACGAAGGAGGAAGACGAAGACATGACATTGGGGATCGTTTGGGTTATCATCATTGCTCTATTGACTCTTGTCGGTGGTGTTGCACTAGGCTTCTTCATCGCCAGAAGATATATGATGAACTATTTGAAAAAGAACCCGCCAATCAATGAACAAATGTTACGTACACTGATGATGCAGATGGGGCAGAAGCCTTCTCAGAAGAAGATCAATCAGATGATGCGTTCCATGAACAACCAAATGAAATAATTAATCAAGCCTTCTTTCCCGGGAAAGAAGGCTTTCTCTATGAGGGCCGTTCAACAGATGTTCACATCGCCGTGTCCTTTTAGCAGATTCATCTGCTAAAATAGACAGCGGATCATATCATGAAATAGGAAGGGGAGACTGATTATGGATGTTAATTTATTCCTTGCCTTTGGAGCAGGCTTTTTATCGTTTATTTCCCCATGTGTCTTTCCTTTATATCCCGCCTTTCTTTCGTACATAACAGGAATGAGTGTGCAGGAATTAAAAGAGGACAATGGCATGTTGAAGCGGACCAGTTTTATACATACGCTTCTTTTTCTGCTGGGCTTCACAACAATTTTCCTGATTTTAGGTTTTTCCGGCTCGTTCTTTTCCCAGTTTCTTATCCAAAACGAAACGATCATCCGGAGACTGGGGGCCATTCTCATTATTTTCTTCGGGTTTGTCATTATTGGTGTATTCAATTTCGACTTCTTAATGAAAGACCGGAAAATCACCTTTAAGAACAGACCATCCGGGTACTTAGGGACATTTTTAATCGGCCTTACGTTTTCGCTCGGGTGGACCCCGTGTACCGGACCGATTCTTGCTGCTGTCCTTTCCCTGGCTGCTGATTCACCTGATTTGTTTCTCGTGATGATGATCGCCTATTCCCTGGGTTTTTCAATTCCTTTTTTTGCGCTTTCCTTCTTCATCGGACGTCTGGGATGGATCAGAAGGCACAGCGCGGGTATTGTAAAAGCAGGTGGGTACATTATGATTGCCGTAGGAATTGCCCTGTATTTCAACTGGATGTACATGCTTACGTCCTATTTAGCCGGCTTGTTTGATTTTCAAGGGTTTTAATGCGTGGATTTTACCCGTTTTTTGTATTATCATGAAAATAGAAAACATATCACTAAAGGAGAAATCGTATGACCCGGACCAATGACATCATTTTACGAACCACTACAACGCTGATCGCCTTCATTCTGCTTGGATTTTCAGCCTACTTGTTTTTCGCCGGCCACAATGCGCCGGGAGGAGGCTTTATTGGGGGCCTCATGACATCAGCGGCTATTGTGCTGATGTATATGGCCTACGGAATCAAATCGATGGAGAAGATTCTTCCGATCAATTTCAGGCATGTGATTCCTGTTGGACTGTTGATTGCAGCATTGACGGGTATCGGTGGTCTTTTATTTGACCAGCCGTTTTTGACCCAGACCTTTGCCTATTTCCAGCTTCCTGTCCTGGGTAAAACCGAGCTTGCTACAGCACTGCTGTTTGATCTTGGAGTGTATCTTGCTGTCGTAGGCGTGACGATGACCATTATTCTCACCATTGCGAACGACCGCGGGGAAGAGGAAGGTGTGTAAGGACCTGTGAAATCACGGGAACTTTAGCTGAAGGTGAAAGGGACCGCGGTGATCCTCAATTCTTGATCCGTACTAGATGGAACAGAAAGAGTGGATTTATATGTTTTGGTTGATTGCAAGTACGGTGGCAGCCGCTTTCATGGCTACAGCGATGATCTTCGTGCGCCTGAGAGCAGCTAGAAAGCCTGCCAGTGTGAAAAAAATTATTCTACCGCCATTCTTTATGAGTACAGGCGCCTTGATGTTTGTTTTACCGATTTTTCGTGTCGAGTGGACGCAGGTTCTCGAGGCTGTATCCATCGGAGCGCTTTTTTCTATCTTCCTCATCCGGACCTCGAAATTCGAAGTCCGGGATGGCGATATTTACTTAAAACCTTCAAAGTCATTCATCATGATTTTGTTCGGACTTCTTGCTGTAAGGATCATTTTTAAATTGATCGTCGGCCAGCATGTGTCTCTGGGAGAGACGAGCGGTATGTTTTTCCTGCTCGCCTTTGGCATGATTATTACCTGGCGCCTTGCCATGCTGAAACAGTACTTAAGCCTGGAAAAGAAGATACAGACAGGAAAGGACCCCGCCTGAACAGCGGGGTCCTTTTTTCAATTCTCCAGAAGCGTCTGGTACGGAGTCATATCGATTTCTTTTTCATTCAACTTCCTGACCAGAAACTTATGGTCCCTTTTCGGTGTGGCAAGAATGTAGCCTTCGATGAGAATTTCTTCTGTGATTTTTTTCTTGCGGCTGCTGAGGGCAAGTTCACCAATGCGGCCGGCAATTTTCTGGCGTGCTACATCCCTGAACAGTTCTGGAACAGGAGAAATCAGTTCCTCCAAGAGCTCCTTCTGATCCTTCGACCACATATGCCGGGTCTTGTCCACATAGTATTCTTCCCAGTCTATGGTCGATTTTCCATCCTCTTTTGGGAGTCGTTTTAAAAATTTCCGGAACATAAAAAATCCGCCGATGGCCATCAGGCTGACCATAATGATTATCCAGCCGACTATAAAGAGTGCAAAACCACCTGACATAAGATCACCCGTTTCATATTCAAATCTTTGTTAATTTTATTATAATTCGAAGTGTAAGCAAACTCAAGTAGAGATGGAATGTTGTTTTTTGTTTAAAAAACTCCCAATTCAGAAAAATTTGCTGTCATTCATTTTACTTATAAATCGTTTTCATTTACAATTAATAGTGCGGATTTGATACCTGGGTAATACATAAGGGTTCAAATGTACAAATTTGGGGAACAATGACGCCTCTATAAAGGCCATTGTTTGAATATTGATGAGGGGGTAAAAGGAAAATGGCTAGCAATGCATTTCAAGCTCGCAAACAATTTGACCTAAACGGCCAAACCTATAACTATTATGATCTGAAAGCCTTAGAAGATGCGGGACACGGCAAGATTTCCCGTCTGCCTTTCTCCATCCGTATCCTACTGGAGTCTCTGCTTCGTCAGCACGACGGACGTGTCATCAAAGATGAGCACGTGGAGAGTCTAGCAAACTGGGGAACTGAAAAATCAAAAGGGGAAGATGTACCATTCAAACCTTCCCGTGTTATTCTGCAGGACTTCACCGGCGTACCGGCTGTTGTTGATCTTGCTTCCTTGAGAAGAGCAATGGTCGACATGGGCGGAAGTCCAGACAAAATCAACCCGGAAGTACCGGTGGATCTTGTCATCGACCACTCTGTCCAGGTGGATAAATACGGCACACCTGATGCACTGAATGTGAATATGGAGCTTGAGTTTGAACGAAACAAAGAGCGTTATGAATTCCTTCACTGGGCCCAGAAAGCTTTTGATAACTACCGTGCTGTTCCACCGGCAACAGGTATTGTCCACCAGGTAAACCTTGAATATATTGCAAATGTCGTTCACGCGCTGGAAGCGGAAGACGGCACCTATGAGGCTTACCCGGATACACTTGTAGGTACAGACTCCCATACGACGATGATCAACGGTCTCGGTGTTCTTGGCTGGGGTGTTGGTGGCATTGAGGCTGAAGCTGGAATGCTTGGTCAGCCGTCTTATTTCCCTGCACCGGAAGTCATCGGGGTCAAGCTGAATGGCAGCTTCCCACAGGGGACAACAGCTACGGACCTTGCATTGAAAGTAACCCAGGTGCTTCGTGAGCAGAACGTTGTCGGGAAGTTTGTGGAGTTCTTTGGTCCAGGACTACAGGAAATGCCATTGGCTGACCGTGCTACGATTTCCAACATGGCACCGGAATATGGAGCTACATGCGGCTTCTTCCCGGTGGACGGGGAATCTCTGGAATATCTCCGTCTGACTGGACGAAGCGAAGAGCAGATCAACCTTGTCGAAGAATATTCCAAGCGCAACAACCTCTGGTATGATCCATCTTTCGAAGATCCTGAATTTACGTCATTGGTTGAAATCGATCTCGGGGAGCTGGAGCCGAACTTGTCCGGTCCTAAGCGTCCACAGGATTTGATTCCATTATCCAAGATGAAGGACTCCTTCGAAAAAGCGATCACCGGCCCTGCCGGCAACCACGGATTCGGACTTGATAAGTCTGAATTTAAGAAAGAGGCGGAAGTCCAGTTCGAAAACGGCGACAAAACGGTCATGAAAACAGGTGCTCTTGCAATCGCAGCGATCACGTCCTGTACAAACACCTCCAACCCGCACGTTATGCTTGGAGCCGGACTTGTTGCGAAAAAAGCGGTGGAAGCCGGACTGCAGGTTCCTGACTATGTGAAGACGTCCCTTGCACCGGGCTCCAAGGTTGTAACCCGCTATCTTGAGGATTCAGGATTAATGGATTACTTAAACCAGCTTGGCTTCAACCTTGTCGGGTACGGCTGTACCACATGTATCGGAAACTCCGGTCCGCTTCTTCCTGAGATTGAAAAAGCGATTGCTGACAGTGACCTTACCGTGTCCTCTGTTCTTTCCGGTAACCGGAACTTTGAAGGGCGTATCCACCCGCTCGTGAAAGCCAACTACCTGGCTTCTCCGCCGCTTGTTGTTGCGTATGCACTGGCTGGTACGGTTGATATCGACCTGAAAAATGAGCCGATCGGTAAAACAGCGGATGGAAAAGGTATCTACTTTGACGATGTCTGGCCTTCCCAGGAAGAAATTAAAGCGGAAATCGCCCGCGTAGTGACTCCGGAAATCTTCCGTAAAGAATATGAAAGTGTCTTCAATTCCAATGAAAAATGGAATGAAATCCAGACGACAGATGAGCCATTATATGATTGGAATGATGATTCCACATATATCCAGAACCCGCCGTTCTTTGAAGGTCTTTCCAAAGATCCCGAGACAGTTAAACCACTGAATGGAATGCGGGTTGTTGGTAAGTTCGGTGATTCTGTTACGACGGACCACATTTCACCGGCAGGAGCGATTCCAAAAGATATGCCGGCAGGAGAGTACCTGCAGGATAAAGGAGTCAGCCCGCGTAACTTCAACTCCTACGGTTCCCGCCGTGGTAACCATGAAGTTATGATGCGCGGAACGTTCGCCAACATCCGGATCCGTAACGAGCTTGCGCCGGGTACAGAAGGTGGATTTACAACTTACTGGCCGACAGAAGAAGTCATGCCGATTTATACGGCAGCTATGAAGTATCAGGAGGATCAAACGCCTCTGATGGTCATTGCCGGTAATGATTATGGTATGGGAAGTTCCCGTGACTGGGCGGCCAAGGGGACCGACCTTCTCGGCATTAAGACAGTAATCGCTGAGAGCTTTGAGCGTATCCACCGTTCCAACCTTGTCATGATGGGAGTTCTTCCACTGCAGTTCAAACCGGAAGATTCTGTTGAATCCCTTGGTCTTACAGGTCGGGAGACGTTCGACGTTGAAGTCGGTGAAGACGTGAAGCCGCGTGACCTTGTTAAGGTAACCGCTGTGGATGAAGAAGGCAATAAGAAAGAATTTGATGTCATTGCCCGTTTTGACAGTGAAGTGGAAGTGGATTACTACCGCCATGGTGGAATCCTGCAGATGGTTCTGCGTAATAAGCTTAAATAATGGGAAAGAGAGGCCGCTCTTTTGAGCGGTCTTTTTTTATTCCCGGCTTTACGGACATAATCTTTTTTTATATTCTTATACATAGAATAAGGACAACCAGAAGCGGGGGAAATCTATGCAGAAATGGATCGCTGGTCTTTTTTTAGCCGGACTTCTCATATTCGGCCTCTTTTCTGTAACACAGGAAAAAAGCGCGGAACATCAGACTTCAGATGAGCCTGGAATCAGCGGCAGTCAGGACGGTACAGGGATGACGGCCCCCAATGCTCCTGAAGGGCTGCAGGTGGGAGATACTGCTCCTGATTTTACGTTGGAAACTCTCGAGGGTGAAAAGGTCAGCCTCTCTGATTTTAAAGGGAAAAAGGTGTTTCTGAATTACTGGGCGACATGGTGTCCGCCGTGCAGGGAAGAAATGCCTGAAATGCAGCGTTTTCAGGAAGCATATGGAGAAGAAGTCGTTATCCTTGCTGTGAATGGGACAGGTTCTGAAAAAAGCATAGAGAATGTTGCTACGTTCGTAGAGGACGGAGGCTACACGTTCCCAGTGCTGCTGGATAAGGAATTATCCTTGAATCAGGATTATCAGATCATTTCGATACCGACCACCTATTTCATCGGGACAGACGGCACTATCCAGGAGCCCCGGATCGTAGGGCCAATGACATATGAGGATATGGAAAAAATGAAAAATGCGCTAAAATAGGAATAATTTTTGTCCAAAGTGGAAATCATACCAGTAAAGGAGAGATTTCCATGAGAAAACATAAACCTGTTTCTTTTGAAGAGCGTGTAAAAGAAAACATAAGAACGATTGAGTCTGATCAAAAGCTGATGGATCAGATTGATGATCGTATAGAAAAAAGACATAAGGACCGTTTAAAGCAGATTCCGTCATAAACCGGAATCTGCTTTTCTTTTTTTACGTGTTCATAAATCCGTCCTTTATGGGGAAAGTAAGGATGACTCCATGAGGATGGGGCGATTGAACGCAGACAGGAGGGTTTTGTATGTCTCATAAACAACAGCATATGGCCAATCAAAAACCAAATCCAGATAACCGTGCCGACAATGTAGACCGGATTCAGGAGAAAGTGCAGAACACGATTGAAAACATTGAAGCTTCTCATGATGCTCTTGCGTATGCTACAGAAGAGGAACAGCATAACATTGAAGACAAAAACAAACGGAGAAATGAGTCTCTCCGAGCGATGAGGCAGGAGATCAAAGAAGAGTCCGCCCATTCCCGACATCAACAATATTAAAGAGCTGACCGCTTCTCTAAAAGGAGAAGCGGTTTTTCATATCGTGTGCATCTTCATCTACATGTTCCGGTGACTATGATAAAATGTAAACCGGTGATAGAAAAGGAAGTGATGTAGATGCTGAATACGTTGAGACAATGGAAAAGTATAGATCAGGCCCCTCCTATTACAGAGGTGGAGGCCCTCCGGTATGTGAATGAAGGGACGGAGGACAAGGAACTGAAAGCGGTCCTTTATACCGCCCTTGCTTATCACAGGATGAAAAGACACCCCGGGGAAGACCCACTGGCTGATCAGTTTATTGATGAAGCCCGCCGGCTGGAAGGGTCCCACTCCCTGGTTACCGATCTTTATGAGTCAAAACAGCTGATGAAGGCGTACGCCATACTGAAGGAGACACCTTTGGAGCAGTGGATCCTCCACGAGACGGACCATGACTCTGCAAAAGCTAAAAAAGTAAAATCGATACATGAAGATGTGAAAGAAGTCATCAGTCAATGGAATCATGACCTGGCAGAAAAGCCCCTGCTTGATGTTTCCAGTCGTCTGAAAATTTACCAGGATATTTATAACGAGCTGGTAGAGCTGAAGGAGATGCTTGAAGAAGCCATCCATTCCATTGAGAATCGGAGAATCCGTGTACCGGTCAAGGAAGTGAATGAGCGGACAAGGCAGCTTTCTGATAAACAGGATGACATCCACCGGCGGCTGCCGGAGTTTTTAACGGAAACAGCAAGCCGTAATCCGTTGGAAGCCCTGGATCAAATGGTCGGCCTGCAGGATGTAAAAGACTACATCCACCGCTACTACCGCTTCCTGCAGTATCAGCAGGAACGGAAAAACTTCGGCTTTACCATGGTGGATGAACCAGGGTTACATATGATCATTACAGGTAACCCGGGGACAGGGAAAACGACGATGGCCCGACTGTTGGCTAATATTTACCATGAGCTTGGTATTCTTGATACGAAAGAGGTTGTTGAAGTCAACCGTTCGCATCTGGTCGGTTCATATGTCGGACAAAGTGAAGAGAACACGATGAACTATGTGAAACAGGCCATCGGTGGGGTGTTGTTCATTGACGAAGCCTACAGCCTGCGCAGGGAAGGTCAGACAGGCAATGATTATGGACAAGCCGTCATAGACACCCTGGTGTCTGCCATGACAAGCAAGGAATACGGCGGAAAGTTTGCGGTCATCATGGCTGGGTATCCAGAGGAAATGCGCCAGTTCTTATGGTCCAACCCAGGACTAAGGAGCCGATTCCCGGAGCAGAATCACATTGAACTCCCGGACTATCAGATGGATGAACTCATGAATATAGCCGAACAGACGGCGCTTGAGAATGATTTCTTTTTTACAGAACAGGCCAGAAAGCAGTTTGACTCCCTGATCGATAAAGAACGGGTCGATGATTCATTCGGAAATGCCAGAACAGTAAAAAACCTGGTGTTAAAGACGGTGTTTCACAAAGGAGCACAGGAAGCAGAGCGTGATAAACAGCACTGGCTTGATCATATGCGGATTACGACGGAAGACTTATCGTGGGATAAGGACGATAAGCTGGAAGAGCGTTCCCCTATGCAGCGGCTTGATGAATTGATCGGTCTTTCAAGTGTTAAAACAGAAGTCCGGAAGTTGTCATCATTCGTGCAGGCCCAGCAGAAACGGAAAGAAAAAGGATACCCGGTTGTACCTATTCAGCTTCATTCCGTTTTCTCAGGAAACCCGGGAACAGGGAAGACAACCGTCGCCTCCATCTATGCCGATGTATTAAAAGAATGCGGTCTATTGAAGAGGGGGCACATGGTTGTCGCATCCCGATCTGATCTTGTAGCCGGCTATGTCGGTCAGACCGCCATGAAAACAAAACGAAAAATCAGAGAAGCGCTCGGCGGTGTTCTTTTTATAGATGAAGCGTATGCCCTTTATAATGGGGGACGTGATGATTTCGGAAAAGAAGCCATTGAAACACTCGTAGATGAGATGACAAAGCATAATGAAAACCTCGTTGTCATTTTAGCGGGTTATAAGGTCGAGATGGAGCAGCTGGTTGAAAGTAATCCAGGGCTGTCGTCCCGATTCAAGAAATACTTTCAGTTCCCTGATTACACAGAACAGGAGCTGTTGGAAATGACCCACTACCATGCACAGAATTACGGTTACTTTTTCAATGAATGGGCCGAGTCGTACCTGCTCGAAAAATATGCCGGCCACTATATTCGCGGAAACGGACGTTTTGTTAATAATCTAGTAAATGAGGCCGTCCAATACCAGGCCATCCGTATGCTTGAAGATGAGCCTGAGGATATGAACGAGCTTGAACTGCCAGACTTGGAAAAAGCCTGGAGTGCAGTGAGAAGGGAGTCTTAGTGATGAAAATTGTGGAAACACCAATCCAGGTCAGGTATCAGGAAACCGATATGATGGGAGTCGTCTATCATGCCAATTATTTGATTTGGTTTGAAATCGGCCGGACCGCTTTTATCGACGGCCTGGGGTTCAGCTATGCGGAAATTGAAAAAGAAGGAGTCGTTTCACCGGTCATTGACGCACAGGTCAGTTTTAAAAAGCCTGTCCGCTACGGAGATGATGTCTGCGTGCGCACATGGGTGGAGTCCTATGACGGTCTCCGGGTATCCTACGGGTATGAAGTGGTGCACGCTGACGGGTCTACAGCCGTGACTGGTGTCACCAAGCACGTAGTTGTAAAAAGCGGCAGTTTCCGCCCGGTGTCTATCCGAAAAAGCTTTCCTGCATGGCATGAGGCTTATCTTTCAGCAATGGAGACGACAGGCTGATGGCGTTCGGTGTAAAAAGGGAAGAGCTGCAGGCGTGGAAACATCAAGTCCAGAATGGGGAAGTAGCATTTCTTACACATTTCTGGATCGATGATCGTTTTCCAGGCTGTGATACCGTGACAAAAGCCGGATGCAGTGACCTGGATGCATTAAAGGAGTGGGGAAGCCGCTACGACCTTCACCCGGGATGGATCCATCTTGACCCTTATCCTCATTTTGATTTGTTCGGAAATAAACAGTATGAGATATTAAAAGCGGAAGGCAGATGGGATCATATTGAGCGTTTCGCGCTCAGGAGAAAAGAGACATAAATAAAGACGCCCCAAGGGCGTCTTTATTTTTTATATTCGAAGGAAGGTTCTTCCCATTTTGTATCATATTGAACTTCAAGAGAATGATCATCAAAATACCAGGCATCATCTGATTCTATAAAGAAATGAATCCGTCCTGTTTTTGTTTCGGCGACCGGTTCAGTAGGTTCCTCCAATTTAATTGCCAGGGAAAATCCAGGCTGAAGGCCCCCGGTCCCACCGTACCTGACGTAAAAACGGAGATGGGCCTGTTCATCAATATCGAGTTCATTTTCGTACCATTCGGCAGCTTCTTCGGTTACAGTTAAATTCATATCTCAGCTCAACTCCTGTCATTAAAAATCATCTATATCCTGCTATATCCGTAAAGAGGAGAAGGTAAACGTTCCGTCTCCGCTTTACTTGTCTGCGTGTTCTTTTTTCATCGGTACAGGGTCGAATCCACCCGGATGGAAAGGATGGCATTTTAAAATCCGCCGCGCCGTCAGCCATGTTCCTTTAAAAAAGCCAAAGCGCTTATAAGCCTCAAGTCCGTATGAGGAGCAGGTAGGCTGAAAACGGCAGCTCGGTGGAAAAAAGGGGCTGATTCCCTTTTGATAAAAACGGATCATGCCGATCATGACCTGTTTCATCGTTCTTCCTGTGTACGCTCCAGCTTCTTGTCGTAGCTCAAGGAAGCCACTGCGTCGTGAAGGTGAATCGATTCCTCATTCCGGCACTGAACTTCAAAGGATTCCACAAATGGATATTCATACAGATCGGCAGCGACAAGACGGACGATATCCTCGACAAACCGAGGGTTCTCATAGGCCTGCTCCGTGACCATTTTCTCATCCGGACGTTTGAGCACCGGGTGGATCCTGGCACTTGCATTGCTTTCAGCGGCTTCCAGCAGGGCAGCTTTCCAATCGATCTCCTGTTCATTGAAGTCGTCTGTCAGTTTGACCGTCATCGTCACATTCCCGCGTTGATTGTGCGCACTGTACTCACTGATTTCCTTCGAGCATGGGCACAGCGTCGTAATTTTCCCAGTCAGGGATACCGTGACATCATGACCGGTCTCCTGATCGTACTCCACCCGGATAGTGGCATCCGCATGATTCATTCCTGTCAGGTCGGAATAAGGACCTTTCCTCTCAAAGAACCATGGGAAGGTGACTTCCACTTCAGCGTCCGTCTGTTTCAGGCGTCCGGCCAGTTCTTCGGTGAACTGCTTCAATGTTTCAATATCTATGGCAAAACCTTCGTTGTGATATTTATCAAGCTGTTCAGTGAACCGGCTCATATTCGTTCCTTTACTGCCTTTAGCAATCGAGGAACCAAAGGAAAAAGTACCGATGGTCGTTTGAATCTGCGGGGTCATGCTGCTTGGGATACGGATCGGATGCTTCACGTTGGAAATACCGACCATATCAATATCGAATAGAAAATCTTTTCTTGAATTTTGAAGATCAGCCATCTGATCTTTTTCAACGGGTTTCGTGCGCGGACCTGGATCGACAGACCCGAATAATTTATGTCTTTCTTCTTTAGTAGGCAGCTGTTTTGTCTGATTTAGTTCGGTTTTATTCATAGCAAGGACTCCTTTCAGGCCTTCTTTCTATGTCAAAGTATACCTTATGTATTTCTTTAATGACAATGGAATGCTTATGGAAATGTGCCGTCTATCTAGGATGCTTCAATTAAAGAAAGCCTATCCTTGGAGGACAGGCTTTCGTGTTACATCCACGTGATTTTAGGTTCTGTCTTATTGATGATTCTTTTAATATTAGAGCGGTGCCGGTAGATGACAAAAATCGTAAAGACAGATATCACCATCGTCAAGCCATACTCCTGCAGAAGGATGGAAGCTGTTATCCCGACAAGCCCGCACACCATTGAGGAAAGGGATACATATTTGGTCAAATATAATAGGATGAAAAACGATAGCACAAGTACAAGAAACACCAGAGGGTTCACTCCGAGAATCACGCCTCCGGACGTAGCGACGGCCTTCCCTCCCTTGAACCCGGCAAATACGGGATACATATGACCAATCACGGCAAAAATACCTATAATAAGCGGGATGACTTCTGCTCCGAGAAAAAATGGAAGGGCGGCAGCCAGCGTCCCTTTTAAAATATCGGCAATCGTAACGATCAAGCCGGCTTTTACTCCGAGAACGCGGAACGTATTCGTCCCACCGAGATTTCCGCTGCCATGTTCTCTGATATCTGTGCCATAACCCACTTTTCCAACGATCAGTCCTGATGGAATGGAGCCGAGGAGATAGGCGGTAAGGGAATAGAGTAGATATTCCAATAAGTTCAACTCCTTCATTACTTTCTTTTATTTTATCATGACGACGTTGGAGAAAGAACGGAAAATTCTATCAGCTTCTCTTTCTTCCAAGAACCTCTATGTATATGACGGAAAGCTGCAAATCAAACGCCGCAACATCTTATTATACCAATCAGAAAAGTTGTGACAAGGCTTTTCCACCGCTTTTGTGCGGGAAGGTTGAATAATTGCAATAGGTTTCAAGGTGTGTGAATGTGGGTAAATAGTACGGTCTTTAGTTTATGAAGGAGGAAATGCATGATAACTTTTACAGATGTGTCCAAAACGTACCCGGATGGGACGGCGGCTTTAAAACATATAAATCTCGAGGTGAAAGAAGGGGAACTGCTCACCCTGATCGGTCCGAGTGGATGTGGAAAGACAACGACGATGAAAATGATCAACCGGCTCATTCATCCAACTGATGGGACGATAGCGATACATAATAAGGACATTAAAGAATACAACGTTCATGAACTGCGTTGGAACATCGGTTATGTTCTTCAGGAAATCGCCCTCTTTCCACACATGACGATTGAGGAGAACATCGCCATTGTTCCTGAAATGAAGAAATGGAAGAAAAAAGATGTATCCGCGCGGATTGATGAGTTGATGCAGATGGTCGGTCTTGACCCTGAGAAACACCGGAAACGTAAACCGAGTGAACTTTCAGGTGGACAGCAGCAGCGTGTAGGGGTGATTAGAGCATTGGCAGCGGACCCGGATATTATCCTCATGGACGAACCGTTCAGTGCCCTTGATCCAATCAGCCGGGAGCAGCTTCAAAAGGATATCCGGAACCTGCAGCAGGAAATTAAAAAGACCATTGTGTTCGTGACGCACGATATGGATGAAGCCCTGGCCCTGGGAGACCGCGTCTGCCTGATGAAAGAAGGCGGGATTGTCCAGGTCGATACACCGCAGAATTTCCTTCTCCATCCGGCGGATGATTTTGTCCGTGATTTTATCGGAGGCAGGAAATCCCCATGGCTGACAGCTGTGGATATCATTATGGATCAGTCCGGAAGCAGGATTTTCCCTTATCACGACTTTCAACAGGGGCTGATTCCGGACAACGGATCGTATGTTCTCACCTCAGAAAAAGGTGTGTATCAAACAGGCGTCACGGACGGCAGGGAAGTCATGATGCCGGTCCTGAAGAACGGAACGGTTCTCCGGGAAGCCGTCTCTGAATTTGAAAAAGGCTCCCACCGGGTTCTTCCCGTTATAAAAGGAGACCAGCTCGTCGGTACTCTTTCCTATAAAGATATCGTTCATTACTTAAAAGAGAAATCTGATGAGGAACAGGGGGCTGTTCAGCTGTGAATGGATTTATTCAGGTTTTTGCAGAACGACAGGATGTACTGTGGGAGAAAGTGTGGGAGCACCTGCAGATCTCCATTATTGCCCTTGTGATCGCAACATTGATTTCTGTACCGCTCGGCTTGCTGTTAACGAGAAAATTGAACATTGCTGAACCTGTAATCGGGGTGACAGCGGTTCTTCAGACTATTCCCAGCCTGGCCGTCCTCGCTTTCTTGATTCCTTTTTTTGGAATCGGCGAAACGCCCGCCATCATAGCTTTGGCAGCATATGGACTGCTCCCAATACTCAGAAATACGTACACTGGAATAAAAGAAGTGGATCCGGCATTAAAAGAAGCGGCTACCGGGATGGGAATGAGTTCCTTCAGACGGTTATCCCGCGTCGAACTTCCGCTTGCGATGCCGGTCATCATGGCGGGTATCCGGACATCGATGGTCTTGATTGTGGGTACGACGACCATTGCCGCACTCATTGGAGCTGGAGGCCTTGGTGACTTGATCCTGCTCGGTCTTGATCGTGGAGGCGATGCCAATTTGATCCTTCTCGGAGCGATTCCTGCGGCTCTGCTTGCGATTCTGTTGGATCTTATCCTCCGATTGTTTGAACGGACATCAGCAAAGTCCGGGTTCCGCTCGCTCGTCAGTCTTCTTGTTATTGCCGCACTCATCGCTGTAGGACCGCTGCTGTTCAGCAGCAAATCGCAGAATGATCTCGTTCTCGGGGCTAAACTCGGGTCCGAACCGGCCATTTTAATCAACATGTACAAACTTCTCATCGAGGAGGAAACAGATCTTCAGGTTGGTTTAAAACCAAACCTTGGGAAAACAGACCTTGTTTTCAGCGCTCTTGAAGAAGGAAGCATTGATATTTATCCTGAATTCACAGGAACTGCCATCGTTTCCCTTATGGGAGAACAGGCGCAAAGTAACAAGGAACAGGAAGTTTACCAGCAGGCAGCCGATGGAATGAGTGAACAATATGACATGGCCTACCTGGAGCCGATGCAGTTCAATAATACGTATGCTGTCGCAACGACGGAAGAGCTTGCCGGGCAGTACGGACTGGGAAGCATCGGGGACTTGAAACAAGTGGAAGATCAAATAACAGCCGGATTCACCCTCGAATTCAATGACCGCCAGGACGGTTATCAGGGAATGAAGGAAGTGTATGATCTTAATCTCGGGGAAGTAAGAACAATGGATCCAGGTCTCCGCCAGGGAGCGATCTCCAATGGCGAAGTGGACATCATTGATGCCTATGCCACAGCAGGGTATATGGTGGACTTGAACCTCAAAGTGCTGGAAGATCCGGAAAATCTGTTTCCTCCGTACCAGGGTGCCCCGTTGATGAGACAGGAAACACTTGATCAGTTTCCGGAAATCGAAGATGCTTTAAATCAACTGGGCGGTAGGATTACCGGAGATGAAATGCGGGAAATGAACTATGAAGTGGATTTTGAAGACCGTTCACCAGAAACGGTGGCCCGTGAATATCTCGTTGAAGAAGGGCTTATCGAAGAATAGGAGGAATGGACATGCCATTTGAACATCCGTCTCCAGAGGAGATTAAGAATGTATTAAAAGAATCTAAAACAATTGTGGTTGTCGGACTATCCGATAAACCACACCGCACGTCCTACCAGATCAGTGAAGCCATGCAGGCGGCAGGGTACAAAATTATTCCTGTAAACCCGACGATAACGGAAGTGCTTGGCGAACCGGCCGCCGCTTCGCTTCAGGAGATCGAGGAGCCGGTGGATATTGTAAATGTGTTCCGCCGATCTGAATACCTGCCGGGAGTGGCCGAAGAAGCCCGGAGCCTTGGGGCGAAAGCTTTCTGGGCTCAACAGGGAGTGTATCATGAAGAAGCGTGGGAACAGTTGAAAGATACTTCCACAAAGGTGATTATGGACTCCTGTATCAAGGTTGCGCACAGCTTATACCGGTGATCAAATAAAGATGAATTTGAAAAAATCCCTGTCCTTTCAGGGATTTTTTCACGTTATCTGGAAGAATTATGTTTGCGAAACGATGTAAAATCGCTACAATATAACAAGCAGTGTTTTTTTGAGAGCGGTTGTATAAACAGCATCCATTTCACGAAACGATATAAGCAGGCATAAGACAGGCAGCAGAATAGAACGGGAAAAACCCTCTGTTCCACTGCGTGTCTTATAACTGAATCTGCCCGTGTAAACAGGAAAGTCATTTACACAATCGAACGTTTGTTCTATCATGATAATTAGTTGCTGTGTAAGAGAAAGGAGCCGATTGGAAATTGTCGAGTCAAAATCATACGTATTCAGATGATTCTATACAAGTATTGGAGGGGCTGGAGGCTGTCCGGAAGCGACCGGGGATGTACATTGGATCTACGGACCACCGTGGTCTTCATCACCTCGTCCACGAAATCGTGGATAACGCCATCGATGAAGCTTTATCTGGATTCGGACAAAAGATGACGGTTACCCTTCATAAAGATGGAAGCGTTTCTGTGCAGGATGAAGCCCGCGGCATGCCTGTAGGGATGCATAAAACCGGTAAGCCGACACCGGAAGTGATTTTAACCGTTTTACACGCCGGAGGTAAATTCGGCCAGGGCGGATACAAATCCTCCGGCGGTCTTCACGGCGTCGGAGCATCTGTGGTTAATGCCTTATCCGAATGGCTGGAAGTTCATATCTGCCGTGATGGGGAGAAGTACTATCAGCGTTTTGAAAAAGGGGGCGTGCCTGTTACCTCCCTGGAAAAAAAGGGAGCCACACGCAAAACAGGGACAACCATCCGGTTCAAGCCGGATCCTGAAATTTTTTCTGTAACGAAGTTTAATTTTGAAACCCTTTCGGAAAGACTGAGAGAAGCGGCTTTTCTTCTGAAAGGCTTTCGTATCATCTTAGTCGATGAGCGTAAGGATGGAGAGAAAGAGGAATACCAGTATGATGATGGACTGGTTTCATTTGTTAAATATTTAAATGAAGAAAAAGACACCCTTCATCACGTCGTATCGTTTGAAGGCATACAGTCAGAGATAGAAGTGGACTTTGCGTTTCAGTTTAACGATGGATTCGCAGAAAATATTCTTTCCTTCGTCAACAACGTTCGTACAAAGGATGGCGGAACGCATGAATCGGGAGCGAAGACAGCCGTTACCCGGGTGTTTAATGATTATGCACGCCGAACCCAGCTGTTGAAGGAAAAAGATAAGAACCTCGAAGGAAACGATATCAGGGAAGGCTTTACAGCGATCATTTCAGCAAGAATCCCTGAGGAGCTTCTTCAGTTCGAAGGCCAGACGAAAAGCAAGCTGGGGACATCTGAAGCCCGGTCGGCTGTTGACAGTGTGGTAGCTGAGAAACTCACTTATTTCCTAGAGGAAAATCCCGATTCGGCCTCGATGCTGATTAAAAAGGCGATCAGGGCGAAAGAAGCAAGGGAAGCCGCGAGAAAAGCGAGGGAAGACGCCCGTTCCGGTAAGAAAAAGAAGCGGAAGGATACGCTTTTAAGCGGGAAACTGACCCCGGCGCAGTCAAAAAATGCGGAGAAAAACGAACTGTATCTTGTAGAGGGGGACTCTGCGGGCGGTTCAGCCAAACAGGGGCGTGACCGCAAATTCCAGGCTGTTCTTCCTCTCCGCGGTAAAGTCATTAATACAGAGAAAGCTAAAATTGCGGATATCTTTAAAAACGAAGAGATTTCTACGATTATTCATACTATCGGTGCAGGAGTCGGAGGGGATTTCACCCTTGAGGACTGCAATTACGACAAAATTGTCATCATGACCGATGCGGATACAGATGGTGCCCACATCCAGGTGCTGCTGCTTACCTTCTTTTACCGCTATATGCGGCCCTTAGTGGAAGCCGGCAAAGTGTTCATCGCCCTTCCACCGCTTTATAAAGTATCCAAAGGCAAAGGAAAGAAAGAAAAAACCGAATACGCCTGGGATGAGGATGGGATGCAGAAAATCCTGAAGGAATTCAAAAATGGGTATACGATACAGCGCTACAAAGGTCTTGGTGAAATGAATGCCGACCAGCTGTGGGAAACGACCATGAATCCAGAATCCAGAACGCTGATCAGGGTTACAATTGATGATATTGCCCGTGTGGAACGAAGAGTTACGACATTGATGGGAGACAAAGTAGAACCTCGCCGAAAATGGATTGAATCCCACGTTGCCTTCGGTCTTGAAGACGAAGCAAACATTCTGGAAAACGATAAAATCCAATCATAAAAGGGGGACGTTCTGTTGGCTGAGGCAGAGAAATTTTTAGATTTACCTTTAGAGGAAGTTCTCGGAGACCGTTTCGGGAGATACAGTAAATATATTATTCAGGAAAGGGCCCTCCCTGATGCCAGGGACGGGCTTAAGCCTGTTCAGCGGAGAATCCTGTATGCGATGCATCAGGAGAAGAATACGCACGATAAAGCGTACCGGAAATCCGCAAAAACGGTGGGTACCGTTATTGGTAACTACCACCCTCACGGAGATACATCGGTGTATGATGCCATGGTACGTCTGAGTCAGACATGGAAAGTACGCAAACCGCTTGTGGAAATGCACGGAAACAACGGAAGTGTCGACGGCGACCCGCCGGCTGCCATGCGTTATACAGAAGCAAGGCTTTCAGCGATATCGTCTGAACTGCTGCGGGATATAGAGAAGCAGACCGTTGAATTCATTCCTAACTTTGATGACACGATTGAAGAGCCGACGGTGCTCCCGGCGAAGTTTCCCAACCTGCTGGTGAATGGATCCACAGGAATTTCAGCCGGATATGCAACCGAAATTCCCTCCCATAACCTTGGCGAGGTCATTGACGCGGTCATCATGAAAATTGACAAGCCTGAGGCGGAAGTATCGGAGCTGATGACCAAATTAAAAGGTCCGGACTTTTCCACTGGAGGAATCATTCAAGGCGTAGACGGAATCAAAAAAGCCTATGAAACAGGGAAAGGGAAAATCATTGTCCGCGGCCGCGCGGAGATCCAGGAACAGCGGGGCGGACGTGAACAGATCGTCATTGATGAAATCCCATTTGAAGTCAATAAGGCCAGCATGGTTAAGCGGATGGATGAACTCCGTATCGATAAAAAAGTGGAGGGCATTGCAGAAGTACGTGATGAAACAGACCGTACAGGCCTGCGAGTTGTGATTGAATTGAAAAAAGATGCCAACAGTGAAGGTGTCCTGAATTACTTATACAAGCATACCGATCTTCAAATTTCCTATAACTTCAACATGGTCGCGATCCACGACCGGACTCCGAAGCTTCTCAATCTTCCGATGATGCTCGATGCCTATATCGCACACCAGAAAGAAGTCGTGACCAGACAGTCCATTTATGACTTGAATAAAGCGAAACGCCGTGCACACATTGTGGAAGGCTTGATCAAAGCGATTTCAATCCTTGATGATGTCATCACTACAATTCGTGCGTCCAAAGATAAGGCAGATGCCAAGGCACGGCTGATCCAGGAGTACGCTTTCAGTGAGGAACAGGCGGAAGCGATTGTAACCTTGCAGCTGTACCGTCTGACAAACACAGACATTACAGCTCTCCAAGCAGAAGCGGAAGAGTTGAGGAAGCAGATTGAAGAGCTCGAAAAGCTTCTCACAAGTGAGCGGGAAATGCTGAAAGTCATCAAGTCCGACCTGCGGGCCATGAAGAAAAAATACAAAGATGACCGACTGACAAAAATTGAAGATAAAGTGCAGGAACTGAAGGTGGACTTGGATGTAATGGTGGCCAGTGAAGATGTCCTCGTTTCCATTACAAAACACGGCTACATTAAACGGACGAGCTTGCGATCCTACGCGGCATCAAATGGCGAGGATTTTGCTCTGAAGGACGGTGACCACCTGCTGCGTCTGGTGGAAATGAATACAACCGATACGGTTCTGCTGTTCACGAATTTAGGGAAGTACCTGTTTCTACCTGTTCATAAACTGCCGGATATCCGTTGGAAGGATTTGGGTCAATTTATATCCAACATCGTTCAGGTGGAAAAAGACGAATACCTTGTGGAAGCTATTCCAATACGGGAATTCAATGATGAGGATTTCCTGATGTTCTTTACGAAAAACGGCATGGTTAAAAAGAGTGAACTCCGTCTTTATCAGGCGCAGCGGCATTCCAAAGCCCTCGTGGCTGTGAATTTGAAAGGCGATGATGAAGTCGTCGATGTTCATATGACGGAAGGGACAGGGGATATTTTTCTCACCTCCAGCAAAGGTTACGGCCTCTGGTACAAGGAAGATGAAGTCAATACCGTGGGACAGCGGGCGGCCGGCGTCAAAGCCATGACATTGAAAGAAGGCGAACGGGTCGTATCCGGACAGATTTTCAAAGCGGAAGAAGACCCTTCGGTCGTCATGACCACTCACCGCGGGGCTGCCAAGCGGATGAGACTGAAGGAATTCGATCGTACGTCCAGAGCCAAGCGCGGTGTAATTATGCTTCGGGAGCTGAAGAAAAACCCGCACCAAATTGTAGATGTTCATCTCGTTCAAAGGGAAGACCAGATTGTACTCATGACAGAAAAGCAGGAGACGACGACGGTTAATCCGATGGACTTGAAAGCGAATGACCGGTACAGCAACGGATCTTACGTCCTCGATGTAGATCAAAAAGGAAGTGTTGTCGAATCCTGGGTGAAACCAGGGTACGAAGTGCCTTTTAAGCTGGAAGATGAAAACAGCCAGTAAAAATCAACGCCGACGGTTCAAAGCTCATGAACCGTCGGCGTTCTTTATTCAAACTTAGTAGCAACTCCGATATATAAAACAAAAAAACCATCAATAAGAAAAACCGGAAAATCAAAAGAATATACGTTTTTGACGCAGGAAAGAAATTGGATATGATTGTATTTTCAAAATACTATGATAAAATGAAGGTATATTCAGTTGAAGGGAGATGATGTATGAGCCGCTTACGCAGCACCATTCTCGAAACTTCTCTGCGGTTATTTGATGAACATGGTTTTCACGGTGTGACGGTTAACCAGATTGTAGCAGCCTCGGGGACATCCAAAGGGGGCTTTTACCACCACTTTCAATCCAAGGATGAACTCCTATTTGTGATTCATGACACCTTTATTACATACGTATTGAAAGAGGCTGGAGCAGCCAACGTGATTCACACCTCACCAACAGCCAAAATACAGGCTGTCATCCATTCTTTTGTGAAAGTTTTTGATTTATACAAACCACATATTTCTGTCTTCTATCAGGAAAGCAACTACTTAAAGCCGGCCTACGAGGAAAAAATTAAACGGAAACGGGATGAATTTAAGGACATCATTTTCGGGATCATCCATGAAGGTCAGGCGGACGGTGATTTTAGAAAGGAACTTCCTCTTGAAGTAACCGCTATGGCTGTCTTAGGGATGGTCAATTGGATATACAAGTGGTATCAGCAGGATGGAAGGTATTCCATTGATGAAATTGCGGAGGTGTACATTGATTTAATCCTTCACTTTTTACTGCCCGGAAGCAGCGAGCAGCTCATGCATCATATGAATAAAGTCCCTTTTTTTTACGATGTTAAGTAAACGCTTTCATTCTTTTTGTGTGCTTTACAGACCAACCAGTCGGTCTAAAATACAGCAAGGGGGAGTAAAATGAACTTTGAACTGACGAAGGAACAGGAAATGACACGGAAAATGGTACGGGACTTTGCGAATGACGTTATTGCACCAAGAGCGGTGGATATTGATCGAAATGCGGAGTTTCCGAAGGACATTTTCGATGAGATGGGGAGACTCGGTCTACTTGGCATTCCATTTCCTGAGGAGTACGGCGGGTCCGGCGGAGACACGGTCACGTACGCTCTGGCTGTTGAGGAAATCGGCCGTGTATGCGGGTCCACAGGGCTGAGTTATGCTGCAGCCGTATCTCTTGGAGCGAGTCCCATCTATTATTTCGGTACTGAAGAGCAGAAACAGGAGTATCTTATTCCGCTTGCTAAAGGAGAGGGACTTGCTTCTTTTGGTTTAACAGAGCCAAATGCAGGTTCGGATGCCGGCGGTACGAAAACACGCGCTGAATTAGTGGGGGATCATTATGTGATCAATGGAGAGAAATGCTGGATTACCAACGCAGAGTATGCCAGGTCCATTACGGTGACGGCAGTCTCGGGAAAGCGTGAGGACGGAAAAAACATCATTTCCGCGTTCATCATTCCTAAAGACACCAAAGGCATGAACATTACCAGCCCTTACGAAAAAATGGGTGTCCGTGGTTCCAATACTTCAGAAATCATATTGGAAGATGTGAAAGTACCGAAGGAAAACATTCTTGGTGATCCTTCCAAAGGGTTTCATCAGTTTTTGTATACATTGGACGGCGGCCGTATATCCATTGCAGCCCTTGCTGTCGGTATTGCTCAGGCGTCTTTGGATAAAGCCCTTGCCTACGCGAAGGAACGGAAGCAGTTCGGGCAGTCCATATCAAAATTTCAAGCCATTCAATTTAAACTGGCGGATATGGCCATGGAAGTGGAGCTTGCAAGGAACATGGTGTTGAAAGCCGCCTGGTTAAAGGATCAGAAAAAGGATTTCACGAAGGAATCCGCGTATGCGAAACTTTTCGCCTCTGAAACAGCGTTCCGTTCATCCAATCAAGCCATCCAAATCCATGGCGGGTATGGATACATGAGGGAATATGAAGTCGAACGTTTTCTAAGAGACGCCAAGCTTCTTGAAATAGGAGAAGGAACATCTGAAATACAGCGTATGGTCATCGCACGCCAGCTGGGATGCTAATTGAAGGAGGACGAGAGAATGACACTGCTCGAACAAACAGTCGGACAGCTGTTGGAGGAAAAGGCTTCGCTATATCCAGATCAGGAAGCTTATGTGTATCCCGAAAAAGGGATTCGTAAAACGTATGCGGCATTTAATGAAGAAGCTGATGCGGCCGCAAAAGGACTGATGGCTCTAGGGATAGAAAAAGGCGATCATCTGGCTGTTTGGTCTGATAATAAGCCGGAGTGGCTGATCACGCAGTTCGCTTCAGGGAAAATGGGCGGTGTGCTCGTTACCGTAAATACGAACTACCGCGCGCAGGAGCTTGAATATTTGCTGAAACAATCGGATGCCTCTACGCTCATTCTTGCTGAGGACTTCCGCGGAGCCTCCTATATGAACATTTTGAAGGAAATCTGTCCGGAACTGGAATACTCAGAGAAAGGCAGCCTGCAGAGTGAACGGCTTCCTTTTTTAAAGAACGTTGTTGTTCTGAGTGATACTCCGCATAAAGGGTGCTATTCCTGGCAGGACGTTATCGATATGGGGATGACCATTCAGGACGAGGAGCTTGAGGCAAGAAAACAGTCGCTGACGTCCACAGATGTCATCAACATGCAGTACACCTCTGGCACGACCGGCTTTCCTAAAGGAGTCATGCTCTCCCATTATAATATTGTGAACAACGGAAATCAGGTGGCCGGCAGCATGAACCTGACGCATCAGGATCGTTTATGCATTCCTGTCCCGTTTTTCCACTGCTTCGGATGTGTCCTGGGCACGCTTGCTGCGGTATCCAAAGGCGCGGCAATGGTCATTTTAGAACAGTTTGAACCGAAAAAGGTCCTGCAGGCAGTGAAAGATGAGGCATGCACAGCACTGCATGGGGTCCCGACGATGTTTATCGCAGAACTCAATCACCCAGAATTCGAAGACTTAAAACCTACGACCCTCCGCACGGGTATTATGGCGGGTTCGACATGCCCGATGGAAGTGATGAAAAATGTCATTCATAAAATGGGGGCGGAGGAAATCACGATTGCTTACGGGCAGACCGAGTCCTCACCAGTCATCACCCAGACCAATGTGCATGATCCTGTCCACCTGCGGGTCAGTAGTGTCGGCCGTCCTCACTCTAATGTAGAGGTGAAAATCATTGAACCGGCTACGGGTGAAGAAGTGGAACCAGGTGTACCAGGGGAACTTTGTACCCGGGGCTATCTTGTGATGGAAGGCTATTACAAAAATGAGGAAGCGACAAGCGCAGCCATAGACCCTGATGGATGGCTCCATACCGGGGACCTCGCTGTCAAGGATCACGAGGGCTATATCGAAATAACCGGAAGGATGAAAGACATGATTATCCGCGGCGGAGAAAATGTGTATCCAAGGGAAATTGAAGAATTTCTGTATCAGCATCCTGATGTACTGGATGTCCAGGTGGTCGGTGTGCCGGATGAAACGTACGGGGAAGAGATTATGGCCTGGATCATTCCAAAAGAAAATACGCACATAAATGAAAGCGATATCAAAGAATTTTGT
This sequence comes from Halobacillus sp. ABD4_316, assembly GCF_056161385.1. NCBI lineage: Bacteria > Bacillati > Bacillota > Bacilli > Caryophanales > Bacillaceae > Halobacillus > Halobacillus sp. ABD4_316. The sequence goes on from NZ_JBSWZA010000001.1 coordinate 530,473, forward strand.
GAAGGGCGGATTTCCAAACATAAAATTCCGCGTTATATCTTATTTACGCAGGAATACCCGATGACTGCCAGCGGAAAAATCCAGAAATTCAGATTGAGGGAAAATGCCCTTGATCTATTACAGACAGGAAAATGAGGGAGGAATTGGATGTTCAAAAAAATATTGATTGCCAACCGCGGGGAAATTGCAGCCCGCATCATCCGTACATGCCGGCGGATGCAGATCCAAACCGTTGCTGTTTATTCTGAGGCCGACCAACAGGCTCCTTTTGTAAAAATGGCGGACGAAAGTTATTTGATTGGAAAACCCAGGGTCAATGAGTCTTATTTGAACATCGATAAGATTTTGGAGGCGGCATTGAAATCCGGGGCTGAAGCGGTTCATCCAGGATACGGATTGTTAAGTGAAAATGCGGGGTTTGCACAACGAGTAAAAGAAGCAGGCCTCACATTTATTGGACCAGAAGCTGATGTCATCGCAAAAATGGGAGACAAAATTGCTGCGCGTGCCGAAATGAAGCAGGCCGGTGTGCCTGTCGTTCCAGGTACTGAAGAAGCGGTGGCTTCTGTAGAAGCAGCGAAAGCAGCAGCTCAAACGTTCGGATATCCGGTTATGTTGAAGGCAGCTGCCGGCGGAGGCGGGATCGGTATGCAGGCCGTCCATTCTGATGAGGAACTGGAAAAAGCATTCGAAGGAAATTCCAAACGGGCCAAAGCATTTTTCGGAGATGGAAAAATGTTTATTGAAAAGTTAATCGAAGAGCCGCGCCACATCGAAATTCAGGTTCTTGCGGATCATCACGGCCATGCTGTTCATTTGTTTGAACGGGAATGCTCCATTCAAAGAAGGCATCAGAAAGTGGTAGAGGAAGCTCCTTCCCCGGTCCTTTCAGAAAAAACCCGCCGGGAAATGGGAGACAGTGCCATCAAGGCTGTGGAGAGTCTGCAATACACCAATGCCGGAACGATTGAATTTCTTGTGGACCGGAATGAAAACTATTATTTCCTTGAAATGAACACCCGTCTGCAGGTGGAGCATCCTGTAACAGAGGAAATATCAGGTGTGGATATTGTAGAGCAGCAGCTGAAGATAGCCGCTGGTGACAAACTACTCCTTCAGCAGGATGATCTGCAGATCAACGGACACGCGATTGAAGTACGCATATATGCTGAGGATCCGAATACGTTCTATCCATCACCGGGGACGCTTTCGAACCTGGTGCTTCCGGAAGGGCCTGGAATCAGGCACGAACTGGCCGTGGAAAGTGGATCAGAGGTCACGCCCTTTTATGATCCGATGATTGCTAAATTGGTCGTTCATGGCAGTGATCGAAACCAAGCGGCTGAACGTCTTGCCAAAGCACTCCATGCCTATGAAATTGAGGGAATCAAATGCAACCTGACAATGTTAAAACGCATCATCACCCATGATAGGTTCCGTGAAGGAGATACAACAACAAGCTTCATTCAAAACTATTATCTACCTACTTTAACCAACCACTAAAAGGAGGACTACACATGTTTGAAGTAAAAGCATCGATGGCAGGAAGTGTATGGAAAATCACAGCAGAAGAAGGGGCTGAGATCAATGACGGGGAGGATGTCGTTATCCTAGAATCGATGAAAATGGAAATCCCCATCTCCGCAGAAACGTCCGGGACGATCAAAGAGCTGAAAGTAAGCGAAGGGGACTTTGTCAACGAAGGCGACGTTATTGCGATTATTGAATCATAGGAGCGGATGGTATGCTGAACCTGCCTGATCATGTAACGATAAAGGAAGTCGGACCAAGAGATGGTCTTCAAAACGAAGCAGAGGAAATCCCAACCGAAAATAAAGTCACTTGGATCAATCTGTTATCTGCAACGGGATTGTCTTCGATAGAAATCAGTTCGTTCGTACATCCGAAGTGGATCCCGCAATTGAAGGATGCTGCAAAGGTCGCCGCATCCATAGAACGGAAACCTGGTGTTACGTATGCCGCTCTCGTTCCGAATCAAAAAGGTCTGGAGGCAGCTTTAACGGCTGATGTCGATGAAGTCGCCGTCTTCATGTCCGCCAGCGAAACCCACAATCTAAAGAACATTAATAAAACGATTGATGAAACGTTCCCTGTGCTGGAAAACGTTGTACGGACAGCCAAACGCGAAGGGAAACAGGTGCGGGGCTATGTGTCTACAGTCTTCGAGTGTCCTTATGACGGGAAAACCTCACAGGACCAGGTCCTCCGGGTAAGTGACCGATTGTTGCGCATGGGTATTGATGAGTTATCCATGGGAGACACTCTCGGGACAGCGGATCCAAAGCAGGTGGACGAAGCGCTTGACTATTGGAAGCAGCACCTTCCATTAGAAAACATGGCGATGCACTTTCATAACACGAGAGGAATGGCGCTGGCGAACATCGTGGTATCCATGCAGCATGGAATCACCACCTTCGATGCGTCTCTCGGCGGTCTTGGCGGCTGCCCTTATGCGGACGGAGCCTCCGGAAACCTTGCAACAGATGATCTTGTTCATATGCTCCACCAGATGGGGGTTCACACAGGAATAGATGAATCCGCTCTCCAAAGAGCAGCGGATTACATGCAGCGTGTCCTTGGAAAACCGCTTCCCAGTCACGGCATGCAGATCCTGAATAAGGAAAGGGTGTAAGTCATGAATGAACTCATCCGTATGGAAGAGCCGGCGGCCCACGTTTGTCAGCTTACATTAAATCGACCGGACGCGGCCAATGCTCTTTCTCATGCGCTTTTAGATGAGCTGTCTGAAAAAATCGACCATATTCAGTCCCGCTCCGATATCCGGGTCGTCTTACTTACAGGAGAAGGAAGCAAGGCGTTTTGTGCGGGAGCGGATCTAAAGGAAAGGTCCGGAATGTCGGACGAGGAAGTCGTCAAAACCGTGCGGAAAATCGGGGATACTCTTCGTAAATGGGAAAAAGTCACTGTTCCTACGATTGCTCTCATCAATGGAGCGGCTTTCGGAGGCGGACTTGAGCTTGCTCTGGCCTGTGATTTACGTATGATGAGTTCTTCAGCGAAAGTGGGGCTCACGGAAACATCACTCGCGATCATCCCCGGGGCAGGCGGTACCCAGAGACTTTCAAGGCTGATCGGTCCGGGGCGGGCAAAGTCGATGATTTATACAGCCAAACCTGTGGAAGCAGCCAAAGCATTCCAGATGGGGCTCGTTGAATATATGTATGAACCGCAGATGCTTATGGAAGAAGCACAGGATTTGGCTGGCTGTATAGCAAGAAACGGCCCTTTAGCTGTAAAGGCTGCCAAAAACGCAATGGATACCGGGTTTGACATGCCGCTGGAGGAAAGCCTTGAAATTGAGCACGCCGCATACAAGTCGACCATCCCGACGACAGACCGGGTCGAGGGGCTGAACGCTTTTAAGGAAAAACGCAGACCGGAATACAAAGGAGAGTGAGCACGTGGAAAAAACGATGTCGGATCAGCAGTCGTTTGAAGAACGGGTGAAAAAAATCGCCCGGGGCGGCGCAGAAAAATATCATGAAAAGAACGCAGAAAAAGGTAAGATGTTTGTTCGTGACCGCCTCCAGTTATTGTTTGATGAGGATATTAATATCGAAGATGCTTTTTTTGCCAACTGTCAATCAGAAGGACTTCCAGCAGACGGGGTCGTTACAGGAATCGGCAGGATGAACGGCGAAACCGTGTGTGTAATGGCCAATGACTCTACAGTAAAAGCAGGTTCCTGGGGCGCAAGAACAGTGGAAAAAATTATACGTATTCAGGAAACCGCTCTGAAAATCAATGCTCCAATGCTTTATCTGGTCGATTCAGCGGGGGCAAGGATCACCGATCAAGTCGATATGTTCCCGAACCGGCGCGGAGCGGGACGTATTTTCCATAACCAAATCAAATTATCCGGACGAGTTCCCCAGGTTTGTCTGTTATTCGGACCATCTGCTGCAGGAGGGGCTTATATTCCAGCCTTTTGTGACATTGTCGTTATGGTTGATGGCAATGCCTCCATGTATCTTGGTTCTCCAAGAATGGCAGAAAAGGTAATCGGGGAGAAGGTATCCCTTGAGGAGATGGGTGGTGCGTCCATGCACTGCTCTGTATCAGGATGCGGAGATGTGCTGGCATCAGATGAGAAAGAAGCCATAGGGTATGCCAGGACCTATTTGAGCTACTTTCCAAGTTCCTATCAGGAGCGTCCGAAAACAAGGGAAGCAAGAGAACCGCAGGCGTTTGAAAAAACGATTGAAGAGTTGATACCTGAAAACCAGAATGCTCCTTTTGACATGTATCAGTTCATCGACCGGATTATTGATGAGGACTCCTTTTGTGAAATTAAGAAGAAGTTTGCTCCGGAATTGATTACAGGACTCTCCAGGATCAACGGAAAATCTGTCGGCATCATCGCTAATCAGCCGAGGGCCAAAGGAGGCGTGTTATTTCCGGATTCAGCAGATAAAGCCGCCAAGTTCATTCAATTGTGTGATGCCTTTAATATCCCTTTGTTGTTCCTCGCGGATATCCCGGGCTTCATGATTGGAACGAAAGTGGAACAGGCGGGAATTATCCGTCACGGGGCAAAAATGCTGGCGGCTATGAGTGAAGCGACGGTTCCTAAAATCTCTGTCATTGTCAGAAAGGCGTATGGCGCAGGGCTGTATGCCATGGCAGGACCCGCTTTTGAACCGGACGCTTGCCTCGCCCTGCCTACAGCTCAAATCGCTGTGATGGGACCGGAAGCGGCTGTGAATGCTGTCTACGCCAACAAGATTGCTGCCCTTCCGGAAGAAGACCGTCCTGCCTTCATTAAAGATAAGCAGGAGGAGTATAAGGAAAACATCGATATTTACCGGCTGGCTTCAGAAATGGTCGTCGATGATGTCGTGAAACCCGGCCGCCTCCGTCACGAATTGAGTACACGCTATGAAGCCTATACACGTAAAGATGTCCAATTTACAAATCGAAAGCACGGGGTCTACCCGGTTTAAAAACAAACGCCTGGATCTTTTTTGAGATCCAGGCGTTTGTCATGATTCTGTGCCGGCTTTTCTACCAAGATCAGAGATTTCCTGTACACTTTCAGGGTTTTCAAGGGCGCTCAAATCTCCTGTGGACTGGTTTAAATAAGCAGATTTAACCGCACGGCGCATCACTTTGGCATTTCTCGTTTTAGGAAGGTCTGATACCAGGTGGATGATGTCCGGTGACAAAGCTTTTCCGAGCTTCTGATGCAGATGCTTTTTCAATTCTTCAATCAAAGACGCTTGCTCCACCGGTTCATCGTTAACCACTACAAAAGCGACCGGTTCTTCCCCTTTGGTTTCATGAGGGATACCGATGACGCCGGCTTCCAACACAAGAGGGTGGTCCACGAGTACCGTTTCCACTTCCGAGGGACCCAGCCGTTTACCTGCTACATTCAATACGTCATCAGACCGACCTGTAATTGTAAAATAGCCTTCATCATTTTCTACCACCCAGTCTCCGTGCACCCATGTATCCGTAAAGCGGCTCCAGTATGCTTCTTCGTACCGCTCGTCATCTTCAAAAAAACTGTTGGTCATGCCTGCCCATGGCTTACGAATCGCCAATTCACCCACTTCATTAATCACACGTTCTCCTTGATTATTCAATACGACAGCATCCATGCCAGGCAGGGCAGCATTGAAAGTGACCGGCTGGATCGGCTTGATCAGGATATTTCCAAGAATGCCTCCGGATATTTCTGTCCCTCCTGAATAATTAAAGATCGGTACCTGTTTATGACCTGCATGTTCAAACAGCCAGTTCCATGGTTCTTCATTCCAAGGCTCTCCTGTGGATGCAATCAGTTTCAAGGAGGTAAGAGAATGACGATGCAGCCATTCAGGCCCGTGCTTCATCGATGTGCGTACCAGCGTTGGAGAAAGACCGAGATGTGTCACGTTATACGTGTCGACAATCTCCCATAAGCGGTCAGGTCTGGGATAATCCGGTGTGCCTTCAAACATGACGATGGAGGCGCCGTTAATAAGACCTCCGTACACGAGGAAAGGCCCCATCATCCATCCCATATCGGTGTACCAGAACAAAGTATCCTCCTTAGTAACGTTCATACAGATTCCCGCATCAAAAGCGGCTTTTATCGGAAAACCAGCATGTGTATGAACCGCTCCTTTCGGTTTACCTGTCGTACCTGATGTGTAAATCAACATGAAGGGGTCCCCGGCTTTTGTAGCGGCTGATGGAAAAGGACCCTTTTTTTTCTGCAGTGAAGACCAGGCAACGTCCCGCGGCTCATGCCACTGGATATCGGTACCGGATCGCTCAACTACAAAGACATGCTCCAGAGAGGGACACTGCTCTGCTGCTGCATCTGCCTGATCTTTCATTTGAATGGTTTTCCCGCGCCGGTAGAAGCCATCGACCGTTATCATGGCTTTTGCTCTTGAAGCCTGGATTCTTGCAGCTACGGCATCTGCTTTATATCCGGAGAACGCAGGGGAAAAGACAGCACCGACTTTAGAAAGGGCAAGCATACTGATCAGGGTTTCCGGAATCATCGGCATATAAATCGTCACAATATCCCCTTCCGCTATACCATAGCGCTGGAATCCGTGTGCAGTCTGATCGACAGCTCCCTGAAGTTCTATAAAAGAATAGGAGGATGAATCGCCACGATCTCCTTCCCAGAACAAGGCCGTTCTATTTCTATGCTCCGGGTCTTCCGCCCATTTGTCGAGGGCATTATGAGCCGCGTTGATTTCACCTCCGACAAACCATTGGGGATACGGGAGGCCCCGGGACAAATCAAGCGTCTTTTTGAAGGGAACAGACCATTCGATGCCGAGTTCCCGGCATGCTTCCTCCCACATCCATTCCACCCGGTCTGTTGTGACTTTATGAAAGGTATCATAATCCGTAAAGCCTGATCTTTTCATCCACTGAAACAAGCGGGTGGATTCCTTCTGCTTTTGTGTCGGATTCCATACATTTGGATATGTACGCATAGAAACTTCCTCCTCATTCAGGAATGACTTGAATCCATTATATAATAAAGCGTTTTCATAAACTATAAATGTACAGATTTCACAAACTTTATAAAAAAATCCAGAAAATCTGAAACAAAAGGAGGGGGTTTTTCGATATGCTAGACAGCCCTTCTTTTTACAAGGGACTAATGGAAGGAGTGGATGGTATGTTCGAGGGAGCTTTAACGGTTATTATTCTGGGAGTGCTTGGTGCTGCCTTAATCATCGGCGGAATTGTAACCTTTATTATTTTCCGTCTGCGTTATAAAACGGCAAGTTCCAATGAAGCTTTGATTGTAACAGGGCCGAAGCTTGGAGATCCGGAACAGGAAAAGAACGTGTTTGAAGATGATAACGGAAGGTCGGTTAAAATCATTCGGGGCGGCGGGTATCGTCTCCGGATGTTCCAGACAGCAACACCCATTGATTTAACGTCCTTTCAACTGCAGGTCAATTCTGAGAAGGCCTACACAAAGGAAGGGATTCCGGTACGCGTAGCCAGTACAGCGGTCATCAGTATCGGCAGTGAGCTTGAGATTATGGCGAACTTTGCTGAGAAGTTTCTCGGGAAGAAGCAGAACGAGCGGGAATCAGAACTGAAGGATGTACTGAATGGACATTTGAGGTCCATTATCGCCTCCTTGCCGATTGAGAAGATTTACAACGACTTTAAAGAAGTCAACACGCAGGTGAAGCGGATTGCAGAAGCAGACTTGAAAGGCATGGGTTTTGAGATTACATCCTTTGCTTTGAATGATGTGGAAGATGTAGACACCGAGAACGGCTACATAGATGCGCTCGGGCGCCCTCATATCGCTGAAGTACAGAAAAAAGCGAATATGGCGGAATCGGATGCAACGAAGGAAACACGCATTTATCAGGCTAAGAACGATCAGGAAGCGCAGGATGAGGAAAACCGACGCCTGACGGCTGTTGCATCTTCCACTAAAGAAAAAGATATTAAGGAAGCGGAATTCCAGACTGAAACAAACCGGGCGAAAGCGAATGCCGACCAGGCTGGTGAACTGGAACGCCAGAAGCTTGCCCAGCAGATTAAAGAAGAGGAATTGAAAGTTCAGTATATTGAAAAGCAGCGGGCCGTGGAGCTTGAAGAAGAAGAAAACAAGCGGAGACGATCCATTGCTGATGCGGAAGCTTATGAAGTCACGAAACGGGCCCAGGCAGAAGCAGATAATGAGCGGATCAAAGGGGAGTCTGACGCCGAAGTTATCCGTCAGCGCGGTATAGCGGAAGCGGAATCGAAAGAACGGATGGCCAAAGCAATGGAACACTACGGTGAAGCGGCCATTATGGAAATGTTGATTAAGGTTCTTCCTGAATATGCAGAGAAAGTGTCCGCGCCGATCAGTCAGATCAAGGATATGAAAGTGATTGATATGGGTGGAGCAGACTCCAGAGGTGGCTCCTCTAAAGTTGCAGGCAATGTAACCTCGACAATGCTTGGAATACAGGAGTCTTTGAAGGAAACAACAGGCATGGATCTGAAAGCGATGCTTGAGAGCTATGTTTCCAGAGGAACCGTCAATGGTTTTGCTTCTGAGGATAAAAAAGGCGCAGAGGAAGCGGCAGCAGCAGCTGAATCGCCTGAACAGAATGAAGAATCAGCAGGGGACAAGTCAGAAGAAAACGAAGAAAAAGAAGAATGACGAAGCGGCGGGGAGCGGATGATGCTTCCCGCATTTTTTATCATTTCAGGTTTAAACTATTGGCATCGTGGGTAAAATCTCATTTAGGTCTCAAAGTCCGACATATTTCGTTTTCTTCTGAGTGTTTATGGAGTTTACAAAGAATTAATTGTTTCAAAATTGAATTAATGGTAAAGTCAAAAACGTAGAGACCATGACTGAACAGGAAAGGCATACCGGTTTGGTGGAATCTTTCCAGTTTTCGAACATTAGTCAAAAGTGTTACTCTATAAAAGAGAATACGAGTATGCAAGATGTAACTAGGAGGTAGATTATGAGAATTATTGTAGCAGGGGGAGATGGTTTCTGCGGATGGCCGACTGCCCTGTACCTATCCAAGCAGGGTCATGATGTAACCATCGTGGACAACTTAGTACGCAGGAAGTATGATGACGAGCTTCGCTCCAATTCAGTAACACCCATTGCCACACTTGAAGAGCGGGTGGCCAAATGGAAAGAAGTATCAGGGAAAGAGATTAAAACCTTTATCGGCGATCTCAACCACTATGATTTCCTGAGTGAAGTTTTCCGTCAGGTTGAGCCTGAGGCGTTCGTTCACTTTGCCGAGCAGCGTTCTGCTCCTTATTCCATGATTGACCGTGAGCATGCGGTGTATACGCAGACGAACAATGTCATGGGGAACTTGAACGTTCTTTATGCCATCAAGGATTTCGCACCGGAATGCCATTTGATCAAACTGGGCACGATGGGCGAATACGGCACACCCAACATTGATATTGAAGAAGGATATATTGAAATTGAACATAAAGGAAGAAAAGACACGCTTCCATACCCTAAGCAGCCAGGCTCTTTCTATCACTTGTCCAAAGTGCATGACAGCCATAACATTACGTTCGCCTGCAAAATCTGGGGTATTCGTGCGACAGATTTAAACCAGGGTATCGTTTATGGTTTACATACCGAAGAAACACGTATGGACCCGGTGCTTGTGAACCGTGTGGACTATGACGGTGTGTTCGGGACGGCTCTGAACCGCTTCATCAATCAGGCAGCAATCGGGCATGATATTACGGTGTATGGTTCAGGCGGACAGACGCGTGCGTTCCTAAACATTGAAGATACCGTGCGCTGTGTGGAAATCGCCGCTGAAAACCCGGCAGATAAAGGGGAATTTCGTGTATTCAACCAGTTTACAGAATGGTTCTCCGTTCAGGAGCTGGCTGAAAGAGTTTATAAGATCGCGAAGGAGGAAGGTCTTCAAACAGAAGTGAAGAAGATTGAAAATCCTCGTATTGAGAATGAAGACCATTATTATAATGCGGTCAATACGAAACTCCGTGACCTTGGTCTGGAGCCTCATCTGCTGACAGACGATGTGATCCGGGATATCCTCCGTACAGCTGTTGAAAACAAAGATCGTATTATCCAGGAGAATGTTCTGCCATCAATTACCTGGAAGTAAGGAGTTTTCCGCTTTGAAAATCGCCATCATTACAGAAACTTTCCTGCCATCAACAGATGGAGTAGTTACAAGACTGAAGGAAGCCATTACGTATCTCCTCAATCAGGATCATGAAGTGGTTGTCATTGCTCCAGATCTTGGTGTGAAGGAATACAAAGGAGCGATTGTTGAAGGGGTTAAAACGACAAAACTGCCTTTTTACAGGTCCAAGGAATTCAGCCTGCCACAAAAACGGGTGAAGGATCTGCTGCAAAAGCACGATCCTGACCTCGTTCACGTGGTCAACCCAGCCCTCGTCGGGGTTTCTGGTGTGTATTATGCGGATAAGCTGAATTACCCGCTGATTGCTTCATACCACACACACGTGCCGAAATACCTGGACTATTACAGGCTTTATCCATTTAAACCGCTTGTATGGTGGTACTTCAGAAAGCTTCATAACTACGCCCATGTCAACTTATGCACATCACAGGCGATTAAGACGGAGCTGGATGATAAGAATTTCCATAATGTCAGCGTATGGGACAGAGGTGTAGCTGTGGATCATTATCATCCCGGACACCGGACCGAGTCTATGCGCAGCCGTTTATCCAACGGTAAACCAGAAAATAAGCTGCTTGTGTTCGTCGGAAGACTGGCACCTGAGAAAGAAATTCATAAAATCAGGCCGCTGCTGGACGAACGGGAAGACATTTCTCTTGCGATTGTGGGGGATGGTCCTGTCAAAGGAGAACTCGAGGAGGCCTTTAAAGGGACGAATACAGTGTTTACAGGCCTGCTTCATGGAGATGAACTGGCTGAGGCATTTTCTTCTTCAGACGCGCTTATTTTTCCGTCGGTGACCGAAACACTGGGTCTTGTTATATTGGAGGCTATGGCGTCAGGTTTACCCGTCATAGCAGCCAAGAGTGGTCCGACAATGGAGCAGGTGGAAGATGGCCGCACAGGGCTTTTATTTGAAAATGAGAATACCGAAAGCATGATTGAAGCCATCAACCGTTTGGAAGATACCTCTCTTTATGCCGACCTTTGCAGGAATGCCAGGAAGGAAGCTGAAAAACACAGCTGGCAGAAGCCTTCTGAGCAGATCTTGGACTATTACTACAAAACGCTTCGCGTGTACGAGGAAAGTACAGCTCAAACACCGAAAAAATCGAAAGTTAAGGTCACAGAGTAATAACTCTGTGGCTTTTTTATGCAGTTTTAACTCCAATGAAAGGATTATAACGAAATAAGAACATACGTTCTATACCCGAAAAAGAGGCACATTTTACACTTTATCATAATATTCTTACTTATTACTTAGTAGCAACTCCAATAAATAAATAAAAACAAACCATCCATAACACGTAACAAATCGAAAGGAGGTCAAACTAGTACAAGTTCATATTCAAATCAAGGAGCTGTTTCAATGGAATGACAGGCAAAATTGGTATCAGGCGCTTATATGAAGGAAACGAATCCGTGTGACATGCAGCAGATTGAGCATTTTCAAACCAAAATACTTAATAATGAAGATCAATAGATTCATCTAAATGAATATTTGAAAAAACAAAGAAATGATAAAAGTCATGGGTTAATCATCAATGATCTTATGCTCGTGCCGTTAAACCGGATGGATGTTCATAGGATTTTGGAAGATGTTACGGCAATTCGAAATTTCATCAATCAACTGAAAGATACTCAATGATCATTATGTGCTGCGATAAAACAGTAACATTTGATTTTTCGCTGGATGAGGAATGTCTACAATCCTGTTTCATTTTGTTTTGTCTCAATAACATGAGTAAACTTAATATTTGAGACAGGATTACATGATTTGCACTAGCTTAGTATAATATATATTATGTTAACTAGATAAAAAGTGAAAAATTAAGAGGATCATGAATCATCCCCTTTTTTATGGTTCACCAATTTTTCAGCCGCCCTTCGGAATTCCGGGTCTTTTCTCAACCATGTCCGATATGTATTTACAAGAATGCCTACTTCTTTGCATGCATCCAATTCAGAAGCATGTTTGCTCAGCTCATGTAAAACGATTTCTTTTCTTTCTTTTACGACCAAACTTGTTTTTAAGTGTTTAAGATCTTGGAGTTCTTTATAATCCATTTCTTCTTTATTGAATTCTGCCAGTTTCCGGTCTATACATAAGTCATGATTTTCATACATCCATCTGCTGAACTCAAATATAGACTTCCGACCACTGACTATGACCCGCACATATGGACCACTGGGCTTCGCATAGCAGCGTATTCCCAGGGCTGCTATACAATCCCGTAATGTATACATGAACGATTCAGACCCTCCAACCATATTCACCTGTTTTTTTGATCATTAATGTTTCCATCACCATCAAAATAACCGCGGACAAAATGATTGAGATATGCTCCAGGTACAAGAGAAAACTTCAATTTCATGGATTTATTGGGGACCATGCTTTAAAGTAATGCTCGTTGACGTGATATTTACGTTTCCAGCTGCCGCGGGGACGCATAGGAACATTCATCTTTTTCAAAATAAGACGAATGGCGGCCGGAGTAATGCCCGCCTCTCCTGCAATCACTGTTGTACTTTCCCCATGTTTGTACCGTTCTGCAATTTCTTCATTCGTCAGCCGGCGTCTCCTTGAACTCGATCCATTCGATACCATGATGAGCCTCCTTAGACTAGTTAAGATCATTATACCGAACATTTGTTCCTGTATCCATTTTTCCGCACTTTTACATGCCACACCTTTTTTTCCAATCCTTTAAGTAAGCGTATACATCATTGCTGTTAAAGGATTCAGCTGAGATGCTCAAGGATACTTCGCTTTCGAGTATTTGAAATAACTCAGCGATTGTGAGGAGCGCCTTCCAATTCTCATTGTAATCACTTCCTGTATAGGTGGCCTGATAAGATACCCAAAGTTCTTTAGGAAGAAATCGTTCAAAAAATTTACCGGAACTGCCGACAGAGACTGAAAAATCATGTTTTGAGCCAATGTACCAGCTCATCATTTGGTGCAGCATCCTTCTCACAGGACCCTCCAGCATCGTTTTAGCATAAGGCAGCTGCTTCCGCTCCAAGCCTTTAGCCACATACAGGCTGACCCACCAGAATTCATTGCTGCAGCGATAAACCTCTTCCTGTACAGGTTTCTCAACGATGTAATCGCTGTTGTCTGGAGCAGGAATTTCCGGAAGACACCCATCTTTGTCGAGCAGAACTTCCGTTAAACTCTCGAATGTTTCAGGAAGATCGTGGACGTCAACGAGAGTCAAATCAATTCTTGTCCCATCTGTAAACTGCATCAAATAAGCAAACCGTCCCCTCTTTCCATCCTCATCGTATAAAGGATAATGATCAGGCATCTGTGTGATCAGCCGCTCCCCGAAAACATCAATCCATGTGTGATCTTTCATAAAGGACGAAAAATCAGACACGGTATACTGAATGTCGTAATCCTGAAGAGCGTCATGTTCTGCACTCGCATTGACCCTTGATCCATTTAACAGCACCGCTCGTATCCGCTCATCCTGCTCAGCCGTATGTAAAACCAAATCATACATCTCCTGTTCTGTACGCACCTTTAAACCCCTCTCCGATAGTTGTCATTCTTTCATCCATTGCTTACGATAAGAATGAGGTGGTGTATTATGAAAAAAATGTCCGTTTTGATCATTACCATTTTCGTTTTTATTCTCTATCGTCCTAAAAGAGTCCATTCCTGTACATTCGACCCTGCAGAGGTGTTACCAGGAGATGTATTGTTTTCTCCTATTGGTAAACGGGAGTCCAAATATGTAGGCCATGCAGGTATTGTCACGACAGATAAAAAGGTCCTACATTCCATTCCTTCCGGTTTGGTCAAGGATGAACCTGCCATTTATAAAAGAAAGTTCCGCAGAGTTTCTCACTACCGGGCACATGAGAAAGACACAGGCCTGCGCTCTGCTGCGTTTGCTGAATGTTTACACCAAAGATACCCTGAAGCTTCGTATCGTATTCACACCCCTTTAAATGGCCCTGATGACGTTCAGTACTGTACAAAAATTGTCTGGCAGTCCTATTACGCTGCTGGAGTTAATTTAGGATCTCTGCCTGAAAAAGCCAGAGCCGTCCACCCTCTTTGGTTAAGGGACAGCAAGCATTTATATCCATTAAAGAGGCGTTCAAACCGTTGAACGCCTTACATAATTCAGGAAATCCGCTTCTGATAAAATCTCGATCGATGCTCCCTGGCTTAACAATGTCTCCGCTCTTTCCAATTTGGACGTTTTTTCTCCTGCGGTGTACCGCTCATACGTTTTGGTTCCAACGACCACAAAATTGGTGGCTGCTTCAATATCATAATGAAACACTCCTCCGTGCTGAATCACCTTCTCAACAGCTTCCTCCCTCTTCATATGGGAAAGCCGTCCGGTAAAGGAAACCGAAGCCTTGTACAAAGGATGAGAAGGATCCAATTCTACGGATGTTGCTGTGAAAGAAGAAGCTGATGGCTTCTGTGCTCTCCGCTTTTTATTCAACCGCGCCGGTTCATAACCCCCTTCATACATCATCCCGTTCGTTGTCCCTGATTTATCCACGAGATCTTTAGAGTCGGCCGCTTGCAGCTTTTCTTTTGCCTTCATGAAAATATGAGCCGCTGCTTTTGCATCTTCAAGAGCATGGTGATGGGAAAATGAAAAACCCAGATGATCCGCTACACGGTTCAAATTGTATTTAGGAAGCTGCCACGTCTTCCTTGAAATATTCAATGTACAGTTGTAGGCAAGCATGGGATAAGGAAGGTTGTACTCATCGAGGACGGCTCTTAGAACACCCATGTCAAACTGGGCATTATGAGCGATCAAAAGCTTTCCTTCCACCATCGATTTAATTTCATTTTCCCACAACGTATGAAATTCCTCGGCATCTTTGACATCTTCCTTGGTAATTCCGTGCACGCGTACATTTATGGGAGCAAAGTAATTCTTCTTCGGTTTCACCAAACGGTAATATTCCCTGACAAGCCGTCCGTTCTCATACTCCACAAGTCCGATGGAACAAACCGACCCTTTGGATGCATTAGCCGTTTCAAAATCAAGCGCTGTAAAATTCATAACAATCTCCTTTCCCTTTCCTTTCTTTATGATAAAACGCTTCGGATGATTCGTCTAATATAATCCATCCGGACTGCATAGAGAATCCATTATCCGCTTATGATAAGAAGGAAAGGAGTGGCATAAATGACCTTCGATTTCGCACGCCTCCCCTCAGATCAGCTGCAGCAGATCAAACAGCTGGAGGAGAAATACAACATTGTATTGATTGCTTACGATGACAAATACATGAAATAGAAAAAGGTGCCTGATCCTATGGGCACCTTTTGTTTATCCACCCGCATAGATTTGCGGATTCTATAAAAACTAATGAGGATAAAGGAGGGATGATGATGAAGCGTAGAGGAAAACGGACATTTTATAAAGGAGCAGTCTTTCTTATGGCTCTTTTGTTTCTTTCCGTGTCCTTCAACCACGTGTTTGCCCAGCCTGATTATGCCAAATGGGGGAAAGCAGCGGTTGAGGAAACGGATAAGAACTATCCAGATTACGACCTGGTGAATTATGATTATCAGGGGAAAGTGGCTATTGCAGATAACCGGGAGCAGTATACCTTCCTTTTTACTATGGATCAAGCGGGCACAAAAAAGAACGTACGCGTGTATGTCCTGGTCAATCCTGCAGAGGATCAATTGATTGAGATCCAGTTTGAAGACATAGCGTCTTCTTCTCCGTAAAAAAGCACACCTCCTGAGGGGTGTGCTGGATTTATGGTGTATAAAGGGTGAATTTATCGTCTATGGACGTCCTTTTTTTAGGTTCTGGTTTTTCGTCAAAGTACCCCATGTGAATGAATCCGACAACCTTTTCATCCGGCTGAATCCCAAGCAGTTCATGAACGTCCGGGTCATAGATGTGCGGATTCGTCTTCCAAACCACGCCAAGGTCTCTTTCCCATGCCAGCAGCTGGAAGTTTTGAAGCAGACAGCTGACGGCGCCGAAATTCTCCTCCCACACTTTCTGCCTTGGATCTTCGTCCATCACAACAATTAAGAAAGCAGAAGGCTTGCTGAAATAATCTCTGCGGTCTTCCTTCCGTTCTTCCGGAAACGTGTCGACGAGGGAAGATACAAAAGCCTCTTTCTGCTCAGAAGGTACATAGATGAACCGCCATGGTTCACGCATCCCGTGGGTTGGTGCCCATACGGCATCCTCCAGAAGTTCCTTCACGAGTTCTGTCGGTACAGGTTTATCCAGATAGCCGGTTTTGATGGAGCGTCTTTCTCTAATAACCTCTGCTAATTTTGATTTGGTTTGATTCATGCCTCTCACCCTCATTATCATCATTATTTATGGTAATGATAATCGTTCTCAGTGATGTTGTCAAGGCCGCATTCTTTAAAGTAGAAAAAAGACAGGGATTCCCCCCTGTCTTATGCTTTATCAAAGACCTCTAAGAACTCCCCGTAACCTCTTTCCTCCATTTCATCAACAGGAATGAATTCAAGAGCGGCACTGTTCATGCAGTAGCGGAGCCCTGTCGGTTCAGGTCCATCATTGAACACATGGCCAACATGGCTGTCTCCCCCTTTACTGCGCACCTCTGTCCGCATGCCGAAAATGCCCGGATCGTCTTTCGTGACTATATTCTCTTCCACCAGCGGCTTTGTAAAACTCGGCCATCCGGTCCCAGATTTGTATTTATCCTGCGAGCTGAACAACGGTTCCTTGGAAACAACATCCACGTAAATGCCTGCCTGCTTGTTGTCCCAGTATGCATTATCAAACGCCTTTTCTGTTCCATCCTGCTGGGTGACTTTGTATTGGATGTCACTCAGTTGATCGTTCAGTTGTGCCTTTGTCCATTCAACAGTGTCCCCGTTATACATTTCAATCGTTTTTGTGCCGGCTGACGCCTTTTTTTCAGGATCGGATGAAGCTCCCGTGTTTTTACTCCATGTGAAAAGGCCGATGCCTGCAACGACGATTATAAGGGAAAGCCAGATCGATAGACTTTTCATAAATCATCCTCCTTTAATCGGATTATCTTTATTTTAACATGGAGCAGGAACGATGAATAAATTTGTGCCTGCTGCATGTGTTATAAACAGGAGACAACTCGGCTATCCTGATTAACAGACAGGAGGTGCAATACAATGCATACATGGATCTTGCTCATATTTTCTGCCTTCATTCTCCTTACTGCCTGCGGAGAACCTGCCGGCGAAAAGGAAGCAGAGACAGCCGAACTTAACGCCGTAGACAACATATCGTATGAGTTGGCGGATTCGACCGCCGGTGCTTTTTCATTTACTGCCTTTAATCTCGATGTTCACTATCCCGGAGGTGTAACCTACCGCGTGTACTATTCAGCTTATGATCAAGGAGCGCAGGCGGTTGTGTACGAAATGGGCAGAGAAAGAATCTCAGGGACGAAAGCCATGAATCAGTTGACGCCCCTCTTCCGGGAAATGAGCTTTGATGCAGATTCCCCGGATGCCCTTGTCATCAACGACGTCCTGCACATTTTTGGACTGGATACCGGATATGAACACTTTTCGCTGCGTGTCACCTATGCAGACGAGCCGGAGCGGCATTATGAAAGCAGTAAAAAACAGCCCTTGTCAAACCAATGACATAGCGGCTGTTTTGTTTTTTTTGTTTAGGATTGGAGTTGCTACGAAGTTCGAAGTGCAGATACTCAGTTATGCTTTATAACGGTGCGTCCGTCTTTCTGCTCAATTTTGTCCTGTTTCATCAGCTGGCCAAGCGCACGTTTGAAAGAAGCCTTGCTGATTTGGAACGTTTCCCGGATTTCATCAGGAGAGCTTTTATCATGAAGCCCCATGACTCCGTCGTTCTCCTCAAGGAATTGGAAAATCATCTCGGCATCTTCAGACATGCTTTCCTGTTTTAACGGTCTTAGAGATAGATTGATTGTACCATCTTCCTTGACGTCAATGACACGGCCCTCAATCGTCTGTCCGAGACGCGGTTCTTCTTTACGCTCATGCGGATGGATAAACCCGCGGTAGCCTTCGCCTGTCAACACAGCTGTACCGGCTTTTATGGCCCGGTAAACCCTTGCTGTCACTTCTTCCTTCAACAATTCCGCAGGGGCCGGCTCAAGATCGTCCATCACTTCCTGCTCGCTGATCGGTTCGCCTGTCAACCGGCCTTTTTTATCCAGTTCCAAACTTATAAATAAGTGATCCCCTTCTGCCGGCCAGACTGATTTAAACAGGGGCAGATGGTCAGAGGACACAAGAATATCCTTATCCGGAAGTCCGATATCAACAAATACCCCTGTGTTTGGAGAAATTTCGACAACTTCGGCCCAGCCGTAGGAGTCACGGGTGATTTCTGGAAGATCTGCCACCGCTGCCGCTTCTCCCTTTTTATTCATATATAAAAAGCATGACAGTTCATCACCAAGTTCAACAGACTCGTCCACTTCTTCATCAGGAAGGAAGTATTCTTCATTTCCTGCCGTCACCTTGAATCCATGGGTCACTTTTTTTGTTAAAACAGCTTTTTTTACTGTTCCTAAATATTGTTGTTTACTCACTTTATTCACCCTTTTTGACAAGTCATGTCGTCCATTATATCCTAGTTTGTCTCATTTTAAAATATCACGGGGAATGGAAGCATAAAAAAAGCACGGGGGAAACCCGCGCTTCTGCTTATTAGCACCACCAGGAAGCTCCGACAATAATAAGGAGAATGAACAATACAACGATCAGCGCAAATCCTCCACCATATCCTTTACTCATACTTATTCCCCCTTTCCCTTTTATATATGAGAAAAAGGAGGAATTGGTATGGGTGAATGACTCATTT
Organism: Halobacillus sp. ABD4_316; assembly: GCF_056161385.1. NCBI lineage: Bacteria > Bacillati > Bacillota > Bacilli > Caryophanales > Bacillaceae > Halobacillus > Halobacillus sp. ABD4_316. Next base: position 549,476 of record NZ_JBSWZA010000001.1, read on the forward strand.
TTCTCCCGAAGCCATTACGTACGGAACTGTTCAGCAAGCAGACGGTAGGATTCTTTCTTATCCTCCAAGTCGTAAATATTCGTAATGATGAGGAATTCATCAGTCTGGTATTGCTCTGACAATTCGAGCAGACGCGCCTTCACCTGCTGGGGGGAGCCGATAACCGCACGCCGGCGGTTCTGCTCGATTTTTTTCTTTTCGATTTCAGAATACGTACAGCTTTCCGCCTCTTCTATAGAAGGAACACGGGTCTCGAGTCCTTTTTCAACCCGAAGGAGCCACAAATCCTGACTAAGCGCCAGCTTTTCTGCTTTTTCCTCTGTCTCTGCACAGACAACAAAAATACAAACATTCACATCCGGCTGGTCGAGCGAGGGGGAAGGCTTGAACTTTTCCCGGTAGGCCCGCAGTGCATCCTCACCATTGTCTGGACTGATAAAATGTCCGAGTGTGAATCCGGTGCCATTCACTGCTGCATGACGTGCCCCGCGTTCAGACAAACCGAGAATCCACGTTTCCGGCTGTCCCTCTGTTGAAGGCCTTGCGGTCACACCGTAGTAATCGCTTCCCTTAGGCATGGTCCCGTGCAGAAACTGCTGCAGCTCTTTCACCTGACGCGAAAAGGAGCTGAGCGGCTTTTCCAACCCATCCGTCAAGGCCAGTCGCGTTTTCCGGCCGCCCCCGGGTGAGCGTCCAAGACCAAGGTCGATTCTCCCCGGATAAAAAGCCTCCAGCACTCTGAAATTTTCCGCTACTTTCAACGGACTGTATTGAGGGAGGAGGACTCCCCCGGAACCGACACGCATCCGGCTGGTAGCTGCCGCAATCTGACCGATCAGGATTTCCGGAGAAGATCCGGCCAATCCATTCGTGCTGTGATGTTCGGCCACCCAGTACCGGTAATAACCTAGTTCCTCCGTCCAACGGGCCAGCTCAATGGTGTTTAGCAGCGCCTGTTCGGCAGAATCCCCTTTGGATATAGGGCTTTGATCAAGTACACTCAGTCTCACTTGTTGTCATCCTTTCGGGCTTAACGATACACATCTTTCATAATCTGGTTCAATATCTGAATCTGTTCTTCAAACAACAATTTATACCGCTTCTTTAAAACGTCAAATTCTTCTTTCCCCTGGTCGGTTAAATAATACCAGTAAACCTTCTGACGTTTCTTATCGTGGGATTTATAATCTTCTTTCCGATAGAGTAACCCCTGCTCCGTCATTTCATGTAACGTATCCAGAAGTGTTGAAGGTGCCGGAATCCAGTTCTTCGTCAGTTTTTTAAACTCCTGCTTAAAATGTTCACTGATCATCGGCTGGCGGATTTGTAACAAGTGCATGATGTAAAATTTGGTGAACTGGGCTGCGCTCATATTTAATGCAAAACGCTTCGGGTTGTTTTTATGTGACACGGCGATCCTCCCCTTCCTTATTGAATACTTTCATTCTACAATAAATGATGGTAGATTTGTCCAATCATAAGCACATTTGTTCGCTTGATGATGGTTTTATTTTTCATTTCGGAGTTGCTACTAAGTAAGAAGAGAGAATATTATGACATTTGAAAGCCTATTTTTCCGAAGTTTTTAGTATCACGGATGTACGTGAAAGCTTCCTCCGCTTGATCCAGCGGGAATATCCTGTCGATTTCCGGACGGATGTTATGGTGTTCGATAAAAGCGATCATCGACCTCAGCTCCTCTGCACTTCCCATCGTAGACCCCAGCAAATTATACTGTCCGTAAAAGAACGCGCGGATATTCAAGGTGACTTCGTCTTCCGTACTGGATCCGAATGTAACAATCGTTCCCCCTTTACGGACAGCACGCAGTGATTTATTGAATGTCGCGGCTCCTATACTCTCAATCAATAGATCGACGCTCTCACCAGCCAATTCTTCACTCCAATCCGATTCGGTCAGGACTGCTTTATCCGCTCCTGCGTCCAACGCCTGTTTGAGCTTCTCCCTGGACCGTGACGTAACGATCACTCTGGCCCCTTCTGCCTTAGCGAATTTGAGCGCATACGTCAGGACGCCTCCGCCGATTCCTGGAAGCATCACGGTGTCTCCTGATTTAAGGCTCCCTCTTGTGAACAAAGCTCTGAAAGCCGTCAATGCAGCCAGCGAAAGGACCCCTGCTTCTTCCATAGTCAAGTGCTTCGGTTTCATCTCCAGATGGTCTTCTGTACATATGTAAGTCTCCGCAAACGTCCCGTGGTCAGGAAAGCCGACGATCTCAAACCCTTCCGGGGGAACATCACTGTTTTTCTGCCAGCCGAGTCCGGGATTGACTATGACTTCATCCCCTTTTTTAAAACGCGTCACATCTCTGCCTGTTTCCTCAACGATCCCTGAGGCATCTGAACCGGGAATGACAGCTGGATCTTCACCTTTATGCCTTTTTGTAACCACTGCAAGATCCCGACGATTCATCCCTGCTGTATGGATGCGCACCTTCACTTCACGGGAGTCCGGCGTTTTCTCCTCCATCATTTTCACCTGAAGACCTTCCAGACCATCTTTTCCTTCATGTACAATCGCTTTCATCATTTGTCTCCTTTCCAACTATAAGATGTCTTAAGTCTATCAATAAGACTTCCTATATAAAAGAAAAAAGACCTTTTCAGAAGGACTGAAAAGGTCTTTTCGTTTGATAATATTGAATTTAGTCCGCAAGTACCTGTACTTTTACAGTCTGGCGTCCGAAATCAAGAGCGTCACCGCGGTCCTGCATATAAAGATCAACACGGTTTCCGTTGATGGCACCGCCGGTATCACCAGCAATGGCTGTTCCGTAGCCTTCCACATATACTTTAGAACCTAATGGAATGACGTTCGGGTCTACAGCAATAACTTTCTGGTTTGGATTCGCATTTAAATCAATACCTGTGGCTGTTACGCCGCTGCAGCCTGTGCAGTTTGCCGTGTAGGCCGTTGCTTCAGCTGTGATTTCCTTAACTACATCATTGCTCGTTCCTTTGTTTGTGTTCGCTTGAACAGCTTCAGTGGACTCAGCAGATGTTTCTTTTGCGGAAGCATTGCTGGAGCTGCTTGATTTCTGGCTGCTCTCACTGGACTTGGCTGTGCTTTCTTTGGCAGGAGCTGTAGATGTCTCCGCAGCTTTCTGTCCGTCAACCTTGAATTGTTCCCCTGGGTAGATGAGAGTGGAAGATAAATTGTTCCAAGCCATCAGCTGATCGACGGAAATATTGAATTTTTGGCTGATCGCGAACAACGTATCTCCGGATTTAACCGTGTACGTGGATGCGTTCGAAGATTTAGTAGTAGAAGTAGATGCTTGATTGTTGTGTGCGTTAGATACGGCTAGTGTTTGACTTGGATAAATTAGATTGGAATTCAGATCGTTCCAAGATTTCAGATTGTTGACAGATACGTTGTATTGTTGAGAGATGCTCCAAAGAGTATCCCCTTTATTGACGGAATATTGTTCAGATTCGTGAGCACTCACAGATGTGGCAAATGCTCCAGTCAAGGCTACGGTTGCTGCAACAGAAAATACAGTTTTTTTCATAAGATAGTGCCTCCCCTTGTTTGTTCGATCACTTTGTATTTTTTGATGTGATCAATTCACAATTACTAGATTACCAGATATTTCGTATAAATGAAGAACAAACAAGCAACAGTTTCGTTGCAAACGTAACATCTATATTTCACTATCATTACAACAGGCAGAAAACCAGCGCCTTTTCGATGATAAAAGCGGAAGATTGACAAAATCCGTCACGCTTCAAGGCACGTTTCAAGGGGATTTAGTCATTCAAAAGGTCGAACAAGGAGGAAATCAAGGGGGAAAAAGAAGAAAAAAAGCCTGTCATTTTGACAGGCTTTTCAGTATTTATGCGTATTGAGCAGCGACCTGCTTTTGAATTTCCGGATCATTCAAATAATCATCATACGTCATTTCCTTGTCTACAAGACCACTTGGCGTCAATTCAATGATGCGGTTGGCGATCGTTTGAATAAACTCATGGTCATGAGAAGCAAAGATGACAGATCCTTTGAAATTGATCAACCCTTTGTTCAAGGCTGTAATGGACTCAAGGTCCAGGTGGTTGGTTGGTTCATCCAGAAGAAGAACGTTTGCACCGGACAGCATCATCTTAGACAGCATGCAGCGGACTTTTTCTCCTCCGGACAAGACGTTCGCTTTCTTCAATGCTTCCTCTCCGGAAAACAGCATACGGCCAAGGAATCCGCGCAGGAACGTTTCTGTTTCATCTTCCGGTGAATACTGGCGGAGCCATTCAACGAGGCTGCGCTCAGAATCGAAGAACTCGGAGTTGTCTTTAGGGAAGTAGCTTTGAGAGGTCGTAACGCCCCATTTATAGCTTCCTTCATCCGGTTCGATCTCACCCATAAGAATCTGGAAAAGCGTGGACTTGGCCACTTCGTTCGCACCTACGAGAGCCACTTTATCATCTTTGTTCAATGTAAAGCTGATGTTGTCCAGCACTTTCACACCATCAATGGTTTTGGACAGGTTTTTAACCGTCAGCAGGTCATTCCCGATTTCCCTGTCCGCCTGGAAGGAAATATACGGATACTTACGGGAGGAAGGCTGGATATCATCCAGGGTGATCTTATCCAATAGTTTCTTCCTGGAAGTTGCCTGTTTGGATTTCGAGGCGTTGGCACTGAAGCGGGCCACGAACTCTTTGAGATCCTTGATTTTTTCTTCCTTCTTCTTATTCTGCTCCTGGGCCAACTTCATTGCAAGCTGGCTGGATTCGTACCAGAAATCATAGTTTCCGACATAGACCTGGATTTTCCCGAAGTCAAGATCGGCGATATGGGTACAGACATTGTTCAGGAAGTGACGGTCGTGGGATACAACGATTACAGTATTTTCAAAATCGATAAGGAAATCCTCAAGCCACTGGATCGCTTTAATATCCAAGTGGTTGGTCGGCTCATCGAGAAGCAGAACATCCGGATTGCCGAACAGCGCCTGGGCAAGAAGGACTTTCACTTTTTCCGAACCGGCAAGCTCACTCATCTGCTTCGTCTGCAGTTCTTCACCGATTCCGAGTCCTTTAAGAAGGCGGGCCGCATCGGAATCCGCTTCCCACCCGTTCATTTCTGCGAATTCACCTTCCAGTTCAGCCGCACGCATGCCGTCTTCCTCGGAAAAATCACCTTTCATATAAATGGCGTCTTTTTCTTTCATGACTTCGTACAGGCGTGTATGGCCCATAATGACCGTTTCAAGCACCTGATATTCATCGTATTCGAAGTGGTTCTGTTTCAAGACCGCCAGACGCTGGTCTTTTTTCAGGCTTACATCTCCGATTTGTGGTTCAATTTCTCCGCTCAAGATTTTAAGGAACGTGGATTTACCTGCTCCGTTTGCCCCGATTAACCCGTAGCAGTTTCCCGGGGTGAATTTTATATTGACGTCTTCGAACAGTTTCTGGTCACCGAATCGAAGCCCTACGTTATTAACTGTTAACATGTCTGAATCCTCCATTGCTTTCGTTTGTAGAACAAGAAAAGTATATCATTCATCCGCTTCATAGAACAGTCATCACGGAGATTTCACGTACTCATTTTCACGACACCATTCGAGAAACAGCTGATAATCCGTGCTGACTCTTTCCTTGTAATGCCTGGACCATAAATTGAGCTCTGTCTGGAAATCCGCCTTATGCCCGCGAATAACCTCCATAATGGCATCCTCACTATGATAGGAAAGGATACCTTCATCGATATCTGCATCCGCCCGCGCATGAATTTTGGCACTGATCTGAGCCATTGTTTTCAGTGTCTTCTTCAGCCGCTTCTCCTCCAACAGATGTTTCGGTTTTAGATCTTTGGAATAAGGCGAACGTTCGCGCACATAATAGTCGCTGTTATTCATCGTAAAGTACCCAAGATACGGGTCGGACAAATGGTGCATCGCCTGCTGGGTGTGAATCACCCGCCGTCCCTGCTGACGATGTTCCGTCCAGAACTGTTCATCATATGGGAAGAAGTAGGCTGGGATGGGCGTGCGCGCTTCCTTGGCTTCCAGTATGATGTCATCTTCATGACTGTCCCCCGATTGGCCTTCTATCAAGATGTAATACCGGTTGAGGCCGGTAGAGCCGATCCCCGAGCCTCGCTTTTTCACGATATCTTTGATCCGGTAAAATTCACGCGGCCGGCGCAGTTTTTGATCAAGGGACTGGTAGTAATCATCCCATGCTTTAACCAGCTGCTCATATTCCTGTTTCGGTACCGATGCCAATTTCTCTTTGCCGATATCAAAGGAACGGATGGAATCATGCTTGACGATCGTCTGTTTCTCCAGTTCATGGGAAGCCCGCCGTTCTTCTACTTTTTGAATCGCTTTTTTTACAGCGCCTTTACTTTCCTCTTTGGTAAAGTACATCGTCTGTGGATCCTGATCTCTATGATGGAAGGCTTCCATCTGCTTCACGTAATGTTTCAGATAATGATCGACCATCGCATCATGACTGTCTTCAGGATAACCCAGTTGATCCATAGTTAAACGGATACTGACAACCATACGCATCACGTCGTATAAATACGAACCGAGATAGCCCTCATCGAAGTCATCCACATCAAAGACGATATCCTTGTTTTCATTTTGAAACACACTGAAATTATCAAAATGGAGATCTCCCATGATCCATGTCGGCGTTTCATCAGGGGTATGGAACCTGAACGGCAGTTCCGTGGCATCGTGAAAGAATAGATAGGCGCTCCCTCTGAAAAAGCTGTAGGGACTCTCCATCATCTTTTGATACTTCTGCCTGCGCTCCTTCTTCGATAATTTCATTAAATCCCCGTCAAAGCGGTCCAAAATCGTGCCCAGCGTATTTTTTCTGAGTGCTTGTTTCGTTTCCAGCATCTGCTTTACTTTGTTATCCATGGCTGGTTTCTCCTCCTCTCACGGAAAAAAGCGACCGCCCGTGAGCAATCGCTTTTTTTACCATATCATGACTGAGATTTATAATACAGGCTGTTGTTTTCCACAACTTGAAGGACTTTGTTTTCTTCCTTCATATCGCTGCCGCACATTGGACATTTCTTCTCATTGTTCGTACGGAAATTATCCCTCTGCCAGCAGTTGCAGTCATCGGATGAACAAACCCAGATTTTTGTGTCTTCTTCTTTCACTTCAGCTTGATTTTTCTTTCCGAATGCCATTGAAGCAGCCCCCTTTAACTCAATTATGATAGAAAAAAGACTGACTTGCTAAAGCCAGTCTTTTTATGATTTTATAATTTCGTTACGTTTGCAGCTTGTGGTCCGCGATTTCCTTCAGTTACTTCAAACTCTACAGCTTGACCTTCTTCAAGAGATTTGAAGCCTTCTTCGTTGATTGCGCTGAAGTGTACGAATACATCGTCTTCGCCTTCAACCTCGATAAAACCAAAACCTTTTTCCGCGTTAAACCACTTCACTGTACCTGTTTTCATGGAATGGATCCTCCAATATTTCTAAATTAATATGCGTTTTGCTTTAATGAAAAAATCACATATTATAAAAAGTACCAATAGAATTGATCACTCTTTATAATAGGTGATTGGGAAGAATGAACTTCTTAATATTGGTAATTCAACCTTTATACTTACTATACTACGCCTGCGGTATGAAGTCAAGTACACTCCCTTCACATCACTCTACTTCCATTATATCCGTTAAGGAGGAGCATTATTCCTCCCCATGATGATTTATCCGGATTGAATGACCGCACAGGCGATTCTTTTCCCTGAGCGTCCGCTGGGCTGGGACTGATAATCATCCGGACCTTGATGAATGATGACACTTCTTCCGATAATATCACGGACTTGAAAACGATCGGTAAAGAAAATCATCCGAGCCCTTCCCTGATTGGAAAAAAGCACAGGGAAATCTCCCGCATGATTGCCGTGCGGCTGCTGATCAGGATTCCAGTGCCCCCCGGCCGTTGCAAACGGATCGCTCCCGTCCCCAATTTCACACAATCCCTTTTCGTGGATATGAAAGCCGTGAGGGCCCGTCTGAACTCCGTTTTTTTCCTTTTTAAACGAAGGCAGTCCTTCCACATAAACGAAAACCTCAACACCATATGGCATCTGGTAAAACTGAATACTCCCCTTCAGTCCGGGGGCAGTGGGGCTTGACGAAAACTCAGCAGAAGCTGTCTGTGATGCATACTGCTGCCGGTACATTCCCTGGTTCGGATTATACAACATGTTCGTCACCCTCCTTTCCTGTACACTGTATGCGTCTGATCAGCGGGTGATGATAAGAGAATTTCCCCGGCCGGGGAGGAGGAAGAGAACCCCGGCCGGGGAAAATCGTCTTAGTCTATGGTATGTTTTTCTGTTCTCATTTAGACCTTGGAAAGCTGATCCCAGGCTTTCTCCACCTGTTTCCGGTTTACAGGGGTCCTGTAGTGATTGATCAGCTGATCGAACTGCTTTGCTGTTTCATCGATCCAGGAGCGGCGGGCCGTCGCATATACATCTGCCCATTGAGTCTGGTAATAAGGCGTTACGTCTTTGGAAATCTGCTCCAATTGCTGATGCAGAACATCCGATGCACGTGGAGCGGCCGCTTCTTTCATTTTTTCTTTTTCATTTTTCTCAAAGAAGGATTTCGTCCCCTTGAACATTTTCCTGATCTGATCCTGTTCCGCGGCCGTAAGCTCGATCTCCCCTTCGATCTTTGGAATAGGCATATCAGGAAGCTCAAGTGTATCGAGATGGATGGACGCTTCGATGTGATGGAGGTTTTTTTCAATTTTAGCCCTCGTCTCATCGAGATGCTGTGTAATAAACTGCTCCACACGGACACATACAGCCTTGACTTCCTCTTTCATGTCAAAGGTCATCTCTTCAAACAACTGTTTTTGTGCCTCTTTCACCTGTTCTTTCACATCCTGGTGCCATCCATTAATAGCCGCAGGGTTGAAATGGCGCTTGAACAGATCGTTGAATTGAAGCATCATCCGTTCATGGACATAATGAAGCTGCTTATCCATTTTGTTCTGCACCGCTTTTTCAGCCCCGCCGTCATACTCTTTTTCGAAAAGATCCAGCGCCTGCTGCCTGCGTTCTTCCAGTTGTGCCTTTTTCTTTTTTCTTTCTCCTTCATCCATGTGGCTGCTTTCCACCATGGATTGGACATAATTTTTCACACGCTCCAAATCACTTTCAATGGAAGCCGTCATCACTTGGGATAACTCCTCTTCCAAAAAGGAAGAAAAACCGTCTTCAAATGCCCCCATACCGGAATTTTCATCTTGATGGTATTTTTTCTCTTTCAACCCCAGCAGACTTGAGACCGGGTAAAGCCTCGGATTCCGAATTCCGAATGCACTCAGCTGGGTTTCCACATAGCTTTCCACCTGCTGCAGTTCTTCCTTGGACTGCGCAAGGTCTTTGGCATTGATCAGGAAGAACATCTTATCCATGGCAAAACTGTCCTTGACCCTGCCCAGTTGTTTCAGAAACGTTTCATCGGCTCTTGAGAACGGGTGGTTGTAATAGGTGACAAATAAGACAGCATCGGCATCTTTAATGTACTGAAAGCTGACATTCGTATGACGGGCATTGACGGAATCGGCCCCCGGTGTATCAACAAGCGTCACGCCAGCCCTTGTCCACGCACAATCGTAGTACACATCCATCGACTCGATAAAACAGGACTTGTCCTCTTGGGAAACAAAAGCAGCCAGCTGCTCCCAAGGCACAGACATCCTTTGTCCCAGATGTTTCTTCATCTGCGGATATCCATCGTAAAAGGCTTTTAGGAATGAGCGCTCTTTCTGCTCCCGTGATTTCCACTCCTCCACTTCCATTTCATCCAGTTCCTCCCAGGCTGTTTCCAAGGAAGAAAAAGATGCGTACACAGCAGCAATGTCCTCCAGCATATCCATTTCTGACTTTACGGCAGCTTCTGCGGATTGGTGCGGATGATCACTTGATACAGGAGATATCCGGTTGATGGCTGCTGTTGTCGGATTGGGGGACACAGGCAGAACGTCATCTCCGAGAAGCGCATTGCCAAACGAGGATTTCCCCGCGCTGAAGGCACCGAATAAAGCTATTGTAAACGTCCGGTTGTCAAGCCGGGTCACTTTTTCCTCCAGCCGGCGGGAAAGGTCATCCATGCTTTCCAAATCCTGAATAACAGCCAGGGCCTTCTCTGTCCTGTCTTTCACCTGATCCACAGTTGAACTTGGAGAGGGATCCGGCCTGCCTTTGGATGGTTCTCCCATTATAAGGTTCTCATCCTCGTCCATGACGCCTGCTGGATGTTCAGGAGCATCAGACACCCGCTCTTCCATGCGCTCCTCATCTTCTTCTGCCTGTTTCCTGTTTTCTGCAGATATCGTGTCAGAAAAACTTTCATGAAGGCGGTTGGAGAACTGCCGGACCTTTTCAATGATGAATTCCAGTTCCTCGTCGATCTTCTCTAAGTCTTCATACGCAGAGAATGCTTGGTCATGTTGATGCAGCACATCCTGTTTTTTTGCTGATACTTCTTCCAAAAAAGCTTTTTTCCATTCTCCGAGAAAGGCTTTGGCCTGCCGTTGAATATCAGCTGCCACTTCATCGGTATATCGAAGAACATAAGCCCCTGTAACCGAAGCCCCTGATTGAACCAGTGTTTCCAGACGTTCTTTTGGATAGTGAAAATCCATTTCCTGAACGATTTGAAGAAGCTCCGTGGAATGGATGCCGTAAGCGTCCAGCAGTTTCATCATCCGTTCCCGCACCGGCCATTTCAACTGTTCTTCCATCGTTTTTTCCAAGGCCTCGTAAAAAGCGTCTTCCCTCATCTGTTTTTCTTCCTCGGTTTTTTTCTTCGCAAACAGCAGACCGACTTTAAAGTCCGGCTGCCGGGAGTGCAGGTAAGCTTCCGCATACTCACGGAGGGCGCTCGGCATCAAGTAGGCATTGGAAACAAACTGATAGATCCGCTTTTCAAACACCTCGTCGGCCGCTTCTTCCAGTTCGCTGTACTCACGGATCAGATCCGGATCCATCGGACTTTCGTCAATGGCCGATTGAAGGTTTTCTCTCTGTTCAAGAAGTTCTTCCCGCTTCTCTTCAAAGGTCTCTTCATAATCTCTGACGGTTTCTTCCATTAAAGCAGCGGCTACGTCATCCGCCTGCTGTTCTATGAGGGAAAAATCCCTGTCAAACAACTGTTGGAAATGGTATTTCAACTGCCTGTACTCATTTTCTTCCATTGCAAAGTCTCTCATGGATGTATAATAGACCGATTCCGGGTGAATCCCCCACTGTTGAAAGGCCGCTTCAACACTTTTTTGGTAGTCGCCAAAAGTAAGCTGGTCTTCTACATGCTTATCCACCTGGTTGATCACCACGGTAAAAGGGGTGTTCCTCTGCTGCATTTCCAATAAAAACAATAGATTTACTTCCGACTGGACATGGTTGTAATCCATAACATAATACATGTAGTCCATCACGTGCAGAGAAGATTCGGTGATCAGCCTGTCTGCATCATTCGTAGAATCTACGCCAGGGGTATCCAGGACAGAAACGTGGGGTGGAAGGAGACTGTCCGGACGGCTGATTTCCAGTCCGGTCACACGTTCACCGTCCCTGCACCATGCCTGTATCGTCTCCGGCTCTACATCCGCTTCGTATTTCACAGGCGCATCTGAAGTGAAATACGCCTTTGTATAGACGGGCCCTGTTCTCAAACGGACAATATTGGCGCTCGTCGGAATAGGACTTGAAGGAAGGAGCCGGCTTTCCAGCAGCGTGTTGATCAATGTGGACTTGCCGGCGGAAAAATGGCCGGCAAAACCGATGACCATTTCCTCCTGCTTGATTTTTTTGATCAGATCCATAACCTTATCTTTTTGTCTGCTCATCCCTTCTTGTTTTAAAAAGGCATAAAGGTTTTGAAGTTTCATGGCATTTTTACGTGTCGTTGTCTGCATCAAAGGTCTCCTTTACGGTTTACGTCTATCCTTATTGTACGCCGCAGACCCCTTCATCTCAATATGGTTTTTCAGGTGATGCCGTCCAGATAGGGAATATCCATAACTGTATCAATCCATCCGAACATTTTTTTAACAGGGGAACGGCGTCCCTTGATCCAGTTGTCGAAGGAAAACGAAACAGCCTGTGCATCACCGCCAAGTCCGAATCGGAGAGAAAGCGTCTCCGGGGAATAACCAGCTGTATGAATCGTACCCGAAGACCGTTCATACTGATCAGAAAAAATCGGACCCGAACGATCGTTCAAAAATTGAAAGGCGTCTTGGGCATCCCACTCCTCCTTCTGTCTGACGATCATTTTGGAAAGCCGCGTTTCTGAATCTGACAAGTGTCTGCGGTTCTCCTGGGGCATGTGGGAGAAATGGTTGGTAGAAGCCTGTCCTTCTTTCTTGATCACCCCTCTGGGGGATCCTTCCAAAATAGAAGATCTGCCGGCTTTATCAAAAAGGACATAATTGAATGAATGGCGGTGGGGGAGCTCTTTCAGCAGCTTCTCTGCTTCAACGGTATCCCGGCAGCTCTCCAAAAGAATTCTAGTCAATGTACAGCAGATGAATCCATCTTCCGGGTGAAGACGATTGACGAAGTTGTAGCCAGCACATAATCCATGTTCATTCATGCCATCGGTGCGTCCGATGATCCGCTGACCCGGACCGATGGATGCGGTCCCGTTATCGGGCTGGTAAATCAGGAACCGCCCTTCATAGGTTTTCGGGTTGTAGTCATAGTTGCGGATCATATAGTTGCTGCCAAGCATGATAGAGCATCCGGAACGATCCCATTCCTGCTGCCAGCCGCTGTATTCATGAACGGTTTCTTCAAGGGACCATTGCAGACCTTCCGAAAGCCCCCTCAGCTCTTCCCATAGGAGCGGCGCCCAGTGCATAAGCATCGCTTTCACATGTTCTGTATCTGTTTGATAATGACGGATGGACCGCGGTCTGCGCTGGAGGTGACTTTCATAAAGGAGGGTCTGTTTCAGTCTTTTTCCCTGCTCATATCCGAAATCATCGGCCCGGCCCTTGAACTGGATGACTTCACTGGACAGTTTTTTCATTGCCAGACTCGTCCATTTCTTGAATGATTTTATGAAATCCAGCGTCATACAAGATGTCGTTATGATCGGCCCCTGGAAGAATATCGACTGGACGTTCCCAGATATCTTCCGCCCACTTCTTCAATTTCTCTGCTTCGATAACCTCATCCTCACTGCCGACAGCAATGGTCACTGGTGCCTGCACACCTTTCAGCAGGCCGGGGGTCACTTTCTCGGGAAATCGGGAAACCAACAACCTGAAGGAAAGGGACAGACGGCCGGTATCGGCGAATTCGTCAGGAATTTCAGCGGCTGGAGCCTTTTCAAACCGGTGGATATTCATTTTATATAAGGTCATTAATACCATGACCTTTTTCGTATAGACGGTGTACTCGACATCATCTCCTTCTCCGGAAGGATCAGTTGCGTCGTTTTTATAAACGGGAACGGCCGGATGAAAAAATGGAGCCGTGAAGATGTAGGCATCTCCGATGGCAGGATTTTTCTTGATCAGGCGCAGCAGGTTGGCACATCCCATGGAATGCCCCATCAGTGTGATCCGCTTGTACCCTTTTTTCCTGATATAGTGAATGAAATCAAACAAATCATCATCATACTGTCCGATATAATCCAGGTCACCGCGCTTATTTTTATGATCATAGCCTCTGAGGACCGGAAGAAAAACGTCCGCATCTCTCCGGCAGGCGGAGGCGAACTTTTTCTGCTCCGTTAATTCTGCCGTGATGCCGTGAATGATGATTACCGCCTCGTCGCTATGGGCGGATTGATGGTAAGACATATAGGAAAGCGTAGAAAAATCACGCGCTGTATACATTTTCCATGTGGCTTCAGTCATAGGAACGGCTCCTTTTCTCCATGTATTCTTGGAAATGCTGCACTTTTAAATCATCGAGGAACCTTTGTTTCAACGCCTCGATGTACTCCGTGGATAAGTAACGCTCTCCGCCGCGGACAATCTCTTCAGCATAGTGGAAGGGCGGAGGTGAGTCTTCTTTCTTAGAGAGCACGGTGAATGTGACAGCCTGCAGGACTGAACCATCATCCGTTTTCACCGGCACGATGGCAGGTCTGTATGCCCCTGCTTCCACCCCTTCCCGTAAAAAAAGGTATTGAAGGGCCTGCTTGTTGATTCGATAAAGGACACCTTCCACTTTTTGCTTCACGCCCTCTCTGATATCCGCTCTTGCTCCATCATTCAAATGGTAAGAAAAGGCTAAACAATAGTCATCCAGCGTTCCTCTTCCTATGACATCCCCAAAGAGATGGTGGACCTTCTGGGTAATGAACCGGGCATCATCCATGCAGGACCCGTAGGCGAAATAAATGTAGGAGTCTTGCTGAAGGAACTGATGAACCTTCCAGTCGTTGTGAGGAATCGATTGCTTCGCCACTCCATTCCAGTAATAGGTTTCTGCCATAACGGAGTCTGTGTCCCAAAAGACTTCTGTTTCTTTCCTATACCAATTCCCATCCCCACTTCCTGGTTGAAAGCCTTCGAAATCATCAAGCAAAGATAATAAAGCGGGCGGAATATGATAGAGTTCTCCATACGTCCATGTATGCTGGTCTTCCAAAAGAAGCGGTTCATATAAGGGCCCGGAATGAAGCGTGCCCCTTACAAAGGCCTGAGCGGATACAAGCTCTGCTTCTCCCAATAGGTGATGATTGTCCTGACCTGAACATAAGGATCCATAAACAAATACGTACACGGGTGTCATCCTTTCTTGTGAAAATCCTTGGCTGCTGGATATTCTTCCGTGGAAGCACTGGACAGCACGGCATTCAGCACCGCTTTTTCCATACACCATGCAGCAGCAGCCGCTAGAGCGTTCGGGTCACAGGGAACCTGATTGTCCGACATACAGAAAATCGTATCCCCGTCCACAAATGTATGGGAAGGGCGGATTGTCCTGGCCAGACCGTCATGAGCCGCATCGGCCACTTTAGATGCCTCTGCTTTCGTCAAAGCCGCATTTGTAAGGATGGTCCCAATGGTCGTATTTCCTTTGAAACGATTGGTATCCGTATCTTCCATTTGACGAAGAAGCTGCTTTTCTGTATGTAAAAATTCATTTCCTTCATAAAGACCCGCGATCACTTTTCCTGTGGCCGGATCGACCACATCGCCAAAACTGTTGACCGCTGCAACAGCTCCGATTTCCACTTGCCCGATTCGGCAGGCCCAGCTTCCGATTCCGCCTTTCATGCTGTGTGTCTTTCCCAGCGCTTTTCCTACCGAAGCCCCGGCGCCCGCTCCGTAATTTCCCATTTGGAACGCAGGTGCCTCATAAGCGGACCGTGCAGCCTCATAGCCGAGTTGGGCGTCCGGACGTTCGACGGCGGGATCGTCGGTCAAGTCAAACAAAATGGCTCCTGGAATAATCGGAACTTTAGCCACCTGCACATCAAAGCCGATTCCTTTTTCTTCGAGAAATTTCATGACACCGGAACCGACATCAAGTCCGAAAGCGCTGCCGCCGGAAAGGAAGAGGCCGTGAATGTGCTGGACAAGGTTTTCCGGCCGCAGCAGGTCGGTCTCCCTCGTCCCCGGCGCACCGCCCCGGACGCTTACACCTCCGACAGCACCTGTTTCATGAAGCACAACGGTACAGCCGGTACGGCCTGATGGATCTTCTTTCTGTCCGATTTTAAACGGGGACAAATCCGTAATCTTCATTTCTTTCATCCTTCTTCCTCCTTATTGAGGTTTGCCTGCAGGGGGACGCAGGGAATTGTTCAGAGAGGAACTGGAGGTGCTGACACAATGGAAAATAATAGAATTCTTGTACATGGACGCGTTCAGGGAGTCGGTTTCCGGGCTTCTGCCAAGCAGATGGCTGAACAACTCGGCGTAACGGGCTGGGTCAAAAATCAGCCGGACGGAACCGTCCTGATCGAAGCTGAAGCTGAAGAGGATCAGTTGAAACGTTTCATTGAAAAAATCAATGAAGGTCCAACTCCTTTCAGCCAGGTTGAATCCCTTGATATAACTAGTCAAGATGAAATTCAGGGTTACAGCAGATTTAAAGTTGTCCATTAAAAGATGACCGCTTCCCGCGGTCATCAATGCTTGTAGAAAAACAGAAGTTTTTCTACAAGCTTTTTTTTAAATGTCTCTTTTTGCTCAGGCCTGATGCAGCGGTCGTACAATGATTTCATTTACATTTACGGATTTCGGCTGTGTCACAGCATACGAAACGGCGCTGGCAATATCTGCAGCTTCAAGGGGCTGCATACTGCGGTCCTTAAACATATCCAGAACTTCTCCGTCAGTGATGTGATCGGTGAGCTCTGTTTCTACCGCCCCGGGAGAAATGTTGGTGACGCGCACACCGGTTTTGGCCAGTTCTTTTTCCATACCCATGGACAGCGCTTTTACTGCGTACTTGGTCGCGCTGTACACCGTGCTGGAAGGAAACACTTCATGGCCCGCCACTGAGGAAACATTGATGATGTGGCCGGAATCCTGTTCAAGCATAACGGGCAGTCCGGCATGAATGCCGTACAGCACACCTTTAATATTCACATCCACCATCTGTTCCCATTCGTCTACATGATCATTTTTCAGGAAGGAAAGCAGCATAACACCGGCATTATTGATGAAAATATCCAAACGGCCGAAGGCATCTTTCGTTTCCTTCACGAGATTTTCGACATCCTCCCGCTTCGTAACGTCCGTTTCGACCACTTTCGCTTCTACTTGATACTGACTTGTGATTTCGTCAGCAAGCTCCTGCAGGCGTTCCGCGCGGCGGGCTGCCAATACGACATGAGCTCCCTGTTCTGCGAGGGAGTGAGCGATCGCTTTACCGATTCCGCTGCTTGCCCCTGTAATAACTGCTGCTTGATTTTGTAACGTTGTCATAAAATAGCCTCCTATGTCCGAATTCTTTATGTATCTACCCGGAATTCAAGATAATTATTCATTGGAATGCTGTGAAGAAATGGGATAATAAAAAACGCCCTCCTTAATCGTAAGGAGGGCGTTTTTTTGTATGTGCCTTATTGTTCTTCAAAGAACTTGCGGTTGATTTCGATGTATGGGGTTTCCTCTTCAGGAACTTCATCCTCGATATAAATAGCTTCTACCGGACACACAGCTTCACATGCGCCGCAATCTATGCAGATGGCAGGATCGATATAGAACATATCTTTTCCTTCCTCGATACAGTCAACCGGGCACACATCCATGCATTCTCCAGCTTTTTCATCTTTACAAGGGGATGTAATAACAAATGCCATTTCGTTTTCTCCTCCTTTAAGTGGAATTAAGTGTGCTTACATTTCTATATTCACCTTGAATAGCTAAGATAAACACCACAATCTATCATAACGATTTTATGTCAAAATCGCAATCCGAGGTCTGACAACAGAAGAAATAAAGAAAGGAAAGATGACAGCCGAGCTGTCAATCTTCCCAAATACGTTCCACAATATATTCTCCGCCCTGTTTCTGGACAAGAAAAACATCCGGGCGTGACAGCCGTTTCCAATCATAAAATCCAATTTCACGGTTATACTTCTGCAGCAGCAGAGCAAGAAGATTCCCGTGCGTTACGAGGAGGACATTTCCACAGTCTTGATTTTCCAGCTCCTCAATGAGCGAGAGGACCCGGTCCTTCGCTTCTACAGAGGACTCACCTCCGGTTAACTTCAAATCAGGATCCTGAAACGTATCGTGAAGGACTTCTTCCCAGTCATCCAATGGTTCGTGACTGAGGACCCTTTCCTCCAGGCGGTCGTCTCTTTCAATTTCCATGTCCTTGGACCGGGCATAGGGTCTGATGGTCTCAACGGCCCTCAAATAGGGACTTGAGATAATACGGTCAATGGTTACACCAGACTGATCCAACAGGACCGCCAGTTTCTGTGCTTGACGTATTCCAAGCTTAGTTAAGGGTGAGTCTTCATGCTGCCCTTCTGTTTCACTGTGGCGGACGATAATTAGTTTATCCATTTCTACCCATCCTCCCCTTTCCGTCACCTTACTCTTATTATGGATGATGGAACGAGTGTTTACAAGAAAAGTCGTACTTATCTTTTATAGACCCTTTGTCCTCTGTGCCAGGTTTCCAGGACACTCAACTCGTGCAGGTGCTCCGGTTTGATTTCCTCGGGATGCTGATCCAGAAGAACAAAGTCAGCCTGATAACCACCTTTAATGATGCCCTTGTGATCTTCATTGTATTCAAGTTCCGCCGGTGTTTTTGTAAATCCGGTGTAGGCCGCCTGAAGGCTGATCTTTTCCTGCGGCATCCATCCACCTTCAGGGCGCCCGTCCAAGTCGGTCCGGTTCACCGCTGTAAAAATCGTCACAAAAGGATCCAGGGCGCCGATAGGAAGGTCCGAGCTCAACGTAATCGGAATCTGTTCTTTCAGAAGAGTTTCATAAGCGTCAGCGTATGGAACGAGACTTTCCGGCGACCAGTGGTGTTTTTTATCCCATTCATCAAGCAGGAAGGAAGGCTGTGTTTCAATATAAGGGGCAGCCTCTCTCATGCGTTGGATAAGATCAGGAGCGAGCGTCTGGGCATGAATAATCCGGTGGCGGAACCTTTCCGTTTCTGCTTCCGGCTGTTCAAGGGCTGTCAACGCCTGCTCCACCGCCCGGTCTCCAATCGCATGCATAGCTACCTGCATCTTTTGTTCACTCGCATAACGGACCATTTCATTCAATTGATCCTGGGTATAAATCAAAATGCCGTCCGTATCCGGCTGAACGGGGTAAGGGCTGCGCATGGCTGCTGTAAACAACCGTTGTGTCCCGTCAAGGAAGATTTTCACTGATCCTACCCGCACCCGTTCTGTTCCCCCGCCCGTACGGAGGTCATTATGAAGGCAGTAGTTTTTCAAATCATCGATATTGAATATATAATGGTGCAGATGAACATCGATGGGAAGTTCCCCTTCTTGTTCAAGCTGTGTATACGCTTCCCACAAGCGTTGATAAGACCCGATGAAGTTGATGTCATCGGTATGAACCGACGTGATACCACAGCGGCTTAAATAAGGTATTCCGGTTTTCAGCGCCTCTTTCGCATCCGCAGCGGAACGGCCCCAGAAATGGTGTTTAATGTAATGAACAGCAGTATCCTTAAAGCGTCCGTTCCATTCCCCGCTTTCATCTGTTTCCTTGAATTCATCCGGTTCCTGTTTAAACGCTTCCTCCCCTTTCAAACGCTCCAACGCTTTCTGGCTGATTACGCACTCATGTCCATCCTGATGCATGAAGTACATATTGGCATCAACGTGAATCTCGTTCAAATCCTCAGCGGTAAGCAGACCATCCAAATCGTCAAAGTTCCCATCATTGAACCCTTTTCCATAAATCCAGTCATTCTGTTCAATCTTGTCATAGTGGTCCTCGACCATCTGTTTCATTTCCTTCCAGCTTTTCGCTTCGGTCAAGTCCAGCTCCTTTTTCAAAAGACTGTAGCGTAAAAGGTGCATGTGGCTGTCATTGAAAGAGGGGGCTAGGACTTTCCCTTTCCCATCTATGACCTCCCCGCCTTCTAAAGGCTCTTCAGAGATTTTTTCGAACGTTCCGCCATTTATTTTAACCGCATACGTTTGATCATCATAAGGGTGGGAAGGATCGTAAATTCGGACATTATTTATAATCATAAAGAAGGCATCCTTTCTTCTTATAGGCTTATACCCCCATACCCCCGCCAATCTTGACTGTAAACGTCCAATTCTCACAATATTCGACATTCGTACAGCCAATAAAAAAGCTGAAGGGCATCCCTTCAGCTTGTCTCATACTTCTTTGAAGTAATCTTTGTAGAAACCACCGATTCTGCCGGAGTTGTCTACTACAAAGTAAAATTCTTCGCTTTCATTTTTAACGTCGTACACCTTACCTGGGGTGAGGACGTTGTTGACAACGAATTTAGCGGCGTCATTATGGACGCATTCGATTTGTTTTATCGTTTTATTGTTTTCCCAATCTTTATGAATCACAGCACTACCTCCTTTGTTCCCTGCCTTCTATCATACACGGAACAAGGATGTGACTCAATACAGACACCATTAAAACTGCGCCGCATACCACTCGGCGGCTGCCCGTACTTCCTGTTCAGTCAACTGGTGCCCCATCCGCTCCCAGTGATCCGTGACATGGGCTCCGGAAGCTTGAAGCAGTGATTTTAAATCATGGGTTTCAGAAGCCGGACAGATCGGGTCGTTTTCACCGGCACCAATAAATACGGGAATTCCCGTCTGATCAGGAAGCTCTATCCCCCGTCTTGGCACCATCGGGTGGAACAACACCGCACCAAGCAGACTCTTTTCATAATGAAACAGAAGGCTGCCAGCAATATTCGCCCCATTGGAGTATCCTGCGGCTACAATCTGATCCCGTCGGAAGCCGTAATGAGCGGCAGCTTCATCCAGAAACTCGGATAATTCCTTCGTCCGCTCAACCAAATCCTCTTCATCGAAAACCCCTTCTCTAAGCCGCTTAAAGAAGCGCGGCATTCCGTTTTCAGAAACGTTCCCCCGGACAGACAAGACGGAGGCTTCAGGATCGATCATCCCGGCGAGTGGGAGAAGGTCCTGTTCTGTCCCCCCTGTCCCGTGCAGAAGCAGAAGAACTTTCTCATTCTGCCCTTCTTTGAAGATGTGCTTCATATTCATGTGAATCCCTCCGTTTTTTCTTTATCATCATATCTAAAAACATGATATCTTTAATTCAAGATATTGTCAAAGAAAGAACCGCCTTTTTAAAAAGCGGCGGGTTCATTCGTTTCTTTGGGACAAACCGTGTTCCATCATATGGAACAATTGCTGCGTCATATCCTCTGCTCCGATTTTTTTTCGGTTGGAAAATAAAATCGAATGAAAAATAACGTCGGAGATGAGCGTGGAGGAAACATCTGTCGTCCACAACCCAGCTTCTTTCGCTTCTTCAATCCAGCTGCCCATAAGTTGTTGGGTTTTCATGAGATCCTTATGAACTTCGGTTTTATATAACAGGGCTACCTGCTTATCACTCGTTTGAAGTTCGTGAATCATTTGATCAATGTGATACGTATCGGCGTGCTCCAGAAAAATGTGAAGCAGCTGCTTTAATTTTTCGTTGGGAGGAAGATCCGGCGGCACCGCCTCAATTTTTCGATTCATTTCATCCATCATCGCTCTCATGTACGAGAGAATCAGTTCCTCTTTATTTTTGAAATACTCATAAAGGGTGCTGCGGCTGACTTGAAGCTCTTCAGCCAGTTTTTTGAAATGAACCTCCTGGATACCACCGTTTCGCAGTACTTCCCCGGTTACGGTTAAAATTTCATCTTTGGTTAGGATTCGTTTTCTGCCCAAGGTCCGTTCCTCCTCATCCAATCATTATAGCATTGGATGACAGCTGCTTCTAACCCTGACTCTCTGAACAAGCCATTCAGCGGAAAAGATGCTTCAAATATCCGTATCCTTTTTCGTCCATCTGATCTTTCGGAATGAATTCGAGCGCTGCAGAGTTTATGCAGTAACGAAGTCCTCCCTGGTCTACAGGGCCATCGTCAAAGACGTGTCCGAGATGCGAATCGGCTCCACCGCTCCTGATTTCCGTACGGAACATGCCGTGGGAAGTGTCTACTTCCTCTTTGACCTGCTGTTTCTCAATCGGCTTGGTGAAGCTCGGCCATCCACAACCGGCGTCATATTTATCTTTCGAGCTGAACAGCGGCTCTTTAGAAACAATATCCACATAGATGCCTTCCTCTTCATGGTCGAAATATTCATTATCGTAAGGACGTTCCGTCGCATTTTCCTGTGTTACTTTATATTGAATATCACTCAGCCGTTTTTTTAGATCTTCAGGATCCTTTTTATAACTCCAGTTGTCCTGGATAAATCCAGCACGTCCGGATCCTTTTTTGTAACGCTTGTAGTGGAACGCGTTCTTCTTATAATACTCCTGATGCTTGTCCTCCGCTTCATAAAAGACGGCAGCGGGAAGGATTTCAGTAACAATCGGCTGGCTGAATCTCCCTGATTTCTCCAGCTCCTGTCTGCTTTGTTCAGCGACTGCTTTCTGTTCTTCGTTATGGTAATAGATGGCTGTTGTATAGGAATGGCCCCGGTCAGCAAACTGCCCTCCGTCATCTGTCGGGTCTATCTGCTGCCAGAATAGTTCTACGAGCCGTTCGTAGGGGAAGATTTCCGGATCGTATACGATTTGAACAGCTTCTCTATGTCCGGTTGCTTCTGAAACCACCTGCATGTACGTCGGATTTTCCGTATGTCCTCCGGTGTATCCAGAAACAATGGATTCGATCCCAGGTCGTTCATCGAAAGGTTCCACCATGCACCAGAAGCACCCTCCGGCGAATGTTGCTTTTTGTAATGTATTAGTCAATATGAAGCCTCCTCCGGCATTGTGTAATCAATAACCTTTGTTCCTATTCTTGCTAATTCATAAAAAAAAATCAAGCCACACGCACAGCCTAAATAAACAATTTAGGCTGTGATGTTCCTTGACTCTTTTTCTTTTTATGCGATTTGGAGGTATGTTTACTCCTCCCTTTCCCCCTGCTGGAGCTTTCTCTGGACTCCCAGCTGTAGGAGGAGGATGGTGATTCACCCGATTTTCCTGATGACTCATCTACCTCTTCTTCATCCGGCTCATTCATAATTTTCATCATATTAATCATTGCTGGGATATTTTTGATCATCGGACCGTACTGCTGCATCATCGGCGCGGCAGTCTGGACAGCCTTCAGCGCTGTCTGCATATGCCCAAGCCACCCGGCCCCTCCTGTTTTGGCAGCGGCGCCGGCCGCATTCAACGCATTGGAACCAAGGCCTCCGCCACCGAGAAAGCCCGCTCCGGGTACAGATCCTAATCCGGCATTCCCGAAAAACCCGGGAGCTCCAGCACCAAAACCGCCTTTACCAAGCAGACCCGGCAGACCTCCGAATCCACGGGAACCAGCATTTGCGAGAGGTCCCATAGAACGCATCATCTGTGGACCTGCTGCTTGTTGAAAGCCCGGGAACGCCCCCATGGGAGGGTATGGTGGTTGACCAGTAGGAAACATAACAACCCCTCCGAAACTTTAGAATACTGTAACATATGCCCTGGGTAACCGTATGGTCTGGGCTCAAGCCTCTTCAGGATTGACTGGAAGCGCCCAGTTCACAGGAGATTCCCCATGCATGTTCAGAAACTCATTAGCCTTGGAAAAAGGGCGGCTGCCGAAAAATCCACGATGGGCAGCAAACGGACTGGGGTGGGAAGATTCGAGAACGAGATGGCGCTCCCGGTCTACAAAATCAGCTTTCTTTTGAGCATGTTTTCCCCACAATAGGAACACCACAGGCTGTTCTCTTTCATTGATCTTCTGGATTACAGCGTCGGTGAACTTTTCCCAGCCGATTCCTTTATGGGAATGAGGCTCATGCGCGCGCACCGTCAAAACATCGTTGAGCAACAGGACACCTTCCGCAGCCCATGACTGGAGGCATCCGTGGTTGGGTTTCTTTATGTTCAAATCTTGTTCCATCTCTTTATAAATATTACGAAGAGAAGGTGGAATAGACACGTGGGGACGGACCGAAAAGCTGTATCCATGAGCCTGACCCTCATTGTGATAAGGGTCCTGTCCCAGGATGACGACTTTCGTATCTGAGAGTGCCGTTCCCTTCATAGCGGCTAAAACGTTCTCGCGCTCAGGGAACACGTGCGCCTGTTCATATTCTCTTTCGATTTCCATTTCAAGCTCCCGGAAATATTCTTTCTGCTTTTCCTGCTGCAGCACCGGTTTCCAGTCATTTTCAATCGTAAGCAATCCGCTCTCTCCTCTCTGTCATTGGCAGGGGTGGAGCAACTATTTCCCGGGCAAGCGCATCATTAGACAATAGTCTTAGAGCCGGATCTTCTCCTCGGGACGAATTTTGTTGGACAACGTCACTCCCTGCCCTTTTCCCGCAGGTTTTGCTCCTCAACCAAAAAGGAGCAGCCCTGTTCTTTACCGGTTATTGAAAAATAAATTGAAGCGAAGACCCTTTAGGACCGCTATATACTTGTAGTTTGGCCGGGATTTCCTCTTTCAGCTGGGACACGTGGGAAATAATCCCGAGCATGCGGTTTCCATCCTGAAGTGCCCGCAGACAACCGATGGCCTGCTCCAGTGATACTTCATCAAGGGTTCCGAACCCTTCATCAATAAATAAGGTATCAAGCTGAACCCCTCCCGCATGGGATTGGACAACATCAGCCATACCCAGGGCGAGACTGAGTGAGGTTTTAAAGCCTTCCCCGCCCGACAATGTCCGTACAGAACGCTGCTGTCCTGTATGATGATCGATTACTTCAAGATCCAGGCCGCTCTGCGCACCTCTTTTGGCAATTGCCCCGCTCCGGACCAGCTGATATCTGTGGTCCGTCATTTGATCAAGGCGGATATTCGCCTGGACTAGAATTTCATCAAGGAAAGAAGCCAGCACATAGCGTTCAAGCGAGAGCCTCATAGGGTTATCTCCAGCAGCAAGCTGGGCCAGTTCAGCCACATCATAATAATCAGCAGCCAGTGCTCCAACTTCCTCCACGAGACGTGTGATATTTTTTTCGACGTCCCTGTTCTGCTTCAACATCACCTGAATTTCATTTAACTGCTCCTGCCTGGCGTCCCGGGCCGCCTTTTTCTCCTCCAATCCCTTATGGAGAGCATCCATATCAGGTTTTTCGGTTTCTTTCAGCTCACGGTTCAATACACCCAGCCGTTCTTCTACCATTCCTTTCCGCTTATCATGTTCAAGAATTCTTTTCTCCATAGCCTCCCGTTCAGAAGAAGGTTTAAGAGCCTCCCTGTACGCCTCTATAGAGGGGAAGGAAAATTGGTCAAGCGTTTGATTCATTCGTTTTTCCCGATCCTCCACAGCTGCTTTCATTTCCTCTACATACGCACGGCCTTCCTCTACGGCAGTCTGGACCTGCTGCCGTTCTTCCCGTTTCTGCTGATAAACGGCCTGTGCTTTCTCCCAGCTTTGTTCTGCTGCAAGATATAAAGCTTCCTGATTCTCTGTTTCCTTTTTCAACGTTTCTGCATCGGTCGTTTCAAAGGCTCCATTCTTTTCCATCGCATGGATGTCAGCCTGAACATCAGCAGTCTTCTGGCGGGAAGACTGGAGAGCTTCCTGGAGATTCTCTGCCTCCCCGCGGAGCTGGACGATCGTACCCTCCAGCTCTTCCAGCTGTTTGTTTTCCTTTTGGAGGCGTGCTCTCTTTTCTTGAAGACTTTGAAGTTCTTTATTGTAAGAGTCAAGATGCTCCCCGGCTGTGTCCACAGCTTTTTGAATCGATGCATCCGTCATGTCTGTCATATCGTCCTGCAGTTCCTGGTACAGACGGTCGGTCAGCTGCCGCTGGGTTTCGCCTGCTGATTTTACCTGGACAAATTCCTCTTGAAGCTTGGTGAGCTCCTCGTCGTGTTTTTCATAGACTTCTTTAAGCTGCTGGATCTCCGCTGCACTTTTAACAGCTGCCGGTTGCCGGGCAGGTTGAGGATGGTGGTTCGAACCACATACCGGACAGGGCGTGTTCTCCACGAGGTTCATGGAAAGTGTATAGGCATGGTATCCCTGCACCTCTTCAAGAGCAGATTCATAGGCCTCCTTGGATTTCTGCTGGTCTTTCTTGGCTGAGTCAAAGCGGACCATGAACGATTGATAGGTTTTCCGGAGCTTCTTCAACTGCCCCCATTCCCGGCTCAATTGCTGGAGCTTCTGCTTTTTATTACCCATGTTTTCCTGCTTCTGCTTTAATGTGTATTCTTTTTCAGCGAGAGAAGGATCTTCTTTAACGCTTCCCTTCAGCTTCTCAACTGTTTGAGATGCGTCCAGCAGCTTTTTTCGATTGGTTTCGACAGCTTCCTGATCTCGGCGGAAATTTCCCTTATGCTGCTTGAGCACCTCCACCAGCGAAAGGTATTCCTTCAGCAGTTGTTCTTCTTCCTGCTTCTTTTTCCATTTATTTTTCAACGCTTCGCGATGCGGGGCGTTCTGTTCCTCTGTACGGTATTTTTCTTCAGCTTCCTGATACTCCTTTAACAGGGAAGCTCTTCGCTCTTCTTTCTGTTGGAGGCTCGTCTGCCACTTTTCCAGTTCAGCTTTACGATTTTTATAATCCTTTTCATAAGGAAGGACCTCCGCAGCCTTTGCCGCCCACTGTTTTTCCTCCTGCAGCCGATTCACTTCAGGCTGCCGGTCTTGAAGCTTCTGCTGTTCACGGACCAGATGCTCTTTTTCCTGAAAAAGTTCTGTCACCCGCTGCTGTTGATAGACATGTTCCTGGAAAGCGTCTGTCTCCTTTTTGATTTCCTGCAGCTTCTCCTGCTTTTCATGATAATGATTTTCCTGGTCGATAATCCGCTGTTGCAGACGTTCTCTCACTTTTGAAAGCTCCTGGATTTCTTCTTCTTCCTGCTGATCCGGGTGCCAGTGAATTTTCTCTTTCTCCTGTTCGATTCTCCATTCAAACTGCTTCATCTCATCTTCAAGTTTTTTTGCTTCAGCCTTGAAATGAGAGGTCAATGCGTCAAAAAATTCAGTTTTAAATATGCGTTGGAGAATTTCTTCTCTTTCTTTACTATTTTCTGAAATCAGTTTCCTGAATTCTCCCTGCGGAATCATGATCATTTTTCGGAACTGCTCATAGTCCAGCCCCATCAATTCCTCGATGGTATCGTTCACTTCCTTGATCTTTGAAGCAAGCAGCCGCTCCTCATCATCCATGATCTGATACAGCTCTGCCCGGGCCGGCTCTTCTTTATATCCTTCGCCGCGTTCCTTTTTCTTCTGCTGTTTCGGAAGACGCTTGATGCGGTAGGTTCTGCCTCTCAATTCGAATAGATAATCCACATAAGTGAGGTCCTCGGGAGAAGCAAAGTGACTTCTTAAGGTATCCTGATCGCGGTCACTCCCGCTGGCCCGCCCGTACAGGGCAAAACACATCGCATCAAAAATCGTCGTCTTTCCGGCTCCGGTCGGTCCTGTAATTAAAAAGATCGATTCGCTGCCAAGGGTCGTAAAGTCGACCGTCTGCTTATCTCTATATGGTCCGAAAGCATTCATCGTTATCGTTATGGCTCTCATATTACTGCTCCCTTTCCTTTTTCTTTAACGCATGAACGGCCTGTTCAATCATGTCCTTCCGCTTTCCAGGCAGGGGATCTCCTTTTATATCTTCATAGAAAGAGGCGAAAAGTTCCGAGTGAGAGAGAGTCTGCCTTTTCTTCACATGCTCCAGATCGTCCATTTCAGGGTTGGACATCGATCTTTTTCTTTCTAAATGAAGGATGTTCGGATAAACTTGACGGAGTTTTCCCATCGGATCAAGCAGTTGTCCGTCATCCAATAGACGAACATGCAGATAGTCCTCTTGATTGGGCACTGCATCACCCGAAAGAAGATCTTCAAAATACCCTTCAATCACTTTGAAATCCCGCAGCGGATGTAAAGGGATTTTCTCTATCTCACACGTGCCGTCCTCATCCATATGGACAAAGGTTACGGATTTATTGTGACTGGCTTCCGAAAATGAGTATTTCAGCAGCGAGCCGCTGTAGCGGATATAATCCCGGGTCACACGCTGGGGTTGATGCAGATGACCGAGTGCCGTATACGCAAAATCCGTAAACAAGGAGGCATCCACATAAGGGCTGCCCCCGATCATTGAAAGCCGTTCTTCTGATTCGGATTCCATCCCTCCGGCGAGGAACGAATGACCGATCCAGACATGTCTCTCCGCTGAATCAAAGCGCTGTTCGATATCGTTGATGATTTTCTCAGCTGCCTGGTGATGGGATTTTATCGAGTCATCATCAAAGACCTTTGCTGCTTCTGCCGGCTCTAAGTAAGGGATTAAATGAAAATGGACAGGCCCGTGATCGTCATATAACGTGACAGGCTTCCGATCTTTCTTTAATTTAGAATCTAAGAACAATCCCTGCCTGCGGAACATTTCGCTTCCGAACTGTAGACGATCAGGACTGTCGTGGTTGCCTGAAATCGCAAGAACAGGGATCTGCAGTTCATTGACCAACGTCGTCAGCGTATCGTTCAACAGCTCCACAGCCTCTTTAGGAGGTATGGAACGATCGTATAAATCGCCTGCGATAATAATACAATCCGGCTCTTTTTCTTTGACTATATCAATGAACCGCTCAAGCATATAACGTTGATCATCCGTCATATGTACATAGTTGACGATTTTTCCTAAATGCCAGTCGGCGGTGTGAAGGAACTTCATTGGATCACCTCATTCTTCTACTTTTTCATATTCATCATAAAGCCGGTCAAAAAGGCTGAGAGCCCCTGCAAAAGGAGCATTCCACTCCAAATAGCGGCTGATTTCATCATAGGAGACCGACTGTTTGGGAAAGCTGTGATCTTTGAACATCCACTCAGCCAGCTGCTTCTCCTCATCCATTTTTTTGTTTCCGCGGTAACGCATCATATAATGATAAAAAGATTTCATACAAATCCTCCTGTCTCTCTTTCTATAGTTTTATCACGAATAAAAGAAGCCGGCAAAAAATTCAAGCCGGTCTTCCTTGAAGAAAAAAGATCCCCGGCCGGGGATCTTTCCTATTCTTCGATATCCGATTCCATAAATTCTCTGTGCTTTTCAAGCTTTTTCCGATAAACCATCCGCGATAAAACGATACTGATTTCATATAAAATAATTAAAGGCACGGCCACGACCAGCTGCAGAATGAAATCCGGCGGAGATATAATCGTGCCGATAATGACCAGCACAAAGTAGGCATACTTTCTGATCTTCACGAGCAGGACAGGGTTAACAATACCCAGGCTGGTTAAGAACATGACGATGACCGGAATTTCAAATAACACCGCAAATGGAATCGTCACCCGGAATAAAAATCGGAAATATCGTTCCACTGTATAAATCTCATTGAACATCCCATTGTTCAGCGACAGCAGAAATGGAAGGATCAACTCTACGAAAACGAGATACCCGAACGTCAGCCCTCCCAGAAACAAGATGAAGATGGCTGGTATGTAGGAAAGAGATGCCTTCCGTTCCTTAGGGGTCAACGCAGGTTTAATAAACAGCCACAGCTGCAGAGACAGAACAGGAAGAGTTCCGACAACGGCAACCAGTGTGGCGAATGTAAAGATGATCCAGATGATTTCACCTGGACTGGTCATGTTCAGTTCAAAGGGTAGATCTTTGATGAAGAAGTATTGAATTTGATCTACGTAGAAGAAGCCGGCAATAAAAAAGGCGGCAAAAAAGACGAGCGTCCAGATTACGCGTTTCCGTAATTCACTTAAATGGTCGGTTATGTTCATTTCGATATCTTGAGATATATTTTCGTCGGACAAATCATTCACCTCCAGGCTTCCTCCAGCCTGACAAAAAGGAAGATGCAAGGGGAAACCCTTACATCTCCCTTATTCATTTAGTCTGTCTTTTTCTTTTCAGTTTTCCCATTGTCCTCATCGGACATGATATCGCCGGTCGCTTTTTTGAATTCCTTCAGAGAGCTTCCAAAGGCCTTGCCGATTTCAGGAAGCTTGGAAGGGCCGAAGACGACCAGAGCGATGATCAAAATCAGAATCAGCCCGGGTACTCCAATACTTGATAACATGGAAATCACTCCGTTTATGCAGGGTGGTGGTTATTTTTCGGTCTCCTTTTCCTCTGAATCACTAGTCAGATCGCGGGCCGAATTCTTGAATTCCTTTAATGTCTCTCCGGCAGCCTTTCCGATTTCAGGAAGTTTCTTTGGGCCAAATATCACCAAAGCAATCGTCAGAATTAAGATCAACCCCGGAATACCAATACTTGAGAGCATATCCTCACCGCCTTTTTCTCAAAACGACTAGTCCTTGACCCGGAACCGTCGTTGATGCTTGGAAAAATTCTCTTGATAGCCTTATCATATCATTCATGACGGGGGTTTGTCTCTATCCCTTCGTCTTTTTTCAACCATTCCTCCGCCTTTCTATAATCGGACGGTGTATTCATGTTGAAGAAATGCTTGTCCAGGACATTTAGAGGGATGGGAGAAAAATCGTTGATGTCCTTCGTTCGGATCCCGGCCAGGAATTCTCCTACTTTTCTTCCACCCTGCTGTATGAATGTGTCCAGGGTATGTACCGTCCGTTTGTGATACAAACCGGATAATGGATGTCTGCGGCCGTTATGGCAGGGAATCACCGCGTCCGTTTGGGAATCCGCATACGTTAGCAGATGGCGGTAAACCTCCGCGGAAAGAAAGGGCGTATCACAGGCCGTAACGGCTATCCACTCCGCTTCCGCATGGTTCATGACAGCATGGATACCCCCGAGCGGCCCCGTCTGCTCAAAATGTTCCGGAACTGTCGGATAGACCGGGTGTGCATCGTGTTGATTAATGATCAAATGCGGCGTCAATACAGCAAGGCGGGACAAAATTCTTTCCAGCACCGATGTGCGGCCGAGCCGCAAAGAACTTTTATCCATACCCATCCTCGTCGATCCCCCTTCATTCAGAACAGCTCCGCATACGGGCTTCATGAAATCCGCTTCCGGTCGTAGGTTCGGAAGTAATAGTCATAAGGGTTTTTCTCGTCCTTCATGCCTTTCGTTTCGGAGGATAACGTCCACTGATCATAATTGAATGGCGGGAAATAGGTGTCGCCTTCGAATTCAGCGTCAATATAAGTGAGATACATACGGTCGGCATAAGGAAGCATTTTCTCGAATAATACACTGCCTCCGATGACGAACCATTCCTTATCGGGCTGCTCCTGCTCCAGTTTCAGAATCTCATCCGTGGAGTGTATGACGGTACAGCCTTCCCTGTCATAGGATTCGTTTGATGTCAAAACAATATGCTTTCGTTCAGGAAGTGGACGGCCGAAGGATTCGAACGTTTTTCTTCCCATGATGATGGTTTTCCCCCAGGTCATATCCTTAAAGAATTTAAAATCGTTGGGGATATGCCAGGGAAGGTCGTTATCTTTTCCGATTAGTTGATGACGATCCATCGCAAAAATAAATGAAATCACAGTCTCACAGCCTTTCTATGGTTTACACCGCTACCGGTGCTTTTATTCCCGGATGAGGGTCATAGTCTTCGATTGTAATATCCTTCATCTCAAAGTCGAAAAGACTTGAGATTTCACTGTTCAGGTGAAGCTTCGGCAGCCTTCGGGGTTCTCTGCTGAGCTGTCGTTGAATCTGGTCTATGTGATTGGTGTAAATATGGGCATCTCCAAGCGTATGAATGAACTCTCCGACCTCGAGGCCGCATTCGTGGGCGATTAAGTGTGTCAAGAGGGCGTAACTGGCGATGTTAAAAGGCACACCCAGGAAGATATCGCCGCTCCGCTGATAAAGCTGGCAGGAAAGCTTACCATCCGCTACGTAAAATTGG
This sequence comes from Halobacillus sp. ABD4_316, assembly GCF_056161385.1. Taxonomy (NCBI): domain Bacteria; kingdom Bacillati; phylum Bacillota; class Bacilli; order Caryophanales; family Bacillaceae; genus Halobacillus; species Halobacillus sp. ABD4_316. The sequence continues at coordinate 580,912 of NZ_JBSWZA010000001.1, forward strand.
AACATGGCATGACACGGAGGCAGTGCCATATTGGAAGGAACGTCCTCCGGGTTCCATGCCGTTACGATATGGCGGCGGGAATCAGGATTGGATTTGATGCTTTCCACCACATTTTTCAATTGATCGATGCTGCCGTCCCTGCTCGTCTTCCATTCCCTCCACTGCTTTCCATAAACAGAACCAAGCTCACCGTAGGTATCAGCGAACGTATCATCGGTAAGGATTTTCTCCTTAAAACGATTCATCTGATCTTCATAAACCTTTTGGAATTCCGGATCCTGCTGACTCCTGCGGCCGAAGTCCGTCATATCCGGCCCGTGGTAGTCCTCACTTTCCACCCAGGTTTTGAACGCCCATTCATTCCAAATATTGTTATTGTGCTGCAGAAGATATTTAATGTTTGTATCTCCTTTAATAAACCAGAGCAGCTCACTCGCAATCAGACGGAAAGGCACCCGTTTGGTCGTTAAAAGAGGGAAACCTTCTTCTAAATCAAAGCGCATCTGATGGCCGAACACAGAATATGTACCTGTCCCTGTCCTGTCGGATTTTTCACTGCCTTCTTCCAATACGAGCCGGCACAAATCAAGATAGGCCTGTTCGTTATTTGTCATGATGATGAACCTCCTCATTGGTGATGAAAATATCATTTTGCATTTCTTCAAGGAATTGTACCATAAATGAATGGCGCCTGGAGGCCTCATTTCTGCCTGTTTCCGTATTCATTAGAGAGACCAGTTTCAGTAACTTTTCCTCAAAATGACTGAACGAATCGCGGGATCCATCTTCTGAATACAACGGCTGTCCATGTGCTCCACCATAAGCAAACGTGCGTGCGATACCAATGGCACCTATCGCATCCAGCCGGTCAGCATCCTGGACGATTTTTCCTGTCCACGTTTGAGGGATACGTCCTTTTGAAAACGACACATCACGGATTGATGCATCCAGTTCTTCTACCTCGCTGTGGGTCAGGGACAGGGAAAGAAGAAACGAATCTCTTTCTTTCAACGCCTGTTCAGGATGTTTTGTCAGCTTCCGGTCTCCAATATCGTGGAGCCAGCCGGCCGCTTCACACATAAAGGGGTCCCCCTTCTCCTTCCTGGCAATCGCAGCCGACCAGAAGGCGACCCGTTTCATATGCTCGTAATCATGGCCGGTCGCATCCCCTGAAAACTGCGAGGCCGTATAGGTCCGGATTCTTTCTAACATCTCTGTCTTCTTCATAGAACCTCCTAAAAATTGAATAAATCCATCTGTCTTGGATTTAAATCGTTGTAATGGATGTTCAGCATTTCCTGAAACTGTTTGGCATTGTCTGCGGCATCCCCGCCGGAATTATTGTTGAATAGGAGCGTAACCTCAGGGGTCTCCTGTTCGAGCTCCCGGGCCCGCTCCGCCCATTCGGCAAGCTCATCATGGCTGTACCGGTAAAGAAAACGGACTTTACGCCAGTCTTTCCGGCCATTTTTGTTCCATCCGTGTGTATTCCGTCCATGAAAACGCACGAGCGTCTTATTGGGATGGGTCGGCATAAGAATACGGGGAACGGACCCTTCTCCTGCCTGTGGTTCATCACAGATGCTGTGAATCCACTGCTGGTCCTTCATAAAGGAAAGCGTCTGTTCTCTGTACTCCTCCTGAAACCACGTTCGGTTCCGGAATTCAAGAGCGATCGGATACGGCTCCAGCCACTCCCGTATATACCTCAATTTGCGGATGTGCTCTTTTCTTACATCAAACCACGGAGGGAACTGAAACAGCAGGGCGTTTACTTTTCCAGCTTCCCATACCGGCTGGACCGATTCCTCATAACGGAGCATAAGATCTCTCGCTTCCTGAACGGACCTGGATTCCCTGTCATGTCCTGTCAGCTGGTTGAATGCTTTAATAACAAAAGAGAATGAGTCCGGTGTCTCTTTCAGCCACTTTTCGTAGCGGGACAGGGGCTGGATCGCATAAAAAGCTGTATCCACTTCCACTACAGGGAAATGGGAAGCATATTCGGAAAGCTTGTTTTCTGAACGCGTTTTCTCTGAATAGAGAGAGGCGTGATCGCCCCACCCGGTAAGTCCAATATCGATCGTCATCGATGTCCCTCCTCTTTGTATAACAGCGTCCACAGGAAGATGATCAAAGATTAGAACAATCCTTTTACAACTCCGGACGCATCAACATCCATCTGGAGAGCTGCCGGATTTTTAGGCAGCCCCGGCATCGTCATGACATCTCCCGTCAAAGCTACCAGGAATCCAGCACCGATGGAAGGATATAAATCTCTCACTGTAATCGTGAAATTTTCCGGACGTCCAAGCTTCGATGGATCATCGGAAAGAGAGTACTGGGTTTTGGCCATACAAATCGGCAGATGGTTGAAGCCCAGGTTGGTCATCTGGCGTATTTGTTTTTCAGCTTTGGATGAGAATTCAACGCCCGAGGCTCCATAAATCCTGCGGGCAATTTTTTCTATTTTCTGCTCTATGGAATCTTCGAGCTCATACGTGTAGGCAAGCGGCTGATGTTTTTGGTCTGCTGCAGCTATGACTTTTTCAGCAAGATCCAATCCACCGCTGCCGCCTTTCTCATGAACCTGGACAAGAGAAACGGACGCACCCTCCTGCCTACACCACGCTGTCAAGGCATCGATCTCTGCTTTAGTATCTGTCGGAAACTCATTGACAGCAATCACATAAGGGACTTGGAACTGCTCTATCGTTTCCATATGTTTTTTCAAATTGGCAGCCCCTTTCATTAAGGCGGCTGTATTTTCGTTGTGAAGCTCTTTTTTGTCCACTCCTCCATGCATCTTCAAGGCACGGATCGTTGCCACAATCACAACGGCATCAGGTTCAAATCCGCCTGCACGTGTTTTGATATCAAGGAATTTCTCTGCACCCAGGTCTGCTCCAAACCCGGCTTCTGTTACGGCGTAATCGCCGAGTTTCGCAGCCACCTTCGTAGCCTTGACACTGTTGCATCCGTGCGCAATATTGGCAAACGGCCCCCCGTGTATGATTGCCGGAGTATTCTCCAAAGTCTGAACCAGATTGGGTTTAGCAGCATCCTTCAATAGGAGAGTAAGAGCGCCTTCATAACCGAGTTCCTGAACGGTTACAGGTTTTCTGTCATACGTATACCCGATGACCATGCGGGCCAGGCGTTCTTTTAAATCCTGAAGATCTGAAGCCAGACAAAGAACAGCCATAATCTCAGAGGCGACGGAAATCATAAACCCATCTTCCCGCGGTACACCTTTGACAGGCCCTCCCAGTCCTACGACGACTTCTCTTAAGGCCCGGTCGTTCAAATCCACCACCCGCTTCCATGAAACACGACGAGGGTCGATATTCAGCTCGTTCCCCTGGTGTATGTGATTATCTATAAAAGCCGAGAGGGCATTATTCGCAGAAGTAATCGCATGAATATCTCCTGTAAAGTGCAGGTTAATTTCCTCCATAGGGACCACTTGGGAATACCCACCACCGGCGGCTCCGCCTTTCAATCCCATTGTCGGCCCAAGGGAAGGTTCCCTCAAGGCGATGACCGCCTTTTTGTTCAGCTTGTTCAAAGCCTGCCCAAGCCCCACAGTAACCGTGGACTTCCCTTCACCGGCAGGCGTCGGGTTAATGGAGGTTGTGAGGATGATTTTCCCGGATGACCGGCCTTCCAGCTTTTGTTCAAGTTTGTCAGACAGCTTTGCTTTGTAATGTCCGTAAGGTTCCCAGTCCTCTTCGGAGAGATTCAATCCGGCTGCTATGTCCTTGATAGGTTTCATTTGTGCTTCAAGGGCTATATCAATGTCTTTCTTCATATGTATCATCCTTTCTATTTTCCACCTCTATTGTACCTTACACCGCTTGATAGTTATAGTCATCCACTCTTGCGGACCCTCCCAACATGTATCCGTTTCCTTATCTTCATTTAAAAGGTTTTTTGAAGAAAAAAGTATAGTCTGAATGTTGACGCTTTTTTTCTCATAAGATATATTTGTAGTAAGCAAATATCACGATCGGAAAGATAAATGACTGGTAAAGCCCATAGGAGTGACCGGAATTTATGTTCCGCACTTGTATGGTTTTTTTTATTTCGGTCTGTATTTGTAATTCCCACGTTTGACGTGCAAGATTTAGGAGGAAACAACATGCAGAATGGTACAGTAAAATGGTTTAACGCTGAAAAAGGCTACGGCTTCATCCAGGTAGAGGGCGGCAACGATGTATTCGTCCACTTCTCTGCGATTCAGGAGGAAGGCTTCAAATCCCTTGAAGAGGGACAGGCCGTAACATTTGAAATCGTTGAAGGCGACCGTGGTCCACAGGCGGCCAACGTTGTAAAAGCATAAATCTCCAAAAAAAGCAGTCTCTTTTGAGATTGCTTTTTTTCATTTGCCGTTATCCTTGCATTCCTGCCTGTTCCGTCGTATAATTTAGCGCTGTTGTACGCATACGCGGTTCGGGAACTCCCGCGTTACCAAAACTAGGAGGAATAACAGCATGAATAACGAAATGATATGGCTGATTTTTGCAATCATAAACTTCATACTTCTGCTTGGTGTGTACCGGATATTCGGTAGAACCGGCTTGTTTGTCTGGATCGGTATGGCTACAGTGGTGGCCAACATCCAGGTCGTAAAAACCATTGAGTTGTTCGGTCTACAGGCGACACTTGGAAACATCGTCTATGGAACAGCCTTTTTAGCTACAGACATATTAAATGAAAAATACGGAAAGAAAGAAGCTGGAAAAGCGGTTTGGCTCGGATTCAGTTCTCTGCTTGCCATGACTATCCTTATGCAGGGGGCTCTCCTGTTCACGCCAGGATCCAATGATATCGCCCACCCCGCACTGGAAACATTGTTCGGTATTGTTCCGAGAGTAGCAGCCGGAAGTCTGGCCGCCTATCTGGTGAGTCAATATTTTGATGTGTGGCTCTACGCCCGGCTGAAGAAACGGTTTGCAGATGATAAATTTTTATGGATCCGCAACAACGGAAGCACCATGATCAGCCAGCTTCTGGACACAGCGGTTTTCTGCTTCATCGCCTTTTACGGCGTTTATCCATTTGACATATGGCTGGAAATATTCCTGACAACCTACATCATTAAATTTATAGTATCCGCTTTGGATACCCCATTCTTTTATATAGCAAAAAAATTTCCACGCTCTGAGTGAGGAGGGCCTTCATGATTGAAATATACACCGATGCTGCCTGCAGCGGCGATCCGGGTCTGAGCGCCGCAGGGATTGTGATCAAAACCAACAATCAAACCGAAGAACACCAGTGCTTTCTTGGTACATGGACCAATCATGAAGCGGAATTCCTTGCGGTCAGCCGCGCTCTGGAATTGTGCCGGTCGTATTACCCGGGTGAGATCATTTCCATCCGGTCTGATTCAAAAATCGCTGTCGATACACTGGATCGGAAATATACGAAAAACAAAAAGTTCCTTCCTTTATTCGAGCACATTCAGGAGCTGGAACAGTCCTTTTCCTTTGTATTTTATAAATGGATCCCAGATAAACAAAACCGGCATGCAGACAAGCTCGCCCGCGAATGCCTGTTGAAACACGCACAAAACCCAGATCAATCCTGATCTGGGTTTTGTTATGACTTCTTTAAAGCCAGCTTCTGCTCCACCACTTCATAGGCCCGGCGCTTGTTTGTAATCGATGCGTCTGCAATAAGTTCCAGCACACTGATAAAGAAGCTGGCGTCAAAGGACTGCTGTGCTTTCAGTGTCGTCCGGACGGCAATAATGGTTTTCCATTCAGCTGCATTCGTCGAATTTTTACCAAAGTAAATAAACTGTACATCCTCATCACTCAGTTTAAAGCCTCTGCTCCATAGATCCTCAAGAAAATAAGCCAAGTCATGTTTTCGATTCATAGGACGCTCCTTCGTGCATAGATCGTTGAAACCTTCACGTTCGCGAAAAAGTGCAAAGCCACTCTTTCTGTCCGTCCCCATTATAGCATCTTTATTCGACAAATTTCTTCTCTCTCTGCTTCTTTTTCAAAAATAAAGCCAGGTCCCAGGGCCTGGCGGAGATGGATGTTTCCTATTTTTTTCTCGTTTCCTCGAGGGATGCACGTTTTTGTAATTTCAATCGGTCGATGGCAGGAGCAGCCCCGACATGAGCTGTTATATAGATCATAAGCACACTGTACACCATCATCACAGCAAGAAGAAGCAGAACCATCATCTGCACACCTTTCTAATTGAAAATGATTTTCATTTCTATTTAGAAATTATAGCAGAGCTTCGGCAGGTCCGCAACGGGAAATCCCTCCTATACCCGCTCCTTCAGCGCTTTTTCTTCTTCCGGGATCCGGACCGTTAAAACCATGAGATGAAGAAAAGGAAAAACAAGGGCAGTTGCATAAGCATGAAACAATACAGGAATCACCAGCAGCTCAAAAAATACAATCACATAATTAGGATGCTTCATATATTTATATAATCCACGGCTGATTGGTTTTTCCTCAGGAAGAACGAGAATCCTTGTGTTCCATCTTTTCCCAAGCGTAGAAATGCACCATATTCTCATCCCTTGGAGAACTATAAAAAGAAAAACGGCGGGATAGAAGATTGGTTGAAACACAAAAGTAGTAAACGTGTATTCTGCTATGATGGACAGAAAAAACAGGGCATGCAGAAGGATGAACAAATAATAATGATTACTTCCCCATTCTTTCGCACCTTGAGAAAGCATCCATTTCCGATTTCTTGCTGCCAGAATAAGTTCACCCAAGCGCTGAAAAATAATCAGCGAAAAGATCAGCCACAACAGCATCCCCATCTATACCCACTCCAAACTGATAATTTCTGAACTAAAGCCAGGCCCGAGAGATGTCATCAACGAACGCGTGCCCGTTTCAGGCCGCTGATCCATGATATGCTCCAAGACAAAATGGACGGTTGGTGAAGACATGTTTCCATGCTGCGCCAATACGTTTTTGGAGGAAATCAGCACAAAATCCTCCAGATGGAGAACTTCCTTATACGCCTCCAGTACTTTCTTCCCTCCGGGGTGCGCGACGATAAATGGAAGCCCGTTGACATCCCATTGGTGTTCATTTAATACTTCACGTACATGGACACTCCAGAAATCCTTCACTAACCGTGGAATACTTTTTTTGAATATCACTTCAAAGCCATTGTCCACAACACGCCATCCCATTACATCTTCACTATTCCGTTTTGTTTTGGAGCTGGCACTAATTATCGAAGGAACCGCTTCTTGAACCTGATTGTTCATTTTCCATGTATCACCTGAAACAAGCACGGCAGAAGCACCGTCTCCGAATAATGCTGTTCCTACAAAGTTGCTTGTTGTTGCATCATCCAATTGAAATGTCAAACTGCAGAGCTCCACACAAACCACCAGCACGCAGCTATCCGGATGTCCCAGCAGCCATTCATAAGCTTTTGCTACTCCACTCGTTCCACCTGCACAGCCAAGACCAAAAAGCGGGGTTCGTTTCACACTTTCTTTAAGATGCAGTTCATTCATTATGTAGGCATCGAGGGTTGGAGTGGCAATTCCTGTTGATGAGACAAAAATGACGTGATCGATGGTTCCATAGTCAAAATCTCCTCCAAACACCTTTCCTACACAATTTTTCACTGCTTTTAAACTGTACTGGAGAGCTTTATCGACGTACAAGTCATTTCTTTCCTTTAATCCGTGCTGTTTTTTATACCAATCCAATGGCTGCGCAAACTGTCGTTCATGTACTTCCGCATGTTCAAAGATGGGAAGCAGTCGTTTCATTTCGTGAGGTTTCATGGGAAACAGTTCTTTTACGAGATGCTGGACATCTGTTTGAGGACAGGGATATTCCGCACGGGCCGTTCCTGCAGCAATAATGTAAGGCATTGTCATCCTCCTTTTTCTTACTATGTGTAAAAAAAGGAGATTTATGTTTGTATCGATTTCTTCTTATTGATGGTTTTTTCTTTTTTGCAGTTCGGAGTTGCTACTAAGTTTTAAGTTAGAATTATAAAGCATAGATTGCGCCATGGATGATGGCTGTTTTGTTCGTTTTTTAGAAACCGTAAATGGTCATGCCTCCATCTACAAGGAGTGTCTGTCCTGTCATATAATTGCCGGCATCTGAAGCAAGAAATACGGCTGCGCCGCTGAGTTCTTCCAGCTTCCCTATCCTGTTTAACGGCGTCCGTGCGAGAATCTCTTTCACATACTCCTCATCCTGAAGCAGCTTCTCTGTCAGGGAGGTAGGAAAATACCACGGCCCGATTGCGTTCACATTGATGTTGTGCCCCCCCCATTCAAGGGCAAGATTCTTAGTCATCTGAATGAGTGCACTTTTCGTCATGGCATAAACCACACCAGTACGAAGAGCGGTGTGCCCTCCCACAGAAGAGATGTTAATAATCTTACCTGCCCTGTTATCCATCATGATCCGTCCGGCATATTGAGAAAGAAAGAAGGCGCTTTTCATATTGGTATTGATGATCTGGTCCCATTCCGATTCGGAAACGGAGGCAGCTTCACTCCGGATATTCATGCCGGCGTTATTCACCCAGATGTCAATGGGTCGCCCCTGCCTTATGTTCTCGACTTTTTCAATGATAAGGTCATAATGATTAATGTCTTCTACTATTGGAAAAGCCCGCTGCCCCAGTTCCTCTACGTCATCCTTCACTTGGTCAAGCTCCCAGCTGTTTCTGGCAATGATGATGACGTCTGCACCGGATTTAGCAAAGGCCAGTGTAATGGCCCTTCCGATCCCTTTCGTTCCTCCCGTGACAACAGCTAAGCGGTGATCCAGTCTGAAATTTGGCAGATACATAGGTTATCCTCCTGTTTATTCGATGAATTTTCAGTATATTGTAACATTTTTGCTAATTCTTTACATTTTCCTCCTGCTTTTTTACAATAAACGTTGTAACTACATAAGGGGGTCATAACTTTGAAAAAATGGTTAATTGCTCTCGGTGTAACTTCGGCATTGATAACAGCCGGTTGCAGCGGAGACACAGAAGAAAGCAGTGATTCAGAAGGACAAAACGAAGAAACGGCTGAAACTGAAGAAGATAACAGCCAGGATCTTAAACAATCACTGATGGATGCCCAGATGGAATTGACCGATACATTTAAACCGCACCAGCAGAAAATTTCCGCCTATCAAGCAGCGGCTGCTGAGGAAGAGCCGGATACAGAAACCATTACATCAGCAGGCGAAGAAGCGAAAACAGCTGCTGGTGAAGCAGCGGCTGCTGCTTCAGACTACACAATAGAAACCGAACTTCCTGATGAAACGAAAACAAAAATCCAGGAAGCCATGCCTTCTCTTCAGGCCTACTACGAGGAAGTAGAAAAAGCATTGGATGAAAACATAGAAGAAGCCGACTTCTCAGCTGCCGATGAAAAAGCAGCGGAATTCAATGAGCAGTTTGGTCAGATTCTAAAAGATGCAGGCTTCCCAGCTGCCCCGGATTTAATTGGTGAAATGTCATAATGATAAGATACCCAGCTGCATGCAGCTGGGTATCTTTTTAATTAGTTGGATAACTTATAGATGTTCTGGTATTTTTCAGTGACGTACGTAATGAGGTAATCGGGGTTCAACCCTTCTCCTGTCACATCCTGGATAATTTCAAGCGGCTTCTTCATTTTTCCATACTTGTGAATGTTCACCGTCAACCACTCCTGAATCGGTTTGAAATTCCCTTTTTCCATACATTCATTCACATCAATATCTTTCCTCATCGCCGCGTTTATCTGGGCTGCGTACATATAGCCGAGAGCGTAGGAAGGAAAGTAACCGAAATCTCCCCCTGACCAGTGGATATCCTGCAGCACTCCCTCACCGTCGTTGGAAGGGATGATGCCAAGGTAGTCCTCCATCTTCCTATTCCATAACTCAGGAAGATCCTTCACTTCAATTTCCCCGCCGATCAAGGCTTTCTCCAGCTCATAGCGGACCATAATATGAAGGCAGTAGGTCAGCTCATCCGCTTCAATCCGTATGAATGACGGCTTCACTTCATTTACAGCTTTATAAAAGTCACTTAAAGGAAGCTCCTTAAAGCTTTCGGGTGCATAGTTCTTGAAGACAGGGTAATGGTTTTTCCAGAAGCTTTCACTTCTTGCGATAAAGTTCTCCCAGAAAAGGGACTGGGATTCATGGATTCCCATGCTTGTCCCATCCGCCAGAGGAGTGAAGGCCAAGTCTTTTGAAATGTTCTGCTCATACAAAGCGTGCCCCCCTTCATGAATGGTCCCGAATACAGCGGTCCGAAAATCTTTCTCATCATATTTCGTCGTTACCCGCACATCCTTCTGGTTCAATCCGATTGCAAATGGATGGATGGTTTCATCCAGACGTCCCGCCTCAAAATCATAGCCCATCCGCTTCAAAATCTCCTCACTGAAGGCTGCCTGCTGATCTTTAGGAAAATGTCCCTCCAGAACCGATGGGTCGGGTTTATTATCAGAAGCTTGAATATCAGAAAGCAGACCTGTCAACGCTTCTCTTACCTTAGGAAAAACCTCATCAAGAATCCGGACGGTCATGCCAGGCTCATAACTGTGCAGGAGCGCGTCATATTTATGCTCTTCATATCCCCAATATTCAGCAAAGCGTCGCTTATAGTCCACCAGTTCTTCTAAATAGGGCTGGAATAAGGCAAAGTCATTGTTGTCCTTTGCTTCCGCCCAGACCGCTTCCGCCCGGCTCTGCAGTGTCACGTATTCCCTGTATTCTTCTGCCGGGATTTTCACCGTGCGAAGGTACGTTTCTTCCGCTTCCTCGACTGCTCTCTCCATCAGCCGACTGGATGTCCGCCCCTTCAATTCACTGATCATCGTTTTCATATGATCAGAGGTCTGGATTTCATGCACTTTGGAAGAAAGGACTCCAATCACCTCTGAACGTCCTTCTATCCCTTTTTTCGGTGCTTTCGTCCGCATATCCCAGGCCATTAACCCAATAGCTTCTTCATAGGACGCCTGTTCCTTCAGCAGAGCCTGAAATTCCTTCTCTGTATGACTGCTCACTATACCCTCTCCTTTTTACATCATCGTTATGTAGCTGCCTTTTCATTATAGCAGTCTTTCTCTTTACACACAGGAATAGAAAAAGACCGCCCGGTCATCCGGACGGTCTTCTCCTTCACTCTTTAAAACTCTTTGGCTGTCTGTTTTTTCTTCTTCCCGAAATATTGATAATAGTCCGTCTTGATATATCCATTGAAGAGCTTCCTCTTCTTTGTAGCGGACTGGCCGTACAGCTTTTCGAATCCTTCGTGGGACGTCAGGATGTAAACGCTCCATGATGGATAATCACGCATGATCGTACCAAGATCTCTGTACATCTGCTCCACTTCTTCACGGTCACCGATCCGCTCCCCGTAAGGTGGGTTGGATACAATATATCCCCCATCATGCTTCGGCTTCAAATCATTCATCTGCATCTGCTTCCACGACACAAGCTCACCAAGTCCCGCTTCCATCGCATTTTTTCTGGCGATTTCAATCATTTTCGGATCAAGGTCTGACCCTGTAATGTCGAGAGGCTGATCATAATCGGCGGCATCCTCCGCTTCCTGAAAGGCATCATCCCAGGCTTTTTGAGGAATGAATCCCCAGCCTTCCGATGCAAATTCGCGATTAAACCCTGGTGCAATATTCTGCCCGATCAAAGCGGCTTCGATCGCGATGGTTCCAGAACCGCAGAAAGGATCGACAAACGGCTTGTCCGGATGCCAGTTCGTAATCTGAACGAGTGCTGCGGCCATTGTCTCCTTCAACGGGGCTTCCCCCTGTCCCACTCTATATCCGCGCTTATGGAGACCTGAACCGGATGTATCGATTGTAAGAAGGGCTTCATCTTTATGAATGGCCACTTCCACTCTGTAAAAGGAGCCGGTTTCCTTCAGCCACGAGGCCACTCCATGCTTTTTCTTCAACCGTTCCACAATCGCTTTTTTAACAATCGCCTGACAATCCGGAACACTGTACAGTTTCGATTTAACCGATTTTCCTACAACGGGGAATTCACCGTCTTCTTCAATGAACGTTTCCCATGGCAGGGCTTTCGTTTCTTCAAACAATTGATCAAAGCTTGTCGCTTTGAACCGGCCGACCAGCAGTTTAACCCGGTCTGCTGTCCGAAGCCACAAATTCGTACGCGGAATGGCTGACACATCGGCTTTGAAAAGGACACGTCCATTTTCCACTTCCACATCCTCATACCCGAGCGCTTTCACTTCTTTACTGACGATTGACTCCAGGCCCATCGCCGCTGTCGCAATTAACGTTACTTTTCCCGCCATATTTTCTCCCTGCCTTTCCATTTACATATGAAAGTCAAAATAAAAACCCTTCTAAAAAGCATAGGGCTTTCCAGAAGGGTAGCTTATACATAATGAACGACCTTTGAATACTCTGTAAGCCATGTTCTGTTCCATCGTACTGCCAGCGGTGGTCAGCCTCGTACTCCGGTGGCAATCATCTATCTGCCGTAAAACGGCCTTTTCTCCGGTTCGTTTCCCTTCAAAAAGTGCCCCTACCTAAATTTGGGTTGCTCGCTCGCGGGGTTTACCTCGTTCCACCCGGCATATTTCTATACCGGCTCCGTCACTGTGGCACTTTCAAGGTAGTCATTCCCTATCCTTAGACGTAGGAATTTTCCCTGCCGTAAGTTCAAAAGAACTCCCCTGACTTATGATTTCGTCAGGCACGAACACTACAGACATCTCAGTACTGTGCGAGCATGGACTTTCCTCTGCACAGTCAAGCTGCGCAGCGATTACCCGAGTATTCAAATGTATGTTGTCATCTGTTTCATTTACGCTTTAATGACGCACTGATAGAGTATACCAGAATCCTTCGCTTTTGTCATGTGGATTTTTTTGTCATTCTTCGGCGTATTTGTTTCCGAACACAGCTTTTTCCAGATTGGAGACCCGCTTCAGAATGTCGTAATTGACCTGCGGTGTGCTGCCTGTGTTCTGCTTCTGCCTGGAAGCCGTCTCTCTTGAGGACATTTTCTTCAAACGTTCATTTTCGTGTTGGAGGCGTTCAATCTCCTGCTGGAAGCGGTCATAGTCCTGAATAATTAAGTCCAGATACTCATCCACTTCTTCCTGGTTGTACCCCCGCATGGATGTTTTAAAGTCTTTTTCCAGTATATCCTTACCTGTCAAATGATACTCTTCTAAGTTCATTCTTTTCACCTCTGTTCCACACATTACCTACATTTTTTCAAATGGAGACCCAATTGTCAATTTCATTTTTGTATAAAAAATCACTGACTCCAAAAATCCGGATCAGCCATCCGCATTTCCTCAACGGTTTCCTCCAAATCAAACGGGGTAATATATAGAATCTGATAATTTCCTTTTTCCACAGCTTTTTCCGCCATATTTAGAAAGAAGCGTGGACTGCCCTCGGTCTCTTCATTATATAAAACGAGGCAGGCATCCGAGTGTTCAATAAGAAACTGATCTCTGGCCTTGAACTGATACGGTCCTTCATACCCCTTATTATAAACAGGTTGGAAAAAATCAGCCGTCATCGTAACTTCCTCATAAATCATCTGCAGATCTTCCGGCCAGCGCTCCTGCTGGTTCTCAAAAGGAGGAATGATGCCGAGGTTGACCGCATAATCTTCATCCTTCAGGTCAAGAACGACTTCAGCGGTCCAGAGTTCCACACCCATCTGCCCGGAAACAAGCACCCATTCAAGACCTTCATCGATATATGTAATCAGACGCCTTTTGATGGTTTCCTTTATAAAGGAGACTTTATCATCCTGTTGTTTGAATATCCCTATTTCCATAGGTTTGTAACCGGTAACCACTAACGTTCTCACAGACGCACCGCCTTTCATTTGTTCCTTGATTTCTCTATTTTACCCATGTTTAAGACAAAAAGAAAATAAGCCACTGGTGTGGTGGCTTATTGATTTACTCTCCGAATCCCGGACCCATCATCGGCATCTGGCCGCTCATCCCAGGCATCTGCCCCTGGTTCATCATCGGCATCTGGCCGTTCATTCCAGGCATCTGACCTTGATTCATCATCGGCATCTGGCCGTTCATTCCGTTCATTCCCGGCATCTGGTTCATTGGCATTTGTCCGTTCATATCTGCCATTTCGCCTTCTTCCATATCTCCCATAGGGCCCGCACCCTGCTGGTTCATGTTTTCCATCCAATTATAGTCTGGAGAAGACCCTTGAGGGTAGGCAAATTCCTGCGTTTGGAAATTGTTTTGTTCGGAAACCATGTATGGGAAGTAATGGTTATTGTTCAACAAGTGGTTATTTCTTACGAGAATGTGTGTCGGGTGAATGTAATCCTGATTTTCACAGAAAAAATTGTCTACAACACAATGTTGGACCGGACATACAATTGGACAGCGGTTGCTGCACTGTGACATCGGTCCACAGCCGCACGAGTCATGCATTGAATGGTGATGCATTCTCCTTCACTCCTTGTTCTGTTATTCCTTATCAGCGTATGTCATAAACGGGAAGGATGTACTAGGCGAAATCATCATATCTCCCGCTCCTTCTGCTTGTACACCAATAATTAGAAAGAAGAACAAGCTTCTTTTGAACGGTAAAAAGCCCACGTAAATCGCTGACTCACATGCCGATATCCAAAGAATGTCAGCGAATACATAAAAGAAAGACTGCCGTAATTTCGACAGTCTTTCTCGTCATTCAAATCCATTACTCTTCCGGAAGATCAGAAGGCGCAAAGGAAAACGGCAGGATTTCATCCATCGTAAATGTTTTGGAATCACCGTTTAAATTGGTTGTATAAATCGCTACTGAGGAATCGAAAAATTCACTCATCACCTGGCGGCAGGATCCACAAGGAGGTACAGGCCTTCCTGTGTCAGCCGCTACAGCAAGAGACTTGAACTTTTTATGTCCATCGGAAATGGCTTTGAATATAGCGACGCGCTCTGCACATAAGGACACCGGATACGCGGCATTTTCAATATTACACCCTGTATACAGGCTGCCGTCTTCTGTAATGAGCGCTGCTCCTACAGGAAATTTGGAATAAGGTGTGTAAGCCGTACCTCTGGCTTCAACGGCATGTTTCATCAATTGTTTTTGTTCCAACGTCATCCCTCCCTATTAGTGGGAAGGTCATTATATATGAATGAAAAACAAAAGTAAAGCGATTTCAATAGAGGAAACCCGGCACATTGAGCAGGTTGATATTTGACACATGTGTCGGAAAAAAGCGTATACTGGAGAAGCACATAAAGAATAAGGGAGGAAAGCACATGAAGACACTATTACAATACAACAAGATTGTATGGGTATTTATTTTACTATTATTGTTTACAGGTATCTTCACGTACCTGCAGCTTCCCAAACGGGAAATTCCTGAAATTAACGTGAACGTCGCTTCCATTTCCACGGTTTACCCTGGAGCCACGCCCCAGGAAGTGGAAAGTACCATTATCAACCCTCTTGAAGAGGAATTATCTTCGCTTGAAGGTGTGGACGAACTCACTTCCGCCTCTACATCAGGTTTCGGGTCTGTAACAGCGTCCCTGGCAGGCGGGGCCTCTGTAGATACGGTGAATTCTCAAATCAGACAAGCCGTATCCGATGTTTCCCGCGGGTTCCCTGATGAGGTTCAGGAACCTGAAGTCAATACAGACACGACTATGTCTGCTGTCGCTTCCTATAACCTGACTGCTGATGAACAGGAAAGTCTGTATGACCTGCGCAGTGACATAAAGGTGTGGGAAGAAAAACTCACCTCCATCACAGGGGTCCAGTCGATTTTGGTCAAAGGGCTGCCGGACGAGCAGTTGACCGTTTCACTAGACAATGAATTCCTCGAGGAAAACCAGCTCACACCTGTGGCTGTCATTCAAAAACTCCAGCAGGAAATCAGTCCTTCCGCTATTGGAACAGAGGAAACCAATGGTGAAATTAAGCAGCTGCTGTTTCAAAAGTACGAAAGTGCAGAGGAACTGGGCGGGTTAAATATAGGCACCAGCCCTGACGGATCCCCTCTTTCCTTATCCGATGCAGGGGAAACGACAATCACAGACAAAGCATTGGAAGATCGTATTATCTATAAAGGAAAGCCGGCTCTTTCTGTAACGATTCTCGCTGAAGAAGGAGTCAACATATCCGCACTGCAGGAACAGATCACCGGACAGGTCAAAGAATTGAGCGGGGATCTGCCTGAAAACATAGAAGTCGAACAATTTTATACCCAAAGTACCGTTATTGAAGAAGTGTTTACGAACTTAATCACTTCCTTTGGAATATCGCTGCTTGCTGTTATCGTAATCATGGTCCTGGGTCTGCCTCTATCATCGGCCGTTCTGGTCGCCCTGGCTATACCTGTTTCCATCATAATCGGCTTGATTCCGCTTCCGTATGTAGGCGTTGACCTTAACCAGATTTCCATCATCGGCATGATCATAGCCATCGGTATACTGGTTGATGACGCCATCGTGGTCAACGATAATATACAACGCAGGTTTCAACTGGGAGACGGTCCTCTTGAAGGAACGGTACGAGGAGTAAGAGAAGTAGGAAAATCCATAGTGACCTCTACATTAATGATCATTTTCAGTTTCTTTCCGCTCATGTTCCTTTCAGGGACTAACGGCGATTTCATTCGAGCGCTTCCTTCTGTATTGATTTTTACAATCACCGCTTCCACCATTATCGCACTCACACTGATTCCAACGGTCCAGTATGCGAGGAAACGGAAAACCAAACAAAAGAAAAAATCTAAAACAGGCTTGCTGGGCGGGCTTTTCGACCGGCTTGAGCGTGTCTATGCCGGCCGTCTGCTTCCTAAAACGACGAAACGGCCATGGGTGACGGCTGGATCCGGAATCGTGATCTGCATCCTGCTTGCCCTGCTTGCCGTTAAAATTCCATTTGAATTTTTCCCGGCTGCCGACAGACCTGAAGTGACTATCAATGTGGAAAATCCGAAAGGAACAACGCTTGAGGACACAGAAACAACCCTGCAGGATATGGTACGCTTTATCGAGGATTCGGAGGAACCCGTAACGGAAACAGCCACTTACGCAGGTACAGGCCTTCCGAATCTGTTCAGCTCCGGACTCCAGCAGACTGGAGAAAATACCGGACAGGTGCTCATCCGGGTGGACAGGGAAGAAACAAGCGCTTCCGCTTTTATTGAAAAATGGGAGGAACCGCTTCGCAATGAGTTTCCAGATGCGGAAATATTCCTGGAGACCATCGTATCAGGTCCGCCGCCTTCTCCACCTGTTCAAGTGAAGATTCAAGGCCCGGATATCAATCAGTTGTTTGAAACGGCTGAGCAGGCTGAGCAAGAGTTTGCCTCTATTGAGGAATCCGAAATTGTAACCATCAACGCCGATAAAAATCAGCCGTTTGTTGAATATATCCCTGACAGAGCTCTGCTTGCTGAGAATGGCATTGCCGTTGATACCGTTGTATCCCAGCTTCAGCTGGCCAATTCAGGCGCACCGCTGGGTACATTCGACAATGGTGTCACACGCCTGCCTCTCCAAGTCATCCTGGATGATGGCAGCGAAGAAGGAGCAGTTCTTGAAGAACTCCGCGTAGCTGCTTCAAACAGTGAAAACGGGCCGCCTGAAACGTTTACACTGGATGAAGTAGTCTCTGTTGAGGAAACGGAAGGCATCGGAGTCATCCCTCACTTAAACGGAGAACGCACATTAACGATCGAAGCCTATCCACAGGAAGGTTCCGAGGATGAATTTTCCAGTAAAGCTGAAGAAGTGACCGCCTCCATTAAAGAGAACCTGCCTGAAGGTTATTCTCTTGTAGAAACCGGACAGAATGACGCGCAGACGGAATTCTTCATTGAAGTATCCAAGTTATTTGTAATCGTTCTGTTCCTGATCTATTTAACCATTGCCGTTCAATTCAACTCCCTGTTTATGCCGCTGCTGATTACTGGAACGGTATTCCTCGCTGTCACGGGTGCCATTGTAGGACTATTCGTTTCAGGTGAACCACTCAGCTTCCTGGCTGTTCTGGGTATCGTATCCTTGTCCGGCATAGTCGTTCGAAATTCCGTCATTCTGGTGGAATTCATTGAGCAGAATCTCGGCTCCTATGCGACGACAACAGAAGCCGTCATTGAAGCAGGACGTGCTAGAATCCGTCCCATTGTCCTGACTTCCCTGACATCCATCGCTGCATTAACACCGATCATCTTTTCCGGCGATGTCTTATTCAGGCCATTAGCTGTATCGATCGTTTCCGGGCTTGCTTTTTCCACAATACTCACATTACTGCTCGTTCCTTCGTTCTATTTGATTTTCGCAAAAGTGACGAAAAGGGAAAAGCGGGCCTAACAAATAAAACCGGAGCTGACTTCATCAGCTCCGGTTTTATTATTTTCTTACGATGACCTTTTTTCGATATCACTCAAAATCATATCCAGCACATAATGGGATGACTGATATAATTCCTTGAACCGTTTGCGATCCACATCCAGGTAATAGCTGTGGAGAATGATCATCTCAATATTTTCATGTGTCGATTTCACCTGATTCGGGTGAACGGACGATTCTCTATTTTTCACAAACTGCTCCGCTTCCTCCATCCATTGATGGTTGACCTCGAACATCGGTTTCGTTTTTTCCTTCACATGTTCGAAGAAATCCCGGTTGTTTCTGTCCACAGGTCCATCTGTCTGGAGAAAGCGTTTATGCTGTTGATCGATCAAGGATTTCAATTCCAGTGTATATTCTTTTAACGACATCCTCCCACACCTTTCCTTTCTACTCTATCATGCGGGCAGGGATGGCATCAATTTTATCCGACAGACCTTTTCTTAGCCTGCTGCGCGATTCTTCCCATGTAAGCCTGGCGTTTTTCTTTTTTCATATGCCTCAACTCACCCTGCAGGTTCAAAACCTCTTCCTTTAAATCATCCACTTCTTTCCGGTGGGCGACCGTCATGGAGAAAACAATTTCATCCGCTTTCAAGGACATTCTTCTTTCAAGGAGTGAGAATTTTTCCTGCAGCTGAAAAAGCTGACGCTCAAATTCCTCAGGCGTGACGACAATCGGCTTGGTCATGGGCATCTCCCCCTTTATTGGATACATAACAAATTCTCTTCCCCATGCATATCTCCTTTAGGAATGACAAGACTAGAACTAAAGCAACAAAACAAGTCAAAACCATCATTACCTTCGACATTAAAGGAGGAGTACACATGGCAGGAAAAAAAGATAAGAAGAAGAAAAAACCGGTGAAAGCCGAGACTGACAATCCTAAGCTGGCGGGAGAAAACCGACCGGCCACATAAGGATGATGCTGCTGCTATTTCTTTTAGCAGCAGTTTTTTTATCCTCACAAACGTAAAGGGATTTTCGAAGGACTATATATACAGGTTTAACATGTCTGTTCATAGGGAAATTTCCCTGGTGCTGAATCTTTCTGTGTCGGAATTGTGACAAAATGAAACTTTCCTCTGGTTCAAACGTCTATAAGAATTGAACCATTAGTATATATGCGTGGAGCGTAAATTTTGGTATGATACTCTCATGGCTACAGGGAGGGAAAAACATTGAATTATCCCAACGGGAGACGCAGCCCAAGCCGTCATGCTGCTCCCCAAGGAAAGACAAAACCAGAATTCAGCAACAGAGGAATGACCCTTGAAGAAGACATTAATTTAACGAATGAATATTATCTGCAGGCCGGAACGGCGGTCATCCACAAAAAACCGACACCCGTACAGATCGTTCAGGTGGATTACCCAAAGCGCAGTGCGGCCGTTATTAAGGAAGCTTATTTTAAACAGGCGTCCACGACAGACTATAATGGTGTCTATCGTGGCAGGTACATTGATTTTGAGGCAAAAGAGACGAAGAATAAAACGTCTTTTCCACTCAGTAATGTCCATCAGCATCAGGTGGATCATATGAAAGCCGTGGAAAAACACGGGGGCATCAGCTTTTTCATTATTAAATTCACACCCAGGGATGAGGTCTACCTTCTACCCTCTTCGACGCTGTTCGCCTATTGGGATGATCAGCAGAACGGAGGTCGGAAATCGATCCCCTACAACAGTATTGACAAGGAAGGTTTTCGTATTCCTTTTCGTTACCAGGCCCGGATTGATTACGCCGGGGTTTTAGATAAGCTTTATTTCTGAAATGGAGGATATGTAACATGGCAAACGATAGCCAGTCGCGTACAGCACGACGAAAACAAATGAAATCATCGAAAAAAACTAAAGGAACATCAAAGTTCAAAAAAATCTTTATGACCCTGTTAACCATAGGAATCGTTCTGATGATCGGTGTCGGTGCATTATTTACTTATTATGCTGTTTCCGCCCCCGCTCTGGATGAAGAGAAATTATCCGATCCTTTTTCTTCGAAAGTGTATGACGATGACGGTGAACTTATTGCTGATCTCGCCGGGGATGAAAGGCGTACAAAAATTACGTACGATGATATTCCTGCGGTCATGGAAGATGCGGTGCTGGCTACGGAAGATGTCCGCTTTTACGATCATATCGGTATTGACTTCCAAAGAATCGGCGGGGCCATTCTAGCCAACATCACAGGCGGATTTGGTGCCGAGGGTGCCAGTACGATTACCCAGCAGGTTGTCAAGGAGTCCTTCCTGACAACAGAAAAAACGATTAAGCGAAAAGTTCAGGAACAGTATCTGGCCATTAAACTCGACCAGGAATATTCCAAGGAAGAAATTCTGGAGATGTACCTGAACAAGATCTATTACGGCGCAGGTGCCTACGGGGTAGCAGAAGCCGCAGAAACGTATTTCGGTAAAAAAGACCTGAATGAACTAACTCTGCCGGAAGCCGCTTTGCTTGCCGGTCTGCCCCAGCGTCCAAGTGGATACATGCCTTTTGAGAACCCGGATCTTGCCAAAGACAGGATGAATACCGTCCTGAGCCTGATGGTCCAGCACGGGAAAATCACAGAAGCCGAGGCTGATGAAGCGAGAAATGTTGAAATTGAGGACATGCTGGTCGAAAGACAACAGGAAGAAGCGACTCCCTACCAGGCCTTCATTGACAAAGTAGCCAAGGAAGTTGAAGAAAAAATGGATGGCGCCGATATTTACAAAGACGGATTGAACATTTATACAACCTTGGACACGGATACACAGGATTATGTCCAGCAGCTCCTCAGCGATGAAGGCGGTATTTCCTGGCCCGACGATGAACTGGAAACCGGTCTTGCTGTAACGGATACCCAGACAGGTGCTGTCAAAGCCATCGGTGGAGGACGGAACTATCAGAAAGAAGGCTTCAACTTTGCAACAGACATCAACCGCCAGCCCGGCTCCACTTTCAAGCCGATTGCTGCTTACGGGCCGGCGGTTGAATACAATAAAATTTCCACCTATCATCAGCTCAATGATGAACAAACAGACTTTGGTGACTGGTCGCCGAATAACTTTGACAATCAGTTTAGAGGCTGGGTTTCTGCCCGCTATGCCTTAAGCCGCTCATTAAACATCCCTACCATTAAACTTCTGCAGGAAGTCGGCGTGGATAAGGCTCAGGACTTTGCCGAAGGACTCGGCGTTGACTTTGGAGAAGAAGGCATGTCCTTGAACGATGCCATTGGAGGAGGATCGACAGGAATGAACCCTCTCCAGATGGCAGGCGCTTATGCGGCCTTTGGCAATGAAGGCGTCTACGTGGAGCCTTACACTGTTGAAAGTGTTGAAATTCCCGGAGAAGGTACGATTGACTTAAAACCTGAACCGTCTTCAGCTATGAGCAGTGCCACCGCTTATATGGTATCCAACATGCTGCAGACCACGATGAGTGAAGGTTCAGGTACGTCCGCCAACGTGCCCAGCCTTCCAGAAGCCGGGAAAACAGGAACCACGAACATTGGAGATGTAGCCAACAACTCATGGTTCAGCGGTTATACGACGAATTATTCCATCTCCATCTGGACGGGGTACGGAGAAGATAACTCCCGTGGACTGTCAGATGCAGCTAGAAATATTCCTAAACAGATATTTAAACCTTTGATGACCCAGATTTCTCAAGGTAAGGATACGGCTGACTTTACGAAACCTGATTCCGTATCCTGGGTGGATGTTGAGGAAGGATCCAATCCCGCCCGCCTTCCGAGTGATTACACCCCGGAAAGCCGGATCGTTACAGAGCTCTTTCATGTAGACAATCAGCCTTCCAAAGTGTCACAGGTATTCCAGAAGCTTGACCCTGTTGAAGGGTTGTCCGGTCAATTCAATGAAGAGTCATCGACGATTGATTTGAACTGGAATTATGGCAGTACTGATGGCGTAACTTTCCGTATCGCTGCATCCATTAACGGCAGTGAAAGCAGACAGCTTACAACGACGAAGGATACCAGCGTGGAAATTACCAGCATCGACCCTGCTGCCACCTATGAATTTTCCGTCGTTGCCATCAGCGATAACGAAGAAGCTGAAAACAGCGATCCTGCCACTGTCCGTGTTCAGACACCTGGTTCTATCGGAGATGAAGAACCGGAAGAAGAACCGGAGGAAACCGAAGAAACGGAAGAAACCGAAGAAAATAGTGATGAAGAACCACCTTCTGAAGAGCAGGAACCAGCAGAAGAAACCGAAGAAGCTGATGAAAACTCCGATGGAGAAGAAGGAAACGGGGAGGAAAGTGAAACTCTTCCTGAAGAAGAACAGGAGAACAATCAAGAGAACGAAAACAACGAGCAGAATAACGAAGATAACAGCAATTCGGACACTGATAATGGAAATTCCGGAGAAAATTCTGGTGAAGGAGGCGGCTCAGAAGAGCAGCCTCCTCAGGAAGAAAATGATACAGAGCTGCAGCAAAATGAAGAAGATGAAGAAGAAGAGTAAAAAATACCCGTACGCTTTTATGCGTACGGGTATTTTCATCCGTTTTTTTCTTTCTTTTTCATTCTCTTCTGCCCCTCCCTGCAAAGGGAAAGCAGTGAACATTCTTCACAGTTGGGACGCTGGGCTTTGCAGTGATAGCGCCCGAAAAAGATCATCCGGTGATGCGTGACGCTCCACTCCTCTACCGGGACTTTCCGCATCAATGTTTTTTCTACTTCAAGGACGGAATCCTTCCAGCGGCAGATGCCAAGCCGCTTGGAAACACGTTCCACGTGTGTGTCCACGGCGATGGCTGGTTCATCAAAAGCAACCGAGGCAACAACATTTGCCGTTTTCCTCCCCACCCCGGCGAGGCTTTCCAGCTGTTCTTTTGTGGGGGGAACTTCGCCGTCATACTTTTCAAGCAGGGTCTCCGACAACTTTTTAATATTTTTGGCTTTGTTACGGAATAGTCCAATCCGCTTGATGTCATTCTGGAGTTCTTCCAGCGGTACGTTCACATAATCTTCCGGACTTTTATATTTGGCAAATAAATCCGGAGTCACTTTGTTCACCAGCGCATCCGTCGCCTGAGCAGATAAGACGACAGCTACAAGAAGTTCAAATGGGTTGGTATGGTTTAATTCACATTCAGCATTCGGATACATCGATTCGAAAATATCCAGGCAGTAACGAATTTGTGATTTATTTAACATGAGCCTTTTTTATGAATCCTCCTCCAGCCAGTTGTAATAGAGAGAAATATCCCTCTTTTTTCTTTCCTGATTCTGTGTCCGCTGAGCGGGCTGGCCCTGACGGAACTGTTTTCCCTGCTCTCTGGCCTGCTCCACCGTGCGGATCCCTTTTTTCTTCCATTCCCTCAGGATACGGTCGATGTATTTGAAATTAAGCTTGCTCATCAATACAGCTTCTCTTAAAGCAGCTTTAATTAAAGCTGGCGACTGTTCTTCCTCATCCAGCCAGATGTTGATCGTTTCAATCTCAAATGGTGACAAAGGTCTGCCGAATTCCTGTTCAAACAATGGAAAGATGTTATCATCATAATTCGTTTCCTTTTGCGGACGCGCCTTGTTCACGGTGAACAGTTTCTCCCATAATGGTTCAAGAGAATAACGCTCATTGAGCACCTGATGTTCGTTATGGTTCTGCTCAATGGTCATCAATCGTTTTTGAATAAGGCTGCGCAGAACTTTTGAACAGTCCTGGCTTGTGATAGATAAATGCTCTGCGATTTGTTCAGGTGTCGGAAAATCATTTCCTTCTGTTCCGAACCTGTGAATCTGCAGCAGGACAACCAATTCGGTTTCATCCATATTCAACTGGTGATAATGCATCAGCAGCTGTTTGGGAACGACT
The DNA here is from genome assembly GCF_056161385.1 of Halobacillus sp. ABD4_316. Lineage (NCBI taxonomy): Bacteria > Bacillati > Bacillota > Bacilli > Caryophanales > Bacillaceae > Halobacillus > Halobacillus sp. ABD4_316. The sequence continues at coordinate 605,124 of NZ_JBSWZA010000001.1, forward strand.
ATTTGGTTATCAAGGATGTCTTGAAAGCTTTGGTATTTTCCCAAATGAATTCCTCCGTTCCTATACTTGCTCATGGAATGAAAAACACCGATAAGCCGTAGGCTGAACATCGGTGTTTTTCTCTGCCGTCTATTTTATCATGGATACAGGCGGTTAAGCAGACGTGGGAATGGAATCGTTTCACGCACGTGTTCGACACCTGCGATCCAGGCGACTGTCCGTTCTAAGCCCAGTCCAAAACCTGAGTGAGGCACGCTGCCATACTCACGAAGCTGCAGGTACCATTTATAGGCATCTCCGGAAAGGCCGTGTTCTTCATAACGCTGTTTCATCAGCTCAAGATCATCAATACGCTGGGATCCACCGATGATTTCGCCATACCCTTCAGGAGCGATCATGTCTGCGCATAATACTACTTCCGGACGTTCCGGATCCGGCTTCATGTAAAATGCTTTGATTTCTGCCGGGTAATTGGTGATGAACACCGGTTTGTCATAAGCTTCGGCAATAGCCGTTTCATGCGGTGCACCGAAGTCTTCTCCCCACTCAATGTCATCAAATCCTTTTTCCTTCAACAGCGTCACGGCATCATCGTAGCTGATTCTAGGGAACGGTGCCTTGATTTTTTCCAGTTTTTCTGTGTCACGGCCGAGTGTATCGAGCTCGATTCTGCAGTTGTCCAATACTGACTGGACCACATGGCTGACATACTGTTCCTGAACTTCCAGGCTGTCCTCGTGATCCATAAAGGCCATCTCCGGCTCAATCATCCAAAACTCAATCAAGTGACGACGTGTTTTAGATTTTTCCGCACGGAACGTTGGTCCAAAACTGAAAACGCGTCCGAATGCCATCGCTGCCGCTTCCATATAAAGCTGTCCACTTTGAGAGAGATAGGCATCCTCTTCGAAATACTTCGTATGGAACAGTTCCGTGGATCCTTCTGCTGAGGAACCGGTCAGGATTGGTGGATCAATTTTTGCATAGCCGTTCGTATTGAAAAATTCATACGTTGCACGGATAATTTCGTTCCGCACTTTCATAACCGCATGCTGACGCTTGGAACGGAGCCACAGGTGGCGGTGATCCATAAGAAATTCTGTTCCGTGTTCCTTTGGCGTAATCGGGTAGTCGACCGCTTCCTGAATTACTTCAAACCCTGTCACCTGCATTTCATAGCCGAGGGGGGACCTTGTATCCTCTGCAATGACACCGGTCACATAAAGAGAGGTTTCCTGGGTAAGTCCTTTGGCCTCCTGGAACTTTTCTTCGCCGATGTCCGCTTTAACGACGATCCCCTGCATGAATCCTGTACCGTCACGGAGCTGCAGGAAGGCGATCTTTCCGCTGGACCGCTTATTACTTAACCAGCCACCAATGGTGACTTCTTTTCCAATTTGTTTAGCTGCTTCTGAAATCGTTGTTTTCACACGAATACCTCCAACACTGCTTTATGATTGATGTTTCTCGACGAACCGCTTGATCCGTCCGGCTGCTTCCTCCAGCTGCTCCAGGGAGGTTGCATAAGAAAGCCTTACGTTCTCAGGACTTCCAAAACCGGATCCGGGAACCAGAGCGACTTTTTCTTCATCCAATAGTGCTTTCACCATGTCGTCAACAGATGAAAATCCGCATAGGGAAGCGGTCTCCTGAACGTTCGGGAACAAGTAGAAGGCACCGGAAGGTTTGGCACATTTCACTCCAGGAATCTCCAGAAGGAGCTCATGAAGAACGTCCAGCCTTTCCTTGAATGCTTTTTTCATTTCCACTACTTTTTCTTCTGAGCCTTTATAGGCGGCAAGTGCCGCATACTGGGCAATAGAAGTTGGATTTGATGTGGAATGGGAAGCCATATTGGTCATTCCTTTTATAATCTCTTTTGGACCCGCTGCGAATCCGATTCTCCATCCTGTCATAGAATGGGATTTGGATACCCCATTGATGATCACTGTCTGATTGTATAACTCATCAGATAGCTGCGCAATGGAAACATGCTTTTCTTCGGTATAAATCAATTTTTCATAAATTTCATCCGACACGATTAACAACCCGTGTTCAAGACAGATTTCTCCAAGAGCTTTCAGTTCCTCTTCAGAATACATCATACCTGTCGGATTGCTCGGTGAATTGATAATCACCGCTTTGGTTTGATCGGTAATGGACGCTCTCAACTGCTCTGGAGTCAATTTAAAGTGATTGGCTTCTTCAGCCGGCACAATGACCGGATTCCCCTGTGCCAGTTTGATTTGTTCCGGATAGCTCACCCAGTAAGGAGCAGGAACGATCACTTCGTCCCCTGGATTCAAAATAACCTGGAAGAGCGTAAACAGGGCGTGTTTGGCTCCTGTTGTTACAATGATTTGTTCGTTGGAATACGTCAGCGCCTGATCGCGCTTCAATTTATCGGTGATGCTTACTTTCAATTCAGGAATTCCACCCGCTGGTGTGTATTTGGTCAATCCATCATCCATGGCTTTTTTTGCAGCGTCCAGAATATAAGAAGGCGTATTGAAGTCCGGTTCTCCCGCTCCAAGTCCGATGACATCGTGTCCTTCTGCCTTCAACGCTTTCGCCTTGGCTGTAATCGCTAATGTAGTGGATGGTGTTAATGATTGTACACGTTCTGCTAACTTCATGAACCTCACTCCTTAATTGTTTTGTCGGAACGCAAACCTCTGATCAAAGGATTCTCCACTTAATGTAAAATAATCAAGTACATATCTGCCCTGCTCATCAGTATAAACGAGCTCATAGACAGGCTGTTCCTCTTCGTATCCGTAGGAGACATCCTTGAAACGGCAGTCCGGACAATTCGAGGACCACCGGCTGATCAGTTGTTCTTCTGAGAGAACTTCAGCTTGATTCACATCGGTCAAAACCGTGTCGACTGCTTCATTGATGAAAACGAGCGAGGCTTCTCCGTCTGACGCTTCCCCTTTTACGACGAACACTTCTGTTTCCCCGTTGTACGTTTCAACCTGATCCACGGCCGTCATATTCGTTTTCTGCACGGCAAAAGCTGCGGCCTGTTCATGCCCTGCGGTTCTGTCCTGATTAATTTGTGTATACATCCAGATGAAAAAAATAAGTAAAAGAAGAACAAGTCCAGCGAGAATTCCGCCGCCCCATTTGACCCACTTAGGTACGGTATATGGTGAAGACTGCGGTTTCAGCATCGTCATCATCCAGCGCCATTCCAAACATTAGGTTATCTTCTTTCAATGTGCGATTCAATGTGTCTACCACTTTATAGAGGTCATCTGTCTTTTTAATTTTAACTGTAGATAACGTTTCTATTTTGTTTTCCATCGTTTCTTCCTCCCTTTACCAGGCCTGTGCCCGATTGTAATTATAACAGCTCTTTCCGCACCAGGGTATCGGTTACAGCCAGTTTTCAATCCGGTCCATTAGTTTTTTTGTCGAATCATAAACGACCGGTATATCAGGAAGGGATGATAAGAAATACTTCCCATACTTCGATTCCATCAGACGCTGATCACACACGATGACAACGCCTCGGTCACTGCTGCTTCTAATCAGCCGCCCGAACCCCTGTTTAAATCGGATGATTGCCTGCGGAAGGGACTTTTCCATAAACGCATTTTTCCCTTCCTGCTTCAGACGTTGATCGATCGACTTCTGCACAGGTTGATCCGGGGGTGCGAAAGGCAGCCGCACCATCATGAGACAAGACAAGTCATCCCCTGGAATATCCACACCTTCCCAGAAGGAACTCGTCCCGAGAAGGATGGCCTGATCGAATGCCTGGAAATTCTTTTTCAAACGGTCTCTGCTTCCGCTCGAAATCCCTTGTGCAAAAATCATAAATTCTTCAGGGTCTATGAATTCCTTTAAGAGACTGTATGTCCGGCGGAGCATATCATAAGAAGTGAAGAGCACCATCATCCGTCCGTTTGTGACATGTGCTGTTGAATAAATCGCTTCACTCAAAGCTTCAATAAATGTATCGGGATCGTTTTTAATATCAGGAAAGTCATCCGGTACCAACAGCTGCACCTGTTCGTGGAAAGGATATGGAGAAGGAATCGACGTCTCGATGACATCAGGTTCATCTCCAAGACCCAGCGATTCACGGATGTACTTGAAAGAATCTCCGGTTGTAAGCGTGGCACTGGTCAGTACGACGCTCTTCTTCTGATTGAACAACCGTTCCTTCAAAATGCCGGGAGTGTTCAATGGTTCGCTGTACAAGTAAATCGAATTGGCTGCCCCTTCCCCTTCAATTTCAATCCAGCGGACACTCTCTTCATCCTGACTATCAAAATAGTTGAACAACTGATGCCGGATATCCAGACAGACTTCCTTTTGCGTGTGGATTCTCGAAAGAAGGATAGGAATGCCATGGTCTTCTTTTAATGTAAGAAGAATCTGCAGTTCATTCTGCATGGACGTCAACTGCTCGGTTATGACAAACACCGCAGACAAAAAGCGGTTCGACATTTCCTTCGCACTCTGCATGAACGAAGCGGACCGTTCTTTTTCCAGAGTCATCTGTGTCCGCCCTACATCACTTCTGCCTCTGTTTGAATTTCTTTGCTTTTTCACATGCTGGTAAATGTACCTGGAAAACTGGCTGAGTTCTTCCTTAGCTTCATCCACGGCCTTTTGGAGTTTGTTCAGGTGACTGTAAAAGGACTGCGGGACAGGCCATCCCTTATACAGACTTTTCTGGGCAAGTTCCGTCGTCTGCGTTAAATACCTCTGGAGATCCCTGTAGTTCATCCGCAGGCCGAAATACCTTCCGGCTACGGCTTCCAGGTGATGGGCCTCATCCACAACGGCACGATCATAGGAAGGCAGGGATGTTTCTTCTTTGATGATATCCAGACAGAACAGAGCATGGTTTGTAATGATGATATCAGCCTCTTCCGCTCTTCTCAACGCCCACTGGAAAAAGGAATCATCCGTATACCCGAGCTGTTCCGTTTTAGAGGACTGCTCGGCTGAAACCTTATGCCAGAATTGACGGCCGTTCGAAGGAAGCTGAACTTCATCAATATCACCGGTTCGTGTTTTAGTGAGCCAGACGAGAAGCATGGCTTTCGTCAGAGCTGTATCATAATTATCCTGATAGCTGCGCTCAAGCTCATATTGAAAGTGAATCAAACTGATGTAATGACCTTTACCTTTGTATAAAACGGCACGGATTGGTCTTGGAAACATCCGTTCAATTTTCGGAATTTCTTCTTCCAGAAGCTGTTTCTGCAGGCTGTTGGTATGTGTCGTTATTAAAATACGCTCATCATTTTTCACCGCATGATAGACCGCAGGAAGAAGGTAGGCGGCGGACTTCCCGGTACCGGCCCCTGCTTCGATCACAGCGTGACGGTTCTCTTCCAGAGCCTTGTGGACATGGGAGGTCATTTCCTGCTGTCCCTTCCGGATTTCATATTCCGGAACCATTGATTTCAGACCGTTCTCCCCTTCATATACCTCTTTGTTCCACTGTTCAAAAGGTGGAAAGATTGAGGAAGAAGCGGAACGCACCTCATCCAGGCGGCGGCTCCGGACAGCTATACCGTACAAAATTTCGATATCGGTGTCTTTTTGATTCCGATACCTCGCTTCCTCTACCGCAGACTCGAAAAAGGACCTCAGGTCACTTTTCAGTTTTGCCTCGATTTTCAGTAGCTGGGATAGTGTCCTTTCCGGAAGGGCCTGCATCTGTTTCAGCAGATACTGCAGCAAATCAGCAGTCACCTGGGCATCTGAGAGCGCTCTATGCGGGCGGTCATGGCCCATGTCCAGCTTTTCAGCCAGATGTCCGAGTTTAAAAGCAGAGGAAGTCGGCAGCATGATCCTGGCCAGTTCTACTGTATCAATGATGGGATTATGTAAGCGTGGAAATCCGCATCTCTGCAGTTCATCATTCAGGAAACCAAGATCAAATTCAATGTTATGCGCCACGATATAAGCATCTTTGAATAATGGATGAATGTCCCCAGCTATTTCTGAAAACAATGGCGCATCCATGACATCCTCTTCATCAATCCCGGTCAGAGACGTAATAAAAGGTGGAATGTCTCTTTCCGGATAGATCAAAGAAGAGAATTCACGAATCACAGAACCTGCTTCATTCATTAGAACGATTCCGATCTCAATGATCCGGTCTCCTTTAGGTGATGCGTTTCCTGTTGTTTCTAAATCTACGATTGCAAATGTTGTCATGTTACCCCTACTTTCACCACAAAAAGGAAGGACCCTGCCTTCACGGACAGGCACAGATCCTCTTCTCATGCTTTAAGCTTTCAATAAAGTGGAAGCGTTGATAAAGGCGGCTCTTCCTCTATCATTTCCACGACCTGATTCTGTTCATTCATGAGAGCAATTTTTGGACGGAATTCCCCAAGCTCTTCCTCACTGAGCATGGCATAGGCTACGATGATTACGATATCACCGGGCTGCACGAGACGGGCGGCTGCTCCGTTCAGGCAGACGACGCCACTGCCTCTTTCTCCGGCTATCACATAGGTCTCCAGCCGGGCACCATTATTATTGTTGACGACCTGGACTTTTTCGTGGGGAAGAATCCCCGCCTGATCCAGAATATCCTGATCTATCGTAATGCTTCCCACATAGTTTAAATTCGCTTCCGTAACACGGGCGCGATGAATTTTTGATTTCATCATCGTTCGAAACATCTTGTTTCCTCCCTGTGCCTCACCCTGTTGTTATCTTTCCATTCCGGTCAAAAACCACATTATCAATCAGCCGGGCCTTTTCATAGAAAACGGCAGCGGCCAGAATAACAGGCCTGTCTATGACGTCCACAGATGTCAATTCAGGATAAGATAATAATTCAATATAGTCTATTCTACCACGAGTTCTGCTTTCGAGAAACTTTGTAACCGATTCTATGATTCGGGCGGGGCTCCTCTCCCCATCCTCCACCATCCGCCTTCCTGACTGCAGCGATTCCTGAATCGCCGGGGCCTCATCTCTTTCCCCTGCTGTGAGGTGGACGTTACGACTGCTCTTGGCAAGGCCGTCTTCCTCACGCACTGTAGCTACAGGGACGAGTTGGATATCATAATTGAAGTCGTTGATCAGCGCATCAACGACAGCCACCTGCTGAGCATCCTTCATCCCGAAATACGCTTGATCGGGCATCACGATGTTGAATAATTTAGTCAAAACCGCGGCCACCCCGTCAAAGTGTCCGGGCCGGCTTTTTCCACACAGCACATCCGTCCTTTTCGTGACAGACAGCTGAATCGACATAGGCTCCGGATACATCATGGCTGTGGTTGGGAAAAATAAAACATCCACGCCGTGTTCTTCCGCTAGGTTTCTGTCCCGTTCTTCATCGCGGGGATATGTATCCAGATCTTCTCCAGCTCCAAACTGCAGGGGATTGACGAAAATGCTGAGGATGACTATGTCATTTTCGCTCCGGGCGGTCTCGATCAACTTCAGATGTCCTTCATGAAGGTAACCCATCGTTGGAACAAACCCCACGGTCCGGCCTTCCTTTTTCACCTGTTTTACATGCTGCTGTACATCTCTAATGTTACCAAATACTTTCATTCCCAATCACTTACTCCTTTGGAAGACCCGACATATTCATTGTAAACGTATGTTTTTCCTCAGGAAATGCCCCGCTTTTAACCTCTTGGACATAGCGGGTAATCCCGTCCCCAAAAGCTTGATTTCCATCGGTGTAGGACTTCACAAATTTAGGGAGGCGCCCCACTCCATAGTTGAGAAGATCATGGTAGACCAGAACCTGCCCGTCACAGTCGGCTCCCGCTCCAATCCCGATGGTAGGGATGGCCAGCTTTTCGGTTATGAAGGAGGCCAGTTGACGAGGAACACATTCAAGAACGAGCATCATCGCCCCGGCCCTCTCGATTTCCAATGCCTCATCCAGTAAACGCGCAGCGGTTTCCTTGTCTTTTCCCTGCACTTTGTATCCACCGAGCACATTGACCGACTGCGGCGTCAGTCCGATGTGTCCGACAACCGGAATGCCGGCTTTGACAAGCTTAGCTATGGTTTCAGAGACTTCTCCGCTTCCTTCCAGTTTCAAAGCCTGTGCGTCTGTTTCCTGGTACAGCTTTTTCGCGTTGCTGAGTGTATCGGCTGTGGAAATGTGATAAGACATGAACGGCATATCTACAACTTTGAACGTTTGGCCTGCCCCGCGGCTGACCGCTTTTCCGTGATGGATCATATCCTCGACGGTCACAGGAATCGTGGATTCATAACCGAGGACGGTCATACCAAGACTGTCGCCGACTAAAATCATATCAGCTCCCGCTGCTTCCACTAGTTTCGCAGAAGGATAATCGTAGCTTGTCACCATCGTTATTTTTTCTTGATCGTGTTTCATTTGAAGGAACTGCTGTTTGTTAAGCAAGGTATCCACCTTCTCCCCAATGAATTTCCGCTGAATACAATTTCTCTTCTTCCCCTGTCTTTCTCCTGGCGCGCAGAGCTCCATCCGGTTCGATTCCGAGAAGAGTCGCTTCCCACGTCTCTTTCATCGTCGAAATCGTGACGTCCTCCCCGATCTTATATCCGTACTTCTCCCAGTCTTCTTTGACCGATTGGAAGCCATCACGGATGAACTGGTCGTAGGAGGATTCAAACAATGTAAGAAAATGCTGGATCGTTTTTTGTATGTTCCAATCAACACCGGACTCGGTTTTAAAGGAAGAGGCTTTATAACGGATATCAGAAGGGATGTCTTCCTCCTCCTGATTGACGTTCATGCCGATGCCGAGCACGATGTACTGGATCGTATCCTGTTCTGCCTGCATTTCTGTAAGAATTCCCGACACTTTTTTGTGATGGATCAACACATCGTTCGGCCACTTGATCTGTGGCTCAAGCTCGGAGCGCTCATCAATCATTTTAGCAATAACCGTAGCTGCAAGAAGGGTCAACTGCGGCGCTTCCACGGGTGGCAGATCCGGCTTAAGCAGAAAGCTCATCCATATCCCTTTGCCTTTCGGTGAGTCCCAGCTACGGGCCATGCGTCCTTTTCCTCCGACCTGTTCATCGGCGACCACAACAGTTCCATGTGGTTTCCCCTGCTTGGCCATCTGATGGACGATTTCCTGTGTGGAATCCACCTGATCATAATGATACAGCTGATGTCCCATCCACCGGGTTTCAAGACCCCACTGCAATGTGTTTTCGCTGATCTTGTCCGGGAACCCTTGGATTTTATACCCTTTCCGTTGAACCGCTTCGATTTCATAGCCGTCTTTTTTCAATTCATTCATATGCTTCCATACAGCGGTCCTTGATATATTCAGCTGTTCAGATAACTGCTGTCCGGAAATATGACCTTCCTGCTTCGTCAATAATTCAATCAGATGTTTCCGGGTGGATTCCATGTGATGACCCACTCCTTTATTTTTTCATAATCGTTCTCCAGCACCCCTTCGACTACATTGCGCTCCACGGCCTTCATCGTTTCTGATATCCAGGGGCCTTTCGTTTTTTCCGGGTGCAGGGCAATCAAGTCCATCGACTCAAACTGAAGGTCTTTTCTATGGCCGATAGGCAGGTGATGCTTCTGATCCAACAGGCGTTCTTTTATGCCACGATCCATTCCTACTGCTTCCGTGACACGGCCAAATGAACTGTACAATGATTCGGGAAGACAGTAGGCCAGCCATGCGGTCACATCTTCTGCGTCCGTATAAAGGGTCATGGCTTCCATCAGTTGATCCGTTTCTCTTTTTTCCTGATTCGATCGTTTCCATGTTTTAAGAAAAGCAGATGCAGGAAAAGAAGAATCCTGAAGACAGAGAAAGTTTGCTATCTCCGGCCACGATTTCAAAGGGCTGAGCGGAGGATTTTTAAAAAGCCCCGTTTCTTTAAGAAAAGGAAGCTGATGTAACAGACCGGTTTCCTCAAGAAGCCCCAGCGCATTCTTTATGCCTTGACCAGCGAAAGTTTTTCGTGTCTCTTCCGCCACTCGTTCCATCGATATGTTCGCGAGTAGTGGAGCCTGCTTTATCAGCGCCTCTTTTGTGGCCCCTGTCACTTCAAAACAAAGCTGGCTCGAAAAACGGACCGCCCTCATCATTCGTAAAGGGTCTTCCTGAAATCGGTCGCAGGGATTACCGACAGCCATTATCTGTTTATGTTTTATTGCCTTTCTCCCATCAAAAGGATCAATGATCCTGCCCTGTCTGTCCATGGCCATAGCATTCATCGTAAAATCCCGCCGGGCAAGATCTGTTCGAATATCAGAGACGAAGGTCACCTCATCGGGATGCCTGTAGTCCTCATATCCGGATTCTGTTCGGAAGGTCGTCACCTCATAGGAGATGGATCGGTGTCTGACGATGACCGTGCCGTGCTCGATACCAACAGGAATGACCTTTTCAAAGATTTCCTGGATTTTCGAAGGAGGCAGGGATGAAGCGATATCGATATCACCAACCGCTCTACCACTTACATGATCCCTTACAGCACCACCGGCTATATACGCTTCGCCACCGGCTTTCTCAATTCTCTGCATCACCTCAAAGGCTTGTTCAAAAAGAGGGTCATGCTTCATCAGCAAGCACCTGCCGATACAATTCTTCATATTCATTCAAAATGGTGGCTGTGGCAAATTTATCCTGCACGACTGTTTTCGCCCGTTCAGACATTTGGTGATGATGGTCCGTGTCAGCAAGGATTTTATTGGCAAAATATGCCGTCTGTTCAATATTCCCCAGTTCAGCTATATAACCCGTTTCACCGTGATCAATAACTTCAGGTATCCCTCCGATATTCGTGCCGATGGACGGAACACCGCAGGCCATCGCCTCAAGGAGAACCAGACCGAAGCTCTCTTTTTCGGACAAGAGAAGCTTAAGGTCAGCAATGGAAAGCAGATCACTGACATTCTCCTGCTTCCCAAGGAATAATACATCCCCATCCAATCCGAGGTCCTGAACAAGCTGATAACAGGCGGAATACTCCGGACCGTCACCGACGAGAAGGAGCTTTGCAGGTCTTTCCGATCGGACTTTGGCAAAGGTCTGGATCACATCAGGCACCCGCTTAACCTTCCTGAAATTGGAAATGTGAATCAAGACAGCATCCTCATCTTTGATGCCGTAATGGTCCTTCAAGTGCTGGTTCGACTTCCGGTAATATTCACGTTCATCAACGAAGTTGTAAATCACATCAATGGAACGATCTGTATGTAGCATTTCCTGTGTCTGGTCCACAAGACTATGAGAGACAGCGGTCACACGGTCAGACTGTTCAATACCGAATTTGATCATTTCCTGAAGGCTCGTATCGATCCCCAGTACAGTAATATCCGTCCCATGAAGGGTCGTTATAATTTTCACATCACGGTTACACATCTGCTTGGCTAAAATAGCACAGACCGCATGCGGCATCGCATAGTGCACGTGAAGAATATCCAGCTCTTCACGATTGATGACATCCGCCATCTTTGCTGCTAATGCCAAATCATAGGGTGGATGCTGAAAGACAGGATAGCTGCTGACCTCCACCTCGTGGTAATAAATATTCGGATACACCCGGTTCAGCCGGAAAGGTACCTGTGAGGCCACAAAATGTATTTCATGCCCATTTTCAGCGAGCAGCTTACCCAGTTCTGTTGCTATGACACCTGATCCCCCGACAGTCGGGTAGCAGGTGATTCCTATTTTAGCCATACTACGTTCACTCCTGTTTTCTGTTCTCTTCTATGATGCTGTTCCATTCAATATCGTCATGATCGAGAGCTCTTACCATAATCTCTGCGCCTGCCAGGTTCGTTGCAACTGGAATCTGGTGGACATCACAAAGGCGTAGAAGAGCGCTGATGTCCGGCTCATGAGGCTGGGCAGTGAGCGGGTCTCTGAAGAAAATGACCATCTGCATTTGTTCGTCTGCAATTCTCGCTCCGATCTGCTGATCCCCGCCGAGCGGGCCGGATTGGAAACGAGTCACGTTCAATCCAGTTTCATCCGCAATCCGCATACCTGTCGTTCCCGTTGCGAAAAGTTCATGCTTCGAAAAAACAGCGGCATGCTTTTTTGTAAACTGAATGATATCTTCTTTCTTTTTATCGTGGGCAATTAAAGCAATGTTCATGGTCAAACTCCCCTTTTAATCGAGTAGATGTTCCAATCCATAAACCAGCGTATCCAGTTCAACAGCTTTTTCAACAGCAAGCTTCACTCCACTCATGAAAGACTCCCTGTGAATGGAATCGTGCTTGATTGTGAGGGTTTCTCCAAGTCCACCGAAGACGACTTCCTGGTGAGCGACGAGCCCCGGAAGACGCATACTATGAATTCTCATTCCCTCTTCATCAGCACCACGGGCGCCCTGCAGGGTTTCTTTTTCATCCTTGTGGCCCTGATGATGAGGATTGCGGACTTCCTTAATCAACTCCGCCGTCTTCACCGCTGTACCTGATGGGGCATCAAGCTTCTGGTCATGATGTTTTTCAATGATTTCAACATCAGGAAAATGCTTGGCGGCCCATTTGGAAAACTGCATCATTAAAACGGCGCCGATAGCGAAGTTCGGTGCAATCACGGTACCCAGCTGTTTTTCTTCGGCAAGGCTGGTCAATTCCTGAAGCTGCTCCTGCGTAAACCCCGTTGTGCCGACCACCGGACGCACGCCATTGTTCAATGCAAGCTTCGTATGGATATACCCGTTATCCGGCGTCGTAAGATCAATCAGTACGTCCGCCTCCACCTCATTCAGGCAGACTTCGGCATCCGTGTAGATCAAAGCGTCCAAGTCAGGGAGTCCCTGGATATCCCTGATATTCATGCCGTCATTTTCCCTGTCAATACATGCGGCCAGGCTCAAGTGCTGCTCCCGTTGTATCATATTCAAGGCTTCACTGCCCATTTTACCACGAGGTCCTGCTACAATCACCTTAATCGTTTCCATTACTCTTCCTCCTTTTTAGTCCAACGGTCTTTATCCCGAGTTTCTATTTTGCTCATGGACTGCTCAAATGCCTCAGACAGGTCGATATCAAGAGAGTTTGCGAAACAAGTCAGCACAAAGATGACATCGCCAAGCTCCTCTTCCAATGCTTTATCCTTTTCGGTCTTTTTCTTAGGTTTCTCCCCATATCTGTGATTGACTTCCCTTGCCATTTCTCCAACTTCTTCTGTAAGCCTTGCCTGAAGGCTGAGAGGTGAGAAATACCCCTCTTTAAATTGTGATATGTAGTTATCGACACGTTTTTGGATGTCCTGTGTTGTATATTCCATTATAAGTCCCTCTTTTCCTTCACGGATTCTCTCTAAATGTTAGCCAAAAGGAGCTCATTTGACAAATTTTCCGTTTATTCCACCTTCTCCTGCCTGTTCATATTGCCGCTCATTCGACAAACAACTATAATGATAATCGTGCAGATGACCTTGGAGGTGGACATATGAAAATTTTCGGACTGCGTGTGAAAAATATAACCCTGATTATACTGGGGTCCGCTGTGTTTTCGTTCGGGATCGTTCATTTCAATATTCAGAATGAACTCGGTGAAGGCGGCTTCACAGGGATCACCCTTTTACTGCTGTATTTATTCAACTGGGATCCTGCTGTGATGAACATTGTTTTGAACATTCCCGTCCTTTTTATCGGATGGCGGATTTTGGGACGTACGACATTCTTGTACTCCTTGATTGGAATTGTCGCGGTTTCCGTATTTATAGCTCTGTCCCAGCGGTATATGATTACCATCGATCTTTCGGATGATCTTACACTGGCTTCGCTGTTTGCGGGGGTGTTTATCGGCGTCGGTTTAGGAATCATATTCCGATATGGCGGAACAACCGGTGGTGTGGACATCATCGCCAGACTCATCAACAAATACCTTGGCTGGAGTATGGGCCGGGCGATGTTCGTTTTTGATGCTCTCGTGATTTTCATTTCTGCCATTACTTATTTAGAACATGTCCGAGGAATGTATACGCTTGTCGCGGTTTTTGTCGGTGCGAAAGTGATTGATTTCATCCAGGAAGGTGCCTACGCTGCCCGTGGAACGACCATCATATCGGAAAAGAGCGAAGAGATCTCACAAAAAGTTATGCAGGAGATGGATCGAGGTGTGACCGTACTTGACGGCCGCGGATCGTTTTCCGGTTCTAAACGGGATGTTTTATATTGTGTTATAGCGAAAAACGAAATTGTACGGCTGAAAACCATCATCGAACAGATTGATCCCCATGCGTTTGTAGCCGTCAGCCACGTCCATGATGTGATGGGTGAGGGGTTTACTTTGGATGAAAACAAAAACCCCATTGACTAGGACCATCCTGGAAAACAAAAAAAGACCTCCGCTGCCGGAGGTCTTTTTTCCTGTCCTTTACTCTTCGTTCATCCCAATGAACATGAATACAAAGCGGAGAAGTTCGGCAAGGGCAACGAGTGCACCCGCCACATATGTCATTGCCGCAGCATTGAGGACCTTCTTCGTTTTCCGTTCTTCATCGTTCCGGATGACGCCGGTCGACACCAGCTGTGCCATGGCACGGTTGGAAGCATCGAATTCCACAGGCAGTGTAATCAGCTGGAACAGCACGGCTGCTGCGAAGAAGACAATCCCGACAAAGACAAGACCTGTCATCTGAAGCAGCATACCACCAATCAATAGGAAGATAGAGATATTGGAACCAAAGCTTGCTACCGGGACGAGGGCGCTTCGGAAACGAAGGAAAGCATAATCCTCCGCATCCTGTATGGCGTGCCCCACTTCGTGTGCTGCCACTGCTGCACCGGCTGTGGAGCGTCCGTGATAAATGTCTGAAGAAAGACGAATCACTTTGGAGCGCGGATCGTAATGGTCTGTCAAATGGCCGCGGACTTCTTCCACAGCTACATTAAAGAGGCCGTTGTCATTAAGAATTTTTCGTGCTACTTCAGCACCTGACATGGACGATGAAGTAGGGACTTGTGAATATTTTTTGTACGTAGACTTCACTTTAGACTGAGCCCACAAAGGGATAATAAAAATCAAAGCAAAGTAAATGATAAAACTCATTTGTCATTCCTCCATAAGAATGGTTCTTAGGTCAATTTTAGTCAAATCCCTCTGGAAAATCAACTATTATGTTCTTTTATTGTGTGTCTAATTTTTGAACGGGAAGGGTGCTTCATCACCCCTACATAAAAAAGAACCGCAAGGATAAATCCTCCCACCCCGGCAGCCGTTCCCTGCAAAGACACTCCTTCACCACTGCTGCCCTGAACCAGCGCATCGACCATTGCAGAGGAATAGGCAGCCGTTTCGGCCGTCGGTTGAAGATGATGCTGTTCAAGTGCCTGCCGGAGCTGTCTGGTATCTACAGTGTCATACACGTGCATCACGACCGGCTCAAGGTTCTCCCAGTCCAGAAGAACCTGCTCCGCCGGAGTACTATACAATGCCTCATGGAAAGCTGCTAATTTTTGTTCCACTGCTGTTTCTCTGTCTGGTGCAGTAAGCACTTCAAAGAATAGGAGAGCCGCTTCCGACGGCCGGTCTCCATTTTCGGACATGTTCAAGTTCTCCCAGACGGTTCGGTCCTCTTCAGACACCCCGCGCATATAGGTTTCCATATCCGTCCACCTGCTATGCAGGAGCCTCTCTGCTGCCTCAATTTTTCCGTCATGAAGAAGTGACCTGTACTGGCTGTAAAATCGTTCCCACTGCTCCGGGGCTCCCTCACCCCACCCATCATGCAGGCTCAGCGGCATGAGTGTGAAAATCAGGGATATGAACACAACTTTACACACCTGTCCCATTTCACTTCTCCCCTCTCATTATCCCGATTAGTTACATGTTATGAAAGGGGATCCACATTTAGACGTTCTGTATCTTTTTCATAAGGGAATAGGCTGCACCTATACAGATCAGACTCAGCCAGAAGGTGAAATAGCCGATTTCCTTCATATGCTCCATAATTGCCGGATAGACAGGCATCTGTTCAAAGACATAGTCAATGACATCATTATGAAGCGTCCATACAGCAGCAAAAAGAATATGCCTGATCCGCATTGCATAAAAGGGCGCATACAGAACCCCCTGAACAGCCATGGCACTATGAGAAAGTATAAGCATGTAACCGGTCCACGGCAGAGCGCCATATTCCATAAAGGTAAGACCGTTCATCACCACCGCCCATACCCCATATTTAAGCAGTGTAATGAGCGCGAGCGCTTCTATATATGGGACATTCCTTCCGAATAGATAAAAACCAAGAAAGATTGTAAAAAACAAACTGGCTGTGGGGCTGTCAGGAACAAACAGGAGGAAGATCGGTTCTGTTACCTCCAGCTGCGGTTCATACCATAGATACCCGTAAATCGTTCCTCCGAGATTAACAAAAAATAATACGATTAAAAAAAGCCGGTGCGTCAAAATATATGTCAACATCTGTTTCATGCGAACCTTCCTCCTGTAACAAAAGAAACCGCGCATGTTTCAGCGCGGCATTCATCAATCTATTTTGTTCATTCTTCAGAAGACCCACTCTCTTCTTCTGAATCTTCACCATTCTCTCCTTCAGAGGAACTTTCTTCCTCGGAAGATTCTTCTTCAGAGGAACTTTCTTCCTCGGAAGATTCTTCTTCAGAGGAGCTTTCTTCCTCGGAAGAGCCTTCTCCCTCAGAAGAGCCTTCTCCTTCAGATGAGCCTCCTTCACCACTGCCTGCCCCGACAACAAACTCAGCAAGCTGCTGAAGTTCCTCATCCGTTCCGTTAAAGATTCCAGCCGGCATGGCGCCTTTACCATTCACTGCAATGTCCTTCACTTGGTCAACCGTCAGCTCTGCATCAATTAATGATGGGTAGCTTCCCTGACCTTGAAGGGCATCGCCGTGACAGCTCAGACAGTTGGCTTCATAAACGGCATAACCCGGAGCTGATTTATCAATTGTGGATTCAACCGCTTCCACGTTCACACCATATTTCTCCGCACGCATTTCGTAATCTGCATGTGTGACGGATTCATAGGTAAGCCAAAAGGTGGCTGCGAAACCAAGAAGCATCAGGCCTACAGCAATTGGACGCTTGTGAGGACGTCGTTCCGGTCCACGGTCCAGGAACGGTGCCAGCAGAAGTGCACCGAAGGCAAGACCCGGCATAACAATCGCTCCGAGAACAATGTAATCCCCGCCGGCAAATTGATATTTAAGGAATTGATACAAGAACAGGAAGTACCAGTCCGGTAGCGGAATGTAACTCGCGTTGTTTGGATCCGCCTGCTGCTCCAGCGGTGACGGATGGGCAGCGGTAAGTATTAAAAACCCGATCAGAAAGACCGATCCTACCAGCCACTCTTTCAACAGGAAGTTGGGCCAGAACGCTTCCGTGCGGCCTGGATATTCTGAATAGTCTTTTGGTAAATTGGCTTTTTGTTCGGCAGTGACCCTTGAATCACCGACGAACTTCATCCCTTTTCCCCTATGCACAGCTTTCCCTCCTTCTTTTGCTATTTTATAGTGGTCCGGAAATACCTTGTTTACGGATTAGGACAAAGTGGAAGGCCATTAATCCGAACAATGCTGCCGGAAGGAAAAATACGTGGATAGCAAAGAAACGTGTAAGCGTTTGAGCACCAACAATCGATGGGTCACCGGCAAGCAGTGTACGGATTTGATCTCCGATAAACGGTGTTGCCGCTGCAATCTCAAGACCTACCTGAGTAGCGAAATAAGCTTTGTTATCCCATGGAAGCAGATACCCTGTAAAACCAAGACCAAGCATGACAAAGAACAATAGGACCCCAATCACCCAGTTCAATTCACGCGGCTTTTTATAAGCGCCCTGGAAGAATACCCGCAGTGTATGTAAGAATAACATCACAATGACGAGACTGGCGCCCCAGTGGTGCATCCCACGTACGATTTGACCGTAAGCAACCTCTCGCTGTAAGTAATAAACCGATTTCCATGCGTTCTCAATATCTGGTACATAGTACATGGTCAGGAACATTCCGGACAGAATCTGAATGACTGTTACGAAGAATGTAAGACCACCAAAACAGTAAACAAATGCTGAAAAGTGATGTGCCGGGTTGACGTGCTCAGGAACTTCGTGATCCGCTATATCACGCCATAACGGGGTTACATCGACACGCTCGTCCACCCAGTCGTAAATTCTCTGAAGCATGTGTTATGCCCCCCCTCTGTCTTTTGCTTCACCTAAATAAAGCATACCTTCTTTGGTTTCGTGCTCAAAAACAGGTAATGGTGCGGTCGGCGGTGTGCCCGGAACGTTATCGCCGTCTTTTGTATAACGGCCCCCGTGACACGGACAGTAGAACTCATTCGGGTACTCATCATTGGAACCCCAGTCCACTGTACAGCCTAAATGGGTGCAGATCGGTGACAGGGCAACGATTTCATCATTGTCATCCTTGTATACCCAGGCTGTTTTCTGTACTTCAGATTCGTACCAGCCGTCCACCTGGTCGATGGTCCACTCGAAGCGCTGCGGCTCTTTTGTGATCTCATCGACAGAAGCAACCGATTTCAAATCGCCGCCTTCTTTGGACTTCAAAACGGGATCGATTGCGAACCGAACCATCGGAGCAAGCATACCGGCAGCCATGAAACCGCCTACACCAGTGAGCGTGTAGTTCAGAAACTGACGTCGGGACACCCTCTTTTTATCGCTCATACTTTTCCCCCCTCTATGCTGTAATCCATGCAGCATGGATCGATCACACATGGTTTAACTAGGACATTACCATGATAGCGCAATCTTATAGCCTGGTCAATAAAATATCAAACCTTGTCGGAAGTTTTATCCAGTCACCAATAGGCCTGGATCAGTTCACTGATGCCGCGGGCCTGTTCCTTCACAAATGCCTGTGTTTCTGTCGATTTCATGCTGCCGCTCGACATCCCCGGCACCCAGATTAAACGGCCGGCCAAATCATCCTCATGTTTCTTCCAGCCGCTGTCGAACGTAAATAGGAAAACGTGTTCAAACGGCTGTTCCCTGAAACGCTGAATCCACTCATTTAATCTTTCTTTCTCCTTTTCGTATCCACCCTTTAAATAGGCATAGTCAGGGGAAAGAAAGATCCTGCCTCTGTATTCTTTTTCAATCAGGTTCATAAACACCTGATTCAGCTCCCGTTGGAAAGCCTGCCCGACCATCTGCTGGTCCCCGGCGGGGTCAAAGGGTATCAGTGGAATCATTAGCGTGTCCACGTATTGTTTTTCCGGTAAGTACTGGGTCGTATCTGCTTTCGTCCATTTCATAAGTATCCCCTGCCTTTGTTATGTACGTTTTTCTATATTTTACTACATAAAAATAAAAAATAAAGTCAGCGAACATCATAGGATGCTCCTGACTTTATTTTTTAATAAAACGCACTCAGTTCCTCTTTCACTTTTTCGAGCCGGCCGCACAACTCGGTAAAAACCGTCCGTTCCCCATTGATCAGGGATTCATCAATCTGTTCTTCAATCTGCTTTCTCCGATGTTGGAGAAGGCTGATTTTCAACAGGCGGTCTGCTTCATTCTTATCACGGTCATTCAAATAATAATCTTTGGGGAGATATGGATTCTCTTCAAGAACAAGCGCATATTTGGAACACTGCTGGGCATTCTCGAAGTTCATCTGAATATAAACCGGCTCCCCCTGATTCATACGAAGATCATGAAAGGATTTTTCCGCATCGTTGGTCATGACCTGACCTTTATAAAACCGGAAAGGGGGATCAGAGACTCCCTGCGCACTAATTTCCATACCACGGGGACAAAACTTCACTTCCTGGACGAAATGAACACTGGATAAAAGAGATTCATGATTCATTAAATAGTTAAGAATCCAGACACTTTCCCTCTTTTTCAACTGAAAGTGATTCAAAAACCAGCGGACAAAATCTTTTTTCTCATCCACAGAAATTGGTGTCTGCATATGCGCCCCTCCTGCGCTTTAGTTTTCCATTTATTCCTCATTCAGACGCTTAACGAAATCCTCGATCTCAGTATCAGCAGGGTCGATGGCAAGGTATTCCTTGAAGACACGGACACCTTCTTCCATACGGCCGTCCTCAACGAGGAAGTATCCGTAGGATTTGAGGAAGTCGGTGTCTTCCTTAAGGGAAAGATAAGCCTGGCTGTATTGTTCATAGGCTTCCTTGAAACGCTCTTCCTCTTCCAGGGCATGGGCAAGCTCCCATAGATAATGGGGGTCTTCCTCACCTAAGGAAATCAGTTCTTGAATTAAGTCGATGATCTGATCATAGTCCTCATCGGATTTAAAGTTTTCAATCAGAAACAGAACAGCTTCTTTATAGCCGGGGTCCAGGGCGACCGCTTCCCGCATGAGACGGTATCCTTCTTCCTTATTCCCCTGACGGTGGGAAAGACTGCCGGCAAGGTGATAAAGTTCTTTGTTGAATTCGTCTTTAGCAAGGCCTTTTCGAGCCATATCAAGGGCTGCCTGAGGCATCCCTTCGGACTCATAAGCCTGAGCCAGGTGTGGATAAACCGATTGGAAGTAAGGATCTTTCTCAATCAGTTCCTCCCAGACGTGAATCGCGATATCATTACGGTTGGCCTGGAAAGCCACAAATCCATAACGGAAGAGAACATCCGGATTGTCCTCTTCCACCTTCTGGAAGAATTCCAACGCCTGCTCAAATTCCCCATTGGCCGCATAGGCTTCAGCCAGTCGTGTGGCCACTTCTATATCACCAATCACCGGCTGATGGTGCATGGCATTTTCATAATACGGGATACTCTTGGAGTACTCCCCATTTGAAAACGCGAGTTCACCAAGAGCAAAATCAATAATGGCTGAGTTTGGTTCCACGTTTTTAGCAGCCAGAAGTTTTTGTTCGGCTACTTCATACAGCCCCTGGGCCTGATACAAGTCAGCAAGCTGTACCAGCGCCTGAAGATAGTCTTCGTCTTCAGGTCCGAATTGGTTCAGCAGTTCGATTGCTTCATCATCCTCATCAAGATCGATGTGAATTTCTGCCATCATCACTTTCAATTCCTGTTCTTTCGGATAGCGTTGAATCAGTTCGTGAAGCACCATTTTCGCTTCTTCCAGCATTCCCCACTGCATGTACAGTTCTGCAATGGTAAAACGCTCCTCTTCATCCGCCTCTGGCAGATATGTTGTCAGTGTTTTTATTGCATCTTCCGTCTTATGGGCCTCCATTTGACGAATGGCTTTTTGTATTTCCTCCATGATGACATCCTTTCCACGTTAAGCACATGCATGTGATTCTTCACTTTATTTAGATCGGATGGAGTTTTCCATCCGTCCGCTCGTATTTTTGTTTATTGGAACAGCACTATGATATCTGAAAACATCCTTCTCTTCAAACGTTCCGGCTCTCCATCGGAAAACCACGTCTTTCAGATTAATCATACCATAATGTCCATACAGTGAAGACCACATTTCTGATTAGTCGTTCGACGATATTCCATTCCGCTGACGAATTTTGTCCAAGGTTTCCATTCAGGAGCGGGTAAGATGAAAAGAAGAATAGATGTCAGGGTGCGGATGTCTGTTTATGTACAACAGACCTCTTCATGATGTGGTCATATTCCAGATATCTGCTGCGTAAGCTATTCACTAGGTGTTCAAACCGAAGAAGCAGGTCTCTCTTTTCAGTCATAAGCCGCCGTCACATAATCCCACCAGGCCGAATGCGCTTCCATTACCATAAAAATCTGTACGCCCCATCCCTTTCCTCGTGGTGACCCTCTCTGGTGGACATCCCTGAATCATCTTCTCTTTCCTTTTACGCAAAGAAGCTCTCTACGATTACCTCCACCAGGCAGGCTTTTTATATCGTATGAGAGCTTCAATGAAACTATGAAGTTATTTTAACGGAGGACTCCATTTAAATGCTCAAAAAAGGAAGGATAGGAAATATTGATGCAGTCCTTGTCCTGAATCGTGACCGGCTCAGCACTGATAAGAGAAGCGACAGCACCCATCATCCCTATTCTGTGATCACCATAAGAGTGGACGCTGCCTCCTGTTAAAGAAGCTCCTCCATGGATGACCATACCGTCCTCAGTGGCCTCTGCTTCAGCTCCGAGCTTCGTAAGAGTAGTCACGACCGCTTCAATACGATCGGTTTCTTTGAATTTCAGTTCTTCAGCATCCTTAATGACGGTTGTTCCTTCGGCTTGTGTCGCAGCAAGGGCAATAATCGGAATTTCGTCAATAAGATTCGGGATCAGCTCACCATCCAGCTGCAGAGCCTTGAGACGGGAGCTTCTGACCCGGACGTCCCCGACCGGCTCGCGCCCGATATAGGTATGGATATCCGTTTCAATATCCGCCCCCATTCTTTTCATCGCCTGAATAATGCCGTCTCTGGTAGAATTCAACCCCACATCTTTAATCAGGAGATCACTGCCTGGAACGATGGCAGCAGCGACAATGAAAAATGCGGCTGATGAAATGTCTCCGGGAACTGTTATATCTGATGCCTGTGGCTGCTGACCACCCTCGATGGTAATGGCAGGTCCCTCTATGTTAAGATCCACGCCGAATTCAGGAAGAAGCATTTCTGTATGATTTCTTGTCTGTCCGAGTTCGATCACTTTGGTCTCCCCGTCCGCCAGCATGCCTGCAAGAAGAAGGGCTGATTTCACCTGCGCGCTTCTAACGGTAAGCTCATGTATAGTCCCTTTCAACTTACGGCCCCTGAATGCGAGAGGAAGCAGACGATTCTCATCCCTGCCGGAGATATCCGCTTCCATCTGCTTTAATGGGACGACGACACGATCCATCGGCCGCTTGGATAAGGATGCATCCCCAAAGGCCGTCGTAAATAAAGGCAGCCCTGCCAAAACCCCGCTCATCAATCTTGCGGTTGTTCCGGAGTTGCCGAAATTCAATGGAGAAGACGGCTCCTTGAGGCCTTGAATTCCTCTTCCATATACCGTCAGACGGTCATCCTGCTGATCAATTCTGACACCCATCTCACGAAAAGCTTCGACAGTCCGAAGGCAGTCCTCTCCCGTTAGGAAATTGGTAATATATGATGTTCCCTCTGCCAATCCCGAAAATATAACAGACCGGTGGGATATTGATTTATCGCCAGGGACAGACATAGTCCCCTGCAGCTGCTTCTGTGTCGGCTGCAATTGTATCTCTGTCATTCTTCTGCCTCCCTTGATTACTGCTGCACCATAACTTCATATTTTTTCTCCTGCAGGACTTTATGACTCAGCTTCTGCTCTTCGCTTGTAGCAAAGCTTACACGCAGAACTCCTGTAATCCCTTCACGGATTTCGAGGATTTGAATGTTTTTTATGCTGATTCCATCCGCTGCCAAAAGACCAATCACATCATGGATAGCCCCCGGCTGGTCATGAATATCTACATAAATGTCATAAAAAGCGGGAATGGCTCCCCTTTCCTTCACAGGAAGACCGTCACGGTAAAGCTTGGCTTCTTTCAAGTATTCATATGTTTCCTCTTCCGCCTCCTCCTTCAGGAAGGTGCGGACTTTATCCATTTCGTTGATCCAATCCTCAAGCATTGCAATAAGGAGGTCTCTGTTTTGAAAGAAAATATCCTGCCAGAGCTTCGGGTTGCTGGAAGCGATCCGGGTGATATCCTTAAAACCGCCGGCAGCCAGGTGTTCAATGTATGGGTGGGTTTCCTGCCAAACCTTCGCCTGATGCACGAGGGAGGAAGCAATTAAATGTGGAAAGTGGGAAATGACCGCAGTCATTTCATCATGTTCACTTGTCGAAAACGTCAGGAAACGAGCGTTTGTTTCGGATAGTAAATCCTTAAGCCTTTCCGCTTCCTTCTTTGTGCCATTAAGGGCGGGCGTGAGAACGTATATCGCATTTTCAAACAGATGAGGTTTCGCCGCTGTATAGCCCTGCTTGTGTGAGCCGGCCATTGGATGGCCGCCCACAAAGGAAAGCAGAGGGTGTGTCAGGCGGTCCGCTGCTTTTAAAACCTGATTTTTCACAGATGACACATCCGTAACAAGCAGCGGTTTAGTCAGCTCCACGTTTTCCAGCTGATGGAGAAAATCGATGGTGACTGAAATAGGCGTAGCCAGAATACATACATCCGCCTCCACCACTGCTTTAGAAAAGTTAAAAGATGCCTGGTCAATGACGCCCTGCTTCAGCGCCATATTCAAAGCTGCTTCGTCTCCGTCCATACCGATGACAAAAACATCTTCTTTCTTAGATACATTCATTGCAATCGATCCGCCGATTAATCCTAAACCGACGATGAGGACCGTCTGTTTCATGACTGCTTAACCATTTCCAGCTTCTTTTTCATGGCCTGTTGAATCTGGAGCATGTCGTCTTCTCTGCCGATAGTCAATCGTATGGAATTCGGCAGTCCAAGCGCTTCGCCGGAGCGAACGATAAACCCTTGAGTAAGGAGGTATTCAAACATCTCATCCCCGCTGATAGGGAGCTGGATCATAAGGAAGTTCGCCTGGGTGTCATAATAGCCCAGACCGTTTTCATCACAGAAACGCATCAAGGCTCTTTTATTTTTATGGGTGGCTTCCACTGTTGTCGTAATAAATTCCTGATCGTCCAGAGCGAGTATCGCAGCAGCCTGGGCAACTGTAGATGTATTGAACGGTTCTCTTGCTGGTTCAAGTACCTGAATGACCTCCGCTGCGGCCAAGCCGAATCCGATACGCAGGCCGGCAAGACCATAAGCTTTTGAAAAGGTACGAAGAACCATTACGTTCGGGTATTGATTTAATGCAGAGACCGCATCAAAAGAATCTTCCGCTTCCAGGTATTCGTAGTAGGCTTCATCAAGCACGACCAGCACATGTTCAGGGACTCTGGCCAGCACGTCTTGTATCGTTTCTTCGTTGATGTGAACACCTGTTGGGTTATTCGGTGTACAGATCCATAAAACACGCGTGTTTTCATCAATTTGACGAATCATTTCCTCGAGGTCATGATGACCTTCCTTCAACGGAACTTCCCTCACTTCCGCCCCTTCTATCAAGGCATTGTGACGGTACTGGGGAAACGTCGGAGAAGCCATGACCGTATTGGCACCAGGCTCAAGGAATGTGCGGCAGATGATTTGGACAACTTCATCCGATCCATTTCCAAAAATGATCTGGTCTTCATCCACCCCAAGAAAACTGGAAACCTTCGTCCTCACACCCGCTGCATAGCCGTCCGGATAAATTTCCAGTTTGGAAACGAGCTTTGGAAGCTCTTCCTTCACCACAGGAGAAAAGCCGTATGGATTTTCGTTGGAAGCCAGTTTGACAATACGGTCAAGCCCGTACTCTTTTTTCACCTCTTCAATGCCTTTGCCGGGTTTATAAGGTTTCATCGTCTTAAGAATATCTTTTGCTTTCATGAAAAAACTCCTCTCAACTCTTTAAATCAGGGCGAAGTCGAACGGCCTGATGATGATATACATGCTGAATCTGTGCCTGCTCAATCTCAGTCCGGGCCGTCACCATCACGCGGATGCATTTTTCAAGGCTGCCAGGTACGGGAATCTCCCTCATGCACATGACAGGCACATACGTCCATCCATCTATCTGCCTCAAGCTTTTCGCTGGAAAGGTATCCGTTAAATCTTCGGTAACGGTAAAGTAAACGGAAACGACATCATCCGCATCCAGCTGGTTAGCCGTAATGATCGCCTGCATCATTTCTAATGAACGGTTGACGATTTCATCCTGTTCATTGTTTTCGACGGTCGTAGCTCCTCTGATTCCTCTGATCATCATCCGTTCCCCACCTCTTCTATGACACATTTTAATTCATTTAACAGGAGACTGTCATCCATGGCCTGGACATAAGGATGTCCTACGCCATCCAGCAGAACAAAGTTAATCTGCCTGCCGATCGTTTTCTTATCCCACTTCATACGATCCACCAGTTTTTCAGCATCAAGGCCTCTCAATAGATCAAGCGGGTATTCATTTTTTCTTAACCAGTTTACATAATCATTTACTCGTAAATCTTTTCCGCTTGTTATGCTGCTCAATTTCAATGCATATAAAAGCCCGAGGGCTACAGCTTCTCCATGTGTCACTCTGCCATAACCGAGCTCGGATTCAACCGCGTGGGCAAGCGTGTGCCCAAGATTCAAGTACTGGCGGATATCCGCTTCCTTCTCGTCTTTTTCCACGATAGAGGCCTTCACTTGAATGCCTCTATATAAATCTTCCTCCAGCTGCCTGCTTGTCAAGGTATCCAGCGACACATCAAGAAGGCTGTCAAGCCAGTTTACATCACTTAGGAACGCGTGTTTAATGACTTCTCCGTAACCGGAGCGGATTTCCTTCCGGGAAAGTGTAGCGATGGTTTCAAGGTCATAAACGACTTTCTGAGGGTTGAAAAAGCTCCCGATAAGATTTTTTCCTCTGTGATGATTGATGGCTACTTTCCCGCCGACACTGCTGTCATGAGCCAGAATTGTAGTCGGCACTTGGATATAATCGATACCTCTTAAGTACGTTGAAGCGGTAAAGCCCGCGAGATCGCCAATCATACCGCCGCCAAGGGCGATGATCAATGAGCGGCGGTCCAGCTGATGAGTCGTGCAGGCATCGAGGAGCTGCTCATAACATTCCATACTTTTCGATGCTTCCCCACTTGGGACCACAGCAGTATAGACGTACCGGTCACTGGTAAACGACTGCTTTACATCTTCGAGGTAATAATCCGATACCTGATCATCGGTGATGATCAGGATGGACTGATAGTCTTTTTCCAACATGTCAGGAATCCTATGACGAATCCCTTCTCCAAGGACAACCTCATATTCATGTGTACTTGCCGTGATCTGTAGTGTCTTCATCAAAAATCCCTGATTTCTTTTCTGTAATCATCAACCGCCCGCTTAAGACGTGGGAAATAGTCGGATGGAAATTCTTCTGTTATCGCTTTGGCCAGTTCAAAAGCAACGATATGTTCCATTACAACAGACGCTGCCGGTACTGCACAGGAGTCTGACCGCTCGATACTTGCATTAAATGGCTCTTTCGTTTCGATATCCACACTCTGCAGAGGCTTGTATAACGTCGGAATCGGCTTCATAACGCCTTTGACCACAATCGGCATCCCTGTAGTCATCCCGCCTTCAAACCCGCCAAGACGGTTCGTCCTGCGTGTGTAACCTTCCTCTTCACTCCAAAGGATCTCATCATGGACCTGGCTTCCAGGTTTTCTTGCTGCTTCAAAACCAATTCCAAATTCCACCCCTTTGTAGGCGTTGATGCTCATCACGGCCTGGGCAATTTTAGCATCAAGCTTCCGGTCGTACTGGACATAAGAGCCAAGCCCTGCAGGCATCCCTTCTACGTAAACCTCAGTGACCCCTCCGATGGAATCTCCATCCTTCTTCGCATCATCAATGGCTTTCATCATTTTTTCAGCCGCCTGTTCGTCAAATGTACGGACAGGAGAAGCCTCGGAAATTTCACGGCGTTCGCTCAGGGTAAGATTTTCATCTACATCACTGACGATGCCCGCGATTTCTCTTACATAGCCGGCAACTTCAATGCCAAGTTCTTTAAGGAGAACTTTCGCGACCGCTCCTGCACCTACCCTTGCAGCTGTTTCCCTTGCTGATGAACGTTCCAGAACATTCCGCATATCACGATGACCATATTTCATTCCGCCATTTAGATCGGCGTGACCCGGGCGGGGCTTCGTTACAGTCCGTCGAATTTTATCTGTACCTTCGGGAAGGGGATCTTCTCCCATAATATCTGTCCAATGCTTAAAGTCATCATTATGTACAACAAGCGTAATGGGTGACCCTAACGTATATCCATGTCTTACACCACTTGTAATTTCTACGAGATCTTTTTCGATCTGCATCCGTTTTCCACGACCGTAGCCACCCTGGCGGCGTATGAGTGATTCATTGATCTGTTCCCTCAACAGTGGAAGATGAGAGGGGATGCCTTCCAGTATTGTTGTCAGTTGTTTTCCGTGTGATTCACCAGCGGTTAAGTAGCGCATGAATATTGTACCTCCTGTATAGGTACCCCCGGATATAACGGGGGATAAATTTTAGATACTACTATATCATAAGGAATCCCGTTTGTAACATCGAAAAATTCAATTTTTTTATTAATCTTTCATGAAAACGCTTTTACACCCGAGGCCGCCGATGCTCTATTTACTTTCTGGTAAAAAAAGGTATCAAAAACCTTGAAATGATAGTGTTCCGGCGAAAAAATCTGCTCCGTACTGCCTACAAAGAAAATGCCGTCCGCCTTCAGAGACTGGTTGAATTTAACATACAGTTCCTTTTTGGCCTCTTCCGTAAAGTAAATCATGACATTGCGGCAGACGATCAGGTCGCACTTGGAAGGGAAAGCATCGGCCAGCAGATTGTGTTCCTTAAACACGACGCGGCTCCTGATATCTTCGTGAACACGGTAAAATGGACCTTCTTTAGTAAAGTGCGCCTGCTTTATATCATCAGGAACTTCTTTGAGTGACCGCTCGTGATACACGCCTTCTTTCGCACGCGCCAGAGCTAGAGGATCGATGTCTGTAGCGATAATTTCCAACTGTTCCCGAGGGAAAAAACGCGCAAAGATCATCGCCAGGGTATAAGGCTCCTCCCCCGTAGAACATGCGGCACTCCATATGCGCAGACGCTGATTCTTTTTCGATAAATGAGGAATCACTTTCTCTTCCAGAACATCAAAACGCTGCCGGTTCCGATAAAATTCTGAAACGTTGATCGTGACTTTATTCATCAACTCTTCCAATAGTTCATGGTCCCCCTCCAAAGCTTGAAAGTAGCTTATAAAACTGGGGTACCCTCTTTTGTCACGCAGTGAGGTAAGTCGCCGTTTCATCTGCGTCTCTTTATAGAGAGAAAGGTCAATGCCTGTCTTTGCATAAATATTTTCCGTAAAGCTTAGGTAATCATTTGTCATCCCCGCGCCCCCTGCTTCTATAATCTACCCTTAAGATTACGCTACCGCCTGCTTATTGTAAATATAGAGAGGTAGAAACAAAAAAACCGCCCGCAGGCGGTTTTATCGTTCATTCATAGACCCAGGCAAGGCTGTCTTTTTGATAATCAACCAGTTCTCCTTCGTTGAAGAACAGGGAAATTTCTCTTTCTGCACTTTCTATTGAATCGGAGCCATGGATGACATTCTTCCCAACGATCATGCCAAAGTCCCCGCGGATCGTCCCAGGAGCTGCGTCTGAAGGCTTTGTAGCCCCCATCATCTGTCGTGCGGCCGCTATGACGTCCTCCCCTTCCCATACCATTGCAAATACAGGACCGGAAGTGATGAATTCGACCAATTCACCGAAGAAAGGCTTCTCTTTATGCTCGCCGTAATGTTCTTGTGCCAGTTCCTCTGGAATAGACATCAGCTTGGCACCGGCCAATTTGAAACCTTTCCGCTCGAATCTTCCTGTGATTTCTCCAATCAAATTACGCTGTACACCGTCGGGTTTTACCATTAAAAAAGTCTTTTCCATGACAAACACCTCATCTTATGTATAGTCTGAAAGCGCTTTTAATAAGTGCCATAAAAAGTCTATCAAACAATGAAAGGAAAGGCAATAGAATCATGCCCTTCTTTTTCCAATATACTTGGCGATTCCTTTCAAAGTCTGCTTGGCACGCCCTGCTGGAAGTCCATTGAGTGACTGATAGGCTTTCTGCAGATACAGATCGCTGATTTCAAGGGATCGTTCAATCGAACCATTTGTCTGGATGGTCCGAATTAGAGGCTTCAGTTTTTCTGTCGTTTCCGCTTCTGTGCCTGTAAAAGCTTCCTGAAGCTGCTTCTTGAAAAGCGGGTCTTCCATAGAAAGAAGCACCGGCAGCGTCACATTTCCCTGCAGAAGGTCACTGCCCGCCGGTTTACCAAGCTCCTCTTCAGAAGCTGTAAAGTCCAGCACATCATCGATGATCTGATAGGACATCCCTACATTGTAGCCATATCGGTAAAGCGCTTTTTCCCTCTCCTCGGCAACATTCGCAGCAATGGCTCCCAGGCGGCAGCTGGCCGCGATAAGCAGAGCTGTTTTCCTTTTGATCCGTCGTAAGTAGGTGCGGAAATTCTGGTAGACATTGTATTTGTCCTTAATCTGTTCGATTTCACCAAGACACAATTCCACCATCGTTCCAGCAAGAATCTGATGGGCCTTCGGGTTTTCAAGAACCGACAGCGTTTCCAGAGAGCGTGCAAATATGTAATCCCCTGTATACATCGCAATGCGGTTATCCCACCTTGCTTTAATGGTTGGTTCCCCTCTTCTCAGCTCCGCTTCATCTATGACATCATCATGGACGAGAGAGGCTGTATGGATCAGCTCTAAAGAAACAGCAACGGCTTTCATCCGCTCAATATCATAATCGCCGAATTTGCCCCCGAGAAGAACGAAGACAGGGCGGATCCTCTTGCCGCCTGCCTGGAGAAGCTGACTGGACGCATCTCTTAAAACCGTATTGTTGGACTGAATGGTATCATTGACTGCATCTTCAATCACAGCCAGGTCATTTTTTAGAAAAGAGTAGATCATAGCTAATTTCATTCTAGTTCATCCTCGGTTAAAGCTTTTCACCCATATGCATAGCTGCTACGCCGCCTGTATAGGATTTGACAATGACGTTGGAAAGGCCGGCATCCTCAAACATCATTTTTAATTCTTTCTTGCCGGGAAAGTCCTTGGCTGATTCATGAAGCCAGCTGTACTCCTGATAACTCTTTGCAAACACCCTGCCGAAAAGCGGCATGATATTTCCAAAATAGAAGTAATACATCCGTTTAAAAAACGGATTTGTCGGCTGGGAGGTTTCCAAACAGACGACTTTACCGCCGGGCTTGACGACCCGGTACATTTCCCGAAGCACCTGCTGGTAATCAGGCACGTTCCTTAAACCAAATCCAATGGTTACAAAATCGAATTGATCATCCTCAAATGGAAGTGCCATCGCATTTCCATGCTGAAACTCAACCTGACGCACTCGACCGGCCAGCTTTTTCTTGATACCGACAGAGAGCATGTTCTCACTGAAATCCAGGCCGGTGACTTTTCCATTGCTGCTGACGGCTTCTGCCAAAGCCATTGTCCAGTCCCCCGTCCCACAACAGACGTCAAGGGCCGTATCGCCCGGCTGGACATTCATGCGCTTCATGACGTCCCTGCGCCAAAGCCTGTGCTGTTGGAAGGAAATAATGGAATTCATACTATCATAACGTCCGTATATTTTCTCAAACACATGGTGTACCCGTTCTTCTTTCGTCTGTGGATCCATAACTTACCCTTCTTCCGCGATCTGTCTATGATTAAATTGATGATGAATAGCTGCATGAACGTAGGATTTCAGCCAGTTGAAATGAATGGGCAGCTGGGCCACGGCTGCCTCAAGATGGTTTACATGACTCTGCAGCATCTGTTCAAGGCTTCCGATCACCTGTCCGTGATTCCCGAAAAGGCCGGGCCTTTTCACAAGGGCTTCAATCAACGGCGATACGTTCCCCTCCTGATAACTGCGTTTTTCCTCCATCAATTTCTTAGCCAGCAGCCATTCCCCTGCCATGTCATTGATGGCTGTTTTTTGAACATAAGCACCTACTCTTTGTATGAGCAGCGATTCAATTTTCTTCACACCATCCAGAAATTCCTGAAAAGACTCCACATCCTTATAGTAGAGTTCCATTTTGAGCTCATTGATTTCCTTTATGGCTCCCGCAAGGGTATGAATCATGGGAATATCATTCAACTGGGATAATAAATAATAGTAGAGCCCGCTGAAATAATCACCAGCCAGAACCGTGAGCTGGCGGCGCCTTACTGTTTCTTTATCATCTTCGTCATCAGTCAAGGTAACCAGATCATGGGTGTCCAGAGCAATTTGTACGAGCATGGTCGTAATAATATACTGCTCTTTCTTCTCCACCGGCAGTGTTGTATGGTTCATAATGGAAGATAAGATAACAAGTTTGTCGTCATCGATGTGCGGCTCAGGTATAAAACGAACCAAATAAGGATGGCGGACCTTGGCTGCGATTTTACTTTTGAGCTGCTTAATATCGTTATCTGAAGAATTCAACATGATCACCCGGTCCCTTCCTGAACACTAATAAACATTCCTAATTATAGCATATTTCGCCATTCCCTGTATGTATCGGACACCAGAGGATATCCATCACTCTGTGTCGTTGGTCATTTCCCCGTGGCTCGTCTGAATAACCGCTTTTCCGCGTACCTTCACAGCAGATGTATGCTCTGTAAACTGAGCAATCATCACTTCATTACGGTCCAGCTTTTCGGAATGGTGGAATCTTGTGTCCGTTCCTCTTGTAAGACCAATGACATTCACACCATCTTCCAGTGCTTTAATTACAAAAAAATCGTTGTTGGATGCAGACATCGCAGGAGCCCTCCTTCTTTATCTTAACTATGTCTTAATGAGCCGCCTTTGTCAAAATATCCACCCTGTTGAATGGGCCTGAGATCGCGATTCAACTACAGTATGGACGCATAGCCGGCTTTTTACTATGAAAAAAAGGAAAAGGGTGCAGTGTGCACCCTTTTCCCAAGCCCTATGTAGCTGATTATTTAACCGCATCTTTAAGGGCTTTACCAGGTTTGAACGCTGGTACTTTGCTTGCAGAGATTTCAATCTCTTCACCAGTTTGTGGGTTACGGCCTTTACGTGCCGCACGCTCACGAACTTCAAAGTTACCGAATCCGATCAGCTGGACTTTGTCACCATCTTTAAGTGAATCCATGATAGATTCGAATACAGAATCTACAGCTTGAGTCGCATCTTTTTTAGAAAGATCTGCTTTTTCAGATACCGCATTGATTAGATCTGTTTTGTTCATGACATTCACCTCCTCCCGAGAAGGTTAAACTCATTCAAGCGGTGTTCACCGCTATAAATGTTTATTTAACGGTCATCATTTGATGACAAGCCTTATAATAAACGAGTTTTTCATGAAATTCAATAGACAATCCTTTAAAAATCGCGTTACAATGCGATTTCAACGCTGAATTGTGGTTCACTTTCCATTCAGACGCGGAAATGTCCAACAATTACAAAAAAACCTGCAAAGCCTGTCATGACAACGTTTCTACCAGTATGAACATCTTCTCACAGGTTAATACGACGTTGTTGTAAAAAAATCCTTCATTTCAAAGTTTTTCAGTAAAAAAATTTTCAAATCCTTCGTCCAGAAGGCCTGAAAAGACGCGGTTTTCACATTTCACCCCATTTGAAAGCGCCTCCCGGATTGCAAGGAGCAATCCGGAATACCATCCTTATGTATGCCTTTAGATCAGGTACCAACGTTCTTCCAGCTGCTTTTTCTGATAAAAACCCAAGGATGCAGATCAAAAGCCATAATAAAAATAAAAACGGCTCTTAATAAGAGCCGTTACAGAATGATTGCGATCATACCGCCTGAACCTTCATTGATAATCCGTTCCAGTGTTTCCTGAAGCTTGTAGCGGGCATTTTCAGGCATTAATGCCAGTTTCGCCTGGATACCTTCTCTGACAATAGAACTCAGGGAACGCCCGAAAATGTCAGAATTCCAAATGGAAAGCGGGTCATCTTCAAAGTCCTGCATTAAATATCGGACGAGCTCTTCACTCTGTTTCTCTGTTCCGATAATCGGCGAAAATTCAGACTGCACATCCACTTTAACCATATGAATGGAAGGGGCAACCGCCTTGAGACGCACACCAAACCTCGATCCTTGTCTGATAATTTCCGGCTCATCCAGCTTCATATCTTCAAGAGAAGGAGCTGCAATCCCATAACCGGTCTGCTTTACCATTTGCAGGGCATCAGCCACTTGATCATATTCGCGTTTTGCATAGGAGAAATCCTGCATGATTTCCAACAGGTGATCCCTGCCCCGGATTTCTTCACCTACAATTTCCTTCAGGACATGATCATATAAGTGCTCCGGTGCCTGCAGGTCAATTTCAGCGATCCCTTCACCAAGATCCATGCCCGAAATATGAGCCCCTGTTATATACTCATACTGATCGAAGCTGCCTACGACATCGTCGACATCCCGGAGACGCTTGATGTCTTTGACAGTATCTTCGATCGCCGCCTGCAGGTTCGCTCTCAACCAGTGCCTGGAGTCAAGCACCATCACCCAGCTCGGCAGGTTCACATTCACCTCAAGGACCGGAAATTCAAACAGCGCTTCCCGAAGGACACTCTGAACATCCTGTTCTCTCATACTCTCTACAGAAAGAGCCAGGCACGGGATATCATATTTCTCCGCAAGGGACTCCCGGAGATGTTCGGTGTTCGGATGATGAGGCTGGGCGGAATTGATGATCATAATAAAAGGTTTTCCAACCTCTCTCAGTTCTTCAACAATTTTCTCCTCGGCCTCCACATAATCCTGCCTTGGTATTTCGCCTATCGTCCCGTCTGTCGTGACTACAATTCCAATCGTGGAGTGCTCCTGGATCACTTTCTGTGTCCCTATTTCAGCTGCTTCATGAAACGGGATGGCCTCCTCATACCACGGCGTGTGAATCATCCTCGGCCCGTGTTCATCTTCATAGCCGACAGCCCCGTTAACAGCATAACCCACACAGTCCACCATTCGGACTCTGATATCCAGATGGTCATCTATTGTAATATTAGCCGCTTGGTTAGGGACGAATTTAGGCTCGGTGGTCATAATCGTTTTTCCAGCTGCACTCTGTGGCAGTTCATCCAAAGCACGTTCCCTGTCAGATTCCTCATCCATGTTGGGCAGTACAACAAGCTCCATAAATTTCTTTATAAATGTTGACTTACCCGTGCGTACAGCACCGACAACACCTAAATAAATATCTCCATTTGTCCGTTTGGAAATATCACTGAAGATATCAACCTTTTCCAAAGGATCCCCTCCCAAATGTAATTTCACCACCATACAAGCCTAGACACTCTGATTCTATGACGTTGTCCCAGGTGAATATGCCAGAAATCTATAATCAAGCGGCACAAGCACCTCAGCCTGGGAAAGGAACGTGAAAGAGAAAGACATAAAAAAACCGCTCCCACAGGGGGAACGGTTCAATCAGGAAGATGACGGGGCGGTTAAAAATACCGGCTCTCCCTCTTCCACCGTATAGGCCGTTGAATAGGCAGGCACAATCGGGGTATAATCCGTCAGAAGAAAACGAATGTCCTCTCCTGCCTCATACGCATGGTCCTCTGATCGAAGATACGCATAGAGGTCTTTCCGGTAATCGATATAGACCTGTCCCTGCTCATCCAGGTAAACCGGAAGACGTTGATCAGAATATGGACTGTCCACCATTGGCGGCTCATCCATTCCGATCTTCTCATAATCCAGCTCGTACACCCCTTGGGACACGAAATCTCCTAAAGGAGGATAGCGGTTGTTATCCGTATAGAATTTGACCTTCACCTGGAGTGACCTGACTTCTTCTGTCGTCCGCAGGTCCAGCACTTTCACAGTCGGATCCGTTTCCGGATGAATAATGACATACTGGTAATGGCCCCCGTTCTCAAAAGATGTCCCCGGGAGTTCTCCAAGAATGTTCATTTCCTTCAGCTTGCTGAACTCAATAGGATATTTTTGAAAAAGCGGTGTATCCTGATCTTTCGTCTTAATAGGAAGAAGCCCGTCTGTTCTTTCCTGATAAGTATCGACAGCGTCCTGTACCATGTTCAGCTGCTGATCGTTGGGAACCTGGTTTTTCTGAAGTCTTTCTTGAGGATATAAGCACCCGGTTAACAGGAAAAGAAGAATGAGCAGCCCTGAGTAGTGAAAAATCTTCATGCTGTTTCCTCCTTCGTTAAGCGGTTGGGCCGCTGAGTACAATGTAAAAAATAATCAAGCCGCCCACGATCATAAACAGGTAGGCAAACACGGCGGTAACGGCTGAAAAAATGCCCTTTAATTTAAATCTGCTTAAATAGATGAGACCAATAGCAAGGAATAAGGAGATGATTCCAGCAAAGGATATGTACATATTCAGCATGGATTCAGACATAAATGGCCCTCCTTTGGTGTACATTCGACTTTTGACATTATACCATATCCTGTTCGTAAACGGATACATAAAAAAACCGGGGTGCTCCCACCCCGGGTGACTAAACAATTCCCTGACCAGCTCATGTGTAATGATTGCTGCGTGATATCTTATGCATACGATGGAAAGACCGCCTCCTCAGGCGCCCACCAGTTCGCAATTATTTCAAGAATTTACCTAACGTATTCATATCCAGAGGCATATTCTGACTAATAACGGCTTCAACGATTTTGTCTTCCTTCTGCTTGGATATGTTTTTGCCGGCGACCGCTGACAACTGCCGGACCAGCCCCCGCACCGTTTTTTCGTCCGAAAAGTCTGCGTGCTGGACCTTATCAGCGACCTTGAATACATCCTGAGCATCGATGTTTGCTTTTTTCTTCAGGTGATCAAAAATACTCTTTTGAAAATCACTCATGAACAATTGACCTCCTCGTGCATTAGGTTCTGTGTAGTATATGCACAGAGGTCATGATGTGTCAGTCTTTCAACTGCTGGTCAAGGATATTTGTCAAATCCTCCATTTCATGCCTGCGGATCCGTGTCATTAATTGATCCACGACATCACGCGGACCCTTGTTCTCAAACAAAATCTGGTAGATTCCTGTGGTGATGGGCATGTCGACATTCTGATCGGAGGCGAGTTGATAGGCCGCCTTGGCTGTGCGAACCCCTTCCACAACCATCCCCATATCTTCAAGCACCTGTTCAAGTCCGCTGCCCTGACCAAGCTTATACCCGGCACGCCAGTTTCTACTGTGTGAACTTGTACATGTAACAATCAGGTCACCGATTCCAGTCAAGCCTGAAAACGTCAGGGGATTCGCTCCCATGGATGTACCCAGACGTGCGATTTCAGCAAGGCCTCTCGTGATAAGCGCCGCCTTGGCATTATCTCCATAACCCAGACCATCGGAAATCCCCGCTCCTAAGGCAATGATGTTCTTCAAGGCTCCACCAAGCTCCACCCCGACAAGATCCGGGGAGGTATATACACGGAAATTATGGTTGATAAAGATATCCTGCACTTTTTCGGCCACGGTTAGATCGGCAGCCGATACCGTTACCGTCGTCGGCTGCCGGCGGCTGACTTCCTCTGCATGACTCGGCCCTGACAACACAACAATATCTTCATAACTTTCTTTTGGAATTTCTTCAGCTATGATTTCAGATACCCGTTTGTAAGTTCCGGGTTCAATCCCTTTCGCTGCGTGAGTGAGGATGACTTTATCCTGTAGAAGATCCTTCAGCTGGGTGCAGACCTCCCTTATGGCTTTCGTCGGAACAGCCAATAGGATATGGCCGGCCCCTCGAACGGCTTCAGCCATTTCATGTGTGGCCTGGAGCTGTTCAGGAAGTGCTACACCTTCCAGGTATTTTTCGTTTGTATGTGTGCGGCTGATCTCTTCAGCCAGACTTTTCCGATGTGCCCACAAATGGACATCATGGCCATTATCAGCGAGAACGAGAGCCAGGGCCGTCCCCCAGCTTCCCGCACCTAAAACCGCTATCTTTTCCACAGTATCGACTCCCTTCCTACAGCTTAACTCCGTTTTCTTGCAAAGATTTTAATAGGAGTTCCTTCAAATCCAAATGCTTCCCGGATCCGATTTTCCAGGAATCGTTCGTACGTGAAGTGCATAAGTTCAGGTTCATTCACAAAAACCACAAAGCTTGGTGGTTTCACGGATACCTGGGCAGCATAGAAGATTTTCAGCTTCTGTCCTTTAATGGAAGGAGAAGGATTCATAGCCAGAGCATCCATGATGACTTCATTCAACACGTTGGTCTGCACCCGTTTGGCATGATTTTCGCTGACTTCCAACACTCTTGGAAGCAGGGTATGAATGCGTTTTTTCGTCTTGGCAGACAGATAGACAATCGGTGCATAATCAAGGAATCGGAAGTTATCCCGGACTTTATCTTCGAATTCCTTCATCGTTTTTTCATCAGTATCCAGCGTGTCCCATTTATTCACGACAATAACGACCGCCTTACCGGCTTCATGGGCATATCCGGCAATTTTCTTATCCTGTTCCTGGATCCCGGTATCTGCATCAATCAACGTTAAAACAACGTCGGAACGCTCAATCGCTTTCAATGCACGGAGAATGCTGTATTTCTCTGTAGATTCATACACTTTTCCTCGCTTACGCATTCCCGCGGTATCGATGATGACATAGTCACGACCGTCTTTCGTAAATGGTGAATCAACCGCATCCCTTGTCGTTCCGGCTATATCGCTGACAATCACACGCTCTTGACCGAGCAGGCTGTTTACAAGCGAAGATTTTCCGACATTCGGTCGTCCAATCAAGCTGAACCGGATGGTATCATCATCGATTTCCTCCTCGATCCGTTCAGGGAAGTGTTTAACCACTTCATCAAGCAGATCCCCAAGGCCCAGGCCATGTGTGCCGGAAATCGGGAAAGGTTCACCGAATCCCAGGGAATAAAACTCGTAGATATTCTCCCTCATCTGCGGGTTATCCACTTTATTTACAGCCAGTACGACAGGCTTATTGGATTTGAAGAGCAGTTTTGCCACCTCTTCATCGGCTCCGGTAATGCCGTCACGGCCATTGACCATGAAAACGATGACATCCGCTTCATCTATAGCCACCTGTGCCTGAGCACGCATCTGCACAAGAAGAGGCTCGTCCCCGATTTCAATGCCACCTGTATCAATGACATTAAAGGTGGAGGTGAGCCATTCGGCTTCTGCATAAATCCGGTCTCTGGTTACCCCCGGCGTGTCTTCTACAATAGATATTCTTTCTCCAACCAGCCGGTTGAATATTGTTGATTTACCGACATTCGGTCTTCCTACGATTGCAATTACTGATTTTCTCATGAAAGGATCATCCTTTCTTCATTCTATTTTCATTATTTCATGTTTCAACAGCAGTGAAAAGCAAAAAAAGACTGCTCCCCTACGGCTTGATGGTTTCCGCCCATCACCCGAAGAACAGCAGCAAGCCATTAACTTTTTTATCTTAGCAGACTTTAGGAAAAGAAACAATTCTTTCTTCAACGTTCAGTGCTTGACAATAATATAGAGCTGGTCACTCAACCGGTGGGCGATTCCATCTAAGATGGCTTCCAAATTAGCGGCCACCGCCTCCATCTCCTCTTTTGTTTCACACTTGAAAACAGCAGCACTTCCCTGGACTTTATTATCCAGTGTCGTAATGGAGGCGAGGATCGCTTTTTCCATTTTCATTTGCTATCACCCACTCCGTTTCCCTGGTTTTTGTATCGCATTTTCCAGCACCGGTACATTGGCTATGACTTCTCTGGCACGGGCGGGATCCTTCTCCTGGGGGAGGATGAATACACCGATCCGTCCATCATTCAAGTCACGCTTAATGAGTGGCACAAGAGCCGGAGTCCCGGAATCACGGAAGACCCCGAGCGTTACAGACACATCATGAAGAATTGCCTGCCGCTGGCCGAGGTTGGCAATCGTAGAACGGATATTAAAAGATTTAGGCGTCAGGATAAACCCCATCCCATACCTCAGAATTTCATCCTGCCGTTCAGGGAGACCAATATTCATAATATAAATGTTATCTACGTAAAGACCAGCCCCATCGAACATGAGCTCCCTCTGTTCAATCGTTACGATATCGCCCAGTTTAGAGCCACTCATTAAGATGGAGGACAATACAAAACAGGCCGCTGCCGCCCCGAGAGCGGCCCACATATTCACTGCAAGGTAGCAGAGCGTTACGATGAAAGATGTAAAGATCACCAGATAATTCCGGCTTTCAAAGGCTACAGCAATCCCTTCGATATACGTGTTCCCACGAGGTACGAGTTCATAGCTGTCCATTTCAGCCAGTGTATTTCTCTCCATGTTCCGCACCTCTCTGAACTGGGACGCAGCCAGCGTCAGAAAAGTAACAGCTGTGAATTCCTTTTCCATAATAGATGGAATGGCAATGGTCCCGAGAGCAGCGGCAATAAACCCCAAAGACAAATGGATGATCTTTCCATGCAGATAGGTCGGATACTGACGGTAATCCGTCCGCATCATAAACACCCTCAAAACGGTTCCTGCGATAATCCCAAACAAAATGGGATATGTATATTCATTCATGCATATGCGTCTCCCTTATGTTTACTTTTTCCTGCTCCTGCATTATTTTTCTTCAATGCACGTAAACCATGCACAAAAAGAAGAAATAACAACCCTTTCAGAACAAAAACAAGCATCGGCTGGGCCGTTACCACCCCTTCCTTCCCATAGAAACGGAGAACAACATAGGTGAGGGTCATACCTGAGCCGTTGATCAACAACCAGAGACCAGCCATTCCTCTCAAATCAGTCACAATCATCCTCAAAAGCAGGACCACGACAAACCCTATCGAAAATCCAGGCAGGTGCATCCAAACCGGATGAATGATGATAAAAAGGCTGGCGGACGCATAACCAATGCTTAAGAAAAACAACCATAAATAAACCACCAGCGGCCTTTTGTGAAAATATATAAGATATAGACCAAATAGGATAAGAAGGGCGAGGTGGGCATAAAGGTAGGCGGATGGGGAAATGATACTCCAGCTGTATGTACACATAAGGATGAAAAGAAAGAACAGCAAGGCTGTTCTTGTTCGGGTGTGTTTCATAAAAAACCAGGCACAGATGACAAGCACCCAGGCATACCAGTAAACCGCCATACTTTCCAACTCCTTCACTGTCATTATGGAAGGTTTTGGACAGCTTTAAACATGGAGCACATAAAAAAAGACCTATGACTTCACTGTCATAGGTCTTTCCCGCGGGTAAGCCCGCGGTCATCTGCTTTTTTCAAGGATGGAACAGGTTTAAGATATACGGACAGACTTCTGATACAGGAAGTATACCTTATAGAAAGCTTTTTCAAGATAAGTCTTCGTTCCCATCACCTCTAACAAAAGAGGATTGATAAAAACACGGCTGCCGTCATAATTCCGGCAGCCCGAGAGATTACCAGCGGCCATTCGTTATCCTCTGCTCCTGCCACGCTTTTGTTTCTCCTGTCAGAACAAAAGGCTTATCAGGAAGTTCTTCAGGGCTGGAGGCGTTTAAAAGCATCATAGCCATCTTCAAT
This sequence comes from Halobacillus sp. ABD4_316, assembly GCF_056161385.1. Lineage (NCBI taxonomy): Bacteria > Bacillati > Bacillota > Bacilli > Caryophanales > Bacillaceae > Halobacillus > Halobacillus sp. ABD4_316. The sequence goes on from NZ_JBSWZA010000001.1 coordinate 646,188, forward strand.
TCCTGGTGGATATGATGGATTTCATCGATTAAAGCTTCCCTGCCTTCCTCTAGAAGAACTTTTAACAAAGAACCAGCCATCCCGAATCCGCAGGCTCCAAGAACCATAGCTTTCGCCCCATCCAGTCCGTGTCTGATGCCTCCTGAAGCGAATATGTGCATGTTCTGGCTGCTGCGCGCCTCAAGAATAGAGGCTGTTGTAGGTATCCCCCAGTTATTAAAGGAAGAAAAAGGCTTTTCCCTCCGGAGGTTTTCCACTCGTGAGAAGTTGGTTCCCCCCCGGCCGCCGACATCTATGTAACGCACGCCGATATCGTATAGCGTTTGTGCCGTTTCCACCGACATGCCGTAGCCGACTTCCTTGACGACCACAGGGAGATCCATCCCGTGTGCGATTTTCTGGATGTTCGTCATCCGGGCAGTAAAGTCCCTGTCCCCTTCCGGCATGATTAATTCCTGCAGGGTATTGATGTGGATCTGCAGCGCATTCGCGTCAATCATACTGGCAGCTTCTTCCGCCTGCTGCAATGATGCCTCACTGCCCACATTGGCGAATACCACCCCATCCGGGTTCATTTCTCTTACGACTTCATAGGTTGATCGTTCTTCCGGTCTTTTGATTGCAGACATCTGGGAGCCGACAGCCATTCCTATACCGGTTTCCCTTGCTGCAATAGCAAGATCGCGATTGATTTCTCTTGTCTTTTCTCCGCCTCCACCGGTCATGGCATTAACAAAAAGAGGGGAACTTAATTTAAGTTCCCCCGCTTCTGCCGTTAACGTGATTTGATTGAAATCCAAACGGGCCAGGCTTTGATGAACGATTTTCATATCATCAAAATGGTTATAAGGCGCCCGTTCATGACCTAAAGCATGGCGGATATGATCAATTTTTCTTTTTGATCTACTCATATCCATCACCACGTACGATTTATTTTTTGTATTTATCCAGCTTGTCACCAATCATATCGCTTAGAGAAAAGCCGGAATTGTCTTCTTCTCTTTCATATTGTTCAATATCCGCGCGCGTTTCATCACGCTCCAGTTCTTTCATGCTTAGAGACAGGCGTTTCGCCCCTTCATCCACATCCAGAACTTTCACTTGAACAGTCTGGCCTTCTTCGAGCACCTCATCCGGCGTCCCGATATGGCGGTTGGAAATTTGAGAGATATGCACAAGACCTTCGACTCCAGGGAAAACTTCCACAAAAGCACCGAAGCTTACAAGGCGGCGTACCGTACCTTCAAGAGTTTCTCCGGAGTTCACCTTATTCTGGATATCGTGCCAAGGTCCCGGCTGTGTAGCTTTGAGGGAAAGAGAAATTCTTTCATTGTCGCGGTCAACAGAAAGCACTTTAACCTTCACGGACTGGCCTTCTTCAACCACATCTGCCGCTTTCTCCACATGCTGGTGGGAAAGCTGGGAGATATGTACAAGACCGTCAATACCTCCGAGGTTTACAAACGCGCCAAAGTCAGTCAGGCGCTGTACTGTACCTTCGATGACCTGTCCTTCCTCAAGGGATTGAAGAACTTCCTGCTTCTTGGCTGATTCCTCTTCTTCCACGACCGCACGGTGAGAAAGAATGACACGGTTCTGCTCCCGATCAAGCTCAACCACTTTAAGAGAAAGTGTTTTCCCTTTGTAGTCTTCAAAATCTTCCACATAATACGTTTCAACGAGAGAAGCTGGAATAAATCCACGAAGACCGATATCTACAACAAGACCGCCTTTTACAACGTCCTTGACTTCTGCTTCGAAGATTTCTCCACTTTCGAATTTAGCCTCAAGATCCTGCCACGCCTTATCGGCGTCTACAGCGCGCTTGGAAAGTACGATTTCATCGTCTTCCACTTTTTTCACCTGCAGGGTCAGTTCGTCCCCTTCATTAACTGCGTCTGATGCTTTTTCAACATGAAGGCTGGATAATTCACTGATGGGTACAATCCCCTCGACTTTATATCCAACATCTACAAGGACTTGTTTTTCTTCGATTTTCACGACCTTACCAGTCACGATGTCCCCTGCAGAGAATTCTTTCATTCCTGATACTTCCTGATTCATTTCATCCATACCAAGCTACCTCCTTCAATTTCCGACACAACCTAATAATACAGAAATGCCCTTTTGTCTAACTTCTAATATTTAGAGCATTTTGTCAAGTGATTACGCCATATCATTCATGAATTTTATGCAATTGTCTGATTTCTTCCATGATCCGGTCTGTTACGACCTGGGCCGACGCTTTCTGTTCACGGTATTCCGACATGTCTATCGGTTCTCCATAAACGACCTTCAGACGCTTAAACTTTTGATAAGGTCCGATGATAGCACACGGAACGATCGCAGCTTCAGATCGAAGGGCGAAGAACCCGGCACCGGCAAGTCCCTGACCGATTTCCCCGCTCTTCTGTCTTGTCCCTTCAGGGAACAGCCCAAGGGCGTGACCTTCTTTAAGAATATCCAGACCCTTGCGGAGAGCATTTCTGTCTCTCATCCCGCGTTTAATTGGGAACGCGTGGACTTTTTTCAATATTCCCCCAATCAAAGGGTTTTTAAACAACTCTTCTTTGGCGAGGAAGTAAATATTCCGGCTGCTGGTAATTCCAACCACAGGCGGGTCTACATTCGAAATATGATTGGAACAGATAATAACCGGTCCATCTGCCGGAATATTTTCCTTCCCTACAACCTTAATCCGGTACAGGGGATAGAAAATGACACTGCAGAGCAGCTTACCAATTTTATAGAGGCTCATCGTTATTCCCCCTTTGGACTTTTCTGTTTCACGATTTCCAGGATACGGCCGACGACTTCTTCAATGTTCATCGATGTGGTATCCACTTCAACGGCGTCATCCGCTTTGAGGAGCGGGGATACAGCACGGTTGGAATCCAGCTCATCACGGCGGCGGATTTCTTCTTTTAATTCCTCAAGGTTTGAGGGATATCCTTTTTCCACATTTTCCTTATGGCGGCGCTCCGCTCTTTCGTCGACAGATGCGATCATGAAGATTTTCACTTCCGCATCCGGCAGCACATGGGTTCCGATATCACGACCGTCCATCACAACACCTTTGTCCTTAACCAATTCCTGCTGACGGCGTACCATTTCCTCCCGCACTTTCCTGTGTTTTGCTGTAATAGATACCTGGTTGGTCACTTCTGCCGTGCGGATGCGCTCAGATACATCACTCTTATCTACGAGGACACGCTGGCCCTCATCCGACTGGACAAGGTTCAAATCCGTTCTGTTTAAAAGGGAAAAAAGAGCGTCCTCATCCTCAAGCGAGACATTTTCCTCGATGGCTTTCCATGTCAGAGCACGGTACATAGCTCCTGTATCCACGTAGATAAATGAAAGTTTTTCTGCGACTTTTTTTGCTACTGTACTCTTTCCGGCAGCCGCTGGACCGTCAATTGCAATCGTGATTGTGTTCATCATACGTTCTATTTCCTCCATCTGTCCTGACTACAGGGTGGAAACCGATCCTACCCTTGTAATGACTACTTTTACCATTGTTCAGAATAACACAATCCCAGGGAGAAAATCTATTTAAAAAGCTAATTCAGCGCTTTAGCCCGCCACTTCATCTGTTGTTCAAAGCAGTAGCGGATGATCTGCTGGCGGTCTCTTTCCTCTATATCCGTAAACTCTACCGATATACGGGCCGTTTGGCTGGAAGTAGCCGGGACCACCCGGACAACCGAACCTGCTGCCAAGAGATAAAAATAATCTCCGGCATTCATAGGAAGCACAATGGTGAAGTCCATCCCATCCCCTTGTTGAATGTCATGATGCGGAGGCTTCGTAAACATCATCCCCCCACCACTGATGTCACTGGTTACGGTCGTGAAGGAATAATCAGAAGAGCGCGCGGCTACATCCACGGCTGCATCCACCCGCACGTAACGGCGCCGTTGAATACGCACAAGATCATTCACCCCCGGAAAAGAAAGGACAATGACCGGTATGTTTTTGATTTTCCGCGTCAACACTTCTGTTTTAAACCAGTACACGCAATCATCTTCTCCCACAAAACTCGCATGAAACAGCGTCCCTTCATAAAAGAAACCTGTTTTTCCTGTTTCCGTATGGATGGGATAATCAATGTATATCCGCTCCTGTTCAATATCCACGAGTCTGCACCTGTACTTATCGGGCACATCTTTTGAATGTCCGTCCGGAACCTCTAAGATGACGGATGTTCCTATAGGAAAAATCTCCATTTAAAACCCTCCCTTGACATGAATCAGTTAAGGGAATTATCTCATTATAAAGAAGAAAAAGGAAGAATATAGGCACAAAGTTTTAAGAAAAAAGACACCCTCCTGTTGGAAAGTGTCTTTTTCCTATTAAATTTCCTGATTGAATTTCATTTCTGCTTTCTTCAACGTTTCGACCTTTTCTTCTTCTCCTGTGGATGCATTTATGAATATACGGTAGGTTGTATTTTCCATCGTAGTTAGAAATTCATAACACAGCACCTGTTCCTTCAAATCATTTTCAATCACAGACAAATGATGTTCCTGGACATCCACGTTCGGATTCACTTTGGAGCGTGCTTCTTCCAGTGTAATTTCCGGCTCATTCAAATCCTGGTCCTTATGATAATCGTAATAATCTCTGGCCGACAGCCCCAGGACCTCGCCATTATCCAAGGCAACTTTAACAACGACGGCATCCGGGAAAAAGCGGACATCGTTTTTCGTATAAAGGAAGCGGAAGACACCCATTTTGTCATACTGGTTGCTTTCTACAAGTTCAAGATTGTCAATATCCAATCCGCTGACAAACTCCTTGGCCTTCTCAGAAGCCTCATACAGACTTATTTCAGGATCATTGACGTCCCGGCTGATCATCATAGTCAACGGGTGTCCACCTTTTTCAGTAAGGTCGATATACCCGTTTTTATCTCCTTCCTGGAAGGAGGCTGTATAAGTAGGAACATCTGCTCCTTTTCCTGATTTCGTCAGCGTAAGCTTCTCGGTATCCACTTTTTCAAGCCATTGGGAAGCTGTTTTCTTCGCTTCTTCCTTGGTCAGGTTTTCTCCTTGAAGATTGCGGTAATTTTTCTCAGGCCCGGAACTTCCAAACCCGACCTCTGTAACAGAGCTTTCAAAGCTGTCCATCGATTTTTCAACTGTTTTAAAACCATTGACAATCGTATTATCACCGGCTTCATCATTCGTGGCCAGCGCCAGCTCCACATCCATCCAGCGAAGGTTGTCACTCAACACTACATTCTGCACTTTCCTCAGTTCGCTTTCAATCTCCCCTGACTTTTCGTGCAGTTCTTCCAGCAGTTTAACCTCTTCATCACTCAGCGGTTTTTTCTCCAAGTCCCTCACCGCTGTGCGGTAGGCAAAATCACCAACGTCGTAGAGAAATTCTTCTGTCTTGCTAAACGGAAGCAGCGTCAGGGGCAGCTGCCCGACATCCGAATTAGCTTCAGAAGAAATTTTCCATATGTCCGCAAGCTGCGGGGAAAGACTCTGCTTGGAATTCATAGCCAGGCTGGAGCCGATCTTGTCATGAAGGAGATCGATGTTAAACGTAAGGTCATGAAAAGCGCGTTGATAACTGTTTTCCGCTTGAATAAGAACCGCATTTTTATCCTGATTCTCCTGATACCCCCATACGCCAAGACCGACAGCGGCAATACTTAAGACAACAATAAAAGACCACCTGATCATACTCGCACCTCCTATTTACAAAAGATATGTTTTCCAATCTGCTTGATTTGAGGTCTTGTCCAAATCCAGTCTGAAGTGGCGGTATTTGGATTAAAGTAGTACAACGCCTGTCCGGATGGATCCCATCCATTGATGGCATCCATGACCGCCTCCTTGGCCTGATCGTTCGGCTCGAGCCAGATCTGACCGTCTGCCACGGCTGTGAATGCCCGAGGTTCAAATATGACCCCTGATGCTGTATTCGGGAACGAAGCACTCTGAACTCTGTTCAATATGACAGCCGCAACAGCCACCTGACCTACATAAGGTTCCCCCCTGGCCTCGCCATAGACGGCATTCGCCATAAGCTGAATATCATTTTGTGAATATCCGCTCGGAACGTTGACAGCTGTCGGCTCATCCGGCTGTCCCCCGCCCTGGTCCCCTCCCTGGCTTTCCGGCTGTTTTGAAGATGGAGGAGATTGACCGGAAGGCTGCTTCGTCTGCTGGCTTTTTGGAACGCCGCCATAATGGGTGAAGTCTTTGCCTTCCTGGATCTGTTTTTTTACATATCCTTCATCGTAATTACTGGCTTTGACAAGCTTATCCTTCACTTCCTGACCGGCCAGGCCATCAATGTCCAATCCAAATTCATACTGGAAATTCCGAAGCCCCCAATAAGTCCCCCAGCCGAACACACCATCAATATCGCCATTATAAAAGCCGAGATACTGGAGCCTTGCCTGCAGTTCAATGACATCATCGCCTGTTGCCCCCTGCTGGATGACCTGATTGGAAAATCCATGAACTGGTTTGCTCCATGTGCCATCTGCTATTGGAAATATCAGCAGGACCAGACCTGCAGTAACGACCATTGTTTTCTTCCATAACATCCACCATACACCCCTGACGCAATAATTTAGTTATGGAAGTAGTTTTTTACTTACGCCGGACTTTATACATTCCCGTCATCTGTACTCGATGAAATGGATTTCTGTAAAAACGCCTGCAGGTAATTTTTTGATTGAAAAACAGGTGAATGGCAGTAAAAAAACACCCTCATCAGGGTGTCTCTTGATTTCTATGATAGATGGATTCATGATGATCGTTGGCGAGTCTGATTTTTCGAATTCCGACTATCCATAAACCGACCATAAACGGGGTGATCCAATACGCCCACGTATCCGTCTGAATCGTGATGATGTAATCATAAATCGTATGTAATACAACAGGGATGATAAGCGCACAGGCCAGAGACTTTCGGATATGGACCGTTGTAAACTTCGCCTTACCCATATAATACCCCATGATGATGCCGAACAGGGCATGGGAAGAAACAGGAAAGACCGCCCGGAGCATCGCAATTTCAATCCCTTTATTAAAAAGGAAAAGAACATTTTCGATCGTCGCGAACCCGAGACTGACCGCTCCACCGTAAATGATGCCATCATAGTGGTGATCGAAATGAGAATGTCTGTAGGCGACAAATAATAGAAAAAACCATTTGAAAAATTCCTCCAGGAGACCTGCAAGGAAGAAGGATACAAATAACTGGTTTGTAATGACCTGTTCCGTCTCAAAGGCATACTGGATAAACATGATGGGAAAAACCATAATGACGCCGATAACAAACATCCGTATAATAAGAGGGAGAGGCTCAAGTTCTATACGCTTGCTTAAGTATATGAATGTCATGATGGCCACAGCAGGTGATATGGCAGCGGTCAATATGGCCAAGGTAATCAACCCTCTCTCTTTCTTTCAACTAAGATTCATCGTATCATGAAGAATAAAGAAAAGGAACTATCGATATAGAAAGTTGGTGGATGATTCATGAAGCGCATTTTAATCATACATACAGGTGGAACCATCTCAATGAAAGAAGATAAGGAAACCGGTGAAGTCAATACCTCCTCCCGCCATCCGCTGGAGGAAATCACAACAGTTCTTCAAGGACAGGTGGAAATTGAGGATGATATTCTATTCTATCTTCCTTCCCCGCACATCCGTCCCGACCATATGTTGAAACTCGGCCGCTATATCCATGAAAAAATGGCCAGACGAAATTATGATGGCGTCGTAATCACTCACGGAACAGACACATTGGAGGAGACAGCCTACTTCCTGGATTTGTTCTTACAAACAAGAAAACCCGTCGTCGTAACAGGAGCGATGCGTTCAAGTAATGAAATAGGAGCGGACGGGCTCTACAACCTGCTAAGTGCCATAAAGGTGGCGAGCTGTGATGAAGCCCAGGACAAAGGTGTGCTCGTCGTTATGAATGACGAAATCCACACAGCCAAAAATGTAACGAAGACGAGCACAAGCAATGTTGCGACTTTCCAGAGCCCTCAATACGGGCCTATCGGAATTACGACAAAATCAGATGTCTTTTTCCACCATAAGATGACCCGGCATGACTCCTATCCGATCCAAAACATAGGCAAACGTGTGTCTTTGATTAAAGCATACGCAGGGATGGACGGCGATTTAATCGATGCGGTACGCGAAAGCCGTGTGGACGGGCTGATCATTGAAGCACTCGGACAGGGTAACCTCCCTCCTGAAACGATGGAAGCACTGGAAAGAACAATTAAGGAAGGCATTCCCGTTGTCCTTGTTTCCCGCTGCTATCAGGGAATCGTCCAGGACACTTACGGCTATCCCGGAGGCGGACGACAGCTTAGAAATATGGGCATCATCTTCGCAAACGGCCTGACAGGTCCAAAAGCCCGCATCAAGTTAATGGTGGCTCTGGAGATGACGGCGAATATGACAGAACTCGAGCATATGTTCAGCTGAAAAAAAACGTTCAGGCGGGTGCCTGAACGTTTTTTTACGCTTTTGATTCCGCTGCGATGGAAGCAGCGATTTTCCCGCCGTGGTGGCGTCCGTTTTCAATAAAGACTTCATTGTTGTTATATCCGGCAGCGATGACACCGGCAATATAAATGCCTGGAACATTCGTTTCCATTGTGTCCTCATTAAAGGATGGACGCCCGGTTTCCTCGTTTATCTCCACGCCCATTTTCGTCAGGAAGCTGTGGTCAGGTTGATAGCCCGTCATTGCAAAGACAAAGTCGTTCGCCACACTTTTTTCTTCCCCATTGCATTCATATCGGACGGCATCCTGAGTAATCTCTTTTACGTCGGCACAAAATTCCATGGTAACGATTCCTTTTCTCACAAGGGCTTCAAACTGAGGGAGAATCCATGGCTTGATACTTTTCGAATAATCTTCACCACGATACAGAACGGTTACCCGAGCACCTGATTTTTCCAGTTCCAAAGCAGCATCCGCTGCCGAGTTTTTTCCACCGATGATGACGACATTCTTGTTGTAATAGGGATGCCCCTCTTTGAAGTAGTGCATCACTTTAGGAAGCTCCTCCCCCTGGACACCCATGAAGTTCGGCTGATCATAATAGCCTGTCGCAACGATTACATGGTCCGCTGCATACGATGATTGTTCACCCGATGATTTTTCTGTATGGATGATGAACCCGCTAGTTTCTCTTTCAACCTTTTGAACCTTTTCGTACGTATGCACCCGCAGGTTCTCTCTCTCCGCCACCGCACGGTAATAAGCAAGCGCCTCATTACGCACCGGTTTCTGCCTTTCAGAAATAAAAGGAATTTCACCAATTTCCAGTTTTTCACTGGAGCTGAAGAAAGTTTGATGGGTCGGGTAATGATAAATAGAATTTACAATATTCCCTTTTTCAATGATTAACGGTTCAATACCAGCCTTCTGAAGTTCAATAGCTGCACTCATCCCACAGGGACCGCCGCCGATGATGATGGCTTTTTCTTGTTGATGCACGTATAACACTCCTCTTTCCAACAACGTTCTTCCGTTCATTTCAAAAAAATGAATCTCCTACCATCATCATGATAGGAGATTCCATTTATAGAATCAAGTTATATCCATCCACGGAAACGGGATGCTTCTGCCATTTTTCTGACCCCGACCATATAGGCGGCCAGTCTCATATCCACGCGCCTTGTTTCTGATGTACGGTAGACATTGTCAAAACCTTTGACGATGACTTTATGAAGCTTCTCTTCCACTTCTTCTTCTGTCCAGTAATATCCCTGGTTGTTCTGTACCCACTCAAAGTAGGAAACGGTTACGCCCCCGGAAGAAGCCAGTACATCCGGCACAAGAAGGATGCCGCGCTCAGAAAGAATTCTCGTTGCTTCGAGTGTCGTTGGCCCGTTCGCTGCCTCTACGACAATGTTCGCTTTCACGTTATAGGCGTTATCTTCTGTAATCTGGTTTTCAATAGCTGCGGGAACAAGAATATCACAGTCAAGCTCCAGCAGTTCTTCATTCGTAATTGTATTGTTGAACAGGTTGGTCACTGTGCCGAAGCTGTCACGACGGTCCAGAAGATAGTCAATGTCAAGACCATCCGGATCGTGAAGCCCTCCGTAGGCATCCGATATTCCGACCACTTTAGCACCTTTATCATGCATGAATTTCGCAAGGAAGCTTCCGGCATTACCAAAGCCTTGAACGACGACTCTTGCGCCTTCGACATTGATGCCTTTTTTCTTGGCGGCTTCTTCAATGCAGATGGTTACGCCCTTCGCTGTCGCGGTTTCCCTTCCGTGGGAACCACCGAGCACCAGTGGTTTACCTGTAATGAAACCCGGGTTGTTAAATTCATCAATGCGGCTGTATTCATCCATCATCCACGCCATAATCTGTGAATTGGTAAATACATCGGGAGCGGGAATATCTTTCGTCGGGCCTACGATCTGGCTGATCGCCCGGACGTATCCCCGGCTGACTCCTTCCAGTTCACGGAAGGACATTTCCCTCGGATCACATACGATACCGCCCTTACCTCCGCCGTACGGAAGATCGACAATACCGGCTTTTAAACTCATCCAGATGGAGAGCGCTTTGACTTCTTTTTCAGACACATTTGGATGAAAACGGACGCCGCCTTTGGTTGGACCTACAGCATCATTATGCTGGGACCTGTACCCTGTAAAGATTTTAATCTGATCGTTGTCCATTCTTACAGGAATTCTTACGGTCATCATGCGGACAGGCTCTTTCATTAATTCATATACTTCATTAGGGTATCCTAATTTATCAAGTGCTTTTTTAACCACGGTCTGCGTGGATTTCAACACGTCAAGTTTGTCATTTTTTTCGTTTGCATTGTCTGCAGGCTTATCGGCTACCATCCATTTACCTCCTATATCATCCATTCGATTAGGGCTCTTCTTTCAGTGAATAGTATACACGTTCCTCTGCCTGTTGGAAAGGTCGAAACCAGCTTTTTCATCCGTTTTCACAAAGAAGTTGTAAGCGATTACACTTTTTTCTCATATGCAGGCTGGGACAGATCCACGAACGATTGGATTAAATCATCATAACTTAAGCCGATCTCTTGAGCGGCATCAGGAAACAGACTCGTCGGCGTCATTCCCGGCAGGGTATTGACTTCAAGAATAACCGGTTCATTTTTATCATTAATAATGAAATCCACGCGTGAATAAACGTCACATCCCAGCAGCTGATGAGCACGAACGGCATCTTCCTGAAGCTTCGCCGTCATATCAGCCGGCAGTTCAGCTGGTACGATATGTTCACTTCCACCTGGTTGATATTTTGAATCAAAATCGTAATAATCATTCTTCGGAATAATTTCAATGACCGGAAGAGCCTTCTCTTCCCCTCGGCGCCCCATGACGGGTACAGTTACTTCTCTTCCTTTTACATAGTCCTCTACGAGAATCATAGAATCCGACTGTGCTGCTGTTTTAACCGCCAGGCCGGCATCTGCCTCATCCTTTACGATGGTCAGTCCCAGTGTGGACCCTTCCTGGTTCGGTTTAATGACATAGGGAACCTGAAACTGCTGCTTGATCGTATGTTCAATCGAAGACCATTGACTCTCATCTGTAACATCAAAAGCAGCGCTCTCCGCTGTGTTCAAGCCGTTAAGGGAAAAGATCTGCTTGGATTTAGCCTTATCCATGGCCAGAGCAGAAGCCAGCACCCCTGAACCAACATACGGGAGCCCCTTCATATCAAGAAGACCTTGAATCCTTCCGTCTTCGCCAAAGCGTCCGTGCAGACCGATGAATACAAGGTCCACATCAAGCGCTGTGACCTGGTCCAGATGATCCGGGGAAAAATCGACGGCCGTAACCTCATGGCCTTTATTTTTCAATGCTTGTATAATTCCCTTCCCTGTAGACAAGGAAACTTCCCGTTCCCCTGAGGTTCCTCCATATAACACCGCAATCTTCATTTCCTACACTCCATTTCCTACCACGATATAGATTTGCCAACCTTTATAGTAACACGTTTGACAATAGGCCTTCTATCCATAAATAAAAAGAACGAGCTTTTCTTCAAGACTCGTTCCTTCATCATTAAGAGAAATGTTTAGTTATTGATTCACAGGCATCTTTGTCCATAATCGATTTCCCATATTCCATCAGCCGGTATGAGGTTACGGCTGTGGCTGAAGCGTATTCAGAAAGCAGGGCAATGACCTGATCCTGGTCCAGGTGATCTATTTCTTTATCTTCCAAAAGCATATAATAGGAATCCTCATAATGATAAATACTTCCCCCTGTCACACCAAGCTGATGCAGGTGGATCCCCGCCTGGATGACGTGTTCGAAATCAGAAAAGGAAAACATCATTTCCTTGCTCTCATCAAGGGTTACCTTCATTTCAAGGTAGTCTTCGTCATCTTCCTCAATATCAGCAGGCTCTGTTCTTGTCACAACGACAAGCATGCCTTGTGCCTGAAGCAGATAAACCTGCACGAGCAGAACTCCTGTAAGCTCTACTCCGAGCTCTATGCCTGCGTCATACATCATATCGCTGAATATCCGGTGTACGCGAGGTAGATCATTCCAGAGTTCCTCGCGGGAGAGGCCCCGGTCCATTAAATCGTCAAAAGTAAGGAAAATCTTGAATTTTTCACTCGTCATTCTCTCTACTCGCATATGATCGCCCCCCTGGTCACGATGTGTTATCTATATAGTATGATGACCGGCGCCAATATGGCACCTTTTTTCAAATTATATCCGACATTTGAAGCCGGGGGCAAATATAATTTCCCAGTCCATCAGTTCATTTGCAGCCACTGTTCCCATGCACGCTTGGAATTTCCAACGATAAACGGCTGTATCCGTTTCTTGTCCAATTCAGAAAGCCGGTCATAGGCATACCCGCCGAGACCTATCTTAAGAGAAGGAAATTCACGCTGAAGCGCATCGGCCAGACGAATCGTGATCGGTATATTTTTCTTTAGTGTACAGGACATAAACATATAAGCGGGGTCAATTTCATTGATCACAATATCGATATCTCCTCCTGCGATGCTCTGGCCGAGATAGATGACATCATAACCTTTCCGCTTCAAAAAGAGGGCAAAAATAAGCAGGCCCAGTTCATGCCGTTCATTCGGGCCGCATACGAGCAGAGCTTTAGGAAGCATACTGTCCGAAGGAATGGAAAGAAGCATCATGCCTATACGGGAGCGGATAAACTGACTGGCAAAGTGCTCGTGGGCGCTTGTGATTTTGTTTTCCTCCCACAAATCCCCGATTTTCACGAGAATCGGACCGATAATATCAATCGCCACCGTTTCAGGCGTGAACAGACTGAATGCATGATCAAGATGCCGCTGAGCGTCATTCTCATTAAACGAAAGAAGGCTGTCCAGCAGCTGATCACCAATTTTATCAAGCTGTGTGCGGTTTTCTGAGTGCTCATTATGGGTGACGGCGTCTTCATTGCTTTCCAGGAGTGAAACCGCCTGTGATATCGTAAAACCTTTATCCACTTTTTCCATCAACCATTTTAATATCCTGATATGCTCATCTGTATAAAGCCGATGACCTGCTTCATTGCGGGAAGGACGGATCATTCTGTATCGACGTTCCCAGGCTCGGAGTGTTCCAGGCTGGATGCCCAGCATCTGTGACACCGCTTTAATATTATATTTTGCTTTAGTCGTAGCCATAAGCCTGCCTCCAAGTAAGTCTTTTACTTTAATTATATAGGAATCAAACGGATTGTGTAAAATTTGTATATTCTTTATGCAAGGTTTTTAGAAGAATCCTTTACATATCCGCTGATGTCAATGACGTGACACTCTGCTCTTGTCCCAAGTCTTAACGGCAGAAGGGATGTTCCGTACCCTTCACTCACCAGGTGAGGAACAGAAGCCCTTCTGCTCCATCCTCCGCGCTGATAGGGACCTATGCCGAACAGCCTGATCTGTCCCCCGTGAGTATGACCACTCAATACAAGATCATACTTGTTTTTTTCCTGGACATTCATCTGACTGTATACATAGGGATCGTGTACGCATAAGATCCGGAAACAGGAAGAATCAGCCAGTTTCAGCGACCGCCTCGGCTTCAGGAAATAAGGGTCAAGACCCGTTACTATGAACGGTGTTCCTCCTATTCCTTCTCCGTCCACATCTTCATTGGACAACGTTACAACCCGATGTCTGTCCAATACGGCCGTCAGTGGTTCTTCGATCAGTTCATGATCATTGTTGCCTGGTATAAAGTAAACCGGTACTTCCCAGTGTTTCAAATTTTTCAGGTTCGTCTCAAGTTTAGAAATGGATGTCCGTTTATCCACCAGGTCTCCACCAATAATGACAGCATCCACCATCCCGGCTTTCTTTAATGTTTGTTCTTTAATGATGCGGTTATGTATATCAGAGATAAAGAAAATACGCAGGTGGTCTCCGTCTTTTCCAAAGGCGTTCTGCACCTTTTCCTCTCTGACATGATCTTTACCAGCCAGGTACCTCATATACAACAGCACACTCAGCCCTGCCACAGCCAATACAAGTATCCATATCACCAATTCCAGCCCACCTCCTTGTTTCCCGCAGCGAAAATATCATCATAGCATATCCAAAAAAACACCGCTATGCCCGGATAGGCACAGCGGCAGTGGTTATACATGTTTGACGCTTAAGATTCGAAAACCTGACTTTTCAAGTTTTTTCGTAAAGGCTTCTATATTATCATTTTCCTCGATTTTCAAAACGATTCTCCTTGCCAGCTTATCTGTCTCGTCAAAGGTAGCAAGAGAAATCACGTTTTCGTGATAGTTTTTGATGATGTCCCCCAGCCGTTCAATCCGGCCCTCAGACTCTTCTGACGTAAAGGCGATCCGAATGCCTTGTTTCTTTACACCAAAGGCACTCTCAAATTGTTCAATCACATCATACCGTGTCACAAGCCCTTGAAAAACACGATGGTCATCCACCACCGCGAGTACAGCAAAGCCCTTGAACATAGGTAGTGTGCGTTCAAACACTTCTTCATTGGTAATACAGAAATCTTCATATCCGGCCGCTTCCCCAGCAGGGGTTTCTTGCAGGAAAGTCCCCGTGTCTTGCCGACCGTCCTTTTTATAGCAGGATTCATAAATCATTTCCTTCGAAATCATACCTTTGAAAAGGTTCCCCTCCAGTACAGGCACAGCTTCGATGTCTTTCTGCTCCAACAATTCCAGCACGTCTTTCAAACTGGTGTTTACATCTGCTGTAAATGACTGATGAACTGGTTTCATGATCCCTTTTACAAACATACCTGTCACCTCTTTCTTTTATGGTCAGTACCTTATTCGCCTGAAGCCGGCGGTTCTCCTGCCTTAATCAGAATAGGACAACATTTGGACACATATATTTTTGGAGACAAAGGGAGTGTTGAAATATGTATACACCAGTGAAGTGCTACCACCCTTATTACGGGCCTTTTGATCCGTGTCCACCCATCAGGACCAAGTGTTACCAGACACCACCTAATTTATACCTCGGATTCCAGCCAATGAACCTGCAGCAGTATCCTCTGCAGGAAGCTTTGTACAAAGGAACCTTATGGCCCTGTCTTTATGACCCCTACCCGACGCCCGTACCTAAAGGAGGTAAAGGATGAAGCAGGGTCAATCCCACGATCAGGAGCGCTATTCCTTGATGGAAAAAATTCAAATGGTCGATTTCGCTCTGGTTGATTTAACGCTTTATTTGGACACACATCCCGAAGATACGCAGGCGGTTCAGCAGTTTAATCAGCTTGCAGTGGAAAGCCGGGATTTGAAAACCGTCTTTGAACAGAAATACGGCCCCCTCCGGCAGTATGGAGGCAGTTTTTCCGGGTATCCATGGAACTGGTCCGATGCCCCTTGGCCATGGCAGGTGTAAATCTTTGAACTTTAAGGAGGTAGAATATGTGGTTTTATGAAAAGAAACTGCAGTATCCGGTTAAAGTAACGGAATGCAACCCCAGACTGGCCAAATATCTTATCGAACAATACGGCGGAGCGGACGGGGAACTGTCGGCCGCCCTCCGTTATTTGAATCAGAGATATACCATCCCTGATAAAGTCATCGGTTTATTAACAGATATAGGAACAGAAGAATTCGCCCATCTTGAAATGATTGCAACCATGATTTATAAATTAACGAAGGATGCTACACCTGAACAAATGAAAGAGGCAGGGCTTGGTGCGCATTACGCCAACCACGATCACGCTTTGTATTATCAAAACGCAGCAGGTAGTCCTTGGACAGCTACATATATAGCAGCCAAAGGAGATCCCATTGCTGATTTGTATGAGGATATAGCTGCCGAGGAAAAAGCACGGGCCACTTATCAATGGATCATTAATATGTCCGATGATCCGTGCCTCAATGACAGCCTCAAATTTCTCAGGGAGCGGGAAGTCATCCACTCCCAGCGCTTCCGTGAAGCTGTGGAGATTTTAAAATTCGAAAAGGACCGGAAACAATTCTTTTGACCGTTCAGCGCTCCACCGTGATTTCTTCATGGTAGGGCGCTTTTTCATTCAGATTCAGCGGCTGAAAAGATATCCCCTTGAGCCATTCGCCCCATAAAGGATAAGAGAAGATAAAGCAGATGAGAACTATGAATACGATAAACCAAAAACTGATCCAGGCGGTGCTGACTTTCCACCTGACTCTTCCCGTTCTGCTCGTATGGACCTCCTGCCGCGGCGGCAGCCCCAGCACGTCGAGGTCTTCCTGTTCCTTTTCTTCATGGATTTCGCGTTTATCCGTCTGATGCATGCTTCTCCCCCCATTTCCCGAGTCTGATCCAGACACCGAGAACAACATCAATGATGAAATGAGCTGTAATGGTAACAGGGAGACTTCCTGTTACTTCATACATGTACCCGATAAAGAAACTGACAAATAAAACCGATAGCAGCAGCACCACCCGTGTTAAGTAACGGATATGCAGAATGGCAAACAGTACACTTGCCGTTATATAACCGAACTCATGATGGAGGACGCCCCTGAACAGCATTTCCTCGCTTACGGCAACGAGCAGAGTGATGAAGATAATTCCAGGAAAAGACCGGCTCGCAAAAACCCTTTTATTGACTCCTCCATCATCATAAGCCCTCACAGGTAAAACATACAGGAGAAACAAATCAATGAGAAGGATAATAAGTCCTGGAATGACACCGTAAAGCCACCAGTGCCTCCAGTTTATGTGAAATTGCTCCTGCCATTCCGCAAGAAACGAATCAAAAAGAAAGGCACTTGCTACGACAGCGGCAGACATAATGATCATCTGCGTCAAAAGGAGGTGAAAGGTGATTTGTTTGTCTGACATTTCCTGGATCATTTCCTGCTGGGCCTCACGCATGGGGCGGCCCCTGATGAAAAATCATCTGCAGGCGCTCTCTCCAAGATTCTGCTGCCGGAGTTTCCAATGATTCATGAAAGGTCAGATGATTTACAGAAAAACCACAGGCATCACAGCATGGAACATAAGGCGGCCGGATATGGTCCTGAAAAGATTGGTATAACGCTTCCCTGCGGCATCCTGTATGATGGATCCATGTCAGCATTTCCGTAAGTTTCCCCTGTTTATAGGTCCACCGTTCCCGCAGCAGCGCATGCAGCCGGCTCTCGAAATCCATCGGAAACGGCTGAACCTTTCCATGATCCAGCACGCCCCGCTCTTCTGCCTGGTATTTGATGAAATTCCACTGCGATTCAGAAAGTTGAAGCTGCTCCATGATCGATGCGTCCTCCAAAAGTCCGCGTCCTTCCTGACGTTTCAAATAACCAAGGACCAGATCCAGCTGCTCCCGCTCAGGCAGCTCACTCTGGATAAGCATTTGAGGAAGGTAGTGATCTTTTTTTGTAAACAAAACGAGACTGGCAGAAGGTTTTCCGTCCCTTCCCGCACGACCGATTTCCTGAATAAACGACTCGGTCTGGGCCGGGAGGTGAAAATGAATAACCAGACGGATGTCTTTTTTATCCACGCCCATACCAAAGGCACTTGTACAGCAGATCACATCCAGCTGCCCATTCATAAACTGCTGTTGAACGAGCATACGGTCCGTCTGTTCCATGCCTCCGTGATAGAAGGCGGTCCGGTGGCTGAGCTTCTCTCTCAGCACAAAGCTTACCTTCTCAGCCCACTGGCGGCTGGAGAAATAGATCATCGTCGGTGCGTGTATATGGGAGAGGATGTTTACGATTCTTTCTGTTTTCTCGTCGGGGCTTTGGACTTCCTCCACTGACAGGCTGATGTTCTGTTTATCCATAGGATAGATATGGCGGACCATCCCCGGACGGTTTAGTTTCTCCATGATATCCCCCTGGACTTCAGGTGTAGCAGTGGCGCTCAGAGCAAGTACAGGAGGGCTCCCTATCGAATCAATGATCCGGTGCAGTTTCAGATAATCTGTACGGAATTCGTGCCCCCACTGGGAGATGCAGTGAGCTTCGTCAATGACAAAAAGTGGAACGGTCATTCGTTTAAAGTCCTCCTGGAGCCGTTCATTTTGAAGCATTTCCGGTGAAATATAGACAAGATCATACTGATCAAGGTTCTGAATCACTTGTTTTTTTTCCTTAATGTCCATAAAGCTGTTCAATGCTGTAACCGATTTATATCCGGCTGCCTTCAACTGCTTCACCTGATCGACCATCAAGGATATAAGCGGGGAGACAATGATGGTTGTTCCTTGGAGAAGCCGTGCGGGCAGTTGATAGCATAAGGATTTACCCGTGCCTGTTGGAAGAATCCCCAGAACATCGTTTCCGTCCATCACATCCCGGATGACATCTTCCTGCCCTTCCCGGAACTGGTCAAAGCCGAAATATTTTTTTAATGCTGCTGCTAGCTGTGTACTCAAGATAATGGCTTCCTTTCTATGTGCGTGCTCCGCCCATGAGCCAGAGCCAGGCGGATTTCAAAGTAATCATAGACGCCTCCAAGATCCTGATGAATGTGCTTCAGCCGCTGGGTATTCAAATCAACCGCTTTTTGATTGATCTCCACGACCTGGTCCGCCGTCAAAAAGGGAGAGACGTCAAAGTCAGGAGTTACAAGGGCGGCTTCCACAATATGATCCTGTATCGTGCTTTTCTTCAAACGCCGGATAGTCACAATCTCTTCAAGGGAAAGCCCCTGGGCTATAAGCTGATAGGTTTTCCCCGCGGACGCTGTAACGAGATGGGAGGCTTGAAGACCGCGGGTGCATAAATGGAGGACAGGATAGGCATCCTGGTCCATTTTTGCCTGCTGAAATAGATAATAGTACGTATGTCTCAGCCCCAGCAGGACATCCTCCTTGGACATCCTGAATTTTTCTTTAAGCTGATCCATAGTCAGACCTATCCACCCTCCACCCGTAAGGCGGTGAGTAAACAGCTCCGCCTGGATTGGATCATGACCAGAAAGAAGCCTTTCCAGTTCTTCATACAAGGATTGGTTGAGGCGGGCCAGCTTATTCTGGAAAGTGGCGAACACCTTTTTCACCCATAGCTGGGCTTCTGGATTGTCAACAATGGCTACATAGGACTGAATCCCCGCTTCTTTATTCGAAGACGCCTGTACGAGAAGGTTTAAACGGGAAATGAAGGCCGGGACCACTTCATGCCAGGTCATCCCCTGAAAATACGGGAACGTGTGCGGAGACGGCTGCCGGCTGTTTTCTGTTATGTGCGGGAAACTCTGCTCATTCAGAACGATTTCTCCACGATGAGACATCTGGTCGATCACGGTATCCAGTCGTCTGCGGTCCAGCTCTGGAAAAATACCGAACAGATGATCAAGCTGATATGCTTTGGCATCCTGCATGGTCTGGGAGGATCTTTTCCCTGTCAGCATATTAAAAATACCAGATACCGTCCGTTCCCCTTTAAACCGCTGGATGCAGTGAAGAACAATAGATTCAAAC
Organism: Halobacillus sp. ABD4_316; assembly: GCF_056161385.1. Taxonomy (NCBI): domain Bacteria; kingdom Bacillati; phylum Bacillota; class Bacilli; order Caryophanales; family Bacillaceae; genus Halobacillus; species Halobacillus sp. ABD4_316. Next base: position 666,102 of record NZ_JBSWZA010000001.1, read on the forward strand.
ATCCACCCACCACCTTTCTCGTTTGATTTTTTCATCGTTCGTACAACACGCCCTGAAAAACAGCTCCTAGTCAACCATTTGAAAAATACAGGGGGGAGATTTACAATAGGACGTGGACCACTTTCATAGACAATGCCTGTCAATATAGAATGGTTAGAAAAAGGAGGGGAAAACCCTTTGGCGAAATACACGATGGTCGATAAAGAAACCTGTATTGCCTGCGGGGCCTGCGGGGCTGCTGCTCCGGACATCTATGATTATGATGACGAAGGACTTGCCTTTGCAGTGATGGATGATAATGAGGGGACGGAAGCTGTACCCGATTTATATGAGGAAGATATGGAAGATGCCTTTGACGGCTGTCCAACCGATTCTATTAAAATTGCGGAAGCTCCTTTTCATGGAGATCCGTTGAAATTCGAATAATATACACCGGCCCCTTTTAAAAAGGGGCCTTTCTTATATGTCACGTGCTATCTTCTCCAAATGGAGTTCTGCCTCCACACGATTCCATGTTGAAAAAAGCCTCGTTCCCGCTCTACTGATGCGGAAATGTCCGCTCCTTTCATTTCGTTCGAGCTTAAAACTGCTTTTTTCAGTGATGACCGTCCACGTCACCGGCAGGGTGGATGGGACTTCCTCCCCGGCGTTTATATGAAGATGGGCAGCCGTTTCCAATATTTCCAGAGGCGCATCGCCCAAGACTCTCCTGATGATCTCACTTTCTCTGAAGAGCGCACAGACCGCTGTGACCGTCGTCCACCCAGCCGTCGTTCGCTGCTTTTCTATTTGAACAAGGGTCTTTTTGGACAGACCAATGATTTCAGCCATACGGTTCTGTGTGTATCCATATTCCACCCGGATAAGCTTCATTTTTCGAGAAATTAATTGCTGTATCTCCATTTGATCCATCTGCATGTCTCCTTTTTCAGACGGTTCTATTTTAACATGCATCAGCCGGAACGTCCCAAAAAAACTCCCCTGAACATGGGGAGTTTGGTAAGGATCATGATTCTACATTAAAGGGACCGGGCAGATCGACAGGTTTTGTTAAATCATACCCTCCTACTTCCTCCACTCCCATTCCACCAAAGGTGACCCGGGACATCCCGAAATGGCGGGCCGTAGCTGAAACAGCCTCAATCATCAGAATGAGTTCCTGTTCGCTCTTCCACTCCTGATGAGTAATGTCCAGCTGTACATGCCCTTCTTCAACCTTATCGACGGCAAATTCCACATGGTCTGGTACAGAGGGTCTGATATACGTTCCTCCACCTTTCTCCTTCATCAAGTTCAACACGTCTTCCAGCGATGGTTTCCCTTCCGTAGGAACCGGAGCCAGATAAGAGGAGGACTGGGCGTTATACTGGTACAGCTTAAACATATACTCCCCTTCCGAAATCGGGTCCAGGCTGTTCAGTTCCCCGTAATTCCCCATCGGGACCGAATCATAGGAAGGACGATTCAACGCAATGGTTCGCACTCCTTTTCCTTCCAGCTCCCAGCGGATACTTTCCATGAGCATTTGCACATACGCAGTTCCTGCCGGCTCAAATTCATCCGGAAAAGTAACCTCCGCCTTTTTCGTCTCTTCATCAATATCAATCTCGACGTTCTGTAGAAGCCTGTCTGACAGCCCTTTCTCCTCCGCTTTTTCCTTTGTATAAGGAAGAGCATCGTGAGTGGAAACCGGAATAACAACTTCCGCATTCCTTCCCGGATAAGCGAATGTAAACCACTCATCCTCCTTGATAGAGAACGATCCATCGGGCGCCTCAGAAGACTCCCCCTCTTCCTTCGCAGCGGATCCTGCAGAACTTTCTTTTTCAGGGCTCTCCAGAGACGGGGAAGCTTCATCACTGGTCTGTGTGGAAGGCTGGGTATTCAATTGTTGATTCTGTGCCATAAAGACAGGGATAAAGACGGCGAGCAGTACGAGCACGGCACAGACGGCAAATCCAGGCCCCAGCCACGAAGGGATACGTTTTTCCTTCCGGTGTAACTTTTGGTTGACTGCCTTGTAGAGAACATCTCTGGATTGATGATCTTTTATGGAAGGAAGCCTGGATAACTGCTTTTCCACGTTCTGTCTATTAGATTTTTTCATATTCTCCTCCCCCTCCTTTCACTGAATCTGTATATTCTTTCACGGTTTTCAGCGCTCGATGCTGTGTCGTTTTCACTTTACTTTCTGTCCAGCCCGTAACCTCGGAAGTTTCCTTAATCGAAAGCCCCTGGATATAACGGAGGATCAAAACGGTCCGCTGATCGACAGAGCAATGGTTCATCGCCAGGTAGACATGCCGCACATCCTCACTCTGGATAATGATTTCTTCAGGGAGTGGAGCGCGGTCAGGAAGCTGGGCGCCCTTATCGCCCCAGTCAAAAAATTCAGCCACACGATCCCGCGTCCTTTTCTGACGGCGGAAGTGATCGATGGTTACGTGACGAGCAATGGAAAACAACCACGTTTTTTCCGAGCTTTTCCCATGAAAAGATTGATAGGATTTCAACACTTTCACGTAAACATCCTGGACAAGATCCTCCGCCAGGTTACGGTCTTTTACCATATAAAAAATGAACTGAAACAGGTCCTGGTGGTAATGATCATAAAGTTCATCAAAGAACGCTCTCAATGGCTGTACCTCCTGCGATACTTATTTAGACGCTCCTATGTATCAAACGTTACACTTTCATCTTAAAGTCTTCGTTTAGAAAAGAAAACCAGATCTTTCAAACGTCCAAAAAAAACGTAGAAGCAGCCTGCAGCAGGCAGCTTCTACGTTACGGATGGTAAGGGATCTTGAAGGTGAAGGTTGTCCCTTCTTTCAGCCGGCTGTGAACACTGATTGAACCTTCATGAGCCTCTACAATGTTCTTCGTGATGGCAAGACCAAGGCCGGTCCCTTTCTTGTAATTCTTATTTTCACGCTTTCTTGATTTATCTGCTTTATAAAAACGCTCGAATACAAACGGCAGATCCTCTTCAGGAATGCCGAGGCCGGAGTCACTGACCGCCCCCACCCATGCCCCGGTTCCGGCTTCCACACGAATCATGACTTCGCCGCCTGTTTCTGTATGACGGATGGCATTATCAATCAGGTTGGTAAACACCTGCTCGATCCGGTCGGGATCAAAAGAGGCCGTTTCCACTTGAGGATCTATAGCTGAATGAAGGATCACGCCCTTTTCATTCGCAACCCCCTGGAACTTCCTGATGATCTTATGCATGTAGGATTCCATATCCAACGTCTCCATGGACAACTGGATATGCCCCGCCTCCATACGGGCCAGATCGAGCAGTTCATTGACGAGCCTGCCGATCCGAAGCGATTCATCATGGATAATCTGAGCCAGTTCATTCTTTTCCTCTTTGCTTTCCGCGATGTCGTCCACAATAGCTTCACTGTAGCCCTGGAGCATCGAAATAGGCGTGCGAAGCTCATGGGATACATTGGCAATGAAATCTTTCCTTAGTTTATCCAGACGCCTCTCATCTGTCATATCCCTTAGAACAGCCACCGCACCACGGATTTTCTGACGATCGTATAGAGGCGTCATTAAAATCACCCATGAACGCCCCTGAAGAGTTGCCTCTGTCATCAGCTCCTGTTCTTCGATAATGACGCGCTGCAGCAGTTCCTGTAATGGTTCAGGAAGATCTACGTGTCCATCTGCCCCTTGATTTTCAAACTCATATGCCTCCAAGTACTGTTCAGCAGGCGGATTGGATACAAGAACATCCCCTTGACGGTTCACGGTAATAACCCCATCCGCCATGGACCGAAGAATCCCGGACAGCTGTTCTTTCTCATGATTCAGGGCATTAATATGAAATTTCAGCTCCCGACCCATCCGATTAAAAGCCATAGCAAGCTCGCCGATTTCATCATGAGTACGGATCGGGATTTTCGTATTGAAGCGGCCTTTAGCAAGTTCAAGGGCGCTTTCCCTCATTTTTATCAAAGGCGAGGTAATTCTCGTCGACAAGAAGAAAGCAAAGATGGTAGTTAAAACAATGGCAATCCCTGCACCAAGGAAGATGATTTTAGTCGTTTGTTCAGAAGTCTCTTCAATCGTATCCAGCGACTGATAGACAAACACCGCCCCCTGACCCTCGGTGAGGGGTGTACCTACAACCATAATGCCGGTTTCTCCGGCACTCAGATCAGCTACCTTTTTCACGTCCATGCCTTCTTCCATAACCGTGGATAAATCAGGGTCGCTTCTAAACCAATCATAATTGATGACAGGAAGATTCTCAGAGGAGCTTTCCGCCGCAATCTGACGGTCCGGGCCCCACGTAATGACAGCCCGGCTCGCAGGATCTTTGACGAGTTCTGTCGTAGACAAAAGAAGATCCTCATCCGACTCATACCTCTCCACCACTTCCGATATTTTATCAGCGGTCTGGAGAAGATGCCGTTCCGCCTCAAGAATGTGGTAATTCTGAAAAAACTCCAATAAAAGGATGGTTAAAATAAACAGAACAAAACATACGAGAAAGAGGATGGTAAACCACAATTTACCTACGACACTACGCCAGAACATCAATCGCCGGAGACCTCAAATTTATAGCCGATGCCCCATACCGTTACAATCATTCCGGCAGCTTCTGCGGACACTTTACTGAGTTTTTCACGCAGTCGTTTCACATGGGTATCGACCGTTCTCAAATCCCCGAAAAATTCGTACTGCCATACCTCTTTCAAAAGCCTTTCCCTATCAAAAACCTTATCCGGGGCCTGCGCCATAAAATGCAGTAGTTCATACTCTTTCGGTGTCAAAGATACTTCATTCCCATCAGCGGTTACACGGTGGGCATCATTATCAATCGTCATATGAGGAAAAACAAGGACGTTGCGGGCAGAGGTTTCCGTTTCCAAAAACTTCGTCGAGGAAGACCTGCGCAGCAGGGCCTTCACCCGCAGAACCACTTCCCTCGGACTGAAAGGCTTCACAATATAATCGTCAGCCCCTGCTTCAAAGCCCTGGACACGATTCGCTTCTTCTCCTTTGGCCGTCAGCATAATCACCGGTGTCGCTTTCTTCTCACGCAGTTCACGGCAGACGTCAATGCCGTCTTTCCCCGGAAGCATCAAATCCAACAAGATCACATCATAATCTTCCTGGACCGCTTTTTGGAAGGCTTCTTCGCCATCCTCTGCCTCCTCAATCACGTAATCTTCTCTTTCAAGATACATACGGATCAACCGGCGGATACGTTCCTCATCGTCCACGACCAGTATTTTAGCTTCTCGTTCCATAATATCTTCCTCCATTACCATTTAAATCGATTGAATGTACAGCAAGGGCAGCACGATTCAAAACCGTCTGCCCTTGATCTTATGCATAAGAATGCAAACCTGAAATGATTAAGTTAACGGCGATCAAATTAAACATAATGATACCGAAACCACCAACAGCCAGCCAGGCAGACTTCATCCCCTGCCATCCGCGGGAAAGGCGGAGGTGCAGATAAGCGGCATAAAAGAAGAAGGTGATCAAAGCCCAGACCTCTTTCGGGTCCCAGCCCCAGAACCTGTCCCATGCCTGCTGGGCCCAAATCATAGCGAAGATCAGTGCCCCGAGCGTAAAGACCGGAAACCCGATGGCTACCGCCCGGTAAGACACTTCATCAACAAGCTCAGGATTAACCTTTTTCAACAGCGGCTGAATGACCGCCGCAATACGTCTGCGGAAAACGAGGCGTAAGCCCCAGTAAAGAACAAGTCCGCCAGCGACAGCCCAGAGGAATGTATTGAATTTCTTCGCTGCATCTTCGCCACGCATCCATTCAGGAGCATCAAACAAAGGAGATACCGCATCTTCAGTCAGTAATTCCCCTCCAGCAGGGCCTGCAATGGCGGGCATCTCATAGGTGATGGTCATCGGCTGTCCTTCGACTGGTGCTTCAAAATCCGCCTGGTAATTAAGAGCACTGAAGGTTGAGGAAAGTACGATAAACGCAACTGTAGCGGCAATGATATAGATGACAAACTCAAGCCACATCGTATGCTTGGATCGTTTCGTCTGATCCACCTGCCGGATAAGAAAGATTAAACCGGCGACAAAGCTTACGGACAGGATTCCTTGACCGAGAGAAGCTGTGGTTACATGAATATAAAGCCAGTGCGACTGCAGGGACGGGACGAGAGGTGAAATCTCTGTCGGAAACATGCTCGCAAATGCAATGAGAAGCAGAGCAATCGGCAGGGCAAACAGACCCAGCAGATCCACACGGTAAATAAAGTAAAGGACAATAAAAGCAAAAACGAGCATCATCCCAAAGAATGTCGTGTATTCAAACAAATTACTGACTGGGGCATGACCACTTGCTCCCCACCTTGTAAAGAAATATCCAAGCTGCGTAAGAAATCCTATGATGGTAATCGTAATACCGATATTTCCAGCCACTCTGCTGCTGCCTTTCTTCTTATCTCTTATTGTTCCCCCGAAGAAGAAGGTAGCCGTCAAGTAGATGAAAAATGCCGCATAAAGCAGGTTACTGCTTATGGTCGTTAAATCTCCCATGTTCATCCTCCTGACTCTATGATTTCATTTCGTGCTGATCGACGGGAGCTTCTATTCCTGTTCCCTCAATCGCTTTATCAATCTCCATCCTTAATGCATACCAGTTTTTATTCGTATGCCCTGCAATCCAGACACCATCACTTCTAGGCTGAAGCCAGATTCTGCGGTGGTTCCAGTACATGCCCTGGGCAACACCGATCATAAAGACAGCGCCTCCAAAAGCAATCAGCCAGAGCGTTTCATCCTTTTTCACGGTCAGACCGGTCACATCCCTGACATCAAATTCAGTCAGACCGAGCTTGTACTCATTTTCACCACCAGCATCAACATTGGCTCCTATACCGAGAAAACTGGTTTCAGGTTCAGACTCCCCTGGAGGAAATAATTGAAAAACAAAGGCCGGGTTCCTTGGATACTTCGACACGGAAACCGGTTCCCCATCTTCCAGTTCATAATCAGGAAAATAGTTGGCGATTTCCACCCTGTAGCCTCCGTCCAGTTCATATGTAGATTGAGGATCTGTCAGATCGACGGTGAATTCTCCATAGTTGGTCGATTCGTCATCCTTGTCATGAATCTTAAAGGACATTTCCTTGAATTCATTCAGCTGATAACTGGCTTGATAAAGGGCATAATCACCGAATTTCAAAGGATTGTTCATCGTGGATGCCCCTTCTTTGACCTGCTCCAGCTCCGGTTCAGCTCCCGGGACATCCGAATTGGTGCGCTCATAGATCACAGCATCCGTCCGGAAGGTTTTAGGAATGGCTCCATTCTGATTTTCAATCGCTTCTTTAAACCGGGCATCATCAGGATTATCCTTGTCATACGTTTCCAGTGTAAAAGCTTTATTTTCAATATAATACTGCCCATCCGTTCCGGAAATTAAAATGGTTTCCCCTTCCCGGACCCAGATGAATTCATCGACATAAAAAGCCGGGACGAATCGGAGAAGAGCCCCGATCAGAAAAATGATCAGGCCGATGTGGTTGACATACGGTCCCCACCGGGCAAACCGGTTTTTCTCCGCCAGCAGATGACCATCCTGTTCAAACACACGAAAACGCCGTTTCTTCAGGTTGGCTTTGAAACGCTCCACATCCACTTTCTGAGTTTCTGTCGTTCCGAACACCCGCTGTTTTTTCATAAACAACTCATGCCGTTTCGGCTTCTGGTTTTTCAAGGTTTTGTATAGAGGAAAAAATCGGTCGATGCTGGCAATAACGATGGAAATACCGATCATGGCAATCAGCAGCATATACCACCAGGAACTGAATAAATCATGAAAACCAAGCTGATAATAAATCTGACCTGCGATTCCGTATTGATCCCGGTAGTGGGTGGCCGGATCAGCATTCCCAGGTATAAACACTTCCTGTGGAAAAATCGTTCCTACTGCTGAAGTTATGACAGTAATAAAAATGAGCCAAACGCCCACTTTAACAGAGGAAAAGAAATTCCATATTTTATCAACCATCGTCCGGTTATACGTCTGGGACCTGCGGGCACTGCCATCATAGCGCATGTTCAGCAATTCCTTCTGGTCATTGCCGTCAATATGCTGATTCCCCTCGATCGGTTTTCCGCAGGACTCACATAAAACGGTACCTTCGGGGTTTACGTGTCCACACTCACAGGTAATCTCATTCATAATAAAACCTCACAATATATAAGTAGACTCTATTCCTCTGGTGAAATCTCCTGCAGGTACCCCTCCAGTTTTTCCAATGTCAGCGGGCCGATCACCTGCTCTTCAATATCACCTTCCGGATTGATGAATAAGGTCGAAGGGATCGGACCGATGTTATACAGATCCATCACCTGTCCTTTTTTATCCTGAAGAATCGGGAAGGAGAGGTTATATTCATTCACAAAGTTTTCTACAACCAATTCTGTTGAATCCAGGTTGACGGCAAGGATCTCCACACCTTTTTCCTTATACTCGGCGTATAACTCTTCCATATAAGGCATCTCATCCTTGCACGGACCACAATAGGTGGCCCAGAAGTTCAGCATGACCCCCTGCCCTTCCAAATCACTCAATTGAACCGTTTCTTCCGTACCGAATTTCTTCAATTGAAAATCAGGCGCCTCTTCCCCTTTGGCAACAGCCACCTGATCATCTTTTCCATTTGCCACGAGAGCAAAAACGACAAGGCCAATCATAACCGTCAGCATGGCAGCCCGGAAGATCAGCCTTTTTTTCTTTTTCCGGATGGTTTTCTCTTTCATAGCCGTCACTCCCAGATCATTATATCATCGATTGGAAAGTCAAAATATGAACGTTATTCAACATTTTCTTCAGCGAGCTGGCGCAGCTGTTTCACTTCAAAAGGCTTCAGAGGACGATAATCTCCGGCATTCAGCCCTTTAAGGTCCAGCGTTCCGTATCGTTCACGTTTCAGTTTATCTACCGGGAAACCGAGGGTATCGAACATACGGCGCACCTGACGGTTTTTCCCTTCATGCAGAATAACCTGAACGATTGCTGTATTTTTTCTGGAATCCGTAGAGTTGATTTTTGCATGGACAGCTTTTAAATACTCCCCGTCCACCGTGATCCCTTTTTTCAACTGCTTCAACTGTTCCGGTGTCGGAATCCCTTTCGTTTTTGCGATATATACTTTGTTGACTTCATGGCTGGGATGCATAAGCATATTAGCGAAGTCCCCGTCATTAGTGAGCAGGATCAAGCCGGATGTATCATAATCCAGGCGTCCGATCGGGAAAATCCTCTCTTTCACTTCAGGAAGAAAGTCTGTTACGACTTTCCGGCCTTTGTCATCGCTTACACTGGAAATCACACCTCTTGGTTTATAGAGCATGAAATAGACAGGTTCCTCTTTATCGATCGGGACACCCTCTACTTCAACATCGTCGTTTTTTCCAACCTTTGTTCCAAGTTCCGTGATAATTTCACCATTCACTTTCACTTTTCCATCCAAAATCATCTGTTCTGCTTTTCTTCGTGATGCAACACCGGCATGGGCGATCACCTTTTGTAGTCGTTCCTTCTCTGCCATACGACCGTCACCAACTTTCTTCTGTTTCTAAAATCTCTCATGTCCCCTGCAGCTTTCCTTAAGCAAGTGAACATACCATTTACATTATACACATTCTATATAGGTTTGAACAAAAAAATCATCCTATCATTGGAATAGGATGATCACAATTATGATTGATGCCAGTATACCAACTAAATCTGCAAGGAGTCCAACCTTCAATGCATCGCCCATCCGCTTGATTCCTACAGCACCGAAATAGACGGTGATGATGTAAAGCGTAGTATCTGTGCTCCCCTGCATGACGGATGCCAGATAGCCGATGAAAGAATCAGGGCCGAACGTGCGGATCAGTTCTGTTGTCATACTCAATGCGGCCGTTCCCGAGATGGGCCGGATAAAAGCCAGCGGCAGAATTTCCTCCGGTGCGCCGAAAGCATTCATAACGGGTTCGAACAATACGAGCACCGCTCCCATAGCTCCTGAGGCCTGAAAGACGGCGATGGATACCATCATGCCTAGAAGGAAGGGCAGCAGGGACACAGCAATCTGCAGCCCTTCCTTACTCCCTTCTACGAAAACCTCATAAGAGGGAATCTTTTTTATGGTAGCCGTGACCAGTACGAGGCAGATGATTCCCGGAATCAGCCATATACTGATCATAATCCAAGCCTCCGCTTTCTCCTGTAATAAAAATAGCGGTCGATGCAGAGGGCGGCGCAGGTGGAAATGATTGTGGCCAGTATGGTAGCCCCGATGATCGATGTAGGGTCAGAGGATCCATATTTCATCCTGACCGCTATAACGGTTGTAGGAATCAACGTTAACGAGGATGTGTTGAGGGCAAGCAGGGTAATCATGGAACGGCTGGCATGGTCCGAACCGGATAGATCCTTCAATTCCTTCATCGCCTTCAGCCCCATCGGCGTCGCTGCATTCCCCAGCCCGAACATATTGGCCGTCATGTTCGATAAAATGTATCCAAGTGCAGGATGGTTGTCCGGGATATCTGGAAAGATCCGGCGGACTACAGGTTTAAATAACACAGCAAGTCCTCTTAACAATCCAGCTTCTTCCGCGATCTTCATCAGCCCAAGCCAGAACACCAGCACCCCCGCGAGACTGATCGTAATCATAACAGCCTCATCCAGCGTCTGAAATATCGCCTGGTTGACCTCTTTCATTGTGCCGTTGAATGCCGCATAAACAATACCGATGATTGCAAGAAGCGCCCAGATCAGGTTGACCATGGCGCCACCCCCATCATCCGGTGAAGAAAATCACCGACTTCCCGCAGAAAAGACTGCGACGGCCGTTCTTTCCAAACGGCTGCTTCTACGATTGGGACGCGGCCCGACTTGTAATAAGTAACCCCTGCCATGATTTCCGCCCCTTCTTCTACAGGGTAAAACACGGCCTCCAACTGCTCTTTTTCAGATGGAAGTAATGGATAAGCTAAATCTCTCGGTACATAATAGGTTTCTCCCCCCACTTTCACCGTGCCTTTCTTCTGCAGAAGGACGGTTTCAAAATGGGCGAATCCCCACTCGAACATGTTTCTATGATCATTCCAATCGTCCGGTGCATTCAAAGTGACCGCAATCAATTCCATTCCCTCTTTAGCAGCAGAGGTGACCAGCGTCCGTCCTGCTGCCTTGGTGAAACCTGTCTTTCCACCATTTGTCGGATCATAATACTGAGTGAGCATTTTGTTCTTGTTCATCCACGCATAGTCCCTGTTTTCTGAAAGGTAGGATTCGCTTCCCGTAATTTCACGAAACGTTTCATCTTTCATTGCATAAGCCATCAGCAGGCCTAAGTCGTAGGCGCTCGAAAGATGGGATTCCCCGTCCAGGCCGTGGGGGTTTTCAAACCGGCTGTCATTCATCCCGAGCCATGCGGCCTTATCATTCATCATCTGGACAAAGCCTTCAACACTTCCTCCCACATGTTCAGCTATAGCAACCGCTGCATCATTCCCACTCCGGAGCATGAGACCATAAACAAGATCCTTTAAGCGGATACTTTCTTTTTCTGTTAGATAAATGGAAGATCCCTCTGTATACACGGCTCTCTTACTTACGGAAACCTTCTCATCCATTTTGCCTGATTCAACGGCAATCAACGCCGTCATGATTTTAGTTGTACTGGCAATCAAAGCTGGTTCGTAGGCATCTTTTTCATACAGGACCCGTCCGGATGCTGCATCCATCAAAACCGCATGCTCGGCTGATACAGACAGCGCTCCTTCAGCTTGAACCGGGTGTAAACTAAACCATTGGAAAGCGAGCAGGGCGGTCAAAATCATATATAAACACCTTTTCAAGAGGAGCTCCTCCCATTCTAGTCGTTTGCTACACCTTATGCCTGAATGTACAGGCATATGAATCATGAAGTTCCCGCCCAGTCGTAAAAAAATGCTGCCCCTGGATCAGGAGCAGCAAGTGTCAGTCTTCATCATTTAATGGATCTTTCTCAAATTTTTCAAAGAAAAGATCGGCATCTCCTGCCATATCCTCAGGGTGTTGCAGGTCCTCAAGAGGTGGAAGGTCGTCGATCGATGTCAAACCAAAGTAAATCAAAAAGTCCTTCGTCGTTCCATAAAGAATTGGACGACCAATAGCGTCCTTGCGTCCTTTTTCTTCAATCAGACCTCTATTGACAAGGGTTTGTATAGAGCGGTCACTTTTCACCCCGCGCAGATCGTCCACTTCAATTCTCGTTATCGGCTGCTGATATGCGATGATCGCCAGCGCTTCCAGAGACGCCTGCGAAAGTCTGGTTGCGCTCGGGGAATCCAGCAGACGTTTGTAGTAGGACGCATGCTCGGGTTTCGTTGTAAGATGCAGGGTTCCCTGGGACTCCATAATCATCAGCCCCCGGGATGGATGCATATAAGCTTCCTGCATACTCTCAATCAAATCATCTACAGAAGATTTGTCTATTCCCAACAAATCCATCAACTTCTTTTTCGGCACTCCTTCTTCACCGGAGGCAAACAGCACCCCTTCTATGATTGCTCTGTATTCCTCTAATTCCATGGGGCATCCTCCATCTTAAACACAATTAACTCTTCAAAATGCTTCTGCTGCACGCAGGTAATATCATTGCTTTTCATTAACTCAAGAAGGGCAATGAACGTAACGACAATATGGGGCCTCGTCCGTTTTTCGAACAACTGGTAAAACGGAGTCCCTTCTGGCGAACGCTGCATTTGATGTAATATTTCGTCCATACGCATCTGGATGGGAATTTCATCGCGCCGGACCCTGGCTTCATCGGGCTGCTTTTCTTTACTACGTTTCATCAGCCTGCCCATGGCCTGGATCATATCATAAATCGATGCTTCTCCCGGACGGACTTCCGCCTTTTCCTCTTCCTGGTCCTCTACACTTAAAGGTGGACGCGTATAGATCCGATTGGCATCCAGCTCTTTCTGCTTCAATTCATCCGCGGCCTGCTTGTATTTACGGTATTCGATCAAGCGCCGCATCAATTCTTCCCGTGGGTCTTCTTCGAGTTCCATATCTTCCATATCTTCTTCCATTTGAGGCTGAGGAAGCAGCATCTGTGACTTTATAGCCAGCAGTGTTGCAGCCATCACCAAATATTCACTGGCAAGATCAAGTTCTAATTCCTGCATCGTGTGAATGTAATGCATGTATTGATCCGTTATCTGTGAAACAGGAATATCATAGATATCAATTTCGTATCGATTGATAAGATGTAAAAGAAGATCCAGAGGCCCTTCGAAGCCTTCCACTTTCACTTGGTAGCTTTTTGTCATGTTATTCTTCCTTTACCACTGATTCTTCACTTTTATCATATCAGAAATGTTCTTATGCCAACAGGTGGTCTAAACGGTGCCCCTTGTAGATGAATGGGTGTATCCTATAAACTATAGAGAGCGGGCACGCCGGTTTCGAAAAAATGACGCGGACCAACAGGCTTCCGCTTGAAATGGAGTAATTGCAATGTACCCTTCTCTTTACTTGGAATTTCTGGCCCATTTTCATGGGACAAGAGATTACTTTGAATGCCACGAAGTGCTCGAGGAGCACTGGAAAAATACAGACCCCGGCAACCGACAGTCTGTATGGGTTCTGCTTATACAAACAGCTGTGGCTATGTACCATGACCGGCGGGGCAACCAAAACGGCGCTGTCACTCTTTTAAAAAGGTGCGTCCATCATATGCCTGCACAGCGGGAATCCCTTGTACATCTGGGGATTGATCCAGTCCACATGGAACAAAAGCTTTCCTCAGAACTCTGTCGTGTACGCAGCGGTGAACCCTATGTAAGCTGGAACTTTTCCATTACGGACCCACAGCTTTTACAGGATGTTGATGAAATCTGTCAAAGTTGGGGAGTGGCATTCGGATCACCCAGCAGGATGGAAGATGAAAGACTGATTCATAAACATAAGCGCAGAAGATAAATTTCCCCATGAGAAAAGAGGTGCCGCAGAGGCACCTCTTTTATCTTACAACTGGGAAGAAGCACTTTCCTCATCACATTTTTCAATGAACGTTTCTGTAGCTGTGTCAGCACAGATTTCACATTGATCTTTAAAGTGAAGACGGATGCTTTGAATCATCCTGCGTCCAATCCCCTGATTACGGTGGGATGGATTAACGGAGACGTGCTGTACGACGGCTCTGCCGTCCTCCAGACGGACGCCCACCGCCCCCAGAATATCTTCTTCTTTCCATAAAAACAGATACCAGTCAGGATCTGCATCATACCGCCGGATGACATCCTGCAGATTGCGGACGTCTGTAACTTCCGGCATAAAGGAAAGCAGACCCATAGCTATCTTTTCAAAAGATTTTTTATATCGAATCAGCATATTAACCCCTCAATTATGAAATAACTAATCGTATTGGTTATCCACATACATTTAAGTCATATCATTCTATTCAAGTAATTGTCCACTTGTCTGTCAGGCCGGACACCACGATTTTACATAACAATGCCAAACCAGTAAAACAGGCCCCAGCCAATGCTGAATAAAGCGAGAATGGTAAACAGTGTCCAGTTTTTCCATTTCATCTTGTATCCCCCGGTCGAACGAATTTCTTATCCCCGTTCAATAAGAATATAGCAACAGGATAAAATATTCAACCCTCTCTCCACAAGCGCAACAGACTACTTAAGAGTGATGATACAGCATGGCGCCTGTGACGGGAATCAGGCGGACACCCGGTCACCTTACGTCTCCCTCTCTCAATGAATGACTCACCGTTCATTTCATAAGCAGATGTAACCGCTCTTTTCCTCCCCGCCGGACAGAAAAAGAGGAGCCGCTGATCCAACAATGGGTCATTGTCTTTTCAAGCCGGCTCATCCAATACCTTATTTATCTTCTACTCTTACCTTCTGCATAACGTCACCGACACGTACACGGTCAACGATATCCACACCTTCAATGACTTTTCCAAATACCGTATGACGGCCATCAAGGTGAGGCTGCGGAGAATGACAGACAAAGAACTGACTTCCTCCTGTGTCCTTGCCTGCATGGGCCATAGACAAGGATCCGCGCTCGTGCTTATGCGGGTTTCCTTCTGTTTCACATTTAATTGTATATCCAGGACCACCAGTACCTGTTGCGTTCGGGCAGCCTCCCTGAATGACAAAGTCAGGAATAACACGGTGGAAAGTCAGGCCGTCATAAAACTCATCGTTGGCCAGTTTCTCGAAATTGGCTACCGTATTCGGCGCAGCTTCCTCATAAAGCTCAGCCACCATTTTCTCACCGTTTTCAAATTGAATCGTTGCTTGTTTCATTTCTCTTTCCCCTTTCCATTCTCGTATGACAAATCCAGTCTGGTCATATCCTGATAACTTTCTCTTTGGACGACCAGCTGATGTTCCCCGTTTTCCACAAACACAACTGCCGGTTTTTGAAAGCGGTTATAATTACTTGCCATAGCATAACCATACGCTCCTGTACTGAAAACTGCAAGTGTATCTCCATGCTCAACAGCAGGAAGCGCCACATCCCATATTAGCATATCTCCGGATTCACAGCACTTCCCGGCAATTGAATAGGTATTTTCTTTAGGCTCATTCATTTTCTCCGTAAGGGCGGCTTCATATTTTGCATTGTACAAAGCAGGCCGGATGTTATCCGTCATTCCCCCATCAACTGATAGATAAGTCCGCACGTCCGGAATGTTTTTCACAGAACCTACTGTATAAAGGGTCGTACCCGCTTCTCCCACAATCGCCCGGCCGGGTTCAATCCAGATCTCAGGCATCGGGTAGTCGAACTGACGGGATAAGACTTTCACCTCTTTAATAAGAGCGTGTGCGTACTGATCCAGCTCAAGCGGCTGATCCTCTTCCGTATACTGAATTCCGAATCCTCCACCAAGATTGACGACAGAAGCTTCATAGTGATAGGTGTCCTTCCACTCGTGAAGGGTGCGGAATAGGCGCTGGGCAGCCATTTGAAAACCATCCGTTTCAAATATCTGGGAACCGATGTGGCAGTGAAGTCCCTTCATGTGTATATTCGGGTCTTCCTGGACTTTCTGAAACGCCTCCTCGGCCTGGCCGCTGCTCAAGTCAAACCCGAACTTGGAATCTTCCTGACCTGTGAGAATATAGTCATGGGTATGCGCTTCTATCCCTGGTGTAACACGAAGAAGCACATCCATCGTTTTATTTTGTTCTTTCAATACAGCGCTCAGCAGTTCAATTTCAAAGAAGTTATCGACAACAATGCATCCAATGCCGCAGCGCACAGCCATCTCAATTTCCTGGATGTTCTTATTGTTTCCATGCATATGGATTTTTTCTACTGGAAAACCTGCTTCGAGAGCAGTGTGAAGCTCTCCCTGGGAAACGACGTCAAGGCTAAGCCCTTCCTGATGGGCGACTTGAAGGATCGCTGTGGAAGAAAAAGCTTTACTGGCATAAGCGACCTGGGCAGGAACGTTATATTCTTCGAATGTACGTACAAACGCCTGCGCATTCGCACGGATTCGGTCGACATCATAGACAAATAACGGCGTGCCGTAGTGGTGGGCGAGCTCATTTGCCGGCACTCCGGCAATCATAAGCTGCCCTTGTTCATTTACTTCGTGATTCATACCATCCCGCCTTTTTTGTTCAAACGTATGTACTTGGAATAAAAAGAAAATGCCCTTTATTGGTAAAGGACATTTTTTTAATTGTCTATAATTTATCACATTGCTGAAAGACCGGCAATATGATTATTTCTGCCGCTGGTTATTTTGAGGGTGGACCACACTCGGCCGCACCTTGAGTGACGGCATACTGAGCCGCAGTATAATCTGCAGCGCTGCTTTGGCATTGAAAGGCAGGAAAGGCCAGAGATAAGGCGTGTTCAGCGATTTTGTATGAGCCAGTAGTAGAACGAAACCAAGGAAACCGATCATTAAACCTTTGATACCAAAAGCGGCTACTAAAATGACAAACAGCACACGGGCCATCTTATTGGCCACGGACAATTCATAACTGGGAGTGGAATAGGACCCGATTGCGGCAACGGCTACATAGAGGATAACCTCCGGGACAAACATTCCCACGTCAATAGCAATCTGCCCGATCAGCACGGCCGCAATCAGACCCATAGCTGTCGATAACGGTGTCGGGGTATGAATGGCGGCAATCCTGAGCATTTCGAGACCGAGATCCGCAAGTAGAATTTGAATAATGATCGGTATGGCCGTCTCTTCATTCGGGCCGATAAAAGCCAGCGCCTGAGGGAGCAGATCCGGCTGCATTACGAAAAGCATCCAGAGCGGCAGTACAAATATGGATGAAAAGATTCCAAAAAAGCGCACCCAGCGGACAAATGTACCTACGGCCGGTGCCTGCCTGAATTCCTCCGCATGTTGAACATGATGGAAGTAGGTCGTCGGCGTAATAATCACACTCGGGGAGGTGTCCACCATAATGACGACGTGCCCTTCAAACAAGTGGGACGATGCCACATCCGGTCTCTCCGTATAGCGGACAAGCGGAAACGGGTTCCTCCCCTGCTTAACGAGGAATTCTTCAACCGTCTTATCTGCCATGGAAAGTCCATCGATATCGATGTTTTTAATTTCACTCTTAATCAAATCGACAAGCCCGGGATCTGCGACATCCTTGATATAAGAAATGCAGATATCGGTCTTTGACCTTTCTCCTACTTGAAGAATTTCATGACGAAGACGTTCATCACGAATTCTCCGCCTTGTTAAAGCAGTATTTTCAATAATATTTTCAGTGAATCCGTCCCTGGATCCTCGGATCACTTTTTCTGTATCCGGCTCTTCCGGTGTACGGCCCGGGTAGGTACGGACATCCACGATGAACGCTTCTGTCTCTCCTTCTACAAAAATGATGATCAGCCCGGATAACAACTGGGTGATGCACTGGTTCATATCTGAAGAGGATTCCACCTGCTGGTGTGGAATATCGTTCTTGATCCGCGAGCGGATGGAATCCTCTTTTTCCGAACCTTCATTCAATTCGAACAGCTGCCTCATAATTTCTACTATGATGGGTGTCTCTACAAGACCTGTCACATAATACACATTGACTTCTGTTCCAAGAATATGAACGGTGCGGAATCCAAGATCAAAGGATTGTTCAACCCCTATCCTCTCGTTCATTGCTTTTCTATTCTGTTCCAGTTTCATAACGATGGGTGCTTCTTTTTGATCCGGCATTCCTTTCACTCCTTGAGGCATCATTATCCTTTCGGTTTAAAAAACACAGCAACGATAAAGCCAAACAAAATGGCAGAGGCAATTCCTGCAGACGTTAGTTCGAAAATGCCGACAGCTATTCCGATGAACCCATGCTTTTCCGACTGTTCCATCGCTCCGTGCAGAAGGGAATGTCCAAAGCTGGTAATCGGCACCGTAGCCCCCGCCCCTGCAAACTCAATGAGTTTATCATAAATGTCGAAAGCATCGAGAACCGCCCCCGCCACAACAAAGGAGGACATCACGTGGGCAGGTGTCAGTCTGAATACATCAAGCAGGATCTGGCCGATGACACAGATTCCTCCCCCTACGATAAAAGCCCATAAAAAGGTCATGAGGCTCCCTCCCCACGCTTTAATACAACTGCATGCGCTATACCTGGAATCGATTCCTTCTGCTGAATCATCATCGGACTCATCAAAGCTCCGGTGGCTGCGACGAGCACCTTGTTATATTTTCCGTCCATCAAATCCTTTAGCAGTTTTCCATACGTGACCACAGCGGAACAGGCACAGCCGCTCCCCCCGGCAAATACAGGCTGATCGCTGTGATAGACAAGCATGCCGCAGTCTTTATGGACTTCACTAAGGTCATACCCATCCTGCTTCATCATATCTCTGAAAATCGGCGAACCTACAGATGATAAATCCCCCGTCGCTATCACATCATAATCCGAAGGCATTCTCCCCATATCCTCCAGGTGGGTTTTAATCGTATCCCATGCCGCCGGAGCCATAGCGGATCCCATATCAAAAGGATCCTTGATGTTATAATCCATCACCCTTCCGATTGTTGCCGCTTCAACTTGAACAGGGGAAGGAGTCCTGGAAAGAAGAGCGGCACCGCTTCCGGTTACCGTATACGTCGCTGTTTTCGGCTTCTGTCCTCCATATTCCGTCGGGTAACGAAATTGGCGTTCGGCTGTACAATTATGGGAACTCACCGCTACTAAAGCCTGATCTGCAAACCCGCTGTCGACAAGAGCCGCGCCTGACGCCAGGGTCTCCATGCTCGTCGAGCAGGCACCGAACATGCCGAGAACGGGAATACCAAGCTGGCGGGCCACGTAATTTCCAGTCACGTTTTGATTGAGAAGATCACCCGCAAGGAACAAATCGATGGCGGACTGATCGACTCCTGCTTTTTGGAGACACGCGTATACCGCATCAAACATCAGCTTCCTTTCCGCCAGTTCCCAGTTGGATTCTCCACAATGGAGTTCCTTATGGATTACATCATACGTCGACCCGAGAGGCCCTTCCCCTTCCATCGGTCCGACAGCTGTACCTGAAGCCTGTATATAAACTTGATTGGAAAATGTCCATGTGTGCTTTCCAGCTTTACCCATTCCTGTTTCCTCCTAGAATATAAGTGACCAAAGGTATCGGAAAATCCCTAAAACATAAGCAGCCACGACACCGAAGACAATGACCGAACCCGCAAGTTTAAACAGGTTGGTCGCCACCCCGAGAACAAGGCCTTCTGATTTATGTTCAAGGGCTGCACTCGTAATCGAGTTGGCGAAACCAGTCACCGGTACAGCCGATCCAGCCCCCGCAAACTGCCCCAGCTTGTCGTAAACACCAAAACCTGTCGCGAGCGCTGCTAAGAGAATAAGGGTGGCCACTGTAGGATTCATTGCATTTTCTTCATTATAGTCAAACCAATGTATATACATTTGTGATAACAATTCTCCGAACACACAGATGAGGCCGCCTACAATGAATGCTTTTATGCAGTTCATTACATAAGGCGGCTTCGGTTGATAGGATTTGACGGCATGTTCAAAATTCTGCTCATTCAAAGGCTGCTTATCCATACATATCCCTCCAATTTGCGGATTATCTGACAAAAATGATCCATTGAAACAGCGAACCTGCGATTTTCCCAAGCACCAGCGCCATTAATAACGTAAAGAGATAACCATCGACTCCTATCCTTTTAAAAAGCAGAGGAAAAACGTTCAACACTTCTGTGAGAGCCGCTGCAAGCATACCGATGAAGATCCCATGAAACAGCCCCCACACGCCGAGCCCCCACCATGTCATCTGAAGAGGAAAGCTGCCAAATGATAAATAAATCCCGAAAAACACACCAGTGATGACCGCCCATTCGTAATGCCTCAACTTTGATTCCGAATGGCTCAACTGCATGAGACGCGGTACAATACCGAGGACAGTCAGGAATGCTACAAATCCTGTGCCGACGGCAATCCCTGAAGCCAGTCCGATTAAGATTTCAACGATCCACATCCTTTTTTTCCACCTTATTTTCTTTAATGGCTACATAATGATCCAGATCCTCCTGGTAGTTAAAGATCTCCACTTCCATGGGACTCGGTTCTTCATTGAACCTTTTCTGGAACCAATGGTTAAAAAATAAGATCATACCGATTCCCAGTCCGATCGAATAAGGAATTTGTATCCATAATGGATATTCGGCTTCCCGTCCTGTCAGCATCAAGTGCAGCTTCTGCTGCACGGACTGCATGCTGACATCGAAATGGAAATTCATAATAGCCATGGCGGCTCCGATAAATAATAAGATCCAAATAGCACTGATCAACATGGGATTCGGTTCCTTCCCGTGTTTCTCTATATGCACGACGCAGCAGGATGGGCCGATCAATTGGACTTCTGTACCAGGCTGTTGATGAAGGATCTGCTCCACAATCATGAACGCGTCAATGACGACAATGTTCTGGTCCTCGGGTGTCACGGCATGCAGAACAATTTCCTTCAAAGGGGCGATCTGCTGTTCAGCCCCTGTGATTGCAGCCGTATCCTTAAGACGAATTTCTGCCTGAGGATGAACGTAAATGGACTGCTTCAGACGAATATAGACGGGTGCTGTCATCTTTCACGCCCCCTGTAATGGTTAGATACGTTTATTATGCGTGGTGCAGCGGAAATCATACGCCACCCTCTCCTCGCTGCAGCAGGTGTCCAATAAAAAAACTGCACCTTCAGCAGGCGCAGTCCTTTAACTCGTATCATTCATGGTAGCTTTCATATCCGCCAGAATCTTTTTCTCCAGCCGGGACACCTGGACCTGTGATATGCCAAGCCTCTCAGCAACTTCTGTTTGTGTTTGGTCTTTATAATACCTGAGATAAATGATGAGACGCTCCCGTTTATCCAGCCGGCTCATGACATCCTGCAGTGTAAGCTGATCAAACCAGCTGTCATCCTCCTCAGCGATTTGGTCAACAAGGGTAATGGGGTCTCCTTCATTTTCATAAACGGTTTCATAAATGGACTGAGGTGCCCGGCCGACATCCTCTGCCTGGACAATTTCCTCCTTGGACATACCGAGAGCCCCGGCCAGTTCATTGACGGTTGGCGACCGGCCATATTCCTTTAAAAGCTCTTCTTTTTTCGCCCGGACTTTATGATTCAGTTCCTTCAGACTGCGGCTTACCTTGACACTGCCGTCATCTCTGATAAACCGTTGAATTTCACCAATAATCATAGGAACGGCGTACGTAGAAAAACGCACATCATAACTAAGATCAAATTTATCAATGGACTTTAAAAGACCGATGCAGCCGATTTGATAAAGATCATCCTGATCATACCCCCGGCGCAGATAACGCTGCACCACCGACCAAACAAGCCTGGTATTCTTTTCAACAAGAAAATCCCTGGCCTCTTGATCTCCTGCCTGACTTCTCTTAATCAATGCCTTTACATCTTTATCCGACAGACGTTCTTTAGTGGCATCTCCCATAGGCGCAGCCTCAATTACAGAGCGCACGGGTGGACGTCAGCTGCTTGGTCATACGGATGGTCGTCCCGACCCCGGGCTCAGATGTGATATCCACTTGATCCATAAAGTTCTCCATAATTGTAAATCCCATACCGGAACGCTCCCATTCCGGTTTGGAGGTATATAAGGGTTCCTTGGCAAGATCGATATTATCAATACCGCTCCCATGGTCCTTGATAATCAATTCAATTTCTTCTCCATCCATGGCACAGGTAAGAACAATTTTTTCGTCACTCTTTTCTTCATAGCCATGAATAATCGCATTGGTAACCGCTTCGGATACAACGGTTTTAATATCTGTCAGCTCCTCCATCGTCGGGTTGAGCTGACTGATGAAGGAAGCGACGGAAACCCTGGCCAGAGATTCATTGGCGCTGATACTTAGAAACTCAAGGGTCATTTCATTCCGCATGATGCCACCCCCAGACTTTCCAGTGCAGCGGCTTCATTATCCATCAGCTGTATTATTTTGAATAGACCGGACATATCAAACAAGCGTGTAACTTCAGGGGATACAGAACAAACGACCATGACATTCCCTTTAGCCTGTACTTCTTTATAACGACCAAGCATCACACCAAGGCCGGAACTGTCCATAAAGGATAGTTTTTCCAAATTGACGATCACATGTTCTACCGCTTCATTTTCCAGATGTTTCTGCCAGGCTTCCCTCAAGTATCCTGTTTCATGATGATCGAGCTCTCCATTTAAACGAACGATTAAAACATTTTCCCTGACAGCGAATTGACTTTGAAGACTCAAGTGAATTCCTCCTCTGACATTTAAGAGTCCCTAAGTCTTTTCGTCCTTTTCTGAGTCATTTCCTGCTCTGGTACAATACTAGTGGGAAAGTGCTAAAACCTCTGAAAGCTCGTCAAATTCCTCCAGGACCGTTCCCATAACTGGAAAAATCCTGCTTCTTCCACTGGTTCTGAAGTTTCCAGACGTACTTTGGCGACTTCCTCACCACCATTTTTTACAACAACCCATCCCATGTGCGCCCCTTTTTCATAGGGAAGACTTCGACTGTCGTCTACCTTCAACTCTGTTTCATAATCTGTCTTTTTGTCATTTTTCTTCTTCAGAACAACAACATCTTTCTCCGGTTTCAACACCGCTTGACGAGGCTCTCCCCTTGTCAGGTTCAGCGTTGTCATCGCATCATCCTTGGAATAAAGCTTAACACCTTCAAACTGGGAAAACCCATAGTCCAGCAGACTCGAAACATCAGCATTGCGCTCTTTCGGGGTGGCCGCCCCCATAACGACTGCAATCATATGCATATCATTCCGCTGGGCGGATGCAGTCAGGCAGTATTTCGCTTCGGAGGTGTAGCCTGTTTTCAAACCATCCATTCCGGGATAGGTTTTGATGAGCTTGTTCGTATTCACCAGCCAAAATTCATTATCCTGTCCTTTACGCAGATAATCATCATAAATCTTTGTATAGGTGGTTACTTCATCGTGGAGAAGTAATTCACGGGCCATAACAGCCATATCACGGGCGGTACTCAGGTGGTTTTCAGCCGGTAGTCCCGTCGGATTTTCAAAATGGGTGTTTTTTAAACCGAGCGCCTCTGCTTTTTTGTTCATCATCGCTACAAATTCTTTTTCACTACCGGCAATTCGTTCAGCCATTGCTACGCTGGCATCATTACCGGAAGCTACGGCGATTCCTTTGAGAAGGTCTTCCACTGTCATCTCCTCCCCAGCTTCAAGGAAAATCTGCGACCCTCCCATGGATGCGGCATGTTCACTGACGCGGACCATTTCGTCCAGAGTGATTCCGCCCTTTTCCAGTTCCTCCATGATCAATAAAAGCGTCATGACCTTTGTCATGCTTGCTGGAGGCAGCTTCTTATCTGCATCCTTATCAAAAAGTGTCCGCCCGCTGTTTTTTTCCATCAGCACAGCCGATTTGGCTGAGTTCACAATATCCAATGACGCCTTTTCCTCCGCTGATATGCCCGCCGGAAGGACAGCGGCGGATAAACACATAGCCAGGATGACACCTATTAATTTTCTCATTCCCTAAACCTCCCATATAGCTGTAAGTGCCCCTAGCTTTCCCTTTCCATGATCTTCTATACAAACCTCTTTGCCGCATGTTTTTTATGATCATCCCCATAAAAAAAGACGGAGCCACTGGGACTCCGTCTTCCGGTTTATTTAATGATGTTGTGGATCAACGTAGGTTTTTCCACCTGTTCGTTCGAAATCGTATACGCCTGCTGGACCTTTTGGATCGAGTCTTCCGGCTGTTCATCATCACTTAGAAGAACGACGAGAGGTTCTCCCGCTTTTACCGAATCACCAATCTTTTTCTTCATCGTAATTCCGACGCCATGGTTGATTTCATCATCCTTTGTCGCACGACCTGCACCGAGGTACATAGCGGCAACACCAATGGATTCCGCGTCAATAGCTGAAACGAATCCATCTTTGTCGGCTTTTACTTCTACTTGATACTTCGCCTGCGGAAGTTTGGAGAGATCGTCGATCATGGATACATCTCCCCCTTGTGCTTCAATAAGGTTGCGCAGGGATTGAAATGCCTTGCCGTTTTCAATATTGGCTTCCAGCGCTTCATATGCATCCTCGTAACTAAGGAACTTATCAGCCAGGACAGCCATATGGGAAGCGATTTCCAAGGATAGTGTACGAAGGTCTTCCACAGGGCTTCCCTGTAGTATTTCCGCCGCTTCCTTAATCTCGTTCGCATTTCCAACTTCATAACCGAGCGGCTGGTTCATGTCACTGATCACTGCTACGGTTTTTCTTCCCAGGTTATTACCAATATTCACCATTTCACGCGCAAGAGCTTCGGAATCCTCCAGTGTCTTCATGAAGGCACCCGTTCCTGTTTTTACATCCAAAACGATGCTGTCTGCCCCGGATGCAATCTTCTTACTCATGATTGAACCGGCGATGAGAGGCAGGGAGTTGACTGTTCCAGTTACGTCCCTCAGTGCATAAAGCTTCTTATCAGCTGGTGCCAGATTGCCTGTCTGTCCTGCAACCGCGAGCTTGAATTTGTTGACATTCTCGATGAACTTCTCTTTGCTCATCTCAATTTCAAGGCCTTTGACAGATTCCAGCTTGTCCAGTGTCCCGCCTGTATGACCGAGGCCGCGCCCGGACATTTTCGCAACGGGAATACCAATGGATGCAACAAGAGGCCCTACAATAAAGGTCACTTTGTCACCGACACCGCCTGTCGAGTGCTTATCCACTTTCTTCCCATCAATTTCCGAAAGGTCGATCGTTTCACCAGAGTCGACCATCGCTTTCGTCAACGTTGCCGTTTCCTCCTGTGTCATCCCCTGGAAATAGATGGCCATCGTAAGGGCGGACGCCTGGTAATCAGGAATGTCTCCTTTTGTATACCCTTCCACAAAAAACTGTATTTCTTCTTTGGTGAGTTCCCCGCCGTCACGTTTTTTAACAATTACATCATACATTCTCATGTCCTATCACCCTTTGCTTTTACTAAGAATTTCAGGCGGTGACTGAAGAGCCACCACCTTAGCTGCTTCATTTCAAACACGTCAAACAGAAAGTGTACGGAGCAGTTCCTTAACAAACCCGAGAAAATCTTCACGAACCTGTGCTGTTGTTTCAATCACTTCATCATGGGTGAGCGGCTGGTCAAGAATACCAGCAGCCATATTGGAGATACAGGAAATACCAAGAACTTTCATCCCTGCGTGGTTGGCCACCATGACCTCAGGTACCGTGGACATACCTACAGCGTCTCCACCAAGCGTACGGAGCATGCGGATCTCCGCTCCCGTTTCATAGGCAGGACCCGTGTTGCCCACATACACACCTTTTTGGATGCCAAGGTTTAACTTCTCCGCCGCCTTTTCTGCATGAACAACCAATTCACGGTCATAAGCTTCAGACATGTCCGGGAAACGGGCTCCCAGTTCATCATCATTTGGTCCGATCAACGGGCTGTCCCCCATGTTATTGATATGATCGGTAATCACCATCAAGTTCCCAGGCTCAAAGGAAGTATTGATGCCGCCGGCAGCGTTTGTGACAAATAGAGTGTCAACCCCGAGCTCTTTCATCACGCGTACCGGGAAGGTAACCTGCTTCATCGTATAGCCTTCGTAATAGTGGAAGCGGCCCTGCATAGCAATGACCTGCTGTCCTTCAAGCTCTCCGATGACGAGCTGTCCTTTATGACCCGAAACCGTTGATTCCGGAAAATGAGGAATTTCGGAATAAGGGATGGCTGTAGGGTTTTGGATTTCTTCCGCTAAAACCCCCAGGCCGGATCCTAAAATCAAGCCTACCCCCGGCTGTCCGGTGAGCTGCTGTTTAATAAATTGAGATGCTTCTTTTACTTGCGTTTGATTCATGATCATACCCCTCCCTATTGGATATCCTTTAAGAAACTCTGCCCATGCTCAGGCATTTGAATGTCGAAGTTATCGGAAATGGTGGCCCCGATATCTGCGAACGTCCGGCGCTGCTCCAGTTCTTTCCCTACATCAATTCCTTTATGGTAAACGACAAGGGGAACAAGTTCACGCGTGTGATCTGTACCATGGTGGACCGGGTCATTGCCGTGATCAGCCGTAATGATTAACAAATCATCGTCTTCCATCTTTTCCAATACTTCGGGAAGGCGCTCATCATAAGCTTCCAAAGCTTCCCCATATCCTTGAGGATCACGGCGGTGGCCGTACTTGGCATCAAAATCAACCAGGTTCAAAAAGCTCATGCCACGGAAGTCTTTATCCATGGATTTCACTAACTGGTCCATTCCGTCCATATTGTCCTTCGTTCGAACCGCTTCTGTCACACCTTCTCCATCATAGATGTCGGAAATTTTACCAAGAGCTACAACATCAAGACCTGCATCTGCCATTTCGTTCATGACTGTGCGACCAAATGGTTTCAAAGCATAATCATGACGGTTGGATGTACGTTCAAATGCGCCGGGCTCGCCAACAAACGGCCGGGCAATGACGCGGCCGACCATATATTTCTCATCCTTGGTAATCTCCCTGCAGAATTCACAGATCTCAAACAGTTCTTCGGGTGGAACGACATCTTCATGGGCAGCAATCTGAAGAACAGAATCAGCCGAAGTATAAATAATTAAATCGCCGGTTTCCATATGGTGTCCGCCAAGCTCTTTAATGATTTCTGTTCCTGAGGCCGGCTTATTTCCTACGATGCCTCTACCTGTCTTTGCCTTGATTTGATCCAGCAGTTCGTCAGGAAAACCATCGGGGAAGGTGCGGAACGGCTGGTCGATGTAAAGCCCCATAATCTCCCAGTGACCGGTCATCGTATCCTTCCCATTGGAAGCCTCCACCATAGTCGTATAATGCGCCTTAGGTGCAGAAGCTTGTTCAATTCCCTGAATCCTTCGGATGTTGCTCAATCCAAGCTCTCCCATATGCGGCATATTCAAGCCGTTCATGTGGGCGGCGATATGTCCGAGTGTATCTGCTCCTTGATCACCAAACTTTCCTGCATCCGGGGCTTCCCCGATCCCTACGGAGTCCATCACAACCAAAAATACGCGTTTAAATGAATTCATCAACGATCCCTCCTGTTTTTTAATTTCCCAAATTCGTCTGAAACTACCCTTTTTCCATAGATGTAGGATGTCAGACATCTGTAAAGCAAAAAAAGTTTACGCTCGCGGATGATACGAGCGGTAAACATCTTTCAACCTTGTTTTTGAGACGTGTGTGTAAATCTGTGTCGTGGAAATATCTGCATGTCCCAGCATTTCCTGTACTGCTCTTAAATCCGCTCCGTTCTCAAGCAGATGAGTGGCAAACGAATGGCGGAGCGTATGTGGAGTCAGTTCTTTCTCCACCCCCATCTCTCGAGCAACCGCTTTCAGAATCTTCCAAAATCCTTGCCTGGACAGCTTATTCCCATGATGATTCACAAATAATTCTTCCGTGTTTTTCTGTTTGACCAGCGCACCACGGCCTGTATCCAAATAATTTTCCACGGCTTCTTTCGCCATATCCCCTAGAGGAATGATCCGTTCTTTGGATCCTTTGCCAAGGCAGCGGACAAATCCCATCGTCAAATGGAGATCACTGACCTTCAGAGACACCAGTTCCGTTACACGGAGCCCTGTGGCATAAAGCATTTCAAACATGGCTTTATTCCTTGAGGAAAGAGGATCCCTGGCATGGATGTTCAAGAGTTTATCCACGTCATCCGAAGAAAGAACTTTAGGAAGCCGGCGTTCCTTTTTCGGTGTTTCTATATGTAGGCTCGGGTCATGCTCTGTCTTTTTCTCCCTGATCAAAAACTGATGAAAAAGACGGATGGAAGACAGAAAACGTGCCGTCGTAGCCGGAGATCTCCCTTGATCATTCAAGTGGTGGAGGTATTTCATAATATGGGCCCTCGTCACCACATCCCACGATTTAATCTGTTCTTTTTCCTGCATAAACGCCGTGTACTGCGTAAGATCCCTTTTATAGGATTGTATTGTGTTGGGTGAAAGTCCGCGCTCCACCGTTAAATAGTGATAAAAATCTTCAAGAGCATACTGCATCTTCCACCTACTCTCCTAATCGAAAAAATATCGATAGACGATCGGCCCAATCAGAATCTTGAGAACTGGACACCTTTACGGCTGATCCCCCTGGAGGATCATATCGATGCTGCCTTTCGTATTCTCCATGAACCATTCTCAATGCCATGTAAAAGACGAACGTGCAGACAGTAAAAACTAAGAGGACTTTGACTAAATCTCTTAAACTATGCCGAAGCCGGCCCACTCCATCACCCCCACCGCTGTCCTTTATTCAAGGATATGCCGGAAACAGCTCAAAATATACGCAGCGGAGGTGAAAGCATCCGTATCTAGAACACAAGTCCATCTAGCATTAACGTACACGATTTTTCTTCATTTGTAAATAAAAACGAGCAGATGCTTAACATCTGCCCGGTCCCTCTATAAAAAAAGCCACTATGATTCTGCATAGCGGCCTCCGGCGTTCATTTTTTATTTTCTTCCGCAGATGAAGCAGCGACCGCCTGCTTTTGACAGACCCGGCAGATGCCGTGAAAGGTCAAACGGTGATCCTTCACTTCAAACCCCCACTGACTTTCAACTATTTTTTCAACATCAAGTAGAAGGTCTTCCTCGATTTCCTCCACGGATCCACATTCGATGCAGACGAGATGGTGGTGGAAATGTTCGGCCCCTTCTTTTCTAAGATCATAACGGGAAACGCCGTCTCCAAAATTGATTTTGTCGACAACTTTCAATTCTGATAAAAGTTCAAGTGTACGATATACGGTAGCAAGACCAATTTCAGGTGCTTTCTCTTTTACGAGGAGGTAAACATCTTCCGCACTTAAATGATCTTCTTCGTTTTCCAGTAAAACCCGTACAGTTGCTTCCCGCTGTGGTGTAAGCTTATAACTTTGGGAATGCAGCTGCTTCTTTATCTTTTCTATACGATGTTCCATATCGTTCGTCCCTCCCTCGTCTTACCATTCTCATTATAATCAGAGACAGAACGAGTGTCAAATTATAATCATTTTAATCTGTTAATGATAATCGTTATTATCTGGCGGCGGATTTATTCATTCGTAAAGCCACTTTAAAACCAGTTCCAAAATAGAATTTGAAATAAAAACCTCAATCACGGAAGATACCATCAGCACAGCCATCAATGCGCCGAACAATCCACTGTACCGGACGAACCCCTTCATAAGAGGCTGGTGCACCCTTCTTATAAAAAGCTGCTTACAGAGGGTAAGTGAGAATATCAAGGCAAGAGAGCCGGCGATCAGGTAAACGGGAATGATAATCAAATTCTGGGGTGCTATGGAAACGGTGGAAATCAGCAGACCGTACCATCCCATCTGGTTGACAAGAAAGCCGACGGAAAAGCCGAGCACCAGTCCTTTAATGAATAGCAGCACAGTAATGACAGGCATACCGATGACGGAAATGCCCAGCAGAAACAACAGCAGCATATACTTTACATGGTAAAGCACACTGTCCTTCCATAAAACAGCTTTTCCCGTTCCAGGAGACGAAGCCTGCTGCTCAAAAAACTGCTTCAAATAGAAAAAGAGATCTTGTTTTTGTACAAAGTTCATACTGTTTACGATGACAGCCCCGAAAATGATTCCCATAAGAAACAACACAAAAATGAATACGAAAATATTCATATGCGACTGTACATCATTTTTAACCATCCGCATGCCCTGGTGCATTATCCCTCATCCTTTCTCCTACCTGGTCTATGACCAATCTATGAGAAAAAATGAAAAAGTAGACCTGAAAAAGCTAGTGGATCCTCCCGTACTTCCCTCCCCCGCCTTTGGAGATAGAAAGCCGCCCCTGCCTCATATCGATCATTTTTTCAATGGTCGGTTCGGGCAGGATACCGGCCAGGTCCTGTTCGGCTGTGTGATGAATGATATTCATCTCATTTTGAAACGCTTCTATCAGCTTTTGATAGGTTTTCGGGCCGATTCCTGGAAGGGTATGGAGAGGCACCTGTGGAATATATGGCGGCCTTTCCCGCTCCTGACGCTTGTCTGACAACTCACGGATTCGATCGGACACCCCTTTGATCCATTTTCCTTTCCCGCAGGAAGGACAGCGCCTTTCCTGATTGTCAGACTGTTGCTGCAGACAGGCGGCACATACCGTCTGAAAGTATTTGCCCATTCTCGGATTCATACCATAGTTGACCTTCACTTTCCTTCCTCTAAGATTGTGCAGAGCCAGACGCAGCTCTTCAAATGAAGGGGTTTCCATCTGAATGGTTTGGTATTCCCTGGCCATGTTGGCCGTAGAATGGGCGTCTGAATTGGTTACATACGTATAAGGCTGAAGTTCAAAGATATGCGAAGCCATCTCCGTATCCGCACTCAACCCAAGTTCAACAGCATCAATGGCGGTACTGTCCAATACTTCTATTAATGACGTCCGCACTCCCCTGCCATAAAGGCTTTTGAAAGGGGTGAAAATATGGGCCGGGATAAAGAGTCCTCCGTGCTCCCTGACATACGACTGGAGCTCCCGGGCTGTACCATAGAAACGCTGGGAGCTCAGGGAGATGTTTTTCATTTTGTTGGAAAGCCAGCTTGAAAAACGAACCATATCCCTCAAATACGGAAAATAACAGAGCAGATGCACAGGACCTGAACAGGAAGCATCATATACTTCAATCTCTGCTCCAAGAATCAAAACCGTATGCTTGTATTGAATACCGCCATCCTGAAGCTCCTTTGCCTGACCGTTCGTTATATGAGATTGAATTTCATCCTGGACAGCAGGAGACTGGGCATCAATAACCCCTACCATATCCAGTCCTTTGGAATGGGAAGCTTCTTCAACCACGTTCGTAAGGGTCAGCTTCTTGGATCCGGTAATTTTCACAGGACCACCGTTCCAGTCGCGCCCGATATGGATATGTAAATCTGCGAAGTAATCCTTCATTTCTGCTTCAACTGCAGATATAGGAGGGCGTAGGCTGTTTTCGCATCATGGATTCGCTGGTCCTTCTCCAGCTGGACCGCTTCGTCCAGAGTCAGTTCCATCACTTCTACAAATTCGTCTTCATCCCCGTCCGGCTGGATATCCATCGGCTTGATTTGATCCGTGAAATAAACATAGACGAGCTCATCTGCAAAACCCGGGGATGTGTAGAAGGATGTGACCAGTTCCAAATCTTCGGTTGTATAACCGGTTTCCTCCTCAAGCTCTCTCATGGCACATGTTTTCGGTTCCTCTCCCGGTTCCAGCTTGCCGGCAGGAATTTCAACGATACTTTTCTCCATCGCTTTTCGATACTGTTCCACAAGGACGAGTTTCCCTTCCTGGGTCGTCGCGATAACCGCCACCGCTCCCGGATGTCTGATGAGCTCCCGTTTAGATGTATGCCCATCGGGTAAAGTAACACTGTCTACGTCAAGCTGGACAATTTTACCTGTATATATGGTTTCGGTCTGGTAGGTTTTCTCTTCAAATTTTTTCATCGATTTCATCCTCTCTGATTATCTACCGCCATTCTATCACAGGAGTAGCGTCTACAATGAATATTACGATAAACTATACAGGAAAGGATGATTCTATGAAGAAACGACGCCTTGGAAATTCAGATTTATACGTATCAGAAATCGGGCTGGGGTGCATGTCCCTGGGAACCGACTACGCTAAAGCAGAAGACATCGTCCACGAGGCTCTGGACTCCGGCATTAATTATCTGGACACCGCTGACTTGTACGACTATGGACAAAATGAAGAAATCGTAGGTCAGGCCGTTAAAGGACGCCGAGATGACGTGATCATTGGTTCAAAGGTCGGTAATAAATTCACCCCCGGGGAAGAAGGCTGGACCTGGGACCCTTCTAAAAAACACATCAAAGAAGGGGTGAAGAGCAGTCTGAAACGGCTCGGTGTGGATTATATCGATTTATATCAACTTCACGGGGGCACGATTGAGGACCCTGTAGATGAAAGTATCCAGGCTTTTGATGAACTCGTGGACGAAGGATTGGTGCGCGCCTACGGAATATCATCCATCCGCCCGAATGTGATTAAACAATACGTGGAAAAATCGAACATCGTAAGCATAATGATGCAGTACAATGCCTTGGACAGGCGCCCGGAGGAGCTTCTCGACTATCTTTCTGACCATAACATCAGTGTATTGGCCCGCGGTCCATTAGCCAAAGGTATGCTTTCAAGCCAGGGGCCTGAAAAAGCAGCGTCGAAAGCAGAAGACGGGTATCTGGAATACAGCAGGGATGAAGTGCTGGCCATCGCTGAAGAGTGGCCATCCTTAACAGATTCAGATAAAAACGCAGAAGCGCTCGCCCTTCAGTATGTCCTCCACCACCCTGCAGTGGCCTCCGCCGTTTTTGGCGCCCGGACGACGGACCAATTGGCTGACAGCCTGACATACAGAACCGCTCCTGCTCTAACAGATGAAACGTACAGGAAGATCCAGTCGTTAACAAAACCTCTTACTTATCAAAAACATCGTTCTTAAATAAGAGCCTCCGGGATCTGCCCGGAGGCTCTTTTTATTCTTTCCAGGTCTGCTCCAGCACCCTGACCCAGTTTTTATTAGTCAGCTGCTCCAGTTCGTTCTTTTTCCACCCTCTTCGCTCAAGCACACTTAAAAGCATGGGAACCCCTGTGACATCCTTCATAGCATCCGGCACCATCGTACCGTCAAAATCTGACCCTAAGGCAACATGGTCTACACCAATCCGGTTTCTGACATAATCGATATGATCAGCAATATCCTCCAGGGAAGCCTCAGGATCCCCTTCAGCACGGGGGGTTACCATATTCGGATCAATGCTGTACGTCACCCCTATCAGACCACCGGACTGCCCTATCTTATCGATTTGAGGATCTGTTAGGTTCCTTGATACCGGGCAGATCCTGTGAACGTTGGCATGTGTAGCCACTAAGGGTTTATCGGAAATCGCTGCCACATCCCAGAATCCCTGCTCATTTAAATGAGAAAGATCAACCATGATACCCAGTTCACAGCACTTTCGAACGAGTTCTTTCCCTTCAGGTGTCAGCCCCGGGCCGGTATCAGGAGAAGAGGGATACCCGTAAGGGACGCCCTCCCCAAATGGATTCGACCTGCTCCAGACAGGCCCGATGGACCGAAGCCCTGCTTTGTAAAACACATATAGCAAATCAAGATCTTTATCGATGGCCTCTGCGCCTTCCATGTGGAGAATCCCTCCCATCCATTCCCCGTCTACGGCTCTCTTCAAATCTGTTATCGTCCGTATCGTTTTGAAGGTTCCCTTTGACAATTCTTCCAATTGGAAAAAACGGGTCATTGACCTGGCAGCAGCAGCGAGTGCATATTCCCTTGAAAGTCTTGGAGGCAGAGATTTCATATAACCTGCCTGTGTATGGACAATGCCGGGATCAGGATCTGATTTTGGATTGGGAGCAAAAACCGCAAAGAACCCGGCCGCAAAACCTGCTTTTCTTCCACGGGTAAAGTCCAGATGAGCAGATGGGAGTCCCGTAAAGAAAGCGTCAGATCCATCATTCAGTTCCAACAGCGTATCGTGATGTCCGTCAATAAATCGAAGCATATGTATTTCCCTTTCCTAATTAATGGATTTGTTTTTTCTTACCAGCGCGCGGATTTGACCTCTGTGATTGATTTCATCTTCCATCACATGAAACCAGAGATAGCAGGGATTATGGACGACACCGTTCGGCCATGTCCTTGGTTCATAAAGCCACTCATCCTCTTTCTCTTTGAGCCTTTCCATTGTCCTGCGGCGGACGTCTTTCAATTGTTTAATATAAAAGGAAACGGGGGCCGAATGGATGGACTCCGCCGCTCCTCTTCCGAGCATCAGGGCATCTCCCCACCGCTGTTCCTCCTCTTCATTCAGGTCTCGCTGTTCAAAACTGATCACCTGATGGACATATTCTACAGCAGCCGTATGAAGGAGGAGAGCTCCAATAGAATTTCCCCCTTCCTCCCTTTGATCCAATTCGTCCACGGTCAAATGACGGATCTCTTCCACCGTGACCGACCGGACGTGATTCATCATCCAGACCAGCTCTCCAATTTTTGTGCTGAACCCTTCCTCAGACTGAAATTCATAAATAATCAAGATCAGACCTCATTTCTTTTTTACAAAATGTCCATGAATCAGCTAGAATAACAGAACTTTTCTTTTTCTCTGCCTGTTTATTCGACAAAACTATGTGTTTACCTCTCTATTACAGAAACATCCATCGAATTATGTAGATATTTTTGTGGTTTAAAACCGTTGAAATGACGGTATATGCTAAGTACTAACAAATCGGTTCTCTCCGTTCGCCACTTGTCACCAAATCCATTCAAACCCCTGAGGAGGAAAACCAATGAAAATCAAAGTTGGTATTTGGACGCGTTTGACAAACAAGGACAAAATGATTCTCTTAAAAGCAGTAAGCCAGCAGTCCATCTCTAAAAAATCCGCATAAATCTTTCTACTTTACCCATGCCCCGGAAAAGCAGCGGAAACCGACAACCATCCTCCTATACGTATGTTCAAACCTGCCCAGGCAGGTTTTTTGCTGTTTCCAAATGTACATTATGAACGCTGTGTAAAGTTCACTTGGATATCCGCCTCCTCCGCATAATCATTTTTTCAGGCGAATAAATAAATACCAGTAGACATGCGTGAAAAACATGGAGGGGGAAAATCATGAAAGTCGCCATTTTCACCGATACCTACGCACCTCAAATCAATGGGGTTGCCAAAACGCTGAAGAAATGGACAGATTTCCTGGAAACCAAGCAGACGTCCTACCGCCTATTCGCCCCGAATCCCCTTGAAACCTGTGATTATAATGAGAACATCCACCGCTTTAAGAGTCTTCCTTTCTGGTTATACCCGGAATGCCGGCTGGCCCTCCCCCGTCTATCCCATATCCGAACGGAACTGGAACAGTTCAAACCAGACATCATTCACGTTGCGACACCGTTCAATATGGGGTTGACAGGGCATCATTATGCCCGGAAATTGAACATCCCTTTGGTCGGGTCATACCATACACATTTTCACAAGTACCTGGACTTTTACAAAATGTCCTGTTTAACCCCGCTGATCTGGAAGTATATGCGGTGGTTTCACAAGCCTTTCAAACGGATTTTCGTCCCGTCCATAGAGACGAGGGACGAGCTGCTTAAGAAAGGATTGTCCAATGTGTGCATCTGGTCAAGAGGCGTCGACAGTGATCATTTCCACCCACAGCCACAGTCTACTTACCTGCGAGACACATTCGGGGTCACTGAACCATTCATCTTAACGTATGTCGGCCGGCTGGCTCCCGAGAAGGGACTGGACATTCTCATGAAAACAGCTGCCGCCCTCCCGTCAGAATGGCATCCGTATATTCATTGGATGATAGTCGGAGAAGGGCCTTTATATCAAACACTTCAACAGGAAGCACCGGCCAACATGACCTTTACCGGTTACAAAAGTGGCATGGATTTGAGCCGGATCTATGCAGAATCCGCTCTGCTCGTCTTCCCCTCTGCGACGGAGACATTCGGAAATGTCGTGCTGGAGGCCCTGGCATCTGGAACGCCGGCCGTTGTAGCAGATTCCGGGGGCGTCAAGGAAATCGTCCAGCACAGGAAAACAGGGTGGACCTGTACACCAGATGACCCTTCCAGTTTCGTTTCAGCAGTCACACACCTGCTGCAGGATCCGCTTTTACTGAAGGCCATGAGCGAAAAAGCCAGAGCCTATGCCTTAACCCGTTCTTGGGATGCTGTGTTCTATGGATTGCTGCAGGAGTATCAAACCATCGTGGAAGAAGTACCGGTGCTGTCTCATGCGTAAAAAGGAGATGATGATGTGAATAAGCTGGCTGTCATTGGAACAGGGTATGTGGGACTGGTTACAGGAATCTGCCTGGCTTCCCGAGGACATCATGTCACTTGTATGGATGTTGATGAATCTAAAATTGACCAGATCAGCCGGGGGCACCTCCCTCTTTTCGAGCCGGGATTACAGGAGCTTCACGAAACATGTACAGCCGCCGGCAGCCTTTCCTATACGACAAGTCCGGAAGAAGCTGTCCAGCATGCAGAAGCGGTTTTCATTGCTGTCGGGACACCTTCGCGCGCAGACGGGGGTGCCGATTTATCGTACATGCATACCGCTGTCCGCGATATAGCTCCATTTCTTCAAAGCCATTCGGTCCTCATCATCAAAAGTACAGTTCCTGCCGGTACTCATGCAGATATTAAAGTTCGGCTGGACCGAACGACCGGCCGATCCGTCCAAGTAGTTTCCAACCCCGAATTTTTAAGAGAGGGCTCCGCCGTCAACGATTTCTTTTACAGTGACCGTATTGTTATCGGTTCAACCGATCCTTATGCCGCTGCCTTCGTTGAGCATATTTACGAGAGTCTCCCTGCCCCGGTGCTTCATACAGATCCACAGACAGCAGAAATGATCAAATATTCATCCAATGCCTTTCTGGCAGCCAAAATCAGCTTTATCAATGAGATGGCGTCCTTATGTGAAGCTGAAGGAGCCGACATCACGATGGTGGCTGCAGGAATGGGGATGGATAAACGGATCGGTGAAAGTTTCCTAAGGGCCGGTATCGGTTACGGCGGCTCTTGTTTTCCTAAGGATACAGCCGCTCTGCTTTATTCAGCCGAGCAGAAAAAACTGCCCGTCCCCCTGCTTTCCTCTATCAATGAAGTCAATCGAAAACAGCCGGGGGCTTTCTTACAAAAGATCCTTGACCGGTTTGGCTCTATAGAAGGAAAAAAAGCCGCTGTGCTTGGTTTAACGTTCAAGCCCAATACAGATGACCTGCGTCTTTCCCCCGCCCGGGAGGTCATTAATCTTCTTACCTCGGAAGGAGCAATGGTCATTGGATATGATCCTCTTATCAGTAAAAGCAGGAAACGGATATGGCAGATTCCTCTGGCAGAATCGATGGAAGAAGCATTGACAGGTGCTGATTTGGCCGTCATCTGTACAGAATGGAAAGAAATCGTCGACTTCCCTCCAGCCTGTTATCCTTCTCTGATGAAGGAGGCCAATATTTTTGATGGAAGAAATTGTTACGAAATTAAACAAGCTTTACATCTGCCTCTTTATTACTCCTCTGTCGGCCGGCCTGTGTATAAAGGAATATAGCAAGGAAGCCTTCAGCAAAGAACTGAGGGCTTTTTTCATATCCCCCCTTTGTTTACATAACAATATATCTGTCACCTATTAGAGCAGAATGTTTTTCCCGGTGAAGAACACGGCGTATAATGGACGTTTAGTAAGTTGAAAAAGGAGGAAGGAATGTGTCTGAACAGACCCCCAACCGAATCCTGATGGCAGCTTTACTGCTTGCAGGATCGTTTATAACCATATTAAATCAGACGCTGATGATCACAGCCATCCCACCGATTATGGATGAAATGAACGTGTCCGCCAACTCGGCCCAGTGGCTGACAACCGTATTCATGCTTGTCAACGGCGTCATGATACCAGTGACCGCCTTTTTAATTGAGCGTTTTTCCACCAGGCAGCTATTTTTAAGTGCCATGGGAATTTTCACAGTAGGGACCATCCTCGGAGGGATTGCCCCAAACTTTCCTATGCTCTTATTCGGCCGGGTGGTCCAGTCCATGGGAGCAGGTGTGATGCTGCCATTGATGCAGACTGTTTTCTTAATGATCTTCCCTGTCGAACGGCGCGGCACGGCCATGGGTTACATTGGACTGGTCATTTCTTTTGCACCGGCCATCGGCCCCGCCTTGTCAGGGTGGATCACTTCTGAATTCAGCTGGAGATTTTTATTCTGGCTTATTCTCCCGCTGCCCATTCTTATCATCATTGTTGCGTATTTCATATTGAAAAATGTAACAAAACTGACCTATCCAACGGTCGATCCCTTATCCATCATCCTGTCTTCAGCAGGATTTGGAGGACTTTTGTATGGCTTTACACTGGCAGGAAACGCCGGATGGTCTTCGCCATTGACACTAGCCGTGCTCGCCGGAAGCTCAGCTGCCCTCGCTTTATTCATAACAAGGCAGTTGAAAATGGAGCATCCGATGCTGGAATTCCGTGTGTTCCGCTATCCTGTTTTTTCAATAACGACCGGAATTGCCATGATTGCCTTTTTAGGCTTAATCGGATCGGAAACCTTGATCCCTCTTTACATGCAGGACATGCGTGAATTTACAGCCTTCGAATCCGGACTGGCCCTGCTTCCGGGTGCCGTTATTACAGCATTCATGTCTCCGATAACAGGAAGGATTTTTGACAAAATCGGTGCCCGGCTGCTGGCGGTCTGTGGACTGATCATCCTCACCGGTGCCACAGCTGCCTTTTCGTTCCTGGATATCCAGACAACATTCACGACCATTACAGTCCTGTATGCCATTCGGATGTTCGGTCTCTCCATGGTTATGATGCCTGTGACAACGGCAGGATTGAACCAGCTGCCTAACCGGTTGATTCCGCACGGGACTGCGATGAGCAATACTATGCGGATGGTGGCTGCATCTGTTGGCACAGCCGTCCTTGTAACGATTATGACATCAACAACCCAATCAGCTGGAGGTGATCCCGCCATTGATCATCCTGCGATTTTTGGAGTGAACACGGCCTTCATGGTCATTACAGCCTTATCTATTGTGGGAATTGTGCTTGCATTTTTTGTGAAAAAGACCCACCCGCCTGATGAAGCAGAAGCAGCTTCTCCTGCACCGGAAACGGACAAAGAAGAAGCTTCCCTTCACACGTCATAGGGGCATTCCAAATAAAAAAAGCGTGTAGAGAAACTTCATGTTTTTCTACACGCTTTTTTCATAGAAAGTATCCGGACATGGTTCTGAATCGATGTTCAAATAGACTAAATCACAGGCTCTTACTTAAATAAACGATCTGTAGTATAAGGACTGACGTCCATGGACGTATCCTCCCCTGCTGCAAGTGCAGCCAGCTGGGCGCCGACATAGGGTCCACTCGTCAGCCCCGATGCCCCCAAACCGTTGGCAGCAAGGATATGCGGCTGATTAGGCAGCCGCCCGAAGACAGGGAGCGATCCAGGAGTGAAAGGTCTGAACCCTACCTTCGTTTCTACATAGGCAGCTTCCTTCAACCCCGGCGCTGTGCGAAGAGCTTTTTCCAGCAGTTGATGAATGCCACCAGCTGTAACCCGTGAATCATGCTCATGAATTTTTTCTTTCGTCGCTCCGACAACAAGTTTCCCTTCTTCAAAACCAAGCATATAGTGGCTGAAAGGCGGCAGGAGGACCGGCCAGTGCTCCGTTGCATACCCGGTCAGATGAAGGTGGATGATCTGCGCTTTCTCGAAGGTCACCCGCGGGCTCAGGGCAGAAGGCGCAAACAATTCCCGCATCCAGGATCCATTCGTAAGGATCATTTGATCGGAATGCTGCGGCACACCATCAATGTCGACACCTTGGATTTCCCCTTTATATGTACGCAAAGAGGCGTTCCCATAGATAACTTCTGCTCCTTTCCGCTCGGCCGCTTTCAAAAGAGATTCGGTGACACGGCTGCCATTTACTCTCCCCGCCCCCGAGAGGTGAAGAGAGCGGTAATGTTCCGCAAGAGGTGGAAACATCTCCCTTGTTTCTTTTGGAGACAGCTTCGATATCTCCCCCATTTCCGGCGTTTCCATTTTCCGCATTTCTGCATAAGCGGCTTTCCGGTCAAGCTTTTCTTCGGTATCGAATATATTGAGTGCGCCCACCCTTTTATAACCCGGATCAGAAATACCGGCTTCCTTAAGATGCTCCACCAGTTCAGGGTAATATCCCGCGCCGTTGACAGCGAGCTGGTACCAGTCCTTACTCGTCCGGTTTGTCAGCCATGGACAGATGATCCCAGCCGCATTCCGTGTAGCCTGTCCACCTTCCCCACGGTCTACAATCGCCACTTTTTCTCCTTTGGAAGCTAAATGGTAAGCTGTGGAAGCTCCCAGTATCCCAGCTCCTACAATGATATAATTCATTCTATACACCTACATTTTCATTCATTTTCTTATGATAGTTTAAAGCAAAAATGTCTGGAAAGATAGGGAGCGCCACTATTTTCAATGCACCTCCCACTGCAGAGACTGGTTCTTTGACGCCCGTCAAAATATGATAGGATGGATGAGTAGTTCCAAAAAGGAGTGAATCCGCTCATGAATGAACAATTAAAAACAGGAATTGCCTTGATTGCAAGTTTTTTCCTTGCTTTTGCGGGAGCAAGCCGGATGTTAACAAGCCAGCTGGAAGATATGGCGGTATGGACGGCATGGATGTTTATCATTACCGGTGTGATCGGAATCATCGCCAATGGATTGAAATGGAAAAAAATCAACCGTACCCCCGGGACATCCAGCCCTAAGAGAAACCATAAGTAAAAAAACGTCCAGCAGCTGCTGGACGTTTCCGGGATAATCCTTTATTGATACTGATGAACATCGGTCTTTATTTCGTTACGCAGGTTCAGTACTGTCTCACGGTCCGAAGTAAACGGACGTTGATAGGACTGCTTGTATGTTTCATGACCTTTGCCGGTGATTACAATGACGTCTCCTTCCCCGCCACCCTCGACGGCCGTTTTTATGGCTGAGGTTCTATCAGGAATGATCCGCACGTGAGACCGGCCTTCTTCTTCATGTAGTTTATAGAGGGTGGCCGTCATTTCTTCATAAGCCACCGCGTTCAAATCATCAAGGGTCAGGATATAGCCGTCACTCCACTCTGCCGAAGCTTGCAGCATAGACGGCCGCTTGGATTCATCCCGATTCCCTCTGAATCCAAATACATGAGTAATATTGCCGTCATACTGCCGGGCAGCGGTTTGAAGGATGTGACGAATACTGTCTGCTGTATGAGCATAGTCGATGATCACATGCACACCATTCGGCATGGAATACTGCTCAAAGCGACCAGGAATACCTGGGAACGATTCTAAAGCATCGACCATTTTCCCTTTTGAAACTCCTAAACAAGCAGCAGCTGTACAAGCCTGAAGCGTGTTATAGCTGTTGTAGATACCTGTAATGGGGGTTGGATAATAAAAAGAGTTTCCATCTTCAAAGACGCGGACTCCTTCGTCATTGACCTCATCAATCCGGATATCACAAGCGGCATTTTCACCTATAGAGGTAACCGCAAGTCCTTCGTCTTTAAGCAGACTTGAGAGTCTGTCCCCCCACGGGTCATCCACATGAATGATGGCCTGTCCCCTTTCCTTCATCATAAAGAAGAGTTTGGACTTCGCCTTAAAATAATCTTCCATTGATGGATGGTAATCCAAGTGATCCTGCTGAAGATTAGTAAATAGCGTGATATCAAAGGACACCCCCTCCAGGCGATGCTGGTCCAGCCCATGGGAGGAGACCTCCATCACGACCACATCGTCCCTGCTTTCATACAACCATTTATGAAGGTCCACCACGCCGGGGGTCGTCTGGAACCCTTCCACGGATTTCCCATTCATATAATTCCCTACCGTTCCAAAGCGTCCGCAGGAAAAACCGCTGGACTCCAGAAGATGATGAAGCAGATGTGTAATGGTCGTCTTTCCATTGGTCCCCGTCACTCCTATTATCGTTTTGCTTCGTGCGGGATATTGATAAAAAGCCGCTGCCAGTATCCCCAGCGCTCTTCTCGGTTGTTCGACGTACAAAAATGGTACGGGGATATTTTCCGGCTTTTTGCTTCCTACAATG
The DNA here is from genome assembly GCF_056161385.1 of Halobacillus sp. ABD4_316. NCBI lineage: Bacteria > Bacillati > Bacillota > Bacilli > Caryophanales > Bacillaceae > Halobacillus > Halobacillus sp. ABD4_316. The sequence continues at coordinate 708,359 of NZ_JBSWZA010000001.1, forward strand.
ATTGCGGCTCCATTACGGCAGGCTTCGTATATATAATCATGGCCATCTGCCTCATGACCTTCTACCGCTGTAAATATTTGACCAGGGCTCACCTGTCTTGAATCATCTGTAATTCCTGTTATGTCTTTTTCCAGCCCAAGTGCTGTAAAGGGCTGGGGGTCTATGTTTAACAGTTCGAATACCTTCTTGATTTTCACGAGGACGTCTCCTTTACTGCGACATTCATGTACAGCCCTTATTTTAAAACAATTCAGGCTTTCACGTACAAATATTTTCATGATGTTATTGAATTTTAATGTCATCCCCTAAATCCTGGTTCATCAGGAAAATTTGAAACCATCCCCTTCCCCGATCCGTATAGTAATTGTCGATAGAAATTCGATGAACATGTATACTATGGAAGAGATTGAAAGGAGAGTACATATGACAAAAAGAATTACCGCGGCAGTCATTGCCGGTGCCCTGCTGATCGTAGCGATTGCCGTCCAGGCGGCTGGAGCATTTTTATCACAGGAAGATGAGGAAAAGAACGGCACGATGTCCCTTTTCTCCTCCAGTGAAAAGCTGGAAGAAAAAGTGGTGGAGAAAGGGTCTGGATCCAACCGCATCGTAGAAATCAACCTTGAGGGAGCGATTATGGACAGTCCAGGTTCCAACACCAATCCGTTCAGCGGTGGAGGCTATCAGCATGACCGTTTCATGAAAAAACTCGAGCAGATCAAAAATGATCCAACCATCAAAGGTGTGCACTTATATGTGAACTCGCCGGGCGGCGGTGTTTATGAGAGTGCAGAAATCCATGATAAACTGATTGAGATTAAAGAAGAAGATAAAATGATCTATGTGTCCATGGGGAACACGGCTGCTTCCGGCGGGTATTACGTTTCTGCGCCCGCTGATCAAATTTATGCTTCCAACGACACGTTCACCGGCTCCCTTGGTGTCATTATGCAGAGTGTGAATTATCAGGAGCTCGCTAATGAGTACGGCGTCAAATTCAACACGATCAAAAGTGGCGAGTTCAAGGATATTATGAGTCCCACAAAAGAAATGACGGAGGCTGACAGGGAAATTCTCCAGACCTTGGTTGATGAATCCTATCAACAGTTCGTTGACGTTATTTCTGAAGGAAGAGATATGTCTGAAAGCCGTGTGAAGGAACTGGCTGATGGAAGAATTTATTCCGGTAAGCAGGCAGCTGAAAACGGACTTGTTGACCAGATCGGCTTCCGCGAAGATACCCTTGCTGCTTTAAAAGAAGAAATCGGTGGAGACCCACAGGTGTTTGAATACAAGAATACAATCACATCTTTGTTTGATTTCCCAATGGCGCAGAGCTTGATGCCAGACAGTGAGATCCGTTATATTGAACAGCTGATCAGTGAGCGTCAAGGTCCGACATTGATGTACATGTACACAGAATAAGGAGGAGTAAAGATGGAAACTACAGAATTTGAACAACCCAGTCACCCATTATCCACTTTAGTCCTTCAACAGAAGGATGATATACAGAGAGTCATTTTTGCGGGATTTATCCCCCGCTTTTTTGCCTATCTCATCGACCTTCTCGTCATCTGGAGTGTGAATTCCATCGTAACAAAACCACTGCTGCGCCTCGTTAACCTGGAGGATGCGCAAATGTGGATCCCTTTGTTCAGTGCAGAAAATATCATGACGTCCTTGATTTTCTTCCTGTACTTCATTCTGATGACCAAGTTTTTCCAGGCATCACTCGGGAAGATGGTGTTCGGTCTATCCGTTGTGTCTCTGACACGCAGCAGGATGAGTAATGGTCAGATTATCTTCCGGGAGTGCATCGGACGTTATATCAGCATGGCCCTCGGAGGACTTCCCTATCTTGTCGTGGCCTTCACAAAACGCCACCAGGGCATCCATGATTTATTTGCTGATACTTCTGTCATTAAAAACCGATTTACAAAATTGAACGATCAAATCGAAGAAGACAACCGGTAATGAAAAGCCTGCTCCTCAAAAAGGAGCAGGCTTTTTTCAGCGGTATGGATCTTGTTTTCCTGTACCATTCTTTTCCCCTTTTTCTCTTCGAAGTGCATTTAAATCCTTCTTGCTTTTATTTTTCGCTTTTTTTCCCATGTTCCACCCTCCTTTCCTTCTTATCCTTTGTTATTTTTCTGCAGCTAATGAAGCAGTTTCTTCCATTTCGAAGGCTGTTCCGCTTTTCAGGGTAATCCCTCATGATTGGCTCATACTAATAAAAATTCCAAGAATCTTATGGAGGGCTTTCCGTTGAATGTCAAGGAGTACCTGTCCCAGAAGAAAAACGATGACTGCGTTACGATCAAAACCATCCCATTTGATTCCCACAACATTTATGTTTTATATATGCCTTCTATTACAGATATGACTAAGATCCAGGATTCCATTCTTGCCCCGCTGCTTGAGTGGAACAACCCGGATCACCAAACCGTAGAGCATGCATTTTCGGCAGAACCGCTGACGATCCTTTCTCAAGCAAAGGATATGGACAGTCACCTTCTCAATGGATATACACTAATGCTTGAGAGAGAAACCGTATATGCTGTTGAAACGTGCGGATTCCATTACCGTGCTGTATCAGAGCCTGTATCTGAAATGACTCTCCGGGGCGCCCGGGATGGGTTTATTGAATCACTGGAAGAAAACATCAAGCTCCTCCGTGTTCACTTGAGATCTACACATTTAAAGTTCGAACACCTTTCTCTCGGTTTGAAAGCTTTCACCCATGTAACCATTGCCTACGTGGAAGAGGAAGCCAATGAAAAATTATTGGAAGAAGTAAGAAAGCGTATAAAGGCCGTTAAAGAAGACTACCTCCCGGATGGAGGGGTGGTCGAACAAAGCCTGGAGAAAAATACGTTCTCTTTATTTCCTGAGCTCCAGGAAACCGAACGACCGGCTAAAGTCGCCAACGCCCTGGCTGAGGGAAAGGTGGCCATCTTCGTGGAAGGATCCCCTTCTGTCCTGTTAGCACCTGTAACCTTGAATTCCCTTTTTCAGACATCAGATGATTACAACTTCAAATGGATTCCTGCGTCTCTCATTCGTCTCATGCGGTTTGCTGCTGCATTTCTTGCTGTTATGCTGCCATCTATCTATATCTCCTTGATTTCCTTTCATCATGGATTAATTCCAACAGATCTGGCCATCTCCATATCCAAGACAAGAGAAGGTGTGCCTTTCCCTTCATTCATGGAAGCATTTGTTATGCAGATGACGATTGAAATCCTCCGGGAAGCCGGCATTCGTCTGCCTAAGCCTATTGGACCGGCTGTCAGCATTGTAGGAGCCATAGTAATAGGTGAGGCAGCTGTAACAGCCGGAATCGTCAGTCCATTAATGATCATCGTCGTCGCCTTTGCAGCTATCTGCTCCTTTACCATTGTCGATTACAGCCTCAGCCTTGCGTTAAGGACGGTGAGTTTCGTCATGTTGTTTGTCGCTGCTATGCTCGGGATTTACGGCTTAATCCTCGCCGTCTTTATTCTGAGTATCCATTTGATTCGGTTGAACAGCTTTACAGTCCCTTACCTGGAACCCTTTGCTCCTTATTACCCAAACAGATGGAAAGACACATTGATCCGGTTACGATTTGATAAAGAAGGTGGTTTGGATGAGTGATTTAAGACAATTGACTTCCATTCAGCTGATCGTCATCTTTATATCAGCGATGATCGGCGTAGGGATCATTTTGATGCCGCGTGACCTGGCCAATGCTGTGAACTCCCCGGACTTATGGGTCAGTATCATCATCGGCGCTTTTCTTATGTGCCTGATCGCCACTTTGTATGTTTTATTAGTCACCCGTTATCCAGGTCTCACTTTCTTTGATATGTCAAAAAAGATCACAGGCAGATGGGTCGGAACGCTGATCAACCTCTTTTTCATTTTTCACTGTCTCATTGTAGCCTCCTATATTTTAAGAGTGACCACAGCGATTATAAAAAATTACCTGTTGGATACCACTCCCTTATATATCATCATTGGATCATTTATGCTGGTCAGCCTTTATTTAATCAGCAACGGACCTGGAGATGTCGTCCGTTTCTTCCAGCTGTACTTTCCTGTCATGATGTTCATGTTTCTCATTCTTGCTCTTCTGAGTTTCAAAGATGTGGATGTTCAAAACTTAAGGCCTGTCCTGAAGAGCAATCTTATGACAACGGTCACCCAATCGAAGATATCTTTCTTTTCATTTATCGGCATTGAATTCCTGATGATTTTCTCTCCCCTCATCAAAACGAAAAAAATAAAAAAACTGGCTTTATCTGTATGGACCAGTATTATTGTGACAGCTGTGATCTATGTGATTTTTCACATTTTAACCATCGGGGTTTTAGGCATAGCGGAACTAAAGGAAAGCACGTTTCCCACGATCGAGATGGCCAAAAGCATTGAATTTCAAGGTTTCTTCTTTGAACGTTTTGAATTGATTTTCATTTTCGGCTGGCTGATCACTGTATTCACTTCATTCGTGACTTATACTTATGGAATGATTCTCGGCATTGGGAAAGTAACGAAGCCGGGCTGGTGGTGTATGGCTGCCGCAGGCCTTTTGATTTTCACTATCACCCTTTATCCGGAAGGCCTTACAGAAGTGCTGGATTACTCCTCTCACATTCAATGGATCAGTGCGGCTGCGGTCATCGGATTCCCTGGACTGTTACTGATCGTATCATTGATGAGGAGGCAGACGCATGACACTTAAACCTATTTTCTGTCTGGTTTGTTCGACTTTCCTGTTAACGGGATGCTGGGATATTAAGGAAATTGAAGATGTCGGTATTGTTACCGGACTTGCTTTAGACGTTGCCGAAGATGACCACATGTTAATGATTAATCAATATGTAAAGCCCGGGCAGATTCCTACACAACAGGACAGTTCCCAGCAGGACAGCCCGTATCAAAATCTCGAATCAACCGGAACAACGCTGTTTGAGATGATTCGTGAGAACTCACTCGAGAGTAACCGACCGCCAAACTATACTCATTTAAAATCGATTTTATTCTCAACCAGGCTGCTCGAAAAAGAGAAGCTCAGCCAACTGATTGACCTTTATATCCGCGACCACGAATTCCGCCGGACTGTTCCAGTATTCATTACAATGGATCCTGTTCAGAACATATTCAACGCCCAGCCGGAAAAAGAGCTGTTTCCATCCATCCAAATTAAAGAATTAAGTGAAAACTACCATAAGAATAATACCAACCCTAAAAACTTAACGATCGGAGATATGTCCCAGTATATTTCAGAAAAAAGAAGCTTTATTATACCTGGAATGGCTATGATTAATGGAAATATCAAATCCTACGGAGCCGGCGTCATTTTAGGAAAAACGTCCCAATATATCGGCTGGATTCCACTTGAAAAGATGGAAGGCGTCCGTTACCTCCATAACAATGTGGAAGGTGGATACATTTATTTAAGCGAAAAAAATATCGTAGACGGACCCGTCGTTCTGGAAATTAAGGGGGCGGATTCCAAATTTGACGTTTCCTTCTCTGACGGGGAACTTTCCATGAGTGTTGATGTAAAGGTGACCACATCCCTTGGCGAGGACTGGGGCGTCGACCGCAACGTTTTTGAAACGGGTTGGGAAGAAGGAATCAAGAAAGCCGCGGACAAAAATATCGAGGATAAGATCAATGCCATTCTTCAGATCGCGCAGAAAGAATTAAAAACGGATTTTGTCCACCTTTCCCAGTGGGTACGTATCCATCAGCCGGACTATTGGAATAAACATAAAGAGGAGTGGGATGAAATCTTCTCCCAGATGGATATTGATGTGAAAGCAGAAGTTCGTATTAAGGACTTTGGCACACAGAACTTCAACATGGAGTAACATTTTTTGATTCCTCTTCTTCTTCGGTTTACACTTTAGGAGAGAATGTTGGAGAGGATGATTAAAATGGGACAGGAAATCAAGGGAAAAACCGCCTACATTACAGGAGCCGGACGCGGGATCGGAAAAGCCACCGCTCTCAAGCTTGCCTCTGAGGGCGTGCACGTCGGGTTAATGGCCCGCACAGAAGAAGAGTTAAACAAAACAGCAGACGAAGCAAGGGCTTATGGAGTACAAGCCGCTGCAGTCTCTGTAGATATTGCCCGGCAGTCAGACGTAGAACAGGCGGTTGAACAATTAAAAGAGCGTATCGGCTCTGCCGATATCCTCATTAACAATGCCGGCATGGGGCTTTACGGGGATTTCCTGAATATCGATCCTGAAGATTGGAAACGCACCTTTGAAGTCAATGTATTCGGTACCTACCATGTGACCAGGGCGGTCCTCCCCGATATGATGGAGAAAAATCATGGGGATATCATCAACGTTTCTTCAAGCAATGGTATAAAGGGAACTGCAGGATCCACTTCCTACAGCGCCTCGAAATTCGCTATACAGGGAATGACGGAAGCGCTGATGCAGGAAGTGCGCAGAAACAACATCCGTGTCTTCACCCTGAACCCGAGTCTTGTGGCTACAGAGCTTGTCTTTGGAGATCATTTGGAAGAGCAGGATAAGGAAAAATATATGCAGCCGGAGGATATTGCCGAGTATATGACGGCTCAATTGAAGCTTCATCCAAGAATCTTCATTAAACAGTCCCTTCAATGGGCTACCAATCCATTCTAATTTTCAATGGTGTAAAACCCGTCCTGTATTGGTGACACCTCCACGCGGGACGGGATTTATTATGTCATTTCGCTGCGAATAATCCTCAGCTGAGACAGCTCTTTCAACCACTATGCAGATGGAAGATATCAGTGCCTGTTTAAGTCATTGGTAACCTGCCTCTTCCTTATTTATCACTCCAACGGAAAAACCTCGCGGCTAATACTGTAGAAACGACGGCAATGCCGATCAATACAAACACTTCGAATCCATATTCAAAAATGGGTGCTTCGTTCCACGTCCCACGCAGAAGTTCGATCACATAATAAAGCGGAAGGACTTTGGCTGTATATTGGAGGACTTCCGGCATCATTTCCAGGGGAAAAGTAGCCCCTGACAAGAAAATCATCACATTCAAAAACAATGAACTGATCGCAGCCGCAGACTGTGTATTTTTAGCCAATGATGTAATAAAAAGAGCAAAAGGGAAAAAGGCAGCGATACTTAGAAAAAGAGCAGCTAGTGTGCTTCCCATATAAAGTGGAAGTTCCAGGTCATACATCAACATTCCAAATACAAGAAGGAGCAGAGCAGAACAAAGAAAAATCACCGTCCCTTGAACTGTGTGAGCAGCCAGGATCTTCCACGGCTGTAAAGGGGTGGATTGATATCTGCGCAGGACTCCGGTTTCCCTGTAGCCGGCCAAAACGGTTCCCAAGGTGAAAAAGGAAGTGGTCACGATATTTACTCCGATCCAGGAAGGTACAAATAACGCAGCAAATGAAAAGTTTCCTTCAGCATTGTCTCCAAACATGGATCCAAACAGCCAGATCATGACGACTGGAAATAAAAAGGTCCAGAATACACTGAGACGGTCGCGGAAAAACATTTTCGTTTCCAGCTGTGCAAGCTTCCATACGACATTCATCTGGCTTCCTCCTTCTCCAAATACTGGACAAAAAGATCCTCCAACGTCCCTTTAGCAAATTGGAAATGATTTAAGGATAGATTCTCTTGATGACCATAGGCGAAGAGATGATAACTGGTGAGCTGCAGATCGTCACTGTACACTTTAAACGTATCTTCTTCTTTTTCAACTTTGACCACCCCCGGCATAGATGGAAGCTTTACATAAGGAAAATCATCGCTTTGAAATGTGATCAGCATGGCACCACTCTGCTCAAGCAGAACGGAGGGCCGGTCCATTGCTTTCAGTTCACCACTGTAAATCATTGCCACCCGGTCACAGAGCTGTTCAGCCTCTTCCATATAATGGGTTGTCAACACGATAGTGCTTCCTTTCTCTCTCAACCGGCGGATCAACGTCCACATTTCCCTTCTGGCGTGGGGGTCCAGTCCCATACTCGGTTCATCAAGAAAAATGATTTCCGGCTGGTGCAGGGTCGCCAGTGCCAGGGTAACCCTCTGCTTCCATCCTCCTGACAAATCTTCGAAACGGACATTCATTTTCTCCTCCAGCCCCAGCATTTCCACAAGCTGTTGTTTCATTACTTTTCCTGGGTAAAAAGCAGCAAATAAATCCAGGGCTTCTTTCACTTTCATTTTCTTTTGAATGGATGTCGCCTGAAACTGAACACCAATCCGCTGATTCAATTGTTGAAGTTCCCGATTCGGCGTAAGTCCCAGCACATCAATGGTTCCACTGTCAGGCTTCAAAATTCCTTCAATCATTTCCAGCGTCGTTGTCTTGCCCGCTCCATTGGGTCCAATGATCCCAAAAATTTCTCCCTTTTTGACGGAAAATGAGACGCCTTTGACAGCCTGCACTTTTCCGAAGCTTTTGGTCAATCGGTCCACTTTGATTACAACCTCCATTTGCTCTCCACCCCTTCTTCGTCCTTTCTGACCCTTCTTACGTATCACACAGAGATAAGTTTCAGAATAGCAGGAAAAATCACGCGCCTGCTATAGTTCCATCATAAGACCGATGGTTGATAAATTCCTCCAGTTCTGTCCGACACGTCAGATCATCCCGGTCAAATACCATCGTTCCTTCTTCACCTGCATAAACCTCCATTCAAAAAAGCCGCCTTCCAAAGGAAGACGGCTCACATGTTATTCTTCTTTCATCCATTGTGGCTTACCAAAGCCTTCAAACTTTTCATCCATGATTTCCTCAAACTCTTCCGATTCCACAACTTCCTTAATATCCTTGGCAAACTGGGCATCCAGATCTTCGGTCTTGACAGCTACCCGGTTTCTATAATCATCCGGCATATCTTCGAGGGCGAGAGCACTCAGCAGATCCATCTCGGCAGCAAGCGCATAGTTACCAGGAACCATGGATAGATCCTCGCTGTCCACCAGTCGTGGCAGCTGGCCGGCTTCTACTTCAACGAATTCGATTTCTTTTGGATTTTCTACGATATCGTTCAAAGAGGCACGAAGAGGGTCTACATCTTCCTTCAAAGTGACCAGACCTTCATCTTCAAGAATGATCAGCGCTCGGGCCAGGTTCGTCGGGTCATTGGGAATCCCCAGCGTACTGCCTGTTTCAACACCATCGATATTCTGATACTCACTGGAATAAATACCCATAGGTGCTGTTGGAACAACAATGACCTCGGACAGATCCAGGTTGTGTTCTTCGGCAAAGGACTCTAAATAGATTTTGTGCTGGAACAGGTTAGCATCCAGATCACCATTGGCTAACGCTTTGTTAGGCTGCACATAATCCGTAAACTCTTTATTGGTTACTTCATAGCCTTTCTCCTCCAGCAGCGGAGCAATCGCTTCGGTGACCATATCACTGTAAGGACCGGATGTAGCTCCAAAGCGGATGGTTTTCTTCTCTTCTGCATCTGCATTTTCTTCTCCGCCACCACAGGCAGACAAAAAAGTAATGATTGTTAAAGCTGCAAACAAGGTTACGATTTTTTTCATTTTATCTTCCTCCTGAACTTCGTTTCGTCTTGGGTTAACTTTTTTTCACTGTTTTTGCCAGGAAATCCCCAGCGTACTGGACTACCTGAACAAGGACGATCAACACAATAACCGTTGTAAACATGACGAAATTATCATAACGGTAATACCCGTACCGGATGGCGAGGTCGCCGATCCCTCCACCGCCAATTGCGCCGGCCATTGCGGAATACCCGATCAAGCTGATGGCTGTTATCGTTAAACCACTGATCAAGCCCGGCTTGATTTCAGGAAAAATGATATCTTTAATAATCAGCCATGGGGAAGCCCCACATGCGATAGCCGCTTCTATGACGCCTTTATCAATATCCCTGGCGGATGATTCTACAATTCTTGCATAAAAAGGAATCGCTGCGGCCGATAAAGCAACGGAGGCGGCAATCGGTCCTGTTGTCGTACCTAAAAGAAAATTAGTAAATGGGAATAAAAACACAAGCAGGATGATAAATGGAATGGAACGGACAAGGTTTACAAAAATGCCCACAGCTCCTTTGATCCATTTGTTTTCCAAAAAGAAGTCACGGTCGGTAACAAATAGCAGCAACCCCAGAGGCAGACCGGCGATAACGGCTACGCCAAGTCCGATCCCTACCATGATCAATGTTTCCATAAATGATTTATTCAGCTCGGGCCACAGGTTGATCAGCTGATCGATCATGATTCAGCACCTCCACTTCATCCAGTATCGTTTTCAGATTTTCCACAGCTCTCCCGACTTCCTGCGGGTCACCGGTTAATTCCATAACAAATGTACCGAGGGCTTTTTCCTGTATATAATCCACATTTCCATGCAGGATGTTTCCCTTGATTTTATAGTTCTGAAGCAGATCCGACACAACCGTATCTCCCGCCTGTCCGCCGGTAAACTTCATCTGGACAATGGTGCCGCGGCTGTTTTTCAGCAGTTCTTCCGGAACATGGAAATCGATCACTGTTCGAATAAACCGCTTTGTCAAAGCATTTTGAGGAGAGGCGAAAATTTCGTAGGCCGCCCCCTGTTCTACCACTTTTCCTTCTTCCATGACCGCACAACGGTCGCAGATTTCTTTCACCACTTCCATTTCGTGTGTAATCAATACAATGGTCAGTCCAAGCTCCCGGTTGATTTTCTTTAATAGTTTCAGGATCGACTGTGTCGTGTTCGGATCGAGTGCGGAAGTTGCTTCATCGCACAGCAGCACTTTAGGATCGTTGGCCAGTGCCCGGGCAATACTGACCCGCTGCTTCTGCCCTCCACTCAATTGAGCGGGGTACTGATCGGCTTTATCGCTAAGACCTACAAGTTCCAACAGACGCCTGGCACGATCATTGCGCTCCTGTTTTGGTTTACCGGCCGCTTTCAAAGCAAAGGCCACGTTCTCCAAAACCGTTTTCCCCATAGCAAGGTGGAACCCCTGGAAAATCATGCCGATGGACTGTCGTGCTTTTCTAAGGTCCTTTTTGGAGAGAGAAAGCAGATCGATCCCATCGATATAAACCTCTCCTGATGTCGGGCGTTCCAATATGTTCATGCATCGGAGGAGTGTACTCTTACCAGCTCCACTGTATCCGACGATTCCATAGATTTCCCCCTCCTGAATATCGAGAGAAACCTTGTCCACCCCGATCACCTGTTTTTTCTTGGATGTGTAAATTTTACTGAGCTCCTGGATGGAAATCATAACCGTCCTCCTTTACCTAATAAAAAAACTCTCTTCCTTATCAAGAAGAGAGTTTCGCATAACTATCAGCCAAACTCTTATCTCCCGGAATATCATTCCGGCGGATTTAGCACCACTCCACATGGAAGGTTGCTGTGACGTCTACGGGCCTTTCCCTCAGTCACTCTTGATAAGAATTAGTTGTTGCTATTCGTTTATGATTTACAACTTTAACGCATCATTCTGCATTTGTAAACAATTTTCCCAACATTTCATTAATGGACAGGGATGTGCCGGGAAGCCTATTACGTTGTTTAAGTGACTGGAAGAGGAAGGAATAAAAGGAATAACAAAGAAAAGGGAGAGTGAAAGAATGAACAAACAAGGAGAAGACCTGCTTAAAGAATATAGAAATGGCATTGAAACCCTGACCGAACACCTGCCGGAGGCCACAAAAGAATACAATCACTTTACCGGCTCGTTCTTTGAAGACGGAGAACTCAGCAAAGGTACCAAGCACTTAATGGCTCTTGCCATCAGTGTGAAAGATGGAGATGAAGCCAGTATTGCCTATCACATGGATCAGTGCGTCGAAGCAGATTGTTCGGACAAGGAAATTTATGAAACGATGGGTGTATCAGCTGCTTACGGCGGGGGCTCTGCCATGAGTCAGGCCGTCACCACAGGTCTGAACATTCTTCAGGAATTCCGAAACCGTTAAGCTGCAAAACCGGGGGGCCTGCTCCCGGTTTTGTTATTGACATATTATTCTGTCATCTGGATAATGATGGCTATATCATTACCAGAGGTGATCAACCATGAAAAACGTAACTGTACAAGGAGCACCTGCGATTTATAAAGCTGAGCCTGGAATTTTAAGGAATATACCGGAATTGTTGGAAAACCAGGCCTTTGCAAAAGCAGGAATCATTCACGGTGAGCAGTCGTGGAAGGCTGCTCAGCCCTATTTTCCAAAGCTGACGATGCCGGTCCAATCGGAAGCCTATAACGGGGAGTGCTCCCATAAAGAGGTCATGCGTCTCAGTGAAGCCCTGCGGGACTGTGACGTCTTGATCAGCATCGGAGGCGGAAAGGTCCTTGATCTCGGAAAAGCCTGTGCCGATCAATTGAATATTCCAGTCGTGCTCATTCCTACACTAGCCTCAAACTGCGCACCTTGGACGCCGCTCAGTGTGTTTTACGATGATGAAGGGAATTTTGAGGAATACATTATTTATCCACGTAGTACATGGATGCTGCTTGTAGAGCCTGATCTGCTCGTTCGTGCCCCGGAACCTTATCTCAGGGCCGGCATCGGCGATACGCTCGCCAAATGGTATGAAGCGGATGTTCTCACGAGGTCTCTCGCCTCCAAACCGATTTCCGTAGACATTGCGCTGCACGCGGCCGGATTATGCAGGGATGTTCTCATACAAGATGGTACAGAAGCTGTGGAAGCCGTTCGTCAGCAAGCCGTCATACCTGCCCTCATGAGAGTTGTGGAAACCATTATTATGGCTGGCGGTATGGTCGGTGGATACGGGGATAGTTATGGAAGAATCGCCGGAGCCCATTCAATCCATAACGGCTTGACCAAAGTACCGGAAACCCACGCTTTCCTTCACGGAGAAAAAGTGGCTTATGGTATTCTCGTCCAGCTTGCTCTGGAAGGCCGCTTTGATGAAATTGAAGCACTCACCCCTTATTACCAGGAGATGAACCTGCCGGTAACCCTCGATGACTTCAACTTGACCAACAAGGCAGAAGCCATCTCCATAACAGCGGAGCATGCTGTAAAACCGGGGGAATCCATCCGATTAATGAACGTCATGGATGCCGCTCAAGTGGAGGAAGCGATGACCCAGATTGAAAATGGTTAACCGCTGATGCGGTTAACCATTTTCAATCTTCTTGTTCCTTGGTATAGAAGAGCATACCCAAGTGAAGCTACTCCATACAACGATTTATATTTCCTGCCCAAGTCAGCACAGGCCGGGACCGCGGCAGGCATCCACCCGTCAGCCGGACGCGAACATCCAGATGAGAAGGTATGATCCAGGAAAAGATATGTTTTTTTCTAAAGGCTAAGGAAAACGGTCGTTTCCTTTACCCTCCTATTACCTCTCCGACATAAATCCCACTAGCCGCTGCCTGGGACAAGGAATGAGTGACGGATGAGCAGTCTCCGACCAGAAAAAGTCCCGGGACGTCCGTTTCAAAATTCCTGTTGGTTGGAATAACTGGTTCGTAAAATTTAGCATCAAGCCCATAAAGCAGCGTGTCAGGATCCACCGGTTCACCTATCGCTGCTTCAAGAGAGGTCAGGAACTCGATGAGAGCCTCTATATAAATATGTGGCACTTCTTCTATCAGCGATCCTTCGTCAGCGGAAAGAGAAGGAATCACGGAGTTTGCATGAATTGAAGTCGTCCCCTTTCCCTTTTTCAAATCTTCAAGACGCTGGACCACGATTCTTCCCCTCGAACGATTGATTCCTCCAATGACGCGTGATGCTTCTTCCACCGCCTGCTTTAGACTCGGAAAGTAACGGGTGACAAACAAAGTGAAATTCAAATTTTCTCCCGGCACCCCTTGTTCTCGTGAATTCTGACCATCAGGCATGACAAGTCCATGCTGATGTTTTCGAATAATCCTGCCTTTGGGATTCATACAGTATGTGTAGGCCGTAAAACGTGACGTTTTTTTCAAAAGTTTCGTTTCAAATGATTCTTTTAGGAGAGCATCCAGCTGGCCGCCCCGCATTTCCAACCGTATACCCAGGTCCAGCCGCGTCTCCCTCGGTTCGATGCCAAGCGGTTCCGTTATCCGTGCGAACCACTCCCGGCCGCTGTTTCCTGTCGCAAGCACAACTTTTCGACTTAGAAACTCCTCACAATCTGTAACGATACGGAAACCTTCACCCACCCGTGTAATGGAATTGACATGGGTGTTAAAAGAAAAGGAAAGCTTATTGACTAAGTGTTCATATAGGTTTTGAAATACCTCCTTCGACAGGGAAGTACCAAGGTGGCGTACCTCCGTCGTTAAAACGGTCAAGTCACCACAAGCAGCCCTTCTTTTCACATGCTCGTTATCTGTTGAATACATGTCCACACGGTCTCCTCCAAAACCGGTTAGAATGCGGTCCACTTCTTTCATGAGGCGGGCGGTTTCCTTTCCGCCGATTTTTCGTGGAAGCTCTCCACCAAAAGCGTTGGTAAAATTGAATTTTCCCTCTGAATTCCCAAGACCGCCAAAGCCTATGTACTGATCGCAGGCTCCAGAGCACGTGCAAGGTTGTCCATGCCCCTGTGCGCAGGATCTCTCTTTCAACGGTTTTCCTACGTCTACGACTTTCACTTGAAGTCCGGGGTGTTTCTGGACAAGGGTGTAGGCCATAAATGTTCCCGCTACACCAGCACCGACAATGGTCACATCATACATGTTCCTGCCTCCGCTCTTTAAGTATTGCGTAGACACACGTGTCTGTCAGCTGTTTCCCATCCACGGATCGATCATCATTACGCAACATTCCTTCAAGATGGTAGCCAAGTTTTTCGGGAACCTGCCTGCTTTTTTCATTTTCCCTTTCACATCGGATTTCTACACGCGCTCCACCGAGATCATAAAGAGCCAGCCGCGTTATTTCACGCACGGCTTCCTGCATATACCCATGCCCACTCCATTTGGTGTCGATCCAGTACCCGATTTCAAACTTCGGAATATCCCAGTCAATAGTATGAAGTCCAGTCGTCCCAACAAACGCTCCATTCTCCTTGTGAAAAACAAGATACCGGAGTTTTTTTCTTTCCATAAAATCTACATGGGCCTGCCTGATATTGCTTTCTGTATCTTCAATCGAAGGCATCTCCTGCACAAAAGGAAGCCACGGCTTCAACTCCTGTTCCGACCGATGAACAGCTTCATTAACCGCCGGGCCGTCTCCAGCCTCCGGCCTCCGTAGACGAAGGCGTTTCGTATGCAGCACATAGGGAACGTCGATATGTATAGGATCCAAGGTTTCCTCTCCCCTTTCTCACTAATAGAATACCAGACTGTTAACCTCTTTGAAAAAAGATTTACATTCATCTTATATAAAATAAAAAGAGGAAGAAGGGCCTTCCCCTTCTTCCTCTTTTTATTCATTTATGAAACCGCTGCTTTACCCTTCCCTGCAGCGATACGGTAATAATGGTTTTTGGCTTTCCACCTTTGATACCCGGAATAAAAACCGACCCCCAGACTAAACACGGAGAGAACAGCTGCCATAACCCAGGAAAAATCCGTAGTAACAATAGCCGGAAGCCAAACTTGAGCCGATTGGGAAAATGACGAGCGCAGACTATAGAAAAACGGCCGTTCCAGCCAACGCTCTTCCCAAATCTGCCATAATTGTTCATTCGTCTTACGTGCCATTGTTGTTTCATATAAAAACAGCCCGAAAAAGAGCATGGCAGCTAGATAAATGATTCCAGTCACCGATTCAAAGAAAAGCTGAGAAACCCCCACCAGAGAGGCCATAATCAGAAAGTTGTACCACATGGATTTCCGGCTTTTCATCCGAGTGGAAATTTGATCCACGCTTTCTTCATCCAACGCTTTTTCCATAACATGCTCCCTTTCTGCCTTTTTTGTTAGGTTACCAAAAAAATACAGAAAAGGAAAACACCCCTTACATCAAAGGTTCCCTTGTTTTGAATCTGCTGGATACGTACCATCTGCATCGTGTTTTTCCCGCCCCTGTAAAGGTGGATTAAACACACAGATCATCCGCATATCCGTGAAGGCACGGAGCACGTGTTCATCATGCTGATCCAAGGCGTATAAAGTGTTTTTGCGAATGGGCCAGGTCCTTTGATCAGAAACAGTCACGACCTCGCCTTCCCCTTCTATACAGTAGACCGACTCGAGATGATGCTTATACCACATTTTCGTTTCCGTTCCCGCCCTGATTACAGTATCGTTGACAGAATAACCCATATGATCTTCAGCAACAAGTAAACGCCGGCTGATCCAGTTCCCTCCATCCACTTCCCTGTTGGATCCAACAACATCTTCCAGTGCTCTCACTTTCATCTGCCATCCCTCCTTGCCTTACTTTATTCCATAGACACCAACGTAGACCCTTTCATCACATTCTCTTTCTGTAAACAAAACAGGCCTGAGGTACCATGTTTCGATGGTTCCTCAGGCCTTCCTGCGAGAAGTGGAATGTGCCGCTGTTCAGGCAAGCAGACATGCGTGATCATACAGATAGGCGTATCTCAAATCAATGAAAAGAAAATGCTGGTCGGTTAATGGAAAGCTGAATGTGCGGACCATTTCTTTCGTTTCAATATCCGAGTAAAGGTCCGAAAGAAGACCGGCGTGCGTTTCCCTCATTTTCATCACATTTTCCAGAAAATACGGGCGGAAAGCCCAGTTGGATCCTCTTTTATCCGTTTCCATAAACCAGTCGTCTTCTTTTTTACGGAAGTTGGAGGATACTTGTTGACCGTCCATGTGGCAAATGAACATACGGAAGCTTTCATTGTGAAACTTCTCCGTCACCCCATCAATAAACGCATCGGATTTCTTTGGTCCTTCCCACCTGGCCAGGAGCTGTCTCACCTTGGCTTCCCAATGTTTCACATACTGCTGACGATCTTCCAACAGGCGTTTTTCCCGCTGTACAAAGCCGCTCATCCGTTCTTTGATATCCACCGACAGCGCCCCCTTACCTATGGGGTCGAAGGATGGGTGGGCAAGGTAATATCCCTGATAGAATCTGCTGCCGTGCTTCCAGGCAAAATACAATTGAAAATCATCCTCGATATTCTCAAATAAAAGTGCCGCCCCGATCCGATGGGCGAGCATAGATAACGAGTACATGATATCCTGAAAAGCATCTCCATCCTGTCTGCGGATGATCCCTGTATCAATTTTTAAAATATGGGGTTCCAAAAGTCTGATCCGGTCGATATTCGAGCTCTTTGCTCCAACATGATCCACGGCAATCTGGATACCGTACGTTTTAAAATACAGCAGAAGGTGGTTCAAGGTTTCAAAGTCTTCATCAAAATCATGTTCAGTCACTTCAATGACAATACGACTCAGGTCAAATCCCTGGTCCTTGAATTGAAGGAGCGACTGCAGGAGATCATCCCCATTGTTCACCATCAGCTGCTTAGCATTGCGGTTGATAAACAGCAGACCTTCTGTTCTGTTATCCATCATCATGTGGACCGCTTGAGTGAGGACGACTTGATCGACCTCCACTTTGAATTCCTCCGGCACGTCCGTATCATGGAAAAAGGGACCAAGACTCTCCCACGTCTGATTTTCTTTATAACGGGCCAGCACCTCATATCCGATCACATCGTGATTAATTGCACTGACAATCGGTTGAAAGACAGGCTTTATTCTATGTAAGTTCCCTACAATATCCAGTGGATCCATGAGTCTCCTCCTTTTCATGTCATTCTATTATTATACAATACAAGCCGTAGTCAGCTAAAGCATGTGTTTGACAAGGTGATTTTGCCGCTTCATCCATACAAGCATCTAAGAAAACTCATATACTAAAAGAGATTCTTGAAAGGAGAAAGATTGATATGAAAACCATTGTCATTGACCCGGGGCACGGAGGTACAGATCCAGGTGCCGTTTACCAAGGGTATCAGGAAAAGACCTTTAACCTATCCATCGCCCTCAACGTCCAGCGTTATCTTACGGAGCATTATGAAGTTGAAATTGTCATGACGAGAACGTCGGATGTAACGGTTTCCTTGAGCAGGCGGACGGCGGCTGCTAATTCCACCAACGCTGATTTCTTCCTATCGATCCACAATAATGCCGCCGGTGGAAGCGGATTTGAAAGTTATATTTATAACGGAACTCTTGCTCTGAATACTCAAGCTTACCAGTCCATCATCCATAACACGATTTATCAAACAGCTTCAAAATACAGCGTGAACAACCGGGGCATGAAGCAAGCCAACTTATTCGTCACCCGCGAAACACAAATGAGTTCCCTTTTACTCGAACTCTTATTTGTCGATCATCCCGACGATCTGTCCCTGCTGAGAAACTCCGCGTTCATCAACGACATATCCAGAGCTATCGCGGAAGGAACAGCCAAAGCTCTACAGCTGCCGAAGCTTTCCAGCACCGCAGCGACTGAGAGTTCCACGTTATACAAAGTGATGGCTGGAGCTTTCCAAAGCAGAGAAAACGCAGAACAACGAACCGAATTTTTATTTCAAAACGGTTTTGCTGCTTTTATTGTGCCTGCCTCCATCTCAGGCGGGGTCTATTACCGGGTTCAAACAGGAGCTTTCTCCAAGGAAATAAATGCCAAATCACAGATAGACCAATTAAAGCGGATAGGGATCGCAGACGCGTATATCCTCGCCGGAACAGACAAATCCGAATCCCCTGTGCCGGAAGATGATCTGTACCGGGTCATTGCCGGATCGTTCCGAGAAAGGAAAAATGCCGAGGAACGGATGAACCGGCTTACCGCTGCCGGATTATCCTCGTTTATCACCACTTTAGATATCGGCGGCCTCACCTATTACCGGGTTCAAGCCGGCGCTTTTCAAGAAATGGATCATGCCAAAGCTCTTGTGCATCAATTGAAGTCGTTCGGTATCATCGACGCCTTCATCTGGTCGGGTTCTGATTTCCCAGCCGCACCAGATTCACCTGCCCCCGAAACACAGGAAGACAAGTGGACCATTCTTGGGCAGAGTGTGATTGACGGTTGTCAGCTTGACCAATTTGTCCGTTCGGTCTATCCCGGTGCTCCAGAGCTTGGTCAGTACTATATGGTATACGGAAACCTTTACGGCATACGAGGGGATATTGCGTTTGCCCAGGCCGTGCATGAAACGAACTATTTCCGTTTCACCGGCGATGTACAGAGAGATCAGAATAATTTTGCAGGTATTGGTGCTGTAGGTGGTGGAGTGGCCGGGGCATCCTTTCCGACACCCGAAGAAGGTGTCCACGCTCAGATTCAACACTTATATGCCTATGCTTCCAGCGATTATATTCCTGAGGGGGTGAAGATTGTAGATCCACGATTCGAACTTGTTGCACGGGGAAGCGCCCGCACATGGACCGCGTTGAATGGAAAATGGGCTGTACCTGGTGATCAGTATGGCCAGCTTATTTTATCAATCTATCAACGAATGGCCGAATACACACGGAAGTCTATAGAAACCCAGCAGCAGACCCTGCAAACACTCATTCAAGATTTAAACCAATAAATAGAACCGGCTGCCTTACAGGAACCGGTTTTTCGATTGAATACAGAAACATTACTTCTCTTTAGGTTCTTTTGGCTTCATCATTGTAAAGGATATGAGTTCCCCCCAGCTCCGTCCTTTTTTATCCAATACGGATGTTGCAGCAGAGACAAACAGCCACCATCCATTGGTCAACAGAACCGGGCCGAATCCAAGAACAGCTCTTATCATGGATTGAAACACATGGGGGCTTCCTCCATGCGTCGAAACGACAGACATATTTGTCAGCAGCATGCCTAACGTTCTCCCCTGTAAGAATAATGGCAGAACTATCAACATGGTCAGATGGATCGTGATAAAGGCCTGCCAGAATACAGGGTTGGGATCAAATCCCCTCCCGGTGTCCTCTAGATACGTGTATAGAGCAGCCCCTGTTCCGGATAGGAGCAGCTCCCCGCCAAATCCCAGAAATTTCAAAAACAAGTACTTCGGGCGCATAATCTTCCCTCCTTGTACGTATCCTATGGATTCTTTCCGGAAAAGGTCAGCCCATTATTCCGTCTTTTGTCACGCTTGTAAGCCATCATGAAGTGACAGTTTCGTTAACGTTCGACATCATGAGATGATTTTCAAGCGGATTTTTTATATACTATTCCTGCAGTCTATTATGAGATGGGGTTTTACTTTGGAAATAAAAAAAGATTTTAATTATGTACCATGGGTGGTTGGATTGTCCATTGCTATCAATCTAATTGTCGTGGCCTTGTTGTTCCTCCCGGAAATTGGAAGCGAGACCAGCTTTGACATTACACTGCTCCCATTACTTAATGCCGTATTCAATTCCTTCACATTCGTGTTTCTGCTGGCGGCTTTATTCATGATTATCCGAAAGAATATTACGTGGCATAAACGATTCATTTTTGCTGCCTTTACAACAACAGCATTGTTTTTAGTTTCATATCTCACGTACCATTCCATGTCTGAATCAACGTCCTTCGGCGGCGAGGGTCTGGTGGCAGGTATTTATTACTTTATTCTGATCACCCACATTGTGCTGGCCGCACTTATTGTACCCCTTGCCCTGTTAACACTGTTCAGAGGTCTGGCAATGAAAGTGGATAAACATAGGAAAATCGCCCGCTGGACGATGCCGATCTGGCTTTATGTCAGTTTGACAGGCGTCGTTGTCTATTTAATGATTTCTCCTTATTACTAAAACGAGTCACGTGTCTTTGGATACGTGGCTTTTTTCTTTTTTATATTACAAAAACAATAAGTAAACGGGAAAAGTTGGCTATTTCCCGAGATATTTGTTATTGTAGAATAACAGCCGGTAGGGATTGAATCCGGTTACGTCTATGAAAATATAATGAGCACATGTCCAACCAGCTTACGGCCATAAGGAGACTAACTAATGGACATTCTTAACTTTATCAAGGAAGAAGGATTTACGTCTGCAAGATTCCAATCGTTCGCAGGGAAAGATACGCTCATTCAATTGAACCGGATTACGGATATGAAGGAACTATTCGGCCTGCTTGATATGAACCCGACAACTGTGCGGTACTATCCTTATGAAAAACTTCCTTATCTGGACTGCTCTCAGAATGAAGACAACTTAAAACTAAGATTATTTAAGCCATAAAAATAACCGGGATACATAACACATGTATCCCGGTTTTCTTTATTCCTTTATATTCAGGGAAAAAGATAATTCACGAAAAGTGGTCAGGTTTAAACGAGGGGTGTCTCCTTCAGGTCATCCACTGAGCAGACGCTTGTAAAACACTGTTTGATTCAGCCATCAATAACATCGACACCAATACTCCCGGTCACATGGACGTTCACCTCATGGACAAGGATGACCACAAAACCAGCACTTGCTGTTCAGTAAAGCAAACAGGATCCCAATAACCTCTCTTTTTCCAACATCTACGTCCGACAGAGGCGCTACAGCCTCTCTTCCGTTTTACCATTCCCCTTGAAAAGCATGGATAATTTTCCAACGCTGAACCGCCGTAATTCCTTTCCACTGTTGTTCAGCTGCAGCAAAAGCTTTTGTTCCGTCTCCCCAGTCCCAGCTGATATCCCAGATGCCTTCTTCCTTCAGCGTTTTCAAATAATAACGGATGTTTTCCAAAACTAAAGGTTTGTATTTAGCATACAACGGATGCTGTGGGGACGATATTATGTCAGTCGGAAGCGCACCGTACCCACTTCCCCATTCCGAAGGATCCTGACTGAAACAGTTCTCGCCTAACGTAAGAAGGTGGGACTGCACCTGATCAAGCCCGTAAGGCATTTGATTATGGACGAGTCCTTTATGCTTGTCCAGGGAGATTAGTAGATTTTGAAAACACTGCCATTCGTGGAAATCCATCTCACTGACACTCATCAAATGTTCAACAGCTTTAACGGCTCCAGCCACACCCGTTTTCCAGGCTTCTGTATCCCTTTGAGAGCAGTCGATGAGAAAACCGGCCAATTCCGCCCCCGGGTTAAACATCCAGTTGGACTGCACCCCTTCCCTCCACGACCACCAGGGCGCATGAGGAAAATGGTTGACTTCAGGAATAACCGAAGGCCACATCCCTGATTGACGATCGTATGAGCGAAGGAGGTAGGAAACCATCTGTTGAAGCAGCGGCTCTTTGGAAGATACATTCAATTCAGCAAGCACTTGGGAAGCTGCCCATGTGGCCATTGGAGACGAAGCTGGAAGTTGAAAATCCGGCTCAATTCCGTGACCAAAACCTCCATCTTCATTTTGGAACGCACTCAAGTATACGAGGACTTTTTCTTTAGGACCTCTCTCAAAAAGTGCTTCCCATCTGGCTGCTTCCAATGGACGTGCATACCGCTTCATCCACCTGCTTGTGCGATTCATGTGAGTGTTCATATCTGTCTTCCCCTTCCCATTGATGGTATCCCTTGTCTTCTGATTGTCCGACTCTTTTATTCCACTCAAGATATGACAGATTCTATTATCTTCAGCGTATCACGATTGGAAGATTTTGAAAATGAACTCTATCATTCGTATTCATAAAAAGGAGAATAAACATTTACAAATATTCCAACATCCGCTACGATAGAGTCAATACAAAAAACTGTATACATATGAGGCACTAGGGGAGCTGCTGCGAGCGGCTGAGAGGATGATCCGACCCTTGGCACCCGAACTAGATAATACTAGCGTGGGGAAGTGCAGCCGTTCTATCAATCAGGCCTTTACAGGTTTTATTCATCGATCAACGGACTGCATTCCCATGGGATGCAGTTTTTTTGTGTTTGGCTCTGTTATTGCTTGGTGTTGTTATTTAACATGTGAGCTCCTATCACCCCTTTCTGTCATGGGATTTGCAGGAGGCGGCCTTGGGAATGACTCCCTTCCCACGGGGTACCGTGAGCCTCCTCAAACTTCGTTCCCCGCGGAAAGCGGACGGTTTTCCCTGCCATCCCATGCTCTGAGTAAACAACGGGCCGGACCCCTAATTCCAGACGGAGACGATTTAGTACTCGTTTGAAATAACAACAACAGACTTTAACAGAGCTTTGTGTTTAAAAAAAGGAGGAATGATGGATGAATCAAGTTTGTGGTACATCGAAAATTGCCGGGTGTTCGTTTTCCATACATCCGATGAGTGATGAGTTTGCGGGTATAATTCTGGAAAGCTTAAAGGAAGTGGATACATCTAAAGTATGGCTCGATACCGATGATGTCTCTACGACGGTACGGGGGCGGATGGAACATATTTTTGATGTGACAAAGGCTATCCTTCTTCATGTCTCCAAAGAAGGTGTTCATGCGGCTTTTCATGCGACTTATTCAATCGGTTGCCCGGGAGACTCGGCTGGAGACACGTATTTGGCTGAATCCCTGCAACGGAGGAATGAAGACACTTCCCGCTCGATTACCCAGCCATTAGCAGCTAAGTTTTCGCTCTATCCAATGGGAGGGGACAGTTATATGGATACAATATACAAGCAGATTGAAGCGATGAAATCGAAGGGCATCCAAGTGACGCCCGCCCACTATTCTACAAGACTTGACGGAGATACCCATACGGTTTTCGAAGGGTTGGAAAACGTTTTCCGTGAGACAGAAGCTTCAGGGTCGTCTCACACCGTCATGACTGTATCGGTGTCGGTCAACAGCCCTTCCTCCAGGGGGGGCATCTTATGAAAAACTGGAAACTCAAAGAAATCGTTGTTCTATCTGTCTTGTCCGTCGTTTTCGCTGTCGTCTATCTCGCTTTCCTGCCTGTTGGAAAACTTCTCTCAGGTCTCTTTGGTCCAATCGGATATGATTTTATCTTTGGTATCTGGTTTATCGTATCCATCATTGCCGCCTATATTTTACGCCGCCCGGGCGCAGCTTTTCTCTCTGAAACCATCGCAGCGACAATTGAAGTTCTGCTCGGGAATGCTTCCGGTCCCCTATTGATTCTAACGGGAATGATTCAGGGACTCGGAGCGGAAAGTGCGTTTGCTCTGACGCGTTACCGGTCTTATCATCTTTCTGTACTCATGCTCGCCGGCGTGATGGCTGCCGTTTTCAGTTTCGCATGGGGGTATTTCCAATCTGGATACGCTGCGTTAAGTGGTGGATACGTCGCTGCCATGCTGATTGTCCGTATGGTCAGCGGCGCTGTGATTTCCGGAGTATTGGGTAAAGCCGTGGCTGACGGACTTGCCCGTACCGGCGTCCTTTCCAGTTTTGCTCTCGGGCGGGAATTAAGAAAGAAGAAGGCTTCCTGATGAAGACGGCTGTACAATTGGAAAACCTGACGCTTACGTATGAAGAAAATGAAAAAACCGTATTGACGGATATCACCCTCTCCATCGAAAACGAACAGGACACCCTCATCCTTGGCCCGAGCGGTTCAGGAAAAAGCTCGCTTGTCCAATGTATAAACGGGCTTTACCCGGAGGATTTGGATGGCGAGATGAATGGGCGTGCTGCCATTTACGGACGTTCAACAAGCGACTTCAAACCGGGAGAGCTGGCTAAAACTGTTGGAAGTGTTTTTCAAGACCCCGAAACTCAATTTTGTATGCTGACCGTCGAGGATGAAATCGCCTTTGGTTTAGAAAACCTTCATGTACCTGCTGAGGAGATGGAACACAAAATAGATGATGTCCTTGCACAGGTGAATCTACTGGATAAAAAAACATCGTTCATCCATCACTTGTCCGGCGGACAGAAGCAGAAACTGGCCCTTGCCTGTGTGCTGGTGATGGAGCCGGACATCCTTCTCCTGGATGAACCGACAGCTAATCTGGATCCGCAGTCTGCTCGTGATTTCATTACTATTCTGACTTCCATAAAAAAAACTAGAAGTCTCACCTTGATTGTGATCGAACACAGATTGGAAGGATGGCTGGAACTTCTCAAGCATGTCATTGTACTCCACTCCGATGGCGGGATTCTTACAAAGGGGCCGTTAAAAGAAGTCATCAATAACCAGGGCCGCGCCATCCACAATCAGGGGATCCGGCTTCCCTATGCTGTGCAGTACAGCATAGACGAAGACTGCCCTCCTCCCTATCCATTTACCCTGGAGGAGTTATCGCAGCGGAACATTGAAGTTCCATCAAATGTTCGTGACCCGAACAGACGCGGAAAGGCGCTCTTGGAATTATCCGATGTCCAGTGGAAACATATTTTAAAGGATCTCACTCTCTCCCTTTATGAAGGAGAATGGATTGCTGTGGTAGGGGCGAATGGAAGTGGAAAATCCAGTCTTTCCAAAATAATGGCCGGCATCACAAAGGCGGACAGAGGCACAGTGACTTGGAAAGGGACATCCATGAAAAAATGGAGAGCGGACAACTTACGGACACAGGTGGGGTACGTTTTTCAAAATCCGGAACACCAATTTGTAACCGATGAAGTGTTCGAGGAGATTGCTTTCAGTTTAAGGCAGCGGGGAACACCCGAATTGGAAATACGCCGGCAGGTTGAACATCTGCTCTCCCTGTGCCGATTGAATGGATTAGACAGGCATCATCCTTATCAGTTAAGTCAGGGGCAGAAACGCCGTTTAAGCGTGGCCACGATGATCGTGGAAAATCAATCGCTTCTTTTGCTGGATGAACCGACTTTCGGTCAGGATGCGGTCTCGACCCAACAACTGATGGCTCTGCTTGAGCAGCGCTTTCAACAAGGGACCACCTTATTGATGATCACACATGATATGGAGCTTGTTCACCAATATGCGACAAGGGTGATTGTGATGGAACAAGGAAGGATCGCTTACGATGGTCTCCCAGAACATCTTTGGAACGATAACCGACTTCCGGATTGGCCTGTTGAACCTCCCCTTCCTGTTCAACTGAATCGATTATTAATAGAAAGGAGCCGCTTTCATGTCCCTTCATACTCTTAATCCTGCCATGAAAGCCTGCACGATAATCGGACTCGTCTTTGTACTCGCCTTCTTATTCGATCCTGTAACCCCTTTCGTCTTCACAGGATTTACAATCGCTTTGACACTGATTTTCGGCAGGTTTCGGAAACGAGTATATGTCCTATACCTCTCCGCGTTCACCGTATTCGCCTTCGGCATGCTGTGGACGACCATTGCCTTTGCCGATGCACCAGCAAGTCCCGACGAGACTATCCGCCTTGCTGGGTTTCTGTTCCCAAAAGAAGACTTATTGATGGCTCTGGCGCTTTCCTTTCGTGTAATGGCCTTTGCCGCCTTATCTCTTTTGTTTGTATTTACGACAAACATGGTTCATTTCATATTAAGCCTCATTCAACAACTGAAACTGCCTCCCAAGCTTGCATATGGTCTGATGGCAGGATACCGTTTCCTTCCAATGATGAAAGAAGAATTCGATCAGATCCGGGCGGCCCACCGCATACGAGGAGTCACAGAATCCAAATCGCTCAAAGGAAAGTTTAAACAGTTGCAGCGCTATTCCATCCCTCTTTTGGCAGGCGCTGTCAGAAAAGCAGAACGAACAGCTGCTGCCATGGAGTCCAAAGGATTTACGGGGGAACGGTCACGTACGTTTTACAGACCGATGAAAATCAGCGCAAAGGACTGGGGGTTTCCTCTACTCATGTTTACGGTGCTGGGGGCATTGATCGTTCTGTCTATTCACTTAGACTATTTCCAATGGTACAACGGCCAGTTTTAAATCCATGTCCAGCTGGATACCTTCCCGGATATTATTAGAGAAGGATAGAGAGGGCGCCCACCCTCTCTATCCTTCTCTCCACTTTAAATAGAGCGCTTACCTATAACGACGAATTATTCTTCTTCGATGATGGACCGGATGTATGAGGCATCGTTTTGTGACAACTCCGAAAACCGGATACTATTCCACGTCTGTCCACTACGAATTCCAAGCACAGCCCTGTCTTCTTCAAACCAAACCCTTGCGTCCAGAATGCCGATGGACCGTTCCGGACTGATCAACTTCAAGGTTACATCAGGATTTTCCATGTCCACAGATGCCCCTTCCACCGGTTTTTGATGCAGCAGAATAGTGAGCACCGTATCCAGTTCAGCCTGATGCTCTCCATTATGAAGTGTGGCAGCCGTTTCTTTATTCTCCCCTGCTTTCACGGCAGTCAACGTATAGGAAGGTGTGTCACCAACATATACAGCAGCCGCATACCCTCCACCAAAAATAAGTCCAATACCGGCGATCCATAATAAAAGTTTCCCTATGTTCATTGGTTACACACCCCTACTTTAACGTTTACTGAATTCGGTACGCAGGATGGAATACATATAGGCATGATGATTTTCTCCATTTTGAAACAGGTAGCCCCGCAGCAGGCCCTCTCTAAGAAACCCCGTTTTCTCAAGCACTCTGGAGGAAGGAGTATTCGCCGGGAAGGTAACCGCTCCCACCCTGTATAGTCCTAAGTCATCAAAGGCATAAGCTAGAACACGTGAAACGGCTTCCGTAATCAATCCCCTCTTCCAATAGCCGGGGTGCAGTTCATATCCTATTTCGGCTTTTCTCCCCCAGAGGCTTATATGACTCAGCCCCACCGTACCGATAAACTTTTCTTCTTCGCTGAGCAAAATGCCCCATCGGACAGCCTTTTCAGACTTAAATTGTTCTTTAAAGGTTTGAATCATTCCGTCAGCCTGATCCCGGTGGGTGAGCGAAGGCATCCCTATATACTTTGTCACTTCGTCTCTGGACAAGATGTGAAAATAGTCATCAATATATCCATCAGTCATTTCCACAAGACGCAGCCGTACTGTAGTCAATTCCTTAAACTCCATATCGTTCCCCCATCCGCCATCCTGAGCCTGTTCATCTGACTTTCAATCCCTTATATTCGAAAGGATACCATGCTGCCTGCCTTGTCATAATCGTTTATACGTACATAATAGCGGGGATCACTGGTTGACCCTTGCGAACCGTGCATTTCCCTTACGCCAGCCTTATGATGGATGACTCCTGTTCTTTTATTTGAAAACAGATAGGAAAATAAATGATTCACTTGCATTCAAGCATCTTCCTGACTTCTACTTTATCATAATTTTCCAACAACTATAACCCTGCCATATGGAATCAAAGAAGAATAGAATAAAAGATTGACGACTCCATGAGGTTGGAATATTATACAAGTGTAGACAGCTGAAAGAACGATAACCAGCTCTTCATTATCTCGTGTGAAAAAACGAAAAAATAGCTATTCACCACTCACATCCATCCCCGGATGGAGTCATTTATTCTGATCATGAAGGAGAAATCAGCCTATGCTTGCCAAACTTTTCAGCTGGATCAAAACCGGATTTCCTCAAGTGGATCTAGTCTTATCAGGGAACCAATTCAAACCCGGCGATTCAGTCCAGGGCTCTTTTCACGTTAAAGGGGGACTCACCCATCAAACCATTCAACGTCTGGAATGTGACTTATTTAAAAAGGAAGCAGGAAGAAAACCAGCTTTTATACAGCCCATTACAACCATCTTAATGAATAGAGAACTTGATTCCAACGAAGAAACTGAGTACCCATTCCATTTCGTCCTGCCTGAAGACATGGAACAAACCTCTCCCGATATCGCCTATGTTCTGCAAACAAAACTTGTTCTCGGAAATAATCGTAAAACATCCGATACGGATGAAATTCGTATCACTCTCCTTCCTCATTAGGAGAAAGATCAAAAAAGCGTCACCCACCATGGATGACGCTTTTCAGCTGCGGGCGATTTAAAATTGAAAATCCCCCTCTTTCATCAGCAGGACTTCACTTCCATCCTCGTTTATGCCTGTTACTTCCATATCTCCAGTACCAAAGGTCACATTAACGGACAATAGCGACGTATTCAGCCCAGCTGTCTTCAACTCTTTCTCAGATTGGTTCATGCCGTTCTGAATATTGGAAGGAGAAGCATGTCCAATTCCGATATGACAGGATGTATTCTCATCAAACAGTGTGTTGTAAAAAAGAGTATCCTCTTGAGCAAGTGGGGATGTATGAGAGACGAGAGCGATTTCACCAAGGTATTGGGATCCCCCGTCTGTGTCAATGAGATGCTGCAGCACTTCCTGCCCTTCTGCCGCATAATAGTCCGTAATCCGCCCGTTTTTAAAAATCAGATAAAACCCATCGATAACACGTCCCCCATAAACTAGCGGTTTACTACCTGCCAGTCGCCCATTCACTTTATTTCTATGGGGAGCAGTAAATACTTCTTCGGTAGGAATGTTCGGAAAGAATGGGATATCTTCTTTATCTGAGACTCCCCCGCCGATATAGAGATGGTTTTCAGGTAGACCAACGTGTAAATCCGTTCCCCGGTTATTCTTAAAATGCAGGGATTCAAATTGGCTCTCATTCAGGAAATTCTTCCGGGACTCGAAGGCTGCATGGTGAGTTTCCCAATCCTTTACAGGGAAATCCCCGTCTGCCCGGGCTCCTTTTAAAATCGACGTCCACAAGGATTGTAAAGCTTCTTTTTTACGTAGGTTTGGGAATACCTTCAATGCCCAGTCAACACTCGGTACAGCGAGAAGACACCAGCGTATCTCGTGGGATCTAATCTTCGTGTGATAATCCCTCAATTTGGCACGAGAAGCTTTTTGAAAACAGGCCACCCTCTCAGCAGAAACCTCCTTAAACATTTCCGTATTCTCAGTAATAATATGGATATAAGCGGCGTCTGCCTCTTCCCATTCCCGAAAACGGGCGGCCTGCCAATCCGGATAGTACCCGATGATGCGATCTGGTGCATGTAAGAAAAATTCTTTGGCAGACTGTACATCAGTCCAATCGATATGTACATTTGATGCACCCGCCTTATAGGCTGCCGTTTGAATGAAACGTGCAAACGGTGCATTTTGGATATCACTATGAATAATCAACATCTGCTGTTTTTGTAGATTCACACCAACTTTTACAGCGAGTTCTGCGTACTTGTATAACGCTTCTTCACTTATACATTCATAGATTCCAGTAGTCATTTGATATCTCCCCAGAAGTAGTATGATGATAGATTCTCCTGCCGGGCTCTCTTCTGCTTTGATCTCCCAGCTTTTTATACATGTCTATTTCAATCTTTCTATCCTTAGCAAATTCCTTATAGAAGAGTTTTTCCTTTTCACCATTTTGATTGAAAGTTTCAATCCGGACCATATCACCTGCGTGAGTCCCTTTAATCATTTCTGAATGAATGGGGGGCTTTTTCACATCTTGCAGTCTTTGATTTAGAAGATCCAAAAAAACCTTCCTTTCATTGCATGAGATCAACAGGGAAAGCTGAACCATCAATTCTTAGAGTGGTTGAAACGGTTTCGTAAAATGAGAGATGAGGCGGCGAAAACAGCAAAAGAACCTGCTGATCCAGCAGCCAATAAGAGTTCAAAGTCCCCTGTTGGAGATTTAAATAATAAAGGAACAGATAGAATTAAAACCGCACCGCTAATACTTAAACCTAATATAGAGAAGGCCAATAACTGATTCACAAAAACACTCCTCCGTTATGACTGCTTATATTTTTTATAGATCCCGTTATGGCAGAAGGCGGGCTTTGGATATTTAAGATTTGCGCGAAAATGATATTTCCTTCAACCAGAGGGCGAGTTAACAAAGGTACTATTGATTGCATTCCTATTTAACATTGAATCCTTGTTCAATCCATGATCCTTTCACGTACTTCATTTCACCTTAAATGCAACAGCAAAGGACAGAATAGCAAAAAGCATAAAAAAGAAACAAAGAATGCCATAAGCTGCCCCTTCGAATCCCCTGATGTTAACAAATCCAATATAAAAAAGGATAAGAGCTGCAATACTCAATAAAGCTCCGGGTAACATCCTGATAAACAGAGAAAAACCCTTTTTGCTGAACCACCAAGTAAGACCCAATACAAGGATCTCTGGAAAGAATGATACGAGTAAAGGTCCGTAAATCATCATAAAATTCCCTCCATTTTATTATGTCTATGTGGTTCATATGATACCATAAAATGGATATTAACAGGTTGCATACGGAACCTAAGTGCATAGATTATCTAATAAGACCTTCCCCTCGCTTGTTAAAAATGCAAAGCAGTATTGACATCACGGAATACGGTGTAGGAAAGTAAAACCATTTCCATTCCTATTCCTTTTATTTTCTGAAATACCTTCATGGATTCGAACATCAGTTTGAGAGCTTTGATTCCGAAAGATACAAAGGGAAGATCTTTTGTTAAACAAAAGATCTTCCCTTTTTCAAATGATTATTGGGTGAGGGCACGGGGGTGTTCAGTGGTGATGACTGCGCGCCAAAGATCTACTAGAGCAGGGGCTCGGATGACACCCACCGATAAGCGATACGTTAACGCAATCACGACATGCGGGGCAGCGATTGTTTCTCAACAGACAAAAAGCCGCTGCCTAAGCAGCGGCTCTTTTACTACAATAGGATTTCCTTATCCAACGTTCTGATCAGATACAGGAAGATCCTCTTGTTTTCCTTTTTTCATAAGTTTATCAGCAATCGCAGTAATGGCTCCATCGCCTGTAACGTTCGTTGCTGTACCAAAGCTGTCTTGAGCCAGGTAGAGAGCAATAATTAAGGAAACCATGGTGGAATCGAATCCTAACATCGATTCGAGGAGGCCGATAGCTGCCATAACTGCTCCTCCCGGCACACCCGGGGCTGCAATCATTGTAATTCCTACCATAAGAATGAATGGAAATACATCAGCAAATGTTGTTGCTTGTCCCAGCATATACATAACCGCCATGGCACAGCTGGTAATTGTGATTGTACTTCCTGCTAAGTGGACATTCGCAAGTAACGGTACAGCAAAATCTGCGACACGTTCGCGCACTCCCATTTTCTTCACTTGTTTTAATGTCACTGGAATCGTAGCTGCTGAGGACTGCGTTCCTAGTGCTGTAAAGTAGGCAGGCGTCATTTTCTTCAATAGACTGAATGGATTTCTGCCATGCATACTGCCCGCAATACCATAAATTACGACAAGATAAAGCAGGTGCAGTGCTATGATCATCAGGAACACTTTTGCGAATACACTTAAAATCGTACCGACTTGTCCTGCATACGTCATATTCGCAAAGATTCCAAATATATGAAACGGTAAGAGAGGAATAATGATGTTCTCTATCACCTTTTGGATAATGGAACGAAATTCATTCATGACATGTAATAAGGAATCGCCTTGAACAGCCGTCATTCCAACTCCTAATAGGAAAGATAATATAAGTGCGGCCATGACGCCCATAATTGGAGTCATTTCAACTGAAAAAGGTGCTTCCACCAGGGATTCCTCGGGATTAGCAAAAGCCGCTCCACTTTGTCCCTGCAAAAAAGAAGGATACAGGTTCCTGGCGAATAAGAAAGCCGCTGTACCTGCCAGAACTGTGGAGACATAGGCTAATCCAGTCGTCAGACCCAGCATCTTTCCTGCCCCCCGGCCCATTGATGCAATCCCAGGCGCAATAAAACCGAGAATGATTAACGGGATGACAAAGCTTAGGAAATTACCGAATAAACCTGTGAATGTTGCAGCGATTTCAATCAGGATTTCCGGTGCAAACTGTCCTATAATGATCCCCAGCGCTATTGCCAGGACAATCCTTACTAATAATGGTATTCTTTTCATCTCCCTCTTCCTTTCTCCATTTGTAAAAATTTAACGAGTTAATGTGTTATAGAATAATCATGGTTTATACACTACCTTTTTTTCTATGGTTTGTGAAGTATAAAAAACAACAAAAACAATGGATAGGTAAAGAATAAAGCTACGGGCTCATGTTACCGACCTTCGGCGTCCGGTTACAGCTGTTCAGGTCATCCATTGACCATCGAGCACCGCACCACAGCTCTAATAATGCACTCTATAAAAACAAAAGCGTCATCCTCAAGGGATGACGCCTTTTTATGCGGCAGCTCTTTCTTCCTGATTCTTTTTGATTTTGGAAATGGCGTGGATATTGATTAAAATTCCTGCAGAGAACATCATCATCAATAACGAGGTTCCACCAAAACTGACAAACGGAAGCGGAACTCCCGTCAAAGGAATCAAACCTGTCAATCCTCCCAGGTTGATAACAGCCTGAATGCCGATCAAACCGGAAACACCGATAGACAGCAGCCTTCCGAAGGTATCATGACTGTTCATACTGACATAAAAACCACGCAGGACGATAAGAGCGATCAGTCCGATTACAACAGCCACTCCAATAATCCCCAGTTCTTCCGCTACAACGGCCATAATAAAGTCGGTATGCGCTTCCGGCAGATAGCCAAGCTTTTGCACCCCGGCTCCGAGGCCTGTACCGATAATCCCGCCGTTATGGATAGCGAGATAGGAATTAATCAGCTGGTAGCCTGCGTCATCCGCATATTCAAAGGGCTGGTAGGCACCATCAAACCGGGAGAGCTGTTCTTCACTCAAACCGAATTGGTACATCGTAACGGCAGCCACTAAAACGAGACCGAGCATAAAGAACAAATGGGACTTCTTCAAGCCGCTGGACATAATGATCAATCCGGAAACAGCCAGAGCGATTACTGCTGTGCCCAAGTCCGGCTGCTTTAAGATCATAGCCACGACAAGCATTGTAATGATCATAGGAGGAAGCAGTCCTCGTGTGAAATCCTGTATGTAGCTGCTTTTTTTCGTATAAATAGCTGCCAGGTAGATAATCAGGGACATTTTTGCGAGTTCCGCCGGCTGAAAGCGTCCGATCAGCGGGAGGCTGATCCAGGACTGAGCGTTGTTGGTCGTTTGTCCAATGACAAAAACCATCCCTAGTAGAATGACGGTCACCAGTAAAATGAGTTTAAATAAACGGCGGTAGTTTTTATACGGAAAGATGATCCCGAAAAATAAAGCGCCGATTCCCAGACCCCAGGAAAGCAGCTGTTTTTCAAAGAAATATCCGGGGGTTACGTCATACACCATGACACCACTGACCATGCTCGCGCTGTATACCATGACAGTACCAAAGGCGGAAAGCGCCAGTACGGCGAAAAGGATTGAAAAATCGATGTTCTTTAAGATTCTGACTATCATTGGTAACCCTCTTTCATTTTGGTGCTGATAGATAAATTATAAGGGTTCTCCCCATGTAAAAAAAGCATTCCTTTTAAATTAAATCAAAAGTCTTTATAATATCGATGAGAATGGTAGGAGGTTTGTGGAATGATCTATCTTTATGTCGGCTTCGGTGGGTTTATTGGGGCATCCCTGAGGTACTTGATTGGTCTTTTATACGTAAATACGAGTGGATTTCCTTATTCCACCCTTTTTGTGAATCTGTCCGGCAGCTTTCTGCTGGCTTGGATGACCGCAGGACTGATCAACAAATATCAGCTGACGGCTGAGTGGAAAGCTTTTCTGGGCACCGGACTCATTGGATCTTATACGACGTTTTCCGCTTTGACAGCAGATGCGTTTTCGCTGTATCAGCATGGCAGTGAATGGGAGAGCCTTCTCTATATAAGTCTGAGCATCGGGGGCGGATTTTTATGCTCTTTCCTTGGATTCCACCTCGCAGGGAGGAAGACTGGATGACGATACTGTTAGTACTCCTGGCAGGGGCAGGTGGATTCATTGGAGCTGTCCTGCGCTATACCATAAGTAAATGGATCAACAAACGAACGTCCTCTTCCTTTCCTTGGGCCACTTTTGCTGTCAATATGACTGGTTCCTTTATGCTCGGTACAACAGCAGGCCTGCATCTTTCAGAAACATGGATAACTTTGGCCGGAACAGGGATCATGGGAGGTTTGACCACGTTCTCCACGTTTAAACTGGAAGCCCTCCACCTCCACAGGGGAAGGGAATGGAAAACACTTGCAGCTTATACCATTGTCAGCTATACCTTGGGCCTGTTCCTGTATATCATTGGGTATTCCTTCCCTTCCCTGCTGTTACACCTTTAACTGATGGGGCCCGCTTCTTTCCAGTACGACTCTATCTCATCCTGAAGGGGCCCTTTATAATCAGAAATTCCCACCAGCCGGACGACTTCCTTAACGAGGTGCTCTGTCTCCTGCAGCGCCTTTGCAGGAGATGCCTCAAAGA
Organism: Halobacillus sp. ABD4_316; assembly: GCF_056161385.1. Classification (NCBI taxonomy): domain Bacteria; kingdom Bacillati; phylum Bacillota; class Bacilli; order Caryophanales; family Bacillaceae; genus Halobacillus; species Halobacillus sp. ABD4_316. Next base: position 743,319 of record NZ_JBSWZA010000001.1, read on the forward strand.
TATAAGTCAACCTCTCAGACATCCGTTCGGGTTTAACGTCCATCTGCTCCAGGGTTTCTTTCATCCATTTAAAGGAAGGGTGTTTGACGTACATCTGGTTTAATCCGTGAAGAATACCGAAAAGATTGTGATGAACCCCGCACATGACAGAATAAAACATCAGCCAGTCCTCTCTTTCACACAACGCCTTACGACTGCGCCAAGGACTGCCAAAATCCAGATGGATTTTGATCATCTTTTCCGCTAAGGCTTCCGGATAAACATTCATCTCCTCCTTCAGTATCTCTCCTACATGATGGCCGTGTAATACGACCCCGTCCTGAACAGCTGCAAGAAGGCACTGCTTTTCATAACTCACATCCAGCTTTTCCTTTACATCATGGAACACCTCTGAAATCGTCCTCGTTAAAAAGCTGCTGATTTCAAACTTCACCCCGCTTTCATCGTGATACGTTTCAGACCACTCCCCCTCTTCATAAGGGTAAAACGTACGAAGAATTCCGTTCCCTCTTTTCACCGGACCCATGCGGTCGGAATCACTCGGCGGCTCTTTCCACAACACATGCAGTTCAATATCAGAATGATGATCACCCAGGTTCCTGGACACAGAACCGGCTAAAATGACAGCTTGCACGTTGTCATTTTCCTGATAGAAGGACGCCATGTATATCAAACAAATCCCTCCTCCTTTTTCCGTTTTCATTTTCCTTGCCCTGCAAGCAGACCTTCATACTCCGGCAGGGAATAAGGTCTGCAAAGAAAAACCCGCACGATGATCCCATGTTTCACCGTACGGGTGTTATTTTCAGATTCGATTTTACCAAGCTTTAGGTTTATAAAGCTTTATACCATATATTCATATCTTCGAGTCCACTGCCGATCATACTGTTTTGAATCATACATCCCCCGAACGTGAAGCCCTGCTGTCTTGCCACGATATTCATCCCCATGGAAGCTGCACGCGTATAGGAGAACATCGTCTGGACGCCGAGATGTTTCATTTTTTCTTCCAGGTGTGGGTACTGACAGGATAAAAGACCTTTTCCTCTATGAGAAGGAAGAGTTGCGCAGTCTGTAAATTCCGCTGCATTAAATTCAGGAAATAGATCAGCGGAACAGGAGCTCACCAGCTGATGCCCGTCATGAATAAGGGAAAAATAAACATCTTCTTTCATCAGCTGTTTAATATAGGAAGGGTCATGAATAGGGGTTGGGTATTTCGGAAAAACCTCCCGGTACAGCTCGGCCATTTCCTCTGCATCCTGCTCTTCTGCCCACCGGATATCATACCCTTCAGGCAGGGGCCTACCCCCGGTCTGCTCCTGAATGTTTAATTCCTTGAGGCGAGGAATCACATTGCCCGTGCCGGCTCTCCCTCTGTCAGGATTCAAATACCTGGCATAAATCAGCGCATCCTCCCCTTGGAAAAAACCTTGGATTTCACCTTCATATATAAAGGAATGCTCCTCTGCAATCGATGTTTCTTTTTGATCCGCCCGCACATAGAAAATGATTTTATCGCAGTCGTTATCCAGAGCCGTCTGAGAAAGGTCATCCAGTTCTTCCTCAGTGATCCAGTCTGGAAGCTTGTACACCTTGATCCGCTTATTGACAGGTTCCAAATGAACATCATCGTTTTCCAAAAGCGTTTGAACAGAAAGATCCACCTTAGACATCATCACTTTTTCTCCCCTTTATGAGTTTCAAGTCAGCTTCATTCACTTGTACTCTTTTATTTTACAGGGGCCTGGATAAAGAAGGAATATGTCTCGAGGGACTAATTATGACGACATTTGTAGAATTTCCGAGAGTGCATCGTCAATGGCAGGATATTCAAAGGAAAATCCCGCTTTGACCAGACGATCCGGAATGACCCAGCGGCTTTTCAACACCAATTCAGTTTCTGTGCGGATAAATGCAGAACCCAGCTCAAGCATCCACTTCGAAGCGGAAAGTCCAGAACTCCGCCCCATTTGCTCCCGCATGATTTCCATGAAATGTTCGTTACTGACCGGCCCGGGGGCTGAACAGTTAAAAGCACCGGTTAAATCAGACCGATCTTTCAGGAATAACACAATCCTGAACAAATCTTCCACGTGAATCCAGCTGAACATCTGCTTCCCACTCCCTTGGACACCACCGAGACCAAACTTGACTAAATTTTTATAAGGGCCCATCACACCTCCCTCTTTACCGAGGACGATCGCTGTCCGAAGCGCGACCCTGCGGACTCCAGGCAGGCTGTGGGCATAGAAGTGATCCTCCCAGGTCGATGCGACATTGACGGAAAACCCACTCCCTGTTTCCCCTGACTCCTCCGTCATCGGCCGGTCTTCCGCATGCCGGTAAATCGTAGCTGTACTCGAGTTCATCCACACTTCCGGCGGGTGGGAACACGCTTTAAGAGCTTTACTTAGAACATGCGTCGTCATGACGCGTGAGATCATAATTTCGTTTTGATTACGTGGATGATACCGGCAGTTCACAGATTTGCCTGCCAGGTTCACCAACAGATCGGCTCCCTCCAGAGCCTGAACAATCCCGTCAAAGTCTTCCCAGTGAATATACCCGGGCTGCCTGGAAATCGTACAGGTTTCAACCCCCATCTCTTCAAATCGCTGCTTAAAATACCTGCCGATAAATCCAGTTCCTCCCAATACCACTTTTTTCATATGTAAACCACCTTCCTGAAAAATAATGAGCGCGCAATGCTCCTTCCTGCGGCTTGTAAGCCATAGGTTTATTTTACCATGAAGGTTACGTTCTTTTCTTAAATTGGCGGGCATGAGATTTGGCAAAATCAATGATCCGCGCATACGTATCTTCGTCAAAATCTTTTTTGGTTGTATTAAAAAGGGCAGCACTATCCTCATCGATGATCTTTATCGCCCCTCCACGGACGTAAAGCGTGACGTAAAGAAAGGGCTCTTTCATGCCCAGTGCCTTTTTCAGTTCAGGTGCAAAATCAGCAGTGATCAAGAGTCTGTCCTCGACCTGCTTCAAGGACAGCTGGCTGAGGAACTGCAGGTTTTCGATTTCTTTCCATACCATGTTTACGCACTCCCTGTTTTTTCTTTTCCTTACCAATATCGTCTTCTTTTAAACATCACAACCACTCCTTCTGTTGAGCGGCCGCTGATAACATGTGGCGCCACCAGTATAACGCCGGGATGTTCATCTTGTTTGAAATTTATGTAAAAATTAAGAAAAGAGGGGGCGCCCCCCCTCTTTGGCTGTAGAAAAGGCCTGTGTTAACCAGTTAGAGGTGTCCATTTGTCATGGGAAGGGTCACATTCCGCTTATCGGTAAATGAATGCCGCGGGCACGCCCTACGCAGGATCCCATCCCATATTAAAGAGAACGGCATGGGCTGCGCTATGGCCGCTTGCGTGGAAAACAAAAAGGGAAAGAACAGGCACTGATAACGGCTGCCTGAAGGAATATGAAAAAAATTGTCCTCCATCCAGTAAGGGTGAGCGGGGGGGGGGGGAGGAGAATCTTGTTTGATTTTAAAGAACTCCCAGGGAGCGGTGCCCCTTCCACTCCTGCGGAAGAACGAGTGGGCCGAGATCGCCGAGCGGTTTTTTTGAGAGGAAGCTCGGGCGCTCGTCCGCGGAAAGGGAAGGGGCTTTCGCTCCTGGCGGTAAGAAAGAAAAAAGCTTATAAAGAAACAGGGGTTTCTTTATAAGCTGAGAGGGGGCGTCCCCCTCTCTTTTCCTACACTTTATGATTCTTTTCTGTAATGACCACTCCCCGCTTCGCCATTTCCGTGATATAAAAATCACCGGGAACAACTCTTTCGGGAGGATGGACCCCACGCTTTGTGATCCGGCCGCTTCCGATCATCTGGGCAGCAACGGATATCGTATTAGCGGTCGCTCTTGCCATCGCCGTTACATTGGCTTCCCTGTCTTTATACGTGATCATTTCATAGCAGCAGGATTGGTCTGCCCCATCCTTCTGTCCTTCTACAAGGACTCTTAAAAGTACAGCGTCATCCTTTTCTTTTAGTTCTAAAAGAGGATCGATGCTTTTCAGGAGAACTTTTCTCGTATTGATTTTCCTCCCGTCTACTTCCACTACGTTCCCTGCCCTTGTGAGGTTCAGGTCGACGAGCAGCTTCATCTTCGCTGCATGACCAGGGTAACGGATCGTTTTATATTCCAGCGTTTCAATATCCGGGTAGGATTGAAGCAGCGTCGATGTCCCTCCGGAAGTGTGAAAAGCCTCCAGAGGGCCGAAACGGTCAAAGTAGATCGGCTCTATTTCTGTCAGAGATTCCACTTCTTCCAGTTTCCCTTTTCTTATTATCGTAGAAGGATCGGAATAGTGGTCCAGCAGTCCTTCCATAGAAAAGACATGATTATACTCAAGCGGAGGCTCAGGGCGGACAGGAATCCCCCCGACGTACAGCTTTATCCCACTCAAGCTGTCCAGTTTTGATGCGCCATACCCTGAAAGGATATTGATCATCCCGGGGGCTACACCGAGGTCAGGGATGATGGTAACCCCTGCCTTTCGGGCGGATTCATCCAGTTCAAGCACACGGTCGGTAATGTGACCGATATGACCTCCTAGATCGACGGAGTGGACACCTGCCTTCACTGCTGTACGCGCAACAATTTCGTTAAACGAATAAAACAAGGCATTGATCACGACATCGTAGTCCTGCAAAAAGCTCTCCAGCTGCTGTTCATTGCCTGCATCAACCTGATAGGCCGAAAGCTTTGGAGAATGCAGCGTATTAACGACAGCCTCGGCTCTTCTCTGATCAATATCAGCCAGACCGACATGTGTTACACCAGGACTGTGAACAAGGTCTCTGGCCGCTTCCTTTCCCATGAGACCGGATCCTAAAACAGCCACCTTCATTGGATCACTCCTTCTGCCCGTTATGAACCTTCCTCAACATCAATCTGCGCCCGCTGCAGGCGGCCGCTGAAATCGACATAAACGGCCTTCCATTCTGTGAATACATCAAGAGCCGCTACTCCGGAATCTCTATGACCGTTGCCCGTGCCTTTTGTTCCGCCAAACGGAAGGTGGATCTCAGCACCTGTCGTTCCCGCGTTCACATAAACGATTCCTGTGTCGAGATCCCGTTGGGCGGCAAACACTCGGTTTACATCTTTAGTGAAAATCGAACTGGACAGGCCGAATTCCACTAGATTATTGATATGAACCGCTTCTTCAAAGCTTTTAACAGGAATAAGGGATACCACCGGCCCGAAAATTTCTTCACGGGCAATCCGCATGTCCGGGGTAACATCTGTGAAAATGGTCGGGGCGAAGTAACAGCCGTTTTTCAATGGGCCTTGGTCCATCACAGAACCTCCTGCAAGAAGCTTTGCCCCTTCTCGTTTCCCAATGTCTACGTACTGCTGAATTTTTTCGAGGCCGCCTCGATTGATAATCGGCCCCACCTTTATCGACTCATCAAGGCCGCTGCCTATTGTCAGCTTTGCCGTTTCCTTGAGCAGCCGCTCCTCCAGCTCTTTTTTAACGTTCTCGTGCACCATGACACGGCTGCAGGCGGTGCAGCGCTGTCCGCTTGTGCCGAACGCACTCCACAAAATCCCTTCGACCGCAAGGGATAAGTCAGCGTCATCCATGACGATCACACCATTTTTACCGCCCATTTCCAATGACACTTTCTTCAGGCGGCTTCCGCACTTTCCAGCAATGTGCCTGCCAACTTCGTTCGATCCGGTAAAGGATATAACACGGATGTCATCCTCTTCGATCATCGCTTCCCCTACGGTGGAACCGGATCCGAACACAACGTTCAGGACACCTTCAGGAAGGCCGGCTTCCTGAAGAATCCCTGCCAGTTCAAAGGCCATGAACGGGGTTTCGGTTGCAGGTTTCCAAACGACGGCATTTCCAGCCACAATGGCAGGAAAGGACTTCCACGTTGCTATGGCAATGGGAAAGTTCCAAGGGGTAATAATTCCGACGACACCTACTGGGGCACGGACGCTCATAGCAAACTTATCCTTCAGCTCGGAAGGAGTCGTCTGTCCAAACAGGCGCCGTCCTTCTCCAGCCATATAGAATGCCATGTCGATCCCTTCCTGCACCTCCCCACGCGCCTCTTCAATGACTTTACCGTTTTCCATCGTCAGCAGACGAGCCAGATACTCTTTTTTCTCCTTCATGATCAAGCCTGCTTTATAAAGGACCTCCGCCCGCTGCGGTGCAGGAACAAGCGCCCATTTCTTCTGGGCAGAAACGGCCGCCCTGGTCGCCGCCTTGACGTCCTCTCCGTTGGACAACGGAACGTCGGCTAGTATTTCTGAATCAGCCGGATTATACACCTTGGTCATTTTTTCTGTAGAAGGTGCCTTCCATTCACCATTGATAAAGTTCTTTAATTTTTTCACCTGGGTGATTTCCACGTGCTCACTCCTCTTGGTTACTGATTTGACCGGAGACTTGAAATGGTCCGGTTCAGGGAAATCTGCTCTGGATCACATTCAATTTCAATGACTACAGGGACGTTCGACTGTAGAGCTTTTTCCAAGGCTCCGTCGAATTCCTCCGCTGTTTGTACATAGAAACCTTCCGCTCCCATATGACGGGCTATTTTACTGAACCGGACCTCCCCAAGGTCTGTTCCGGCGACCTGATGCGGGTAATGCATTTCCTGATGCATGCGGATGGTTCCGTACATACGATTGTTAAAGACAAGACTGATTACAGGAATGTTGTATCTGACGGCGGTCTCCACTTCCTGCATGGTCATCATAAACCCTCCATCTCCGGAGAGAGAAACGACGATTTTTTCAGGAGATGCCAGCTTCACTCCAAGGGCTGCGGGAAGTCCGTAGCCCATAGCCCCGGAAGTCGGCCCCACATAGGAATGGGGATGACGAAATACAAAAAACGAATGAAGCCATCCCGCAAAATTACCAGCATCGTTGGTAATCACACTGTTTTCTTTAAGTCTGTTCTGCAAACAATCAATAACCCGGCCATTCAACATCTGCCTTCCAGCATTGGTCAGCGTGCGTTCATATTTCAACCGCCTTTGTTCCGCCCAAGAAACCCATCCGGCGGGAACATCCATGGATTCCAGCTTTTTCAATGTTTGTCGTGCGTCAGCGGCCACCCCAAGGAACGGCGGATGCACACGTCCAATCGTCTGTTCATCGATATCTATATGAATGACCTTATGGTCGGGAGTGAGAAGCTTATAGTCCTGTGTTGTAATTTCTGATAAACGGGTGCCGATCGCAACAATCGTATCCGCTTGACGGACCGTTTCCAGAATGTCCGCATCGGTCCCTAACCCGAGGTGACCGGCATATAAACGGTGGTCGTTTGGAAAGCTGTCATGTCTGCGGAAGGCCGTAACGACAGGAAGGCTGAAACGTTCCGCGAAAGAGACCAGCTCTTGTTCTGCGCCTGCACGCTTAATCCCGCCCCCGGCAATCACAACCGGACGGACAGCGGACTTCAAGGCAGTCTTTACGGCTTCTACTTCCTCTTCAGAAGGTGCAGGTGCAGGTATGGTAACCGCCGGACCGAATGTCATAAGGGCTTCTTTTTTCAAAACATCCTCAGGCAGCGAAACCACCACCGGCCCGGGCCGCCCTGTCTGTGCAATCCGGAAGGCACGCTGAATGATTTCTGCTGTCCGGGGCGGCTCTCTGATTTCAGCCACCCACTTCGCGATAGGTTTGAAAAAGGCTTCCAAATCCACTTCCTGAAACCCTTCACGCCCCTTGAAGCTGGAATGCACCTGTCCAAGAAGAACGACAAGAGGCGTGGAGTCCTGCGCAGCCGTATGGACACCAATGGCAAGGTTGGCCGCTCCAACTCCTCTAGTGGCCATGACGACACCTGGGCAGGATCCCGCTTTCCCATAGGCTTCCGCCATAAACGATGCACCACCTTCATGCCTGGCGGAAATCAACTGCATGGAACGTTCCCTTGATATGGCATCCAGCACCGGTAGAAAACTCTCACCCGGGACACAAAAGATGTGTCGGACACCTTCCATTTTTATACACTCCACAATGGCCCTGGCACTGGACATAACCGCTTGCTTCACACCATCACCCTCCCTTCATCGCCTTTTTCATCCTCAGCACAGCCTCATGCAGACGCTCGACGGGGTGGGTCAGACTGATGCGGATGTACCCTTCTCCCTGCTGCCCAAAGGCTGTCCCGGGTGTCAGAATGATTCCGGCTTCATCGAGCATTTTTTCAGCAAAGCTCTGGGATGTAAATCCTTCCGGGACGTGCGCCCAGACAAAAAACGTCCCTCTGGGTTTTACGGCGCGGACATTCATTTCCTCCAGCTCTGGAAGAATAATATTGAAGCGCATTTCGTACGTCCTGTTATTGGCTACGACAGAATCAAAACTGCTGTTTAAAGCAGCTGCTCCTGCTTTTTGAATGGCAGGAAACTGCCCTGTGTCCCTGTTGCTTTTGACAAGACCGAGGCCTTGAATAAGTTCTTCGTTTCCGGCGGCATATCCCAATCTCCACCCTGCCATATTGAAGCTTTTAGACAGAGAGCCGAATTCAATGCCAACATCCTTTCCTCCCTCAGCCTGAAGAAGACTTGGAGATTGATAGTCCCCGAAGGTCACAAGATCATAAGCGGCATCCTGCAGAAGGATCAGTTGATTTTTTTTCGCGAATCGGACAGCTTGTTCATACGTTTCCATGCCAACCGTTCCACCGGTCGGATTGTTGGGATAGTTCAGGATCATCAATTTTGCCCGGGTACAGTCCCGCTCCGAAATTTGATCAAATGCAGGTGCAAAATTTTCCTCTGGGTTGAGAGGATAAGGAATCGTCACCCCATAGGCCAAATGCACTGCTGATTGATACACCGGATAGCCGGGGTCCGGCGCCAGGACGCCGTCGCCAGGATTGAGCATCGACTGGATCAAATGGGCAATCCCTTCCTTTGAACCGATCAGGGCCAAAACCTCCCTGTCCACATCAAGGGATACATGAAAACGGCGGTGATAAAAATCCGTCACGGCCTGCTTGAATTCCATACATCCATGATAAGGGGGATACTTATGGTTTTCCGGCTTTCTGACTTCCTGAATAAGCTTGTCTATAATAAACGGCGGTGTAGAAAGATCCGGAGCTCCGATCCCCAGATCAATCACATCAATCCCCTGCGCCGTAAGAGCCATCTTCTTTTTATGAAAAAGAGAAAACAGATATGCAGGCAGACTCTGCACCTGTTTGGAAAGTGGAATCATTTACCCTACCTCCAGCCTGTCCTATATTCACATTCACCGTACTGTCTTATCCTATTAGCCGGATAAGGCAGGTATGATGATAGATTTTACCCATTCATAGGCTGCCCAGCTTCTGCATAGGATGAGATACAACCCGTAAAGGACAACGTTGAACCGTAATCCCCGCGTTTCCCAAGCCAGTCGGATTCATACCACGTATGGGTTCTTCTGGCTTTTTCTATGGAAGGAAGTGGTCGTATATGGAGACAGCCTTGAAAGGACGTCGGATCCTTGATTTGACCCGTGTGCTGGCAGGCCCCTACTGTTCCATGATCCTCGGTGACCTTGGCGCAGAAGTCATAAAAATAGAGGCCCCGGGCGGCAGTGATGAAACACGCTGCTGGGGTCCTCCCTTCAAAAATGGAGTCAGCTCCTATTTTTTGTGTACCAATCGGAACAAAAAAAGCTTAACGGTGAACCTCAAAAAGCCGGAAGGCATACAGATCATCGAAAAACTCGTCCAAACCTGCGATGTGGTCATTCATAACTTCAAGACAGGGACGATGGAAAAGCTCGGAATCGGATATGACCGTTTAAAAGAGATCCATCCAGGGATCGTCTTCTGTTCTATTACCGGATTCGGTGAAACCGGACCGTACCGGGACAGACCGGGATACGATTTTATCATTCAGGCCATGAGCGGCTTAATGAGCATTACCGGAGATGAAACATCCGGCCCGCAGAAACTGGGAGTAGCGATTACCGATATTCTGACCGGTCTTTACGCGTGTATCGGCATCCAGTCCGCTTTATTGGAACGCGAGGTTTCCGGAACAGGGCAGAAAATCGACCTTTCCCTTTTCGATTCAGCTGTAAGCGCCCTTGTGAATATCGGCAGCAATTATTTAATGACCGGTCATCTACCTGAGAGACTCGGCAGCCGTCATGCCAATATCGTCCCTTACCAATCGTTCTATACGAAGGATGGAGAAATTGTTATTGCTGTAGGAAATGACCGGCAGTTCATGCAATTGGCAGAAATGCTCGGTAAACCCGGGCTGGGATCGGATGAGAAGTTCAACTCCAATACAGGAAGAGTAAAAAACAGGAAGGAACTTTCAGCCATCCTGCAGAAGTTGTTTTTAAAGGAAAATACTTCCTTCTGGGAACAAGCCTGTCTGACTAGGAATATCCCTTTCGGCCCCATTCAAACGTTGGAGGACGTCTGGAACGATCCGCAATTGAAGGTCAGGGAAATGTTTATCCGCATGCATCACCCACAAGCGGGAACGACATCCATCATCGGAAGTCCGTTGAAACTTTCAAAAACTCCCGTAACCTACCGCACGGCTCCACCTGAACCAGGTGCCGACAGTGCAGGCCTTCTATCGGAACTCGGATATGCCCCAAACGAAATACAACGACTGAAAAACGGTGAGATCATATAAGGAGTGATGGTATGGATTTTTCGTTTACACAGGAACAGGACATGCTTCGTAAAACGGTCCGCAGCTTCGTCGATCAGGAAATTATGCCGAACATCAGACAATGGGATGCTTCCGGTCATTTTGACCACGGTGTCCTTCGACAGCTGGCAGACCTCGGACTGATGGGGGTGTGCATACCTGAAGATTATGGAGGAAGCGGGATGGATTATAACGCCCTGGCAATTGTCTGTGAGGAACTGGAGCGTGGCGATACCGCTTTCCGCACCGCGGTATCCGTGCATACAGGCCTGAACTGTATGACACTTCTGCAGTGGGCCTCCGAGGAACAGAAAAAGCGTTATCTCATCCCTCAGGCCAAAGGACAAAAAGTGGGTGCGTTTGGACTCACAGAGCCCGGTGCAGGATCTGATGTTGCCGCCATTCAGACGACAGCTGTCAAAGATGGGACCGAATACGTGTTGAACGGGCAGAAAACCTGGATCTCCCTCTGTGATGCTGCCGATCATTTTCTCGTCTTTGCCTACACAGATAAAAGTAAAAAGCACCACGGTATATCCGCCTTTATCGTCGAACGGACATTCCCTGGTTTTTCATCAAAAGCTCAAAAAGGAAAGCTCGGTATACGTGCGGGGAATACGGGAGAATTGTTTTTTGATGGTGTGCGCGTGCCGGAAGATAACCTGGTCGGGCAGGAAGGCGATGGGTTTAAAATAGCGATGTCCGCCCTTGATAATGGACGCTTTACCGTCGCAGCCGGAGCCTGCGGACAGATTATGGCCTGCCTGGAAGCAAGTGTGGATTACTGCCATGAGCGGAAAACGTTCGGAAGGGAAATCGGCAGGCATCAGCTCGTCCAACAGATGATCGCCCGAATGGAAGCCGGCCTGCAGATGAGCCGCCTGCTCGTCTATAAAGCAGGTGAGTTAAAAAACGAAGGAAAAAGAAACACAAGAGAAACATCTCTGGCCAAATGGCAGGCGTGCGATTTTGCCAACAAAGCCGCTGATGATGCTGTACAGATTCACGGTGCTTACGGATATTCTGATGAATACCCTGTTGAACGGTATCTGCGGAATTCCAAAGCTCCCGTCATATATGAAGGCACACGAGAGATCCATACCATCATGCAGGCCGAGTATGTTCTCGGATATCGGAAAGATAAACCATTAGACCGGACGATGCCGGCGTGGAAATCTTAAATCAATCAAAAAACAACAGCCTGCAGGTGCCCCCTGCAGGCTGTTATTCCTCACTCCTTCCACTCAAAGCTGCTCTCACTTTTCATTTCGATGCGAGGATGATTACGAAGCTTCCCAGCCAGTTGAAAAAGAGCTTCATCTTTTTGTTTCGCCTCAATCATACAGTCGATCTGGTCTGCTGTACCGGCGGTTTTCTCAATGAACGCCAGAAACATATCCGGATCAACATAATCAGCATGACTGTTGAAAGAATCCGGACTTTTCGGGCTGGAGATATGCATTTTCACAGGAAGCGGGGAATGGGTCCAAGTCCCTAGGACACGGTCCCAATTCTCTTCCCATTCTTTATGCTCATGGTTCGCCATATGATGATGAAGATCAAAAACGAGGGGGATTTGAAGTTTTTCACATACATAGAGACAATCGTCCAGCGTGTAGGAAGTATCATCATTTTCGATCATCACCATTTTCTGGATCCCCTTTGGAACGAGAGCCCAGTTCTCTATAAAACGCTCCAGAGACGATTCTTTGTCCTGGTACCGCCCTCCGAGGTGAAAGACGCATCGATGGGTCGGATCGATCCCCATATGATGCAGAAGGAGATAATGATACTTCAACACAGTGATAGACGATTGGAAAATCTCTTGATTACGGGCGTTCAGCACCACAAAATGATCAGGATGGAAATCCAGCCGCATCCCATTCTCCCGGGCGAAGTATCCAAGCATCTTCAAGTCCTGCTTAATCGGCCCAAGGTAATCCCACCCTCGTAAAGCCTCATGCGTGGCGAGGGGAACAAGACGGGAACTCAAGCGAAAAAACTGGATATCGTGTGCTTTGTTATGTTTCAAAAGTCTGAGGCAGTTCTGTAGATTGGCAGAAGCGGTTCGCTCCAGTTTCCTTTTTGCAGCCTCCTGATCTTTCATCTGGGCAAATCGTTTATAAGTTACGGTCTGAGAAGGAGAAGCATTGTGCAGATGAACACTCATAGCCACATAGCCGAGTCGGAATAATGTCATAACCATCACCAAGATTCTTTTTCTATATCATCTGTCATGAAATTCCCGCTTATGCATGGTCCATTCGTTTTAACAGCACCCAGCTCATACTGAGAAAAAGAGGATAAAAAACAAGGGCAAGGGCAATCGGCATTACCCAGGTGAACATACTTACACTCACGGGCACGGCTGTTAAAAGGAACCACTTCACCGTCAGCGTAACGAGGACGACACTGGGAAGAAGCACAGCTAAATATCCTGTTGTTACATCCGTTCTCTTCGTGAAATAGCATCCAAGACCTGTACATACAAGAGCACTTCCTACGAGGAACAATCCAAACAAGGTCATTATCATGGAAATACTCAATGGAAACGCCTCCTTATTATAACTCCTTCTAGATGAATGGTGGCATCCCCTGCCATTTTCCTCATTTTTCCACTGGATGTTTTCCAAATGTTTCACTATCCCTCAATCCGGATATACACGTAATGTACACACGAAGAATTACAAAAAAAGGAAAGGGAGTTTTCAGTAATGGCGGATCGTTTTAAAACGGGTGAAAAAGCGCCGGAGAATGGCACTTACAAATTCGCAGGACTTGTTGATGGCGGTAAGGAAGACAGTGTAACAGAAGACGAAAAGCATGTTGAACTGAACAGCGGCGACTCTTTCCCACCTATCAGTTCCCAAAACCAGGCAGCCTATTGGGAAAAAGCGTAACGATACACAACGGAGAATCTACAAGAGGAGGAATTTAAAGTGAAAGACCCAAAAGAGCAGGCAGCACAGATGAATGAAGAGAAAAAAGATGAAATCATGAGCAACTTCCAAACGTTTAAGGACTACCTCGGTGATAAAGTCCATAAAGGCGAAAAACTGGGCCTTGGTGAAGAAGGTCTTACAAAGGGCGCCAAACGCGTAGCGGATTATTTAGCTGAATATGAAGAACCAAGAAACAGAGAAGAGAAGGTTCTCAATGAACTGTGGAATGCGGCAGACAAAAATGAGCGGGAGCACATTGCACACGCTCTTGTAAAAATGGCCGACCAAACCAATTAAAAACAGACCCCCCGCGGCTGATCCAGCCGACGGGGGTTTTTTAACGTGGGAGAAGAGGGTGGAACAACGCCCCTGCTGCTTTACGGATCGCTGCCTCCTCTTCTTTTTTATAGCTGATGATAAAACAGGTGGAAGGGCCGGCGGATTTCTTTATATCCAATGAACAATGTTCAGGAAAAGCTGCTGCTAAATCATTCGCCTTCAACATTTCCTGCAGCTCGTAAAGAATTCCTTTGGAGCCGACAGGCAGCATTTCAAAAACGGACGGATGATCAGCGAGCTCTTTAAATAACGACAACGGCGCCATCCGGTCCTCCTTCTCCATCACTTCCTGCCCGACCAGCGGCTCACCGATGACAGCAAAAGCTGCCCATTCCGGTGTACACCCTGTCTTTACATTTGACGGGCTTACTTTCCCTATGACAGTAAGGCTGAGCGCAGACTGCTGCAGGGGGAAATTGGATTCGGTGCTCCCAGTCACGGAAACAGAAAGACCGAGACCTTCAGCCAATTCGTTGATCCGATCCACGCACGGCTGCCACACATCTTCTCCTGAAAAGTTGTGCAGCAGGATGGATAATAGCTCAGCTCCTACTGCGTAATTTTCCATAAAGGCCACCCTGAACATAGATTCCGCCACAAGTGGATAAGGAGCTTGAATGTAATCGGCATCCTTTTCGCCGATATTCGCCGCGTTATCAGAACTGATTACTAGATCGAACTGTTTATCAAAAGGAATAAACGTACTATCCCGCACTGACTTTCTCCTCCTTCGCCCCCATAAGTACCGGTTTTATTTTCTGTAATACAAAGCAGAACAAGATGACATTGATGCAAGCGCCTGCTGTGAGAGCCGGGACAAGGGTCCAGTAAAACACAGAGCTCATCATCCATAAAAATGGGAGTGGTAAAACAAGGCTGTTGAAGGTGATGAAAAACAAATATCCCGTCCATCTGCTCTTATTGTAAATAAAGGGAAACAGCAAAAGAAGCAGGGCCATTTCCACCGAAATAAACAGATGAAAAGGACCGAGTGGAAAACCGCCGGTGAATGCGGAAAGAAGATGGCCGAGACCACCGGTCACCGCTCCACTGACCGGTCCAAGAAAAATAGAGGCAAGAAGCGCCGGCACAGCATCAAGCGCGATACTTCCAATGCCGACGGGGATTTTCAACAAGCCGCCTACAGCGGCCATGGAAGTGAACATCGCGGTCCACACGAATTTCTTCACGTATCTTTAGACTTTCGCGGACGGCCTTTGAACACTTCCGCACTGCGGATATACTCTACATCCTTCTCCCCACTGACGAAATTGATGTACCGGCTGACCGCAAAAAAGTAGTCGGATAACCGGTTCAAGTATCGCAGGCACACGTCATGAATGTCCTCGACTTTCGCAAGGGAAACGACGTTTCTTTCCGCTCTCCTCGTAACTGTCCGTGCGATATGCAGCGTGCCGGCAGCCGGTGCCCCTCCAGGCAGGATAAACCGTTTGAGCTCTGGCGTTTCTGCAATATACTCATCCATCCGGTCTTCGAGCCAGTTCACACTTTTCTCTTCCAATTTATAGGGATGATCCGCTTTTTTATTGGCCAGATCACCTCCACAGTCAAACAATTCATGCTGGATCCGTTCCAGTTCCTGATCCACCTGCTGAAGTGAATCGATCGACAAATCCAATTCTGTTCTTGCTTTTCCGACAAAGCTGTTGGCTTCATCAACCGTACCATAGGCTTCTACACGGATATCATCCTTGTCCACCCGTCCTCCGATAACACTCGTCTGGCCTTTATCACCAGATTTTGTATAAAGTCTCATTTGATAACCTCCTGTTTATTTCAATTGTTCTGCAATGCCGAACCACACCACATAAGCATGGGCTGCCTCTTCCATGATCCTTTGATATAAGAAACCTGTCCGGTCGCGCCACTCTCTGTCCGACTTTTCCAATGGAACAATCCCTCTGGTAATATCCGTACCTATCAGAAGCAGACGGCGCTGAGGGGCCTCGTTCTCCCATGACAACAAAGGTTCCAGCCAGGACCAACCTTCTTCCGTCTCCCTGGCCATAAATTCAATGTTTTCAAGAACGAGCTGATCTGTGTCCGGGATGTGCACCTCCTGGGATTTCAAGTCCATCCACGTGTGCTCCTCATGATGGTTCAGCCACATATCCCGGGCCCATTTTCCTTTTCCGTTATAGGATCCACCTGTAACAAATTCCATGATATCCCCCCTTCCCCTTTTTGCTGAAGCTTAATTTTGAGACCTTCTCCAGGGTGGACTGGATAGGTCCAAAGAGGTGTTCCTGTCACCCAGCTGACCATTTCCCTTAATGGACCTCCGTGGGTAACGACCACAGCGGATTGGACCTGCTGTTTCTCGACCACTCTTAGCAGATACAGCAAAAACCGATTTACTCTCTGTTGGAAATGCGGATATGATTCCCCTCTCGGTGGTGTAAACCGGTCCGGCCGGGACACCCACGCCCTATAGAGGTCATTATCCCTTAAATCCTCATACGTGCAGGTTTCCCAGTCACCGAAATGGATTTCCCTGAGAGAAGAACTTCTTCCGTATCGACAGCCGGGGAACAACAGCTCCGTCGTTTCCACGCAGCGAAGCAGATCACTGCTGAAAACCAATCCCATATCAGGGAGCTGATCCTTGAACATTTGAACGCTTGTTTTCCCTTCTTCAAGAAGCGGAACATCACTCCAGCCGATATATTGTCTCTGCTTGTTTCCTTCGGTTAATCCATGACGGATAAAATAGAGATCCACCATACGATCCATAACAGTGTTTCCCCTCCTTCCACCGTTGCACCTAATACATCGCCCGTCATTCCCCCGAACGAACGGATAGATCGATTCCGGAAAAGCCAATACATCAAAAAAGCTGCTGAAAACGAGAGGACGGCCGGAATCCAGAACAGATGATATCCAGCAATGAATATGGCCACCCAGATAAGGTTCTGCAAAAGACTGATGATCCATAGTTTTTTTTCATAAGCTGACTGAAAAAGCACACACAGCCCCTCCTGCTTGGCAGGAGGTGTCCAGGCAAAATGATAAAGAAGGATACTTCTGCTGATCCATGGAAGGACAAGGAGGCCGAAAGCAAATGCAGCAAAGGATACATGCAGGGTTTCCATTAAAAACAGGAAGCGGACGGAAAGGAGAAGGAGAACGGAGAGGACGCCGAAAGCCCCCGTGCGTGGATCACTCATGATCTCCAACCGTTTATCGATGGATTGGTAGGAGAAGAAAGCATCTCCTGTATCCATCCACCCATCCAGATGAATGCCTCCAGTGAACACACCGCTGATAATCAAAGCTGCGAGCGCGATCCCTTCATTAGACATAGGCGTATACACATCCAGCAGAAAGGAAACCCCCAATGCGCATCCTCCGGCGGCAAGCCCGACCCAGGGCAGACTCACCATGGCTCCCCTCAACTGCCTTCCCTCCATCGGCAGCTCACGACGGACAGGTAAAATGGAGAAGAATTGAAAGGCCAGAAGAAATCCTTGAATCCATGCCTTCATGGTACAAGCTCCTCCCCATTTAATAAGCGCAGGAGCGCATCGGTATCCACTTCTGCAGCTAATTCATCCGCTGCTTTGTCATAAGGGTCTTCTTCCTGATCTGCTTCAGGAAGGACCGGAAGATTCTTTTCTTTACGGAGCCTGTTCAACCAGTCTGTTCGAAAGCCATCATTATGGAACACATGATGCAGATGGGTGCCTATTACTCTGCCATCATTCCAGACTGCACCTTCATCACGGCTGTTAAATGTGAACAAAGCTGGAACTTCGTCTTCAGCGGTGACTTCTCCGAGGTGAATTTCATACCCTTCAATAGACTGGGGTCCGAAACCACTGGAAGCGTGCACTTCTCCCCGGACCTGCCTCGTCTGCTTGTCGGTATTAAACACCGACCTCATTGGCAGGATGGACAGTCCTTCATGGGAACCGTGTTGGTCTGTCAGCTGGCGGGTAAGCATTTGATAGCCTCCGCATATCCCTGCCGCTGTCCCTCCCCGGTGTATATAAGAGGTCAAAGCTTCGGCCAGACCTTTGTTTTGCACCGCTTTCAGGTCTTCGATCGTACTTCTTGTCCCCGGAAGAAGGACAGCATCTGGACATCCGAATTCTTCCTTACTGTACACATAGCGGATACTGACATCCTTTTCCCTATAGAACGGATCGACATCTGTAAAATTGGAAACGTAGGGAAAAACGATGACGGCAAGATCCAGAGACTTGGTACCTGTGGACGCCTTAGGGGGACGTAATGATAAGGAATCCTCCGCTTCAATATGATGTTCGACATGCGGAAGAACCCCGAGGATAGGGAGCCCCGTATAGGTTTCGAGCCACTTCCGCCCACCTTCGAACAAGGCAGGATCCCCACGGAATTTATTGATGAGGATCCCTTTGACCCTATCCCTGTGATGCGGGGGAAGCAGTTCCAGCGTACCGACGATGGATGCAAAAACCCCGCCCCTGTCGATATCCGCTGTCAGCAGGACCGGAACGTCAGCAAGGTCGGCGACAGCCATATTCACAAGCTCCCGGTCATTTAAATTCACTTCAACAGGACTTCCGGCTCCTTCAATAACGATATAGTCAAAAGAGTTATTCAGTTTGTCAAGGCTCTGCTTGATAGCTTGAAGCCCTTCTTCATAAAAGGCAGCCCGGTAATTACTCCCTGAGAATGTCTTCATAGACTTTCCAAGACAGATGACTTCCGCATCCTGATCGTTTCTCGGTTTTAAAAGGATTGGATTCATTTCCGGAAGGGCCGGTGTCCTGCACGCCTCTGCCTGGACTCCCTGGGCCCTGCCGATCTCTGTTCCCCAATTGGTTACATAGGAATTATTCGACATGTTCTGCGACTTAAACGGCGCCACTCGATATCCCTGATTGGAGAGCCACCGGCAGATTGCGGTTACAATGAAACTCTTTCCTACATTGGAAGCTGTTCCTTGTATCATTAGTCCCTTCATAGCTGTTGCCCCTTTTTAAGCCGGGCGTGGCCGAACTGCATATGATAGACAAGCTCGGCCATATCAACCAGTTTTACATGGAGGGTTCCCAGCAGTTGTAAATATTCTTCAATCACAGGCGGATGATCGGAAGCATCCGAAAATAGATCATTGGAAACAACGATCAGATGACCTGCCCGTTCATTTAAATGAATGATTTCACCCAGGATCGCGGCCACAAGGTCATCCACACAGGTATCCCCGTCCATCTTCACCCATTCATTCGTCGCCCAGGTCGTTAAACAGTCCAGGATGACAACGCTGCCATCGGGAAAAGAAGCTTCCGATGGTTGGACTGGATACTCATGAAGAACCCATGTAGATAACGAATTTTCCCTGGCCTTTTGATGATGATCAATCCGGTGCTGCATTTCTTCATCTGTGTTAACCCCTGCAGCAATATAATGAAGGGTTTCTTCTCCTGTACCCTCAGCTTTCCTCTCCGCCATGCTGCTTTTGCCACTCCTGACACCGCCTATCACTACTGTAAGCATACACTTCTCCATTTTTCCAGAGCTTTGAGAAGCAGGTCATTATCCGCCCGCTGTTTCACGGCCACACGGACAAAGGCTCCGTTCAACCCCTTGAAGTTATTCGAATGCCGGACAGTCACGCCTTCCTGCAGGAGAAAACAGATCATGTCATCGGCCTGGCTGTGGAAAGGGTCTCTCATGAGAAAGAAGTTCGTTTCCGTGGATAAAGGAGTGTAGCCCAGCCTCTTCAATTGTAAAAAGAGGAAAGCTTTCTCCCTGGAAAGATCAGCAGCTGTCTGCCGGGCGAATCCTTGCTGATTCAAACAATACATGCCCGCTTCCTCAGCAAGTGCGTTGACACTCCACTCCGGCTGCAGGCGCTTCAGTGCTTCAACCACCTTTGCCTCTCCCATTACATAACCGAGGCGGAGTCCGGGTATGCTGTACATTTTTGTGAGGGAGCGAAGAAGAAGAACATTCGGAAATTCAAACAAGTCAGGTGAGAAGAAAGGCTCTCCTGAAACAAAATCATAAAAAGCCTCATCAATCACGACCTGAACGTCGTTGAATTCACAGAGTTTTAACAACCCATACAATACATCAGGCTGATAGGTTCTACCTGTCGGATTGTTGGGATGACAAAGTATGAATAGATCCAGGCTCGGGAGGTGTGGAAGAATATCTGGAATAAAGAGATGAAAGTTCCTCTCTTCCGATACATAAAAGTTGACGATGTCACAACCATACGCTTCACACGCTTTTTCGTATTCGGAAAAGGTTGGTTGAATAATCCCCACCCGCCTGCCCTGCCAAAATCGGGCAATCATATGAATAAGTTCAGAAGCTCCGTTGCCGACGAGTACCTTTTCTTCCGGCAGATCCTGCATCAAAGCAATTCGTTCTGTAAGCCGCTTTTGCTCAGGATCGGGGTATTCATGGATCAAATCCAGATGGTGTGCCATATGATCCTTCAACCCGGCCGGAGACCCGTATGGATTTGTATTCACGCTGAAATCCGTAATCGTTTCTTTCGGTATTTTCCCCTGCATTTGATAAAGTTTATAAGGATTTGCACCATGAGACGGCCAGTTCAAACCCAATCCCCCCTAACCAGAGCAGGACAATCCATGCTGCCACCGTCCGTGTTAACAGTACATTGACCTGCTTGATATGTATGTCTGTCAATTCATGATGAGGAAAACCAATATACGGGCGGAATGACTTTTCCCCGAAATACGTATTTTCTCCACCTAAACGTACGCCAAGCGATAAAGCGGCGGCGGCTTCCCCCCAGCCACTGTTCGGACTTGGATGATGCGAGGCCTGAGAAGACAGGTGATGGAACCTCCACCGCTTTTCACGGGCTGTTCCATTGGAAACGATGAGCGTCACGCAAGCCGTCAGCCGGCTTGGGATGTAGTTAAATAAATCATCCATTTTCGCTGATACATACCCGAAGGCTTTGTATCGCTCTGTTTTGTAGCCGACCATTGAATCACACGTATTCACCGCCCGATACAACACAGCGAGTGGTGCCCCACCGATCAAAGCGTAAAATAGGGGTGCCGTAACACCGTCACTTACATTTTCCGCCACCGTTTCGACCGTACCACGGACAAGCTCCCTCTCTTCAAGATGGCCCGTATCCCGGCCGACAATCCACCCAAGCTCCCGACGTGCAGTCTCCCAATCCCCTTCCCTCAAAGGAAGATAGACGTTAAGAGCGGCTTCTTTCAGCCCTTTTCCTGCAATCGTCGTCCATATGAGAAGCCCTTCTACAATGACGGACGCGGAATGGCTCCATAAAGCGGCAGCGGCTGCCATCCCCCATGCAGTCAGAAAAGCGGAACCTGTAACGACAATCCAAAGAAGCGCTCCTCTCCAAACCTGATACCGGCCCTTGTTCCAGGACTTCTCCAAAACCGCAATAACCTTTCCCATCCCTGTAACAGGATGAGGCATCTTTGTGGGATCTCCAAAAAAGAAATCCAGAAGGCATCCTAATGTGAGGGCAAGCAGATGGGAAATCAAAACCCAACTTCTTTTCGATTGAGGTATCGGGCAGCCGCTTCCTTCGTCGCTTTGTATACAGCTGGACCGACCGCCCTGCCTAATGAAGAAATCGTTCCTCCATATTCCAGCATCGCTCCCTGCTGTGTGCCTGCGATTAAAACACTATCTGTAGAGGTGCCTGTTGCCGCCGTACCCGTTACAGGATCGTTAATAGCCATATCCATCAGAGCCCTCACCTTAGCCTCTGTTGCGGTCATCAGGCTTTGAGCATAGGCCTGTTCAGATAAATGTCCGTCTATGAACACCCAGGTATTGATCGTCCCAGGCACAGTTTCTTGTAGGTGACTGCTGCCGTGGACGACATCCACAGCGTTCCCAGTTCCTGCTGTGACGACGACGAGCAGCGTAAAATCTTCATTTTCAACAAACTCGGTCGAAAGATCCTCGACGTCCGCCGCTGTCATCATGCCCACAGTCCTGTGGATCTGACAGCCCCATCGCTCCGCTTCTGTCCTCAAATAGCCCGCTGGATCATCACACCGAAAAGAATGGTCTACCTGGACATTGATAAATTCTTCAAACCAGCCGAAGCCGGGATGAAGAACAGCCGACGAATAACACTTCAAAGGTTGACGACTTTTGTAATAGACCCGCTCCTTTGAAACGTCCAACTGATCTGGTGACAGGATGGATTTCGGTTTATCTTCGTTAAAAGAGGGGACGACATTTGTAAACGGCTTCGAAAAGGAGGGGTGAGCATGGACATGGATATCCGATCGGTAGACGGCTGACAGGTGCTGTTCATTCAGCACCACTTCCGGTTCTTGCAGCGCCTTCACCCTTCCTTGATCCAACAGCAGGAGACGGTCGCAGTACAGGCTTGCCAAATTCAAGTCATGAAAGATCGCGACGACCGTCAGTCCGTTTTTCAAGGACCACTGTTTTAATGCGTCAAGCATCTGCTTCTGATAACTGAAATCCAGGTGGTTCGTCGGTTCATCCAATAGAAGAATGCGAGGTTTTTGAGCCAGCGCCTGGGCCAGGAAAACACGCTGACGCTCCCCTCCACTAAGGGATAACAGCGACTGATGCCTGAACTGTGTCACCCCGGTTTGTTCCATCACTTCTTCTGCAATCTGATAATCCTCTCTTGTCCACTGTTTGAAAAGTCCTTTTTGATAAGGGTAGCGGCCTATCAACACAGTCTGCTCCACTGTTGTGGAAAAGGACACATCATGATGCTGGGGAAGGACTGCCATTTCCTTCGCTGTTTCTTTCGCTGTCATACGGCTGATCGGACGGCCCTGAATGGCAACGTCCCCCCTGACTCCCGGCAGCGTCCCGTTTATCGCTTTAAGTAACGTCGTCTTTCCACTGCCGTTCGGACCGAGGATACCAAACATTTCACCCTTAAGTATAGAAAAGGACAGATCATGAAGAATGTCATGGTCGTAACCGGCATAGAGATGTTGCACGTCAATCATGAACTTCTACCTCCTTTTCTTCTTCGGATTAGTATGGCAGCAAACATCGGTGCCCCGATCAGAGCGGTGACCACACCTATAGGAAGCTCGGATGGGGTGACGATTGTTCTGGCCAGTAAATCAGCGAGAATTAGAAATGCACTTCCATTCAAGACACACAGTGGTATTAGATGCCGGTGATCACTACCAAACAACTTCCTGCATATGTGAGGGATAACCAGTCCGACAAATCCGATGGTCCCGGATACGGCAACAGCCGCACCAGTCAAGATAGAGGCCGCAGACAGGACCACGTATTTTTGACTCTCCACATGAACCCCGAGCTGCCTGGCCCGCTCCTCACCAAAGGTCATCGCATTCAGTTCCTGTCCTGTAAATATGAGCAATAGGACTCCACCAACAAAGAAAGGAAGCATCAAATGGACATAATCCCAGCCACGGTTACCGACACTACCAAGCAGCCAGTTGATGATCTGCCGCAGCTCCTCTCCTGTCAAAGAAATCATAAGGGAGATGAATGATCCGAGGAATGAGCTGAAGATAATCCCAGTTAAGATGATCGTCGTCATGGACATCGATCGGTCTACAAGCCTGGCAAAACCTACGACGATAAAAATCGTGCAGATCGCTGCCGTAATACTTACGACTGGAAGCGTAAAAGAACCGGCAAAAGGAAGACTTATGCCCAGGAACAAAACCGCAACCGCTCCCACCGACGCCCCTGAAGACACGCCGAGTGTATAGGGATCCGCGAGCGGGTTTTTAAGCAGACCTTGAAAAGCGGCCCCTGATACAGCCAGTGCGCCGCCTACCAATCCTGCAAGAACGACCCTCGGCAGCCGGATCTGCAGAATAATTGCCTGCAGAGTAGGATCTGTCCCTTCAGACACAGGCAAAAATGGAAGCAGCTGCCCGCCGATGATGCGGGCAATAGCTTCGAAGGAAATCGGGACACTGCCAAGGGAAGCCCCGAGAAAAATGCTGAACACTAAAAACAAGACACTGCCAATATAATGTGTCGTCTTATTCGCTAAAAACGTCTGGATAAACGGCTTCTGCAAGTTCCTGAACCCCTTCAACTAAACGTGGACCCGGACGTGTGACAAGATCGGAATGAACATCATAGACTTGTTCTTCCTCTACAGCAGGTACGGTGTCCCAGCCATCCCGGCTTAACACACTGCCTTGAGGATCTTCTGTGTAATAGCCATACGTCGTAATGATGACGTCCGGCTGCAGTTCAACAATTGCTTCATTGTTCATTTTGAACCAGCCTTCCTGATCCCCGACAACGTTTTCCGCCTGAATAGCAGCCAGCATTTCATTCAAAAATGTGCCTTGTCCACCTGTGTAGATTTCAGGTTCCGGTGACACTTCCACAAATACATCTTTTTTGTCTTCCTCAGCAATCGCAGCCGCCTTTTCTTCAACCGCTTTCAAGTCTTCCTGCATACCAGAGACGATCTCTGAAGCTTTTTCGCTTGTTCCGGTAATATCTCCAATCGTGGCAATCGTTTCATAGACCGTATCGAACGAAGAAGCATCCTTAACGACATAAACGGAAATCCCTGCATCACGAATCTGCTGAAGGGCTTCTTGGGAAGTATGCGCTCCGGAAGCATGAGCAAGGACTACATCCGGCTCAAGTGAAAGGATTTTCTCTACATTCAAATCCTGTCCTCCGATCTTTTCTTTTTCGGCAGCTTCTTCCGGGTAATTGGCGAAATCACTAACCCCGACCACTTCCTCGTTCAAGCCAAGTGCAAACAGGATTTCCCCATTGCTTGGAATTGTACTGATAATATTATCCGGTTCTTCTTCGATGGTTACTTCATTATCCATAGCATCCGTTAAGGTCAATGGATAAGAACCCTCTTCTCCGGACGTTTCATTTTCTTCTGTCGTTTGGTCGGACTGGTCCTCGGAAGACTCTGCACTCTCATTCCCACCTGAAGCACATCCTGCCAGTAGACCGATGACAAATAACACAGCCAGCAGCTTTCTCCATAAATGTTCCATCTTTATTCCTCCCCTTATTCCTTGGAACACAAAAAAACACATCCCCGGAAAAGATGTGCACCATTAGAAAACACCGCAGACGGGTCCCTTCTAATCTTTCGACACACCCTCCTATCCGCGTAGGTTTTTTTGGTGTTTAAAGCAGGCAGGTCTCCTGACTTCAGGTCAACAAGCCCCGCTCCTTCCCATACGTTTTTGCGTACAGTGGATCATCTGCGGGTCTCTCTCTGTTACAGTGGCGGGACCGTGCTGGAATTTCACCAGCTTCCCTATTAAGCAATTGAGTCGGTCAATTGCGCCTGCTTTTCCAATATGTAGTTCATTTCTATTGTAAACGAAATTTGACTAAATTGCTCCCATTTTCTTTTTTTCCGCCGGACTTTATTTAATCCAACCTGCCTGTCAAAGCTGTCCATCCTCTTGTCATGATCCGTCCATTTCACTAACGTGGACCAAAGAAGCTTGAATGATATACCTTTCAGGCGCGTCTCCAACAAAATTAAACGGGTAACAGGTAGTCAGTGTCAATGTCGGCTCCTTCTTATCCACAATGACAGAGCGGTCGTCTGCGTCGGTAACCCAGGTCTTCTCTACTTTGTATTCATAACGCTTTTGTTCATACTCATAAAAAAGGGAATCTCCTTGTTTGATATCGCCCAGGTTCGTAAAAACCGTCTCCCGGTGCCCGCTTAACACGGTATGCCCTTTTTCATCAGGAGTGGTGGTCCACTCACTCACATACATGCCGACGCCCCGTTTCAGTGAATCCTCATCCGCGCCCCAGTAAGTGGTGTATCCTTTGTTAAGCATCGGGATGATCAGCCTTCCCATCTCTTCTCCTTTTTCATATGTAGATACTTGCTCACTGTACACCTTCTCTTTCCCTGCCGTTTTACGATCAGGGCCATCCAAGACCGCCATTTCATTTATTTCCGTGGAAGCTTCCTCCCATGTACTGATTTCTTCTTGGGAGACCTTCTCTACTGCACCGGCAGCATTCCACCATTGAAGTCCATAAAACAGAGAGATGGAAAGCCCGATGGTTATGATCCCAATAAGAAATTTATTCACGAAAAAACCTCCTTTTTCATTAATAAAGAAAGGGAGAAGCCGCTGTGCGGCTTCTCTATCTCCTTCTTATGCTGTCTCTTTTCTTCTGTACAAAAGGACGACTCCGGCAGCAGCGGCAGCAAGTGCACCTGCTAATGCGTATACCGGTTCATTGGAAGACGTGTCTGGAAGCTCACCGCCGGCAGCCTCTTCGAGTGTCTGGGCATCCAGGACTTCCTGAGGAATTTCAATAGAGCCTACCCCATTGAAGTTGGAAAGAGTGACATCAGAAGTCTGACTGATAGTTACAGATTCACCGCTGTCCTCAAACATCATTTTCATGTCCATCATCATACCTGTCATATAATGGTTTTCTTTATCAATGGTTACTTGATAAGAGAAATCTTCAATTTCAACTTTCTCCATCAACTGCTCCATCATCTTCTGCATTTCAGCAGACTGCTCCGAATCCTGCTGACTGCCGGAAGATTGAAGCATTTGCGTGGACATTTTCAATAGTTTTTCGCCGTCACCTTCATAGGTCAGTACATAAGCGTCATCTTCCTCACTGACGGTCATGTCTGAGGCAAGCGGCATCGCTTGGGACATCTGCCCTTCTGCCATCATGGATTTTTGAAGATTTCCAAGATCTCCGGACATTTTCACCCAGCCTTCCTCAGGCACCTGAACGTAATACCCATCCTCCGTCAAATATGATTCCGTTTCCTGACCGGCAATGGTCGTCATCATATGCATTGTAAGAGGATCAAGCATGACATCCGCCTTTGATTCAGATGTCACTTCGGAGTTTTCTCCGCCTTCCATCCCCGGTACTGTCTGTTCAGAAGACGTATGGATCGTATAGCTGTCCAGATCCATCATCGCTTCGTTCGATTTTTTCAAGATGTCTTCCGCACTCCTATCAGCCGCAGCGGCTTGAAGAGGTAACGCAAACAGAACAGCACCAGCCATCATCGTACTCAAAAACTTTTTCTTCATCCAAACACTCCCGTTTCATATTGGCTTCTACGGTGAGTTTCCTATGTATGTATGATCCAAAAGCTGACCCAACCCACTATTTTCCACCTACAGGTTAATAACCCACCCCTCTCACTTTTAAACATAAAATCCTCATTTTCTGCATTTTTATTCCAGATGTTGTCGAAGGATTGAGTCTATAGTCGTTAGGAACGCCGGTTACTTTCCCGAAAGGTACAGAGATCCATCCTGATGGATTTGGCAGGCTGAAATTTCCTTAAAAGAAACAAACCCCTCCGTTTTCACCTGCTCCTGAAGCCATTGTTCGCTGAAACCGCTCTGCTGGAGTTGTTTCTTGACAACTTCTCCATCTATGATCACCAGGTAGGGAGAAGAGGTGGTTTGAGTTAAAAGGTTCATATGGGCAGGAGTGACCGGAGAAGCCTCCGCTTTCCTTAATACACTGACAGTCCCGTCGGTTTCGAGTACAGCTGCTTCCACGTGGCTGAAACTGAAGACACCTTTTTTTCTTAACTCGGCAATAAGTTCATCCACTGTAAAACGTACTTTTTTCATTTCTTCCATCTGAATCTGTCCATCTTTCATGAGTATGGCTGCTTCACTATTGAAAATCCGGCGGATCCAAAGACTTTTCAACGTCAAATGGTCGATAAGAAAAACCAGTCCGGAAAATAAAGCGAGGGCAAGGATGCCACGCGGAAGGGACACACTTGGGGACAGAAACGTCGTCGCTGTCATACTTCCCAGGGTTATACCTGCAATAAAATCGAAAAGCGTCATCTGGGATGTCAATTTCTTTCCAAGTGTCCGGGCCAGTATATATAATACAAAAAATAAAACGATTCCGCTTCCAAGATACATAACCGTATTCATCAGGCACCCTCCTTACTTTTTTCCTTAACCCTAGCGTTCCATATTTCATCAGGGATTATGAAAAAGCCACCGAATTTTATATTTGGAGGGTTCCTGTGTGAATAATAAGCCTTTAAGTTGATGAAATGAAACGGCTCTGAAATAATAAGACCACACCTACTAGAAACGGAGGTATAAACATGGATGCATTTATCCGCTCCGATCAATACCATTATATAAAGAATGAAACCCAGAATCTGCTGAACGGCCACCGGACGACCAATGATTCATCGGTCACTCAGGCACTTACCTCTCTTTCTTCCGAAAAAGCCCTCGATGTTTTTGAAGCGTTAACGGAAGGACAGCACGAATTGATCCGTCAGATTGAACAGGTGCAGGAAGAAACAGATGCCATTTTTTATTTTTCCAGACTGAAGCATTATGTGATTCCTTTCCCGAAGCTGACCGACGCAGAAATCAGCCTCCTGTTTCCTAAAGTAAAAAAACTTCAGGTTCCGGAATTCGATGAAATGGACTGGGCTGAAATGTCCTATATGGGGTGGAATGACCCTGCAGCCAATCGTAAATATATCATCACGAAAGTCGACGACCGGTATACCGGTCTTTACGGACACTACCTGCCATCCAGGCAGAAGAACATATGCACGCTCTGCCATGAACAGGAGCGTGTCGGCCTGTTTACGGTCACCAGCAAAGGAAAAGATGCTGAAGAAAGCGTAACCCGTGGGAATTATATCTGCTATGACAGCAGGAAATGCAACGAAAATATAAAGTCCAGGAAACCTCTGGAGTCGTTCATCAAGCGTATGATGAACCTATAAAAAAAGCCCATCCGGAATCCGGATGGGCTTTTTTTATGCTTGTTTCTGTTCAGTTTCTTTGTCGTAATCGGGAGAAACCGCCCGCTTAATCGTCAAGGCAATGACCACAGTGATAACTCCCAGGGCAAGCGCAAACCAGTAAGCTTGATGAACGCCGGCTGTCATGGCTTCGGTCATTAGGGCACTTCCCTCCTGTGCCTGTTCTCCATCGAGATAATTTCTCTGCCCCTGGCTCATAATGCTGACAAAAATGGATACTCCAAGCGCCCCTCCGATCGGCTGCAGCGTATTGGCTATCGCTGTTCCATGAGGATACAAGTGCTTCGGCAGCTCATTCAGCGCATTGGTCTGGGATGGCATCATAATGGCTGAAATCGACAACATCAGCAGGATATAAGCAAGAACAAAACTCCACGTCGGGATGGAGGGTGTGATTTGGCTGAAGAAGAACATCACCCCTGTCAGGATAATCGTCCCGGGAATAATCAGCTTCCGTGGGCCGACTTTGTCAAATAACGTCCCCATGACCGGTGACATCAACCCATTAAGCAGGGCGCCGGGAAGTAAAAGCAGTCCGGCGATTTTGGCGGAATATCCAAGGGGACCCTGGAGATACATCGGCATGACGATTTCGGAAGCGAACATCGCCATAATGACAATAACAAAAATAGAGATGCCTCTGGCATAGCTCGGGTATTGAAAAACCCGTACATCAAGAAGCGGCTCATCCAAACGGAGCTGGCGGAAAACAAACCAGACCATGCTGATAACTGCAGCAGCCAGGATCACAATGATCGAGGGTGAGGCGAATCCTGCTTCCGTTTCCCCTGCACTGCTGAAGCCATAGACGATTCCGCCGATTCCTATAGAAGAAAGGACAATCGAAAGTGCATCCGCCTTCGGTCGTGTGATCTCACCGACATTCTCAAGGAATTTCCATGCGAAAATGATGGAAAACAAAGCAAATGGAATGACGGTAATAAACAACCAGCGCCACCCCAGGAAATCAACAATGACCCCGGATAATGTCGGGCCGATCGCTGGAGCGAACATGATGACGAGTCCGAATGTTCCCATAATCCTTCCTCTGACCGCAGGCTCATACAGCAAAAGAAGGGCATTCATAATGACAGGAATTAACAATCCCGTTCCCACCGCCTGAATCATACGCCCGGTTAAAAGCATCGGAAAGTTCAATGCGGACGCGGCAATTGTCGTTCCTATTAAGAAGATCGTCATAACTCCGATAAACATCTGTCTCGTCGTAAACCATTGAATTAAGAGGGCGGATATCGGCATCAAGACCCCCATCACCAACATGAAGCCCGTGGCCATCCACTGGACCGTCGGAGCACTTAAGCCGAAAACATCCATAAGTTCTGTTAATGCTATGTTCAAAAGCGTCTCGTTGAGAATGGCAAAAAACGCCCCGATCATAAACGTGGCCAATATAATTTTTCTATTCTGCGTCGTCTCCATTTTGAACCTCCATCTTCTCTGTCAAAGTACAATCCTCCCCTATGTTCTATAAAATGATCCACTTTTGCAAGGGTTTTGCTTTTCTTTACGATCATTTACACCTGCTTTTACAAAGACTTCCTTATAAAGAAAAGAAATCAATCTTTCTTTGACAGAAAGCTCACAATGATGTAAATTACTATTGTACGAACAATAATTTTAATTATTACTAAAATATTCGTGTTTCAGGAGTGATTTTGATGGAAAATGTATTTGATTATGAAGATGTTCAATTAATTCCCGCAAAATGTGTCGTAAATAGTCGTTCTGAATGCAACACCGCTGTTCAATTTGGAGATCATACGTTCAAGCTGCCTGTGGTTCCCGCCAACATGCAGACCATTATTGATGATGAAACAGCAACAAAGCTTGCTGAACATGGATATTTCTATATCATGCACCGCTTCCAGCCTGAAACACGCACCCGTTTTATTGAAACCATGAAGGAAAGAGGTTTAATTTCTTCCATTAGTGTTGGTGTGAAGGAAGACGAATATGAATTTATCGAATCATTGGCTGCGCGCCATCTGACTCCGGATTATATTACGATCGACATCGCCCACGGACATTCCAGCGCTGTCATTCACATGATTCAGCACATCAAAGCCCACCTTCCTTCCACGTTCGTCATTGCTGGAAATGTCGGTACTCCAGAAGCCGTCAGGGAACTTGAAAATGCCGGAGCCGATGCCACTAAAGTAGGAATCGGACCAGGAAAAGTATGTATTACCAAAGTCAAAACCGGTTTCGGTACGGGTGGGTGGCAGCTGGCAGCTTTACGCTGGTGTGCAAAGGCAGCCAGTAAACCTGTTATTGCCGACGGCGGAATCCGCACCCATGGAGATATCGCAAAATCCATCCGTTTTGGCGCCTCCATGGTAATGATCGGCTCCCTCTTTGCCGGTCACGAAGAATCCCCGGGAGAAACCGTTGAAAAAGATGGGAAACTCTACAAAGAATATTTTGGCTCTGCTTCTGAATATCAAAAAGGGGAAAAGAAAAACGTCGAGGGCAAGAAGATGTTCGTAGAATACAAAGGACATTTGAAAGATACCCTTACAGAGATGGAACAGGATCTTCAGTCCGCCATCAGTTATGCAGGCGGTACCGACCTTGATGGCATTCGACACGTGGACTATGTCATTGTAAAAAACTCCATCTTCAATGGAGACAAAGTTTATTAAAAAGAAAACCGGCCGCTTCTACGGCCGGTCAGGCTGTCGGTAACGTTTCCGGCAGCTTTTTTTGTACAATGGATTCCCGATCTTATGAAAAGCCCGTTAAGTATGCCTGCAGAAGCACGATCATCCGAAGATCTGCTTGGTCAGGAATCTCTACCGGAAAAAGTTAACGGAGGCCGTGCTACCGACAGGCTTCTTCCCATATGCGGGCCTTTGCAATCAAGATGACTTACAGCCACCTCTACATGATGTTTCTAAAGCCGGGACGGTCTTCTTCTTTTCCATCCGTATCAATAATCTCGCTGCAGAAGTGGGATGTATATATCAAAATCATGATGATCCATTTCCCTTGGCACCGGGTACTTCTCGAACTTGATTGGCAGATCATCATACTCCACACCAGGTTCACGATGAGGTTGTCTCCCCGTATTCTTAAACCATTGATAGACAGCTGTATAGGTATCTGCAACACTTTTTCCTTTCAAATGCTGCACGTGCAGATAGGTTTGTTCTGGAATCGTTTGAAGATTCATCGTCGAGGGAATTTCCACCGACTCGTCAACCTGAATAGTGGACAAATCCATCATCCCTCGTATGATAAGAACCCCCCCATTGTTCAGATAGATGCTCAAGGTCAGCTCTTGCGATCATTTCCGCCATTACACCCTCTATAAACCCTTTCAGATCCGAAAGCTCTGTGTAACTCCCTTCCCATCTCCGGCAGGCGGTCTTCCATTCCGGAAGCGTAATGATTTCCATAGACTCACTCCTTTCCCGTAAAACAAGATTTATCAGTTATGCCAGAGGTTCAATCTGTTTTCTCTACTACGTATGTGCCTCTTTTTCCCCTTTCCAAACCAGCCCATATAAATAATCAGGTCTTCCAATAATAAGCATCCATCTATTCCGTTACCTTGTTTCGCTGGACAGTGCCGCCTGCTCTTCTACACGGTCGACAAACTCCTGGACGACTGTATCATTCCCTTTTTTATTCGCCAGCTTCATCATGGCACGGCCGACAAAGTTGGTCCCACGATTGGACCCGGAGTATATCAACCTTGTTGTTGAATTATCTACTTTTTCCAATCGGAAGGACGCCGTTACTTCAAACGCTCTGCCGATCACAAAAGCGATTTTCTTATGTTTAAATGCCGGTTTGTCTTCATACACAAGCGTATTTACAGTATAGGTTTCGAGACGCTTCCCTTCTCTGTAAGTCTGAAGATGTTTCGCACCAGCTTCCGTTTCTGTTTTTTCGATCAGCTTATGCTCTTCCACCTTAGGCATGATCCGCTTAATGTTTTTATCTTTGAAAAGATCCCACACATCCTCAAGTGAAGCGCCGATCATTTTTTCTTTTTCCCATTCTATCATTCGTTCTCCTCCTTACCAGATTGGATAAAATCATCCAGTTCCTTAATTCTTTCTTGAATATCTTCTGCCTCTTGTTCCATTTTGCTTTTCTTTTCGGCTAACAATTTTTCCAGACTGGTAAAGGAGTCATCGTCCATGACCGTTTTCATTTCCTGTATGGAAAAACCGAACCTCCGCAGTTTACCAAGCAGAAGAGCGAGAAAATAGCTGCCGTCATCATAGTACCTGTACTTGTTTTCGGGATGAATAAAAGCCGGTTCCAACAGGCCCACCTCTGCATAATACCGGAGTGTTTCCTTGCTGAGGCCGGTAATGTTTGAGAATTCACTTCTTTTATACATGACACACCCTCCTGCACTTATTATAAACCGTGGGGTACACACCATAGTCAAGGAATCTTTCCAAATGAAAAAAAAATCCCCTCCCATTGACCTTATTTCCTCTATCATTACGAATCTTTCACGCTGCACCAGGCAGGATAAAAGTCCGGGTAGTTTTTGTTTCATGTTTAACGTTGAAAGATATTGTCTGAAGTGTGGACTTCAACCCTATTATGCGAAGTAAGAACAGGAGGAATTTACCTTGTCATATAATAGAAATTTACATGCGCTTAATCATAAACCTGTTAAACAATCTATCGCAAAGGAGTCCGCTATGCTCACTAAAGTAAAGCAAGTCTTATTTTTAAAGCGCTTGGAAAAAGTGCTGGGATCTTACAGGATAGACGTTCATTGAGCCGGCTATTCGATCGATGACGGTTCACTACTCCAAGGACGTGATTAACAGAAAAATCATCCTCCGTTTTATCAGACTATTTTTCAAGCAGACGCAGTTTGATCCGCTGGACAATATCATGATCAATATTGCCCCTGCCCAGCGCAAGGATTTTCTACGTAGTCTTGTTACAGGATTCCTTATTCTGCTGGCCTACTTGAACAACAAACCGGGGAATGTTCCTGGAATGCTCGACTATGCCGTCGTCATTTCCACTGCTTATACGGTTTTATCCCATGGAGAAAACAAACTTCGCCACCCGGATGTTCTCACAAGAATTGTAAGCATGCTGTCCATCGGGGCAGGAAACATTCTTCAAGTAGCGATGGTACCGTGGGCTGTCAACGTCCTTGAGCTTTTAAATGATTCAAATAAAAAAAGAATACTGGCATTCTAAAAAAACAGGAGGTATCACTATGGTATTAAATAAGGATTTCATGATGGGATTTGTATCAGGAACAGTCGTTGGAGCAGTCGGCTACCGGCTCTACGAAAAAAACCAGGGTCAGCTTTCACAGCTCATTCAAAACCCTTGCGTTCAATCTATGAATTCACTGCCTTCCCTTTCAACGAACCAGAATGAAGTTACGATGGAGGACTTGATCGCACAGAAAGAACGCCTGGAAGATTATATTGCCGAGAAAAAAGTGAACAGTGCCCAATAAGAAGAAGGCCAAAAGGTACACTCCCCCGGGAATGTACCTTTTTTATAAACTTTCGTATAATATTCTGACTTCACTGTTGACATTTCATGGAGTTAGCTATATATTTTGCACATAGGAAACTTTTTATGCCAAAAGCAATACTGTCATCTTTTTTTGGGACCCCCATATAGTAAAGGGGTATCTTTTTTAAATTAAAAGTTGCACTCGGCAAATTTAAATGCCCTAATATAAATTTCATGAAGACATGCACGAACCATGCATATAGAAAATGATTAAAGGAGGATCATCATGCACAACCCTGCTATATCCATCAAAGATCTTCACGTTTCCTATTATGGAAATGAAGCTGTCAAAGGTATCAGCCTCTCTGTGCAGCCAGGGAACCTTATCGGCATTATCGGGCCAAACGGCGCAGGTAAATCTACGTTTCTAAAAGCTGTACTGAATCTGATTCCTAAAGATAAAGGAACCATACAGTTATTCGGGAATTCCATTCAGGAAGCACGACGGAAAATCGCCTATGTCCCTCAAAGAAATGATATCGACTGGGATTTTCCAATTACTGTCCTCGATGCTGTCCTGCTCGGCACCTATCCCAACCTGAAACTGTTCCGGAGGCCGGGAAAAAAAGAAAAAACCTGGGCACTGGAGTGTTTGGACAGAGTCGGTATGAAAGATTTCAGCAAGAGACAGATCGGTGAACTTTCCGGGGGACAGCAGCAGCGTGTATTTCTTGCCCGCGCCCTGGCCCAAAAAGCAGATATGTTCTTTCTTGACGAGCCTTTTGTAGGAGTCGACGTATCCAGTGAGGAAACGATCGTCAAGATTTTGAAGCAATTATGCTGGCAGGGAAAAACCGTCGTGGTCGTCCACCACGATTTAAGTAAAGCAGAAGAATATTTCGATCAGCTCATTTTACTAAATAAAGAATTGGTAGGTTTCGGTCCTGTCAGTGAAGTTTTCCGTACAGAAACCATCGCCAAAGCTTACCAAGGGCAATTCGCCTTTATGAAAGAGATTGGAGTGTAATTATGGAATTTATTGAAGCCGTCTTTCAATATGAATTTCTACAAAAAGCGCTGCTTACATCGATTATGGTCGGTATCATCTGCGGAGTCATTGGCTGCTTCATTATCTTAAGAGGGATGGCACTCATGGGAGACGCCATCTCACATGCCGTCCTACCTGGTGTTGCCATCTCTTATATGCTGGGAATCAACTTCTTTTTCGGTGCCGTTTTCAGCGGTGTACTAACGGCCATTGCCATTGGATTCGTCA
This sequence comes from Halobacillus sp. ABD4_316, assembly GCF_056161385.1. Lineage (NCBI taxonomy): Bacteria > Bacillati > Bacillota > Bacilli > Caryophanales > Bacillaceae > Halobacillus > Halobacillus sp. ABD4_316. The sequence continues at coordinate 778,805 of NZ_JBSWZA010000001.1, forward strand.
GTCAAAACAGCCGGATCAAACATGATACATCCATTGGAATTATGTTCACCGCTGCATTCGCTGCCGGGATTATCATTATTACACTGCTGAAGAGCAGTACAGATCTGTATCACATCCTGTTCGGGAATGTCCTCGCCGTCCGTTCGTCAGATATGTGGATCACCATGGGCATCGGTCTATGTGTTTTGGCAGCTGTGTATTTATTCTATAAAGAACTGCTCGTTACATCCTTCGACGAAACGATGGGGGCCGCCTATGGGCTGCCTGTACGTATGATTCATTATTTTCTTATGACTCTGTTGACGATGGTAACCGTGGCTTCTCTACAGACCGTCGGCATTGTCCTCGTCGTAGCCATGTTGATTACGCCGGCAGCCGCCGCTTACCTATTAACAGACCGGCTTTCCATCATGATTTTTCTCGCTGCCGGTATCGGCGTCATATCAAGCATTACAGGGTTGTACTTCAGTTTCACCTACAACCTGGCTTCAGGAGCTGCCATTGTTTTAGCAGCCACCGCTCTTTTTATTCTCGTCTTCCTTTTCTCACCAAAGCACGGACTTCTATGGAAAATGCTGAAAGTAAGGAAAAAGCGGGCATCCCTCGTTTAATGAATGAATAAAGTTAATGGGAGTCATCATTAATACAGGGAAGACAAGTACCTCTTCCCTTTTACCACTTGTTATCTAAAGCACCATGGTATAAAACAACGATTAACGAATAGTCAGGAGGAATGATATTATGTTGAAAAAGAATTGGATCCTTAGTGTACTCGTGTTTTCCACTCTGCTCTTTCTGGCAGCCTGTGGAGACAATGAAGCAAGCGGAACGAAAGATGAAGATGAAAAAGTACAGGTCGTAACGACGTACTCCATTATTTATGACATCGTTAAAAATGTCGGTGGTGACAAAGTGGAGATTCACAGTCTCGCTCCCATCGGTTCCAACCCCCATGAATACGATCCACTACCGGAAGATGTTAAGAAAACAACGGATGCTGATGCCGTATTCTACAATGGTTTGAATTTGGAAGCGGGAAATTCATGGTTCAATAAACTGATGGAAACCACCGGAAAAGCCGGCGACGATGCTCCTGTCTTTTTAATGAGTGAAAATGTTGAAGCCATGTACTTAACGACAGAAGGCAAGGAGGGTGAAGAAGATCCTCACGCCTGGCTGGATATTCAAAACGGTATCCAGTATGCTGAAAACGCACGGGACGGCCTGATTAAGGTGGATCCTGAGAACAAGGAAGTCTATGAAAAAAATACAGAAGAATATATCGCAGAACTGCAGGATCTGCATGATGAAGCAGTGGCCCAGTTCGAGGAAATCCCCGAGGAAGAACGTGTGCTCGTTACAAGTGAAGGAGCATTCAAATATTTCAGTGAGGCTTACGATTTCCAAGCCGAATACATTTGGGAAATCAACCAGGAAAACCAGGGGACTCCTGATCAAATCACAAGAATTGTAGATTTGATCAATGAAAGAGAAATCACAGGATTGTTCCTCGAAACCAGTATTGATGCCCGGAGTATGGAAGCTGTATCATCAGAAACCGATGTTCCGATCAGGGGTAAAGTCTTTACCGATTCCCTTGCTGAACCTGGAGAAGATGGAGACAGTTACATCTCCATGATGGAATGGAATATCAAAACGATTAAAGAAGGATTGACTCAATAAATGATAAAAACGCCTCCCGGCTGATCGGGAGGCGTTTTTTGTACAGCGGGAAGCGGCCGGGACCCACCCCCTGTATATATATTCATTTACGTGTCTTACAGCCTGATTTTCAGTGATTCAAGAGACGTAATAATTGGCTGTCCTGTGACTCTGAAATATTAAAAGGGAGAGTTTCTGGACTTCAGAAACTCTCCCTTTCTTCAAGAAAAGCCTATGATAAGCTCTCTTCCTGATTGCCAGTAGACATCCATATTTTTTTAATAGTCAACGGATGTCCCGCAATAGGAAACCGGTGATCAGGACTTCTTCAATAATAGATAAATAAAATAAGGGGCGCCGATAAGCGCAGTCATAATTCCGGCTGCAACCCCATCGGGTTCTGCGATGTTTCTCCCGACCGTGTCAGCAAACAACAGGAGCCACCCTCCTATCAGGATACTCAAAGGCAGGTACAGCTGGCTTCTCGGACCGATAAGTACCTTGGCCAGGTGAGGAGCCATCAAACCGACAAATGCAATCCCTCCGGTAACGGATACAGCAGAAGCAGCAAGAGCTACCGCGGTCATCAACATAATAAAACGCTCTTTCTTAAGCGGAAGACCAACGCCGATGGAAACCGGTTCACTTGTGTTTAATAGATTCATAACGTTGCTTTTCCAAAGCGCAAATGGAATTAAAACGATGATCCATGGCAGCAGCGCAAGGATGAAAGGCCAGTCTGTGCCCCAGATACTGCCTGCCAGCCATTTGGAGATGAAGTCCACTTTCTCCCTTGGTGCTGATGATATGAGAATAATCATTAAACCGGAAAGAGCCATGGAAAACCCGACACCGACCAGCACTAAACGGACAGGCTCAAACCCGGTCCTTTTATTATAGGAAAACAAATAAATACCCAGGGCCGTGATCATTGCTCCCCCGAATGCGATCAGTGGAAGAATATAAACGAAAGAGCCTGCATCAATGGGAGCAAACAAAAAGAAGAGCGCAACAGCAGCCCCTGCCCCTGCATTGATTCCGATAATTCCCGGATCAGCGAGATCATTCCGGCTGATCCCTTGAAGAATAGCGCCGGATAAAGCAAGAGCCATCCCCGCCAGTACGGTTATGATCATCCGTGGAAGACGAATCGAAAATAAAACAAATTCCTCTTTAAAACCGCCGTTCCCGAGGATCGTTGGAAGAATCCGGTCATAAGAAACGGAGGAATATCCGAGACCAAGCCCTGCTACAGCGGTTGCTAAAATTAAGAGTGAAAGCAGGATCAGATATAGACGTTGTTTTTTCAAGACAGAAGGATGAATCATGAGAATGCATTCCCCCTTTTTTGTATAACAAAGAGGAAGAACGGCAGACCGAGTACAGCAACAATCGCTGCAACCGGCGTTTCATAAGGGGCGTTAATCGTCCGGGCCAATGTATCCGCGAGGAGAAGGAAAGCTCCACCGAACAAAGCAGACATCGGAAGCACCATCCTGTAATCATTTCCCACGATCGGTCTGACCATATGGGGCACCATCAAACCGACAAAGGCAAGGTTTCCGACCAGCGCCACCGCTGCTCCGGCCAGCAGGGTAATGACGATGAATAAGATAATTTTAACAGTCAGGATATTCTGCCCGAGTCCAACGGCCACTTCCTCATTCAAGCTGATAATCGTCAGCTGACGGGCCAGCAGGACAGCAACGATCGTCCCGATGAATACAATGGGAGCAATCAGCTGTATCTGACTCCAGGACGTTCCGATCAACCCACCGGCCGTCCACATGGATACATCTTTGGACACTTTGAAATAAAGGGCTACACCTTCGGCCACAGCGAACAAAAACGCTGAAATGGCTGCTCCGGCAAGTACAATCCTGAACGGAGAAAAACCGCCGCGTTTAGCTGAACCGATTCCAAACACAAGAACCACTCCGACGGCCGCTCCAATGAAACAGGCCAGCATAATTCCCATGTAATTCGCAGAAGGGAATAAAGCAAGTGTAACCGCAAGTGCAGCATTTGCCCCTGCGGTTAAACCAAGCAGACCCGGATCAGCAAGAGGGTTCCGGGTCAACCCCTGCATAATCGCCCCTGACACCGCCAGCGCCGCACCGACAAGGGCTGCAGCAATCTCCCGCGGCAGACGGATTTCCCTTAACATCGTCGTAGTTGAGTCCAGCGAACTGGTCGTCATGGAAATCCACGCCTGCTTAAAGGTGGTGTCCGCCGCCCCGAATGTCATGGCGACAAAGAAAGAAAGGATGAGGACGGCGATTCCAATTATGAATTTATATAGTTGCCTTACTGAAAAAGTCTGCATAAAGTCTCATCTTTTCTACAAAAGGTTATTCGTTCAAAAACTTCTCTTGAAAGAAGCTGAGCTGGTGTTCCAGTGAAAGAGGATCATTAAAGTAGAAAGCTTCGGCATCTGCTTCAAACACTTGATCGTTTTCTACAGCTGGAATATTCTTGTACGTTTCCGTTTCCTGGAAGGAGCTGTCTGCACCATCCGACTTACTGAAAATCATGTAATCCCCGGCAAAGTCTGAGAGCACTTCCGGAGAAATCGCATAGAAACCATCCTCAAGCGCCATTTCCTTCACTTTATCAGGCATCTTCAGTTCCATCTCTTGATAGAGAATTTCTGTTCCGCGTGCCCAGTTATCTCCAAAGACATAAAGCTGCTTATCAAACTCTTCGAATACAGTGACCGTCGCATCTTCACCGATTTCATTTTTGATTTCTGTACCCGCTTCCCCGGCTTTTTCCTTAAATTCATCCACCCACTGCTGGGCTTCCTCTTCTTTATTCAGAAGTTTCCCGATTTCCACATGCTGCTCCAAATAATCGAGCTCACCATACGTGTAAGTGACGGTCGGAGCAATTTCATTCAGCTTGTCCTTGTTTTTCGTGTTCGCCAGCCCGATAATCAAATCCGGGTCAAGCTCAATGATTTTTTCAAGGCTTTCATCAGAAAGCTCTTCTGCATCCGCAAGATCTTCCTCGAACAACGGGTTGCCTTTAGACCATGCGTCCACCCCTACAATGTTCGTATCCAGCGCAAGAACATTACCCGCGAAGGACGAGAGGACAACCACTCGCTCCGGCTCAGCCGGAACTTCAACTTCACCGTTTTCGGACTCATACATTCTTGTTTCAGAATCAGAACTCGTCTCTTCGGTTTGTGTATCGTCTCCGCTTTCATTCCCTGTATTTTCGTTTTCTGTTTCTCCACCACCACAGGCGCTAAGAATGAGCAGCAGTGACAAGAGACCGATCAGCCAGATTTTCTTCATGATTTCTATCTCCCTTTAATAAGTTGTATGTCAAACAAATAGGTTTTCCTGTTCGAGGGTCCGCAACGATTTCAGCATCAATATGAAAGACCCTTCTTAACACGCTTTTATGAATGACTTCCTGTCCGGATCCAGACTTTATGATTCGTCCGTGCTTCAATGCAATCAGGTGATCAGCAAATCTGGCAGCCTGGTTGACATCATGAAGCACCATGACAATCGTCCGTCCTTCTTCTTTATTCAGCCGTTCCAGCAGTTCGAGAACTTCCAGCTGGTGTGCCATATCAAGATAGGTCGTCGGTTCATCAAGCAGGATGAGATCTGTTTCCTGAGCCAGGGCCATCGCAATCCATACCCGCTGCCGCTGTCCACCCGACAAGGCATCCACCGGCCGGTATTTAAATTCCGTCATTCCTGTCATTTCAACAGCCCAGTCAATGACCTCCCGATCTTTTTTCGATAGACGGCCAAACCCTTTTTGATAAGGAAAGCGTCCGTATGATACAAGCTCACCGACTGTTAATCCTGGAGCACCTTCCGGAGATTGAGGAAGAATCGCCATCTTTTTGGCCAGTTCCTTTGTCGGGTGATTATGAATGCTTTCACCGTCCAGATAAATGCTGCCTTCCTGTTTAGGGATGATGCGTGCAATCGATTTCAGCAGTGTGGATTTCCCACAGCCGTTGGCCCCAATAATCGTCGTTATTTTCCCTTCCGGAATTTCCAGTGTCATATCCTCTACAATGAGTTTATCCTCGTAGCCCACATGGAGACCATCCGTATGTAGACGTGTCATAATAAGGACCCCTTTCGAACATTTAAACCATTTAACAGTGATAATGATTCTCACTCTCGTACATTATACTACGTGCTTCCGGGAAATTTGTCAACGCTTCATTCCCTTTCAAATGTGCGGAATTACCCATTCCATGAAAAAATACGATACTATTCTGTATTTTCCATAAAAAAAGAAGCAGAGCGGTGGCTCTGCTTCTTTTGATCCTCTGCTTAATTGACGCCTACATTATTCCAAGCCTGTGTAACAGCGCTGGCAGTTGAAGATCCATATAGATCCTGAGCTGACTGCTCAAGCGCCTGCTTGGCACTGGAAAAATTACTGTTCGGTGTCAGGTAAACCGTAAGGGCACGGTAATAAATCTTTTCTGCTTTCGATTTCCCAATGCTGTTAATGGTATTGTAAGCAGCTTTGTTCGGAATGCCGCTGTTGATGTGGACACCGCCCCAGTCCCCTGCTTCTGTATTCGGAAGGTTGCGGTATTCATTCATATGAGAGGGCTGGTCATAGGCATTCGGATTGGACATAGAACGCAGCGCATCTCCTGAACGACCCGGCGTATACACATCCTCACCCATCAGCCAGTCCTCTGAATCTACAAAATAACCAAACACATCAGAGAAGGACTCATTTAAAGCTCCCGGCTGATTTTCATACACAAGGTCAGCGGTCGTATCTGTTACAGCATGAGTCAATTCATGAGCGACGATATCGTCAGCACCGGATAGATATGTGAACGTACTGCCGTCCCCATCTCCATAAATCATCTGGTTCCCTGTCCAGGCTGCGTTATTGTAATTCGAACCGTAATGGACAGTGGAACGAATATTGGATCCCTGGTCATCATAACTTTCACGACCGAATGTATCATAGAAATAATCAAAAACTTCTCCAGCATAGTAATGAGCATCTACAGCCGCTTTCTGTCTTTCGCTTGTGAACGTATTACCTGAATCGGTAACATAACTTCCTGGTAGATTACTAAATTGTCCACCATAGTTATCAAATGTTTCAATAACCCCGCTCATTGGCTTTGTCGTATCATATAAATAGTACGTGTTGTTGTACGCGTAGGTATTAAGTGATTTCGTATCTCCCAATACACCTGTTCCTGTACCTGTAGCTTCATGGACAGCATTGGCAGCTTTCAACACTTCTCCTGACTCCGCATTAATATACACCTTCCAATTGGCAGGATAAGGCTGAGCAAACTGAAGCTCCACTTGGTAAGCCAGCGTATACCCCTGTTCACCATGGAACACAACAAGGTCTGTGTTTTCCGTTAACGTTTCAAAATCTTCACCTACATCACTTTTCTGGACTTTATCCGCTTCACTGCGATCTACGTCAATGTGTTTCCAAGCGAGCATCAACGACTTCGTCTTGCTTACGCTTCGTTTTTCTTCAAGCTTGTCTGGTGCATCCATATGAAATTCACCATTCACAGCTGAAACATTCCCGTTCTTATCGGTATGTACCACGACTTCTGAATCAGCGACAGGGATTCCCTCAATCACCCGTTGGTATGTGTAATGCTTCATTCCAAGTTCATCGGTTTCTGTATCCATTAATTTCAAATCTTTGGATGGATTCAGCTGAAAGTCTTTCGCATTCTGCTTAAAGAATTCCTGGATCCCTTTTTCTGATTTGACATTTTTCGCCTGCCATTCTTTCTGCATAAACTCCGATGCGTTCGGTACCTCTTTTACATCTTTGCCTGTCTCCGCATGAGCGAGTGTCCCGCCAGACACAAGACTCGTACCCAGAACAAAGGTAGCCATTACTGATTTCCAATTCATCGAATCCCTCCTATTTATCTAGCACATTTTCAATATATCATAATTTTCAGTTAATGAAATTGTGAAAGTGATAGGGTTTAAAACCGTTTAAGATTGTCTTTTTTCATCGAACTTGGGAATATTTCTGCGGTTCAACTAACGAAAATATCCTCAACCATAAAAAATCCCGGATGTCTCATCCGGGATTTTCTTCGGTCTATGCGTTTTTGCGAAGCAGTCTCATACTATTGAGGATGACGATCAGAGCAGCACCTGTATCACTTAACACAGCCATCCACAACGTTAAGAAACCTGGAAAAATCAAAATGAGCGCCGCCAGTTTCGTAAGCAGGGAAAACCAAACGTTCTGTTTGATAATGGTCAAGGCTTTACGGCTCAATCGTATCGTATGAGGCAGCATTTCCAGATTATCCGCCATTAGAACGACGTCAGCTGTTTCCATAGCTGTATCCGTCCCGGCACCGCCCATCGCAATACCAAGGTCTGAGGAAGCAAGAGCAGGAGCATCGTTGATCCCATCCCCCACCATAGCCACTTGTTTCCCTTCCTCCTGCAGTTTCTCGATCGCTTTTGTTTTATCTTCCGGCATCAAATCAGCGAAATAACGGTCCACACCTGCTTCTGCTGCTATCCGCTTGGCGGTCCCCTCGTTATCTCCCGTAAGCATAACCAGTTCTTTTAACCCCGATTGCTTCAAGGATTGGATCGACCGGATCGTGATTTCCCTGATAGAGTCAGCGACAGAAATGATCCCATGTATTTCTTTATCCGTACCTATAAGAACGAGGGTTTTCCCTTCTGACTCGAGCTGATCCAATTGATTTTCCACTTCATCCAGATCAACTCCCAGTTCTTTGAACAATTTCGGATTCCCTGCGTAATAGACAGTCCCATCTATCTTGGCCTGGGCGCCTTTGCCAGGCCGTGTGCGGAAATCACTCCCGCGGGCTGTTGATATCTGCCGTTCTGATGCATACGATGATACGGCTGCCGCTATCGGATGAGTAGAATATTCTTCAATCGTCCCCGCAATCCTGATGAGATTCTCTTTTTCTCCATTAAGAGCAATAACATCTGCTACTTTCGGTTTACCTTCTGTCAGGGTACCGGTTTTATCAAAGGCAATAGCTTGGATGGCACCCGCTTTTTCAAGGAATGTTCCACCTTTGATCAGTACACCATGCCGGGCTGCGTTCCCAATGGCTGATACGATCGCTACCGGGGTGGAGATCACCAGGGCACACGGACAGGCAACAACAAGCAGGGAAATCCCTTTATAAAGCCATTCGCTCCATGCTCCTCCTGTAACCAACGGAGGGATGACCATCACTAACAGAGCCAGCATAAACACAATAGGTGTGTAAACAGCTGCGAATCGGTCTACAAACGCCTGGGTAGGAGCTTTCTTTTCCTGTGCTTCTTCCACCAGATGTATGATTTTTGCAATGGCTGTATCTTCGGATCGTTTCGTTACACGGACTTCCAAAGAGCCACTCTCATTAATCGTCCCGGCATAAACTGTATCTCCTTCCTGCTTATCAACAGGAAGAGATTCACCTGTAATGGGTGCCTGGTTCAAGCTGGAAGCTCCTTGGATGATCTCTCCATCCAAAGGAACGCGGTCCCCCGGCTTGACAACGATGACCTCCCCGATCGATACCGCTTCAACAGCTTTGCTGACCCACTGACGGCCTTCTTTCACCAACGCTTCAGCCGGAGCAATGTTCATTAAGCTGCGAATGGAATCTCTCGTTTTTTCCAACGATCGATTTTGAAGGGCATTCCCTAACGCAAACAACCAGACCACCATAGCTCCTTCGAACCATTCCCCAATCAGGGCTGCTCCAAGAGCCGCGGAAGCCATCAGCACGTTCATATCAAGCGAGCCGCTTCTCACAGCATAGAAAGCACTTCTTAACGGTTTCCACCCTCCCACGGCAATGGCCAGCGCATAGAAAGCCGTCACCCATACGACAGACAGCGACGTGAAGGACCCGATAAAGCCCAGGGCAAGAAGAGCCCCCGATATTGCAGCAGAAGGAAAAGGTCTTCGAGGAGTCTTTTGACCTTCCTTAGAGGAACCCTCTTTTTCAAGATAAGCTTCAAAACCCGATTTTTGGACGCCTCTCATGATTTCTTCAGGTTTTGTCGTGTGAAGGACATGAAGTTTACCTGTGGAAAAATTCACGCGTACATCCTGAACATCGGGGTGATTCGACATATGCTTTTCAATGGTCACGGCACACGAACCACAGTCCATCCCTTCTACTCTATATGTTTCCATCTCCCTGCCGGTTTGAAGAGGCTCGGCTTCAAATCCCAGCTTTCTCACCTGATGAGGAATTTGTTCATAAACAGCCCGGCTTTCTCCGCCGACAACCATTTTAGCTGTACCATAATGGACGGAAACAGATTGCACCCCCTCTTTTTTTCGGAGACTTTTTTCAATCGTTGCTGCACACGAAGGACAATCCATGCCTTTAATCTGGTATTCTGCAAGCTGTGTCGGAGGTGCCGAAGGACCGGACTCCTCGTCTTCCTCTTCTTCACTGGTTTCACAGCATACGTTTTCCTGATCCTCTTTTCGTTGATTGGAGGAGCAGGAATGTTCCTCATCCCTCCTGCTGGAATTCTCTTTCGAGCAGCAGGAAGACCGGGACTGGATCGCTCCCGGCTTTTGCTCGTGGCTGCCGGAACAGCAGCTATTTTGTATATCTTTTTCGTTCGTACTCATAAACCCCATCTCCATTCTGTACCATCACTCATGTTCGTTGTGCAGTAAGGCGATCGATACTAATTGCCGGACATGTTCATCAGCCAGGGAATAAAAGACGAGCTTCCCCTTCTTCCTATGCTTAGCAAGATTCATATTACGCAGGAGCCGTAAGTGATGAGAGGCCGTAGCGGTTGTCGATCCAATAATATTTGCCACATCACACACGCACAGCTCATCTTCCAGGGTTAGAGCGTAGGCGATTTTCATGCGTGTCGGATCGGATAGAGCTTTAAAAATCTGCTCCACGCCGGACACCCGCTCCACCTGAGGCTGCACGCGCTGAACAAGCGCCTCGTCATAACAGAAGATATCGCACGTATCTCCGGCTTGCTTTTTCATTACCTTTTCAGGCATTCTGTCCACCTCATTCAAATACATGTTTGATTGTATACCCATCATATGCTCTACGCTTTCAAGCGTCAACATTCAAACGAAGATTAGAATGAAAAAACTGCCTCTCGAGAGACAGTTTTTCCTGGTTTTATCGCAAAACCTACTTTATGTATCAAGCTGCTTCCGGAATACCGTACTCACTTTTTCGTACTGCATATGTTTCTCGTAAAATTTATGGGCTCTTTGTCTTGTGAGTCCTGAAGATAAAGCGATGCTTGTAAAACCGTGCTGCTCGGCCCATCCTTCAATGAACTGCAGGAGGATGCTCCCCCATCCCGAAGAGCGCTCTCCGGCAGTTGTGACTAAATCACATACCCATACGAACCTGCCGTAGTACAGCGTCGTCATCGGCTTGAATCCTGCAGCAGCCACAAGCACTCCATCGTTCCATAATCCATAAAGGTGATAACGATCCACAGAGACGGCCTCCTGAACAAGTTCTACAAAGCTCTGCTCACTTAAATGGGGACGCAGCTCCTGCATGACTGGAAAAACAGAACGGAAATCAGATTCCGTTTTCATTTCTATGATTTTGTACCCTTTCATCTTCCCTCTCCTCCTGCACTATTACCCTGTGAAGAAACCACCGTTTCAAGCCCCCGCTGCAACCATGAACCAGACCACGCTTCCTACGACAATCACCAATAAGATGACCATCATCCATATGATCGACTTCATACGATTCACTCTCCTTTTGTTCATTGTAACAAAGAAAGAGGTGAAAAAAATAAACCTTCATCCGGTATGGTCATGCCAGATAAAGGTTTTCCTTTTACTTTTTCTTCTTCATCATTTTCTCCATAGAAGCCATGTCTTTCGGCACTTTGCCATCAAGAATAGCCTTGACGATCATATCTTCTTTCTCCCTGGATACCGGACGATTGGCAAGGGAAGATACTTTCTTAATTACGTTGCGAATGGTTTTTTCATCTTTAAAGTTTGCCCCCTGCAGGGATTGTGCCAGCTTAAAGACTTCATCCATTTTGACGCCTGTCTTTTTTTCAAATTTATCAAACAACGAGAACCCTCCTCCTCCATTCATAAGATTCATACATATCCTATGTGCAGAAAAGAAAGGCCGTATATGCATCTGTCCCTGTTTCCTTGATTCCTTCCAGATAGCAGTCACGGGTCGTTTTTTAACTACCTGTCAGTAAAAAGGGAACCCTGATAGATTTCTGATGCACTTTTTTGAAGCAAAGAAAGCATCGTTTCTTCCGGGTGGGATCTATGGTAGGACGCCACCATCCGGTAGCCCAGCTGGTATCCAGCCCACTTCGGAAGTCCCTGCCTTCGACTGCCATACAAATAATTCAGATGTTTCTTCTGACCTCTCAAATAGATGGAAGGAAGGTATTTCTTTTTCCAGATCTGCTTCAAATGCCGGTCGGAATACCTTTGTGTCCATGGTGCGGTGTATTCTTCCCCGTAGAGTTCGAGGACTGCGTATTCTCCTAAGCCCTCAATGATAAGGGAATCCAGAAGTGTGACCTTATTCATTGAATAGGACCCTTGGTGAAGGCGGCAGACATGGTTGTACTCATGAGCAAGTACAGCTTTCCAGTCGTCCTTTTCCGAAACCCCGCCATAAAAGATATACAACGCCTCTTTGAAAGCTGCTCCACCTCTCCCATGTTTTCCGAAGAGACCTCCCGTTTCTTGAAAAGGATATAAATAAACAGGTACATCAGGACCGTGCCACATTTTTTTCAGACGCTTGAATTCCTTCTCCAGACGCGAATATAACTCATGCTCCTCCCACTCTTTCACCAACCTTTCTGCTCTTTGGTAGTTTTCGGGCTTAAATAATCCATAGAAGTGAAGAAGCTGCTGGATTTCTTTTTCTGTAAACTCAGGAAACGGATGATCCGCCGTCCTGCATAACATCTTTCGCTGCATTTCGTTTATATCCACTTTCCTTTTCGCTGCAGCCTTGCAAAATCGTTTCACTGATTCCGCCGTCGGGACCACGCCCATGCCTATCCCCCACTTCAGCTTAACTTTTGTACAAGTATATGTATCAACTTTGAACTCATGTGAATCCCTGGTGAAGTAGACAACCGCACACGCAGGATTCAGACCTGGACATATGCTATCAGTGTAGAGGAACCATCCTCAATTCATGTCAGAAAGGAGTTTTCCTCAATGGGCTTTGGATATGGTGGATACCCTGGTGGTTTCGGCGGCTATGGCTGCGGTTATGGATACGGTGGATACGGATCCGGCGGCGGTTTCGTACTGATTGTTGTATTGTTCATTCTCTTGATTATCGTTGGAGCAGCTTTCGTCTGCTGATCAACCAGCGGGTGCCCATCGCAGGCACCCGCTTTCCTGTTTTCCGATCGTTTTATGTTATATTCCGTATGAAAAGGGTATAGGACTAGGAATGAAATAGAAAAGGAGTGTCCAACTTTGACTACATTCAAATTAAACCAAGATGCACCTGATTTCACACTACCAACCGTGTCCGGGGAAACCTTCAGCTTCTCAGACACGTTAAAACAAGAAGGTGAAAACTGGAACCTCATCGTCTATTTCCGCGGCTCCTGGTGCCCGGCCTGCATGAGTGAACTTGATGAATTCCAAAACAGCAGAGACTATTTCGACAAACATAACATCCGCCTCATAACTGTCACGCATGACGATAAGGCAGCTCTTGAAAAAATGGTGGAGGAGCACGATTTCACATTCCCTGTGCTTATTGATGAGAACCTGGAATTCCTTTCTTCCTACGGTGTCCATTATCATGATGAGCAGGCGCCGTATGAAGATCATGGAACTCATGGAGAACCGGCCTACTTTCTGACAGATGACCAGGGGAAAGTCTTGTACCAACAGCGTCAGACAAGCCCATTCGGCCGTCCCCACCCAAATGAAATCCGTAAAATCGTTAAGTATATCCGGAGCAACCTGAAATAACAGGCCTTTTCCTATACGACCGGTGAGAAAAGCACCGGTTCTGCGGCTGACGGGAATATTCCCGTCAGCCTTTTTCTATTCCTGATCTGCTGCAGGATTTTGGTCCATGCCTCCCTAGACTCGATCCGTTTTATTCTGAAACGAGCTGTATCGACAAAAAGAGCGGTGCCGAACGCACCGGTCTTCCTTATTGCAGCAGGTGATAAAACAATCGTTCCCGATCTTCGATGAACTGCTTCATAATGTGGTAATGGCTCGTTTCTTCGACCCCGACTTTCCGGCATCCTTCCTCTGTAAGCTGAATAATATCAGCATGAGGATAAGCCATAAGAATCGGGGAGTGGGTGGATATGATGAACTGGGATTCATTCTCTACAAGATCATGAATTCTCGAGAGCATCGAAAGCTGCCTCAATGGAGAGAGGGCAGCTTCAGGTTCATCCAGAATATACAGCCCCTTTCCGAAGAAACGATGATTGAAGGCAGCAAAGAAAGACTCTCCATGGGACTGCTCATGCAGGGAGGTACCGCCAAAGGAATCAATAACCTTCCCCCCTCCCATTGGATCACTATCCATATCCTCAATATTTGTTGCTACATTATAGAACGTTTCTGCCCGGAAGAAAAATTGATCGTCCGGTTTTTTTATCCCTTTGACAAGGCGCAGGTACTCATCAAGGTGAGAGTGCGAATCATAGCTTGTGAAATTGAAATTCTTTGTCCCGCCTTCAGGATTAAACCCATAGGCTACAGCCGCTCCTTCAAGCAGAGTGGATTTCCCCATTCCATTCTCACCTACGATGAACGTGACATTAGGATGGAACTGAAGTTCGTCCAATTCCCTCAGCACAGGTAAATGAAAAGGAAAGGATTGAAAGGATGGAACCTTTTCTCTTAACAATTGAAGCGATCGGATATACATATCATTCCTCAATAATTTTGCCACGGGATGTCCACCTTTCTGATATACATGAAATATTCTTTCTGCCCATACGATGGTAGAAGCACATATGATGAGGGAGGAGCAGATTAGTGAAAAAAATCATCCTGTTCGCCGACCCTGGTATTGATGATTCCATCGCCATTATGTATGCCCTGATGCATCCCCAAATTGAAGTGCTCGCCATCGTCTCAAGCTACGGAAATGTAACGAAACAAAAAGCTGTTGATAACGCAGCTTTTCTTTTGAATAAAGCCGGATTCCCTTCCATTCCCATGATCGGTGGAACAAACAGTCCATTGAGTGGTGAAACCCCTGAGTACTACCCTGAAATTCATGGGCCGGACGGACTCGGTCCATTGACTCCTCCACCCTTTAAAGGAAGACTCAACAACTTTTCTGATGTGTATGATATTCTCCTTGCCCATACCGATGTAACGATTGTGGACATCGGGCGGAACACAGCGCTTGCGCATTTATTTCTCCTCGGGAGCGATATAGAACCTCACATTAAAGACATTTTCCTCATGGGTGGGGCCTTTTTGGTTCCAGGCAATGTCACCCCATCTGCGGAGGCCAATTTTTTTGGTGATCCCGTTGCTGCCAACATCGTCCTTCAGCGGGCTGCGACCATCTATATCATTCCCTTGAATGTGACATCAAAAGCCGTCATTACCCCTCACCATATCCAGCAGATCACGGATTATTCTTCTCATCCCCTTGTGCCGATTCTCAAAGAACTTATGGATTATTATACAGAAGCTTATCAAACCCTTACCCCCGGAATCAAAGGGGCTCCTCTCCATGATGTATTGACTTTATACTTGATGATCAACCCCGGGAAGGGAAGATATGTAAGAAGATCCGTCTCTGTTTTAGTCGAAGGGGAAGGAAAAGGAACATCTATTGCTGATTTCCGCCCGGGGTCACACTCCAACCCGGGTGACCCTGCGATTTGTCTTGAATTTGATGTGCAGGCTTTTGTCGATGATTTCATCTTAACCATCAGCTCTTCCCCCATCTCCACCACGACGCACCCGAAAAGGGAGGGCTGCTCATGAAGGATGGAGCAGAAAAGGCCGTTTCTGAAATCACTTCTGCCGTCCAGGCTGAACAGGACCACGATGGTCACTACTCTTACTGTTTTGAAAACAGTCTTTCCACAGATGTCTCGATGATCCTTTTGCTGCACTCCTTCACGAACGATGCTTCCACCATCCAAAGTCTATGCACACGACTTGCTTCCTTACAACAGCCAGAAGGCTGGTGGTCCCTCTATCATGATGAAAAAGGGAATCTATCTGCAACGATCGAAGCTTCATTCGCCCTTCTTTACGCCGGGTTTTATAAGAAGGAAAGTCCGGAAATACAAAAAGCTTTTCATTTCATCCGTGCCAAAGGAGGTCTTCGCCGCTCCCACTCCATGACAAAAATTTTACTTGCCATCTACGGGGAATATGATTGGCCGCATGTCTTCCACCTGCCTGTTCATATCAGCCTCCTCCCCCCTGAATCGCCTTTGTCCTTTTATGATTTCAGCAGCTATGCAAGGGTGCATATGGCACCGATCCTGCTTATGTCCGACAAAAAATTCCGCCTGTTGAAACCAGGGATTCCAGACTTTCACACATTGAATAACCGAACAGTGGCAGATGGATCAGACCATCGTTCTCCACAGCTGCTTGCTCATATAAAAAGGAAAATTCTCCATCTTGCCGGAGCTCCAGAGCAGCTGTACTGGACCGCCAGAAAAAGACTGGAATCCTATATGATTGATCGAATTGAATCGGATGGAACACTTTATAGTTATACGAGCTCCACCGCTTATATGATTTATGCCCTGCTGTCATGCGGGTATAAAGAATCCCATCCTGTCATACAACGGGCCATTTCAGGATTGAGAACCCACCTCTTTCCACTCCAGGAAGGGTATCATATGCAGAACTCCCCCTCAGCCATATGGGATACCGCCCTGGCGGCTTATGCTCTAGCCCTTCCTCCATCATCTAAAGCAGGCTGTAGCAAAGCATTATCCTTTCTCCTCCAACATCAGCAGTACAAATACGGAGACTGGGTGATGGGAGCCCCTTCTCTTCTACCCGGAGGGTGGGGGTTTTCAAAAAGCAATTCCATCCATCCTGATCTTGATGATACCACGGCAGCTTTACGAGCTCTTTCCCCCTTTTTAAAAAGTCACTCTCCGCTCACGAACCATTATATCCGTGGGTTGAACTGGGTGATGGGACTTCAAAATGAGGATGGGGGCTGGCCGGCTTTTGAAAAAGGGAAAACAAACCCACTCCTCCGCTATGTGCCGATGGATGGAGCTGCGCATGCCGCTCTTGATCCATCCACAGCGGATCTGACAGGGAGAACACTGGAATTCTTATGCACAGATGGTGGTCTTAAACCTGACCATCCAAGAATAAAAAAAGCCGTCCATTGGCTGATCGATCATCAGGAAAAGGACGGTTCATGGTACGGACGCTGGGGAGTCTGTTACATCTACGGGACATGGGCGGCGCTGACCGGTTTGGCCGCTGCCGGAAAAACCATCGACCACCCTGCCGGTCTCAAGGCCGCTGAATGGTTGATGTCCATTCAGAACACGGATGGCGGCTGGGGAGAGTCATGCCGGAGTGATCAAAATGGAACGTACACTCCGTTAGGCACCAGCACACCCTCTCAGACAGCCTGGGCTTTGGATGCTCTTCTTTCGGTTTACAAAAAAAGGACGCCTGCCATTGATCAAGGAGTCTCCAGTCTGTTAACGCAGCTGAAAAACGAAGATTGGAGTACCCGATACCCTACGGGAGCGGGCCTGCCCGGAAATTTTTATATCCATTACCACAGCTATCATGCTATCTGGCCGCTTATCGCCTTGAAAAAATACCTGCAGATGGACGAATAATCAGCCGTGGGCTTCAGGCCCGCAGCTGATGCTCCTCTGTATGTTCACGTACCTCCGGCTTTTTCTCCAGCTTATAAACAAGGACACCACCGATCAGAAGCGCAATACCAAGCAGCTTCTGCCAGGATAAATCGGAAGCAGCAAACCCGAACCATCCTCCTGTATTAATGATGAATGCAAGAACGATCTGGGAAATCAAAGCAATTGAAATAGCATAAGCCGGGCCGATCAACGTAACTCCCTGCATTAAAAAGAAAACGATTCCAACACCAAAGACCCCGCCGAATAGATAAATCGGATTTACATTTCCAAAAGTGAACAGACTTTCCCTTTCAACGGCGTAAAACACCGGCAGTGAACAGACAAGGCCAAGACCGAGCACTAGCGTTGTTGTGGCCCATGGCCCTGTTTTCTCACTGACCCGGGCATTAAAGACATTTTGCAGACTGATCAATATGCCTGCCGCGACGGCAAGAACGATGCCTGACATCGAATTCCTCCTTATTCATAAATATTACCTTTTGCCAGCAGCCGGAGCTCCTGTAAATTTTTTATCATAATCGATCCTCTCGACCTTTCGATAACTTCATCAGCTTCCATCTTTCTCAGGACCCGGTTCAAATGGCGGTAGCTCGTTCCAATCCACTCGGCCAGTTCGGATAAGTTGGACGTACGCATTTCCTGATGGAAAGCGGTCCCTTCACCTACAGAAGAGATGGACAGCAAGTACCCGGCCAGCCGGACTTCAACAGGATAAAGCATATGCATACTCGTAAAATGAGACTCTGTATAAAATTTATGTGCCACCATTTCCAAAAGGAAACGGAGAATAGCCGGGTGCTCCTTTTCCAAATCCTTCAGTGCTGTATAGGGAAAACCGATCATTTCACCCGAACTGACCGCTTCAACAGAATTAAGTACGGCACTTTGCTTTACATATTCAACATCGCCGATGACTGCGAGCGGTTTTTTAAACCGGTTGATCAGTGACTGGCCTTCTGGTGTGAGGGTGTAAATTTTAATTTTCCCTTCGACTAAGAAATAAAGCCGGTCCAGCTTTTCCCCCGGCACAAATAAATCTTCACCTTCTGTAAAGGAAAACAATTGAAGCTTATCCTTGTAGGGTCCGGGAAAATACTGGTCAAGATCATACATGGACAGGTAGTCCATCATTTTCTTTGTGTTTGCTTCTTTCATGGTGATGTCTCCTCTAAATCAAAGTTGAAAAAGGATCACGCCAAGCACCATCATCGTCAGTCCTGCCGCCTGCCTCAGGGTAATTGGTATTTTCTTCTCACCAAACCATCCGCGTGATTCAATGATAAAGGCGGTACCAATCTGCGCGACGAGTAAAACAGCAATAGCAGCAGCCGGACCGATCTGATGGATAGCGGTTAATTCGGAAAAGACGACAATGACACCGAAAGTCCCTCCGGTCAAATATACGAAGGGAACACGCGCAAAGCTCTTCCCTTTTCCATCTCTTACTTTCATATAAATGGAGAATGAAATGGCAAAGGCCACCAAATGAACCATTGATGTTGTATGCCAGCCGCCAATGGAATCACTCATTCTCGCGTTGAAAATGCCCTGCAGGGTGATACAAAGACCTCCAAGCAGGGAAAATAATGCACCTTTCATACGTCAGCCTCCTGTTCTTCCTATATTAAAAAGGAAGACAGAGCACCCGGAAAGGACATATGTCCTTTTTCGTCATAGATGCAAAAAAAATACAGAAACAGACACGTTAGTTGACCGCGTCCTGTTTCTGCTTTTCTTTTTGTTTCTCTTTACTTTTTTTCACCCGCTCCTCCAGTGTCCGCTTCAACTGGGCCTTATACTTCTCCTCGACAAGGATGTATAAAAAGTCCCCAGCGTGAATCTCTGTCTCTCCGTAAGGGGTAATCACTTCGTTATCGCGTATAATGGCACTGATATTGGCACGGTTGGGAAAGCTTACCTCATGCAGTTTTTTTCCGACAACCGCTGATTCAGCATTGGTCTGGTATTGAATCATCTCTGCCTTGGCTTTCCCCATCGATATAAGTTCGATGCTGTGGTGGGGCACATCCTTTTTCGGACCTACCAATGTCATCTTCTTGGCTACATAGGAAATCGTCGATCCCTGCACAAGGGCTGATGTCAGAACAACAAAGAAAACGAGGTTAAACAAGCTCTGGCTGTTTTCCAAGCCTTCTACAATTGGGAACGTAGCGAGAACGATAGGGACAGCTCCCCGCAAACCAGCCCACGATATAAACAACTTTTCCTTATTCGAGTAGTTCATGCCAAGTAATGACAAAAATACGGCGGCGGGGCGGGCAATTAAAATAAGCACCGCCGAAAGCAGAAGACCATTGATCATGATCGGGGCGGTGAACAATTCACTCGGAAAAACAAAAAGGCCGAGAATCACAAACATTAAAATCTGCGCCATCCATGCAAAGCCTTCGTTAAACTGAAAGATGGAATACCGGTATGTCAATTCGCTATTACCAATCACAAGCGCCGCTACGTATACTCCAAGAAAGCCACTGCCTCCGCTGAATGCTGTTATGCTGTAAGTAGCCAGGGCAAAGGCTACCGAGAAAATCGGATAAAGAGCACTGGAATCCAGTTTAATCTTATTAATCGAAACCGAAGCGAGTTTCCCTAACACAAAACCAAATACAAGACCGAGACCCATCTGGAAGAAAAAGCGGGGAATCAGCATCCACAGGGATGTATCCGGTGAAGTAATCAATTCAATGAAAGATAAAGTCAAGAAGACGGCCATCGGGTCGTTCGTCCCTGACTCGGCCTCAAGCGTCGCTCCCATTTTCGCCTTGATATTCCTTTCTTTCAAGGCAGCGAAAACGGCTGCAGCATCAGTGGATCCTACAATGGCACCAAACAAGAGGCTCTCCAACAGACTGAGTTCAAACAGAAAATAGACGGAAAACCCGGCAATCATCGAGGTAAGGAGCACACCAAGGGTGGCGAGTGACAGAGACGGAAGTGCAACAGACTTCACTGTAGCCCACTTCGTATGGAGCCCGCCTTCAAATAGAATAATGACAAGGGCAAATACACCTATCAACTGTGCCGTTGATGCATCGTTGAAATAAACGATGCCGAGGCCCTCACTTCCGAATAACATGCCGATCAAAATGAATAAAATAAGCGCCGGGATCCCCCAGCGGCTTGAGAATTTAGCTACGAATACACCGCTGAAAAGTAATAAAGCGGTTAATAATAAAAATGAGTCTGTTCCAAAAGCTTCGAAAAACATGGAAGGTCTATGCTCCTTCGTTGGTAATGGGGATTTTGAGGAAAAAGACGTGAGTCATCTATAATTATCCTACAGGACCCGGCCAAAATCAAAAAGACTGCCTGTGAAGCCATTTGTGAATCCAAACCGCCGCCTGAGCTCCATCGGCTGCCGCTGTACTGACCAGCTGAGAATGCATCAAAATATCCCCAGCAGCCCAGACGCCTTCAATATTTGTCATTTTCGTTCGGGGCTCCACGAGAACGTGTCCTTTATCATCCTGAATGACACCGAGAGAGTAAGCCAATTCGGTTCGGGGGCGGCTTCCACCAAAAGCAAGGAAGATTTTTTCCACAGCCCAGGACTCTCCAGTGGAACTTCTCAAGGACTGGACCTGTCCAAGATGATGGGCAAGGTCCGTAACCACCGCTTCATAGACAGGGATTTCCTTATCCTCAAGCCCTCTTCTTTTCTCAGCAGTCAATGGAAGGGCACCATGATTGACATAAATAATATCTCTCGTCCAGTAATAGATGGTTTCCACCATGTCCGCCCCTGGGTCTCCGCACCCCCAGACAGCTGTCCGTTTGCCTTTCACTTCATACCCGTCGCAATCCGGACAAATATAGACAGAAACCCCCAGACACTCCTGTAAACCAGGAACATACGGGTATGCATCCTGGACACCTGTAGCGAACAAAAGACTTTTACCTTTGTACACGCGGTCTTTCCGGGTCTGGACAATAAAATCTGTGAAAGACTTATGAACACGGCTGACCTCTTCTTCCACACGCGTAACTCCAAGAGCCTCTACTTGTTTCAGACCACGCCTTCTCAATGTATCCCCGCTGACACCTTCCGGAAAACCAAGCAGGTTACTGTATTTCCGGCACGCCGAGGACCTCCCTGAACCAGCATCTACGATAAGGACGCTCCGCATATACCTTCCAAGCTGGACGGCTGCCTGCAGCCCGGCCGGACCTCCTCCTATAATAATGCAGTCATATTTCATCGTATCCACGCCCGTTCAACCTTTTCGCTTACCTTTCCCACGTGCGGATTATTTACTCTTTTTTTCTCCGCACCCTGTCATCCAGCGTCCATCCCCTTTATAATGAGTAAGAGCAATTTTACTACAAGGAAAAAAGGTGTTTACGACTATGAGTTTACTAACAGTAAAAAACCTGAGCCACGGCTTTGGTGACCGTGCGATTTTCGAGGATGTGTCCTTCCGTCTTTTAAAAGGGGAGCACATCGGGTTGATCGGTGCCAATGGCGAAGGTAAATCAACGTTTATGAATATCATTACTGGAAAACTTGAACCGGATGCCGGTTCCATCACCTGGTCCAAGCGGATCCGGATTGGTTATCTTGACCAACACGCAGACCTTGCCAAGGGCATGACCATCCGTGACGTGCTGAGAACAGCTTTTCAGTATTTATTTGATATGGAGCAGGAAATGAACAACCTCTTCGCAAAAATGGGAGAAGTCTCTCCGGAAGAACTGGAAACCCTCCTGGAGGAAACCGGAAGCATTCAGGATATGCTGACCAACAATGATTTTTACACCATTGATGCAAAGGTGGATGAAGTCGCCAATGGGATCGGGCTGGATGATATCGGCCTTGAGCGTGATGTCCACGACTTGAGCGGTGGTCAGAGGACGAAAGTGCTGCTTGCCAAGCTGCTGCTGGAAAAACCGGATATCCTGCTTCTGGATGAGCCGACCAACTATTTGGACGTCGAACATATTGAATGGCTGCGCACTTACCTGCAGCAGTATGAGAATGCCTTTATTCTCATCTCTCACGACATTCCTTTCCTGAACAGTGTAGTCAATTTGATCTATCACATGGAAAACCAGGAGCTGAACCGTTATCCGGGAGATTATGAGGAATTTCAAAGAGTATATGAAATGAAGAAACAGCAGCTGGAGGCCGCTTATAAAAAGCAGCAGAAGGAAATCGCCAGCCTCAAGGATTTCGTAGCCCGCAATAAAGCCAATGCCGCTACAAGTAAAATGGCGATGAGCCGCCAGAAAAAGCTGGATAAGATGGATGTCATCGAACTGGATAAAGAAAAACCGAAACCGAGCTTCCAATTCAAGCAGGCCCGTACACCGGGAAAGTATCTATTTGAGACGAAAGACCTCGTCATCGGCTACGACGAGCCTCTGTCCCGTCCTTTGAATTTATCTATGGAACGCGGCCAGAAAATAGCCCTCTCCGGGGCAAACGGAATCGGTAAGACGACCCTGCTGAAAAGTATCCTCGGGGAAATTCAACCTGTCTCCGGATCCGTGGAACTTGGAGAACACCTGCACATCGGATACTTCGAACAGGAGCTGACCGATGTGGGAAGCCGCACCTGTATTGAAGAAGTGTGGGAAGAATTCCGGCACTTCACCCAGTATGAAGTACGCGCCGCCCTCGCTAAGTGCGGGCTGACTAGAAAACACATTGAGAGCAAAGTCCAGGTGCTCAGTGGTGGAGAAAAAGCAAAAGTCCGCCTCTGTAAGCTGATCAATAAAGAAACCAATCTTCTCGTTCTTGACGAGCCGACCAATCACCTGGATGTGGATGCCAAAGCTGAACTGAAAAGAGCCCTTAAGGAATATAAGGGCAGCGTTCTGCTCATTTCACACGAACCGGAATTTTACCAGGATATCGTGACGGATGTATGGAATTGCGAAGACTGGACGACGAAAGTCTTTTAATGGAAAAAGGCTGCATCCTTGTCAGCAGCTTTCGACCACACGGCAAAAAGGGGAGGTTTTCTGTTGGACAGAAAACCTCCCCTTTTTATTTCAACATGACAGAGGCAGTTTTTTTATTCAGGAAGGAGCTCAGACTACTCTACTGCTGCAGAAAAAAAGCCTTAAAAGCTGAGTCCGATTTTTGAATTCCGGACTTTTCTAAAGACTGTCATAAGAGCGCAACCGCTTCCATTCCTCTTCCAAAATTTTATGATTGACACCCCCTCTTACACCCTAATAAAATGTGGTGAGAAATTTAGAGAGTGCTGTGCATTTTCATTTGGAAAAGGAAGGGAGGAACATGTATGCTTTACCGCTCAATCGTCTATCTGACCGGTATGCTTATTAACTTCTTCGGTGTTGCGCTGCTTATCAATGCCACACTGGGAGCTGGATTCTGGACGTCATTTTTCATCGGGGTTTCTGACCACCTCGGATTTACGGTCGGTTTCTGGTACGGGGTTTTTCAGCTGATAATTATCTTCATCAATGCAAAGCTCATGAAATCAATGCCTGAAATCCGGGCGGTCATCCCTGTATTTCTGGAAAGTCTCATCCTGGACTTCTGGCTTGAAATCGTCTTTGCAAGTGTAAACTTAACGGCTGCCCCGTTCTTCGTAAAAGTTGTGACTCTGCTTGCCGGTGTCATCATTATCGGTATTGGTGTAGCCATCTACATTCTGCCGGAATTCCCGAGAGCGCCTGTCGATCAGCTTTTCCTTGCTGTCAGTGAACGTTTCCAATTAAGCCTGCAGGCAGGTCAGACGATTGTAGCGGTCATCATGACCTCTCTGGCCTTCCTTATTGGAGGACCTGTGGGACTTGGAACACTGGCCCCTATGCTGTTTCTCGGTCCCGTGATCCAACTGGCTTATACAAAAGTTTATCCGCTGTATCACCGACTGCCGGCAGCAGCAGATCAAGCCTATCAGGAAGCTCCATATTAAAGCATAATCGAATTATTTTACCAACCGCCTGCAGAGAAACCTCATGTTTCCCTGCAGGCTTTTTCATTCATCCTCCTCCCATTCATAACAAAAACCCGGGCTTCTTAACGCCCGGGTTTCTCTCTTTACCATTCACATAAAAAGGGCTGATTCTTTTCATCCAGACACGCCTGAATCCTTTCCAGGAAATTCGTCCATGTGACAAGCTTTTCAGCCTCTTCCAAATTGAAAAATCCAACATCCAGAGCCTCTGCGGTCGTTTTCAATTCTCCTCCAATCACTTTTCCAATGAAAAGGGCATTACAGATAGACCGATCAACGTTTTGAAAAATGCCGCAGAACCGGATCACTTCAATCTTCAATCCACATTCCTCTTCAGCCTCCCTGACAGCAGCTGCCGTTAAGGATTCTCCTTCCTCCACCTGCCCACCGGGAATCTCCCAGCCCCGCTTCGGCCCCTGAATCAGTACAAATCTTCCTTCTTCATTCAATATGACCGTCGCTGCCGATATGATGTGCTTTGGTGCCATTCCTCCCGCGACCTCCCCCTTATTATGTAAACTGTCCGTATGTTCACCTGCTCTTCCTTATGTAGATGACCAGGTGATGGGCAGCACCCGATGTTCTTCAACATAGGATACAAGATCACTGATTACTTCTCCAGCTGAAGTGTCTCTGCTGAGCCTTGGGCTCTGCCCCGACCAGAGGGACATGTATTCCGGGTTTCCTTTGGCTGCGGAGGCCTGTCTGATCGCTTTTGTCATTTGGTTTTGCAAAGGGTATGGGAGCAGGTCCTCATGTCTGCTCAACGATTTTGTAAAAGTGTTACGGATGCCCCGGGCCGGCTTTCCGCTGAAGGCGCTGGTTAATGTCATTTCATCTTCTCTGGCCTTTTGGATCATCTCCTTATGCAACTCATGGGCTCCGCTCTCCCGGCTTGTTACGAAGGCGGTTCCCATCTGGACCCCTTCAGCGCCAAGGGAGAGAGCAGCCGAAAAACCACGGCCATCCATGATTCCGCCCGCTCCAACAACTGGAACCTTCACCGCATCTACGACCTGGGGAATGAGTGAAAAGAGACCGATCATGCTCTTTTCAAAACTCTGCAGGAAAGAGCCTCTGTGCCCGCCTGCTTCACTTCCCTGAGCAACGACGATATCCATGCCTTTCATTTCATTCAAAACAGCTTCTTCAACAGTTGTAGCTGTTCCTATTGTAATGACACCTGAATGTTTCAATGCTTTCATCACCCTTCCTGAAGGGAGACCGAATGTAAAGCTTACGACTGGTATCTTCTCTTCCAATACGACATTGATCTGCTGTTCAAACAATTCCACATCAAGAAAGGGGTCCTGACGTTCGTGTACAGCCAATTTATCATAGTAGGGTTCCAGCGCCTTATGGGCGGCTGTCACCTCTTCTCCACTTACTTCGGGATATTCTGGCACAAACAGGTTCACAGCAAATGCCCTGCTGGTTTTTTCTTTGATATTTTTAATGGCCGACCTCATTTCCTCAGGGTGCATATAGCCAACGCCGAGTGTACCGAGACCTCCATGGTTCGACACTTCTGCTATAAGGGACGGAGACGAAACTCCTCCTGCCATTCCCGCCTGTATGATGGGATACTTGATAGAAAGCATATGGACAAGTCGGTGTTGCTTCTCCATTTACCGAACCTCCTCTTTTCAGATGCATCCAATATCAACATTGACAGATCATCAGCAGATTGCCATCCGGATCTTTGAAATTAAAATAGTGGCGCTGGATTTCTGTCACAACATTGATGTTCTGAGACATCATGTAATCATAAGCAGCTTCTATATCTGTCGTATTCAAATGAAAAACCGGAATATCAAATGTTCTGCCGGGTTCATATATCCGGCTGTCCAAAACCGCTCCAGTCCCCTTCATCGGCAGGATGTACAAGTGGTCATGGACGATTTCACCGTCATTGGGTACACCTAATAGGCAGCAATACCAGTCACGGGATTTTTCTATATCCCGGACAGGGATAAAAACGGTCCCGATTTCATTTTTTACCGGAGTGGTCATATTACTTCCTCCTCTGTTTCGGTCTGCCTTTCAACGATAAAGAGCATCCGTCACAAGGATGCTGTACAAGTAGGAATCCCGCCAGCCTTGATCGAGTTTCAAATGCCCTCTCATCCGTCCTTCCTTCTCCATTCCGTTCTTTTCCAAAACACGGATGGCTGCGGCGTTGCGTGGATCACAGACAGCCTCAATTCTATGCAGGGTCAAGTTTTGGAATCCGTAGGAAATCATCTGCTCCGCCGCCTGTGTAGCGATGCCGCGTCCCCAGTACCCCGGGTGGATCACATAAGAGATCCGGCCGATTTCATTTTCCTTATCCAGAATATTCATTTCAGCAGCTCCGATCAAATGACCTTCTTCAATATCCGCCAGCCCCCAAACATACCTGGTCGGGTCCTCCACGCTCGTATCGGAAAGGACCTGCTCTATGTAAAGTTTCGTTTCTCTCTCTGAATTCGGTCCCCATGCCTGAAAACGACAGACGTCAGAAATGGACGCATAGCTGTGGACCGCTTCCCAGTCCTCTGATGTAATCTCCCGCATAAAGAAATTCGTTGCTGTTTTCATTCGTCTGCTCCTCTCAATATCCATACTCTTCCTTTACCCTTACCCTTTACTTCTCCCTGGGAACAGAAAAATCCTTTTCCCAACAAAAAAAAGCACAATTCGGGAATGAATTGTGCTTACAACCATCACTTCTGCACGGGGATCCAAATCTCAGAAAAGTAATCGTTCCTATAAGGATCTCCTTCAGGATAGACTTCGAGTTCAGGACCGGGGGACTGTGTGTAGCTGCTTGAAGGAAACCATTCGGAATAAATTTGTTCCCACTTCTCCTGCATCGCCTGAGGCATTGGACCCTTCACTTCAAATACAGCCCAGACAGCTTTTGGAATGGAGATGGAGGTCATAGAGGCAGGAACTTCGTTCACACTGGCTGCAGCAATCGAGTAATCAATGACACCTTCTTTTTCATCCGACCGATCTTCACAGATCCCCAAAATCCCTCTGACCGGTCCGTTATTCACTGCTGCGATTTCCTCAACCGTGCCATCCGTATTTAATTCCACCCACATCTCAGGGATTTTCTTTAGGTTTTCCCCGTGCAGACAGGATATTTCCCTTTTCACTCCAACAGCCTTAAACCCTTCCTTTTCCTCAATATGAAACTTCATCGGCTCAGCTCCTTTGATAGTTACTTGAATGACGAGGGGATAAAAAACAGTCACCTTCCTTTCAGGAAGCCTTATCTCTCTCGGCGGGCATCCATGCTGTTTTCGGAAGGCCCGTGCAAAAAATTCCGGGGATTCATAGCCATATCGATACGCAGCATCTATGACTCTGGTGTTCCCCTGCTTCAACTCCAGGGCTGCAAGTGTCAACCTTCTTCTTCTGATGTATTCCATTACCGTTGTACCTGTTAAAAGATGAAAAGTTCTTTGGAATTAAAACGGAGAAAGACAGGCCTCCCTGGCCGCTTCCTTCATCGAAAAATCCTCTTTCAAATGGCTTTCTAAATATTGAAGTGCTTTCTGCATTGTTTCAATGCCCTTCACATCTCTCCTCTCCTTTCCTTCTCTTTTACCTTAGCACGAGTAAACATTAAAAACCTGCCCTCCCATGCTCTTGGATGACAGGGTTGACGGTTGTAATGAAAAACCGTTGTCCGTTATCGTTCTGTATTTGGAATATCTTCATCTGTTTCTACATCTATCTCGTACACATCACCGGATGCGACGCTTTCTGAAATTCCATAAATGCCCATTTACACAGCGTTAACGTATGGCACCGTTTCTTCTCAGCCTCTTCCTTTCCTATAGTTCGCTTTTCATAGAAGAACCAATCTTTTCACCCTACTGTACGCATAAAAATAAATTCCCTCTGTTGTCCTACATCTTTAAATGATTCCCAGTCCATGCACCCATCTATTGGAGGAAGGATTTGAAATGAAACGAAAACAAGAGATGCATTTCTGCATCTCTTGAAAAAAGAACCGCTATTGTTTTCCTTTTTCCACAGCCTCGTGGATATGCTTTAAATATTTGTTCTGCTCGTCCATCTTAGTGGTGATTTTCCGTGTGTTCTTTTCTATCGTATTCGTGATGGACCAGAGCGATATAATAATGACTACAACAACTATAAGACTGATGACATATCCCTCCTCCGTCTATTACATATCATTTATTGGTAATTAATAACCGCAGGGTTTGGATCCAGCCTCAGCACATCTTCGGCACTCATCACCGGTTCGTCCTTTTTGTAAAAGATTTTAAATCCTCCGTACTGGACAGCTTCATTACGGACGAATTTGCGGTAAAGAGACATTTTAGTCGCTGAATCCCCCCACCCATCATAGTTGAGGACAACTTCAACGTTATCTG
Source organism: Halobacillus sp. ABD4_316 (assembly GCF_056161385.1). NCBI lineage: Bacteria > Bacillati > Bacillota > Bacilli > Caryophanales > Bacillaceae > Halobacillus > Halobacillus sp. ABD4_316. The sequence goes on from NZ_JBSWZA010000001.1 coordinate 807,692, forward strand.
TCGGTGTGATGGCTTCCTTGTTTGTCAGCGCTTCATCCATGAATTGGTGGACGAGAATCATTTTATCCGGCAGGTCGTTTTCCTCCACCATCGTTGATAAATAATCCACTGCCTGCTGTACTTCTGCTCCATCTACCTGACCTAGATTCACTCCCGGCGTTTCGCCTTCAGCCACGTGAAATTCCGTATCGATGGCAAGATGGACATGCGGGAGTTTCAACCATTTTTCCAACAGCTTGACCTGATTCATCACAGAATCGGTCCCCAGCTGAACATCAAGCATCAACAAAGCATCATTCTCCTCAGCGAGTTCCGCGTAACGGTCGATATCTTCAGGCGAGGTGCGGTGATAATATTTACCTTCCGGACCAGGCGTGCGCTGCGCGACCGTACTGATCAACTCAATCATCGGAACAGCCGGTCGTTCAGGATCAGCGTTGGAATAGGCTTGTGTCTGTTCCTTTAGTTTTTCCATGAGTGCGTCGGGTTCCATTTCCCCAAGGATCCCCATATTTTCAGAATCCGGGTGCCCATAATAAGCAACGATTCTATGATCCTTCAAAGGGCCTGAACTTTCATCTTCAGCCCCTTTCACAAGTGTTTCTCCCACCGGCACCATCCGGGTCCGGTCACCCCCATGCGCCTCTGCAGACGGCATGTTGTTTAATTCTTCTTCGGTTAATCCTTCTTTTAAAGGAGCTGCTGAATCATCCGGCTCTACGGCTTTAAATGGTTGTTCCGTGTGCTGAGTATCTGATGAAGCCGATTCTGTCCCTTCGTTTTCCTTCGTTTCTTCTTCCGTTTCTGTTTTATTGTCCTGTTGATTCGAAGACGATTCTTCTGAGCATGCGGCTGCGATAACTCCCAGAATCAACACAAATAGTATCACTGTAATCTTTCTCATGCAGTCACTTCCTATGTAGTAGATTCAGTTTCCTACCTGATAGAAAACTTCCTATATCTTAACATAAGCCGTTGAATTATTTGATAGGTAGAATCGATTAGATTATTCACAGCAGATGACGATGATCCCGCCTGTATCATTGCTGTAACCTTGACCGTTTTTTGTTGATCTCTCTTTTTCCTTCTACACTTATGGAGAAAACCGCCCATAAAAAAACCGCCGGGAGACGGCGGTTTCACTGAACTTTTTCTAATTTATGAACTTCACGTGAGGAGGTCAGGTCTTTGGTCGCTTCACGATAGGCCTGATAATGGTCAGAATCGATATGCATCTGCAGCGCCTCCTGGTCCTTCCATGTTTCATAAAAAGCGAATACAGAAGCATCATCAAGAGAACGGTGAAGGACGTAATCGACACAACCCGCTTCGTTACGGGAAGGCTCGATCACTTTTTTCAATTCATTGAACAGTTCCTCCTCCCGTCCTTCTTTCGCTGTTAGAAATGCATGAATCGTTATCATAGTTATTCTCCTTTTTTTACAGCCCGGTCAGGCTGGTGACTTACTGCCTTTTCATTTTACAAAAACTCATGTCAGTAGAGAAATCATCCGCTCGTGAAGTGGACAAAGATCCGACACTTATTGTTCCCCAAAGCTTTCTTTCCATACCAGCATTCATCATATGGTGATTAAGAAAACTCATCCAAGAGGTGGTTCGCCGTTTAAGCAGACGCATGCTGATTTTTACTGGTGAGTGTAAAGAAGAGTACCGCTCCTATAAAGGATGTGCTGAATAAAATCAGTCCCATAGGTACAGCAGACGTTTCATCCAAACCGACCAGCGGTGAAACCACGGCTCCAAACAACAGCGGAAGCATACCGAGAACTGCACTGGCGCTTCCCGCGCGGTGGCCCTGATGTTCCATGGCAAGAGTGAATGTACTCGTCAGCACCATTCCCATCGCTGTCATATAAATGAAAATAGGAGTAACGATGGAATACAAAGGCCCTTCTATCCAAGTCATTACCAGTAGAAACCCTGTGGCGGTTACAGCTGTCAGAACAGCCGTACGCAGCAGGCTGCGCTCATGGATGATTCCTCCGAGACGACCGATCAAAAAGCTCCCTGTGATGATGGCAAGTCCATTCATTCCGAACAAGATACTGAAGACTTGGGGAGATACGTTATAAATGCCTTGATAAACGAACGGTGTTCCGGATACATAAGCGAAGCTTCCCCCATGGACAAAGCCGATGGTCAACGCATACCCAATGAAGGAACGATCTTTAAGCAGGCGTCCAATCGTCAAAATAGATTCTTTGACAGAGCTTGGAATCCTTTTCTCCTTTGGAAGAGTTTCCGGCATTTTCCCAATGACCGTCAAAACGATAGCCGCTCCGACAATACTTAAGAAAAAGAAAATCGTTTCCCATGTTGAAAATGGCAGCAGCAGAATCGCCCCTCCTGTCATCGGAGCAATCATTGGAGCGGTCGCATTAATAACCATCAATAATGCAAAAAACTTCGTCAATTCGCGTCCTGTAAACACATCACGCACAACCGCACGTGAGAGAACGATTCCTGCCGAAGCAGTAAAACCCTGCAGAAACCTTGCTATAACAAGAATAGTAATGTTCGGTGCCAGTGCACTCAAAAGTGAAGCAACAGAGAATAAAGCCAGAAAAATGGTTAATGGCTTTTTTCTGCCCCGCGCATCACTGATTGGACCTACGACGATCTGTCCAACAGCCAGACCTATAAGACAGGCGGTCAGGCTGAGCTGCACCAATGAAGCACTTGTATTTAGATCAGACGCGATAGCCGGAAAACTCGGCAGATACATATCAATATTCAGCGGACCCAGAATCCCGAGCATTCCAAGCAGAAACGCTAATCCGATTCTTTCTTTCCCTGTTGGGTTTTGTAACATTGTTCAAACACCTTCCTCTTTCTCTCTATCTGTAAATAATCCCTGCTATATATCCCTCAATCACCTGTTTGTTAAACTTCGATTTTATCCCTGTTCCTTTGAAAAGTCTATGTTTTTCTGTATGATTCACTGCTTTTGATTGAAAACAGCTTTACGAAAGCGGTCCCTTCATTAAATAAATAGCTCTGTTAAAGTCTGTGGTTGATATTTCAAACGATTACTAAATCGTTTCCGTCTGGAATCAGGTTCCGGTCCGTTGTTTACTCAGAGCATGGGATGGCAGGGAAAACCGTCCGCTTTCCGCGGGAAACGAAGTTTGAGGAGGCTCACGGTACCCCGTGGAAAGGGAGTCATTCCCAAGGCCGCCTCCTACAATCCCATGACAGAAAGGGGTGATCTGAGCTCACATGTTAAATAACAACACCAAGCAATAACAGAGCCAAATAAATAAAAGACCTGACTGTGTCAGGTCCATAATCCTTCCTTCTTTTACATCCATTCTGCCTGTGACTGCCTTTGTTCCGGCTGAGGTTCATAAGTTTGTCCAAAAAGCCTGGCGGGATTTCTGGAAAAGATCTGCTCCAGCTGCCCGCTGGTTACGGCTCCCTCCTCCAGTAGACCAGGAAGAATATGCTGGAATAAATAGTCCGGCTTCCAGTTTTTCAGGAGTTCCTTCAGGGCGTCAGGCATAACCGGGTCCCGGCCCCACCAGACGTTGACCGTATCATGGGAAAGAAACAGCTGGTCTTCATACCCTGATCCAAGAAGAGCCTTTAAAACAATTGTCCGCTGCTCATCCGAAGGGGCGCCGACTATTCCCTGAAGGCCCCAGCGATCCATCGCAAGATAGACTCCGTGCTTCAGCACCTGCAGATGTTCCGTAATATCTGTCGTTCCACACATGTGGCCGATCACAACCTTTTTAGGATCAGCTCCTTCTTCCATTAGGAAAGCTGCCTGTTCCGGCCCCATGGTTCCCTCCTGTGTATGGGTTAAAAGAACGATTCCTGTTTCTTTCTGCACTCGTACCGCTGCCCGGAAAAACATGCGCTCATACTCAGTAATTTCCCCTTTGCTCGAAGCCAGCTTGATGATGCCCGGTTTAATACCGGTTCCTTCTATCCCTCCGGTTATTTCTGCTTTGAATAATTGATAGATTTCCTCTTCAGCTGTTCCAAGCTGCTGACGGAACTTGAAGTAAGGGGTGGCCCCTTCCCCTTCATAGTAATAACCGGTGGCACAAATAATGTTCAGGCCGCTCGCTTCAGAAACGGCTCTGAGCAGTTCTACATGACGTCCGCATTCATTCGGAGTAGGATCGACGACCGTTTCAACCCCCTGCGTCTGCATCAATTCGGCCACTTTAAGGCCCTGTTGTTTTTTCTCTTCAAAATCAAATCCTCCAAGGGTCAGGTCCCCTTGGAAACCAGGATACCCAAAGAAAAAGTGTTCATGAATCAACGTTTTGCCAAGCTTGTCCGCCTTGATCGGTCCTGTTACCGTTTCAACGTACTGCATGGACTCCTCCTCCTTTATTATACCTACCAGTCAGTATGTTAAGGCCAAAAAATAACCTTATCTCAAGGATAAGGTTATTTATCAGAATATTCAATTCACTTATAAAAATATAGCGGTTAGTCGATGTAGGAGCGCAAAGCTTTTTCAAAAACATTCCAGAACTTTTCCTTGTCCAAATGAACAGCAAAATGGACATTCGGTTCTTTTTTCGTTACACCAAGGAGATCGACACTTGTCATACCCGTAGTATATTCTCCTCTTGTCTCCACGTCCACATGCACATGCCTGCATTCGAAGATGTCTGGTTCTATAAGGTACATAGCTGTACACGCGTCATGAATGGGTCCGGCTTCAAAGTTAAAGACATCTTTATACGTTTTCGAAAAGAATTCCAGAAGCTCAAAAACAAATTGGGCAGCGGGGTGATCGACAGCTGCAACCCTGTCCATAATATCCCGGTCGGCGAGTGCTTGATGTGTCACATCAAGACCAAACATCGTAATCGGAATGCCGCTTTTGAATACGTGCTCAGCCGCTTCTGCATCCACCCATATATTAAATTCGGCCGCTGGCGTCCAGTTCCCGAACGTTCCCCCGCCCATCAAGACGATTTCCTCAATATTGTTCTTAATCCCGGGCTCCTTGATGAGAGCTGAGGCAATATTTGTCAAAGGACCTGTCGGGACGAGCGTGATTTTCTGTTCTGATTGAAGAGCTTTTTCAATAATCAAGTCCACCGCATGCTGTTCAACCGGCTCTTTTGTCGGAACGGTTGGAAGTTCGGGACCGTCAAGCCCCGATTTCCCATGAAAATCTCCTGCTGTCACCGGACCGCCTGTTAAAGGTTTTGCCGCTCCCTCAGCCACTGGAACGTCCAGTCCTATCATTCCACAAACATGTAAAGCATTGGATGTACATTTCTCCACTTCTACATTTCCGGCCACGGTCGTTATCGCTTCGATTTGAAGCGGACTTATTTGAGAAGCTGCTAAAATAATTGATATGGCATCATCATGGCCGGGGTCACAGTCGAGAATCACTTTCCTTCCCATGGTACACACCTCCCCTTCCCACATCAGGAATAATTTGGATCTTTTTCGTCTGTAATAAGCATGTGTCCGGGCGCATGGGTTATCATAATCGAAGGCTGTGCCTGAAGGGCGGCATTCTGCGGAGTTACGCCGCATGCCCAGAATACCGGTGTCATTTCATCCCTGTCGAAGGTAACAGCTTCACCATAATCCGGTTGTTGAATGTCGTCGATTCCGATCTGCTCCGGAGAACCGATATGAACAGGCTCACCATGGGAAGATTCAAATTGCTGGGAGATTTCCAAAGCCTGATCGACTAAATGATTCGGAACGGCACGCATACTTACAACCATATTTCCTTTGAAGATGCCTGCTTCTTTAAGGGGAATATTCGTATCAAACATTGGGACGACTTTGTTCTGGTCTTGATGGAGCAAAGGAATCCCCCCGTCAAGAAGGGCCTGTTCAAAGGTAAAGGAACATCCAATGAGAAAAGTAACAAAGTCATCCTGCCAGACTTCGTTCAAATCCAGGACTTCCTCTGAAAAGAAGCCGTTTCTATAAATCCGATAGCGCGGGAGATCGGTGCGGATATCCGCATCTGCGGAAGCCGGATTCGTCACCCCCGCTTCCATAACTTCCACAACCGGACATGGTTTTGGGTTTCTCATACAGAATAAAAGAAAATCGAAAGCGTAGGCTTTCGGGAGCGTTACCAGATTGGTTTGTATATACTGTTCACACAAGCCGGAAGTTGTTCCAGTCAACTCCTGACTTCGAAATTTCATTCGTGTTTCCAATGGATTCATACCAACACCCTCTCTTGTCTATGGTTCTATTATAGCGAAAAGAACCCTGATTTTTAAATCATTCCAAGTATTCTGCAATTTTATGAAGCAGAACTCTTTGTACATCCAGTCTACCCGGGAGGGCAGGTTTTATCTTTTCCGGCAGAAAAGTTTACGATAACAATCGTACCATGCCAAATACCCGGGGAGTGCCCCCGGGTATGCTTCAGGATATTAAGTCTGCTAGAAAGTTGAAAAAGGCGAGCCATGCTAAGGAAGCGGCACTCATAGCCAGTACGAATATAGATAATATGGGATGAAACCCTTTTTTATACTGGGCCTGAAATATGAAGAGAGCAGAAACAACGATGCCTGCAGCGAAGGCAAAGCCGAACAATAGATTAATCACCCCTTCAAAGGTGAAATCATATCTGAAAATGATGGTAAGCATGTATAGAATATCTATAGCAGCCAGAATAATTAAAAGACTTCTCTTCACGAATACTCCTCCAATTGTAATCTGTAGTCCTTCCTCCTTTGCCTTTTCCATAAAAAGATAAACGTACGGATGTTCGAACAGAGCACACAAAAAAACACCTGAGCATCTCAGGTGCTTTCGTCTTATAACAGAAACATTCCAGCAATACTGGCAGAAAGGAAATTGGCCAGTGTTGCGGCAGCGACAGCTTTAAGACCCAGGTTGGCTACGTCTTTCCTCCTGTCAGGAGCAAGGCCGCCAAGGGCGCCGATCTGTACGCCGATACCAGACAGGCTGCCAAAACCTGTTAATGCAAAGGTCGTCACAATCTCTGCCTTCGCACTTAATTCGCTTTTAGCTTCACCAAGACTGGAAAACGCAACAAATTCATTGGCCATGATTTTCTCCCCAATAAATCCAGCTGCTCTAACAGCCTCTTCCCAAGGGACACCAATCACGAATGCCAGAGGAGCCAGCACATATCCAAGCAGCTGCTGAATGGTAATCGTAAAGCCGAACAAACCACCGATCCAGCTGACCATCCCGTTCAACAGGGCCAGAAGGGCGATGAAAGACAGCAGGATCGCTCCGATATTCAAGGCCAGCCGTAAACCGGTCACCGCTCCGTTTGCCACAGCATCGAATACGTTCGACGTATCGCTGTCTTCCGGATTGATATCAGAGAACTCTTCCGAACGCGGCTCAGTCTCTGGAAGAAACAATTTAGCCATCACAAGGGCCGCCGGTGCAGCCATAAAAGAAGCGGCCAGCAGATACTCTACGTTAATGCCGAGAAGTGTATATCCTACAAGCGTTGACCCGGCTATAGAGGTGAATCCACCAGTCATCACAGCAAACAATTCCGATTTGGAAATTTTGGATATAAATGGACGGATCAATAACGGCGCCTCTGTCTGTCCGACAAAAATGTTCCCTGCAGCATTGATGCTTTCCACCTTCGTCGTGCCGAGAACTTTAGACAGGAATCCTCCGATCAGCTTTATGACGATCTGCATAATACCAAGGTGATACAATACAGCAATCAAGGAACTGAAGAATATAATTGTCGGCAGGACTTGAAAGGCGAACAGCATGCCCATCCCTTCCTGATTGATCAGCGGTCCATAAAGGAAACCGATTCCTTCCTCTGTGTATCCGATCAGCTTACTTACTCCGGAAGACATGGCTCCGAGTAGTTTCTGCCCTCCACTGGTTGCGAAAACCAGGAAGGCAAAAGAAACCTGTAGCAGAAGACCTGCGCCAACGGTTCTCCAGCGAATCGCTTTTCTTTTTGTTGAAAATAGCAGGGCCAGAATGAAGACGACACTCACTCCGCCTAACCCCCATAAGATATTTATCATGTTGAAACCCCTCTTCCTTTTCATCCACTGTTTCATGTACTGCCGTTTCGAACTAAAGGATAAATGATACCAGTTGAAAAAAAGGGCCGCAATAGGTTTATAACAAGTAAGAATTGTCCGATAATGCAAAAAAATGGACCCCTTCTATGGGATCCATTTTCATTAAGAAGCATTTTTTTCGTAGGCTCTGTTCAGGTGACGACCAGACAGGAACCAGCCACCGACAGCGATACCAAGTAAAAGGGTCCAGAAGATCACCGTCCACACAAGACCATGAGCGAAATGTTCATCCAGTATACCGACATCCTTATGGGATAACGTTATGACAGCAAGTTTCACCCCGACCCAGGCAACAATTAGATAAGCCGTCGTCTCCAAACTTGGACGTGTTTCTAAAAGCTTCACGAACCAGGAAGCAGCGAATTTAATCAAGACCAAACCGGCAATACCTGCTGTTATAACCACGATGAATTGACCACCGTCCATGCCTCCGATTACTGGCAGCGGTGAATCCGGAAGCGCAAGAGCCAGCGCCACAGCAGCAAGGATGGAGTCGATAGCGAAAACCAAATCGGCAAACCCGATTTTCACAACCGTCGGCCAGAATCCCTTTCCTTTTCCTTCCTGTGCTGTTTCTTCATCGTCACTCTCCCTCGATAATATATTTTTCAAACCAAGGTAGATCAGGTAGGCGGCACCAAGAGCCTGCACCTGCCATACACTGGCGATGAACGATATAGCAAATAAAGCACTGAAACGGAAAACAAAAGCACCGATAATTCCATAATTGATCGCCCGTTTCTTCTGGTCCTCCGGCAGATGTTTAGCTATCACGGCGAGAACAAGAGCATTATCCGCAGATAACAAACCTTCAAGACCGATTAAAATTAACAGGGTCCACCCGTATTCAATCCAAATAGATTCCATGTTTTATTCCCCTTCCTGATGAAGGCTTCTGTATCGTTTACAGAAGCACACAAAAAGACCCTTACCCTGATTGGTAAAGGTCCTGCCAGCAGCATGTATGCCGCCAGTAAAGCCGAGAGCGGAAACTCTGTCATGATGACTTTACTGTTAAAGCTACTCCCCTTCATAACTAGTAAAACTATAGCAGAAGGATAGAGAAGTGGTCAATACAGCTTAAAAACTATACACGGCACAAAGAAGGGATGCCTTGAAGTTCCTGATTCACTTCCGCCGCAATCATAACAGAAATCCTCTTCTGCGATTCCTCTGTTAAACCGGCGATGTGAGGGGTCAGCCTGACGCCCGGTGCATGGAGGATAGGGTTTTCAGGTTGGACAGGTTCATTTTCCAGCACATCGAGAAAAGCACCTGCCAAACGCCCTTCATGTAAGGTGTCAGCCAGAGCAGTCTCATCGACAATGCCGCCCCTTGCGGTATTGATGACCCAGGCAGAAGGTTTCATCATCCGTAAGGCTTCTCTGTCCACAAGGTTTTTCGTAGCCGCATTGAATGGCACGTGAATGGAAAGAAAATCGGACGTCCTCAGTACGTCTTCCCATTCTTTTTTCACAACGCCCGTTTCGTCAATCATATAATCATATTCAGTACGAAAAGGATCATAGCCGATCACATTCATACCGAAAGCCTTTGCCCGTTTTGCTGTCCTGTGAGAAATCTCCCCCAGACCAATGAACCCGAGCGTTTTTCCACTTATTTCAAATCCGGTATGTACCTTTCTTTCCCACTTGCCTTCAGTCACACTCTTATGGGCTTCATGCAGAGGGCGGCCGGCGCTGAGAACCGCCTGCATCACATACTCCGCCACAGACACGGCATTCGCGTTTTTAGCTGAGATGACAGAAATCCCCCGGTTTTCCGCTTCGTTCCGTTCAATATTATCCAAACCTACGCCCAGCCGGCCGATGACCTTAAGAATTGGTGCACAGCTCAACAGCTCCTCATCCACCTGGGTCTGGTTCCGTACAATCAACGCATCAGCGTCCCGAAGATGCTCCAGCAGTCCTCTTCTGTTCTTATACCATTCTTTATCGTATGTTACTTCGTGGCCTTGATTCTCAAGAATCTCCACGCCCTCCGGCCATATTACTTCACTTATGAGAATATTCACAGTTCTCCCACCCTTTCCTTTCTTTCATTAAACCATTTTGTTGGAGAAGGGACAAAGGATGTCGTATGGTTTATCGAATTTGAAGGATAATCAATCAAGGTGACCAACCAGCAGTCAGAAAAAGACTGCGCCGATCCAAGGTTCCTTAGAGAATCCCGTGCGGTTTCCTTTACACCTCTTTCTCAGGATGCCTTTTTAAAATCCGTTCATCTCCGTCATTTCTACTGCTCATAGCCGAATATCACCTTTTGACAGGCTTCACACCTATGAGCTGGAATCTTCCTTACTTTAAGAAGCGCACTTTCTACCAGAACCTCACTGCCAAAATCCATAACAATCGAATCAGGCGATTCTGACCAGCAAATCTTCCGCGGAGAGAATATGTATCCCGCTTTGAGTTTACGGCCACAGTCAGGGCATAGCATGATGTCCTTGTTCATTTTTTCAGCACCACCTTTTTAATGCTTGGAAGGGAACAGCGGACTCTTTTGGTTATAAAACGCTTTAACCTCCACATAAATAGACATGAGCTTCCACTTATTCAAAAGACTCCGCTACTAAAACGAGGGTATCTTTAGATAACTGCTCCAGACGACTTTCGAGTTTATAGGTAATAGCTTCTGCCGTCCATTTCAAATATTTTGTGTTGTTATCCACGGCATACTTTCCTGTACCATCATCAACAGCAATCTCTTCCGTTTCCATGCCCTCCAATGGAAGGTCTCCCTCTTTCATCGTGGTCAATGTCATGGATTCTCCCGACTCACCATGAAAAATAAACACTAAAAGAGTATCTTTATCTTCCTTCGTTCCAGCTTTTATTTCGACACCATGCACCTCATAAGGCATCACTTGAGGGAATTGGGGCTGAAACGATTCATCTGAAGAACGGGTCTCCAGACTTGAATGGTCATACTCATATAATCCGTCCGATGTTTTTTCCACGGTATCAAAAGCATGCCTCAATGCCTGGCCCTCCGTAAAATAGATCCGAGTGATTTCCCCATCTTCATTTGTGTTTACTCTCCCACGAACATCAGCCGTTTCACCATTATCTACATTCACCTGGTAATCAAAAATATAATCTGTTGCTACGTCGCTTTGCTGGATGTCTTTATTTTCCACTTCCATCTTCACTTCACTGCTGTACGCTTGTTGGTGATACCTTGTAAGCAGATTCGTCTTCATCGCCTGATCCATATAATCCTCCGTTAAATAGGGTGCGAACTGCTCCGTATAATAGGCATGAACCTTTTCATAACTGCCTTCTTCATACAACTCTTTAACCTCTTCTCCCGGTCCTGTGAACAGCTGCGTGAGCACTTTCGATACATCATCTTTCGTTGTGGTATTTTCTTCATGGTCTAAAGAAGACTGGGAAGATGTGCATCCTGCAGTAAAAAAAAGAACAGCAAAGACAATGGAAACCTTTTTGATCATGAAACAACCTCCACCTCTTCTTCTTTCCTGACTCTACGAACACCAGGGGTATCCAGTTTCAAAATTTAGTAAATGATTCCTTATTTTAGAACATATCAAACGTTGTTGACGAAAAAAAGAAGCTGCGTTTAAGCAGCTTCCTTGTCTACTCTTGATTTTTTTGTTTCCCAAAATGGAAAATGCCGACCAATATACCCAGGGCCGTCATGCATAAAGCGAGAATAAGTCCGGCCCACGGACCGACCCCGGCAATGAATGGGACAGAAAGTGCGGTGACGAGGCCACCTCCTAAAAATGGTTCATAAACGAGCTGCTTATATCCGAAAGCTTCAAATGCCGGGGACTCGTTGTCCGGATCGACGATGCGCATCAATAGAAGGCCCGTGGCCGTCACCCCCATGGATTGACCAAAATCTCCGATCCCTCGTTCAAACCAGTAATTTGGAATGATCTTGGGAGCAAGGAAAATAAAGCTGAAGAGGTTCCATGAAATCCCGGCCACAGCCAAAATTAAGAAAGGCACAAGATAGTCCCCGATCACTTCCAGGGAAACCGTTGCGATGGCTGAGATAATTAACAAGTCCAGAGCCAGCCCCTGGATGCGGTTCACCATTCTCCGATCAATCAAGTTGTATTTATCATTTTTGTTAAAGAAAATCTGAATGATAATGCCGCCGAACATAGCAACCGGAAACAATGGAATATATGTCATGAAGCTTGATCCTGTCCAATTGGCAATCGTGATGCTTTCAAGTCCGATCAGTCCCTGTAAAATACCCCAGCCAATCAGAATGGCGATCATAATGATGGAGAGGTGAAAGGATAACGGCTCGATGGATTCAGGACGGAGAGTCATTTTCCCGGCAGGTTCACGATTCTGATATTCCATAATGCCACTCTTCCGCAGTTCAGAAAATCCATCAACATCCTTGATGACCTCGGTCTTGTTGTTCCGGACCGCCCAGTTAATCAAGATAATACCAAAGATGACCCCTGATAAAACACCCACAGTGGCCAGGCCGATCGCTAAATCGAAGGCTTCTGAAAAACCTAGCTCTTCAAATGTACTTGCCATTCCCGCCGCTGTACCGTGTCCTCCTTCAAAAGCCACTTCAATAAGAGCACCGGCCATCGCTGGAATATCGAAAAAGGGTGTTAAAATCAGCAGTACGACTAACAAGCCGATGACATACTGTCCCCACCCGACGGCCCAGCCAAAGGCAAGCTGAGGGCCGCCGTAGGTCCAGACGTCTTTCAATTTAGGCATAGCCGCTCCCAAGAAGAGAGAAGCAAAAACTACGTTAATCATTAACCCTGGAAGGGCTGACCAAACCTGGATAATCGTATCTGTCATAATGCCGTTCGTTAAGAAATGCCCTTCTGACACAAATTGGGCTGCAATTTTCCCAAGCACCTGCGGACCTAATAATAAAGCTATAAAGCCGCCGATAATCGATGCCGGCAGAAAAAGATCCTGAAATATTTTCACTTTTACTCTGATAATCTTCCCGATGATAAGAAATACACCAATGTATAATAGCGCAAAACCTATTTGTTCCGGACTCATTATCCCATCACCCCGCTGTTTTTAAACTTCAATTCATGAATAACCTTTTCCCCCGATTCCCGCTGAAAAAAGAGTTTTAAACGCTTATGAAAAAAGAAAGACTTTTCAATCATTTCCTTTGAAAAGTCTTTCTTTCTTATACCTCCTATCCTAGATCCCAACCGATCCCCTCTATGGAAATCATCCTCTTTCCTGAACCTGATGACAGGCACTGTTCCTGAACGAAATCGATGATTTTTTGGAGGTGTGGATTCTGAGGGGGTTGTGGCCTTATACGATTCATCAACAAAAGCCGAATTGAAAACGAAATGAACTTCGACCATGGGTAACTTCAGCAAAGAACGAGGTTTACGTTTCATCATCGAATGGGGAATGCTTTACCTACATGTATAATTCGGTCTGTATTATTCCGGCTGCCTTAGTAAAAATAATAGAAAACCCATCTGCTTCTCTATCTTTTCAGCGACTGTGATATTCATCTATACCATAGTTCATATCCTGTCATAGAATGAACTATCTTGATATTGAGGAGGTATATGGTATGAATCATAAACCGTGTAAAAAGGATTGTCATCCCGATGTGGATGTAATCACCTGCAGCTGCTGTGTTACTGGACTAGCTAATGTCATCTCCAGCCGTTTCCGCTGCGGAGATACGATTGGCATCACTTTCTTCGTAGAAGAAGGAGCAGGCATTTTTGTCGGCAGGTATCGAGGACTGGAAGACTATGTTCTTGAAATCGATGATCTACTTGTACCTGGGACAACCAGTTTCATTCCACTATGTGATGTAGGAAGTGTCGAAAAAGGCCTTCCGCTGCAGGAGGAACCTATGCAGATCAGCAAGGTCACCAGGGTGACAGAGTAAACGTATAGATCGACCCTCTCATTGAACAAAGAAAAGGGAGCCACTTTTATCGTGCTCCCTTTTTTTCGTGATGTAATCTGAAATGTCTTCACTCATCCTGATGCATTAGTGGCTCCAGTTCAGCTAGTAAGCGAGTGGTTTCATCCAACAGCTCTTGGTATTGCACAATGCCGGTGATCAATACGGCTGTGTAGACGCCTGTACCCAGTATAAATAAAACTCCCTTCCAAAAAGGATTCAGACTCGTATCCCTCTCTTTGATGCTGGATTTCAATCTTATAAGTTTAGATAGAGGGAAATAGAACAATAGCAGGATATAAGAAAGGAAGGCCGCATACATTTGTCTTAATTGTTTTTCATTCACCCAGAGATACGTCAGTTCTTCCGGCTTGTCCTCCAGCGACTTCCAGCTTATAACAGTTTGATGAACGGTGCTTCCTCTCCAATTATATTCTTCGACCCTCGTTGTCTGATCTCCCAACTCTTTGACGCCTACCCCAAAAGGAGCGGGAGTATCTCCGAATGATACGACATGATACACAATAAAGATAAGAATGATGAATAGAAAATGGATTGCTTTGTACATGCTCTCCTCCTCTCCCACCTTGAGACAACACTTTCATCTTCTATTGAATCTATTTCTCTAAGGTTTCCATCAATATGTAAAAGTACCGGGGATCACCTGTGTTGAAGTACGTATACCACGCTTCCAGGGTTCTTTCCGAAAAAACGTCCAAGTGCTTAAGTATAAGATTCGCAAATAAAAGGGCTCCTGCAGAGCTGGCTGTTATAAGGTTCTGATCCGCTACGGCCTTTACGTCCTTATAATAAGCCTCCCCATCATAGTTCGGACTGACCATTTTAAGATATTCAAGACTGTTGCTGGTATGGAAACGATTGTTTAACAAACCGGCTTCAGCAAGCATCGGTGTGGCCCCACAAATGGCAGCAACCGTCGCCCCACAGTCCAGAAGCTTCGCTGCTTTATGTATGATGGGTTGATGGATACATCGGTTCCACGTATCTGCTCCAGGCAGCAGCAAAACGGTCGAAGGAGAAAGGAGGATCTCATCCGTGGTTATATCAGGTGTAATCCTCATCCCTCCTTTTGTCGTAATTGTTTCTTTTCCTGCCCCTGCCACCTGAAGTGAAACATCTTCCCGTCTTCTTTTAAAGTACTGCCCCGAGTTCAACTCAGCGGTTACATAGCCAAGTTCCCAGTCTGCCAAGGTATCTAAAGCATAGACATAAACGTTCATTCTACCAACCTCCATTTTTTACGCACTTCCCACCACAACCCCTAAGACAGAAAAACCATTCCTGTTAAGACAGAACACATCGCCTGCTCCCCCATACAAAACCTTCTATAAGGGACTACGAAATGCCTTGTATAAAGTTTCATAATGAAGAGAACCCCTCCACCTATAAGTCTACGTTCATTTTCCCATTATCGTCGAAACGGCGCTGCCTTCTTAACTTCCGCTTTTAAATACCGGTGTATTTTTTCCGAAAATTCTATTGATTCTCACTATATTTTCCTGTAATGTATAACGCAAGCGAAAGGATACACGTTGATCAAACGGATCAGCTGCTTTAAAAATTACATACGAACTTATCCAGAGAGGTGTAGGGACTGGCCCTTTGATACCTCAGCAACCAGCCATTGGCACGGTGCTAAATCCAGAAGGCAGTTATACTGCCTTGAAGATAAGGAGTCTTAGATAAATGGAAGGCCCCTTATCAAAGGAGGTCTTTTTTTAATGGAAATATACACCACTTCTTCTGTTAAAAAGAGCTCCATCAGAATCTGTGAGTCAGCATATTCCTTTAGAAGGATGAGCTTTCTAATATATTTATTCAATACCAAATGGAAAGGTTGTTGTGAAATGAAACGATCATTAGAGCAGAGGTTACAGGATGGACCCGTCATTTGTGGAGAAGGTTACTTGTTTGAATTGGAGCGCCGCGGCTATTTACAAGCTGGATCCTTCGTACCGGAAGTAGCGCTGGATAACCCGGAGGCACTCAAACAGACTTATCGAGACTATATGCTTGCGGGCTCCGACGTTGTGTTAGCATTCACGTATAACGGTCACCGCGAAAAAATGAGAATTATTGGAAAAGAAGAATTACTGGAACCGCTCAACCGTCAGGCAATTCGTCTGGCTAAAGAGGTGGCTCAAGAGCATCCAGAGGAAGAAGCTCTTGTGGCTGGGAACGTTTCCAATACCAACCTGTTCAATCCGGATGATCCTGAAGCTGTTGAGAAAACAAGGAGCATGTTTGCAGAGATGATCGGCTGGTGTAAAGAGGAAGGTGTAGATTTCGTGAATGGTGAAACCTTCTACTACTATGAAGAAGCTCTGATTGCTCTTGAAGAAATTCAAAAGCAGGACCTCCCTGCTGTCATCACATTCGGTCTGATGGGGGAGAACGTCTTGCGGGATGGCTATGAAGTCGAAGAGGCCTGCCGCTTATTAGAAGAAAAAGGGGCGCTCGTTGTAGGAATGAACTGTTTCCGCGGTCCGGCAACGATGCAGCCGTACGTTGAGAAAATCCGTAAAACCGTGGACGGTTATGTTGGGGCCCTTCCAATCCCTTACCGGACAACGGAGGAGCATCCTACTTTCTTCAACCTGCCGGACGGTGGCTGTGCCTGCACGCTCCCAACGGAAACAACGTTCCCAACATCTCTCGACCCGCTCTATACGAACCGCTATGAACTGGCGGAATGGGCTAAGGAAGCTCACGGTATCGGTGTGAACTACCTGGGACTCTGCTGTGGAGCGTCTCCGGCTATGCTTCGTGAAGTAGTCGAAACTGTCGGACGCACAGCTGTAAACTCCACGTATTCACCAGATATGAAGAAACACTTCCTATTCGGCAGTGATGACACGCTGCAGGATCATATAACATCGTATAAAACAAAAGCCTAAGCAAAAAAAACGCCTGTCCTACTTGGACAGGCGGCTTTATTAAAACGAAAACGGCAAGGCTCACAATGCATTTGGATTCCCCTGGTTTTCTTCCCTTTTGTATAAGGTGCGTCCTTCCTTAATTGTTTCTTCAATCTGTATTTCTTTGATCTGCATGGGGTCTACTTGGAAGGGGCTCTGATCAAGGATGACCAAATCAGCTAGCTTCCCTGCATGAAGGCTTCCTTTTGTCTCTTCTTCTCCATATTGATAGGCGGCATGAATCGTAACGGCTTGAAGAGCTTCATACACGGTCGTACGCTGTTCTGCTCCAATCGTTACTCCTGTTCTCGTTTTTCTATTCACAGCACTCCAGATCGTTTGAAGCATGTTCGGCTTGATAACAGGAGCGTCCTGATGGAAATTGACAGGAAGACCTTTCTTTATGGCTGATTTAGCCGGACTGATCCGGTTTCCCCGCTCTTCACCGAGGTTTTTCAAGTGGACATCTCCCCAGTAATATGTATGATCAACAAACATAGAGGGGATCATTCCAATCTTCTTCATTTCATCCAGCTGATCATCACGGACGGTCTGGCAGTGAATCATGACCGGTCTGAGCACATCTTTCTCCGGATCTTCCGTTTCTTCTACAGAAGCTTTATAGCTTCTCAGCAGCTGATCGGCTGCTGCATCTCCATTGCAGTGAGTTAACAATTGAACATCGTCTTGAACTGCCTGTTTTGTAAACTGCTTCACCTGCTCATCGCTGTACCAGGCACTGCCTCTATACGTTTCCTCTCCTTCATAAGGTTCCGTAAGCCAGGCTGTTTTCCCCTGCGGAGAGCCATCTAAGAACATTTTGTATCCACCAAGCTTCAAGCGTTTATGGTATTGCTTCGCATAAAGAGGGTTGGATGCAAAGATCTCATTCGGATTGGTGTCCATAAGAGGGTAGGATACGACATCAATAAGCAGTCGGTCCTCTTCAGCTAAGGCTTTACACAACTCGACGAACTGCTGAGAGGCGGCTCCATCCTGCACAGTTGTTATCCCATTCTGTATATAAACGCTCTGTCCTTCTTCCACCATCTTCAAAGCATCCATTTCCATCCCTTGTTGCAGATACGGTTGAATTAATGAAAGACTTGTTTCCTCAAAATATCCGTTTGGTTCCATACTTTCTGCCATCCGGCCAATGGTTCCACCTTCGACTTCCTCCGTTTCGGAATCAACGCCTGCCATTTGCAGAAGAGCGTCGTTAGCACAACCCATGTGAGCGGAAGCGTGAAAAACAAAGAGAGGTCGATCTGTGATCTCGTTCAGGATATCCTTGGCAGGGTGGTGTCCCTCATCCAATATCGTGTGATCATAGCCAAACCCAATAATCACTCCGTCTTGTTCGTCTTCCTGCTGCTCTATGTATTGACGAAGCGTGCGCTTGACATCTTCATAGTTTTCGCAGCCGCTCAGATCTGCCATCCGGGAAACCGGACCTACAAAAGAGATATGCCCGTGGGGGTCAATAAACGAAGGCATTAACGTTTTCCCTTTCAAGTCCACTTTTTCCACCTCTGATGGATGTGCTTCCTTCTCGATTTCCTGAAGTGCGCCCTTACGTTTAATCCATCCATCCTCGATTAAAATCGATTCGACAAACGTATTTTCCTCTTCCATAGTAAGAATATTTCCTCCGTAGTAAATCGTCTGCATGGTCATGTCTCCTCTTGTAATCGTCTAGGTCATGGGGGAAAGGTTCTAATGGTTTGATGTCCATTTTCCCCTTAAGTAATGAAGAGGATAGTATAACATGAGGAAAAAATGACCAAAAAGAGACTTTACACCGGGTTCCTTGCTCCTATTCTTTTAGGTCACCCTATTCATCCATCATGCACACATTTCCTCTTCCAAACCTCCCCTGTATGTTCATAATTCGTCTACTCTGCTCCGTTCTTCTTTTTAAACACCCGGGTCCTTTATACAGGAAAACGGCTGATCCGCTTTCGGGTCAGCCGTTCTGTGCAGGTCTCGGCAATCTTTGCATCATCATCCATACAGACGCCGTTTTTTTAGAAAAGAAGGAACAGAATCTATCCAATCCTTCCATATTCTGATAGCATTCCATATATCAAATCGTATGGAGGAAGTCACAATGAGTCAAAAGTCTGCTCTTTTTTCAATCGGTACAGGCGCCGCTTTATGGGGAATGATCGGTTTTTTCGTCACGTATTTGTACAACATCGGGTTCACTCCTGCACAAGTCGTGTCGCTGAGGGTTTTATCAGCCAGCCTGCTTCTGGGGATTTACCTATTATCAAAAGACCGCCGCTTCTTTAAAATAAAAGCAGGCGACAGCCGATACTTTATCGGGACGGGGATCATCAGTATCGTCCTCTTTAACTGGTGCTTGTTCAGTGCGATTGAGGAAACGTCTATTTCTGTAGCATCCATCCTTCTCTACACAGCTCCGGCGTTTGTCACAATGCTTTCAAGACTGATTTTCAAAGAATCATTGACGTTGCGGAAAGTCTCTGCTCTTTTGATTACCTTTCTTGGCTGTGCCCTTGTCGTCGGCTTTGTTCCACATTCAGAACAATCCATTTCCATGTATGGACTGATTCTTGGACTTGGATCAGGATTCTTTTATGCGTTATACAGTATTTTCGGGAAGTTTGCCCTTGTGCACTATGATTCACTGACGGTTACCTTTTATACGTTTGTATTCGCATCAATCGCTATCGTGCCATTCAGCGGCCTTTGGAATGAGGCTTCTTTATTTTCAACCGTATCCACATGGCTCTATGTACTGGGGCTGGGGCTCTTATCTACGATGCTTCCGTTTATTCTATACACGAAAGGTTTGAGTTTCATAGAATCGAGCAAGGCCTCCATTATCGCTACCATTGAACCAGTGGTCGCCACACTCATGGGTTTTCTCGTCTTTCGGGAGCAGTTGACCTTTTGGCAGTACGCAGGGGTCGGCCTCGTCATTACGGCTGTCATCGTCGTACAGGAATCAAAGAAAAACAGCAGCGCCACCCACCGGGAAACGGAAAGATCAGCCGTCAACCAGCTTCGGGGTTGATGGATCCTTCATTTCACAGCCGTCTATTTCTACATAAAAAGGAACCGTTCATTTTATTCAATGAACGGTTCTTTTTATATGTTATCAATCATTTCCGTTTACTTACTGAGCTGTATATCCACCATCAATAAGAACGGTTTGGCCTGTTACACTTTTCGCCTTGTCACTGGCAAGGAACATAGAGTAGTCTGCAATTTCTTCTACTTGAAGCAGGCGTTTTTGAGGAACTAGTGGATAAATAACTTCCTCCAACACCTTTTCCAGTTCCACGCCACGGGATTTGGCAAGATCCTTCAATTGACCACGTACAAGTGGTGTATCTACATACCCAGGGGCTACAGCGTTGACTGTGATGCCATGTTCTGCACCTTCAAGGGCACTTACTTTCGTCAAGCCGATGACTCCGTGCTTGGCACTGTTATATGCGGCTTTACCAGAGAATCCGATGACACCGTTAATGGAAGCCATGTTCAGGATACGTCCCTGCCCCTGCTCCTTCATAATCGGGAAGACCGCTTTCGTTGCGATGAATGGTGCTGTCAGCATGATGTCCTGCATCAACTTGAATTTTTCTGTTGGGAATTCTTCAAGAGGAGATACGTGCTGAAGCCCTGCGTTATTGATAAGTACGTCAATGCGGCCATAGGTTTCAACCGTCTGGTTAATAGCGGCATTGATTTCGTCTTCGCTCGTAACATCCGCTTTTACCCCCATAGCCGTTAAGTTCTGCTCGGTCAGCGACTTTGCGGCTTCTTGTACACCGTCTTCATTAATATCAGACAAGACGACTTTTGCACCGTTTTCTGCAAAGACTTTTCCGATTTGGTACCCGATTCCCTGAGCTGCTCCTGTAATAAATACAACTTTGTTTTCAACCATGTCTATCAACCTCTCTCATGTATGTTCTTGATGAGCTGCTACTTTTAACTCAAATTCGATTGTACCCAAAAACAATTTCCATTTCATGCATTACGAATTATGCGGAATATTCGTTTTTCCCCGAAAAATGCATGAATTCTCTATCTTTCTATTTCTATTGATTACTGTAATGCGTGAGAGTAAGATATTTCTTGTTGCAAAATATTGTCGAGTTTTGTCAAACGCAATTCTACTTATAATAATTACCAAAAGGAGGTAATACCATGTTTGCTATTATCATAGGACTTGTCTCTTTGATGATCATGGCGTACTTAGGCTGGTCCATACTATGGATTGCCCCAATTGCTGCTTCCATCGTAGCGATTCTATCAGGCATGAATATTCTGGATGCATTCACATCTGACTTCATGAGTGGGTTTGCTTCATTTGCGAGAGACTTCTTCCCCATCTTCCTGTTTGGGGCGGTCTTCGGAAAACTTATGGAAGTAACAGGGAGTGCCCGGAAAGTAGCCAGCTTTTTATCCAGAATTGTCGGAAAAGAGCGGGCGATTTTAGGGGTCCTTTTAGGTGCTGCCATCCTAACTTACGGCGGTGTGAGTCTATTTGTTGTCGTCTTTGTTATGTATCCTCTGGCTATTAACTTGTTCAGAGAAGCCGATATCAGTCGGAAAGTCATTCCAGGAACGATTGTGCTTGGTGCGTTCACCTTTACAATGACTGCTCTACCCGGTACAGCTCAGGTCCAGAACTATATTCCTACCGAATACTTTGATACAACGATGATGGCCGCGCCGATCATCGGTATTGTCACCGGATTGATTATGGCTGTCGGCGGATACTTTTATCTTTCCTACCGGGCGAATAAACTGACGAAAGCCGGAGAAGGCTTTACAGAGCCGCAGAATAAGGTTGGAACCGAGAGTTCCGGGAACGATCCCAGCGTCTTTTTATCCTTCCTGCCGCTTCTCTGTGTAGTCCTTTTGATTAACATCTTCAACGTAGAAATGCTGATTGCTTTATTCATCGGAATTATTCTAACGATTATCTTGAATTGGAAAGCATTCCACGAGTTCATCACAGCATTGAATGATGGAGCCAAAGGCGCTGTAACTGCCGTTGTGAATACAGGTGCAGCCGTTGGATTTGGAGCAGTCGTTCAGGCTTCCCCTGCTTTTCCAGCGATTAAAGAAGCGTTATTGAACATCAAAGGCGGCCTTGTCATTTCAGATGCGTTAGCTACTCAGGTGCTGGCGATGATCACCGGATCCGCATCAGGGGGAATGAACATTACCTTGAATGCTCTCGGATCTGACTATTACCAGCAGGCGATGGAGATGGGAATGAACCCGGAAATCCTTCACCGGATTACAGCCATTGCATCCGGAGCTTCGATTCTTCCGCATAACGGTGCCCTATTGACTGTATTTGCGATTACAGGCTTAACCCACAAAGATTCCTATAAAGATATCTTCATCGTTGCTCTGCTCATTCCGTTTGTGGCAACAGTAGTAGGAATTTTGATGTCCTATATTGGAATTGTATAAAACAGACCGAGGAGACTATATCCTTTGCCTGTGAAAGAATTCCTGAAAAATAAGCAGGATCCGTCGTATATTGTTTCGGCGGATCCTGCTTATTTTTATCCATACCGTTTTTTCCAAGCGGGCGGATTTTAACAGCAGAAGTCATAAGGGTGCAGTGGCGGTTCGGCTTGATAGCTCCAGGGAGATACCAATTTTGAGTCATTCCATCCCCATGCGGCAAGAGCAGATCCGCAGGCATCCAGCGTATGGACATGTTCGAGTGATTCTTCCGGAATATCGAGCATATTCATGTGATCCCTCAACCAATCCAGCACTTCTTTTCGGATAGAGCGGTCTTTTTTGTACGAAAGAAAATGGTCTGCGTCATCCACCCGTGTCAGAACAGCTGCACCGGGATGGACTTCAACGACTTGAATATCATACGGCGTATCCAAATGGGAAAGCTCTCTTGATAACCGAATCCCCCTCAGAGTCAGGTACACCATTCGTGTCATAGTCGGAGTCATAATGGAGGAGGATCGTCCTCCTTCTCCCATAAGGAACTGCCGTAAAGAACGGTCTCTCATGCGATCGCCCCCACCATCCTGATAAGACAGTGGCGCATCGATTCCGACCACAACCTTCCCCTCTGATGCCAGCCTGCTCAGTGTATCTATAATGTCCCCGTCACTGGCCGGAGTGACTTTTTCTTTGAAAATCAGTGCATCTTTCCTGTCCTCAAAAATCATCACGACCGTATCGGCATGATTGCTCGGACCTGATAAGTCAATGCCTGCGTAATACACAGTAAATCCTCCTTTTCCTTAGTTCTGTTATACCTTCCAAACCCTTCGCAAAAACAGGAAGCGCATACAAAAGATCTCTTCCTTTTGGCTCAGGAAGAGATCTTCAAGGGGATCAGACGCTTGATATTGCAGAAGCGGTATTATCTTTATAGACCGTTTTGTAAACATTCATGATGTTTTTTGCGGTTTCCTCTACAAGAGGACCAGCATGTTCACTTAAATAATCGAGAGTGGAGGGCGCGTGGGCAATACTGAAAAAGGCTTGAATGCCTTTTTCTTCAAGAAGCGCATAACCATCGCTCAAACTCCCAGCTATACAAAAGACAGGAACGTTAAACTGTTTTGCTCTCATTCCTACGCCCATAGGAGCCTTGCCGAATAACGTCTGGCGATCTGTTTTCCCTTCCCCGGTAAGTACGAAATCCGCACCTTCCAGTTCAGCGTTGAAATCAATACTATCCAGAACGATTTCAATGCCCGGCTTTAATTCAGCGTTTAAGAACGCCATCAAACCAGCTCCCAGGCCTCCGGCTGCCCCAGCCCCTTTTTCATGCCTGATATCCTTATTGAGATATTTGTGAATCTGCATTCCATAATGATGTAACGCCTGGTCCAGTACTTCTACCATCTCCGGCGTGGCTCCCTTTTGAGGGCCGAAAACAGCCGAAGCCCCTTCAGGTCCACACAGTGGATTTTCAACATCACAGGCGGTTATGAACGGAGTAGAAAAAATCCTTTTGTCCAATTGATCCGTCCTGATTTCATGGAGATCCAAAAGTGCTTTCCCTCCATTAGGCAGCAGGCGCCCTTCCCTATCCAGCAGCTCTGCTCCAAGTGCGGCAGCCATACCCGCGCCGCCGTCATTAGTGGCACTGCCGCCTATGCCGAGGATTACTTTCTTTACTCCATAATCCAGCGCTTTTTTAATCAGTTCACCCGTGCCGTATGTCGTTGTTTCATAGGGATTCAAATCTTCTTCGGCAAGGAGTGTAATACCGGAAGCTGCGGCCATTTCTATGACAGCCGTCTCCCCGTCTCCCAGAATGCCCCAAGCCGCTTGGACTTTTCCACCAAGGGGGCCGGTCACTTCGTTAGTTTGAAGCTTTCCACCCGTGCTCTTCACAAGGGACTCAACCGTACCCTCTCCTCCATCTGCAAGCGGAAATGAACGGACCTCACAGGAAGGAAACACCTGTTTAATGCCTTCTTCCATACTCCGGGCAACTTCAACAGCAGATAAACTGCCTTTATAAGAGTCAGGGGCTACTATACATTTCATAGACGTATCCTCTCCAAATGTCCTCCCGTACTTCGTTTACATAGAGTCTTGATCTTCTTCAAGCACCTCAAGGATTTCATTCCTTGCTCTTTTCCGGTGCGACTGCATCGAGGCCTGAGCCGCTTCTGCGTTACCCGCCTTCATACACGCAGCTATGGCCCTGTGCTCTACAATCGACTGCAGCGGGAGCGGACGTTTATTTATCGTAAGCAGGCGGGCGCGGTACAATTGATCGGCATGAACATCAATCACATTAGCCAGTCGTTGATTCCCTGCATGTTCTATAATTGTAAAGTGAAACAAGTTATCCAGCCTTGCCCATTCATCAAGATCATTGTGTGACAACGCCTGTTCCTGCTGGGAAATAAGTTCTTCCAGATGGTCCAGATCATCACCGTCCATGACTGATACAGCAAGGCCGGCGGCTAATCCTTCCAACATTTCCACCACTTCATAGATTTCTTTCAAATCTTTAGCAGATATCGGTTCAACTTCAAACCCTTTTCTAGGGATCAGGTGGACGACTCCTTCGGTCTGCAGACGGATTAATGCTTCCCTTACAGGAGTGCGGCTCATATCTAAAACTTCTGCAATCTCCCGTTCCAGGATGGTCGGGCCCGGCAGAAGCTTCAGGTTTCTGATTGCCAGTCGTAAAATCTGATACGCTCTGGCCGGCAGTTTTCGTTCGGACACATGATGGATGATCGGCGCCAACCGTTCCTTCATTTCCTCTACTCTTGTATGCGGTTCTGTACTCACTGATGATTGTTCTCTCATAAATTCACCACTCTGACTTTTGTCTTCCTTCCATTATAACAAGAAGAGAGTAAAAAGAGAGCGCACTCCCTTTTTACCCTGTATGGAATTTAGACATTTGCGTATTTGGATGAAATGTGTGAGATAATCGCGTCTGTGACTTCTCTTGTCGAGCTGGTTCCCCCAATGTCTGCTGTTAAGATACCATCTTTCGTTGTAGCACGGATGGCCTCATTAATTAAGTCTGCTTCCTGCTTCAGTCCAAGGTGTTCCAGCATGAGGGCAGCACTGCCGATGGTTCCGATCGGGTTGGCGATTCCCTGTCCTGCAATATCAGGGGCAGAGCCGTGGACAGATTCAAACATACTTGGGAAACGGCCGTCCAGATGAATATTTGCACTCGGGGCGATTCCAAGACTTCCAGCAAGAGCACTGCCGAGATCGGATAAAATATCCGCATGAAGGTTGGAAGCCACCACTACTTCAAGCTCTTCCGGATGAAGTACGAAGCGTGCAGCCATCGCATCCACGAGCCATTGATCGGTTTCGACTTCAGGATAGTCCCTGCTTACGCGCTTGAAAACTTCATCCCACAATACCATGCCGTACTGCTGGGCATTACTTTTTGTGACACTGGTCACTTTTTTCCGGTCTCTCTTCATGGCCAGATCAAAGGCGTGGCGAATCACTCGTTCACAGCCTTCCTCTGTAAATACAGAAGATTGGACGGCCACTTCTTTTCCAGGTCCGCGCCCGGCAAAATTACGACCGCCGATACCGGAGTATTCACCTTCTGTGTTTTCCCGGACTAACACCCAGTTCAACTTTTCCTTATCCGGATGATTCAATTTCCCTTCTACACCTGGCAGGAACTCAACCGGACGAATATTGGCCCACTGATCAAAACCTTGACAAATGGCCAGACGGAGTCCCCAGAGGCTTATATGATCGGGAACGGTCGGATATCCAACAGCTCCGAAGTAAATAGCATCATGATCTTTGATTCTTTCCAGTCCATCCTCATCCATCATCTTTCCATGTTCAAGGTAATATTCACATCCCCAAGGAAAGTAATCGCTTTCAAAAGTGAACTTATTAGAAGTCTTTGATAGATGATCGACGACACGAAGCCCTTCTTGAATGACTTCCTCTCCAATACCATCACCCGGAATTACAGCTAGTTTAAAATGTTGTTTGTTTTCCATCGATACATTCCTCCTGAAAGATTTTTTGTTTAACTATTCTAAATATTAATTAATGTATACGTTAATGTCAAATTAAATTTGATGTAAAAGATAAATATCCCAATTTTTGAAAATAGTTTGACAATAATGTATACGTAAAGTATCATTCAGACATGAAAGCGTTATCAAAAAGGTGAAAGGAAGGGATAAACGGATGTACTTACATTCTGTCTGGGAGCAATTATGGAAATGGGATCGCAGCCTTCGAAAGGATATAAAGCATGTAACTTCTTTTGTATTTGCAAAATCTTCTTCGAATGCAGCTGTACAGGAAGAGATTGATCCATCAAAGGAACTCGTCGATGACAAACCTCCACGACCGGGGAATTATTCCACCCCTCAGAAAATCGGATTGTTTGTGGGACCCCTTTTATATGTGTTGATTACCTCACTGGTTCAGCCGGAAGGAATGAGCGCAGAAGCGGTCCAGATGCTTGGTCTGATCAGCTGGATTGCTACATGGTGGGTAACCGAAGCGCTGCCGATTCCGGTCACGTCCCTGCTTCCGCTGCTGCTTTTTCCGTTAACAGGAGTGATGGAGACCGGTGAAGTTTCCTCCTCTTATGGCGATCCTCTGATCTTTTTATTCGCTGGGAGTTTTATGATTGCTTTAACGATGGAAAAATGGAACCTTCATAAACGAATCGCTTTAGCTATCATTGCCTTTATAGGAAGCAGTCCGAATATGATTATACTTGGTTTCATGACAGCGACCGGTTTTTTATCGATGTGGATTTCCAATACAGCCAGTACAATGATGATGGTTCCAATCAGCCTGGCTGTTACGAAACACGTAGCCGAATCCTTGAAAAACAACACAGATGTAACTCCCGGAAACTTCCCTTTTGGTACCGCCATTATGCTCGGAACCGCGTATGCAGCAACCATCGGTGGATTCGGCACACTGATCGGTGCTCCGGCCAACACGATTTTGGCTGCAACGGTGAATAATTTATACGGCATTGACATTTCCTTTGCCCGATGGATGATGTTCGGTCTTCCCATGGTTGTTCTTCTTGTACCTCTCGTCTGGCTCTATCTTGTTAAAGTCGCCTATCCAATGAAAATCAAGAACATTCCAGGCGGAAGAAAAATTATAAAGAAGGAATTAAAAGAACTTGGAAAAATGAGTTACGAAGAGAAGATTGTACTGACTGTATTTTCCCTGACAGCGCTGGCTTGGATTACGCGGAGTCTTGTCCTTGAACGCTTTATTCCCGGTATTGATGACACGATTATCGCACTGCTTGGAGCAGTCCTGCTATTCTTAATTCCTGCCAAAAATAAAGAAGGAAGCATTCTCGATTGGGATACAGTCCTGAAACTGCCCTGGGGAATCCTCTGGCTTTTCGGAGGAGGTCTCGCTCTTGCTGCGGGTATCGTCAGTTCCGGTCTGGATAAATGGATCGGCAGCCAGCTCGTCAATTACAGCAGCATCCCATTCTTCCTTATGATTGGTTTAATCATCGCCGTCATCACGATGTTAACCGAGTTCACATCAAACACAGCTACTTCTACAATGGTCTACCCTATTGTTGCTGCAGGCGCGGCTGCCTTAGGAACAGATCCTATTATTCTTATGGTGGCTGCTTGTATGGGTGCGACGTTTGCCTTTATGTTCCCTGTAGCGGCACCACCGAATGCGATTGTTTTTGCAACCGGTTACATCAAAATGAGCCGGATGGCTTCAACAGGAATCTGGCTGAACATCAGCTGCATCCTCTTCTCTATTGTCATCGTCTATTTCTACGTCCCTGTTATTTTTGGAGGTTTACTGAACTAACAACCTGACTCAGGGGGCTCTGCTTTGTGCAAGGCCTCTGTTTTATTCTTTTGGAAAGCGGATTACAAATCATGGATTAAGGGAATGGACGTACTGTATTTATTCATGACAAGGAGGGTATGGAATGACTGCAAAGAAAGTGTTGATCATTACTGGAGATGCTGTTGAAGCCCTGGAAGTGTACTACCCTTATTTCCGCTGCCTGGAAGAAGGTTTCGAAGTTGACATTGCCGCCCCTCATCAAAAGAAACTGAATACCGTCATCCATGATTTCGAGGATTGGGAAACGTATACGGAAAAGCCCGGATACTTAATTGAAGCCGGAATTGCATTTGCTGATGTGACACCGGAAAATTATGATGCCTTGATCATCCCTGGTGGACGTGCTCCGGAACACATCCGCATGAATGAAGAAATTCCGGGTATGGTCCGCCACTTTTTTGAAAACGATAAGCCGGTTGCCGTCATGTGCCATGGCAGCCTTGTCCTGACGACTGTCCCTGATGTGGCCCGCGGAAGGAAAATGACCGCATATTCGGCCTGCCAGCCGGAGGTGGAGAGTATTGGTGCCGAATATATGAATGAAATGAATTATGTTGATGGGAATCTCGTATCCGGACATGCCTGGCCGGATCTCCCGAACATTATGAAAGAGTTCGTGAAGCAGGTAAAAGAAACAACCGTCCATACGTAACTATAAAAAGGACACCTTGAGAAGGTGTCCTTTTTATCAGCTTGTGACCGTGAAAGAAACTCCGGTAAGACGCTCGGATTCTGTCCAAAGTTCTTCCGCATCCACTACATCAAGGGTTTCAGTTTTCGGCTTCACGACGACAGGAGCTCCTTTCATCTCCATAAATCCTGAAGGTCCAACATAAC
This sequence comes from Halobacillus sp. ABD4_316, assembly GCF_056161385.1. Classification (NCBI taxonomy): domain Bacteria; kingdom Bacillati; phylum Bacillota; class Bacilli; order Caryophanales; family Bacillaceae; genus Halobacillus; species Halobacillus sp. ABD4_316. The sequence continues at coordinate 836,820 of NZ_JBSWZA010000001.1, forward strand.
GGCCGCCTTCAAGGTCCGGATCAGTGGCTGCGCGTATCCCCGGAAGTGCTCCTTCATAGGCACTCTGGGTGACACGTTTCAACACACCACTCAGAGCTTTGTATAAGAAACGGTCTTCAATATGACGGGCGAGATCCGTCTGTGCTCCCCCGGGGTGGGCACCAAGTGATTTGATGGATAGTCCGGCCTGATCGATCCTGCGCTGCAGTTCAAAGGCAAATAGTAAATTAGCAAACTTTGAGCGGCTGTATGATTTCATAGGGGTGTATCCTTTCCCCTGTTCAAACATAAGGTTATCAAAGTTCACAGAGCCCGATTTGTGGGCATTGCTGCTGATTGTCACAACCCGGGAGCCTTCTGTAGCGGCTAACCGTTCAAATAAGCGGGCCGTTAAAGCAAAATGACCCAGGTGATTGGTTCCGAACTGAAGCTCGAAGCCATCCTTCGTTTTACCATAAGGCGTTGTCATCACTCCGGCGTTATTCATCAAGATATCAAGGCGGTCATATTTCTCTTTGAATTGTTCTGCAAAGGAAGCGACAGAATCCAAATCTGCTAAATCCAGCTCCATTACGTCTACTCGAATATCTGACTGTTGTCTCTTTAGCAGATCGGCGGCTTGTTCTCCACGTTTCTTAGAACGTGAAGCCATAATCACTGTGGCCCCTTTTTCACCGAGGACTTTGACTGCTTCCAGACCAATGCCTCCATTCCCACCTGTCACAACTACGATTTTCCCTTCCATGGATGGTATCGATGGAACGGACCATTCTGTTACATTCATGCTTTCATCTCCTCCTGAGTGTCCATCATTCATTGGCTCCTGAGAAAGGTACCTGGTTTAAATCATAAGACAAAGTTCATATAGAAGAAAAGAAAACGACTCGGTTGTCAAAAAATTCTAAAGACATCCATAAAAAAGAGTGGTGTCCAGATAAGACACCACTCTTTTTTAATACCTTTATGGAAAACAATGTCGGGATGAGAACACCCCGCATTGGAATCTGTTCTTTTTACGCTTGATCCTGCTTACGGCGGAAACCGATGAAGGCAGCAAGAACAGCCATACCCATGGAAGCGAAAGCGATCATCCAGGCATTCAGCCCGCCATCATCACTCGTACCGCCCAAGCCGGTTTTCGGCATTTCAGATGGCATGTCGCTGGCAAACATGTCAGGATTCTGCTCCACAATGGCTCCGGATAATCCTTTTCCTACGCCGTACATGTGGCCGTATGCTTCACGTACCTGCTCATAGGCCATTTCGTAGTCACCATTCACATAGTTATCAAAAGCTCCAGTCAACTGCTGCACGTGCATCTGCAGACCTTCTGCTGTATTTTCAGCCATCAATTTACCTTCTGTTGCTGTATCAAGGAATTTGGAGAATTCCTGTCTGTACCCATCAAGAGCTTTCAATGCTTCTTCTTTCGCCTGCTCATCATCATTTCCTGTTGCTTTTACATAATCAACAAAGTAGCCGATGTGCTCGGACCACATGTCTTCAAACTGTGCACCCGCTTCTTCCCCGTAGACAGAGGAAATAGCTGCTGATAAATCTTCTGTGTTATGACTTAGAGCTTCGGCAGCTTCTTCAAAGTCCTCCGCTCCGTCGCCACCTTTCTGCATAGCGAAAACGGCAAGAGCTGCGTGTTCAGAGAGAAGATGGTTCAAGTCAGCACGGAGATCAGCGGCTGGTGTGGCCGGCGTTGTATTTTCAAACTTCTCCGGGAACTGGTCTGTAATGGCTGTTGATAATCCTTTACCAACACCGTACATATGCTCGATGCTCATACGGAGATTTTCGTAAGCTTCGTCAAAATCGCCTTCCTCGTAGCTGTCAAAAGCTCCAACTAGTTGATCTACGTGCATTTGAAGCCCTTCAGCCAAGGCAGAGGCTTCTAATCTCTCTCCTGTTGCTGATTCCATAAAGGATGAGAAATCCTGTCGGTAGTCGTCAAGATTATCAAGGGCGGCCTGACGTCCCTCTTCATCATCTTCCGCTGTTGCTTTTACGTAGTCAACGAAATAACCAATGTGTTCGGACCATAGGTCTTCAAACTGGCTGCCAGCTTCTTCCCCGTAGACAGATCCGACAGCACCGGATAGGTCCTTCGTATTCGCCTGCAGGGCAGCGGCTGCCTGTTCAAAGTCTTCACCGCCTTCCAATCCTTTCTGCATCGTTACGACAGCCAGGTAGGCATGTTCAGAAAGATAATGATCCAGAGTCGCACGAAGATCGGCGGCCGGGGTAGTTACCGTTACTTTGTCCATTTGTTCATGGTCGCCATGATGGTCGGCAAAGGCCGGGCTCGCTGTAGGTATTAATAGAGCTGCTGATAGCGGAAGCGCTGCAAAAGTCTTCTTCCAATTTACTCTGTGTGTCATTGATTCATCCACTCCTCTTTGAATTGGTTTCATACAGCTAACGAGAGGAGATGATATGTGGATCACTATTTCTATGATTTTTTTTGGAAACTAGTCACCCCCACCAGGAATAACGTCTATCAAGCGCTCTATGTCAGGGGACCTGGTATGTTTTCTATCTACTTATTTCATTTCATCTGGCCTGTCACCCTGCCGGAGCAGGGGCACGCGCATACACTATTCCTAAGACAAGATCATAACCTGGAGGTTACGATAACTATGGATAATATAAACAACCCTGTGCAGCCTGGGAAAATTAAATCGGGAAACTTGTGGGTGCTGGATAATTTTAATCCGGAGCTGATTTTGAATGATATCCTCCGCCTGAACTTAAACACTGTGAATGTACCGATCCGGGTGGACATTCCCAGCCGTACATCATTAACCATGACAATCAATGAAGCTCAAAAACAAAAAGCGGTCGAATTGATTGAGGTTTTGACCAGTAAAGGGATTCAAGTGATGCTGGAGCCGTTCCCATTCATCCAAGGAGGACAGTACGGGGAAACCGAATGGAACCCCGCAGATAAAAAACGATGGTTTATGTTGTGGCAGACGACGGTGCTCAATCCTTTAATTACCACCATCGCCATCCCCTATCAAGTCTGGGGATTGAATATTGCCTCCAACCTCGTCAACTTTGAATCCATGGAATCCGACTGGGAGGCGATGATCACAGAAACGAGGCGGCAGTTTGAAGGTATCGTCGTATTGCGTACGAACTGGTGGTATACTGCATCCTGGAGTCCTCAGACACAGCAGGATTTTACAGCAAAAATCAACCGCTCTTATTGGAAGCTTGTCGATTTCATATCTATTGATGCCTGGTTTGAACTGAACAATCAGGCAGTTCCAACTGTCGAACAAATCAAAGCTTCCATGACATCCACAGAGGTTTACAACAGGAAGCAGAACGTCCTGCAGGAAATCCAGCGATTCCATGAAGTCACCGGAAAAGAGATTTATTTTGGCGGATTTAACATTCCAGCTCTTGAATATGGACTGAAGTTTCCTTGGAACGAGGCTGTTTCTCCTGTTAAATCTCCAGCTGTTCAAGCGAATGGCTGGACTGCCTACAAGGAAACGCTGGAGGATCTTTCCTATTTTCTCGGATTTTCCGTATGGGTCATCGGAAATAACGACCCGGAATATTCGTACAGAGTTGAGCCTGAAACTGCTCTGGTCATTCATGACTGGTATTATGATGACACATGCTCGGAAAAGGAGTTAGAAGAGCTGCGTCAGGAATTGGAAACCCTTCAAGGAGAGATCACCCTTCTTCAGGAACAGATTCAGGAGCTTGAGCTTGAGCGGGGGCAGTGGCTTGTAAGAGAAGGGGAACTTGTGAATCGGATTGAAGATCAACAGCAGATCCTCAATGAAATCAGAAGACTGGTCGACAGCGAAACATAACGAAAACAAAAAGAGCTTTCCGCTTATCCACGGAAAGCTCTCTTCTATTAAAGTCCGGCTTGAAGAATAATATCTCCCTGCGGCGTTTGGTTGCCCGTCTGTGGTTCCTTCGTAATGGCAACAGCATCCCACGATTTTTCTTCATTTATCGTAAACGCTACTCCACCACTGCCGGTATCATTCGTTGTAAAAGCACCAGCCGGTTCCGGTGTCTCTCCTTCAATCAGCCATACTTGATACACTTCGCCTGGTTCCAGGTTTTCCAGGTTCTGCGTTTGTACGAGAAGCTCCTGTTTGGTTTCCCGGTTTAATAACGTAGCTGTTCCAGCAGCATTGGTCCCTTCAGCAGAAGCCAGTTCTGTCTGCTGAAGCGGTGAAGCTGTACCGGATTCGCTGTCCTCCAGTTCGGAAAGAGCTGTTTGGATTTCCGTAAGGCTCGATTCCAACTGTTCATTTTCTGAGGCCAGATCGGATACTTCCAGTCCAGTATACACGTTCATACCAATGGAAAGAAGCAGTCCTGCAGCCAGTACACCTGACCAGGCTTTCCACTTCACAGGTCTCTTCGTACGGACAGGTGTGTTGTCTTCCTCCTCATTTGAGAAGACTTCGTCCAATACCCTCTGCTTCATACCTGAAGGTGGTTCCGTCTGCTCCATATATGACGGCAGATCCCCCATCAAGTCTTCCAATTCCTTCAGTTCTTCCTGGCACCGGGGGCATTCGGATAAGTGTTTTTCAAACTGTTTTCGCTCGATATCTGATAATTGATCATTTATATAATCCAGGATGTGGTCACATGGTTTATCGTTCATAAACGATCCCCCCTTCTTTCTCAAGGTGCTCTCTCAATTTCTTCAGCGCCAGCCGGACACGTCCTTTGACGGTACCGAGGGGAATATCACATTTTTCCGCAATCTCTCTTTGAGACATCCCTTGAAAATAAAAGAGACAAATCATTCTCTGTTGTTCGTCCGGGAGCGTATGAACAGCTCTTCGAAGCTGATCCCGCTCCTCTTTATCTTCAATTTCCTGCTCAACGCCCGGCAGGTCTTCTTGAACAGAATCACGCTGATCCCATTCTACTTCCTGAACTTTTTTCTTTCTTATTAAATCAATGGAAGCATTCCTGGTAATCGTCAAAAGCCAGCTGGAGAACTTTCCCCGCCCGCTGACATACTGACCGGCCCCTTTTCCTCTCCACAACTTCATAAATACATCCTGCATGACTTCCTCTGCTGCCTGCGAATCCTTCATCATGCGAAAGGCAAAGGAGTACAGCAATTTTTCATATCGGTCGTAAAGAACTTCAAGGGCCTCTTTATCTTTCTGCCTGATTCGTTCATACAAATCCAAGTCTGTCGGTTGGGCCATTCAGAAATCTCCTTTAAATCCATAATGATACTAGTATATCTGTTTTTATCAAATCCTTCACGTTTTATATAGAATACGGATAAAAACAAGTTTTGGATGTGTCTGAAGCAAAAAAATCATCCACCCCGCAAAACGTGGAATTCACCGTAATGCATGATGGATGCCTTTCCCAAACAAAAACCCCCGCATAAACTAATTATGAACAGGGGGTGAGATCATGAGCTACGGATACGGAGCAGGCTTTGCGCTGATTGTTGTTTTGTTTATTCTCCTTATTATTGTTGGAGCTGCTTATGTTAAATACTAAAATGAAACGCCGGTCAGAGTGCTCCACTCTGACTCTTTTCTACTTTTGCGGAAATGCATGGAGCAACCTGTCCGAAAGACGGCTGACTCTTGCCCGGTTGTAGCGCTGAATCATGATGAAGGGCAGATTAAACAACAATGCATACATAATCATGATCCACCCTGCCCATGCTGGATTAAATAGAAAAAACAAGGGCGCAGGGAAAATCTGCATCCAGTGTGAGAGTTCCGATCTGGTAAGCTGCTCTTCCAGCTCACTATATGCATACACGTTTCTAATCGATGCCGCTGTCTTTCCTCTACCTTTGTTCACCCATTTCCTCGCTTCTGGAAGCATTGTTTTCCATCTATGAATTCCGAAAGACCGGTAAATACGCCCACGACCTTCCCAGCTCTTCGTCCTTAATAATGGATGCAGGAACCGGATAAAGGAAGCAGGTGCCATAGCTGTGATGCCGCTGACAGCTAAATGGATGAACAGCCATATAACTGCATTGAAGACCATCGATTCACCTTCTTTTCTCCTTTTCCATATACATAATAATCAAATCCTTATCAGCTGGTGCTTCTCGGGCTTCGTTTTCCCCTTTTTCCAAAGGTGTATTCACCTCAGCCGGTTTGATTAATGTAGGATATCTAAGGGAACACTACCCTAAAAAAAGAGAGGTCTTTTATGTTTATCCAGTGGATTGCTCGTCTCCTGCGTATGCTTCCTAATAAAGCAGCACGCACGTCTACCATTCAAAAACAGAAAGTAAAGAAGCGGGTCGATGTTTTAGTCGACACTTCGATTGCTCCAGTAGCGGTCACCTATTACGAACCGCTTCACTCTACCTATAATAAACCACCGGTTTATATAAACCTCCACGGCGGGGCCTTCATTATGTATAACAAAGAAATGGATGACCCGTACTGCCGGTACCTGGCTAACAGGACAGGTTGTGTGGTCATCAATGTAGAATACGGCAAAGCGCCGGAACATCCCTTCCCTGCTCCAATCATCCAGCTCTATGAAGTATTGGCCTGGGTGAAAAGCAATCCCGAAGGTCTGAACATCGACCCTGACAAGTGGATGGTCGGAGGGCAGAGCTCAGGTGCCAACATCGCTGCTGCTTTGTGTTTATACTTGAAGGATCAAGAGGAGCCTCAGCCCCTCCTCCAGGTTTTATCGTGTGCCATGCTTGATTTTGCTACCCCGTTTTCTGAAAAACCAGAACCAGATAAATGGCGTTCCAAATACCCTCAGTTCGCCCATTTTCTGAACCTCTGCTATGTCCCTGAACAAGGACAGGACGTCCATCCCTACGCATCGCCTGTTTACGCAGAGAATGTCAGCGGTGCAGCCGAAACTGTCATGATCACAGCGGAATATGATGCCTTCAAGCCTGAAGCGGAGAGATACGCGAAAAAGCTGAAAAAAGCAGGTGTCCCTGTCCATCACCGCCTATTTGAAGACTGTTACCACCTGTTCACGCATCTTGGTCCCACAGAAGCAGCCACAGAGGCATGGGATACGATCGCCGCTCACATCAGGAAGGCCGCTGCTGAATCAGGCGCACCAATCAAGCAGATATCCTCATAAATAGAAATCCCCCTCCTTAATGAGGGGGATTTCACCTTGTAGAGAAACCCCTGTTTCTTTACAAGCTTTTTTTCTTACCGCCAGGAGCGAAAGCCCCTTGCTGGATGGAGGACAGTCTTTGCTATATTCCGGCAGGCAGCCGTCATCAGCGCAGCCCATAGCGTTCTTTTGAATCTGCGAACCTGTTTACTCTCCTATTTATTCTAACCCGGCACGAGGAGCGTTCGGTGGTGACGTCTGCGGGAACAGAACCGAACGCTCCACTTGGGCAGGCGGCCTTCCTGACCAAGTCAGCGGAGGGCGTGCCCGCGGCATTCATTCACCAATAAGCGGAAAGTGACCCTTCACACGACAAATGGACAACTCTAACTGGTTAGCACAGGCTTTTTTTACAGCCAAAAAACCCCCTCCATAAAGAGGGATTATTTTCCACTGATCATAATCTGCATGGCGATGAAACTGAAGATGAGGCCCTGGGCTTTTTGGAGCTTTCCTGTCGAAATCCGGTGAAGCACGTGCTGTTGAATTTTTTCTGCTAACACGGAGACCAGGAAGAATACAAGAAAAGCCTGGGTGATAAAAATCAATCCGAGTAAAAGCATCTGTAGAGAAACACTCCCGCGGGACGGATCGGCGAAAGGTGGAAGAAGGGCAAGGAAGAATAACGATACCTTCGGATTGAGAAGGTTCATAAGGATCCCTTTCCTGTAAAGCTTTTGGTATTTTTCCGAATTCCCCTGCGCTGCTCCATTCGCTGGTGCTCCACCCCGGAAGGATTGAAAAGCGAGAAAAAGCAGGTAAGCGGCCCCTGCATATTTCACGATTTCAAACGCCGCCGCTGATTGATAGATGACCGCTGATACTCCAAGGGCAGCTGCTGACACGTGGATCACCAGCCCAGTGCACAGCCCAAGGGCCGTAACAATCCCCGCCTTGGCCTGCTGGACAATACTTTGAGCCAGCACAAAAAGGATGTCCGGTCCCGGACTCAGTGTCAACAAAAGGGAAATCCCGATAAATGATAAAACAACAGAGGTTTCCAAAGCGTTACCTCTCCGCTCCTTCTTCGCCTGTTTCATACAGTTCCAGGGGCAGCTGATCAGGGTCCTTGAAAAAAGTAAATCTTCTTCCGGTATACGGATCAATCCTCAACTCTTCTACAACCACCCCTTTTTCCTCCAGCTCTTGTTTGGAGCGTTCCACGTCCTCTACGGCAAAAGCGAGATGTCTGAGACCTCTTGCTTCCGGATCATCCGGCCGTTCTGGTGGGGATGGAAAAGAAAACAATTCGATTTGATTTTCACCTGCTTGAAGATCGAGTTTATAAGATGCCTTTTCCTCCCGATAGTTTTCAGCTATTACCGGTAAACCGAGAATATGTACATAGAAATGTTTCGAAATTTCATAATCTGAACAAATTATTGCAGCATGATGAATTTGTTTTACAAGCATCCCATTCCTCCTCTGAGTAATCTCTTCTACTATAACGGGACAAACGATTTCCTGTCACCATTCTCTTCGATTTTTATTGACTTTTCCATGAAAGCGTTCTTATAATAGAGCAAACAAATGTTTGACTATTCAAACATTTGTTTATGAAGGGGGAATTATGATTAATGGAAAAGTTGACCACACGTGAGCGTCAGGTGTACCAGCAGATTGTCAAAAACCCTTATATATCCCAGCAGACCCTCTCAGAAGCTCTTCAACTCTCCCGTTCCACAGTAGCCAATATTATTTCCGGTCTCGTTCAGAAAAATGTCCTTCTCGGTCGTGCCTATGTGTTGAACAAATCCAGACAGATCCTCTGCATCGGAGGCGCCAATGTCGACCGGAAACTCCACACCCATGAACCGCTTCAAATGTACACATCCAACCCTGTCTATTCCCGTTCCAGTGCTGGAGGTGTAGCGAGAAACATCGCCGAAAACCTTGGAAGGCTGGGCTTTCACCCTTCGCTTATTACAGCAGCCGGCATGGACGCTGACTGGGACATGATCGAAAAAGCCTCCCGTCCCTTTATGAATCTGGAAGGTACTCTTCATCTCCCTCACGCCACCACAGGTACATACACAGCATTGATGAATCCTCAGGGGGAATTGCTTACTGCGCTCGCGGATATGGAGGTTTTCGAGGCGATTGTTCCTCCCCTTGTTATGAAAAGTGAAATAAAGATGAGGCAGTCGGAATGTATGGTTGCTGACCTCAACTGTCCAAAAGAGACGTTGGAACTCCTGCTTAGGATGAGCCGCAGTTTCTCGGTCCCCCTTGCGTTCGTTACCGTCTCTGCCCCTAAGATGACGCGCCTGCCCAAAGATCTGCACGGACTTACGTGGCTGATGACCAATATTGAAGAAACCGAAGCTCAATTCGATATGTCTATTGACTCCAAAGAAAAATGGTACCTCGCCGCAGGTTTATGGCTGGAGATGGGCATCGACAAAGTGACCATTACCTCCGGAAAGGACGGCGTCGTCGTTGGGGAGAAGGAAGGAGGTATCCATCACTTCCCTTCTTTTTCAACAGGGGATGTCAGCGATGTGACTGGTGCGGGAGATGCTTTCTGTGCCGGTGTTTTATACGGATGGATGGAAGGCATGGAACTTCAGGAAATTATAAAAACGGGGATGATGAATGCAGTAAAATGCATTCAGTCCCCCTACACGGTCCGGCAGGATTTGACCCCGTCCCTGCTGACCCAGGATGTGGAGGAATTTGTATGAACCCTTATGTAGACATCTCCGAAGAAGTGGCTTACGCTCTGGCAGAAAACCTCCCCGTAGTCGCTCTTGAATCGACCATCATCTCACACGGCATGCCGTTTCCTCATAATTTACAAACGGCGGAGGACGTGGCTTCCATCATACGGGAGCATGGCGCTGTACCGGCCACAACCGCCATTATGGATGGAAAAATCAAAGTGGGACTCACAAAAGAAGAATTAAAGAGACTTGCCTCTGAAAAAGAAGTGATCAAAGCGTCCCGCAAAGATATTGCGTACCTTGCTGCTTTAGGAAAAACAGGTGCAACGACCGTGGCAGGGACGATGTTCTGCGCCGGTCTTGCTGGTATCTCGGTGTTTGTAACAGGCGGCATCGGCGGTGTCCACCGCGGCGCCGAGTCCACGATGGATATTTCAGCGGACCTTGAGGAACTGGCTCAAACAAACGTCGCTGTCATATGTGCCGGCGCGAAATCCATTCTCGATCTCGGCCTGACACTGGAATACCTGGAGACAAAAGGAGTTCCTGTACTCAGCTATCAAACAAATCTGCTTCCTGCCTTTTTCACAAGATCGAGCGCCTTTTCCTCCAACTATCAAGTCAATCATCCGGATGAAATCGCAGCTGTCATCGACACCAAATGGTCGCTCGGCCTTGACGGTGGCCTGGTCATTGCCAATCCTATTCCTGAACACAGCGCACTGGAAGAATCCTATATGAACCAAATGATCGAGGAAGCTTTACATGAAGCCGGTAAGCGAAATATTACGCAGAAGGACGTTACCCCCTTCCTGCTTGATTATATCCACAAGGCGACACAAGGAAAAAGTGTACAGGCGAACATCGCGTTAATCAAATCCAATGCGGCCTTAGGAGCAGAAATAGCGGCTGCCTACCAAAAGCAAAGACATTCCGTCCAATCGATATAGCTCCTATATCAAAATGATGACATTCCCCTGCGTTTTTTTACAAATAATGGGCCGGATGCCCTGTTTCCTGTCAGACAGCACTAGGCCATCTAAAAACCGGGAATAGGAGAATATAAGTCATAAAACCCGAGGAGGATGATTATGCTGTGGCTGCTGCTCGGTATTCTGGCTGTCGTTATTGCTGTGTCGATCTATTTCGATCGAAAAAGAAGGAAACGCATGAAGCGGGAAACTCAGTCTGAGGACGCCCACCGGTTAAAGGAAACCTACTATATCGATGGAGCGGGAAGGAAATCATCAGATCCAAAGTACAATAAACAATTGTAAAAACAGCAAAAGGACAGGGATTCCCCTGTCCTTTCACTGTTTCATTAAAAATCGAATTCATCCGGATGCGGGCCGCTGCGGGCATTCTCATTGAGTGCGTCCAGTTCTTTCATCTCTTCATCCGTTAATTCAAAATTGTAGATGTTGATATTATCTTTTATTCGGGAAGGCGTCATGGATTTCGGTATGGTTACGACATCATGCTGGATATCCCAGCGCAGAATAATCTGAGCCGGTGATTGATCATGACGCTGCGCCAGCTGCTGGATAACCGGGTGATCCAATAGATCCGCATTCATTAATGGAGACCATGCCTCGACTTGAATGTCGTGTTTTTCCCCGTATTCACGAACCTCCTGCTGGGTCAGTTTAGGATGAAACTCCACCTGGTTGATAACAGGCTTGACCTCAGCATAGGACAACAGATCATCCAAATGGTGGACTTGGAAGTTACTAACGCCAATCGATTTTACGCGCCCTTCTTTATAAAGGGATTCCATAGCTTTCCACGGCTGTTCATATTTCTTATTCCCCGGCCAGTGAATCAAGTAAAGGTCCAGATAGTCCAGACCCAGTTTCTCTAAACTTTCTTCGTAGGCATTGATGGTCCCTTCATAATCGAGGCCGTCATTCCACACTTTGGAAGTCACGAAAAGATCCCCGCGTTTTACAATCCCCTCGTCTACGGCTTTCTTAATTCCATTTCCTACACTGCGTTCATTCCCATAAATGGCAGCAGTATCGATGCTTCGGTAGCCTTCCTTAATGGCTGTAACAACAGCTTCCTCAAGAGCTTCCCCTTCGTCGACGCGGAAGACTCCATAGCCGATTTCCGGCATTTCCAAACCGTTATTCAATGTTTTCATATTGGTTTTCATGATATTTTCCTCCTCTTCATTGTTTGTTGTTTTCATCTGCTCGAAACTCATTACCGAAAGAAAGAGAACCCAAACATTGTTACTGTTCTACTTTTCTCAATAAACCTGTTAACAATACAGCCCCGACAACCATGATGGCACCAATCCAAGGGGTATGAATAAGACCGATACCGTCTACGATGATTCCGCCGACAAAAGAACCGATGGCAATTCCGACATTAAAGGCGGCAATGTTCAAAGCAGATGCGACATTGACTGCGGATGGGACGTATTTTTCAGCCAGGTTAACGACGAGCACTTGAAGACCGGGAACGTTCATAAAGGCAAACAGCCCCATTAGGAAGATAGCGATAAGCCCCGCAACCTTGAAAGGAGCAGCAAACGTCAACCCAAACAGGATGACGGCTTGAAACACAAACATCCAGAATAACGCCCGGAGCGGGTTTTTGTTAGAAGCTTTCCCACCTACAACGTTACCGATTGCTACAGCCACCCCATACACCAGCAGGATGATGCTGACCCACTTGGAACTGAATCCTGTTACATCTTCAAGTAAAGGAGTCAGATAAGTGAAGGCGACAAAGGTCCCTCCATATCCAAGGGCTGTAATCAGGAAAGCCAGCATGAGTTTTCCATTTTTCAGGATTTTCAATTGTTCACTGAATTTAGCAGGCGCCGCTTCTTTCAAGTTACTTGGAACTAAAATGGAACTGGCGATCATACCGACCACACCAAGCAGAGCAACTCCCCAGAAGGTGGCTCTCCAGCCGAAAGCCTGTCCAATGAACGTCCCCAGCGGAACGCCCGTGACCGTAGCAACCGTCAATCCTGTAAACATAAAGGCGATGGCACTGGCCCGTTTATGTTCAGGTACAAGATCTGCGGCTATCGTGGAACCGATGGAAAAAAAGATGCCATGAGAGAAAGCGGTAATGAAGCGCGCGACGAGAAGCAGGCCGAAACTTGTCGACAGGCCAGCTACCGAGTTCCCGATAATAAACAACACCATCAACGACAATAAAAGCGATTTACGGCTCATTTTACTCGTAAGAGCCGTTAATACAGGCGCACCGACAGCTACCCCGAGGGCATAGCCGGAAATCAAAAGCCCCGCCAGCGTAATGGATATCGATAAATCACCGGCGATGGATGATAATAAACCTACAGGCACAAATTCCGTCGTTCCAATTCCGAAGGCACTAATGGCTAAAGCAATCAGCGCAGGAGTGCCTCCTTTTGATTTAGGTTGATCAATCGTTTCTGCGTATGAACTCATGAAGAAGTCCTCCTCTTTCTTTTTGTGAGTCCGGAAAAGCAAAGGCGCCTTTGACCATTTCCGGATTTCTCTATTGAATGTCATGCACGCCCGGGGAACATAAATGGCATATCCATCGGGTAGCTAAACGGGCCCGGGCCTCTTTAACGCGGGCCAATCCCCCGGGGACAAAAATGATTATGCTACGAATGAAACTTTTTAGAAAGTACGTACTTTAAAGTCACGTAGGTACTTTTTAGTAACATTTGTGCCGCCAGAGGGTTCAGCCGAGACCATATCGTTCCACTTTTTTATGGACACCGACAAAGGAAGTTATAACGATGGAACATTTCATAAAGATATGATAAATTTTTAAAGCGTTGAAAAGAATCAAAGACGTGTCTTCCATTCATAAGGAACGTGAACCATGAAGGAGTGGACCATGATGAAAAAATACAACATCCCCGTTGAGGCAGCTCTTGAAGTCATCGGTGGGAAGTGGAAAGTCGTTATTTTATGTCATTTAATAAAGAGCGAATTACGAACGAGTGAATTGAAGCGTCTCATGCCGGGGATTACCCAGAAAATGCTTACCCAGCAGCTAAGGGAGCTCGAGCAGGACGGGGTGCTGGACCGGGTGGTTTTCAACCAGGTTCCACCGAAAGTTGTTTACAAACTAACGGACTACGGCTGGTCCTTAAAGCCCGCTCTGGATATGCTCTGTGCATGGGGGGAACAGCACATCGAGAACTGCTACCCGGATAAATCCGAAGTTCTTACCGATGACCATGAATTAGAAAAAGTATAAAAAAAGGTCAATGCCGCAGCCGGCATTGACCTTTTTTATTTAATCGGAACCCACACTTCCTCTTCAGCATTTAGATCATCCACCCTGTAATCCGGCCCCAACCTCTCGAAGTGGGGGCGCACATCCACTTCATACGGAGAGTTCGGAAGCCACTCATTAAAAATAGTACCAAGGGTGCCTGCAAAGGTGTGCGCCGGTCCTTTATGAATAAAAACAGCGTACAGCCCTCCATGTATAGTAAAGCTCTCCATACCTTCCGGAAGTTCTTCATTAGATTGGGCGTGAACTGCCACCCACCGGGTGAAGCGGGTATCATAGGTGAACGTGTTCAGGTCAAATCCTTCCGGATAAATGGATAGGTTATAAAAGCACTCGTCCTTCCGCTCTTGAATCATTTTCACCTTAGGTTTGAAGCTTTTCCACAACTCTACAGTCTTATCTTCAGTCAAGGTCATGCTCCTGCTTTCTCCTATAAGATGCATATTTCCAAGCTGAACGATTTGCGGATCCATACGGCTGCCTCCTCTACATATTTCTACATCTTGTAACAAATTTAACAAAAACAGGATTTAAATGTAGACTTTAAGGGTAAGAAGAAGAATCAACCCCTGCTTTTTATTATTACATATGAGGTGAAGAAATGAAGAATGTAACTCCTGTTTTTTGGTATGGGTTAACCATCTGTGCCTTGTTCGTGGTCTGGGGATCGATCAGCCCTGATCAGCTTCAGACCGTCACTTCCGAAATTACGGCTGATATTTCAAACACGTTTGGATGGTACTACCTGATCATCGTTTTAGCGATGCTGATTTTCTGTATTTACTTAGTATTCTCCAGGTTCAAAAACCTGAAGCTTGGTAAAAAGGACGAGAAACCTGAATTCTCCCTGCCTACATGGTTTGCCATGCTTTTCAGCGCCGGTATGGGGATGGGCGTCGTCTTTTGGACGACAGCAGAACCTGCTTCCCACGCGTTCAAAAGCAGTCCTATAGCTCCTGAGGGAAGCGAGCAGGCGATTAAGGATGCCATGCAGTACTCCTTTTTCCACTGGGGCATCCACGCCTGGGCGATTTATGCACTCGTCGCTCTTGTACTTGCCTACTTTAAATTCCACAAAGGCTACCCCGGGTTGATCAGCGCCACTTTAATCCCGTTGTTCGGCAAAAAGGCGATGAGCGGCCTGCCGGGCAGGCTGATTGATGTGCTTGCCGTCGTCGCCACCGTCGTTGGTGTAGCCGCGACACTTGGGTTTGGTTCCGCTCAGATCAACGAAGGACTGGGATACTTATTCAACGTTCCCACTAACTTTACCACCCAGTTTATTATACTCGTCGTTTCCATGGTGCTCTTTATCGCCTCTGCGTGGTCGGGCATCAGCAAGGGAATCAAATATTTAAGCAATACGAACCTTTTTCTCGGATTTGGTTTGATGATTCTTTTGTTTATCGTAGGACCTTCCATACTGACATTGAATATGTTTACACAGTCTCTTGGAAACTACGTAACCAACTTTTTTGATATGAGTCTCCGCATTGCTCCTCTTAATGAGGAAAGCCGATCGTGGATCAACTCGTGGACCATTTTTTACTGGGCGTGGTGGATTTCCTGGTCACCTTTCGTCGGGATTTTCATTGCAAGGATTTCCCGCGGAAGAACAATCAAGGAGTTCATGACCGGTGTGCTGGTGGTTCCATCTCTCGTCTGCTTCGTCTTCTTTGCTGTCTTTGGAACAGCCGCTATCGATCTGCAGCAGCGGGGCATTGAAGCCATTTCAGAGTTCCCGATTGAAACCGCAACGTTTGCGACACTGGATTACTATCCGCTTGGCACACTCATGTCCTTCATTACGATTTTCGTAATTGCGATTTTCTTTATCACCTCTGCGGACTCCGCTACGTTCGTATTAGGAATGCTTTCCACCAAAGGGTCATTGAATCCAGATGGTACAGTCAAAATTTTGTGGGGACTGGCTCTGACAGGTATGGCCGCCACCATCGTTTATTTTGGTGGAACACAGGGATTGCAGAACGTCCTGATCATAGCTGCTCTCCCATTCTCTGTCGTCATTTTACTTATGGGAGGGTCCTTCTTCAAAGAGGCCAACCGAGAAATCAAAGAACTGAAAAAAGCAGAATCCAAGCCGTCCCGAATGAAGAAGCGGGCGCAGTAGCCTGATGATTTCTTTTTAATATTCCATATCTTCTTCGCTTATCTGTCAACAGGCTCTTGATATCGAACCTTTATATGTTACAATACCAATAACATTCGGATATTTTCATATAATAGCAGGGATAAGGCCTGCAAGTTTCTACCGGTTTGCCGTAAATGAACCGACTATGAAAAGCCTGACAGATGAAGAATCCTTTCTGGATTCTTCTCCTTACGATGCCAGCTGTGCGTATCGTCCGGCTTCTCATAACTTTGAGAGGTGGACGATACGCATTTTTTTATGAAACATCCAATGTAATTCATCATCAAGGTGGGAATCCTATGGAATTGTTGGAAAGAAAAATCAGAGAAGAAGGACGTGTACTCTCCGCATCTGTTTTAAAAGTGGATGCCTTCATCAATCATCAAATCGATCCCTTATTAATGGACAGCATTGGACGTGAATTCGCCGACCGATTCTCAGAAGCAGGCATTACAAAAATATTGACGCTTGAATCGTCCGGAATCGCTCCTGCTCAAATGACAGGCCTTCACTTACAGGTTCCTGTTGTTTTTGCCAGAAAGCGCAGATCATTGACGCTGAACGATCAGTTGTACACCTCTGAAGTCTACTCCTTTACAAAAGAACAGGCGAGTGAAATTGCCGTCTCTCACGAATTCATAAACAGAGACGATCACGTCTTGATCCTTGATGATTTCCTGGCGAATGGACAAGCGGCTCTCGGTCTCCTGCATATTGTTGAACAAGCAGGAGCTACTCTGGAAGGAATCGGTATTCTTATCGAAAAATCCTTTCAGGATGGCGGCGGAATATTAAAGAACAGAGGGGTCCGAGTGGAATCCTTAGCCCGCGTTGCTTCATTGGAAAACGGACGTGTCCAATTTGTTGAAAAGGTGGGAGCACAGTGAAACAAATCACTTTAGCCATCCAGCATCTTCTTGCGATGTACGCTGGAGCCATTCTCGTTCCATTAATTGTCGGCAGTGCCCTCGGGTTAAGTTCTACACAACTGACGTATTTAGTTGCCGTAGATATTTTCATGTGTGGAGCGGCAACCATCCTGCAGGTTGTGAAGAACAAATATTTCGGTATCGGACTGCCTGTTGTGCTCGGCTGTACCTTTACAGCCGTCGGTCCGATGATTGCTATCGGAAGCGAATACGGAGTGACAGCCATTTACGGCGCAATTCTTGTATCCGGCCTGTTCGTCCTGGTGATCAGCCGCTTTTTCAGTAAGCTTGTCCGTTTTTTCCCTCCGGTTGTAACAGGGTCTGTCGTTACCATCATAGGAATTACTTTGATCCCGGTTGCCGTACAGAATATGGGCGGCGGACAAGGGGCAGAAGACTTCGGCTCGCTATTCAACTTGTCTCTGGCTTTCGGTACACTGGGTGGCATTATCCTCTTATACCGGTTTACTCGTGGATTTTTCCAGTCCATCTCCATTCTTATGGGAATTACTGCCGGTACACTGACCGCCTTCTTCTTCGGCCGGGTAGATACAGCAGCTGTTACGGAGGCTTCCTTCTTTCACATGATCGAACCCCTATATTTCGGCATCCCTACGTTTCACTGGTCAGCCATTTTGACGATGATCCTTGTCGCTATGGTATCCCTTGTTGAATCGACGGGCGTTTATTTTGCTGTCGGTGACCTGACTGATCAGGAAGTGAAGGAAAAAGACTTGAGAAATGGGTATCGGGCAGAAGGTATCGCCATTCTGCTCGGCGGCTTTTTCAATGCTTTTCCTTACACCGCCTTTTCTCAAAATGTCGGTCTTATGAACATGACTGGTGTGAAATCAAAAAAAGTCATCTTCATTATGGGTGGCATGCTGCTTGGACTCGGCCTGCTTCCTAAGGCCGCAGCCTTAACAACGATCATCCCCACTCCTGTTCTAGGTGGAGCGATGCTTGCTATGTTTGGCATGGTGATTGCCCAGGGGATCAAAATGTTAAGCAGGGAAGCCGCCGCTTCTCCTGAGAATTCTATGATTGTTGCCTGTTCCATCGGCATGGGGCTTGGTGTAACTGTAGCACCGGAACTATTCGCCCAGCTGCCTAACAGTATTCAAATTTTAACAAGCAACGGCATAGTAGCTGGAAGCCTTACAGCTATCGGTCTTCATATCATTTTCCATATGACCCGCAGACCGGCTGAGAAAAAAACAGACGCTGTGTGGCAGGAAGGGGCCTGAAACGAACAACCGCCGGCAGATAATGTTCTGCCGGCGGTTGTTCGTTTATTCATAGGGCTGGTTGGGAATTTCAAGGTTCCACCGCTTCTCAAAATCCACATACTCGGTAAAATTATGCTGCTCCCCAATCATGTCCTCATCTAAATAAGGCGAATATGTCCGGTGGGTCAGCGTATTTTTATTCAAGTCGAATTCAATGATTCTCAGGAACCCCTCCCCTCCATTCGGATACCCTTGGTAATCAGCAGCATATTGATGGACAGGCAGTCCCGCCTCATTTTTACGAATCTTGCGGTAGGTTCCGCTGTAATGACCGTTGACAGTCATGAAAATTTGACTATTCTTCGCAATCCACTCGTTATAAATGAATGACGGAGAATTCCCTTTGGATTTTCTTACATAAGGTTTTTCTGAAAGCCGGCCTTTCGTATCCATAAGCAGATGGGTGACAACGATGACCGGCATGTCTGGGTGTTCATCAAGAACACGCTGGGCCCAGGCAAGATCTTCACCGGGCAGGTCGATATTTAAAAAAAGGAGAAGAAAATCTTTTCCTTCTGCTGAAAACGTATAATAGGAGTTCAATTCATTTCGAGAGTGTCCTCCATAACCCGGGTGCCCCTTCATCCGTCTGCTGCCAAAGTACTGTTTATAGTGAGCCGCTTTACCCCCCATATCGTGATTTCCCATCGCTATTCCATATGGCACTCCGGCTTGATCCATCCGGTCAACGGCTTGATCCGCATTTTCCCATTGATGTTTTTGATTTTTATCCACCACATCCCCTAAATGGGCGGCAAAGCGAATATCCTCTTTTTCAAAGTTATCTGCCAGCCACTGAGTCTGGGCATGGAACCTTTCTGGAAACTCATCTGAATACAACTGGGTGTCCGGAAGCAGCACGAGCTTAAATCTGCCGTCCCCTTCCAGATCCGTGGCCTCACTATTTACGGTATAAGCAACGGCAAGACTGAGAAATAGTATAAGAAGGCTTTCATTAATCCAGAATACAGCCGTTCTCACCGATACCCTTCCTTTCTTCTATAAAGAACCAACCAGATTCCTTTGTTGTTCCTTAGTGTGTCCATTCCAATACGGGATATGAAGGAACAGGACTGGGGCTCTTTGGAAGAAAGCATGGATTCAGGCTCAGACAAATTATTTTGAGTCTCGAAACAAAATTGATAAGATAACCATAGGATTCTACAAAGAAATGAGGACAGGATATGACTGAAAAAACACTCTCTCACACAAAATACAGCGTTCTAGACCTTGCCCCCGTTACAGAAGGCGGCACACCGGCTGACTCCTTTAAAAATACAGTGGATCTGGCTCAGCATGCTGAGCGCTGGGGATTTAACAGATACTGGTTAGCGGAACATCACAATATGCCGTTTATCGCAAGCTCGGCTACTTCCATAGCCATCAGCCACGTACTGCACCATACAGATTCCATTCGAGTCGGATCCGGCGGGGTAATGCTGCCCAACCATGCTCCACTTGTGGTCGCTGAGCAGTTTGGTACACTGGAGACTTTATTTCCTGGACGGGTTGATTTAGGCCTCGGACGGGCACCGGGAACAGATCAGCTGACAGCTGGTGCGTTAAGGAGAAACCTGGATAGTGATCCAAACGAGTTTCCTGAGCAGGTGGAAGAATTAAGAGGTTACTTTGCCGGCGAAAACCGCATTCATGCTGTACCAGGAGAAGGACTGAATGTGCCGATCTGGCTCCTTGGTTCCAGCGGATTCAGTGCGCAGCTGGCTGGACAGCTGGGACTGCCGTTCTCATTCGCCAGCCACTTTTCCCCGAACAATACGGAAGGAGCGCTGCGTTTATACAGACAACAGTTCCGTCCATCCGATGTGTTGGACCAGCCCTATGTGATGGTTGGTGTGAATGTGATTGCCGCCGATACGGATGAAGAAGCGGAATATCTGGCCACATCCCTCCAGCAGCAGTTCCTGAACCTCGTCCGGAACACGAACATGCTGCTTCAGCCTCCAGTTGAAAACATGGAGGATGTATGGACGCCAAGGGAAAAGCTGGCACTCATGCAGCAGCTCGGCTCTTCCATTATCGGAAGTAAAGAAACGGTCAAAGCCAAACTGGAAAGCTTCCTTCAAGAGACAGAGGCAGACGAAATGATGATCATTTCTCAAATTTACGATCACGATAAACGGCTGCGCTCTTATGAAATCATTTCAGAAATCATGAACCCATAAAAAAAGAGCGTCCTCCGGGGCGCTCTTTTTCTGCCATATTTTACTCGATTAACATCCTTCCTCCGACCGAACACTAAGGAAAATACAAGGAGGGATCTTATATGGGAAAACGCACATCTCAAATGAACGCCGCTAAAACCAACAATAAAACACCGAAGGAAAGCCTGCCTGTTGAAGAAGAACCAGGACACCGCACGAATAAAAACCGACCTGAAGAAGGACCGGGCGCACATCAATAGTAAGCAGGCGAAGGTGGGAGGTCTCCTCCTCTCACCTGTTATTCAAGTGCAGATCCCCGGACTGTGTAGCAATCTGTATGATGTTCTCTTCACTCCCCTTCCCAAGCACAGCTCGAAAGGAGTGCTCCTCTTTCTTTTCATACAACAAATCCTCCCAGTTTACAACCGCTTCTCCTGACCGGCTCGTAAATAAAACCGTTCCATCTTGAGGTGCTGCCGATTCATAACTCACATGCACATCCCCACTGGTCGTTTCCACATCCAAACCCGTCAGTGTCTGCATTCCGGTCAAGGAAAGATCTCCGGAAGCCGTGTTGACCCTTGTCTTCTCTCCCTCAGCATCCTCTTCCGTAATGGATCCGCTCTTCGTCTGATAAGTTCGCGCGCCCGCTGTAACAGCTTCCCCTGCGATATCTCCACTGGAAGTTTCGATGGCCAGAGTCCTTTCAATCTCATTATTCACCATGTCCACAGATCCCGACGAAGTTTTGATATTTAAAGACGCTGTTGTCATTTCCTCGATACGGATGTCTCCGGATGATGCCTGCATCGTCAGCGCCTCATATTTTTTCTCAGGAAGCACAATGTGTAAGGAAGCATCTTTGAAGGGAGAAAAAGGAAGCAGACGGATCCCTTTTCGTTCCACTTCTTCAATATGTAGTTTCCCTTGAGAGTAATGGTACGTAAAAAGGGGTTGGTTTGTCTTTCCTTCTGCACTCATTTCAACGTGGGAGACAGATGCGGTCTGAATGTCGACATCCATGGATGCCACCTCGATTTCAATCCTCTCGACTTCTTGTTTTTCATACTCAGTCACAGCATTCACCTCCTGGCTGCCCCATAAAGAATACAAAGTGACTCCTGAAAGCAGAACAAAAAGAAATAAACAGATGCCTATCCATATTTTTTTCATAAGCCCCCTCTTTCGTCATTAAAAATATAAGATGCCACTCTGACATATGTATATGAGGTGCGTATCCACCTTTTCTTCAGCCGTATACGCACGTGCTTTTCCTAACCTCCTCCGTTGTTTCTATGGTTTACGGAAAAGAATGGAAAAAGGTTTCACCTATGACACAATTTTTATAGACCCGTTTGTTTTATACCTTCTACCCACGCATCGTGAGGTGCAGCATCCTCCTCTTGTTTTTCTGTCGGTCTCTTCGACCAGAAGGTTGCCAATATAGGTCCCGAGATATTGTGCCATACGGCAGCAAGAACGTTTGGCAGCGCAGCAAGGGGACCAAAATGGGCTGTAGCAAGCGCTACACCAAGACCGGAGTTCTGCATCCCTACTTCAATGGAAATCGCCCGGCGCTTGCTTTCATCCAGCTTCATAACTTTTGCCGTTCCATAACCAAGGGACAAACCGAATAGATTATGCAGCATAACTGCAGCAAAAACCATCACACCGGAACTGATGATGCTGTCTACATTCGCTGCCACTACTGCCATAACAATAATGATGATGGCCAGAACAGAGATGAGCGGGATGATGGACGTTCCTTTGTCAACCACTACCGGGGCAAGCTTACGTACACCGACTCCGAGAGCGATCGGAATAATGATAACCTGCACGATTGAAATAAACATGGATACCGGGTCCACAGGGAGCCACTGACCAGCCAGAATCAGGAGAATCAATGGTGTGAAAATGGGAGCAAGAAGCGTTGACAACGAGGTCATCGCCACAGACAAAGCCAGATTCCCTCTAGCAAGAAACACCATGACATTGGAAGAGGTCCCTCCAGGAACTGAACCGAGAAGCACAAGTCCTGCTGCAAGCTCGGCAGGAAGCTTCAACAAATACGCAATAACAAAAGCAGCCAGGGGCATAATCAAAAATTGAGACAGCACCCCTATGATGACTGGAACCGGTTTTTGCACGACCATCTTAAAATCCACAGGTTTTAGTGTAAGTCCCATTCCGAACATGACAACTCCAAGCAGAATGGTAATGTAGGCTCCCAGACCGAGAAAAGTGGAAGGGAGGAAAAAGGCGGTCAGCGCAGCCCCCACCACCCAGAAAGCAAAATACTTTCCAGCTATATGACTAATAGATTCAAGCATCTTCATTGATTTGTCCTCCTTGTTGGAACGAGTTTATCCGGGTTCATGATTCCTTTTGGATCAAGGGCCTGCTTAATTTTCTCCATAACAGCCAGTGCGGCCCCATGTTCCTGTTTCTGATACTTCATCTTTCCTCGTCCAACCCCATGTTCACCCGTCGATGTTCCACCACATGCAAGAGCATATTCTACAATGGCTTCATTCAACTGCTCCGCCTTAGCGGCTTCCTCAGGGTGATCCGGGTCCAGCATAAGAAGCGCATGATAATTTCCGTCCCCTACATGACCAAGAATTCCGGCATGGAGGCCCAGTTCTTCAATGACACCACGTGCGTGATTCACGGCTCCAGCCAGTTTGGAAATCGGAACACACACATCCGTCACCATCAGCTTCCTGCCGGGAAAGCTGTGGATATAGGCATAGGCCAGCTGATGCCGCGCCTCCCACAGCTTCACCCGCGCAGCATTGTCTTTTTCGAATTGGATCCCCATACAATGATGTTCCTGGACGATGGCTTTCACAAAGTCAATATCCTCTAAAAGCCCGGACTCATTTCCATGGAACTCTAAGAATAAAGTCGGCTTTTCATCATAGGTTGTGTGGTTGAAATGGTTCACCTGCTGCATCGACCGATCGTCCACGAGTTCCATTCTTGCAATAGGAACACCCGCCTGCAGGATAGACACCACGGCTTCCACAGCATCATTGACGGTTGGAAAAGACGCTCTTCCCGCTGTAATGTGCTCAGGAATACCATATACTCTAAGAGTTAGTTCTGTCATGCATCCAAGAGTTCCCTCTGAACCGACATAAAGACTGTTCAAATGGTAACCGGAAGATGACTTCCTTGCCATACTGCCTGTATGTATACAGCTTCCATCAGGCGTGACCACTTCAAGGTCATGCACCTGATCTTTCATGACTCCATATTTAACAGATGTGGTCCCACTTGCATTCGTGGCTGCCATCCCTCCAAGCGTGGCATCTGCGCCGGGATCTACCGGAAAGAATAAGCCGTATTTCTTCAACTCCTTGTTCAGCTGAGATCTGGTTACCCCAGGCTGGACTTTCACTAGAAAATCTTTATCCCTCACTTCAAGGACTTTGTTCATTTGTGAAAAATCAATCGTAACCCCTCGGACATATGGGATCACGTGACCCTCAAGGCTGGTTCCCAGCCCGAATGGAATAATGGGTATCCCGAAAGCGTCTGCAGCTTTTACAACCGCCTGTACCTCTTCTGTCGTCTCCGGAAAGACAACCAGTTCCGGTCTTTCCGGTTTATGATAGGACTCGTCCCTGCTGTGATGATCAAGGACAGTTGTGTTCGTTGAAAGTTGATGGTCCTGAAGCACCAGCTTCAATTCTTGTATGAAATCAGCCATATCTACTGCCACTGCTATTCCTCCCGCCTGTATTGTGTCTCACATTATACATAATAGTCTGAATTTTACAACAGGAGGTTGTTTTTTTCATTTTTTTCTAAAGGATTTTTAACCCATAGCTTTTTTCCACATAAAAAAAGCACCCCTTTTTTACAATCAGGAGTGCTTCAGCTAAAAGAAGCGAGTTTTGTATAGACTTCCCCGAGCGTCCGGTAGCCGTTCTCCCGTGCTTCCTCGACCGCCCGAATCCATAAGGCTGCTGCAGCCTTGGCATCAGATAAAGCATGGTGCCGATGATCAACCAGTATTTCATACGCCGCACAGCATTCATCAAGGGAATTCAGATCCTGGTTCGGACGATTCACTTTGGTGAGAAAGGTTGTATCAAGGATCCGGTGCCGAAACTTCCGCTTCATTTCCGTCCATGCCGCATGATTCATAAACTTTCGCTCATGGCCGGCGTGATGGGCGACTAAGACATCACTTTGGATATACCTGTAAAAATCGTGCAGGACCTCCTCAAGCGGTGGGGCTTTCTGCGTCATCTCCTTTGTAATGCCCGTGAGACATGTGATTTCATCAGATATGGAGCCCCTGCACTGGACGAGCGAATAGAAGGACTCCTTTTCAATCTGCAAGCCTCTGATTTTTACAGCCCCTATCGAGAGGATGCGGTCTCCTTGATAGGGGTGAAAACCGGTCGTTTCTAAATCAAAGACGACGACAGGAAGATCTGCAAGCGGCAGATCCAGCACATTTTTTTCCTTAATTTCGCGCTCCAGATTTCTAATGTAGGCCTGGTTGGAAGCACTGCTTTGATTCAGGGATGAAAAGCCGCTTCCGATCCGGCCGGAGAGATCTTTTACAAATTGAGTAAATGGATTCATAGCACTCCCTCTTTAGATAAAACCGCTTTAGCATGCTCAATGGCTTCATGGCCGTATTTCATCCAGGATTTCAATCGCTTTTTATCTTCCGCTTTCAGAGAATGTACTGGAACATAATGCACCCCGCCATACCCATCCGATTCCTCCACCTTATGGAGCCGGAACTGAAGAAATTCTTGAAACTGCTGCTTATAAAAATGAAGTTCCGGAAAGTCCTCCTCCATATAGTCATACCTCGACAGGGTGGAAGGGACATGCAGCTGTTTATAGAAAGCCAGAAGTCTCGCTGCATTGACAAACGGAAAGTAAATGGTTTGTTTAAGATCGACGCTGCCCTGCCGGCTTCCCTTCTGTTCCGGAAGCAGCTGCCCGAACACGCCCTTTCCTTTTTTTATAAGCTTCACGTTCTCCACAACTCTTTGATACAGGTGAGGGTGCTCTTGGAATGCTGTGAAAATTTCATTTTTCACCGGTGCCAGCCTGTCTTTTTCACCCACGAGAACTCTTGAATCGAAGAAGATCTGCATATGACGGAGAGACTGCCAGTCCCCCTGCTGCAGCCACCCTGATACCTGCTGCTTCATTCCCTCTTTCGGCTGACACCAAACTGGATTGGAGGACATGACATCTCCCTCACATTCTTCATAGCCGACAGCGGCAAGACCGCGTGTGATTTCAGCACCCAGCGTGAGAAAGTAATCCTGATCAGACCTTCCTCCTTCAAAAATAAGACCGTGGTCCTGATCACTCCAAATGGACTGCTCGCCCCGCCCCGCGCTCCCCATGAGATAAAAAGAAAAAGGAGCAGGCGGCATTCCCTGCTCATTTCTCACCCGTTCCTCTGCAAGTTTCACCGTCCGCGAGATGAGCTGATCATGAAACACATTCAATTCCTCAGAATCGGTCAACAGACCAGGGATCATCGTTTCCCGCCATGTACGCAGCTCTTGATAGCTTTCGCGCATGCCAACTCCACCCTTTATCTCTATTTAGGCTCCTGAATTCGACTTCGGTGGTGTCAGGTTCTCAGGATACCCATACCCGCCATGTTCACTTATATCAAGTCCCATAATCTCTTCTTCCTCGGAAACACGGAGGCCGCCCATTGCCTTATCCATAACCTTCAAAATGATGAAGGAAACAACAAACGCATAGAGACCAGAACTGACGACTCCCAGAATCTGTACACCCAGCTGTTCAAATCCCCCGCCGTAGAAAAGTCCGGGACGACCTACAGCGGCAAGTTCCGGCGTTGCAAATAAACCGTTGGACAATGTCCCCCAGATCCCTACTGTACCGTGAACAGAAAGGGCGAATATCGGGTCGTCGATTCTCCGTTTATCGAAGAACCTCATACTGAAGAAGACGAACGCTCCTCCAATCAAGCCGATCAAGACAGCCGCCCATGGAGCAACGAAGGCACAGGAGGCGGTAATGGCAACCAGACCAGCCAAAGCTCCGTTCAGTGTTGTCGGTACATCCGCCTTCCCAGTCACGGCCCATACCATAAGCATTGCCCCAACAGCCCCCGCACCGGCTGCCAGCTGAGTATTCAAGGCGACATAACCGAAAAAGGCATCCCCCACACCAAAAGTACTTCCCGCATTAAAACCAAACCAGCCAACCCAGAGAATGAGCACACCGAGAGCTGTGAACACCTGGTTATGACCGGCAATCTCATTCGATGTACCGTCTTTATTGTATTTACCGATCCGCGGTTTCAAGATCATGGTTGCTGCCAGAGCCGCCATGGCTCCGGTCAGGTGAACAACAGTGGAACCGGCAAAGTCCTGTTTCCCGTGCTCCGCGAGCCAGCCGCCGCCCCAGATCCAGTGTGCGATAACCGGGTAGATAAGTATTGAAAATAAGACCGCAAAAATAACGTACCCCATCAGTTTCGCCCGCTCAGCAAAGCCACCGAAAGCAATGGTCATGGCAATAGCTGCGAAAGCTAATTGGAACATAAAATCAACGGAACCAGCCAGTCCCTCTCCCATGGTTTCTGCATCCCCGTAAAAGAACTGGGATAAGCCTACAAAAGCATTCCCCTCACCATAGATCAACCCATACCCGACAGCCCAGAAAACCAAAGAAACAATTCCCACTGTAAAGACGGTTTTCCCTGCAATATGGCCGGCATTTTTCATACGTGTCGATCCCGCCTCCAAAAGGATAAACCCTCCCTGCATCAACAAAACAAGAATCGTACAGACAACAATCCAGAGATTGTTCATTAAAAACGTGGCTTCCATGACTTACCCCTCCATGTTAGATTTCTTAACATAATATGATATATACTACTGTACCAAAGTCAAAATGTTAACACAATTGTTTATGTAAGGATTCTTCATATTTTTCAAAATTTATAAGCGGGCTCTACACGCTGTACCTTTACACAGAATGATTCGCCCTTTCCATTTATACATCCGTCCAACTCTTTAAGAAAAAACCTTTACCCACTGGTATTTTAAACATGAAAAAAGGCTGTGGAGATCACGTTCTCTACAGCCAGGCACCCTTTATCCTGCTATACTAACCGGAAAAGTCATCAACGATTTTATACTTTGGATGTTTTTCAATCAATTCGGATACCGTTACAAACTGGAAGCCATCTTCTTTTAATGCAGGGAGAATACGGTTCAATGCCTGGACCGTCTGAGATCTGTTGCCTCCGAAATCATGAAAGAGAATGATATCCCCATTCTTTGAATGGTCTAGAACTGTATCCACAATCCGATTTACCCCGGGGCTCTGCCAGTCTTTTGTATCCTGATGCCAGGACCACATGACTACCATATACCCTTCCTCGCTGGCGGTATTTACAATAATGTCATTGTAAACACCGCCGGGTGGGCGGAACAATTGAGGAGGCGTCCCCGTAATCTCCTTGATTACATCTGCCGTAAAGTCAATTTCCTTCACAATATCTTGTTTTGATATTCCGGTGAAACTCGGATGATGGTACGTATGGTTGGCTATTTCATGTCCTTCCTGCGCCATCTCCCTGATCAAGTCCGGATGCTTCTGAGCTCGTGACCCGACTACAAAAAATGTACCCTTTGCCCCGTATTTTTTTAGTACTTCCATAATTTCGGGTGTGTACATATCACTCGGTCCATCATCGAATGTGACGGCAACCCATTTGGACTCTGTCGGTACTTCCCAGATCGCGGTCCCTTTCTCTTCATAAAAGTGCCGCGGATGAGCGTCCGTCGAGAGTAGAGGAAAACTTCCAAAAAACAGAAAAATAGCAGCAATGCCAGATGTCAGTTTCATCTCTGACCCCATTTCTTTTTTTATTAGTGTGCAGAGCGGCGGTCATCTTATTCCATAGAAAAAAGCTCTCTTTGTTGGAGAGAGCTTTTCTGCTTATTGATCGGGTTTTAAGATGGTCCGCTGAAGGGGGACACCTCCCATGGAAACATTTCGTTCAATGAAGACATAACGGTTTCCATTGATCGTAAACACCCCGTCCCCTTCATAAGATGCTTTGTAACCCTGGTTCTTCAATTCAGCCAGAACAGCCTTCGTATATTCGCCGAAATCTACATACCGGCCATCCAAATCCAATTGGATATGCCCCTTCCGGTACCCCATAAGCCAGTTGAATAACATGTACAAACCGACACCTGCGGTTAGTGTGACAATGACTTGAATCATTAGACAGCCCTCCTGATCATCTTCTTCTATTCCATACGAAAAAGAGGAGGAAGGCGTTTCAATCTGCGGTTCATTTCCTGTTAATCCTGCTGTTTCGTCGGTGCCAGGTCGATTTCGCGAATCGTTACAGACGATGGCTGCTGATATACATAATAGATGGCCTCGGCTACAACTTCCGGCCGAAGTCCTCCTTCAATGGATGCTTTCCAATCCCTGTACCCTTGTTTGATGCCATCATCAGACGTATGACTGATCAGTTCTGTTTCCACAACGCCCGGAGCAATAGTCGTTAAGCGGATATTGTCACCAGCTACTTCCTCCCTGACATTTTCCGTCATGGCGTGAACGGCAAATTTCGTTCCCACGTAAGCGGCATGATCCGGGAAGGTTTTTCTGCCGGCAATCGACCCAATATTAATGATGGTACCCTGCTGATGCTTTTTCATAGACGGAAGAACAGCCAGCATCCCGTTTAGAACTCCGAGTACATTCACATCATACATTTCCTTCCATTCAGCTTTGTTTTGATTAGTAATATCACCTAAAAGCATGCGTCCAGCGTTGTTCACCATCAGGTCAACAGGCCCGAACGTCTGCTCCGCTTTCTCTATTGCAGCCTTTAAAGCCTTGTCATCCGTAACGTCCACATCTGCTTTCATGACGTGGTCTCCAGAAAACCCATCCAAAAGATGCTGTCTTCTGGCGATAAGCAGAACATTGAAGCCTTTCTCTATCAATAATGAAGCCGTCGCTTTCCCTATCCCGCTGGAAGCACCTGTAATGGCGATAAATCCCGATTTCATCTTCATTCCCCTTTCTTTTCTTTCACTCATGGGTAGTGTACAGTAGGAACCATGCAGAAAAAAGTACGCACTTTCATGTCAGATGGTGACATGAAGGTAACGTATGGAAAGGAAACCGTATGGAAAAGGCGCTTTATTTAAATGAGTTCGATGCGACGCTGCAGATCATTCAAGGAAAATGGAAAGTTCTGATCCTCTATGAAATTCATGAGTCCGGTTGTAGACGTTTCGGTGATTTGAAGCAGTATATACAAGATGTATCCCACAAAACATTGACAAGACAGTTAAGAGAACAGGAACAAGACGGACTTCTTTCCAGGAAGGTTTATCCAGAAGTTCCACCAAAGGTTGAATATTCATTGACGGAACGGGGGCGTTCCTTGATTCCTGTTCTAGACTTAATTTGTGACTGGGGACTGCAGCATGTTCCGAAGACGCAGCTGCAGCGGGTGCTGTGTGAGGAGGAATAGACGGAGGCTTCTGAACAGGCATCGAATGTCTGACGCTTGTTGTATATAAAAAAGACGCTTCTTTCCCAGCCGGAGCGGCTGAAGAAGAAAGCGTCTTTTTTCAATTCCATAAAGGTCTCAGATCCTTCAATCCTTCATCTAAACAAGAAGCACACGGTCAAGAGCCGGCCATACAAGGAACTTTCGGACACTCCTCGCATTCGCCTGCAATCGCGTATCCTTCAACCGTAAATCCTTTTTTTCTAAGAACTCTTGCTGCCATATTTTTCTCAACCTCGTTGGTGGAGATCAGCAGCAGCGGCTGATCCGGCAGCTCTCCTGCGTGCCGTTTCAAATAGGCCAGAGGCAGGCAGTACGCCTGTGGATACGGATCCTTATAGGAAATCTGATAATCCCGGGTATCAACAACGGCTCTGCCTGTAAAAGAGCGGCTGGGTGTTATAGAGACTTTATGGACTGACCGGGCCGGCCAGATCCGATAGAGGATGTGGTATAAGGCAAACATGATCAAAGCACTCATTACCGCCGTCATAGCCCATCCCTCCTTTTTCATTTCATTTTCTAGTTGTATTTTATACCCCCGTTGGTATAAATGTCAACAAAGAGAACCTCCCCGTCGATAAGGGGAGGTTCTTTTTAATGAACCATCCGACTGTGACCTTTCCAGAATTCTTTCCTGATCACCACTTTTTGTATTTTTCCGGATGCGGTCTTTGGTAATTCTTCAATAAAGGAAATGCTCTTCGGTACTTTAAAATGAGCGAGTTTTTCCCTACAGAAGCGGACCACTTCTTCTTCCGTCAAACTTTCTCCTTCTCTGAGTACAATGCTTGCGTGCGGAACCTCCCCCCATTTTTCATGAGGAACTGCCACGACAGCCGCTTCCAATATGGATGGATGATCGTACAGCGTTCCTTCCACTTCGATGGAAGAGATGTTTTCGCCACCGCTGATGATGACGTCTTTCTTCCGATCGACGATTTCAATATAGCCGTTCTCGTCCACGACTGCCATGTCTCCGGTATACAGCCAGCCATTACGGATGGCAGCTGTTGTTGCTTCTTCATTTTTGTAATAACCGTCCATAACATTATTTGACCGTGTAACGATTTCCCCTATGGTTTTTCCATCATGCTCAACCTGGCTGCCCTGCTCATCAACGACCATTACCCGGCTGCCTATCATACTATAACCTGCTTTCGCCTTCAAACGATAACGTTCTTCCGACTCTTTCTCCAAATCCATGGACTTGAGCTCAGATGTCGTAATGAGCGGCGAGATTTCAGTCATGCCGTACACTTGAATGAATTTCCAGCCCAGGTCCTCTTCCACTTTCCTTACAAAAGCCGGAGGTGGAGCCGATCCCGCAATCACGACGCGCACATCCTGTTTAATTTGCGGATCGGCCGCTTCATAAGCCTCAATCACCATGTTCAACACCGTGGGAGCCATATGTAACACGCTCACCTTATACTTCTCCACCTTATCAATGATGGCGGATGGATCGTTTTTTCGCAGCATCACCTGTGTCGCTCCATTTGCTGTGTAGTAAAATGGAGACCCCCATCCGTTCACATGGAACATCGGGAGTACATGCAGCAGCGTATCCTGATCCGAAACACGTAAATGATGCATCGAAGATAAGGCATGCAGATAGTTCGACCGGTGACTCAGCACAACACCTTTGGGATTCCCTGTCGTCCCGCTCGTATATAACAAGGAAGCCGGATCTGTTTCCTCCACCTCAGCTCTTGGATATGAGTCGCAGGAAAAGGAGTGAAGCCAGTTTTCATACCCCTGTCCAGATGTGTCTCCATGGACAATGACGTGCTGCAGGCATGGGAGGTCATCGACAATGTTCTCCACCAGAGGATACAGCGAAGCATCAACAAGCAGAACTTTACTTTCACTATGTCTCAAAATGAACTGATAATCCGCCGGCTGCAACCGGGTATTCAAGGGCGTCATGACAGCTCCAAGCTGAAAGACTCCATAAAACCCTTCCAGCATTTCTGTTGAATTGGGAGCCAGGTAAGCCACTTTGTCCCCTTTTCCTACACCAAGTGCATCCAGGCCGCGTGAAAGCCGGTTGACCCTCTCATTCAACTGACTGTAGGTCAATGAAAACGTGTCGTCTATGACTGCTGTTTTTTCTGCATATAGTTCTACTGCCCGATCAAGGAAATCGGTTAAAACTAAAGGTACATGCATGCCAACACCCTCCTAATTAAAGCGCTTACAATAAGTGTAAAGAAATTTCTGTTATCCAGCAACTTCTCCTTCCGCTGTTTTTGCCGGAGAGGGTTTCGTCAGGTCGGAAGCCTCCCTCCTGAATTTCCTTCCGAAGCCAGAAATACCGGTGCCCCATTGAAAACTTCTGTATAATCCGACACCCCCTGCCGGTAAAAAAAGCCCGGATATTCGACAACCCAGCCATTTTGGTCAACGACCAGTGCTGTTTCATAATTTCGGCACCTGTACTGGAAAATCCGGCAGCCATCAGAGTCCCCTAAATACGTATATGTCTGCAGGATTGGCATCACTTCCCGGCTTAACGGCTGCACGGAGACCATTTTGAATGTTCTTTTCTCCCCTATCACCCATGAAACCCGGTTGATTGGAAGCGAGTTGGTTAAAGGTGTGATGGACAAGTCAATATTGGACGCCCCGTCCAAAGCCTCCATGTAACTGCCCTCCACCCACCATTTGTCCTCTTTAACGGTCTCAATGACAAAAGGGTCTTCTTCTTCATTTGTAAAAATTTTAAGCTTTTTTGTTTTCCAATCATGACCGAGTCTAAGGAGATAAGATACGCGGTGGGGGCGTCTGTCATTGATCAGCAGAACGGTCCCATTCACTTCCATACCGTCAGGCCGTTTGTTAATGGTTACATATTCCGAACCGGCGGCGTCAAGATGATCCCACATGATACGCTGCAGCAATAGGGTTTCCTCCTTTTTGATATCATCGGCTATCTGCCGGACTTCTCCCTCTTTCATTCCCTTATTTTAGAAGAATTCGTTGAGATACAACGATATTCCTTCCTTGTTTTACATACGGTTTTATTTCCTGCATACACTAGAAAAATCATGAAAACCCGAAAATAGATCTGCATATGGGAGGGGGGGTACGGTGAAATTCCGGTCTGATGCAGGGGTATTAAAAAAGCAGTTAAAAAACGCCTTAAAACCAGGTGACACACCGCCGATCCATAAAGAAGAGGAAAGAATGCTGGAGGACATTAAAAATAAGACCAAAAAAGCCAACCGGAACAATGTTACCCGTACGAAAGCCTATATGGATTTCTTTCTCATCCACCCCGAAATCCACTGGGCTCTGCTTGCCCATTTAGTTTCAAGAAATGCCGGATGGAACATGACCGATTTGAAGGGGTCTTATCTTCCTAAACTGCTGACAGCAAAAGAAACGGTTGATTTCTATGTATTTTTGGAACGCGGAAACTGGCTCATCTTTCAAGATGCCTATCCTCAACTGCTTCTCTATGAATACAGCAGGAAACAAGGGGCACCTCTTTGGCATCTGTTACCCTTTCTGAATGTGTCTGCCTTCATGCGCCCCTTTTGGGAGCGTTTTTGGGAAAGCGGCCGCAGTGAAGAAATCACCAAAGCGCTGATTGTTAATGAACAGCATTATATTGAAAACCGCGTTCTTAACAACTCCCTTTACATGCAGACAGTAATGGATAAAGTCATGTTCAAACTTCAGGAACTGCTGTCCATGAACCATATCCTTTTCCCTTACCTGACGCCTGTGCAAAAACGAATAAAACTGACAGGTGGAACAGTCCACCATTTCACTTCCGTAAATAAACGCGTCTCCCTGGGGCGTTCTCTCTATGACCTGCTCTATTCCATAGAATCCCGGCTTGAATCCATTATTCTGTGGGCGGAATCCCGTCCTCATACCGGCTCAAGAGCTGATTACTGGCCCGAATTATTCTTTATGGAAGGGGATGGTTCAACACCTGTACCTTCTCCAAGCCCCTGCAGAGGAATTGGGAGAAACAAACTTTTCAGTCCGGCATTGTCAATGGCCTGGGATGACTGGGTCCATCCTAGTGCGGAAAAAGGAGACTGGTTTACCGATTGTCATGTGCTTCGTCTGCTGAAAAAAAAGCCGGAAAAATTTTCAGGAGACATCGAAGGTCCCTGCTGCCGGTCTCTTGAGGAAATCCAGGCAGCTATTCAAGCGAAACAAACGTTTTTTTCATAGAGCGCTGCACAAAAAACCGTCCAGCTTCCATAAATGGAGCAGGACGGTTTTTATGTGAACACACCCCCCACACCTTTCAGCCTTTCACCGCCCTTGTCGCAACCATTGTCTTTATGTACTTGTCGATTGTCCGCCCGTTTCCAAAATCATCTTCGTAAAAACCGGTAATCATCAGGCCGGCTTCGATCTGTCCTTGAATCTGATCTTCAAGCGTGTGTCCGAACTCTACAGCCTCGTTCTCTTCAAAAGCATCTTCCAGTCCCGAATATGGAATCGCATGAGCCACTTCAAGCTTTCCTTCCTCTTCTTTCTGGTCATCAAACAGGTAAAGAACCGGGTTCATAAATCCAGCAATCAACGTACCTTTTCTTTTCAATACCCGGGAAGCTTCTTTCCATACCGGCCGGACATTTTCCACAAATACGTTGGAGACCGGGTGAACAATGATATCAAAGGTTTCATCTTCAAAAACGGACAAGTCAGTCATGTCCCCTTGAACGGTTCTAAGGGAAAGCCCTTCCCTTTCACTTACCTTTCTATCCTGTTCCAATTGGGCCGCCGATAAATCGAAAACTGTGACGTCAGCTCCTGCGGCTGCGAGTACTGGTCCCTGCTGTCCGCCACCAGAAGCCAGACACAGCACTTTCAATGCACTGACAGACTTCGGAAACCAATGTCCTGGGACTTTCCTTCCTGCAGTTACCCCGACTGCCCAATCACCAGCAGAAGCCTTCTGAATGACTTCTGCATCGACCGCTCTCGTATAGCGGACCTGATCCTCGACTTTTCGATCCCAGGCCTTTTCGTTGTGCTTTTGAATATTCGTCATTCGTTTTCCCCCTTTTCTATTGGGTGGGCCTGTCCCCAGTGCTTTTCAATTTCCGAGAGCAGAGACCCTTGGTCTTCCGCCGATAAGTAACCCATATAAAGTTCTTTTGAATGGTCCGATTTCCTTTTTATGATCAAGACGTCCTTTACTTTTGTTATTCTAATGATGTCATCAAATGGAAGGTCGAGATAGCCGCCTCCCAGTCCTCTATGGATCGTTAATCCATCCTTACGCACGACTGTATAGATACGTGTTTTCATAGTCAGCACATACCAGACCGCTCCCCCACTGATGAGGACGCCTGCAGGGAGCGTATAAAGAAGAGAACGGTCTCCCGTGAGGAGGGCGGTTACCACTGACACAACGCTGCAGACAATGAGGACAAAAGCGGTCCGAGCCGCTTTTGTCTTTCTTAAGGTGCTGCTGTACGTGTAGGCTGCGACCATGTTTTCTCCTCCCCTTTCACTTCCTCCCTGTTCTACGTATCTCCCTCTGCATAAGTTTCGTTCTTTGGAACATTTTTCCCTTTCCACTTTCTCTTGACGGTAAACCGACCGGTATGGTTATATATAAGAAGAATATACCGATCGGTTTACTTTAAGGAGGGTGATGCTTCATGAATAAAAAATTGAACGTACTGGCCGCAACAGGATTTGTAATTATGTGGAGCTCAGGATTTATCGGAGCGAGACTCGGGACCGATGAGGCAGCTTCTATGACGGTGTTGATGTGGCGTTTTATAACGGCTGCTGCTATTTTAGGGATCTGGTGGTTATGGAAGCGGCGCACCCGTTTGAGTCCTAAAAGTGTGATGACTCAGGTGTTGATCGGTCTGCTGGCTCAGGGAGGATACTTATACTGTGTATTCCTTTCCGTTGAACAGGGGGTTTCAGCGGGGACTTCTAATTTAATAACGACGCTGCAGCCTATAGCAGCAGCTCTGCTCGCGGGGCCTGTTCTAAAGGAAGGGACATCCCGTAAACAGTGGATCGGATTATTCACCGGCATCACAGGCGTATTGTTCGTCGTTTACGGTGATCTTAGAAAAGCTTCAGACGTACCGATCTGGGCTTATGGACTGTCATTTGCAGCCATGATTTCCCTTGTCATCGCCACACTATTTGAAAAGACAATCAAACGTCCCTTATCTTTAATGGATGCGCTGCCGATTCAAACAGCCGTAACTGCTGTTTTCTTTACAGCCATTGGGATGGACAATGCGGCGCCCCCGGCTACCTTTGATTTCTGGTTCGCAATCGCCTGGGTCGCCGGTTTGTCCACCATTGGAGGATACGGTTTTTACTGGTTGAACTTAAAAATCGGCAGTGTTACAAGAGTCAGCAGTCTCCTTTATTTAACACCACCTGTCACAATGATCTGGGCTTATGTTATGTTTGGAGATACAATTGGTTTCTTAACCATCTCAGGAATGATAATATGTTTTCTAGGCGTATGGGTCATTCAAAAAGCAGAAGCCGGTCCTTGTGAGACCGATCCATACAAACAATAGATGGAGGTGGC
This sequence comes from Halobacillus sp. ABD4_316, assembly GCF_056161385.1. Lineage (NCBI taxonomy): Bacteria > Bacillati > Bacillota > Bacilli > Caryophanales > Bacillaceae > Halobacillus > Halobacillus sp. ABD4_316. The sequence continues at coordinate 873,530 of NZ_JBSWZA010000001.1, forward strand.
TTGCATGGGTGAAACGACAAAAATGACACCGGCGGCCCGGCGGATTCTGGATACCGCTTCAGAGCTGTTTTATTCCAAAGGCATCCATGCTGTAGGTGTGGAAACCATCGCAAGTGAAGCTGGTGTAACCAAAAAGACCCTGTATGACCGATTCGGTTCTAAGGATCAGCTTATTGTGGCGTACTTGGAAGAGCGGGATCAAAAATGGAGGGAGCACCTGTTCTCCTGCATGGATGAAGTGCCGGACGATCAGCCGCTGGATAAAATCCTGCGTATTTTCGATGCCCTTGAAAACTGGATGAGCACACGGAACAAAAGAGGGTGCGCCTTCGTAAATGCCCTGGCTGAGCTTTCTGAAGAAACCCATCCAGGCCGGAAGGTTATTATGGAAGAGAAAAAGTGGTTGAAGGAATTGTTCGCCTCCCTTTTGGAACAACTGCAGATGGAAAATCCTGGTCCTATAGCAGAACAATTATTTATTCTTCACGAAGGGTTAATGGTGACCTATTCCCTTGATATTTATGAACGAGGGACCACAGGAGCAAAAGAAACGGCACACATGCTCATTCAATCCGCAGACTATAAAAAAGAGGAAGCCTGATATCAGGCTTCCTCTTCAGCTGGTAGAGAAACCCCTTTTTCTTTACCAGCTTTTTTCTTTCTTACCGCCGGGAGCGTAAGCCCTTTCCCTTTCCGCGGACGAGCGCCCGAGCTTCCTCGCAAAACCCACGCTCGGCGATCTCGGACCACTCGTTCTTCCGCAGGAGTGGAAGGGGCACCGCTCCTTGGGAATTCTTTAAAATCGAACAATCCGCTCCTGCACCCAGCTCACCCTTGCTGGATGGAGGACAGTCCTTTTCATATTCCGGCAGGCAGCCTTCATCAGCGCCTGTTCTTTTCCTTTTTCTTTGCCACGCAAGCGGCCACAGCGCAGCACATGCCGTTCTTTTGAATCTGCGAACCTGCTCAGGGCATAATCTCTCTCCACTATATGCTAACGCCGACACGAGGAGCGTTCTGTGGTGACGCCTGCGGGAACAGCACGAGCCGGAGATCGACTAGGGCATGTGTTCTTCCTGTCCAAGTCAGCGGAGGCCGTGCCCGCGGCAAGCATCCACCAATAAGCGGAACGCGACCTGCACATCTCCTGCACATCTCCTGCAAAAAGGAGTATTTTCCAGACCCATTGGACCGAAGCACCGTTTTCCATCCTTTACACACGGGCTTTCACGTCATCGACAATGGACGTAATGATGTGAAAGGAATCCCATTCTCCATCAGAATAAGAAATGATCGGGTAGACCTTCGGGAACAGCTTCTCCTGGATGGCTCGATTGGACCGCCCTGATTCATGAAGATGCTTAACTTCTCCATAGAGGTATTGGAGATGGGCCAGCTTCTCTTCCATCCGGCTGCGGCCGTCCGCTATGTATCCGGCATGCCCACAAAACATCGGTCCAAAGTCGTACGTCAGCAGTTTTTGAATGGAATTCATAATCCGGGGGATGGATTCATCACGCATGATCACCTTGGTTTTCGGCCGTACGAACAAGTCTCCTGAAAATAAAAGACCACGGTCTTTATTGAACAGCGACACATGATCCTCAGCATGTCCGGGGGTTTCAATCACTTCCCAGTCCATGCGCCGGGAGGAAAGATGCTTAGGGTACGGAACCGGGTGAAAAGCATCACGCAGGCCCCACGTCTTCCTCCGATATTCCGGATAAGGAGAAAACGTCATACACGTATCGATCCCGGATGGATGAACGTAAATCGGCGTACCCCCGTGCTCCTCCAGCCAGGATGCTGTTCCTGTATGATCTTCATGGCTGTGTGTCAGAGCTGTCAATTCTATCGAAATGCTTTCATAAAATGAAAGGAGTTCATGTTCAAAATAGCGGGTGCCTGTATCCACGATCATACCATCCACATAATACGCAAACACAGGACCCATATGAGGGACGACCATCTCTACACACGTGACTTTCTCTTTCTCATAGACCTGAAACATACGAACCACTCCTTCTATGGATTCTGTCCTTATTGTAACATGAATGAATAGTCATTCATGTTACAATGAAAACATCAACAAATAGATTAGTCTCTGCCGTAGAAGTGATTCCTCCTTTACTGCAGGAATCACCGGGTCCCTGATCCGTTTGGAAAAACATGCGTTTTCTAGTGACTCCAAAGGAGCGATCACCAATACTTGATCATGGATAGGATTTTCCCCGCGCAAGCGGCAGTGACGCATCTTGTACTGTTTTTTTGAAACGGCGAAGGAGCTATGCCAACCTTTCTCTATCATCATAGCGTAAAGCTCCACAGGCACCGAGGAGCGTTCGGTGGTGACGCCTGCGGGAACAGCACGAGCCGAAGATTCACTTGGCCCAATGGTTTTCTTGACCCAGTTAGCTGAGGACGTGCCCTCTCAACATGACATACGGACGACTCTAACTGGATAAGACGAACTTTTTCTACAGACTGAAAAAATAAGCACCCCTTAGTGGAGTGCTTATTTTTTGAAAGTTTTCCAATCGAGTTCACTCTCATTAAGAAGCTCTTCAAAACTCTTATTGGCTTCTCTGCGCTTTCTTTCTTCCATCCGGCGCTGCTTTTCCTGTTCTTCCCGTTCTGCTGCCTGCTGTTTCCATTCATTCTGCTTCGACTTGAGTTTGGATAAAACATCGGCGTTCAGCTGGGAGCCCAGCGAGCCTTCTTCCAGTTTCTTTTTACTCATATCGTCGCTCCTTCTTTCACGTCTTTGATCGGGATGATCGGATTCAAGATACCATCAGGGCTGGAAAGGCGGAAAGTGCCGCGGACAAAATCAAGCTTCATCTCCTTTTTGAAGAAAATGGCCTGCTGGTTGTCAATAATGACCGGATAATCCTCATTTTCCACTTTCTCATCCGTCGTCCGCTCTTCATGCTCCAGACGAAGGGTCGGGAGTCCGTTCACTCCACAGCCGCACCCTTCAGTATCATAAAAAAGGCGGAGAAGCGGCCGGCCGGCTTCCTGTATCTGCTCGAGCTGTTGTTTAGCTTCATCTGTGATGCGTAGTTTCATCTTTCATCCCTCCTGTCCTTCTATTGTAAAAAATCCTTTAACAAAGAACAATCGTTTTGATTTTATTCGGCATAATGTCCGCCAACTAGACGGCTGCGGTGTCGAGCTGTGCCGGCGTCCGTCCAGGAAACCGCCCGGAGCAGCATATCCTGGCCGAACCGTTCACGAATCTCATCCATGACATATCCGAGGTCACGTTTTTTATCCTTTCCTTGATCAAACAAGTCCAGCTGAACACTGGCATCCTCCGTAATACTGCCAAGCGAAATGGATAGGCGGCGGACGACTCCCCCGTTGTAAAAGCGGTGAAACAAAGTGAGGCAGGCATGATAAATATCCATCGTAATGCTTGTCGGCTGATTGATGGATACAGACCGGTGAAAGCCGCTGCCATCTTCCCTTTTACTGTAGCCGATACCGAGCGAAATCGTCCGGCCCGCATGGCCCTTGCGGCGCGCACGACGGGCCACCTCCTCACACATCTCCAGGATAACGTACTTCACTTCCTCAGGATCCGGATAATCCCTGAGGAGAATCTGACTTTTTCCATAACTCACCTGGCCATGGATAATCGGAGCTCCCGGATCGGATAAGTCCACCCCATTCGCATGGTAATAAAGTTGATTCCCCATCACACCAAACGCCTTCTCCAGTCGTTCCAGCGGAAATTTTGCCAGCTGGCCGACTGACCAGATGCCCATCCGGTTCAACCTATGCTCCATCCGCGGGCCGATCCCCCACATCTCAGACAAAGGGGCGACGGGCCACAATTTCTCCTGAAAGTTCTCAAACGTCCACCGCGCTATGCCCTTCTTTTTCGCTTCCAGATCAAGACACAGTTTGGATAACAGCATATTCGGTCCGATTCCGATGGCGGCATCCAAATGGAAGGTTTCCTTCAATTCATCAATAATCATCTGTGCCGTCTCATCCGGACGGCCGAATTTCCCTTTGTTCCCTCCAACTTCCAAAAAGCTTTCATCGACACTGTACGTATGGATGTTCTCTTTAGGAACGAATTTATGAAAGAGGTGCGTGACTTGCGTAGACACCTCCAAATATTTCCTCATTTGAGCGGACACAATCACAATATCCGGTGACGATGGTATTTCAAACAGACGGCTCCCCGTACGGATGCCGTATTTCTGTTTCATGGCCGGTGTCGCAGCCAAAACAACGCTCCCTCTCCGGTTCATATCCGCAACGACCGCCAGGGAACAAGTTAAAGGATCAAGCCCGCGGTCAATCGCTGCACAGCTGGCGTAAAAACTTTTCATATCCACACAGAGGATGCCACGATCCGGATAGCGGGTGTAATCAATATTCGGATTGCTCATGTCCCTTCTCCTTTCGTTTTTACTACTATTATGCGAATATATGTTCGTGTTTGCAAGTTCCAATTCCTGTAATCCTGTCTTGAAATATAAAAAAACCCCCGGCCAGCAGGCCCGGAGGTTGGATATCCTTATTTTTTCTTAAACTGTTTATGCATGATTTTTTCGACCGCTGAGGGAGCTACCGCGTATACTTTACTTCCTGAATTCATCCAGGAAGGCAGGTTGATCTCCCGCTGTTTCGTGAATAAGCGGCTGATGACGACTCTTGCCACCTTATTCGGATCCAGCATCATCTTATCCACGGCTTTTTCATAATTCCCACTCGGGTCCGCCTGCTTAAAAAAGTTTGTCCGGACAGGACCGAGGTTGACGCTCGTTACATGAAGGCCGAGCGGCTCTACTTCCATCCTTAATGCGTTGGTAAACCCAAGCACGGCATGTTTCGTAGCGGCGTAAACAGCGGATTTCGGCGTCGCCATCTTCCCAGCCTGGGAGGCGATATTCACAATATGCCCTTCCCCGTTCTGAAGCAGGTGGGGCAGCAGTTGATGAGTTGCGCGGAACAATGACGTCACATTGACTGACACCATCCGGTCAATATCCTGCCAGTTTGAATCGGCTACATAATCGAACACCGCCACCCCTGCATTGTTAATCAATGCATCGACAGACCCCTGTTCATAGCAGATTTTGTCAATGGTGTCTTTCCATTCTGCATCATTGGACAGATCGGCTTTATACCACGGACAGGATGTGCCGAAAGTGCTTTCGATGGTTTCACTCATCAGTTCCAGTTTATCCTCTGACCTGGCCGTCAAAATCGGAACAGCACCTTCTGATGCTGCATGGATGGCAAGAAACTGTCCGATTCCGCTGGAGGCCCCGGTAATCAGGATCTTTTTTCCCTTTAAACGTTCATTCATATGATCACCCGTTCATTTCGTAAAATTTCTCCCCTTCTATGATAGAGGTTTTCAGCCGATTTATCGACTCCAAATAATCCAGCTGTCCTACGGTCTCCGACATCGTCAGCCCAAGCTGGGATTCTACATGCTTGGGAAACAGACGCTCACATACGTCATAGGCACGCTGCGGTCCGTCCTTAAACATGCGGAAAACTTTTTCCGCCCGCTGCTCCTGCTTTGTCAGACGGGTTTGTATAAGAGCATTCACATCACCGAACACCTTCCCATGGCCCGGATAAACCGTGTTCATGTTCAAAGGAAGCAGTTTCTTCATGGAAGCCCGGTACTGAAGAAGAGGCTTCGGCCGTCCTTCTCCCGGACTGTAGGCAGGCTCCAGTAAAGGGTTGGAGGAAATATGGGCAAGAAGATGATCTCCCCCGATCAAGGCACCGTCGTCTTCCCGGAAAAAGGACAGGTGGTTCTGTGCATGCCCAGGGGTTTCAAGCACCTCCCATTCGTCATGGCCGGGGAGAATACAGCCTTCTTCCAGGAGGTGCGTCATTTTCCCTTCTGCCGTCCATTTCAGCGGTTTTTTCAGCCCTTTCAATAGAGAATCAAAGCGCTCCGGGACACCCGATTCCTTATACATCCACTTAAAAAATGATTCGTACCGTTCAAAGAAGCTGTCATCCCTCTCCAGCCACGGCTTCAATTTAGGATGACCTGCGATCGTCTGGACACGTGAAAAACGATCCACCCAACCCATATGGTCCGGATGATGATGAGTAAGGATCACCTGCTCAATATCCTCAGGCCTGTACCCTGTCATTTTCAACTGATCGACAAGCGCGTTCCAAGCATCTTCTGTACGGACACCGGCATCCACAAGGGTAAGGCGGTCCCCTTTCAACAGGTACGTATGGACATCTCCCACCGCATAGGGCGTAGGCATTGTGATTTGAGTAATTGTATCTTTCAATGTTTTCATACCCTTCCTCCAAACTGAATGAACATTCATTTCTTATATTGTACCATGTTTCTTTTCGGATTTCCCGCATACGGATGTTTAAATATCCTATAATTCGTAATACTCTTTCTAGTAGCACTTTTTCAAACACCCTTCAAAAAAGTCTTACAATTCTTTATACTTTAACGCGTCTATGTAAAAGAAAGAACTTTTTGAAAAGCTGTAAGGAGGAGAATCATGGAAAAACAGGAGAAAAAAGGGCTGACAATGCGCCTGCTTGACGGCGTGGAACGTATCGGGAACAAACTTCCCCACCCTGTTACATTGTTTGCTGTTTTTGCACTGCTGGTCATCATTGCTTCATGGATTGCTTCCACAGCAGGTGTTGAAGTGGAAGATCCCGCTTCAGGTGAAACCCTGCAGGTGGTGAATCTGCTTTCCAGTGAAGGTATTAAATATATGTTTGAAAGTATGGTTGAAAACTTTGTAGGATTCGCACCACTTGGAACCGTGTTGGTCACGATGCTGGGTATCGGGATTGCTGAGAGATCCGGATTGATCAGTGCGATGCTCCGGGGTCTCGTTACTTCCGTGCCACGCTCATTAATGACTGCTTCCCTCGTTTTCGGAGGAATTATGTCCAGTATGGCCGCAGACGCCGGGTATGTCGTCTTGACGCCCCTCGGTGCCGTACTGTTTGCCGGCCTCGGCCGACATCCGCTTGCTGGACTTGCAGCTGCTTTTGCCGGTGTATCCGCCGGATTCAGTGCCAACCTGCTGCTGACCGCTCTGGATCCACTGCTTGGTGATTTAACGATCCAGGCAGCTGCTACCATCGATCCGGAGTATGCGGATACGATTTTGTATACGATGAACTATTACTTCATGATTGCCTCTGTGTTTGTATTAACGATTGTCGGTACCATTGTGACAGATAAAATCGTTGAGCCGCGTCTTGGCACCTATAAGGGCGGCGTGAAGGAAGAAGTCAACTACTTAACAGCCATTGAGAAAAAAGGAATGACAGGTGCACTGATCGGTTTCATCGTGACCATCGCTCTCATGGCTCTGCTTGTTGTACCGGAGTGGGGACCGCTGCGTGATCCGGATGATTTTCTTGCGTCTCCATTTTTCCACAGTCTCGTTCCTGTTATATTGATTCTGTTCTTTGTCCCAGGATTTATTTATGGAAAAGTGACGAAGGAAATTAAAAACGATAAGGATGTCGCCGGGCAGATGTCCGATACGATGGCTTCCATGGGCATGTACATCGTCCTTGCCTTTACGGCAGGACAGTTCGTTGCCTACTTCAACCATACCAACCTTGGTAAAGTGATTGCCGTCAGTGGCGCGGAATTCCTCGATAACCTTGGCTTTACAGGCATCGGCCTGATCATCGCCTTCATTTTTGTGGCCGGATTCATCAACTTATTTATCGGAAGCTCTTCCGCTAAATGGGCCATTATGGCGCCGGTCTTCGTGCCACTTATGATGCAGCTCGGATATTCACCGGAATTGACAACCCTTGCCTACCGGATTGCCGATTCTACGACCAACGTCATCTCACCGTTGATGCCGTACTTTGCGATTGTGATTGCTTTTGCACAAAAATATGATAAAAAAGTGGGCATTGGTACACTGATTTCCGCTATGCTCCCTTATTCCATTGCCTTCTTCATCATCTGGATGATTATGCTCCTCATCTGGATGATGACAGGTCTTCCCATCGGCCCTGGTGCCGGATTTGAATACAATGGATAATCAAAAAGCCTGGAATGATTTTCATTCCAGGCTTTTCTTATGTGCTTCACGCTTTAAATAGTTCGTGAATCGTTTCGGTTACGATTTTTGGAAGCTTTTCAAAACTGTAGGTCAACTCAAGCCGCTCCGTCCACTGGTGAGGATCCCTACCCAGAGGGCCTACGTTAATAATCGGCATTGTGATCGATTCCATGTCTTCCGCCGGCCATTCAAACCCATTTCCGTGAATCGGCATCTGTTTCGTCAAATCCGTCAGGGACGAGCGGGCGGACGTCGGGCCGATGAAGCTCAAATCTGACAACCCTGTAAAGTACTCCACTACTTCAAGTTCTTCTCCATAATGTGTACGGGCATAATCCATAGCTGTCTGCGCTCCATGCTGGATCATTGGATCGTGGTGCGAGGAAACCGCCGGGTAAAACGGTGGACTGTAAAAAAGAACAATCATCGGACTGATATCCTTACACAGGGAAGCGAGACTCTGCACGAGAGTCGTTGAGAAATCACGATCTCCCTGATCACGCAGTTTCACAAGCCGGTTCTGCCGACGTTCCACTTCCATCTCCCCATACCTTTCGACCGCTTCTTTGTAAAGCTGGTCATACGTAAGGATCGTGATATCCGGATGAAAGGCTGACGTCTGGGTGCCTTCTAAATAATACGATGCCTGATGATGATAATGGTTGATGATCTTGGCTTTTGCACGTTGGGCGGCCAGCAGCAGCTTCTCATTCAATTCCTTGATCGTCTGCTTCATATACAGGACGTTGTACATGGCCACAGCTGCCTGCGGGGTCTGTACGGAATATTCAAATTTCAAGTCCCGCTGCATCAAACTGATCGGCGGCGGTGTCCGCTCCTCCCCGACCTTTTCGATAAAGGCTTCATTCAGCTCCATTTCCTGAGCCAGATAGCTGACCATTAAATTGGCATTCAGACCGCCGAAGGGCTCTCCTGCATGGGTTTCCTTCCCGTAACACAGGAAACCGGGCAGCGCTTTCCCTATGGAACCGGTATATAAATAGTAGGCCGGATCACCCGGATACTTACTGAACATCGGCTCACCGTTCAAAGCGGTCTTATACACGAGATTTTCTTGTTCTTTGATTTCCCTCAAGGCCGGAAGTGCTGCCAGCATCCCCTCAGAGTTCACTTCCTCATCAGGAACCGCAATGAGCAGTAGATTTCCTTCAAATTCACCATTCATCGCCTTTTCCAAAAGAGACAAATGAACAGTTAGACCAGCTTTCATATCCATCGTCCCCCGCCCGAAGAGCCAGTTTCCGGATTCCAAGTCCTTCAACGCTTCTTTTGGCAGGTCGCTGCTGTTTTTATGTAGTTCCTGCGTTAACTCCCGTGGATAGAACGCCAGATTCTGATACGATCCGTAATCTTCGACACCAACGACATCCACATGGGCAAGCAGGACGATGGTTTCCTCCGCTTCTCCATTTTTCACAAGCGCAGTGAGAAGCTGTCGTCCATCATCAAGAGGATGCCGCTTAAGATGATCGGGATGCTTTTTATAATAATCCCTGTCCTCCAAAATATAATATAAGTATTCAATGATGGCGATCTCTTCATCGCTGTTCGTAATACTCGGATACTCCACCAGCGAGCAGAGCAGATCCGTCAATTGTTCTTTCGTCTGCCATACCTTCATCACTCCACACTCCTTGTTGACTTTTCACAGAATATCAAACACAATCAGACTCATAGAGCCCACTTGGAAGAGGTGACCCCCTTGGTAAAAACACTCGTTTATGCCCACAGAGGAGCAAGTAAACTGGCTCCGGAAAACACCATGCCCGCTTTTGAGCTGGCTCGTCAGGCTGGCGCAGAGGGAATTGAAACCGACGTCCAGCTGACGAAAGACCAGGTTCCCGTGCTCATTCATGATGAAAACCTGAGACGTACGACGAACGGAACCGGGTTCGTACAAGATTATACATATGCGGAACTCCGGCTTCTTGATGCTGGAAGCTGGTTTTCGCCGGAATTTTCTGATACATCCATTGTATCACTAGACGAGTTCCTTCGCTGGTTTCGTGACCAGCCGATGTTCCTGAATGTGGAATTAAAAACGAATGTCATTGAATACAAGAATATTGAACGCATCGTCTACGATTCCTTAAAGCGGTATCACGTCCTGGAACGGACCGTCATATCAAGCTTCAATTCGGATTCTATCGAACGGATGAAAGAAATCAATCCTTCCGTGGAGACAGCCTTTCTCACCTCTACAAAAATGAGGCGGCTTCCTCACTATGCGAAATCCCTGCAGGCTGACGCCCTTCATGTGAAACACCGACTGTTGGACAAACGACTCGTTAAACAGGCGGCGAAGGAAAAACTGGCCCTGCGGATCTATACCGTCAATCGACCGGCCATGATGAAAAAATGCTACAAGCTTGGAGTCAACGGCATTTTCACCGATGTGCCCCACCTTGCTCTTGAATACAGGGAGCTGCACCATAAACGGAGTGGCCGATAATGCTGTTCTGGATCTACGTGCTGGCAGCAGTTGTATGGGTCGTTCTACTTGTTGATTTTACGACAGGGATACGGAACATCCCCTCCCTGTCTTCAGCCGGCCTTTCACATTCAGATCCGGTCGCGGACATTTCCATTATCATCGCTGCTAAAGACGAGGAAAAAGCAATCATCCAAACATTGGACTCCCTTGTTCAACAAACCCTCCCTCCTGATGAAATCATCGTTGTCAATGACCGTTCTACCGACAAGACGGGCACATGGATTGATGAGGCAGCTGCCCGTCACCCGCAAATTATCCCTGTCCACGTGACGGATCTCCCGGAAGGCTGGCTCGGTAAAAATCACGCCCTTCACCTGGGAGCCTCCAAGGCCGGAGGAGACTATCTATTATTTACAGATGCGGATATCCATTTTCACGAGGATACCCTCCGATATGCCGTGAAGCTGATGGAAAGACACCAGCTCGACTATGTAACAGCCGCTCCTGATCTCAAGGCCGGTTCGTTCCTTTTAAAAGGTTTAATCTCTTTTTTCTTATTCGGGTTCAGTTACTTGAAACGGCCGTGGACCGCAAATGATCCGGGGTCAACTAAAGGGATGGGTATTGGTGCCTTCCAGTTCATGAAAGCTGAGGCGTATGAACATATCGGCGGTCATGAAAAAATGAAAATGCGGGCGGACGATGATCTGGCTCTTGGTCAGCGGATGAAAGCCGCACGCTGCTCTCAAATGTTCGTTTCCGCTACCCAGCACCTCTCTGTTGAATGGTATCCAGATCTCCCTTCCGCCCTGAGAGGGTTTGAGAAAAACGCCTTTGCCGGACTGAACTACTCATTTCTGCTTTCCATTTCTGCTTTATTTGGTGTCTTTCTATCCCAGGTCCTTCCTTTTTTCCTTTTGTTTCATCCCGATTCCTCCGTGCAGATGATTAGCTTCATCAATGTCCTTTTGTTATTTTATTTATATATCTTATCGACCCGGGCGTTTACAACGTATCCACTGTGGCTTGCTTCTGTCCTTCCGCTGTCCGCTGTTCTGTTTCTCTACATGCTGGCACGGGCCCTCATCCTGACATGGTTCAGAGGCGGCATTGAGTGGCGGGGAAGCCGGTATTCGCTGCGTGAACTGAAACAGAATTTCCGGGACACCAAGGAGGAGTCTGAATGAAACATCAATTATTCCAACCCTGCACGATAAAAAACGTCACGTTAAAAAACCGGATCGTTATGTCTCCCATGTGTATGTATTCCTCACACGAACAGGACGGAAGAGTCCAGCCCTTCCACCTCGCCCACTACGAAAGCCGCGCTGCCGGTCAGGCGGGTCTTGTGATGATTGAAGCCACCTCCGTTCTACCGGAAGGAAGGATTTCCCACGAGGACCTCGGCATCTGGGAGGATGACCAAATCGAAGGATTGAAGAAAATCAATGATGGCATTCACCGTCATGGAGCTGCCTCCGCCATACAGCTTGCGCATGCCGGACGTAAAGCGAATCTCAAGGGAGAGATTTTCGCTCCCAGCGCAAAAGCATTCAACTCTTCGATGAAAGAACCTGTGGAAATGTCCAAGGAAAAAATTGAATCAGCCATCGAAGCTTTCCGCAAAAGTGCCGGACGTGCAGAAAAAGCCGGATTCGATATCATCGAACTCCACGCCGCCCATGGCTACTTGATCAACCAGTTTTTGTCCCCGCTCACCAACTTCCGGACGGACCAATACGGAGGCAGCCGCGAGAGCCGGTACCTCTTTCTTCGTAAAGTCATTGAAGCCGTCAAAGAAGTGTGGTCCGGTCCATTGTTTGTACGGATATCCGGTGAAGAATATCATGAGGATGGGAATACCATGGATGACTTTCTTTATTTCTCCTCCGAGATGAAGACGCAGGGAGTGGATCTCATCGATGTCAGCTCCGGGGGCGTCGTCCCTGCATCCATCGAGCCTTACCCCGGTTATCAGGTGCCATTTGCTGAACAGATCAAGCACGGGGCGGATATCGCGGCAGGAGCCGTCGGTTTAATTACCAGCGGGATACAGGCAGAGGAAATTCTGCAGAACGAACGGGCCGACTTGATCTTCATCGCCCGCGCCTTTTTAAGGAACCCTTACTGGCCGAAACAGGCTGCTGATGATCTTGGTTATTCATTAGAAGGACCAAGGCCGTATACAAGAGCCTGGTAAAGGATGCACCTCAACTGCCGGATCCAAGTCCGGCAGTTTTTTGTACCATATGAAGTGAGTTCTCCTTCCGCGGATGGTATCATGGAGAAAGTAGGAGTGTGTTGCTATGGAACTATTTTTTCTAGGGACAGGATCCGGAGTCCCATCAAAAGAGCGGAATGTTTCTTCGCTCGTTTTACGAATGCTCGAAGAACGGGGAACGACATGGGTCTTTGACTGCGGGGAAGGCACCCAGCAGCAGATCCTGAATACAACGATAAGGCCCCGCAGAATCGAAGCTATTTTCATTACCCACCTGCACGGCGACCATATATACGGGCTGCCCGGTTTATTAAGCAGCCGGTCCTTCCAGGGCGGCGAGAGTCCTGTAACCGTTTACGGTCCCCGCGGATTAAAAGAATACATTGATATCAGCTTGAGATTAAGCGGAACACACCTGCGCTACCCTCTGTATGTCGAAGAGGTTGAAGAGGGGCTGTTGTTTGAGGATAAACAGTTTATTGTTGAAGCTGTCCGTCTGGAGCATGGGCTTGAGAGCTTTGGGTATCTCCTAAAGGAAAAGGACCAGCTCGGTGAACTCCTCCCATCAAAGCTGCAGGAGCTTGGTATCCAGCCAGGCCCCATTTATCAGCAGATTAAAAGCCGGCCGGAAACAGAGCTGGAAGATGGACGAATCATTCGACGGAACGATGTCACCGGTCCCCCTAAAAAAGGAAGGAAAGTGGCCATTCTTGGTGATACCCGCTGTCTCCCGGAGCTTGCCGGCCCCTTGAAAGGCTTTGATGTCCTCGTTCATGAAGCAACGTTTGCCGGTGATCAGGAGGAAATGGCCTTTAATTATTTCCACTCCACCGTGAAACAGGCCGCCTCCCTCGCTAAAGAAGCCGGTGTGCGTGAGCTGATTCTCAACCACATCTCATCCAGGTACCAGGGGACAGCCGTCCAGCAGCTGCTGGATGAAGCCAGGGAAATTTTCCCGAATACGACCATTTCCAAAGATTTTTACCAGCATTATATTTCCAGAAATCATTGAGGAGGCCCCAGGATGCATACCCTTGTACAAGCACAAAAATCATGGTTCCAGGAAGGTCACACGAGAAGCTACACCTTTCGCAGGGAGCAGCTGCAGAAGATGAAACAGATGCTCAATACCTTTGAAAAACCGATTTTGAATGCATTAAAATTTGATTTGAACAAATCCGAATATGAAGCCTATGCCTCAGAGATTGCTTTTCTGAAGAGTGAAATCGACCATCATCTTAAACAGTTGAAAAACTGGATGCAGCCGACAAAGGTTAAAGCGCCTCTCACACATACCGGTTCAAAAAACTACATCAAAAAAGAGCCATTCGGAACCGTCCTTGTCATTGCCCCGTGGAATTATCCGATTCAGCTGGCCCTCGCCCCGGTGATCGGAGCCGTTGCGGCCGGAAATACGGTCATCCTTAAACCCTCCGAACTGACACCGACCGTTTCCTGGGTATTGAAAAAGATGGTGGAGCAGTACTTCCCTTCCTCCTATATCGCTGTTGTGGAAGGGGATAAGGACGTGACGCAGGAGCTGCTCGACCAGCCTCTGGACTACATCTTCTTCACAGGCAGTGTTCCGGTTGGGAAAATCATCATGGAAAAAGCGAGCCAACGGTTGATTCCAGTCACCCTCGAACTTGGCGGGAAGAGTCCAACCATCGTCCATAAAGATGCGTCTGTAGACCTTGCTGCCAAACGGATTGTCTGGGGGAAATTCACCAATGCCGGGCAGACCTGCATTGCTCCAGACTATTTGTACGTCCATCATGAAGTGAAAGCTGACCTGATCCGATCGATGAAGAAGTACATCCAGGAGTTCTACGGAGAACATCCTCTCAAAAACCCGGACTATACGAAAATCGTGAATGCCTCCCACTTTGAGAGACTTTCCAATTATCTAACGTCCGGTACGACTGTTGTCGGAGGGGCTGTCGATGAACGCCAGGAGAAAATCGCTCCCACCATCCTCGATCAGGTGACTTGGGCTGATCCTGTGATGCAGGATGAGATTTTCGGACCGATTCTGCCGGTCCTCACCTATGATGAACTGGATGAGGTGGTTGAACAGATCAACGAACGTCCAAAACCACTGGCCCTTTATTACTTCGGAGAAAATGAAATCGAACAGCAGCAGGTGCTCAACCGCATTTCATTCGGTGGAGGCTGTATCAATGACACCCTTTACCATATTATCAACCCTCACCTCCCCTTCGGGGGCGTTGGTGAAAGCGGCATGGGTCATTACCACGGCCAGGCCAGCTTTGACACGTTCACCCATCAGAAGAGCATTACAAAACAAACCACTAAATTCGATCAAAGCTTCCGTTATCCCGGTTCATCCCTTGGACTGGCTATCATGAAGCGGATCTTCGGTTAATTAAAAGGCTCTGTTAAAGTTTAGAGTTGATATTCCTAGAAAAAAGGAACTTCCAATCTTGTGGAAGTTCCTTTTTTACAATTGGCTTATTGAACTAAAGCACCCAATAATTTAAAAATTGATTTCAAGATAAATGAAGGTTGAATAAAACCTAACCATTCAATATTCAAGTCTCACGAGCCTTATTAAGGAAGTGTGTAAGCATTCTTTCCATCACTGTATCGTCTTCCTAACTCGGCTATAATACAATAATGAACGAACAAAAAAATAACCGAATTCGATAACGATGATGGTTTGCACAACTACCACCCAAAAGGTCGAATCAAGAATTTCCCCCTGAAAAATCCCATTGATATTCATTGTGATTAACCATATATAGAGAATCACCAAAGGTAAAAATATTCCCCCCTGCCACAGAGTAACACGCTTGGCATGCTTTAACTTGTGATGGGGGTCAGTGTACAGTTGGGGTCTTTCCTCATCATGAGTGTACATTTTCGCCCATAATGTCCAAGACATAAACAGAGAAGAAGAATGAAACAATTGACTCCACCCTTGATCGCTATGCATATAAAAATAGTCCGATTCAATCGTTTTTTGAAAATCAGCCGCATAGCTTACCATTCTCGGTTCTCCTTCACTGAAGGAAAACCTAAGCCCCCATCTGCTGACTTTTTCTAACTGATATCCTTTTTGTTCCATACACTCCAGCCATTTTTCTAAACGGTCAGGAGCAAACACCCAGGCTAAACGCCATTTCGTAAACTTGATAAGGCTTGAGTTCCGTTCTGTAGAAGATGATGGATCTACTTTCAGTTTTTTCAACCCTTTATGTAACGTGAGTGTTGAATAAGGAATTACAGTCCAAAGCGTCAGTCCTACAGTAATAGTTATTGCCCAATAAGGACTGGGAACGAACGTCGCTGATCCACCACCTAAAAGTACTGTGAGAGTCAGCATTCCAGCCATTCCGGCTGCGATAAGCATATAAATGAAAACCGCCATGAAAGTATAGTAATGAACTTTGTTCCTTGAGGCCATGTTATCCCTTATAGGCTCCTTGTTTGCAGCACCCTCATGGCAGATCATTCTCCAACGACCTTCTTTCGCAACCGATTTCCAGCCTGCCTCAACTAAAGCCTGTGGGAAGTGGTCAACCTTCTCATATTGAAGTCTATAGGTATAGGTTTTAGGGTCCTCTTTTTTAAAATAGAACTTTCTTGTCCACCGATTGAGTCCAGTCAAAAAAAGCCCTTCGCTTGCTTTCTTTTCCAGCCATTGTTCCGTTTTAATCGGATCGTAACTCCAAAAGGGTCGAAAAATCGATGTGGTCATAAAAACTCCCCCTTATATCTGACTGCATTATTGTAGAGTTCATTAAGTCTTTCTATCTCCATTCTCATGATCTTTTTACCGTCTTCTGTAACTTCATATACTTTTTTCTGCTCACCATCTGCATACTTGACGATCAAACCATCGCGTTGCATCTTCGTCAATGTTCCATACACAGTCCCCGAACCTAAACTTATTCTCCCTTGTGTCAGATTTTCAACGTGTTTAATAATGCCATAGCCATGGCGGGGTTCAGTTAATGCAAGCAAAATGTAGAAAGCCGTTTCAGTCATAGGTATGTAAGTTTTTTCTGGCTTTTTCATTAATTAATCCCCTTTTTCCATTTTTAAGTATGTCACACTACGACTATATCACACTGTGACATAAAATGCTGAAATTTTTGGACATAAACTTAAGAGATATCTAACCATCTAAATTTCATAATTTTTCCACCCTATAGGAAATCCTCCTTTTTAAAAGGCTTATTAAAAATGACTTTGTTAAAGTTTAGTGTAATATTACTAGAAAAAAAGAACTCCCAAATTTGTGGAAGTTCCTTTTTTTACAATTGGCTTAATGAACTAAATCTCTCGTTAGTTAAAGACTCAATTTCAAGAGGACCTTACATTTTTTCTTTTGAAAACGGAGGATGTTTGGTAAAAACAAATAAAATGAATAATCCTATAGTAGAAAAAAATATGAGGTAATAACACCAAATCCACTCATAGTAAAGGTTTTTAAAATAGACCAAGCTGTAGCTATACTTACAATAAAGGCAGGTATATAATAGTTGATATTTTTATCGTTCTTAACTTTTACCGATAAGTATAAGACTTGTAAAAGCAGAAAAGTTAAGAGTATCACCTTAATGATAATTGTCTGAAAATTAAAGGAGGGCAATCATTTGTTTCAGAATTGCCCCCATTAGCGAAAGAGTTGGTTTCAAGATATCTTTTAGTAAGCATTTAACTTACTCACCGTTTTACTTTTCAGATAAAAAATACCTTGCATTCACAAAAAATATAGTTCCAAGAAGAAATAACATAGTTATGAACCAACTTGCAATAGCTGAAAAATCACCTTTGAAAATATATTCACTTGTTAAAGTAACAAATACCATCGTTGCCATAACAGCATACAAACCTATTAAATGCTTCATTAGTTTCATCTCTCCTTTATGACGTACTTATACATAACTCTCGTCATTTCGATTGGCTGGTCTTGAAATAGGACCTGTTTTCATTATGTAACAAGGGGGCACGCTATTAAGCAAACGCCCCCCGTTTCATGAAGACTTAATTTCGAGATAATTCGCCATTATCTATAAAACTGCTTTTATTTACGTTATCAAAAAAATAATCGAAGTAATCAGAAATGGTGAACCGAATATGCCAATTTTCATTCCTAACCTTCTTTCTTCTCTATCTCCTTTATCTGTTGAAGCCACATTTAATTCAGACCTTCTAATAAACGTTTTCATAAGGAAAGCAGAAATTAAAGCTGACCCAAAACCGATAATATTAACTAAACTAATGAACATTTTCAGGCTAAAGAATATTGTAATTGACAATATAATTAATAATAAGAAACCATACCCTAAAGCGTTTCTCATTGTCACACCTCTTTCTTTATTTTCATCGGGGTTATGCCAAAACAAGTGAACAAGAAATATTAACTTATAATATTCCCTAATAAAGTAAAGCCCCCCGTTTATGTAAGACTCAGATTCGAGATATTTCTTACTGTTTTTTTACTTTAGCACCCTATACATGAAGACTCGAGTTCAAGGCATGTTGGAGAAGATATAGATTTCGCCCGTTTAGCTTTGCATGTATAAGCTATGTCTCTTCCCTTGAATTATTAAATATATAATTGTACTTACAAGCATTAGACAATATGTTGTATTTTGAGCAATCCCAACCATGTTGTTCCAGTTACTTCCCCCATTTATGATTATCTGCACCATTAACCCTATAGTTAGAATTAAGATGGTATAATGGTTCTTTTTCAATAAAAATCCTGCAATTCCACCTAACAATCCCCCAACAGCAGAAACTATGTACCACACCAAATACATGAGTGCTCTTTCTTCAAGTGAACTAGTTACGGTGTTGCTTCCATAGAACTTACTAATTACAAAGTAAAACGTTATAGCCGCTAGCATATAGATTACTCCTACAATTACTGATCCTTTCAATTCCCTTGCAAATAAAAACCCAGCCACCATCGCTAGTAAAAACCACACTGGCAAAGAGTTGATCATGACCGCTAAATAGGATACGACAAATTCAATCATCGTTATCTTTTCACCAAAGTATGGTAAATTATCTGATATAACTGAAAATATACCAACGAGCAATCCTATAGTACACGAAAAAATGGTAAAGCTTCTCCACCGAATCATGTGCTTTTTGTTCTCTTTCAATAAAACCATCCTCCCCCAGTTACTAAAAAAAGCCTTGTTCTCATCAAGACGCATTTAAGATGGTATTAGTTTCTTAATATTGATAAAATATGTATTAGAGGCTGACACAAATTAAGAATATCCTTCAATAAAAGGTGTACCATTAGGTTCAGGATTTGCCCCCGTTTACGTAAGACTTGAATTAGAGATATACCTTATTGTTTTACAATATGTCTCTTATCGAAAAAACAAGGAATAAATTATAAACCCAGCTATTATTAGGAGAATAAATATACCAGTTCCCTTCCAGCCTAAGCCACCAACTAAATCTGCAAGATTGCTTCCGTGTCCACTACTTGAAGGATTGCTTAACTCTTTTTGTCTTAGTTTTTCTCTTCTTTTTTCAGGAGTTTCATTTCCCATCTAATTCCTCCAAAATCATTTCTCTTAATAAACATACGATACTAATCCAGTTTAGTTTCAAAACTGGCTATTATCTAGAACCCAAGTCTTCACCTAACCTGCCCAAAACATTAAGAAGAGGGCAATTCTTTTGTTGTAGAATTGCCCCCTTATCTTTAATAAGGGTCATTGAGTATTTCCAACGAATTTTTCAGTCCCATCTCTATTTACAGTTTTCACTTTAATGTCTCTAACTTCCTGATATGTAGGAATAACATGATACCAATACCTTCTGCCATCATCTACTTCAATAAAGTTTGCTTGGTCTCCATTTACAATAACTTTTGAAATACTGCTATCACAGACTAACCCAGATACGATTCGTCCTTGATTCACTGTCCAATTAACAGGAGTACTGCAGTTTAAACTATGTCCTGACCTACGTATTAATTTTCTGTCTATCTTTTCAAAGTAAGAGGTCCAGACCTTTCCTTCTCCCTTAAAGAAGGCAAAAGCATCACCTTCTTCAAGAACATTCAATCCGTGGTGAAACAGGTTGTAAGTGTTATTTTTATCATTCATTATCTCTTTGAATTGCTCTTCAAAAGGCCTTTCCTCCGTACATCCTATTAAAAATATGCTAACCATAATAACCAAATAAACTTTTACTTTTCTCATTTACATCCCCTGTTCTTTAAATCCCCAACTAGCACCAATTATTTCAAAAAATCCCCATAAGCTCAACTTTACTTTTGCCATCAAATCACTCTAATATCTCGAAACTGAGTCTTCCACTAACCTGCCCTTTAGCAAAAGACTCAGTTTCGAGATATATATGCAACTAGATTCAATGGTTACAACAGTAATGTAGATAATCTAAGGGTTTCCTGGATTTCAACGATTAGAAATAAATTCCTTTTAACCACATTCCTCGTCACTTCATTCCGCTGATATTGGATACTCTCTAACACCTGAAACAAGGTAAGGTACAGGAAATAGGTGTCGTCCATTTCAACGATACCCTGGAATGTTGAACTTTCCATCTGTTTTAATGCCGAAAGAAGCTTGTGCCTCCAATAGAACAAGGTTACGTGGGTAACGTCTCCCATCAACTTGGCTGCTTTACGGAGCGAATAACCCTCTATCATACATTCGATAAACTTCATCCAGCGATGAAGATGGCGCGTGCGGTATACAATATCAACATTAAACTTCAGCAGAGCCAATAAAAAAAGACACTCCGTTTTTCATGAGTGTCTTTTTTTCTATTAATCCTGTTGTTTTTTCAAAGCTTCCTGCAGGGAGACTTGTTTCAACTTCCGTTTGGAAAGAGCAATCGAGAGTGCATAGGTCAGCATAATGACGACAAATCCTGCAGCTGCCATCCACAAGGATACATCTGTCGGAAGAATGAATCCTGTCTGCTCTACGAGGGAGTTCATCAACTGTCCAAGCGCCAAACCTGCCAGAGGTATTGAAATCAAATAAGAGAGCATCACAACAGGTGTATAAACACTAAGAACAAGCTTGGATACTTCACTGTTGTGATAGCCCATGACCTTGAACAAGGAGATGGAAGGCGAATTTTCCTCCACGATCAAATTCGTCAACAGCGTAAGGACGATGACACTGATGACGACAGCAAAAACAGACATTCCGATTACCGATGACCGTGTAGCTCCGGATGTCGCTTCAAAACTGTCAATCACCTTCTGCTTATCTTCAATTTGATAAACATCCGGCCCCCGTTCCGGTGCTTCAGCCTGCCAGATGGCACTGTAAGCATCACCGGGATAGCCGAGAAATTCGTTAAAGGCCTCCCGGGGCAGGTAGATCTGACTGCCAATATACACATCAGCCACTCCCGCCACCTGAACGGTCATTTCCTCGTCATTTAAGGAGTTGGTAAGCGTTATGTCCTCCCCTGCCCCGACACCAAGGACCGCCGCAGCCGGTGTACTCAGAACAGCACCTTCCTTAAGTTCGGAGTTGAGTTTTTCCTCGTCAGAAAGAAGATGGATATAAGGGGTGTTTGTTTCGATTCCATACCCCGTCAATTTTACATCCTCACCTTTTACATTCACTTCGCCGACGGTAAAAGGATCAGAACCATCGGCTGGTTCTTCCGTTTGTAAGGACTGGTAATAAACCGCATAATCGTAGGTCATAATGTCCTCATACGTCGTTTCCACCAGTTGATCCATACTGTTGAACGTAATAAAACCAAACAGCAGTAAAACGGTTGAAAACATGACACCAAGGAAGATATAGAGACTCCTCGCTTTGTTACGGACAAGGAGGCGCAGTCGGAACCGTTGAATAAAGCTGCCTTTGTTCAATAGCGGAAGACGCTCCAGCCACGATTTCCTGCCGACCGTCACTTCTTTCGGGCGCAGAAGTGTCAAAGGATCGACTTTTAAAGCCCTGTGAATCCCCCACGCTGTCAATGAGAGCATGAGCACCAGAGGAATAATCAGACCAATGACGAGCACCATCGGATTAAAATCGAACATAGATAAGGCAGGTAGATTGAAATAGTTTGCATATAGATTAGATAACGGAACGGATAAGGCGGCACCCGCTGCCAGTCCGAGAACCGTACCACTTAGGCCGATGACCCACGCATAGCCGAGGTAATGCCGAAGCAGTTCATTCCTCCGGTAGCCAAGCGCCAGCAGCGTCCCGATTTCCTTGCGCTGCATATCAATCCGGCGTCTCATTAAAAGAAGAACCATCGCTGCAGCAAGAGCCAGAATGAAGAGCGGGAGTGTATTGTTCATACTTTTTGCGCCTTCAATTTCTGTATCCACGAACTGAATCCGGGGGTTGTCACCGGCTTCTACAAATTGCAGAATGGTCGTCTCCGCACGGACAGCCTCCATGAAACCATCAGGAACCTCTCCATCACTGGACCATCCCGTGATTTCTGTCTGGGACAGGGACGACCATTGATCCATGACACGCTCTGAGGCTATGGCTATACCGAATTTCTCCGCATCGCTGATCAAATCCGTCAATTGTTCAATCATGTAAATATAGTCAGGAAGATAAACAAATCCTGTCACTTCCATCCGTTCTCCGCTGATTTCCACCTCATCACCGATATGCAGATCATTTTTTTCAGCAAAAACGGAGGAAACAGCGATTTCACTGTCGTCTGTCGGGTTCGAACCCTCGGATAGATAAGGAAGGTTGATTTCTTCTGTTTGTGAAAAGACCCTGAGCACTGAACCGTCTACATCAGCATCATAATAGGACCTGGCCTCAAGGGTGACACCAAACTCCTCCTCCCACTCCTGCAGCTTGGAGGAGTCCACCGGTTCAGAAGGTACGAAATGGAAGGTCTCCTGTTTATAATCTTCGGTAAACCTGGCGTTCCGCTCTTCCAACGTCGTCACAGCCATCGACAAAGAGACATACAGCGTAACAGCCAGCAGGAGGAGCAGAATGACACCGGCATATTGAAATTTCTTCTCTTTCAGTGTACGGATCATCGATTTTTTTAAAATCATGACCACGTCACCTGCTCAGGGTCCACCAATGTCTCGTTTTCAAACGTCTCTACGATTTCCCCGCTGCTCATCCGGATCACCTGATGGGCCATCTCTCCGATTCCCTGGTTATGAGTAATGATGAGTACGGTCGTTCCGTACGTTTCGTTCACGTATTTCAGCAGCTTCAAAATATTCTTACCCGTATCCTCATCCAGGGCCCCCGTAGGCTCATCACATAACAGGATGTTCGGATTTTTAATTAATGCACGGGCGATGGCCACACGCTGCTGCTCTCCACCACTCAATTGAGAGGGGAATTTATCTTTTTTATCAAGCATTCCCACTTTTCTCAGCGTATCCTCCATCGAAAGCGGATTACTGCTCAACTCCCGGCCGACTTCTACATTTTCCTCAACAGTAAGAGTGGGAATAAGGTTATACTGTTGGAAAATGAACCCAATATTTTTTCTTCGATATTCCGTCAGCTGTTTGTCCTTCAACTCATCAAGCGTCCGGCCATCCACTACAATCTGTCCTTCGTCATAGCGGTCGATGCCCCCGATCACGTTCAAAAGTGTGGATTTACCCGATCCGGAAGGTCCTAGAATTGTGACAATCTTTTTGTCCGGTACAGTCAGACTCGCCTCACGCAGCGCCTTAACCGTCACCTCTCCGCTTTGATACGTTTTTGTAACCTTTTCTGCGAAGATCGCCATTTCATCATCCCCATTAAAAAGTTTTGTAATATTTTATGTTTTATATTTCATTTTAAGTTTACAACACCCCTAAAAAAAGTCAACTACTTTTGAAATATTTATATGATATTATTTCATTTTTATCACATCCATCTGATTTGTTTACTGTTTACATACAAAAAAACCGGACAGAGCTTTGTATGCTCTGCCCGGTTTTCCTTAGAAAGAGGGAAGGTTGTCCAGGTTGTTGGATTGTATGCCATCCGGCTCACTGCGCAGATGGTCTTCCCCATCCTTACCACGAATCAGGTTCACGTGTTCCAACTCACCGATGCGCGCCATTTCGTGGGCCTGCTTATAATCGACCACACGCCCTGACGCCAGCTGCATCTCAACAATGCTTCCCTGACCGTTCTTTTTTACAGCGACAATTCGTTCCGGCATAGTTCTCAACCTCCTCCTTTATAGAATCCCCTGAAGCGTTGAGGCTATGAACAGCAAAGAATGGAAAAAGCAGCCGCTTCCGGCTGCTTTTGATTACATATCGTGCGATGTTTTTTGTTTTTGACGGGAATGACGGGCCTGCTTGGCTTTGTGTGAGCCCTGCGCCTTTTCGCCATATGCCTGATCCGGACCGAGAGGAATGTCCGGACGTGTTTGTTGTTTGGGTCCCATGCGGCGTCCACCCATTAGAAACCGCCTCCTTATCTGCGTTTTCGAGCAGGCTCCGGCCCCTCCATCATCGTCGCCCCTGGATAACTGAGGCTCTGATCACGGTCGGACTGGACCTTTCCGGACTTTTTCAATTTCTTTTCTTGTCGATCTCTACCCATGATT
Source organism: Halobacillus sp. ABD4_316 (assembly GCF_056161385.1). NCBI lineage: Bacteria > Bacillati > Bacillota > Bacilli > Caryophanales > Bacillaceae > Halobacillus > Halobacillus sp. ABD4_316. The sequence continues at coordinate 897,816 of NZ_JBSWZA010000001.1, forward strand.
CCTTCCTCCCTTCCTGTTTAGTATGAAACAAAAAAGCGGAGTCATGCCTGGGAATCACTTTTTATAATCGTCCAGAAAGTCTTTTTGAAAGCTGGTGGATATTTTGGTTTCATCCGGATTCGTCAACGTGCGGAAAGGGTTTTTCCCGTATTTCTCTGTGAGTGTATCAATGGTTTTATACAACTTTTCCTTACCGGCATACTGTTCATAATTGAATAGATCAAGCTGCTGGGTGACCTCGGATTTTTCTGCGAGGTCACCGGCAGTTACACCGAGAAGCCGGACAGGGTCCTGGTTCCAGTGCTGGTCAAAAAGCTGGATGCTGTGTTGGAACAGTTCATCGGGTTTACTGATAAATTCCTGAAGCTGGCGGCTCCTCGTCACCGTTTTCCGGTCATGATACCGGATCATGAGCTGCACGTTCCTGGCAAGGACCTTTTTCCCGTTCATCCTCGCAGCAACCTTATTGGAAAGCCGGCGCAGGACGGTTTGGATTTCATCCTCGTCCGTCGTGTCATGAGGAAGCGTTGTGGAAGTGCCGATACTTTTGAAATCATGCACAGCTTCAGGGTCCACCAGTCTGTCGTCCATTCCGTTGGCTCTGTTCTGCAGACGCTCTCCATTGATACCGAGGATCCCTTTCAGTTCTATGACGGAATGCAAAGCAAGTCCGCCGATCGTTTCGATCCCAATTTTTCTTAACTTCTCTGCTGTTTTGGATCCCACGCCGTGCATGTCTTCAATCGGAAGCTTCCAAAGCGTACGCTCGAGATCCCTTTTTCTTAAAATGGTTATCCCCATGGGTTTCTTCATATCGGAAGCCATTTTTGCCAGAAATTTATTCGGAGCAATCCCGATACTGCATGGAAGATCAAGCTCTTCGGCGATCCGCTGCTGAATGCGTTCTGCAATTTCAGGAGGAGAACCTTGGTCGGAACAGTCGGTAATGTCCATGTAGCCTTCATCAATGGAGACAGGTTGGACGAGAGAGGTCACATCGGCGAGAATTTTGAACATCTCTTTGGATGCTGTGCGGTAGCGTTCAAAATTCGGCCGCATCACCATCAGGTCCGGACAGAGTCTTCGCGCTTCTCCAAGCGGCATGGTCGTTTTCACTCCGTATTTTCTTGCTTCATAGCTGCTCGTCACGATGATCCCGCGTCGTTCTTCCGGATTGCCGGCAATAGCTAAAGGCTTCCCTTTTAAGCTGGGATCAAAGGCAGCTTCCACTGAAGCATAGAAGCTGTTCATATCCACATGAAAAATGACCCGCCCTTTTTTTGGATACCACTTTGAAGCCATACGTCTTTCCTCCATTAGAACATTTGTTCTTTTATTATAGCATAGACCACGGGATGTATGGTGCGGACTGCTCGCACTGGAAAAGTCTGCATCATTCAAGTGAAAAAACAGCCGAAATAAAAACCCGCACGGCGCTTGAGATACACCGTACGGGTTTTGTATAGAAGAAGGGACTCTCCCTCTTCGTTAAGATGCCGCTTCTTCAGCAATAGCTGTAATAAATTCGGCAATTTTTTCAAGTTCAGCTACAGGGATGCGCTCATTGGTCGTATGGATTTCTTCGTAACCGACGCTCAAGTTCACCGTCGGAACTCCATGGCCGGCAATCACGTTGGCATCACTGCCGCCGCCGCTGCGGAGCAGTTCGCTTTCCCGGCCGATCCGTTTGGCTGCCGAGCGGGCCACTTCGACCACTTCGTCACCAGCCTCCTGCTTATAGCCCGGGTACATGACCTGGATATCCAAGTCCACTTCTCCACCCATTTCTTCTGCTGTTTCATAAAATGCCTGTTTCATTTTCTCGACCTGCTCTTCCATTTTCGCAGGGTCGAGCGAGCGGGCTTCAGCGAGAATTTCGGCATGATCGCATACGATGTTGGTTTTCTGACCACCTTCAAAGCGTCCGATATTCGCTGTCGTTTCCTCATCAATACGTCCCAGAGGCATTTTTGCGATGGCGCGTGACGCCAGCGTGATCGCTGAAACCCCTTTTTCAGGAGCTACACCGGCATGAGCCGTTCTGCCTTTGACGACAGCATTGATTTTCGCCTGTGTCGGAGCCGCTACGACAATATTTCCAACCTGCCCGTCACTGTCAATCGCATAGCCGTATTTCGCTTTCAGGAGCGAACTGTCCAGAGCTTTCGCACCGACAAGGCCGCTCTCTTCTCCGACTGTAATAACGAATTGGATATCTCCATGCTCTACGCTCTGCTCTTTCAGAGAACGGATAGCCTCAAGGATGGCAGCAATCCCTGCTTTGTCATCCGCACCGAGAATCGTCGTTCCGTCCGTGACGACATACCCGTCCTCGATGGAGGGTTTCACGCCGTTCCCTGGCACGACGGTATCCATATGCGAAGTGAAGTAAATCGTATCGGCTCCATCTTTCGAGCCTTTGAGATTACAGATCAGGTTGTTGGCTCCGTGACCTGTCGCGGAAGCCGCCTCATCTTCCAGTACTTCAAGTCCGAGGTCCGTGAATTTCTTCTTGAGTACTTTGGAAATCTCTGCTTCCTGCGTTGTTTCGGAATCAATTTGGACGAGTTCTAAAAATTCGTCCAGCAAGCGCTGTTTGTTGATTTCTGCCATGGATATTTCCTCCTTCATATGTAACCACATTCCTCTTTGTACGTTAGCGGAACGAAAGAATCATGTCAATTAAAGAGGAATATTTCCATGCTTTTTATAAGGACGTTCCTCCCGCTTGTCCTGCAGCATATCCAAAGCCTTTACGAGTGTGCTCCGCGTTTCCCGTGGATCGATGACATCATCGATCATCCCGAGACCTGCAGCAACGTATGGGTTGGCAAAACGTTCGCGGTATTCATTGATCTTATTCTGCCTCGTTTCTTCAGGCTGGGCACTTTCCTTGATCTCCTTGGCGAAAATGATGTTGGCGGCTCCTTCAGGCCCCATGACCGCAATTTCAGCGTTCGGCCAGGCGTAGACAAGATCCGCTCCTATAGACTTACTGTTCAGCGCCACATAGGCCCCGCCATACGCCTTTCGGGTGATCACTGTAAGTTTGGGCACCGTAGCTTCTGAATAGGCATAAAGAATTTTTGCTCCGTGTCGTATGATTCCCCCGTGTTCCTGTTTAATACCAGGGAAAAATCCGGTTACATCCTCAAACGTAATAATAGGGATATTGAACGAATCGCACGTACGGATAAATCGTGCGGCTTTATCGCTGGAGTCGATATCCAGCCCGCCGGCCATATATTTCGGCTGATTGCAGACAAGGCCGACAGCCCTGCCGTCCATACGGGCAAAACCAACGACAATGTTTTTGGCAAAGTCTTTTTGAATTTCAAAGAATGACGACTCGTCCACCACTTCATCAATAATGACGCGGACATCATAAGGACGGATGGGATCAAAAGGAATCTTATCGGTCAGGTCCGGACGGAAATGATCCCTCGTTTCTTCCTGGATCATTGGTGTTTTCTCTTCGTTATTCTGAGGAAGATAACTGATGAGCCTCCGTACAGCATCCAGGGCCTCCGCTTCATCCGTTGTCTTCATATGGGCATTTCCACTGAGCGTATTGTGAACGCCGGCGCCTCCGAGATCCTCAGCGGATATTTGTTCTCCCGTGACCGTCTCTATGACTTTCGGTCCCGTAATGAACATCTGGGACGTCTTTTCCACCATGATGACGAAATCGGTGATGGCCGGTGAATAGACCGCTCCACCTGCACACGGTCCCATAATGACTGAAATCTGCGGGATGACTCCTGAATAGATCGAATTGCGGTAAAACACCTGCCCATATCCATCCAGAGATGAAACCCCCTCCTGGATTCTCGCTCCTCCCGAGTCATTCAAACCGATGAAAGGCGTTCCGTTCTTGGCAGCCAGATCCATGACGGCAGCAATTTTCTTTGCATGCATCTCCCCCAATGCTCCGCCATACACTGTGAAATCCTGGGCAAAAAGATACACACTTCTCCCATCAATTTTCCCGTATCCTGTGACTACCCCTTCTCCCGGGGCTGTTTTGCCGTCCATCCCGAAGGCATCATGACGATGCTCTATGAAAGGGTTCAGCTCAATGAAACTACCCTCATCCAAAAGGTGATCGATCCGTTCACGGGCCGTCCATTTCCCTTTTTCGTGCTGCTTATCGATGCGTTCGTCCCCGCCGCCGAGTTCAACCTCTCTGCGCTTATCGTATAATTCGTTGATTTTATCGAAAATATCCATGTCTACTCCCCCTTCCCTGGCTGCCAGAGTTCATAAAGAACACCGCCGGAAGCTTTCGGATGCATAAAGGCAATATCGGCCTGATGAGCACCCGTTTTCGGCTCTTCATGAATCATTCGGATTCCCTGTTCCTTGTATTGCTGAAGGCGTTTATGCAGATCATCGACTTCCAAGGCGATGTGATGGATCCCACTGCCTCTTTTCTCCAAAAAGGAAGCGATGGCGGAGGTTTCATTCAGAGGCTCCAAAAGCTCCAGCTTCGTCTCACCAATTCTTAAAAAAGCAGCACGAACATGCTCCGATTCTACGTCCTCTACAGCTTCCAGTTCCATACCCAGCGTATGCTGATAAAAAGGAAGCGCAGCATCAATGCTTTCCACTGCAATCCCGATGTGGGCAATTTTCTTTGGAGTGCTGATCGTTTCCTGATGGATCAGCTGCTTAATATAAACGGCAATAGCGTCTGTCGGCGATCCGCTGGTGAAAATTTTGTGGACCCCTTTTCCTTCCAGATAAGGAATATCCTCAGCCGGAATGACTCCTCCACCGATGACAGGGATGTCATCGGCCCCTTCCTTTTTGAGAGCTTCCACTACTTTTGGAAACAAGGATTTGTGCGCTCCGGATAACGAAGATAAACCGACGACATCGACATCCTCCTGCACGGCAGCCCGGGCAATCTGCACCGCAGACTGTCTCAGACCTGTATAGATGACTTCCATTCCGTGGTCCCGGAGAGCCTGGGCGATGATTAAAGCGCCGCGGTCATGCCCATCCAGCCCTGGTTTAGCTATAAGTACTCGAATTGGCTTCATACTGACTCATCCCTTTCTACATCGCTGTATATTCACCGAATTCATCACGCAGGACGTTGGCAATTTCCCCGACTGTGGCATAAGCCTGGACAGCCCTGACGATCGGAGGCATGACATTGTCCTGCTCCGCTGCTGCGTTGCGGAGTTCCTGAAGGCAGCGATCGACGACTTCCTGATTTCTCTGCTCTCTTACCTGCGTTGTTTTTTCTATCTGTCCTTTTTCAAGGGCTTCATCCACTTTCAAAAGATCCGCATGGATTTCTTCATCCACCTGATACTCGTTCATGCCGACAACGATATCCTCTTTGGATTCCATCCGCTTCTGCGCCTCGTAGGCTGCCTGATGGATTTCCCGCTGCATGTAGCCCTCTTCTACAGCCTGAACAGCCCCGCCGAATTCACTGATCCGTTCCAGGTATGCACCGGCCTCTTTTTCAATCTGGTCGGTCAAGGACTCGACATAGTACGACCCAGCAAGCGGATCGACTGTGTCAGCGACACCACTCTCATTGGCAATAATCTGCTGTGTCCGGAGAGCAATTCTCGCAGAATCCTCTGTCGGGAGCGCCAGCGCCTCATCCCTGGAATTGGTATGAAGACTCTGGGTGCCTCCTAATACAGCGGCCAGCGCCTGCATTGTTACGCGGACAATATTATTATCCGGCTGCTGGGCCGTCAGCGTACTTCCACCTGTCTGGGTGTGGAAACGCATTTTCCAGCTCTTTGGATCCTCCGCTTTGTAGTGCTCTTTCATGATTTTCGCCCACATCCGGCGTGCTGCCCTGAATTTGGCTGCTTCTTCAAAAAACTGATTGTGGGCATTAAAGAAGAAGGCCAGGCGGGGAGCGAATTGATCCACCTTCAACCCTGCTTCAATGGCAGCATCTACATAAGCCATGCCATTCGCGATCGTAAAAGCGACTTCCTGTACAGCGGTCGATCCTGCTTCACGGATATGATAGCCGGATATGCTGATGGTGTTGAATTTAGGCAGGTGCTCTTGACAGTAGGCAAAAATATCTGTGATGAGCCGCATGGATGGTTTTGGAGGATAAATATACGTCCCTCTGGCAATGTACTCCTTCAAAATATCGTTTTGAATCGTACCGGTCAGCTTTTCCCTCGGCACGCCCTGCTTCTCCCCTACCGCAATGTACATCGCAAGGAGAATGCCTGCGGGCGCGTTTATCGTCATGGAGGTGCTCACTTGATCGAGTGGAATTTCATGGAACAGCTGCTCCATATCTTTCAGTGAATCAATCGCTACACCGACTTTGCCGACTTCCCCTTCAGCCATGGGGTCGTCTGAGTCATAGCCGATCTGTGTCGGCAGATCAAAGGCGACGGATAAGCCTGTCTGGCCCTGCTTCAGCAGGTAACGGAAACGCTCGTTCGTCTCTTCTGCTGAACCAAAACCGGCATACTGGCGCATCGTCCAGTACCGGGATCGGAACATCGTCGGCTGAATCCCTCGCGTATATGGATACTGCCCTGGAAAACCGATTTGGTTTATGTAATTTTCACTTAATGATTCGGGTGTGTAGAGACGATCCACAGGAATATCCGAACTCGTATGAAAAGAATGACGGCGCTCTGGGAAACGCTGCATGGTTTTTTCTACATTCTTCTCCCATTCCTGCTTGAAATGTTGTCCATTGGATGACAGGGTCATTGGAAAAGCCTCCTCTTTCGTCTATTCTCTTCTAGCATACCAGAAATGAAGCGCTTACCTATCTAAAAATTAACATAATTCACAACAAATTGTGAATCCAAACGTCCCCTTGTCCATTTTCTTTTTTTTCGGTAGAATATTGAACAGGAACGACTGAGAAGGAGGTTACCAACCTTGGCTGAAACGAAAAAACGCTCAAAGCGGGAGCGCCGCATGAAAATCGTTATTTATATTATGATTCTCTCCATGGTTCTCTCTACGGTACTGGCGGGAGCGAGCTTCTTCCTATAAAAGAGAAAAAGCCGGGCAAGATGGTTCTCCACCCTTCCCGGCTTTTTTAATTCAGAAACTGCTGCCATTTCTTTTTCAGCCACTGTTCATATAAATCTTCCATTGATACGTCCGGATCGTCCACGATCCAAACGTCCATCTCTTCTTCAATCATCGTGTATAAGATTTCCACGTCGTTATTTTTCAGTCTGATACACCCTGCCGAAGCAGAGGTTCCGACCGACTCCGGCTGATTCGTGCCGTGGATGCCGTAAATCCGGCCGTCTGTTCCCTCTGCATCAAACCCGATCCAGCGGCTTCCCAGAGGATTTTCCGGAACGCCGCCTGGAATATTGTTTTTTCGATAATACGGATCTACGGCTTTTACTTTAATCACGAATAGTCCTTCCGGTGTGAGTTCATCGGTTTTACCGACAGCCGCAGAAGCTTGGAATGTCTGCTCCCCGTCCTCATAGACCACAAGTTCGTGTACGGCTTTGTTGACAAGGACGACAGGCTCTTCAGCAGACGCGGGAAGCAGCAGCTGGAGGCCGGTGAGGACAAGAAAAAAGAATGTCATGTATATCCCTTCTTTTTAATTCAAGTTTCCCCGCCCTCATGTCCTTTATACGTCACTCTTCTTAAATGACCGTTTAATGATTAAATATTCCTCAATCTCATTAAGCAGGTGAAAAAGACTGGCACGCATCTCAAATTCCTCGCGCGTCTGTGGAAGATCATCTTCCCTGAACTCCTCCTTCATCTCTTTGAACCGCTGCAGGTAAATGACCGCAGTATTACCAGGATGAATCGCCCCGGCTAAATCATCAAAGAAATCCGCGATTTTAGAGCTGTGCATATTCGAGGTGGAAATTCGGCTCACAAGCGGAAGCATCCGCTCCAATAACTCAAACTGTTTGGTCCGCATGTGAAAGTAATGATAAAAATGGTTATGAGTCCGAAGCAGGTGGTTTTCTACGTCCCTGTAGGACAAGGATTTGGCTTTTTCAAGCAGTGCCGCTGTTTCTGTAAGCTCATGTCCTGTCCAGTCATTGTCTCCATCTCTTAAAAACGTAGCAAGCTCTTTCATGATCAGGGAAAAGTTATGCTCGACCTGACTCCGGTATTCCCCCAGTTTATTTTCCAGACTCGGCATGTATAAATTCAGCAGCAGGGCCGTACCGATTCCTACAGTAATCAGGATCACTTCGTTTATAATAATCTCCCAGCCTATACTGCCTGAGCCGTATAAATGGAGAATGATGACTGAACTCGTCACAATACCAGGTGTAATGTTCAGCCAGACGGTCACAGGGATAAAGGCAAAGAGCATGATCCCGATAGCCAGCGGGTTATATCCGATCAGCTCAAAAAAGGCGAACGAAAAAACCATAGCTACAATACATGCTGAAAAACGGTGCCATGCACTTAAAAATGACCGCTTCCTCGTAATCTGGATGCAGAGAATCGTCAGGATTCCTGCTGATGCAAAGTTTTCCAGCTGCAGCATCTGGGCCACCCAGATGGCAAAAGGGGTGCCTAACGCTGTCTTAATGGTACGGTATCCTATCTTCAATGTCTGTCTAATCCTTTCTCTTCCTAATACTGTCTAAAACCCATGCAGAAAAGCAAAAGGACCTTTGCTCATCACAAAGATCCCAAGCCTTTTCTTTATTATACCTCTTCGCAGTATTCTTCAAAACTGCGCTGAAGCTTTCCGATGACTTCCATCGGTTCAAAGCCTTCGATATCATGACGCTCCACCATCGTCTGGATTTTCCCATCCTTCAAAAGCGCGAAGGAAGGAGAAGACGGCGGGTATCCTTCGAAATACTCGCGTGCACGGTTCGTCGCTTCGCGATCCTGACCGGCAAACACTGTGACCAGGCGGTCCGGGCGTTTATCATAATGAATGGCATGGGCAGCTGCTGGACGTGCAATCCCTCCTGCACACCCGCAGACGGAATTGACCATAACAAGAGTGGTTCCTTCCTGAGTCAGTGCCTGATCGACTTCTTCAGGTGAAGTAAGTTCGGTGTACCCCGCTTCCGTAATTTCTTCACGTGCTTTTGTAACGACATCATTCATGAAAATATTGAAATCCATTAGACATGGCCCCTTTTTATAAATACTATGAACATTTTACCAAGATAACGGAAGGCTTTCAATTCTTCTGCCGTTTCTTTCCTGTCTGAAAAAGCTTCCTCCTGCCGGAATCGGGAACTATCCTTCCCATCCAGAGACAAGACATATCGACATCCGACAGACCGTAAAACCCGGAAAAGAGGTATCCAATAAAAATCAGGCTGCCTGAAACTTTAGCAGGCAGCCTGTAAGCAGCCGATGCAGCTGCTTCTCCTCTTTAATAGATGGAAGTATTCTCTTCACTCATTTTCTCGAGAATTTCCTTTACACGGGCAAGGAAATTACCGGCAACAAGACCATCAAGCACACGGTGATCCAGCGACAGACAGAGATTAACCATATCACGCGCACCGAACATGCCATTTTGATAGACCGGTTTCTTCACAATAGATTCCACCTGTAGAATGGCTGACTGTGGATGATTAATTACACCCATGGACTGAACGGATCCGAACGAACCCGTATTGTTTACAGTAAAGGTTCCGCCTTCCATATCCTTGGACGTCAATTTCCCGTCACGGGCTTTACCAGCCAGTTCTGTAATATCACGGGCAATGCCTTTGATACTTTTCTCATCGGCATCTTTAATCACGGGCACAAACAACTGATCTTCTTTAGCGACAGCGATGTTCAAGTTAACCGCCTTGCGTTGAATGATCTTATCGCCTGCCCATGTACTATTAAGCTGTGGATATTCTTTCAAGGCCTGGGCAACAGCTTTGACGAAGAAAGCAAAGTAGGTCAGGCTGTAGCCTTCCTGTTTTTTAAATTGATTTTTCTTCGCATTTCTGAGCTCCACCAAATTGGTCACATCCACTTCGACCATCATCCACGCATGTGGAATTTCGGTTTTGGATTTTACCATATTGGCAGCAATCGCCTTACGGACGCCGGTGACAGGGATTTCGATATCCCCTTCTCCTGCCTGGACGTCAGGAACAGAAGGAGCCGGCTTGGCTGCGGATTCGGGCGCAGACGGTTCGGCAGCCGGAGCTTTCTGTTCCGTCTGTGGACGGTCTTCGGCTTTTGGAACTCCTCCACTTTCAATCACTTTCTCAACGTCTTTGCGGGTGACCCGGCCGCCGCGGCCCGTCCCGTCCACCTGATTTAAATCAATGTCATTTTCCTGAGCAAGGGTCATGACTGCCGGTGAATAGCGTTTCTTCTGCCCCTGGTCCTTCCCATTCGAAGCGGGTTCGGATGCCTGTGCCTTTGAAGACGACGTTGAAGGTTCTTCTTTCTGCTCAGCCGCTGCCGGTTCTGAGGAAGAGCCTCCACCTTCGATTTCAATATGACACATCAGTTCACCAACTTCGATGGTATCTCCTTCAGAAGCCACTAAATCCTTGATCACACCCGTGAAGGACGAAGGGACTTCCGCGTTCACCTTATCCGTCATGACTTCAGCAATCGGATCATATTTGTTTACTTTATCTCCTGGCTGGACCAGCCAGGTGCTGATAGTGCCCTCTGTTACACTCTCTCCGAGTTGAGGCATGTTGATTTTTTCTACGCCCACGACGAACGCCTCCTCCATTAAAATTCTGCGAGATCACGCATCGCTTTTTCGACTTTATCAGGATTCATCATAAAATGCTTTTCCATTGTCGGTGCATACGGCATGGAAGGAATATCAGGACCTGCGAGACGCTGGACAGGAGCGTCAAGATCAAACAGACAGTTTTCGCTGACAATAGCAGAAACCTCTGAAATAATCCCGCCCTCTTTGTTATCTTCCGTGACAAGCAGCACTTTTCCAGTTTTGGAAGCTGCTTCAATGATGCTTTCCTTATCTAAAGGGTAAACCGTACGAAGGTCGAGGATGTGGGCATCAATGCCTTCTTCTGCAAGCTTTTCTGCTGCCTGAAGAGCAAAATGAACGCACAATCCGTACGTAATGACCGTAATGTCCGATCCTTCCCGCTTCACATCTGCTTTTCCAATCGGAAGTGTGTAATCTTCTTCAGGAACTTCCCCTTTGATCAAACGGTAGGCCCGTTTATGCTCAAAGAAAAGAACAGGATCGTTATCACGGATGGACGCTTTAAGCAGACCTTTCACATCATAAGGTGTGGACGGCATCACAATCTTAAGGCCCGGTTGATTGGCGAATACTGCTTCAACAGACTGAGAGTGATAAAGAGCCCCGTGAACTCCCCCCCCGTACGGCGCACGGATAGTGATAGGGGCGCTCCAGTCGTTGTTGGACCGGTAACGGACCTTCGCTGCTTCTGAAATAATCTGGTTGACCGCCGGCATGATAAAGTCCGCAAACTGCATTTCAGCAACCGGACGCATCCCATACATAGCCGCTCCTATGCCCACACCAGCAATGGCAGACTCGGCAAGAGGCGTATCCAGTACACGATCTTCTCCAAATTCATCATAAAGGCCGTCCGTTGCACGGAAAACGCCTCCGCGCTTACCAACGTCCTCTCCTAGTACAAATACTTTTTCATCCCGCTGCATTTCTTCCCGAAGTGCCTGGGTGACAGCTTGAATATACGAAATGACTGCCATAATCGTGCCCCCTCCTTACTCTTCGTACACGTATTTCATTGCTGATTCCGGCTCGGCATAAGCCGCATTTTCAGCATAGTCGGTGGCTTCATTGACGATTTGATTGATTTCGTCATTCAGCTCTGTTTCTTTCTCTCCCGTCAAAATCCCCTGCTCACGGAGATAGTTGGCAAACGTAACGATGGAATCTTTCTTCTTCGCTTCATCTACTTCGTCACGCTCCCGATAAACACGGTCGTCATCATCACTGGAGTGCGGCGTCAGGCGGTAGGAAACCGTCTCGATCAATGTCGGCCCCTCCCCGTTACGTCCGCGGTCTGCAGCAGCTTTTACTGCTTCATAAACAGCAAGTGGATCATTTCCGTCGACCGTATACCCAGGCATGCCGTACCCGATCGCCCGGTCGGATACTTTCTCACAGGCCAGCTGCTTGGAGACCGGAACAGAAATAGCGTATTTATTATTTTCAACCATGAAGATCACAGGGAGTTTATGGACGCCTGCAAAGTTGGCTCCCTCATGAAAATCCCCCTGGTTGGAAGATCCTTCTCCAAAAGTAACGAGAGAAACGAAATCTTTCTTCTCCATTTTCCCTGCAAGAGCGATCCCTACAGCGTGAGGCACCTGGGTGGTTACGGGAGATGACCCTGTAACAATCCGGTTTTTCTTCTGGCCGAAGTGTCCTGGCATCTGTCTCCCTCCGGAGTTTGGATCTTCCGCTTTAGCGAAACCGGAAAGCATCAAATCCTGTGCCGTCATGCCAAAGGAAAGCACAACTCCCATGTCACGGTAGTAAGGAAGCGCATAGTCCTTATCTCGGTCCAGTGCGTAGGAGGCGCCGACCTGGGCGGCTTCCTGCCCTTGACAGGAAATGACGAATGGAATTTTCCCTGCACGGTTCAAAAGCCACATCCGTTCGTCAATTCTTCTAGCTAATAGCATGGTGCGGAACATATCCAGCACCTGTTCGTCCGTTAATCCTAAATCCTTATGGCGGTTTTCAGCCATGAGTTTCCCTCCTTTGTTCTTATCCGTGAATCTGATTCCCATCAACAGCCATCGCTGCCTCTCCGACAGCCTCGGCGAGGGTTGGGTGAGGATGGATGGTTTCAGCAATCTCCCAAGGCGTTGCATCCAGAACTTTGGCCAGCCCTGCTTCCGAAATCATATCGGTGACATGCGGGCCGATCATATGGACACCCAGCAGATCGTCGGTATCTTTATCGGCAATGATTTTCACGAATCCGTCCGTTTCCCCGTGTACGAGTGCCTTACCGATGGCCTGAAACGGAAACTTACCGGTCTTAATGTTATACCCTTTTTCCTTGGCCTGTGCTTCCGTCAGTCCGACACTGGAAGCCTCCGGGCTGGAATAAATGCAGCTTGGAATCTGTTCAGGATTCAATGGATGGGGCTCGTTGTCTGACATGTGCTCCACCGCCGTCATTCCTTCATGAGAAGCGACATGGGCCAGCTGCATCCCACCGATTACATCACCAATCGCATAAATATGACTTTCTTTTGTTTGATAATAGTCATTCGTTTGTATGAAGCCGTTCTCCACTTGAATATCCGTATTCTCAAGACCGATGTTGGTCACATTGGCGGAACGACCGACAGATACGAGCATTTTTTCCGCTTTATAGGTTGTGGTTTCTCCGTCAACTTCAGCCTGGATTGTGACACCATCTTCCGTTTCAAGTGTTTCGGAAAGGACTTTGGCACCGGTAACAACGTCCACACCTTTTTTCTTCATCTGTTTTTTCATTTCCCTGGAAATATCCTCATCTTCTGTTGGGAGAATGTGAGGAAGATACTCAAGGACGGTCACCTCAACGCCGAAGTCCGCGAGCATGGAAGCCCACTCGATGCCGATAACTCCGCCCCCGACAATGATAATGGACGATGGGAGTTCTTCCATATTCAAGGCTTCATCGGAGGTCATCACATCCTGCCCATCCACTTCCAGGCCGGGCAGACTTTTTGGACTGGAGCCGGTTGCAATAAGGACGTTTTTCGGAATCAGCATTTCATTCTCTTCACCGTTGTTCATTTCAACAGAGATGGTTCCTGCGGTCGGTGAAAAGATGGAAGGGCCGAGAATTCGGCCGAAACCTTCATAAACATCAATTTTCCCTTTTTTCATCAAACCTTGAACACCTTTATGTAATGTGTCCACAATCGACTGCTTTCGTTCCTGGACTTTCTGGAAGTTCAATACAGGGTTTTCAACTGTAATACCGTAGCTGTCGGCTTCTTTCGTTTGTTTGAAAACTTCTGCACTTCTCAATAATGCTTTTGATGGAATACAGCCTCTGTGAAGACAGGTTCCGCCCAGTTCACGCTTTTCAACAATCGCTGTTTTCAAGCCGAGCCTTGAAGCACGGATGGCGGCTACGTAGCCTCCCGTCCCGCCTCCTAGAACTACTAAATCATACTCCTCTGCCATATCTACCGCTCCTTTTTATTCCTGAAAATTCGGATACTGCTTTGGAATTTCTTCGTGATTGAGGACGCGCAGTGTTCCTTCATTCAATGCCTCCAGTTCATTTTCTCCTGGATAAACGAGCACATCAGCAATCCAGTGTACCCGTTTGGAAATCTCTTTGATGAAGGCTTTTCCATAGGCCAGTCCGCCTGTCAAAGCGACGGCGTCCACACGACCTTCCATCACAGCACTCATGCTTCCGATCTCTTTGGCAATCTGGTAGGCCATAGCGTTGAAAACTATTTCGGCCTTTTTGTCGCCATGGGCGATCATACTTTCGACTTCCCTGGCGTCATTGGTATCGAGATAAGCCATGAGCCCTCCCTGTCCGACGAGTTTCTTCATGACTTCATCACGGTAATACTGGCCTGAGTAACACATCGAGACAAGGTCACCGGCAGGCACGGTACCGGCTCGTTCAGGTGAAAAAGGACCATCGCCGTGAAGACCGTTGTTGACATCAACTACACGGCCTCCAATATGAGCACCGACGGTAATTCCTCCACCCATATGAGCGACAATCAAACGGGCCTCCGGATAATCCATCTCCAGATCAGCTGCCGCACGCCGGGCGACCGCCTTTTGGTTCAAGGCGTGAAAAATACTCTTCCTCGGGATTTCCGGCACGCCTGAGATCCGGGCGAGCTCCTGGAGCTCATCGACAACCACGGGGTCGACGATATAGGCTCCGATGTTCAGCCCGCGGGCAATTTCATAGGCGATGATGCCGCCAAGGTTGGAGGCATGTTCTCCATTATAGCCGTTTTTCAAATCTTCAAGCATCGCTGCATTTACTTCGTAGGTGCCGCCTTCAATTGGACGCAGGAGTCCGCCTCTTCCGCAGACGGCACTCAGTCTGCTTATATTAATCCCTTCCTGATCGAGCACATCAAGAATGACCTGCTTTCGAAAATCGTACTGGTCGATAATACGTTTGAATTGATTGATTTCATCTCCGCTGTGGCGGATCGTTTTTTCAAAGACGGCTTCCAGGTCATCAAACACGCCGATTTTTGTTGACGTGGAACCGGGGTTTATAACCAGGATTCGATGAGTGTGCACAACAAAGACCTCCGTTATCCGTTCTGTCTTCTGCTTAGGATGTGATGGCCGTTCTGCAGGAACTGGCTGCGGGAACGACGCATACGCTCAATGCGTTCTTCCGCCATACGATCCGCTGCAAGATACGTAGGAATATTATCACGGCGGGAAATGTCAAATACACGGGAAACGTTATCGTAGATGGTTTCCACTCGCTTCATCGCACGGTCCTTATTGTACCCATGAAGTTCATCGGCAACGTTGATCACGCCCCCCGCATTGATGACATAATCCGGTGTATAGACAATGCCTTTCTCATGAAGAATATCACCATGTTTCGTTTCCTTGAGCTGGTTGTTTGCTGCACCGGCAATGACTTTCGCTTTCAACTGCTGAATCGTTTCATCATTGATGGTCGCACCCAGAGCACACGGTGCATAAATATCACAGTCCACGCTGTAGATTTCATCCGTCTCCACTGCTTTAGCTCCGAATTCTTCAACAGCACGCTGAACAGCTTCTTTATTTATATCGGTAACAACCAGATTCGCACCTTCCTCGTGAAGATGGCGGCACAAGGTGAAAGCTACGTTCCCGACACCCTGGACGGCAATGGTCTTACCTTCAAGGGAATCTGATCCAAAGCCTTCCTTAGCAGCTGCTTTCATACCACGGTATACCCCATAGGCTGTTACAGGGGAAGGGTTGCCGGAAGAACCGAAGGCAGGAGAAATCCCTGTGACATAATCGGTTTCCTCATGAATCAAATCCATATCCTGAACTGTTGTCCCCACATCTTCCGCTGTAATGTACCTTCCGTTCAGTCCTTGAATGTAACGGCCGAATGCGCGGAACATCTCCTCATTTTTATCCTTTTTCGGATCACCGATGATC
The DNA here is from genome assembly GCF_056161385.1 of Halobacillus sp. ABD4_316. Lineage (NCBI taxonomy): Bacteria > Bacillati > Bacillota > Bacilli > Caryophanales > Bacillaceae > Halobacillus > Halobacillus sp. ABD4_316. Next base: position 913,891 of record NZ_JBSWZA010000001.1, read on the forward strand.
ACGGTCTTTCCACCGCCGAGGTTCAGACCGGCCGCTGCGTTTTTATAGGTCATTCCTTTAGCAAGACGCAGCGCATCTTCAACTGCATCGTCTTCGGATGCATACGTCCACATGCGGGTCCCTCCAAGAGCGGGTCCAAGGGTCGTATCATGAACGGCGATAATCGCTTTCAAACCAGACTGTTCATCCTGACAAAACAACAACTGCTCGTAATCATATTCCTGCATATAGCTGAAAATTTCCATTTTGTATTCCTCCTAGGATTGACTGGCTTTTAAAGCTAAAGCCAGTGAGTAAATTTTGCTCTGGGCTTCATCAGCCCTTGATGTTAACACGATGGGAGCAGATGCTCCACTGATCACACCCGCCACTTTGGCATGGGCGAAGTATACAAATGATTTATAAAGCGCATTGGCCGTCTCGATGGTAGGAACAACGAGGATATCTGCCTGGCCGGCTACTTCTGACTGAATGTTCTTATGAGCAGCCGCTTCTGCATCTACCGCATTATCAAAGGCGAGCGGGCCGTCAACCACACAGCCCGCGATTTGACCACGGCGGTTCATCTGGGTCAGCAAGGCTGCATCGGTGGATGCCGGCATTTTAGGATTGACCGCCTCTACGGCTGCGAGGGCAGCCACTTTCGGATTGTCCCACCCTGCTTTGTGGGCCACTTCCACCGCATTCAGAATAATCTCTACTTTGTCTTCCAGCGTTGGCTGAATGTTCATAGCGGCATCTGTTAAGTATATTAATCGGTCTCTCCCGGGAATTTCAAACAAAGCTACGTGGGAAAGAACCTTTCTCTTTTTAAGGCCGTATTCCTTATGGAGCACTGCCTGCAGGAGGGTCTTCGTATCTACATGCCCTTTCATCAGGACATCCGCTTCCCCCTCTGCTACAGCCTGTACAGCCATGAGGGCACTTTCTTTCGGCTGCGCCGGTTTCCACTGCAGATCCGGGTGGTCAAGCGACAGGCCCGCCTCCGCGGCACACGTTTTAAGATCCGCTTCTTCACCTGTAAGGATAAAACGAGCCAGTTCCTGGTCCAAGGCCATTTTCACGGCTTTTAATACTTCTGGATCTGCGGCCTGAGCGACAGCCACGGTTTGTCTGCTGGTTCGGTCAATGGTTTCTACCAGTTCATCTAACGATTTCAAAGCTTCACCTCATCCCTAATCTCATTCATGCAAATTTCATGCCAAAAGTCTGAGACGCCCGTACAGCCCCACAAGGCATTTCGGCACCTGCAGGATTCTGCATTATGAAAAATATTGCATGCTGTTTTTATCCAATCCATACTTCTCAAGCTTATAATAAAGGTTTCTAATGGAAATACCGAGAGCCTTGGCTGTTTTGGTCTTATTAAACTCGTGCGAACGATACGCTTCGACGAGCAGTTTCTTTTCATAGTCGTCCACAGCCTCCTGCAATGTCTCCCCTCTCCAACCAGCAGATGTCCGGCCCGGTTCTACGGAATCCTCTTGTTTTTTAAGAGCGGGCAGATGTTCAGGCTTTATGATTTCATCTGTATGTTCCATATAGATCATCGCTCTTCCGATAATATTCTCCAGTTCCCTTACGTTTCCAGGCCACGGATAGTCCATTAAACACTGGTAAGCCGCTTCATTGAGGGACGTTACGTTACGCCCATAATCCTCGTTGAGCTTTTGGATCAGGTGGGCGGACAGCAAGGGGATGTCCTCAATCCTTTCCCGGAGAGGAGGGATATAAATAGGAAGACGGTTCAGCCGGTAATACAAGTCTTCTCTGAAATTTTTATTCATAATCGCTTTTTCCAGATTTATATTCGTAGCAGCAATGACCCGCACATCAATGTGAACCGGTTTGGTTCCGCCCACACGAATCATTTCATTTTCTTGAAGCACACGCAAAAGTTTCGCCTGCATAGGCAGAGTCAATTCTCCTATTTCATCAAGAAAAATACTGCCGTTGTCTGCTTCCTCGAATAATCCCTTTTTCCCTCCACGGCGCGCCCCGGAGAAAGCTCCATCCTCATATCCGAATAACTCACTTTCAAGCAGCGACTCGGCAATAGCCGCGCAATTCACCCGGATAAACTTGTTATGACGTCTCCCGCTTTCATTATGGATGGCATGTGCAAACAATTCCTTCCCTGTACCTGATTCGCCTCGCAGGAGCACCGATGCCGGAGTCCGGGCTCCGACCTTGGCCTGTTCGAGTGCAAGGGTCATTTCAGGTGAATCTCCGATAATGTCATCAAACGTGTATTTCGCTTCAAGGCTTCGGATGATCTGCCGGGCTCTTTTCAATTCACTTGTCAGGGATTTAATCTCTGATACATCATGCAGAACTCCGACACTTCCCTTTAGTCTGCCATCGACAATAACAGGGGCCACGTTCACCAGGACATCTTTCCTGGCAGGACCAACCTTCATCCGTACTCCTCGGACAGGCCTGCGCGTACGGAGGACTTTCATATGCATACTTTCTCCTTCTGAAATATCCACTGTCGCGGGCTTTCCGACGATGTCTTTTTCCGGAAGTCCGGTAATCCTTGTGTAGGCAGGATTTACCATTAAACCGCTTCCATTCTCATCTACAACAGAAATCGCCTCATCCGACGATTGTATAATAGCTTCCAGCATGGTTTTGACTTCTTTCAGGTCGGTGACTTCCTCAGCCAGGTGAACCACCTCTGTAATATCCTTGAACACGGCATAGGCACCAATGACACTTCCATCTTCATCAATCATTGGTATCCTGGTTGTCACAACCGTCTTTCCATTTTCCAGTTCCAGCTTCTTGTTCACTTCCTCGTGTTTGGATGCCATCGTGTAAGGCAGTCTGGAGGCGGGAATAATCTCTTGAACAGGACAATGGAGAACGTCCTGATGACTTCTGCCCAGAATCCGGGAAGCGCTGGGGTTGATGAATGTAATGTTCTCCTTGTTATCGACGACGATCATCCCATCGTGAATGCTGTTTAAAATGAAATGCTGGTTATCCGTCTGTCGTTTCAGCTTTTGAACAAGAGCTTCCTTTTCTTCAAGAAGTTCGGCTGTCACATAAGCCACAGACCCTGGAATAACAACCGTCGTTTCGTCTCTTTCTTCTCTAATCGCCTGGAACACATCTTCCTGTCCAGTCGCTTCAATAACGATATCAATCTTTTTATGTATCCATTCCTCCCAGGACCCGCCCGCAGGAATTCCACAGGATTCCGCAAGAGCAAGACCAGGAGCGTCTGAATTGATGTCTGTCACAGCCACTACCTGCATACGGTCCACTTGACTAAGCAGCTTCAGCAGAGCGGTACCGCCTTTGCCGGCTCCAACAATCAATACTCGTTTCATTTCACCACACCCTGCAATATTTTGCGTAACTTCATCGTATATCAATCTGCATATTTTAGCAAGCATGGGATTGTTCCCACTTCCCTCCCCATTTGATATACTGTGAATGGACTATAAAAAGGAGCGATGCCCATGCGCCTCATAGCACTACTGCTATTAGTAACTCCGGGTTTGATCGCCGTCTACGGCATAAAATTAATCCGTGATGCCCTTTTCGGGGAATTCCATGATCTTTACTTTCATATTGCCCTCCAGGGTCTGGCTGGTATTCTATTTTTCGCAGGCGGACTGGCTTTCATTGGAGGCTTCATTCTCCACCGGGACAGAAAAAGGAACTTGACTAAAGGACGGTTCAAACAATCCAACTATCCAGAATGAAGGAGTTTTGCTCTGTGACAGAGTTTGAATTATTCAGGCAGCAGTACCCGTTTGACCTGTTGTCTGAGGAGGAATTCCAGGACGTTTTCGGAAAAGCTTCCGTAAAGGAATACAGCACAAACGAATTTATCATTCATGAGGATCAGGAAGATGATTCGATCGATATCCACTTTATGATCTCCGGTCTTGCCAAGAACATTATGCACCGGTCCAACGGCCGGCAGCTGTCTGTCCGCTTTTATTATCCCGGTGATTTGATCGGAGTCATGATCTTATTGACGAGCGGAGAAATGCGGTTCTCTGTACAGGCTCTTGAACCGATAAAAACGATCTGTTTTGAACGTGAATCCTTCCTGCAGATCATGTCAAACAATACCCAGTTTTCCAAAGTGGTGATGGACGGGATCAGCCACTTGATGAAAAGCTTGTATGACGAGGTCAAATATAAAAGTTCCTCCACAGATGAGGAGGACGACCGTGAATTATATAAAAAAAGAGCCGATGCTTACATGGAGCCCCCTACATTCATCCATCCCCAGGCTTCCATTGAAAAAGCAGCCCGGATGCTGCAGCAGCAAAAAATTGAAGCGCTTATCGTGAGCGAGGATTCAAGGTCGATGGTTGGGATGATCGGCTACAGCGAAATTTTAAAAGCCTACTTCGAAAATGATCATAACAACCCCGTCCAAGCCTATATGTCAGAGGAAGCATATGAAATTAGTGAGCAGGAGTTCATCTATGATGCGCTTAGTTATTTGAAACACCATCCGACAGAAATCATTCCGGTCCTGCACAAGGACAAAGTGGTCGGTATCTTAAGGCAGTCGTCGTTTTTCACCATCAAGAACTCGGTGTATTTCGACCTCACCTACAAAATTTCCAATTCTGCGAGTGTGGAGGAAATCAAGTCATTGTCCCCGATTTATAATGAACGGTTCCAGCAGTTTGTCCGCAGCTTGATTAAAGACAAGATGCTGGCCTATGATATTGCGGAATTGATGACAAACTACAACGATAGAATTCATAAGCAGATTGTTCAGATTGCAGAAGACGAAATGATTCGCGAAGGCTATGGTGCGCCGCCGGTGAACTATTGTTTTCTTGTGCTTGGAAGTGAAGGCCGTAAGGAGCAGGCTTTTTCCACCGATCAGGATAATGCGATGATCATGGCGGATTACGATAAGTCCAAGCATAAGAAGAAAATCGATGCCTATTTCTCCATTTTTTCCAGGAAGATCAATGATATGCTCCATGAGTGCGGATATCCGTACTGCACAGGAGGAATCATGGCCAAAGAGGACAAATGGAGAAAACAGACAGATGAATGGCATGCGGATATCGATCAATGGATCACCAAGATGGATGCGGAAGAAATCCGCGATTTCACCATTTTCATGGATTTCAGGCCTATCAGCGGAGACTACTCCCTGGCCTATGATTTGAAAAAATACGTAACACAAAAGGTTCAGAAATCCTTGAACCTTCATCAGCTCTTGATGAAAGATACCCTTCGGTTCCGCGTTCCCGTGCAGCCTTTTGGCAGGATTTCAGGCATCGGTAAAAAACGCACCTTGAATATCAAAAAATCTGCCATCATGCAGATTGTCAACGCCATACGCATTTACAGCATGAAATATGGAATTGAAGAAATCAATACAGTCAACCGCCTGGACGCCCTGGCCGAACATGAACGTTTCCACCCCAGGGACGTGGAAAACGCAAAGACAGCCCTGCACAGGCTGATGCTTTTCCGTCTGCAGTCCAACCTTGAGCAATTGGAAGAAGGAGACACCTTATCCAATGACTTAAAGCTCGCTCCACTGAAAAAGGAAGAACGCCGCTCCTTGAGAGAAGCGCTTATTATTGCGAAACGGCTGCAGCAGGTGCTTGAACTGAGTTATAACCGAAATCGGGTGGTTTGATGTTACCTGTTGACTTACAGATCATAAAGTATCTGCTTTTTGAAAAACCATTATATCATTACAAAATAAAACCTTATTTAAGATGGCATACGTATCACCAGCTGGAACAGAGCCTTCACGAGGCCGGGAAAGAGGCGCACTTCAAAGAGCAGCCGCTGACCTCTCTTGATTTTACCATCTTCGATTTAGAGACCACCGGCTTCCTTCCTGAAATCGGTCACGAGATCATTTCCATCGGGGCGATTCGTTTGAACGGATGGAATGCCTGTCACAGAAAGACGTTTTATCAAGTGATCCGGCCGATCCGTCCTGTCAACAAGCAGACTCTTCGTCTTACCGGCCTTTCCAAGGATCAGTTGAGAAACGCCAGTCCCTTTATTGAAGGATTTCAATCTTTCATGGAGTTCAGCGAAGGATCCGTCTTGGTCGCTCATCCAGCAAAATTTGATATGCGTTTTCTCAAAACAATGCTGAAACGATGGAAGCTTCCTCAGTATGACCCGCACGTAATTGATTCCCAGGTGATGGCCCAATGGCTGCTCCCGCATGTCCGCCATCAGCTCGATCCACTACTGAAACATGTCGGCATTGAAAAAAGGGAGCGGCACCATGCCTTGAATGATGCTATTATGACGGCAGAATTGTTCCGTTTCCTTCTGGAGAAGACCGAACAGCACGGCATTCACACACTGAATGATTTATACCAGCAGTTCGATGATCTAAAAAAGACGAAGCCCCGATTTTAAGGGCTTCGTCTTTTTCTATCTATTATTCGAAAAACGTGCGGTATAACGACTGAACTGCATCAGCCAGTCCTTCTGTCTTCACTCCAAACATCATGGAAACCTCAGAAGATCCCTGGTTAATCATCTCGATGTTCACATCAGCTTCCCTGAAGGCACAGGCTGCCTGGCTGGCAATTCCGATGGTCTGGTTCATTCCTTCTCCCACGATCATAATCATCGCCATATCCCGTTCGATGATAACCGTGTCCACTTTCAATTCTTCCTTAATTCTGCCGACGACCACTTCCTCTTTCTCCGGCGGAAGCTGGTGATCCCTTAGTACAACAGACATGTCATCGATTCCAGAAGGGGCATGTTCAAAGGAGACTCCTTCATCTTCCAGAATCTGCAGAAGTTTCCGCCCAAAACCAAGCTCTCTGTTCATCAAGTATTTACTGACATACAAGTTAAGAAAGCCTTTGTCACTGGCAATTCCCACTACATGGGATTCACGCTCAGGCAGATCTGCTGTAATCATTGTCCCAGGCGCGGAAGGGTTGTTTGTGTTTTTAATGCAGACGGGAATTTTAGCTTTAAAAGCTGGAATAAGCGCCTCATCATGAAAAACCGAAAAGCCGGCGTACGATAATTCACGCATTTCCCTGTAGGTCAGAGAAGTCAGTTCCTTCGGGCGGTCCACATACATCGGATTCACACAATAGACCGAATCCACATCGGTGAAGTTCTCGTAAAGTTCCGCCTGCAGCCCTGCTGCCACAATCGAACCGGTAATATCCGACCCACCTCTGGAGAAGGTTACAAGGGTCCCTTCAGGTGTGTAACCGAAAAATCCGGGGATGACGAGGATTTCCCTGCGCTCCCTTAAACGGTAGAGCTGGTCGAAACTTTCTTCTAACACAAGAGCTCCACCGGGTTCATCACGGACCAGAATGCCCGCTTCCTTCGGATTTACATAAGAGGAGTCATAACCTTCCTGCCTTAAATAAGCGCTCAAGATTAACGCGGTCCCGTCTTCACCACAGGATTTCAAGGAGTCTATGGCTTTGGCTTCTTTTTTCTGCACCTGATCCATTGAGAACTCCAACCGCTTCCTCACTTCTTCCAATACATTCATCGGAAGGTTCAACTCATTGACCATCGATTGAAAACGGTCAACGATCATTTTATATACCTCATGGTCAACCTGATCGTGTTGGATTGATTCCCCCAGCTTGATGAGCAGATCGGTCACTTTCTGATCGCCGCTGTATCGTTTCCCAGGAGCGGAAACGACGACAACACGCCGGTTATCTTCAGACGTTACGATATCCTTCACTTTTTGGAGCTGTCCTGCATCGGCAACGGAGCTGCCGCCAAATTTTACGACTTTCATATGTACAACACCTCATTAGAGTACCAAAGTAATTAATAATTAAGAATTGTAACACAAAGGAGGCGGAAAGTTGAACAGATTTATCAAAAAAATTTAAAAAACTTTTTTTCTTATATTTCTACAATTTTTTTACAATTTCCTTATAAATTTGTTACATATTTGTTTATTATCCTATATTATGGATACTAGGAGGAAGGGTGATCAGATGGTTTTGATGAATGACGGGTTCGGTGGAACACGATATTATCCAGAAAACAGCGAGATGTCTGTCCTTTGCAGCTATTTTGATCAAGGACACAGATATGTCATTATTCAATATTTGGACCTTCCTTTCAGTTACCGGTTGATTAACCTCGACGGCCTTGCCTTTGTCGATAAGGAAGCCCATGATTTCTTGAAGGACGAGCTCTTTTCCATTGACGAAGGGGTTTATGATAACGCAGAGCTTGCAGGACAAATTAAACAGCTAATGACATAAAAAAGCACGTATGTTGTCACATACGTGCTTTTTCAATGGATCAGCTTGCTCGATGCTCCAGGCGGAGACGATCAGCCACCATCGCGATGAATTCGCTGTTCGTGGGTTTTGCTTTTGTATTGGAAATCGTATAGCCGAACAAGGAGGAAATAGCATCGATATTGCCCCGGTTCCAGGCTACTTCAATGGCGTGGCGGATGGCCCGTTCGACACGAGATGCTGTTGTGTTATATTTAGTGGCGATATCCGGATAAAGAACTTTTGTAATGGATCCAAGCAGTTCCAAATCTTTATAGACCATTGTAATGGCTTCACGAAGGTATTGATACCCTTTAATGTGGGCCGGCACCCCGACTTCATGAATGATATGGGTGATGCTTGTATCGAGATCCGGTTTTTTCGATCTTGCTGAGGAATAACTGCTGCCGAGGGCACGATTGATGGGATCGCCGGCATGTTTGATCTGGCGGACCTGCTCTCCAAGGTGATCAAGGTCGAATGGCTTCATCATAAAATAAGCCGCTCCAAGTTCGACAGCTTTTTTCGTCACTTCTTCCTGGCCGAACGCGGTTAACATAATGACCTCAGGATGCTTGTCCATATCCCTCAGCTTGTTCAACACAGCAAGGCCGTCGAGGTGCGGCATAATGATATCCAAAATCAGCACGTCCGGTTTCTTCTCTTCGACCATTTGCAGACAGTCTTTTCCATTGTAGGAAGTACCGACCACTTCTATATCGTGAGTGTCTTCAAAATACTCTTCAAGAAGCTTTACCAGCTCTCTATTATCATCAGCCAAACACACTTGAATCTTTTCCATTCCTTTTTCCTCCTTAAGAGAATAATCCTCTTTATTTCCGTAATACACGTATTCGACAGGCATATAAGACTTTCCTTTTTTATTATAACAAAAAATATAAAGAATTAGAGGATATCTGGCAAATGCTTAAAAATACTCGGTTTTTCGTATGTATTCGACATATGCCCGGCCATCGGTGTCGAAATTTGTCGACGAAAAGGAAAAGGAGCCCTTTATGAGCTCCTAGCCTGCTTTCTTTTCCCGTTCTTCTTCATGAAGGTTAATACCTGCTTCCTGAAGCATCCATTCTATATGGACGCCATATCCGCTTGTCGGATCATTGACAAACACATGAGTCACGGCACCGATGATTTTTCCATTCTGGATGATCGGGCTGCCACTCATCCCCTGAACAATCCCTCCCGTTTTATCCAGAAGCTCAGGGTCTGTGATTTTGACAATCATTCCTTTTGTTACCGCAGATTTCTTCGGCATATTGCTGACAATTTCCACATCAAAGGTCTGCATTTTCTCCCCGTCAAGGACCGTCATAATTTGAGCCGGGCCTTCTTCCACCTGTTCTGCGAAACCGATCGGAAGTCCCTCCGGATATTCCTCATTCGTCATATCATCATCTAATGTTCCAAAGATACCGAACGGCGTGTTTTTTGTAATGATTCCGAGGCGGTCGTTCCTCAAGGAAAACCTGGCTTTTTTCTCTCCCGGAACGCCCTGTGCTCCTTTTTCAATGGAGGTGACCTGCGATTTGACAATGGTGCCTTCATGAATTTCAATCGGCTTCTTCGTATCCATATCCGAGATGACATGACCGAGAGCGCCATACTTTTTCGTTTCAGGATCATAAAAAGTCATTGTCCCTATCCCAGCTGCAGAATCACGAATATACAGACCAATCTGATATTCCTTTTCCCGCGGGTTGTAGGCCGGTGTCAGGCTTGTCGTCGTTATTTCCTTTCCCCGTTTAATTTTCAGTTTCAGGGGTTCTTCCTTTTCCCCGGTTTTCTTTACGATGGAGGATAATTTCTCCATACTGTTAATTTCCTCTCCATTGCCTTCAAGCAGGATGTCGCCGATGAGAATTTCCGCCTTTTCTCCTGGAGAAGTCCGTTGTTCGCCTTTTCCGTTTACAAGGTGGTGCCCTACGACAAGCACACCTTTCGTATGAAGCTCTACACCTACCGACTGACCGCCGGGGATCAACCGGATATCCTTGAACGGCTCCAGGCTGGTTTTTTTAACCGGTACACCTGCAAACTCATAAAACACTTCGTGATCATTTGTGGACGAAAACGCCGTCCACGCTTCCTGGTCAACAGAAGGTTGATCAGGGCTGGCGCCGACTTTTACTTCTGTCGGGATGGATAGATAGTGCTGGACAGGGGCATAAAAGGGCAAAATAAGCATAAACAGCAGGAGAACAGAACCACATATATAGTTAAAGGCTTGATTTTTCACGGGTTCACTCTCCTTGTACTCCAGTACCAACTAAATGGCTTACTTATAATGTGGTCTTCCTTAATCCTTTTTAAACGAGCATAATCTGAGTAATTATAGTACCGTTTGCCTTGCTTTGAAACATTCTCCAACGTATAGGTAAACGTTGTATAAAGAGGTGTGTCGGTGGAAAAGATAAAACAAACAAAAGCGCATGGACTCGTCCATGCGCTTAGGTTCATCATAATGATTTACTTTTATGTTTATCTGCCATCGTAAGCAGTTCCCGCGCATGCTCAACGGTTGTAGCGGTTAATTCTGCTCCGGTAATCATGCGGGAGATTTCGTCAGCTTTTTCATCCATTGTAAGTTCCTTGGCTGCTGTCGATGTCCGCTCATCCTCCACACGCTTTTCAATCCGGACATGGGTATCCGCCATAGCTGCTACCTGGGGGAGGTGGGAAATACAGAGCACCTGCGATCCCTCTGAGATCCCGTAAATCTTCTCAGCAATCGCCTGGGCCACCCTTCCGCTGACACCTGTATCCACTTCATCAAAAATCACGCTCGTAATACCCTGATGCCGCGAGAAAATCCGCTTCAACGCAAGCATAATCCGGGACATCTCCCCTCCGGATGCTACTTTATGTAGTTCTTTCAGCGGCTCTCCGGGATTGGTCGTGATCAGGAATTTCACTAAATCAATACCGTTTGGCAGCAGCTGGACAGGAGTACCATCCAGTTCCGGATCTCCTTGTTTCCCCGCTTTCGTCTGCAGGTCCACAGCAAAGGCTGCTTTCTCCAGATAAAGGTCTCTCAATTCTACATGAATGAATTCAGCCAGCTGATCTGCAGCTTTCACGCGGATTTCACGCATCCCCTGCGCCTCAAGAAGAGCATCCTCTGACAAATCGGCGATTTCACTCTCCATCTTACTCAAATGGGAATCTTTATTGCGGATTTCATCAATTTCCTCTTCAATCCGAGAAGCATACTGAAGCATATCATCCACCGTAGCTCCGTACTTCTTCTTGAGACGGTTGAGTTCGTTCAGCCTGGATTCGATCTGGTTGAGTCTCTCAGGGTCGAATTCAAGCTCTGCCATATGGTTACTCAGCTTAAACGTCATTTCTTCCATCAGGTAATACGTGTTCGTCATTTCTTCCGACAGTTGTGCAAGGTTTTCATCCACATCGGATGTACTTTCCAAAGAAGTCATTGCATGACTCAGCCAGTCCATTCCGCGCTGTTCCCCGTACAAAGAATAATAGGCATCATGAATGCCTTGGTACACCTTCTCAAAATTCATGAGTTTCTTCCGCTCTTCGGAAAGCTCTTCATCTTCAAGCGGCTGCATTTCAGCTCCTTGAAGCTCGCGCAGCTGAAATTCAAGCAGATCCAGACGCTGAGCCATTTCCTGCTCATTCTCACTCAATTCTTTATAGCGCTTCTTCATCGTTCTGTACTTGTCATAAACGCTCTCATACTCGTCCAGGACCGAACGAAGCTCTTCACCGGCAAATACATCCAGAAGCTCGACGTGCCGGTCAGGATCCATAAGCGACTGCGTCTCATGCTGGCTGTGAATGTCGATCAAGGAATGTCCGAACTCCCTCATGATTCCGAGTGTCACCAGTTTTCCATTCACCCGGCAGATGCTTTTCCCCTGATGGGTAATGGTCCGTTCAAGAACAACCATGCCGTCCTCATCAATATCGACACCATAGTCCTGTCCGACCTTATGGATCGGATGCTCAGGCTGCACGGTAAACAACCCTTCAATTTCAGCTTTTTTTGTTCCATGACGAACAAATTCAACGGATCCCCGACCACCGGAAAGAAGCTGGATCGCATCAATAATGATGGATTTACCAGCACCTGTTTCACCGGTCAGTACAGTCAACCCTTCTTTGAACGTGATTGAGATCTCATCAATGATTGCAAAATCACGAATAGACAACTCTGTTAGCATGAAACCATCCACCTCAGTTATAGCATATTTAGCAACTGCTCACTAATTGACTCCGTATGATCTTCACTGCGGCAGATAATTAAGCAGGTATCATCTCCGCAGATGGTCCCCATAATTTCATCCCATTCCAGATTATCCACGAGAGCACCTACAGCATTGGCGTTCCCCGGCAGAGTTTTCAAAATAATAAAATGTCCGGCCCGATCTATACTGACAAAGGCATCCATCATGAGCCGTTTCAGCTTTTCAAACGGATTGAAGCGCTGATCTGCAGGGAGACTGTATTTGTACCGGCCATCCATCATCGGCACCTTTACAAGATGTAGTTCTTTGATATCGCGGGATACGGTTGCCTGGGTGACATTGTATCCCATACCCTTCAATCGATCGACCAGCTCATCCTGGGTTTCAATATCGTCGTTTGTAATCAGTTCCCTGATTTTGATGTGACGTTGTCCTTTGTTCATGACCATCCTCCGTTTCAAGTCCTTCCATAAGAAAAGGGCCTGTGCTAAGCCCTTTTACATTCATTATGCGTTTCTGCTGTGCGCCTCATGCGCTTCTTTGACTACAGCATCGATATCCACCTGTTCTCCACTGCTGCTGCCTTCATCAAGCCGCAGATGGACGAGGAATTCTATATTCCCATCCCCGCCGGTAATCGGAGAAAAAGTGAGTCCATAAACAGAATATCCGTGATCAGAAGCAAAATCAAGAATTGTTTTTACGACCTCTTTGTGAATCGAAGGGTCTCTCACAATTCCTTTTTTCCCTACCTGTTCTCTACCTGCTTCGAACTGTGGTTTTATTAGTGCTGCCACATCTCCCTGCTGCTCCAGAATCTCAGCAAGAACCGGCAGAATGATACGAAGGGATATGAAGGAGACATCGATGGAAGCAAACTGCGGCTGGCCGTGTGTAAGGTCCTCTTTCGTCACATATCGGAAATTGGTCCGTTCCATAACAACCACCTGGTCATGATTGCGGAGACGCCAGTCAAGCTGATTATATCCGACATCCACGGCATAGCTGAGTCTGGCTCCGTTCTGAAGCGCACAGTCCGTAAAACCGCCTGTGGAGGAACCGATATCAATCATAATCTTGTCCTTAACGGAAAGATCAAAGTGCTTCAATGCTTTTTCAAGCTTCAATCCGCCGCGGCTGACATACGGAATGGGACGGCCTTTAACAATCAACTCCAGATCCTCGTCCACCTTCAAGCCGGGTTTATCAAGGCGGACCTGTTCATGAAAAACAAGTCCGGCCATGATGGTTCGTTTCGCTTTTTCACGCGTTTCTATATAGCCTTTTTCTACAAGTAATACATCTAAACGTACTTTTCTGCCCATATCTTTTATGCCCTCTGTTGTTTTGTAGGTATCAATTCTTTTAGGTTTTTCACCATGTTTTCCGGGGTCAATCCGATTTCTTCCCAGAGCTTTGGTACACTGCCGTGTTCAATGAACCGGTCTGGAACGCCCATCCGGCGCACCCATTGGGAGGTGTAATTGTTTTCCTCAGCGAATTCAAGCACTGCTGAACCGAATCCTCCCTGAAGAACCGCTTCCTCTACTGTCAGAATCGGCAGCCCCTGCTTCATCATATCATGCAGCATGGACTCGTCCATCGGTTTGATGTAACGGGCATTCACGACCCGCACAGACCGTCCTTCTTTCTCCAGACGGCCCGCCGCATCAAGAGCTGCATCAATGGTCGTCCCAAACGTAAGGATGACAGCCTCTGTCCCCTCTTTCAGGATTTCCCAGCTGCCGACGGGGATGGACCTCATATGTTTATCCGTGTCGATCCCTTTAGCGTTCCCCCGCGGATAACGGATTGCAAAAGGCCCCTCTTCATATTCTGCAGCTGTATGAACGAGATGCTGGGCTTCATCCTCATCTTTCGGCATGCTGATAATCATATTCGGAACAGACCTCAGGAATGCAATATCAAACACACCCTGGTGGGTCTCTCCGTCAGCTCCGACGAGTCCTGCGCGGTCAATACCGAAAATCACATTCAATTTCTGACGAGCCACATCATGGACCACCTGATCATAACCGCGCTGCAGGAACGTGGAATAAATGGCCAGGAACGGCTTCATCCCCTGAGTCGCAAGACCGGCGGACATCGTGGTAGCATGCTGTTCGGCAATGCCTACATCAAATAAACGGTCCGGGAATTCCTCGCCGAATTTTTCCAGTTTGGACCCGAGAATCATGGCAGGAGTCACAGCCACTATGCGGTCATCTTCCCGTGCTTTTTTAATCAGCGCATCACTGATAACCGAGCTCCACGCAGGAGGAGCATCGACCGGCTTGATTTTCTCTCCTGATTCGATTTTATAAGGACCTACACCGTGCCACTTGTCCTTCACATCGGTTTCGGCGGGATGATACCCTTTCCCTTTCTTGGTCATTACATGAACGATGACCGGTCCGTCTGTTTTTCTCGCATAGTTCAGGTTTTCCATCAAGTCTTCAAAGTCATGACCATCCACCGGTCCGTAATACGTAAACCCGAGCTCTTCAAAGAACATGCCCGGAACAACAAAGTACTTCATGCTGTCCTTCAAGCGCTCTGCTGCCTGCGCGAGTTTTCCTCCAACGGCGGGAATCTTCTTCAGCAGCCATTCGAGATCATCCTTGGCACGATTGTACTTCCCTGCACTTCTCATCCGGCCGAGCGCCCCGTGCAGGGCTCCTACGTTTTTAGCGATCGACATTTCATTATCATTCAAGATAACGGTTACATTCTTTTTCTCATGCCCGATATGGTTCAGCGCCTCCAGCGCCATACCGCCTGTCAGGGCTCCATCACCAATGATGGGAAGGATGGAATGGTCCTGTTTTTTCAAGTCGCGTGCAATAGCCATCCCCATGGCCGCGGACAGCGAAGTTGAACTGTGGCCGGTTTCCCATACATCATGCTCACTTTCATCACGTTTCGGGAAGCCGCACAAGCCCTTATACTGCCGCAATGTGTCGAACTGCCCTCCACGGCCGGTCAGAATCTTATGGATATATGACTGGTGCCCGACATCCCATATAAGACGGTCGACGGGACTGTTATATACTTTATGAAGAGCCAGAGTCAGCTCCACTACTCCCAGGTTCGCACCAAGGTGGCCGCCTGTTGTGGCCAGGTTTTCAATTAAAAACTGTCTCACTTCTGCTGCAAATTCTTCCAATTGCTTCGTATTCATATCCTTCAATAACGAAGGGTCGTTGATTCTGCTCAGATCCATTGAAGGACCCCCTTGTAATTATCTTGATTTTTTAGTGGACGACATGACATTTGATAATATTCTTACATTTAATTTGTTTTCTAACCATGCAATCACCCTGGCAGCAAAAAAGATAATCTGCGTGGATTTATTGATGGCGAAGAATTTACCAATGGCTTTTCCTCCGACCGTCAGTGCTGCCACGATACTGGTAAGGGCTACGTTAATACCGATTTGGACGGCAGACCCTTCTGTATACCCGAAACTCGAAGCAAGCTGAAGTACGACGACAGTGGAGGCCGTACCACTAACTATACCAGATATATCCCCTATAACGTCGTTACAGAAACTTGCGAATCGATCCGCATTTCTGACAATCGCAATAGCTTCCTTGGAGCCCGGGACTTTCTCGGAAGCCATCGCATGGAAGGGCTTCTCTTCAGCAGCTGTAGCTGCTATACCAAGCATATCAAAGACTACACCGGTAAACACGATGATAAATACAATGATCAGTCCAATGACCCACATGACTCCACTTAAAACGGAAGAAGAGATAACTGAAAAAATAGCCGCTAACACAAATGTGATAACGGCAATACTCAAACTGAAATTTACGGCTTTTTTTAATTTATTATCCATTCTTACCCTCTATATCTATATATAATCATAATTTAATTATGTAACAGAAAGGAATGGTCACAAAACGGGTAAAAATTGCGGCTTAGGTCTAGTAGGTTTTCCCAATCAAGTACCGAGTGTCACCACTCTGGCGGTTCCCCTTTAAACTCGACTCAGCCTCGTTTCCGATAACTGGACTAGATTGCCACTCAGTCCGCACTATAATTCCCGTTTTATGTCCATAGAACAGTCTAGGGGATTTCCCCGACAGCCTTTGACCGTTCCTTAGCCTCTTTTGCAGTTGTGATTTCATACAGCTTACGTCCCAGGACCACAGTGGCCATCTGTAGTCACAGGGTCTCATGGACTGTAATCCCCTCAAAAACCACTCAAGGCAGGCTACGCTGCGCATATAGATGTTACTCCATATGCTGCAGGTTCATACCCCATTTCATAACGGTATCTGGCTCAGAGCCCGTTACAAGAATGGGCCTCCGCGGAAGCAGGGTCAACGCCCACATGCCTTTGTGGATCGCCCTGCGACCTTAACTCCCAGCATCGACCCAAGGCTGGGCGCCTCAAGCCAACACAAGGAACTTCATCGATGTGCCCTTTGGCGGATTTTTAGGCCCGCCTTCAGGAACGGAGGACCGACTAGAATACTGCACCATTCCTTTTGTAAAAATAATATATCATATTTCAGCACACACCTCAATCGAAATCCTTCCGATTAATGATCACGCGTACTTAAATAGTGAATAAGTTGTGACAGAACCGTACCTTCCACACCTGCTTCCGTCAAAGCGGACTCAGCTGTTTTGACGTAATGATCCTTCTGCTCTTTTGCACCGTCCAGACCGAGAAGACCCGGATAGGTACTTTTATCATTCACCACATCACTGCCTACAGGTTTACCGATCACCTCTGCATCGCCGGTCACATCCAGAATGTCGTCCTGGATCTGGAAAATAAGGCCGAGCGCTTCCGCCATTCCGCTCATCTGCTGCATGGATTGCTCTGAGGCCTTTCCAAGCTTTGCACCTGCACGGATCGCATATTTCAACAGCTCGCCGGTTTTGTTTTTATGAATGGCTTCCAGAGACTCGAGAGATATCTCTTTTCCTTCACTCAGCATATCCTGCATCTGACCTTCGACCATACCTCTTGGACCGGCAGCTTTAGTCAGCTCCTGAATAAGAAATAATTTTTCTTCCTGTGCAAGAGACGGGTCTTCTGCAATCAGCTGGGTACTCATGGTGAGCAGGGCATCTCCGGCAAGAATAGCTGTCGCTTCATCGAATTTTTTATGATTGGTAGGCAGCCCGCGCCTGGTATCATCATCATCCATAGCTGGAAGGTCGTCATGTATCAAGGAGTACGTATGCACCATTTCAAGAGCGGCGGCAGCGGTCAACCCTTTGCCCGCTGGAGCTCCAAAGGCTTCCGCCGTGGCCAGAAGAAGAATAGGACGCAGCCTTTTCCCACCAGCCTCAATAGAATAAAGAATCGAATCCTGAAGTCTGCCAGGGACGGTATAATCTCTTACATACATGGTCAACTGGTCGTTAATGAACGTTTGTTTATCTGTTAAATAAGCTTTCAAGTCCACAGGCTATTCTTCCTCCTGTACGGTGAAAGGTTCAAAATTCCCATGTTCATTCATTATCTGCTGCATCTGCTCTTCCACTGTTCCGAGCTTTTCACTGCATACCTTTGAAAGCTTCATCCCCTCTTGATAGTATTGAATAGCTTTCTCAAGGGGGACTTCGCCGGTTTCCAGCTTTTCGACAATTTCCTCAAGCTGATTCATGGCTTCTTCAAAACTGATTTCCTGTTTATTTTCCTCCATGTTCATCCTCCTTCACCGATGTAACCTGACATTGAATGAGACCGTCCTGGACTTGAAGGGAGAGACTGCTTCCCTCCGACACCTGACCAGCCTTTTTAATGACCTGATTTTCCTCATCAAAAGGAATGGCATAGCCGCGTTTCATAATTTCAAGCGGATTCAGCAGGGTCAGCTTATCCAGCGTGGAATGGAAACGGTCTTTTTTCCGGGAGACGATGGTATCCAAAGCTTTTTGGAGCTGTTTCGTATCCCTTTGAAGAGCCTCTGTTCCTTCTTTGATTTTTTTATCGGGCCCCTGCTGCTCCAGCCGTTTGGTTAGATAACCCAGCTGTTCACGGCGGCTCGTCTGCTGCCGGTTCATCTGTTTGGTCAGACGTTCCAGCACCCGGTCCAGGTCCTGTTCTTTCTGACGCATCAGCTGTTCCGGATACTTAAACGCATAGGATTTTTTCAATCGGTTCAGCTTCTGCCTGGATTCAGTCCGCTGTCCGTCCATGGATCTTATGAGCCTCTGTCTGTACTGCTGCACCTGTTCCCTCAGTTCCGTAATGGAAGGGACGGCTACTTCTGCGGCCCCGGTAGGCGTCGGTGCTCTCCAATCAGCAGCAAAATCACTGATGGTTGTATCCGTTTCGTGACCGACGGCAGAAATAATAGGAGTCGACGATGCTGCAATCGCCCGGGCGACTATTTCTTCATTGAATCCCCAAAGATCTTCAATAGATCCACCGCCGCGGCCGACGATTAAAACGTCGCAATCGAGATGCTCATTGGCGTACCGGATGGCGTTGGATACCGATTCTGCTGCGCGCTCCCCCTGGACAAGAACCGGAAGGATGGATACCGGTACAATCGGATAGCGTCGCTTAATCGTTGTCAAAATGTCCCTGACAGCCGCACCGGTTGGAGAAGTGATCACCCCGATATGCTTTGGATATGTAGGAAGCTTTTTCTTACGTTCTTCAGCAAACAGACCTTCCTTCTCCAATTTCTCCTTCAGCTGTTCAAAAGCAAAATACAAGGCACCGATTCCATCCGGCTGCATTTCCTTAATATAGAACTGATACTGCCCCATCGGTTCGTATACGTTGATCTCACCTTTTACGAGGACATTCATCCCATTTTCAGGCATGAATTTCAGCGAGCGGTTGCTTCCGGCAAACATAACCGCCTGAATTCTTGCCTGATCATCTTTTAAGGACATATACATGTGTCCTCTGGAATGATGTTTGAAGTTGGAAATTTCTCCTCTGAGCCATACGGTCTTCAAATGAGGATCACCGGATAGTTTCCGTTTGATATATTTGGTTAAAGCCGTTACCGTCAAATACTGGTCCTGCACGACAACGCCTCCTTACACGCGGTGAATCTGCTTCGCCGCCTTAATGGTATTGTGGAGCAGCATGGTAATAGTCATCGGCCCCACCCCTTTTGGAACAGGAGTGATATGGGAGGCCAATTCCTTAGCTGATTCAAAGTCAACATCGCCGGTCAGTTTACCATCCACACGGTTGACTCCGACATCAATGACGACAGCACCTTCCTTCACATGCTCCCCGGTTACGAGTCCCGGTCTGCCTGCCGCTACAATCAGAATATCTGCCTGTTTCGTGTGAGACTTTAAATCCTTTGTCCGGGAGTGGCAGTGGGTGACCGTTGCATTTTTATTGAGAAGAAGCTGCCCTACAGGCTTACCGACGAGGTTGCTGCGCCCTACAATGACAGCATGCTTCCCTTCCACATCAATAGCTGCACGTTCAAGCATCACCATAATCCCATATGGTGTGCAGGGGAAAAAGGTATCCTGACCTGTCAGCATTCTGCCAACGTTTTCAGGATGGAAACCATCCACATCCTTGCCAGGGTCGATCGCTTCAATTATTTTCTGATCAGAAATATGCTCCGGAACTGGAAGCTGTACCAGAATACCATGAACCGTATCATCCTGGTTCAACCGATGGATCAAATCAAGAAGCTCCTGCTCAGAGGTTTCCTCAGAAAGTTCAATAAGATCAGAATCCATACCTACTTTTTCAGAAGCCCGCTGCTTCCCTTTTACATAAGATTTTGAGGCAGGATCTTCTCCGATAATGACGACAACCAGTTTAGGGTGTACACCTTTTTCATGGAGCACCGCAACCTCCTGCTTCATCTCTTCCCGTAAATCTTCCGCTAACTGCTTTCCATAAATAACTTCCGCTGCCATCTCCGATTCCCCCAGTTCAAAGTTAGATCATCTTGGATAAAACGCCGTTGACGAACTTCCCGGAATCTTCTTCGCCGAAGATTTTAGCAAGTTCTACTGCTTCGTTGATTGCTACTTGTGTCGGGACATCTTCGTTATGTTTCATTTCATACGCGGCCATTCGAAGAACGGTCTTCTCTACTTTAGGAAGACGTGGGAACGTCCAGTTGTCCAAATGGTCGGCAATCCACTGATCCAGGTCATCCCTGTAGTCCATGACTCCGTGGACAAGATCGTGCAGGAATGGATCCACCTCTGGATCTTCTACCACGTGCTGGATGGCCTCATCCGTATCAATATCCTCTGTAATCGTTTGAAAAAGCGCCTGAAATGCTTTTTCTCGTGCTGTGCGTCGTTTCATGTTCATTCTCCTTTAAGGTAATATCCGTTAGAATCATAACATTTTAGTTGGATAAAAGCCATGATAACAGGGATATACAGCCTGGTGTTTCCTTAGTGCAAAAAGAAAAATCAGAAAGGGTCTCCCCTTTCTGATTCCTATGAATAGGCTTCCGTTTCGTTTTCTTCTTCTTTTGCTCCCTCCATTTGGATACCAACGATGTGCACATTGATTTCACTAATTTCAAGAGCTGTCATATTTTTCAATGCCTGGCGGGTATTGTCCTGGATTTTCTGGGCGGTATCAGGAATACTGATGCCATAATCCATAACGACGTAGGCGTCAATCAAAATGCCGCTTTCTGTCAACTCCACTTTGACACCCTTGCCGTGATTTTTCTTGCCCAGTCGTTCTGCAACACCGGAGGCAAAGTTCCCCCGCATTGAAGCAACTCCTGCCACTTCGGATACGGCGATGCCCGCGATGACTTCAATTACTTCAGGAGCAATCTCAATATTGCCTAATGTCGATCCATCTGTCACATTCAACAATTGCTTATCAGTCATTAATGACCACTCCTTTTAAGCTTCATCTTTCATAATCGGATATTTCTCAAGGAACTTGGTATTAAAGTCGCCATTCACAAAGACTTCATGCTCCATCATACGCTGGTGGAACGGAATCGTTGTATGGACACCCTCTACGACAAATTCATCGAGCGCACGTCTCATACGACGGACGGCTTCATCTCTGTCACGGCCGTACGTAATGAGCTTGGCCACCATAGAATCGTAATAGGGAGGGATGGTATACCCCGGGTATGCTGCAGAATCCACACGCACACCGAGACCTCCCGGCGGCAGGTACATATCAATTTTCCCTGCCGAAGGCATGAAGTTTTTATAAGGATTCTCCGCATTGATCCGGCATTCAATGGACCAGCCTTCAAACTCAATGTCTTCTTGTTTAAAGGAAAGCTTTTCATCGTTGGCAATCAGCAGCATCTCTTTAATAAGATCTACACCTGTTACCATCTCGGTCACCGGATGCTCTACTTGAATACGCGTATTCATTTCCATAAAGTAGAAGGATTCCGCCTCTTTATCGAAAATGAATTCTACGGTACCGGCCCCTGAGTAATTAACAGCAAGAGCCGCTTTGACGGCAGCATCGCCCATCTTCTTCCTCATCTTTTCGGAAATTGCCGGAGATGGTGTTTCTTCGATAAGCTTCTGAAGACGGCGCTGGATCGTACAGTCCCGCTCTCCCAGGTGCACAGCGTTCCCGTGGTTATCGGCAAGTACCTGGATTTCCACGTGGCGGAAGTCCTCAATGAACTTCTCAATATAGACGCCCGGGTTGCCGAACGCCGTTTCCGCTTCCTGCTGGGTCATGCGGATTCCTGTTTTCAGATCATCTTCATTACGGGCTACACGGATTCCTTTTCCTCCACCGCCGGCTGTCGCTTTGATGATGACCGGATATCCGATGTCGTCCGCTACCTTCAAGCCTTCTTCCTCGCTGCTGATGATTCCAGCGGAACCGGGTACAACCGGAACTCCCGCTTCTCTCATCGTTTCTCTGGCCACATCTTTCGTCCCCATTTTTTGAATGGCATAGGCGGATGGGCCAATGAAGGTGATGTTGCATTCTTCACACATCTCGGCGAACTCTGCGTTTTCAGAAAGGAAACCGTATCCTGGATGGATCGCATCCGTCTGTGTCAGGATTGCCAGACTTAAAATATTGGTATAGCTCAAATAGCTGTCTTTACTTAATGTAGGTCCAACACAATAGGCTTCATCCGCCAGCTGGACGTGCAAGGCTTCTTTATCTGCTTCAGAATAAATGGCGACCGTCTCAATGTCCATTTCTTTGCAGGCACGGATGATCCGGACAGCAATTTCACCTCTGTTGGCTATTAAAACTTTTTTAATCAACGTCTCATCCCCCGCTTACTTAGACTTCACTCGGAACAACGGCTGTCCATATTCGACCAGTTCGCCGTCTTTAGCCAGAATTTCTACAACCTCACCAGAAACTTCCGCTTCAATTTCATTGAAAAGCTTCATAGCTTCAACGATACATACGACAGAGTCTTCTTTGACATCGTCGCCGACTTTCACGTAGGCATCCTGGTCCGGGGACGGAGACACATAGAAGGTTCCGACCATCGGAGACTTGACTTCAGCATCGTAATCGCTGGAGGCAGCTTCTGCTTGAGGTGCTTCCTCTGCAGCCGGCTCTTGATTTACTTCCTTGCTCTGCGCAGGCTCCTGCGGCTGTGGTTTCGGCTGTGCCTGAACCGTCTGCTGCGGCTGTACAGCTTCTGTAACAACCTGCTCCTGTTGTTTTTTCATCGAAACTTTCGTCCCATTTGCTTCATAGCTGAATTCATCGATGGAAGATTGATCGATCAGCTTAATAATTTCTCTGATTTCCTGTACCTTTAACATAGCTGGCACCCCTTTTATGTATAGTTGCTTTATAACTGGTACTAATAACTCCTCTTAACATTCTATTATAAATTCCTGCTTTCCTGCAACTGAACCTCCTGAAAGAAGGTAGAAAGACAGACGTTATCCGTTAACAATTGGCAGTTCTATAGGTCTGTGGATTTCTTTCTCCACCACTATTTCCATACACACGGCTTTTTAACCATGCACAAAAAGGAGCTGCCGTTTTTAACGGCAGCTTCAGCTTGTAGAGAAACCCCGTGTTTTTCTGCAAGCTTTTTTTGTGCAGTTCGTGCAGGCGAATACCACTCGCTTTCCACGGACGAACGCCCGAGCCTCCTCGTGAAAACCCACACTGCGGGGTCTCGGTTCGCCCGTTTTTCCGCAGGAGTCTCCTGGTATTCGCCCGCCCTTCAACGAAAAAGACTCTCCTTCACCTATCTCACCCTGGATAGGTGAAGGGCAATCTTTTTCATGTTTTGGCAGGCCGCCGTCAGTAACGCTTGTTCGCGCACATTCTCTTTTCCGCGCAAGCGACAATAACGCAGACCATGCCGTTCTTTTGAATCTGCAAATCTGCATAGGGCACAGTCTCTCTCCTCTATATTCTAACGTCGGCACGAGGAGCGTTCGGTGGTGACGCCTGCGGGAACAGCACGGGCCGAAGACCCACTTGGGCAGGCGACCTTCCTGTCCAAGTCAGCGGAGGGCGTGCCCGCGGCATTCATCCACCGATAAGCGGAAAATGACCCTTCGCACGACAAATGGACAACTCTAACTGGTTAACACAGGCTTTTCTACAGCCAAAGAAGCTGCCGTTTTCAACGGCAGCTTCTTTTGTTCAGCCTGCAGGCTGGAATTGAACCTGTACCTGCTTATGTCCGAATTCATCGGAGACCATCTGGATTATCTGGTTCGTTTCTTCCTTGGATAACTCCTGGGCTTTTACGGTTACGTGGACGACGTCATCTTCGGCACGTACGAGGACATCATCATACTGGGCGCTTGCAAGGATGGTATTTTCGATGATGGATTCTTTTGATTGATTGGTTTTAATCGTTTCCATTTTTTCCAGTGCTTCATTTTTCTCGTCAGTCGTAAAATCACTGGACGCTACAATTTCGGAAAGCTGCTCCTGGACCTGATCCCGCTGGTTTTTCATATCGAGACGGATAGCTGAAAATAACTCATCAGTGGAAATTTGCGAAATCACTGTCCCGTCTCCTGCCGTTTCAACGTTTTCCCCTTCTGCTTCTTCACTGGTCATTTCAGCCCAGTCCTCTTCCTGAATAAAAGCCATCTCGCCGTTTTCCGGGGATGTCATGTAGTAAACACTCAACACAATCAAAAGACTCAACATTGTCAACAGCCACACCGTTTGTTTTTTTACCAAGGTAATCCCTCCTTATTGTTTAGGCAGAACTGATATTCTATGTGTCGGTACATCAAGCACCCGGGAAACAGCTTCAACCACCCATTCCTTCACCTGAATTTGATCGACTCCCTTGGCCGTTACGAAAACCCCGCTGACTTCAGGCTTGGATGTCTGGGTGAGCAGCGGAACTTCGCGGTCACCCTGTCGGACTAGAACCAGCTGCTGTTCTCTCGTATAATCTTCAATTTCTCTTTCTCCTCCATTCTTATCGGATTCTTTTGTGTTCTGTTTGCCTATGATCAAGTTTTTGTCATACTCCTTTTTGTGTGTGGATGATAGATTTATCATAATATCCACAGCACTGACACCCTGGATATTCTCAAGAAGCGGCTTGAGCTGTTTTTCATATTCCCCTTCCAGCTGTGTGATGGAATCGGTCTGTTCCGGAGATGGAGAAGTTTCCGATGCAGCCTGCTCCTGTGTACTCCCTGCCGCGGGAGGGGTACGCGGCTCTGCATCCGGCTGGAACCAGCTACTGACAAGAATGATAAGAACCCCGATCATTCCAAGACCAATCAAATACTTGGTCTTGTTCACCTTCTTCCCTTCCTTATCGGACGATAGAGTGATCTTATTCCACCATTTATTCATCCTGATCCTCCCAGTGGATTTCTATTTGTTCAGGCTTCAAGTCCAGTTTCCCAGCCACCCAGTTCACCAGTTCTGCATCCTCTTCCGAAGAGACTGACGGGGAGGGCTCATCCATAAAGGAGATATCGACATTCTCCACGTCCCCCATCTCCTGGCTCCGTGATAACGTCAGTGTCACCTTTTCAAGAGTTTCCACGCTGTATGGCTGTCCGGTAAAAGTCATCGCCGTATCCTGAAGCGTGACATCCTTCTCTTCTTCCAACGAAGGCTGCAGTTCAGCAGATAGAGCTTGGGTAACCTGTTCTAATCTATATGCATCTTGTCCCTGCAGTATTTCATTTTTCTTCGATTCAATAGTGTCATCCAAACCGTCGGTATCCCACTGCTCTTCCATTTTCTGATCAGCCGACTGCAACAGACGCTCAGGATCGATCTGCAGAAGCTGAAGCAGGGGGCCGAGGAAAACAAGAAGCAGTAAAATGGACATCACAAGTCTTGCATAGTTCTTCATGACCCCCGACGGCAGAAGCGCATCCGCAACCATTGCCAAAAGAAGGAATAATACGATTCTTGTAATCCACTCAATAAATAAGTCCATTACCCGCCCCCCTATCTGATCATCATTGTAATATTGCTTGCTGCGACCATAATGACTATGACAAGGAAAAACATCATGGAGACCATAAGCAGTGCGGCAAAGATATAGAAAATGTGCCGGCTGATTACATCCATCGCCTGGATGACCGGTCCATCGCCGAGGGGCTGCAGCAGGGCAGCGGCCAATTTATAGATAATCGCGATAGCAAGGACTTTGATTGACGGAAAAACAGCGATGCCGAGGAGAATGACCACTCCTGCAATCCCGAGGGTGTTTTTTAATACAAGAGAAGCCCCAAGTATGGTGTCGGTGGCATCTGTAAACAAACGTCCGACAACAGGAACAAAATTTCCGGTCACAAACCGGGCTGTTTTCATCGTGATGCCGTCCTGAACAGCCGTGACGGTTCCCTGCACGGAAATAACACCAAGAAAAACGGTAAGGAAAATCCCCATGACAGCCATTCCCGTCTTCCGTAACAGTTCTGCTAAATGGTCGACCTTGAAGTCTTCATTCAAACTCCCGACAATCAATAAAAGAGCTGATGATGTAAATAACGGGATAAGCAGATATTTAACCAGCAGACCACTGGACTGAACGAGAGCGATGATGATGGGATGGAAAAAAGAAATGGACATGAGATGACTGAAGGAAGCCATGATACCAAGAAGAAGAGGGATCAGACCGATCATGAAACTGCTCATCCGCTCCACCGCATCCAATGTATAGACAATCACCTGCCGGAAACTTTCCAATGCAAGAGTCAGCAGGACGAGATAGACGACCATGTACGCTGCTTTACTTACGACTGAATTTTGAAAGGCGGACTGCACAGACTGCAGGAGCGTGCTGAATAAGGTTAGAAATAAAAGAGAAGAGAGCAGCCGGCCGTTTAAAAGAAGTTCGTGAAAGAAAAATTCCACCATTCCGGAGTACCAGTCGGAAGACTCGAGCGCCCCTTCCTTTTGAATAAACTCCATAAAGTTGTCATGCTGGAAATTCGGCATATAATCTCCATACTGCTGCTGCAGATCCTCCCAGTTCGCTTCCATATCTTCTGTTGAAATGTATTCCGACATGGAAGGTCCTGTCGTTTCCGGAGCTTCAGGGGATGCCGCAGAAGCCGAAGGAAAAAGAAAAACCCCGATGATCCCTGCACACAACCACATCCATAGACGTTTCATCTGCTCCCCGCCTCCCTAACCTCCGGGTATGAATTGAAGAATGGTTTCAATGACAGCTGTAACAATTGGAATGGCAAGCATCAAAATGAATAATTTCCCAGCCAGTTCCACTTTCGATGCCAAAGCATTGAGGCCGGCATCCCGGATCAGCTGGGCACCGAATTCAGCGATATATGCAATACCGATGATTTTCAAAATCGTTTTGAAGTACATCGGTTCCACCTGGGCCTGATCAGCCATATAGGAAAGCAATGTAAATACATAAGTCAGTTGATCGAGGACGGTCAGGAAAATAACGATGACGGTGAAAAGGAGAAGCAGAAAAGCGGCTGATGATTTCTGTTCCTGCAGCAGAATGATCAGCATAGTCGCAACAAGACCCAGCGAAACAACCTGGATAATATCCATAAAGCTATCCTTGGTAGAGAAAGACGGATTTGATCTGTTGGAACAAGTCAGCCAGACGGTGCAGGACGATAAACAGTACAATGATAAATCCCGTCAATGTGACAGCCTGGGCGATCTCTTCCTTTCCCATTTGTTTTAGAATACTGTGAATCATGGCGACGATAATTCCTACTCCCGCTATTTGAAAAAGGATTGTGGCATCTTGGAGCACAATGGTCCTTCCCCCTTCTATATAATTAAGATGATGACGAGAAGACCGCTTAAAACCCCCATCCCTCTGGCCATCTTCTGGTACTGATCGCCTACTTCCAATGCTTCCTGAAGCACTCTGTCTAAATGGTGGATGGTCAATTGGATCTGTTTCTGCTGCTGTTCCAGATCATGTTGTCCGAGGGTCCGGCCGAACTGAAGCAGAATTTCCATTTCTGTTTTGCCCATGGCATTCCAGGGCCAATGTTTTTTCAAAAGGGTTTCCCAGAGAACGGAAAAATCCCGGCAGCTGTCCTGCTCCTTTTGAAGCTGCTCAAAAAATCCGGCTATCGGCATAGGCAGATGTCTCGATAAGGTTTCACATACCTCCCAGAGAGAAGACTGACCATAAACCATCTCCGCTTCAATCAGTTGAAGAGCATTTTTCCACTGTCTGATATGGCCGGGCCTTTTTTTGAACCGGGATGCAATTTCAAACCCGCCCAGTGTTGTAACGGTTAAAATGATGACGGCGCCGATCCACTCCATCCATCCGACCTCCTTCCCCTTCACCAAGAACTTGTCCAAGGTGGTTATACACCTTCCATGTAAGGACCGATCCTGCACGCAGACGTTCCAGTGTAATATAACGTTCGAATACCTGGTCGTGCATCAGTTGGGAAACCGACGGTCGCCGGCTTACGGACTCCACCCCGTTACCATGCAGACTGCATATGACCTTCACACCGGTATAAACCGCTTCCTGAACAGCACGGGCATCCCTTTCCCCGCCGATTTCATCGACGATTAAAACATCCGGGGACATGGAACGGATCATCATCATCATCCCGTCCGCTTTTGGACAGGCATCCATCACATCTGTACGGGTGCCGACGTCCAGCTGCGGAACCCCCCGTAGACTGGCTGCTATTTCCGACCGCTCGTCCACAATGGCGACTTTAGACGGTGAATAGGGACCGGCTGCTGCCCCAATAACACAGGCCAGTTCACGGAGCAGTGTCGTTTTTCCGGAATGAGGGGGGCCTATGATCAGAACACTTCTCCATCCCATCTCGTCATAAAGATAAGGAAGCAGAGAGGATACCTGCCCCCTCGTGGATCGAGCGACGCGGATGTTCATAAAAGAGATATGCTTCAACGTCTCTACTTTATCTTCCTGTGTGTTTGCTTTGCCCGCCATCCCTACGCGGTGGCCGCCTTCAATAGTAATAAAACCCTCTTTCAGTTCATCCTTGAATCGATAGAGAGAAAACTGGCTGATTTGATTCAAGACGTAGGAGAGATGATCCGCGGTCATCGAGAGAGACTCTAAAACGGAATAGCCTGAACTGCTGATCATCTCTATGGGACGTTCCACCCTTAAACGGATCTCCTGGACTCTCCTCCAATCCACCTGCTCTAGTAAAACCTTCTGAAATGAAGGCGGAAACAGACGTAAAATCTCTTTCATCCTTCTCCTACTCCTTTATTTGGTTTACTTCATATGTATGTCCCACGTTTATACTTATGACAGGTCAAATCATATAAAAGTAGAAGAAATCAGCACGTACTAGAGTTCTGCTAGAGCAGGCCTCTAGTGCAATTTGGGAGGGCGGACATAAAAAAAGCGTGCTCCCGGATGGGAACACGCTTGATGATCGATTTCATTACGCACGGGAGACATATTTGCCGTCTGTTGTGCTGATGAGCAGTACTTCACCTTCATTAATGAAGAAAGGTACCTGAACCGTTAATCCTGTTTCAAGCGTCGCAGGCTTCGTACCTCCGCTCGCCGTATCACCTTTGATTCCCGGTTCTGTTTCTGTCACTTTCAATTCCACGTTTTTCGGAAGCTCGACACCAATGGTCTCACCTTGATACGACTGAATCTGAACTTCCATGTTTTCCTTCAGATAATTCAGCTGTTCCTGAATAGTCGCAGAAGGAATTTCCACCTGCTCATACGTTTCCATATCCATGAATGCATGCATGTCACCATTAGCGTAAAGGTACTGCATTTTACGGTTTTCGATATGAGCACGTTCTACTTTCTCTCCACCGCGGAACGTTTTTTCCTGGATGTTTCCATTACGAAGGTTACGAAGCTTTGAACGAACAAATGCGGCTCCCTTTCCCGGCTTTACGTGTTGGAAATCCATAACCTGCCAGATTCCACCATCTACTTCAATTGTTAAACCTGTACGAAAATCGTTTACTGAAATCATACGTTGTTCCTCCTTCTTTCCTTACAAAGTAATTAGCTCTTTCGTTGATTGGCTCAGACGCTCGTTGCCGGTTTTCGTTACGATCGTGTCGTCTTCAATACGGCAGCCGCCGACATCCGGTACATAAATCCCCGGTTCCACAGTAACGACCATGCCTTCTTCTAGGATCGTCTGTTCAGAACGGAAGGAAAGTCCCGGACCTTCATGAACATCAAGACCGATGCCGTGGCCTGTGGAGTGTCCAAAATAGTCCCCATATCCTTTTTCTTTAATATAGTCACGGGTGAGAGCATCCGCTTCCTTACCGGTAATACCTGCTTTAATACCTTTCATACCTCTTAACTGCGCCTGTAAAACCGTATCATAGATATCTTTCAGCTGATCACTGATTTCCCCAACAGCGACGGTTCTCGTAATATCAGAACAATACCCCTTATAGAGAGCACCGAAATCCATCGTGACAAGCTCACCGGACTGAATTTCCTTTTCCGAGGCTGTGCCGTGCGGAAGGGCAGACCGATAACCGGACGCTACAATAATATCAAAGCTGGAGGAAACCGCTCCCTGCTTCCTCATGAAAAACTCCAGTTCATTGGAGATATCGATTTCCTTCACACCTGGTTTTATGTAGCTTAGAATGTGGTCAAAAGCGTCATCAGCAATCTTAACAGCATCCTTTAATATACTAATCTCCTCATCGGTCTTAATCAAGCGTAATTTTTCAACGAGCCCAGAGGTTGGGACAAGTTCAGCATCCATCACCTGTTTGTACTGCTCGTAGGACGAATATGTAACGTGATCTTTTTCAAAGCCGACCCGTTTCAAACCAAGTTCCCTGGCTTTGGCAGCTGCCTCTTCGTGCAGGGGACGTTTATGCTCGATAATGTCGAACCCTTCCGTCTGATCGGCGGCCTGCTTGGTATATCGGAAGTCTGTAATCAGAAAAGCATCACGGCCTGTAATGAGCAGAGCTCCTGAAGAACCTGTAAAACCGGAAAGATACCGTCTGTTTTTCGAACTCGTGATCAATAGTCCATCCAGTTCTTTTGTCGCAGCTGCTGTACGCAGTCCTGTCAATTTCATCATATTAGTGATCTCCTCTCTCATTCAGCTTATGAACCAACCCTTCTACCGCCAGTCGATATCCATCGATTCCGAATCCTACGATCTGTCCTGCCGTGACAGGAGCAAGCATCGACGTATGCCGGAAAGCTTCTCTCGCGTGGATGTTGGAAATGTGGATTTCAATGACTGGTAAGGAAACGGAACTCACTGCATCCCGCAGAGCTACACTCGTATGAGTATAGGCAGCAGGGTTCATGACGATCCCGTCCGCAGATGCTTCAGCCTGGTGGATCCAGTCCACGAGATCCCCCTCATGATTGGATTGGTAAGCCTCCACCTCGAAGCCGGCTTTCTGCGCGGTCTCAGTAACGAGCCGGACCACATCCTCAAGTGTACCGGTGCCATATGTTCCGGGCTCGCGGACACCCAGACGGTTCAGGTTCGGCCCATTCAGTAAATAAATCTTCTTTTTTTCCATTCCATATCCCCACCGTTCCCCAAAGGATCATACAGTTAAATCTTATCATACTCCCTCCTTATTTGAATAAGAATCTGCCGTTTGATTAAATTCATGATACTCATAAGATATGGAATACCCTACAAACACACCGTATAAGATAAATAAACAGGCCGTTGTCACCCACGTATCACTGCTCAGTTCCATGAAACCAGGAATTGCTGGAAACACAGGGGTTAACACAAAATAGACCACACCCCACAGAAGCAGTCCAAAAATGGCGCCCGGCCAAATGCCTTTTCTTGATCTTAAAGTAAAGTAATAAACGAAAGCCGTTCCGATTGAGAGAAGCGCAACTATCAGCACCGAAAGAACTTCTGCGAGCCATGTTCCAGTCCAATCCGTCTGCCAGAAGGACCGGAATATAAAGGATGCTGCGGACACTTCCGTAAAATGAAAATAATAGGCGCCGGCACCCAGAGCACTCCATAAAAGCCCCCCGGCAAAACCTGTTGCTGCCGCTTTTGAGGCAACACTCTGCCGGGGCTCCTGCTTCCGTTGATCTTTTGTTTGTTCTGCCATCTCCATCACCTCTTTCCTCATTTTAACCAACCCGCATTTTTTCATGCCCGCTTTCATAATAGACCTAGTGATTCTTCTCCATTTGTTGTAAAATAAAGGTCCAGACATACTTACCATGTTTCTAGTTTAGAGGTGACAGTCTAAAGGAAAGAAAAGAATAACCCCGAATCTTTCACCTGAACTTTGAGTATAAATACTGCATAAATTCATCTACTACGGAAACAATTGAAAATAGCACATACCCGCCACAGGAAATGTTGAAAAGTGTACAATCCAGGGTATATATAACTAAAAGATGTTGTACAGGTGACCTAATACTAGAAGGGAGGACATTGACATGCGTAACTGGATGACACCAGTCATGTACATTTTAATCGGGCTTGCCATTTTCTTTGTAGGCGTTCAGCTGTTTACCAATACATCAGGTTTCTTAACAAACATAGTGGTTATGATCGGGATGGCGGCTATCCTCTATGGAGCCATCTACTTCTTCTTCCTCCGCGGACGCGGATTTGGCGGGGGTTCCGGCAACCGCACAGAAATGAAAAAATACAAACAGGCCGTTAAACAATCCAAACAGAAATACAAACAGCCTGCACCGGTCGTCAAGAAAAGTCCGGCTGCGAAAACAGCGGTTAAATCCGCTCCATTCACACGCAAAAAAAGCCGAAGAACAAACGGGCCGCAGCTCCGGGTCATTGAGGGAAATAAAAACAAAGACAAAAATCGAGCCTCTTTTTAAAAGGCTCGATTTTATTTTGTCCATCTTTTTAAAAATTCCAATGCATGCTGGCGTCCGTAATTCATCAAATCTTCTTTTTCCTCATTCGTCATATGAAAATCAGTGGTTTCTATGCCGCTTACCGGTATGAAAAGAATATCCTTACTGATGGATTTTGAAATGTAGCGGGAGTCGTGAGCCCGCTGCATCGTTTTAAACAAGGCATGAAACATCTGGATGGCGTTTCTGATTTTCTGTTCAGGAAGCTTATCCGGCTCATCACTTAATTTTAAGCCGATTACCGGTCTCGTCCGGCATCCATCCTGCTTTTCCCATATCCACAATGGGAAATTACTAAGGACCCCTCCATCGACGATCACCGATTTCCCACGCTTTCCATGAATCTTCACAGGAATAAAGAAGTATGGAAGACTCGAGCTCATTCTTACAGCTTTTGCCACGGAAAATGTAGCGGGATCAATGCCATAAGTACTCTTCAAGTCATCGGGGAGGACGACGATTCTCCCTAAAGTAAGATCCGAACAGATGATCTTCAACGATCCGGGCCGGAGATCTGCGAACGTACGCACCCCTTTTTCCTCCAGCCACTGAGCCAGTACGGTTTCCATCTGCGCCCCGTTGTAAAGGCCGAGACGATAATAGAGGAACAGCCATTTCATAAAAGGGAAGACCCGGTCTGTCAGTGGAACATGGATCATCTCTCCAAAGGATATGGACATCAGACGGGATTTGATTTCCCCGGCTGTATACCCCGCTGCCGTTAATGCCGCCAGAATTGCTCCTGCAGAGGTACCGGCAACACGTCTGAACTCATAGCCCTGGCTCTGTAGTTCCTCGACGGCTCCTATAAAAGCGAGTGCCTTCACCCCGCCTCCGGAAAACACCCCATCTACTTTCACCACGCTTCACCCCGCTTTAATTCATTATAAACAGCGGGTCCACTAAATAGAACGCAGGTGGCAGAATTCCCCCTTCCTCATAACTTCCCGCCACGAGCCGGTTGGACATAAAAAAAAGACACGGACATCCGTGTCTCAGGCACTCTATTCGTTATTCTGGTCTTCGTTTTTCTTCTGCACTTCTCTCAAAGCTTCCACATACCCTTTATTCTCATCAAAGAACTGGACAAGGTCGCCGATACGGTCGATGGAATTCCAGCTCATATGGTGCTCAATACCTTCGACATCCTCATAGATGTTTTCCTTATCTACACCGATCAGTTCCAGGAACTGTTCCAGCAGCTCATGACGATACACCAGCCGCTTCCCGATTTTTTTCCCTTTCGGAGTCAAAATCAATCCCCTGTACTTTTCATAATTCAAATACTGGTCGCGATCGAGTTTCTGGACCATCTTCGTCACGGAAGACGGGTGAACATCCAGGTTCTCAGCAATATCCGAGACGCGGGCATAACCCTTTTCTTCAATGAGTATATAAATTTGCTCAATATAATCTTCCATGCTTGGTGTTGGCATGATGAACCTCCAATACCCTGTCTTTATGTAGATATAACGCTTGTGATCTGCTGATGACTACATAGAAAAATGATACACTAGTTTCTTATGTGATACAAGCAGCCGCTGTTTAACATAAAAAAACAGTCCTTCAGATTTGAAGGACTGTTTTTTTAGTTATTACAAACCGCACTTCAACTGAGCATTACAGTTGGTACATGTGTTACAGCCGCCGATGTCTTCCACGGTTCCTTGACGGCAGACCGGGCATGTGTCGCCGACTTCCGATCCAATCGTCACGTTCGTCTTATCCAGCTCATGAACGGTATCGACCAGGACAACACGTGGACGCTTGTCATCTTCAAACAGTTCCGTCTGCTCTCCATCAAAAGCGTTCTCCTCAGCTTTCAAAGTAAGCACCTGGCTGTCACGGCTCCCATCCACGTACACGGTACCACCTTTCGCACCGCCCCGGTACAGGCGCTGATAGACGCTTTCCACTTGTTCGACCGTATATCCTTTGGGTGCATTGACCGTCTTGGAAATACTGCTGTCGACCCAGCGCTGAATGACGCACTGTGTATCCGCATGAGCTTCCGGAGACATCGTCATCGCCGTCACAAACCATTCAGGAAGCTGCTCCGGATCCTGCTCTGGATGTGCATCCAGATACTCCTGAAGGATATCCGCCTTCACTTCAATAAACTTGCCTAAACGACCACTGCGGTAGTAGGAGAAGGAGAAGTATGGCTCAAGACCTGTACTTACTCCTACCATTGTTCCTGTACTTCCGGTTGGAGCTACAGTAAGCAGGTGGGAGTTACGGATTCCATAAGTGAGAACATCCTGCCGAATGTCTTCCGGCATCTGCTTCATATACCCTGTCTGAATGAAGTTCTCACGAAGTTGTTGTGTTTCTTCATCCGTGGCTCCGACAAGGAACGGGAAGCTGCCTTTCTCCTTCGCGAGTTCAATGGATGCGCGGTAGGCTGTGACAGCGATCGTTTCGAAAATTTCATCCACCAGTTTGTTGCCTTCTTCTGAACCATAGGTTGTTTCACAATAGATCAGGAGATCATGGAGACCCATGACACCAAGGCCTACACGACGCTCACCAAGGGCCTGTACTTTATTTTCCTCCAGGAAGTAAGGAGTAGCATCAATCACGTTATCCTGCATACGGACACCACGTGTAACAGTTTGTGTAAGTTTTTCAAAATCGACCGTTTTATTTTCCTTATCCGCTACAGACGCCAGGTTTACGGCCGCCAGGTTACAGACGGAATATGGCGCAAGCGGCTGTTCCCCGCATGGATTGGTCGCAACGACCTTCTGTCCATAAGCTGTCGCATTTGTCTTTTCGTTGGCATTATCAATAAAGAAGATTCCCGGTTCTGCTGAATACGTCGCGCAGACATTAATCAGATTCCACAGCTCTTTCGCTTTAATGGATTTGTAGGCCCGCACACCGAAGCCGCGTTTTTCCCACTCGCGTACATCGCCGCTCTCATGCCATTCTTCATTATAGGCGTTCATTTCCTCTCCCGTGTAATTCTCTACATCAGGGAAACGAAGCTGGTATTCGTCATCATTTTCCACAGCTTCCATGAACTCATTCGTGATACAGACGGAAATATTGGCTCCTGTCAGGAATTCTGAATTATGAACGGAATACGTCCCGCCGAGGGCCAGTTTTTCCTGTGCTTCCTGCACGCTTTGATCTGTAAAACCACCCTGACCCTGAATGTGCTTGTAATTGACGACACTTTGATAAAGGTCTTTTTCCACTTCGGTCAACGGCGTGAATTTCAACTTGTCCTTCGCCAGTTGTTTAATGTTTTCATCTTCCGTATTTTCAATAAGAAAACGGAGGATACGCGGGTTCTGCATCTTGGAAATAATGAATTCAAGAATGTCTGGATGCCAGTCTGCCAGCATGATCATCTGGGCACCACGTCTGGATCCCCCCTGCTCCACCAGGTGGGTCAGCTTAGCAATATCATCCAGCCATGAAACGGAACCGGATGATTTCCCATTCACCCCGCGGGCGAGCGTGTTCCTCGGGCGCAGGGTCGATCCGTTCGTCCCGACACCACCGCCACGGGACATGATTTCCATGACTTGTTTACGGTGATCCGAAATGCCTTCCCGTGAATCCTGGATATAAGGCATCACGTAGCAGTTGAAGTAGGTCACATCCGTATTGGAACCTGCTCCGTACAGCACACGGCCGGCAGGTATGAAATTCAGGCTGGATAACTCCTCGTAAAATTCCTCAAAGCTCTGCGCCTGTCTTTCCGGATCTGTTTCCACCTCTGAGAGTCCTGTCGCATTTCGTAAAGC
Organism: Halobacillus sp. ABD4_316; assembly: GCF_056161385.1. NCBI lineage: Bacteria > Bacillati > Bacillota > Bacilli > Caryophanales > Bacillaceae > Halobacillus > Halobacillus sp. ABD4_316. Next base: position 950,358 of record NZ_JBSWZA010000001.1, read on the forward strand.
AATTTGTTCATAATAAACTTCCAGCGGTTTATCGATGGTATCAAGATTTCTTTTAATGACGCCGGTCTCTCTTTCTTCCTCACGGTCGAGAACGTTCACGAACTCGTCTTCCACTTTTACAAACGCTTCGTGGGTCTGCCAGTCAACGGACTGAATGAAACCGAATCCGCGAGCCGGAAACTTCGGATCGTCTTTTACTGTAAGTACGACAAAATCCCCTTCGGACAACGTCAGCTTTTCTGTATCTTTAAACGCATAACGGTCGAGCATGACAAGCCTGGATACCCCTTTGTGGGTAATGGACATGTTGTCCGTTACCGGGTGGACCTGTGGGAACTGTTTGATATCGGCATTCAGCCGGTCTATGTTGATTTTTGTATGCACATCTTTAGAAGTTGTCGTCTGCATGTTCGCATCTCTCCCTTATCTTGAAAAAGCCAATTCCATAATTGATATATGTAACATACCACATATACAGATTTTTAATCAATATATTGTGTTTGTTTATTATTCGATCACCATATATTGTGTTATTGAACGAATGTGTTGAATTTTGTCAATCAGAAAATCGTAAGATACAGTTAGAAAAAAGCAGGGAATAAGAGGAAAGCACCTCTCATGTCTTTTTTTTTCGATTTTTCCTGTCTTGCATCTGTTAAATCGATATAATCCCCTCCAAAACGGCATTTTTTTCAGGCAGGAAGAAAAATTTTTTTGAAATACCCGCCCTTCCCTTCTATAATAGATAAAAGAATAGAGAAAACAGGGGGGAAATGAAAATGGAATTATGGATCTTACTCGGAGCACTTGTTCTACTTATTGCTTTCGGTTTGTATAGATTCTTCAAAACAAGAAAAATCTTGAACACGATATCTGAAGAAGAATTCCGTCAAGGTTACCGCAAAGCTCAGCTGATTGACGTCCGTGAACCGAAGGAATTTGACGGGGGTCACATCCTCGGAGCGAGAAATATTCCGCTCTCACAGCTGAACAACAGACTCGTGGAAATCCGCAAGGACAAACCCGTCTACTTGTACTGCCAGAGCGGCGCACGGTCTGCACGTGCGGCAATGACCCTTCATAAGAAGGGGTACAACGACCTGAACATGCTTGAAGGTGGCTTCAAGAAATGGACCGGCAAAATTAAGACGAAGAAATAACGAAAAATATCACAACACAGGAAAACCGGCTCCCCACGAAGGGGGCCGGTTTTTCTCTATTCCATCGGGTGGCGGAGAACAGGCTTCCTTGCTGCCTGGGTTTCATCCATCCGGCTGACAATCGTCGTATGAGGAGCTTCCTGAACCGTCTCCGGCTCATCTTCTGCTTCCTTGGCTATTTGAAGCATACGATCGATAAAGTCATCAAGAGTTTCCTTGGATTCCGTTTCCGTCGGCTCAATCATCAACGCTTCCTCCACATTGATCGGGAAATAGATCGTCGGCGGATGATAGCCGAAGTCAAGCAGGCGTTTAGCCATATCCAGTGTTCGTACGCCGAGTTTTTTCTGACGGCGGCCCGACAGAATGAATTCATGTTTACAGTGCCTGTCAAAAGGAAGATCGAATGCTTCCTGCAGTCTGCGCATCATATAGTTGGCATTCAAAACGGCGTATTCACTTACTTTTTTCAATCCCTCCGGTCCCATTGTGCGGATGTACGTATAGGCCCGCACATTGATTCCGAAATTCCCATAATAGGGCTTCACCCGGCCGATGGAACGTGGACGATCATCATCGAATCTGTACCAGCCGTCTTTTTTCGTAAGGATCGGCTTGGGAAGAAACGGCTCAAGCTCTGCCGTTACACCTACAGGACCTGATCCCGGACCACCGCCACCGTGAGGGCCTGTGAAAGTCTTATGCAGGTTCAAGTGGACAACATCAAAGCCCATGTCTCCCGGCCTTGCATACCCTAATACAGCATTCAGATTGGCGCCGTCGTAATACAGTCTGCCACCCGCTTCATGAACGATGGCCGCCATTTCCTCAATATCCTCTTCAAACAGACCGAGCGTGTTCGGGTTTGTCAGCATCAGTGCAGCTGTCTGATCGTCTACGACACGCTTCAGGTCTTCAAGGTCCACTAATCCCCGCTCGTCTGATTTTACCGTCACGGCTTCGAACCCAGCTACCGTAGCAGAGGCAGGGTTCGTACCGTGGGCCGAATCAGGCACAATGACTTTTGTCCGCTGATGATCACCATTAGCCTCATGGAAGGCACGAATCATCATAAGTCCTGTCCATTCGCCATGAGCACCTGCCGCAGGCTGAAGCGTGACGGTATCCATACCTGTAATTTCCGCGAGCGTTTCCTGAAGATCATACATGAGGTGGAGCGCCCCCTGAACCGTTTCCTCCGGCTGGTACGGATGGATATGGCTGAAGCCGGCCAGTCTGGCTACATCTTCATTCATTTTCGGATTGTATTTCATCGTACACGATCCAAGAGGATAAAACCCGGAGTCCACCCCGTGGTTACGTTTGGACAGACCTGTGTAATGCCGCATAATCTGCAGCTCGCTGACTTCCGGCAGATGAGGTGCGTCCTGTCTCACATACTTATCTTCAAACATCTCATCAATATCGGTATCCGGCACATCCAGTTCAGGAAGACTGAACCCAGTGCGGCTCTCCTGACTCAATTCAAAAATCAATGGAAAGTCTTGGTTAGCCATTCAAATCCCCCATTTCCCCTGCGAAGGTGTCGATTTCTTCTTTTGTACGGATTTCTGTAACCGCAATCAGCATACAGCCTGCCAGACGTTCATCTGTACGTCCAAGGTCATACCCACCAATAAATCCTTTCTCCAGAAGCTGCTGATTGATCTCTTTCACAGGCTTCTTCATGCGGATGACCAGTTCATTGAAAAAGGCTCCCTTATACAAAACTTCGATGCCCCGGGATTGAAGCTGTTGTTTCATGTATAACGTCTTCTTAATGTTCATCGCCGCCATCTTTTTCAATCCCTGCTTCCCTATGGACGACAAAGCGACCGAAGCAGCCAGTGCATTCAATGCCTGGTTGGAACATATGTTGGAAGTCGCCTTATCCCGGCGGATATGCTGTTCACGCGCTTGAAGGGTAAGGACGAAACCTCTGCGTCCATCCTCATCCACCGTCTGGCCCACTAGACGGCCGGGCACTTTTCTCATCAGTTTTTTCGTTGTTGCAAAATAACCGCAGTGCGGACCGCCATACTGGGCAGGGATTCCGAACACTTGAGCATCGCCGACGACAATATCAGAGCCAAACGCACCAGGCGGAGTTAAATACCCGAGCGCAAGCGGATTGCTTGAAGTAATCATCATCGCCTTTTTCTGCTTGTCTACGAGGTGGCGGATGGAATCAAGCGGCTCCACCTGACCGAAGAAATTAGGATATTGAACGACCACTCCAGCTGTATCTTCATCAAGGTGATGTTCCAGCTGTTCAAGGTCTGTCAAACCTTCCTTGTGGTCGATTTCGATGATTTCAACCCCCGGTCCCTTGGCGTAGGAATGAATCACAGCGAGAGATTCTGGATGGACTGCTTTGGATACAAGCACTTTTTTCTTTTTCGTCTGTCCAGCAGCAAGGTTAACGGCTTCGGCCAATGCTGTCCCGCCATCATACATAGAAGAGTTGGCGACATCCATGCCTGTCAATTCACAAATCATCGTTTGAAATTCAAAGATCGCCTGCAGCTCCCCCTGGGATATTTCCGGCTGATAAGGGGTGTAAGCCGTATAAAATTCAGACCTTGATATGACGTGGTCAACAATGGAAGGAATGTAATGATCATAAACCCCTGCTCCAAGAAATGACGTATGGGATTTGAGGTTGACGTTCCGACCGGCTGTATCCGCCAGTTCTTTCATCAACTGGTATTCATTTTTCGGCGGCTTAATATTTAAATCACCTTGAAACCTTACGCGTTCAGGAATATCAGCGAACAATTCTTCAGATGACTGGACACCGATGGTCTCAAGCATTTCTTTTTTATCTTTTTCCGTCATAGGCAAATATCGAAATTCCATTGTTCCATCCCCCTCAGGTATTTATCTTTTGTAGAAAGGTGTCGGGACGACCCTGGCCTTCAGGCGTCTCTTCCGAACCTGAACCGTTACTTCTGTCCCTTCCTCTGTATACGCACGGTTAAGTAGAGCGAGTCCGACATTTTTACCCAATGTCGGCGACTGGGTCCCTGTTGTTACAAAACCAATCTTCTCATCGCTGTCATAGACCTCATAATGAGTACGCGGAATACCTTTATCGAGCATTTCAATACCGACAAGCTTCCGCTCGGGCCCCTTTTTTTTCTGTTTAACGAGAGTTTCCTTCCCAATGAAATCCTCTTCTTTTTTTATTTTGACGGCAAAATTCAGACCGGCTTCAATCGGCGTAATATCACTGCTCAACTCCTGTCCGTAAAGAGCGAGGTTCGCTTCAAACCTGAGCGTATCTCTTGCACCGAGACCGATCGGACGCAGCCCTTCCGGCTCACCTGCTTTTAATAGAACCTGCCAGAGATCCGGCCCTGAAGCTGAAGGAAGGTAGATTTCAAATCCATCTTCCCCTGTGTAACCTGTGCGGGAAACAATGGCGCTGTCCTGCACTCCATCAAGGGAAACGCCCTGTTCAAATCGGAAAAACTTAATGGCGGACACATCGGTATCCGTGAGCTTTTGAAGAATCTTTTCTGCTTTTGGCCCTTGAACAGCCAGTTGAACATACGTATCAGAAACATCCCTCACAGACACATCGCCCTCGGCATGACGTTGAAGCCATTCCAAATCCTTTTCCCTGTTCGCCGCATTGACGACTAACAGATACGTGTTTTCAGAAAGGTGGTAAACGATCAAATCATCAACCGTCCCTCCATTTTCATAGCACATGATCGTGTACTGTGCTTTTCCAGGGACGAGCTTTGAAGCATCGTTCGTCAGCATTTTCTGTAGAAAAGCCAGGCTGTCGGATCCTTCGATCATGATTTCCCCCATGTGAGACACATCAAAAAGACCAGCCGCATTTCTTGTCGCTGCATGCTCCTCTTTAATGCCGGAAAAATGCACCGGCAGATCCCAGCCTCCAAAATCAATGGTTTTCGCTCCAAGCTTTTCATACTCGGGATATAAAGGTGTTCGTTTCAATTCTGTCAATTCAACCACTCCTTTACGTCGTTCCGCCCATAAAAAAAGAGACTCCTCCGCTATGAGCGGGAGTCTCTGTCCGTGAACCAGAAAGTTTCACACCTGTGGAGGGTGTTTGCTTCTTGGGTGGTCCGCCCGTAGAAGGCAGACGCTCTCCAGAGCTGCGTCCTGCAGAGGTCTTTTTGCCTGAGAGATTCACAATTCTGCTTGCTCCTTCGGCGCCCTTACAAGGGTCTCTCCCTCTGCAGTCATTCGCGTTTGTATTTTCCTAGATTTTACCGGGCATACTATCGTGTAATGTATGGATGACACTTCATTTCCCGTTCATTATATCATGCGTGTCCGGCAAAGAACACGAAAATTCTACAACAATTCACAATCTTAAAATATCGGAATCCGGAGGGTTGTTTCCATGTTTACCATTCATCCAGATCAAACGTTCATCCACTCTCTGTCCAGCCATCTTGACCAATCGGAACATCTGGCCTCCTGGGAAGGATTTAAACTGGCCTACCAGGCTGCCCAATTCAAAACCGTGCCGGAATTCGGAGGTCTGCTGGCACTTGATCACCTTCCTCATGTAGACTTTATGGATCATCAGATAGAAGCCGCGGAAACCGTCGTTCATCACATGAACGGCCGTGCGATTCTGGCTGATGAGGTCGGACTCGGAAAGACATTGGAAGCCGGGCTGATTTTAAAAGAATACATGATTCGAGGCCGAGCTGAAAAAGTGCTCATTCTTACTCCTGCATCCCTCGTTAATCAGTGGATTCAGGAATTGAATGAAAAATTCTACATCCAGGCTGCATCCCCGAGAAAAAAGCAGGCGTCCTGGAAAGAGTGGGATGTTGCGGTTACATCCATTGATATGGCTAAAAGGGACCATCACAGAGAAGAGATTCTTTCCCAGGAATACGATTTTATCATCATTGATGAAGCCCATAAGCTGAAGAACCATCAAACGAAGAATTATCAGTTTGTCCAGTCTTTAAAAAAGACCTACTGCCTTCTTCTCACAGCCACCCCCATCCAGAATAAGCTGAGTGATTTATTTAACCTTGTATCCATCCTGAAGCCCGGATATTTAGGAAACCTGACGGACTTTAAAAAGAAATATCAAAAGCATGCCCGGGAAGAAGAGCATATCCAGCATATTCACTCCCTTGTCGGTCAGCTGATGATCCGCAACCGCAGAAAAGATACAGGGCTTGATTCCTCTAAACGCAGGGTGAGGAATGAAAGACTGACATTTACAAATGAAGAAGCCGAACTATATCAATCCCTTGAACAGTTAAAAGCTGATCATCCTTCGTTCACATGGCTGACCCTGGCCAAAGAACTGTGTTCTTCAAGGGAAGCCTGTTACATGTCTCTAACCCAATTGAAGAAGAAAGCCCCACCTGAAAGACAAGCGGTTTATGATGATTTCATCGAGGCGCTCGGCCGGCTTCCCCACCATATTAAAGCTGAACGTATGGTGGATCTGATAAAGGAAAAAGATGAGAAATTCATCGTTTTCACCGAATACAGAGCCACCCAGTTTTACCTGCAGTGGTATTTACAGCAGCATGGAATCACATCTGTTCCATTCAGCGGGAAATTTAATAAGAGCAAGCGTGACTGGATGAAACAGCTTTTTCAAAACAAAGCACAGGTGATGGTCGCTACAGAAGCAGGCGGAGAGGGCATCAACCTCCAGTTCTGCCACCATATGATCAACTATGATCTCCCCTGGAATCCGATGCGTCTTGAACAGCGCATTGGAAGAATTCATCGTTTCGGACAAAAATATGATGTGAATATTTATAATTTTGCTGTAGAAAACACGATTGAGGACCACATTATGAAGATGTTGTATGAAAAAATTGAGGTCTTTAAGAATGCGGTCGGGGATCTGGATCACATTCTCGAGCAGATTCCCGGCGGGACGTTTGAGCAGCAGATACAGTCGATTGTCAAACAGTCCGAAAGTCAGGGGGAAATGGACATTAAGTTAAAAAATCTTGTCAGTTACGTTGAACATACGGTTAATGAAAGGAGAGAATCGAGTTGAGTGTTCCCCACCCCTACGCTGCATTTGTTGAACATTTTTTCGCTGCCTATAATTGTCCGGTTCTTGAAAAAGGCCCCACTCATTTCACCGTCCAGTTGACGAGTGAAATGGATGAAGAAATCATGAACCGCCCCTTTTACTGGCACTATATGAAAAAGATGAACCGCGAAGGCGAACCGATGCGCCTCACGTTCACCCAGACCGATGGCAGTCAGAAACAAGGCATCTACCTTCATGCCGGAACACCTAAACTGCATGCCCTCTATCAAACAGCCATCAATAAAGGAAAGACTGCCCGGCTGTATGAGCGCATCCCGCCGGAGAATGCAGGCCATACAGCTGTAAGTCCGTGGCTTGTCGTCAACTTCCTGCTGCATTACCGCGGGAAACAGGCACGGGATGAACCACTTTCCATCGGATTGAATCTCATTCATGGAACGATGATGTTAAAGATGATGGAAAAACTGGAAACGGTCCCGTTCGGAAACACTGTATCAGACTATACGTTCCCCATGACGCCTGTCATTTCTCTTTCCAACGCATACAGACGGATGGAAAAGCACGTGGAGACGTATATTTCATCACAAAATAATCAATGGGCGGTGGAATCACATCAGCATTTACAAAGAGAAACAGCGCTGCTTGAATCCTTTTATGCGTCGGAAGACATCGATCTCGAGTCGTTTACGAAAGAACGTGACCAGATGGATACCCGCTATAAGCCCTGCATTAAGCTTGAAGTGGTCAATGGTGGTTTGTTTTATATTTCTCAGGAAACAAGTGCTCCGTGGATCCATCAAAAAAGCCGCTGATGAACAGCGGCTTTTTTAATGATGGGAGATGTTCCGTTTCCTTTTGAACATGCGTATAGCAAGAGGAATTAATCCAAACCAGTAAACAGACGATTTCTTTGAAGGTTTTTCCCGCTTTCTCTGTTTCTTTTCTTCTTTGGACAGCTGCATGTATTTGACCATTTCCTCCGTCAAAAACTTCACATAGTCATTTTGGTTCATAAAATCCCCTCTTTTAAGCATCAATTACAAATAGTATGCCCGGGAATTCATCATTTTAGACGTGCGGCAATCTCCTCAGCAATGACTTCTGGAGCTTTATCGTCCACGACAACCACGTAATGAGCGGCTTCCTTATAAAGGGTAAGCCTGTCTTCAAAACGCTGCTTTTTCTCCGATTCATCCCCTGACCATAACGGCCGGGATGTATCATTTTTCAATCGATTCACAATGGTGTCCCATCCGGCATGAAGGTAGATCACGGTGCCCTCCCGCATCATCTCACGGTTCTCCTTGGACAATATGACACCGCCTCCGGTGGAAACAACGGCTTCATCCTCTAAGCCTCGTAGAAAATCCCGTTCTTTTTCCCTGAAATAGCCTTCGCCATGCTGAGCAAACATTTCCGGGATAGTCATTCCCTCCTGCTTTTCGATACTTTCATCCATTTCTATGCAGGAGCACTGTAGTTTCTCTGCAAGCCTTGAAGCGATGGTTGATTTTCCACTTCCCATAAAACCAATTAAATAAATCATTTTGTTCCCCTTTCCTATTTTCATGCAGGATATTTTCACTTTATGTCGAATACTTCTATTTAACCACGATATAAATGAGGTGATAACCCTTTGAAATCCATTGCGACTTATGCTTATGACCTGATCGTCTCCGCAGTTCAGCAGTCCGCCTCGGACATCCACTTTTCCCCCTACCGCGAATCATGCTCCATTTATTTCAGGATCCATGGCGAAAGAATTTTCCACTCCAGTCTTCCTATGCCTTTGTACCAAAAAACACTCTCCTACTTTAAGTTCACTTCCGGGATGGATATCGGTGAGCAGAAACGTCCGCAGAACGGGACCTTTCAACACCGCTCCGGCAGCAGCCTCTTTGACCTCCGTCTCTCTACGCTTCCTATCCAGGACTCCGAAAGCCTCGCTGTCCGAATCCTCAATCCTATGGATCATACCCCGCTGGAACAGTTATTTCTTTTCCCTCATCAAGGAAAACGATTGAAACGATGGCTTCATCACCGCAGTGGCATGATTTTATTCACAGGACCGACCGGCAGTGGAAAGACCACCACTTTATATGCCCTTCTTCAAGCCTTGATGACGCAGAGTTCGTATCAGGCCATCACACTCGAGGATCCTATTGAGAAAAATATTAACAACCTTATTCAGGTACAGGTGAATGAGCGTGCGGGCATCACCTATGATACCGGGTTGAAAGCAGCCCTCCGACATGATCCTGATCTTCTTATGGTTGGTGAAATACGCGATCAGGCAACCGCTCAATTCGCCTTCCGAGCGGCCTTAAGCGGGCATCTCGTCATTAGTACAATCCACGCTAAAAATGCCGAGGGAACCCTGCACAGGCTGAGGGAAATGAACATTCAACAAGTGGAAATGGAACAGACACTCCTGGCCATCGCCGCTCAGCAGCTGGTTTCCCTTACTGGAAAAGACCGCCTTCCTAAACGTGCGGCCATCCTTGAAACACTGGAGGGCGGTCAGCTGCTCCGGGCTCTGAACGGGAGTCCCTCCTCTATTTATACTTTCGAACAACTAAGGAGGAAAGCTTATGCGCTCGGCTTCATTTCTAAGGAAGAAATGGCCGATTAAACGAACACCGGGCCCTTCCATTCAACTGCAGATCGATTTTTTTCACAGGTTGAGTCATATCCTCGAAAAAGGATACCCCCTGCTCGAGTCCCTCTCTATGACAGGATGGGACGCGCGCCTCCAGCCAGTCAGTCATCAATTGATTGAAGTGCTGAAAGGAGGTGACACGTTAAGCCTTGCGCTGGAGAAAGCCCATTTTTCCAATACCGTCACCCAGTACCTCTCCTTCAGTCAGTACCAGGATGACCTGCCAAAAACGTTTAAACAGTGCCGTGAACTTCTGCTTATGAAGAAAGAATACAAGGAAAAATTTCTCGCGGCTGTCCGCTACCCCGTGTTCCTTCTTCTGTTCCTTTTCCTTACTTTTATCATTATGAAAAGGACGATCATCCCTAATTTCACTACCTTGTTTGCTGATCAGCAAAGTTCTTCTCTGACGCTTATGCACCTTATGAACCATGGCTTAAACACCGCTGCTATATTGTTTGCCGCTATCTTTATTCTAGGAGCAGGGCTCGCTGTTTTCATTCCAATGCTGCCGTTTGAGAAAAAAATGCAGGTAATCGAAAGATTTGCTCCACTGCGTATGTATCATTCCTACAGGCTTTCTTTTCTCTTTTCCTCCCATCTGGCCTCCCTTTTCCAAGCCGGACTCCCTCTGAAGGATGCCCTCATGCTCGTCAAGGAGCACAAGCAGCATGACATCCTGTCCTACTATTGTACGAACATTCTCGAAAACCTGTCTGAAGGGAGCACCATATCCGCTTCCCTTCACCAATGCCGTTTGTTACGAAAAGAACTGACGGATGTGTTCCATCATACCAATGATATGCAAGCTCTCATGCACGAACTGGATCTGTTCTCGGAGTTTCTCATGACCCTCATGCAGGAAAAAATCCAGAAATCCATCCAATGGATCCAGCCTGTCTTTTTTGTCGGCATTGCTTTTGTCATTGTAATGGTCTACGCCGCTATTATGCTGCCCCTCTACCAATGGATGAATCAATTATAAATAAAGGAGATCGACCTATGTGGAAAAATGAAAAAGGGTTTACGCTGATAGAAATGCTGATCGTTCTGCTCGTGATTTCTGTTCTGCTGATCATCACCATCCCCAACTTGTCGCAGAACACAGAAAATATCAGAACTAAAGGGTGTGACGCCTTAAAAGTGACGGTGGAAGCTCAGATGGAAGCTTATCAAGTCGAAAACAATGCTGTTCCGACCATCGAAGAGTTGAAAACAGCTGAATACATCAAGACAACCGAATGTCCAGATGGTACAGCCCTGACCATTACAAACGGTGAGGTAGTGGACGCTGCGGGGGAATAAAGGATTTACCCTGACAGAAACGCTTCTCGTCCTGCTCACATGGTCTGTGCTGATTCTCTGCCTGACTCCGATCCACCACTTCACTTATGAGCAAGTGAAGACTACGCAGGTCCTGGAACAATTCAAGGAAGATGTATACCTCATTCAACATTTATCCATGAACGATCATGGGTACCATTCACTCCGTTTTAATACAAGCCGGGGATACTATTACATTTACGACTCCCTTCACAGGGAAACCATCACAAAAACTACACTGCCTGAAGGGTGGACGATTGAAATGCTGACACTTCCCTATAACGTTTACTTCAACCAGCAGGGGACCATCCGGAAAGCCGGGACGATGAGGATTTCATCACTTGATGCTACGTATAAAATCACGTTCCCTTTTGGGACGAGCAGGATGAGAATTGAGGAACTCTAACGGGTTCACTCTTCTGGAAACCGTTACAGCGTTCAGTGTCCTGCTGGTGCTGCTTCTCACCCTCTTCCCGGCTCTTATCTCACTCGAAAACGGCCGGGCCGCTCTTTCAGGGGAACGGGAAGCTGTTTCCCTTTTATACGATGAATATCACCTTCACCTCCAAGAGAACCGGCCCTACCCTTATACAAAAGTGTATCAAATTCAAAATCCAGTCACACTGATATTCACAGAGGAAGGCGGTGGCACGGGCTGTGCCTATTGGAAGGATATCAATGATCGCGAAAATGAATTCTGCCTGTATGATGTTCCGCCGGAATAAGGGCTATACCTTCACGGAAGTTGTTCTGAGTCTGACAATCCTGACCATCGTAACAGCCTTCATCAGTCCCGTCTTTCCTCTCATCAAAGGTATGAGCAGCTATACAGAGGAATTTGCTGCGGAACAATTCACCCATGTTCTTTATGAGGAGGTAAGTCAGTCCAAGACGTATACCTTCACCCGGGACGTCCTTGTCGTTACAGACAAGGATGACCGGACTATCGAAATCTCCCAAAATGGCTCCACGATTAAACGTACAGTAAATGGAAAGGGATACGAAATCCTTCTGGAAAACGTTAAAAACCTGTCGTATACCGAAAAGGACTTTATAGTATCTGTAGAGGTGGGTTTAACAAATGAGGAAACCTTTGAAGAGGTGGTTCACCTGCCTCACAAAAAGTGAATCCGGTATGATTTTCCCCTGGGTCCTGATGGTCACCCTTGTCTTTGTCCTTCTTGTATCATACACAGCTGCTTCCTTTGAAAACCACCACAGGCTTACACAAAGCCACCAATATGGCATTACAAAAAAGCATCTGCTGGAGAGAGCACGGCACTACATCAACACTGAGCTGGCACAGGTACCGGATAGCGAGGCGGTTTTTCCCTATTCCTACCGCACCGCGAACGGAACAGCCGCTGCGGAATGCAGGAAAGAAACCGAAGCCTTATGGAAGTGCAGCTGGAAATTATCCGTGAACCAATCGGGAAGTAAATATGTTGTCACTTACCAATATCCAGACAAATAAAAATGCACCTCCATTCAGGTGCACCATTAAGTAAGTTCATGAAATTTTTTCTGTGTATTCCACGCGTTTATCTGTAATTCCACGCAGTCCCTCTGGATCATAGCCAATGACAAGCTTTTCGCCATTTGTCAAAATCGGACGGCGCAGCAATTTCGGCTTTTCAATCACAAGGTTCAAAAATTCATTGAGGGAAAGGTCGTCTACATCAATATCCAAAGCCTTGAATTCCTTGCTTCTTTTAGCTAGTATTTCATCAATTCCATTTGTTGTAAGGGCGAGAATCTGTCTCAGTTCATCGGCTGTAGGAGTTTCACGGAACAAGTGCTGTTCGTTAAAAACGACCCCCTGACTGTTCAACCATGACTTCGTGCGTCGGCAGGACGTGCAACTCGGGTAGGTATAAAATTTCAACTCTTCCATGCTCAGCTCTCCTCGCTGTGTATTATTTATTGTTGTACAGTGATTGTATAACCTTTGTACAATATTTTAAACACATTTCTTCACTTGACATAAAATGTTCACAATTATAAGGCATTTTTCTGCATAATTACGCAGCACTCATCGAAAAATACAAGCAAGATCCATGAAAGATCGGATGAGGTAAAGAGTTCACACTGAATCAGGACGATTACGAGTAAGTGTAAATGGATATACACATACTACACAAAGGAACATGTATCCGTTTTATTTACAATTATTTCAGGGTCGTATATAATATGGGTGATGGTTTAACGACAGAAAAGGAGGGGGAAAAAAGCATGGATCGTATGTTTCGAGTTCTGGCCTTTTGGACAGGTATTTTCGCTGTCATGTTTTATACCGGTGATATGGTGGAAGCATCTCTACTTTCACTAGTTCAAACGGCTTTTTTCCTTACTATTGGGTATCTTAAGCTGTCAGAGCGTATGTATGTGTACATATTTTTCTCATACCTGACAGTCTTTATGATTGGTTTTACTTACTACTGTTCGTTTATTCTGGTACCGGGGTTTGGTGGACACTAGAAAAAAAGCTGTTATCCAGTTCCATGGATAACAGCTTTTTTTTAGTTAAGGAAAGGATTTTCCTCTATCTCTTCGCCCACTGTAGTCGGTTGGCCATGTCCGGGGAAAATCCGCATATCCGCCCGCAGCGAAAACAACTGCGTCCGGATGCTGTCCTCCAGCACCTCCCGGCTTCCACCAGGAAGGTCCGTTCTCCCAATGCCGCGCTGGAAGAGTGTATCACCCGCGATGGCAAACCTTTGATTCCTAAACACAAAGGACACGCTGCCCGGTGAATGACCGGGAGTAAAACGCACTTCAAACGGAAAGCCTTCCAGTTCCATTGGCCCTTCCTTAAGGAACTCATCCGCGGGAGCCGCTGTTATCCGGCCAAGCCCAAACAGCTGGGAACCATTTTTCTCAGGATCTCCAAGCCACCCGGCTTCGTTTTCGTGTATGTACACAGGAGCATCATAGGCCTTCCTCACCTCATCGACGGCACCGATATGGTCGAAATGGGCATGTGTCAGAAGGACTGCTTTCACGTCCAGTTCTCTTTCCTGGAGATAACTTTCCAGCTTTTTGTAATCACCGCCGGGGTCGATAACCAGCGCTTTTTTATTCTCATGAATAATGTAAGCGTTTGTGGATACCGGTCCTAAGGGAAGACGGGAAATTTTCATCATAGGATCCACCTCTTTTTGATTTTCAGAAAATACGGAGAGATAACTCGACATTTTCCTTATAATACTATAAAATATGAGTATCAACGTTCGTTACATATAGTATAACATCCATGGTTTTGGGATGATAATAAAGAAAAGTGAGCCGGGAGGTGCTGAATTTGGTAACAGCTATTCTTCTATTACTTGTTACAATTCTTTGTGTCTTTGCAATTTTCCGCGAACTGAAAACAAAAAACTTTTTCGCTGTCCTTTTTGCAGGGGCATCAGCTTTAGTTTTTGGCTGGTTCTCTGTCATGACAATCTGGTACAATCTCTTTGCTTAAATGAAAAAGCAGGCTCTTCTGATGAAGAGCCTGCTTTTTTTAGGATCTGGAACTGCGGATTTCCTCTTCCGACTGGAGCAGCTGCTTCTCCCTGTTAAAGAAATACCTATACATAGCGAGCGTAATAAACATAGAGCTTAAGGATACAGAAGAAAAGATACTCAGGGAAATCACAAGCTGATATTTAATCGCCATAACCGGCGATACACCTCCGAGTATCAAACCCGTCATCATTCCGGGAAGCTGTACAAGACCAATGGTCTTCAGCCGGTCTACGTTTGGGATCAATGAAGCATGCAGTGTTTTTTGTACAATTAAATGTGAGGCCTGCTTCGGCTCCGCTCCGAGTGATAAAGCCGCCAACAGCCGACCATTATTTTCCTTGAACTCACTCTTCATCCTTTCGAGAGCCAGTCCCATGGCTGTCATACTGTTCCCAATGACCATCCCGCTCATCGGGATGACTTCTGAGGGCTTAAACTGGATCATGTCAAAGATCAGCCAGAGACCGAGCACTCCTGCCTCAATCGCAACCAGACCGGCGAATAAGACATAGCCGACATAAGGCAGCTCTTTTCCCCGTTGCCTGGCATGAAAAGTGGCGATGATGATCATAACCGAGAGCATAAGAGGAATACCATAAGAGGCCGGGAGTTCAAATAGAAAGGTTAATATGTAGCCGATGGCAAACAACTGCACCGTCCCTCTGAATGTTGACCACAACACACTTTTACTGACTCCAAGCTGATAAAAATAAGACAAAGCAAGCGGGACGATGACAAAGATCACTAAAAATAATAATGACTGATTTGATATTTCAGGAGCCAACCTTCACCACATCCTTACTGTTCCAAAAATTCACGGAGTCGTTCCGTTTTCGGGTTTTCCAACATTTCCGGGATGGTTCCATCCTCTTGAAGCTTTCCGTCAGCAACAAAAAGGCCGCGCGTTCCAAGCCGCCGGGCCTGATTCAAATTATGAGTAACCATCACCATCGTCAGTTCGTGTTCTTGTATGAGCTCTTCCAACACTTCCTCGATTTCTTCAGCCGTCCGGTAATCCAGTGCACTTGTCGGTTCATCCAGGAGCAGGACATCCGGTGAATTCGCAAGTGTCCTTGCCAGGGAAACCCGCTGCTTTTCTCCTCCGGACAGTTGATCGACATCCCTTTCCAAATAGCTGGATGGCAGCTGGACATAATCCAGGAGCCTCCTGCCGTCCTCTTCCTGCCATTCACCAAAAAGGCTGGGACCATATTTCAAATTGTCCAGAACGGTCCCCGGAAACAAATTCGGAGCCTGCAGGACCAGCCCCACCTTTTTTCTTAATTCCGTTACAGGGTGTTCAGAGATAGGCGCATCTTTAAAATAGATGGTCCCCTTCCCGGGATCATTCAGTCGGTTCAATAAAAATAACAGCGTGCTTTTTCCAGCTCCTGATGGACCGAATAAAATGACTTGATCTTTTTTTTCTATTGTAAAATTCAAATCCTCCAGCGGCTGCTGGCTGACATGTTCAAAACGAAACACAGCCCTTCCCCCTTTTTCATCTATCTGCCTATCTTTACCCTCCTGATAGGACATTTATGCAGCAGAAAAAAAGCCTGCACAGTTCAACTGTACAAGCTTTTCTCATTATTTAAAATCATAGAACCGGAATAAATCTCCGTAAATAATATTATCAGAGTAGTTCAACTCCTGGTCCACTTCCTGCTTCACAGGTTCACAAGCTTCCGCCTGCCCTTCTTCCAACGGTTCCCCTGTTTCCCTGTCATAGCATGTCTCACTGGTATAGACATACTCTTCCGTCACAAAACTGCCATCACGGAGAGCGATGAAATCTTTTTTCTTCTCAGAGAACATGTTGTCACCAAAGGTCATATCGCCTCCGGAATCAACCCCCAGCAAATGCAGCAGGGTCGGTTTCACATCAATCTGCCCGACGACCTTATTCTCCACGCCCCCATTTTCATACCCTGGGATATGAATCATGAACGGGACACGCTGCAGCTGTGTTTGAACGAATGGATCCACTTCTTCTCCAAGGAACTGACTCATCGCTTTATTATGAAAATCGCTGATGCCGTAGTGGTCACCCATCATAACAATAATGGAATCCTCATAAAGATCCGCATCCTTCAGCTGTTGGAAAAACTGTTCCAGCGCTTCATCTGTATACCTGGCTGTCTGGAAGTATGCATTCAACGTATTGGAATTGGAATCGTATTTGTCGATATGCGCCTTTTCTTCCGGCAGTTCAAATGGGAAATGGTGGGTCAGCGTAATAAACTTGCTGTAAAACGGCTGCTCCTGCTCTTTCAAATAATCAATCGACTGCTCGAAAAACGCCTTATCCTCAAGTCCCCATCCAAAGGAATTTTCCGGTGTCACGTCAAAGGACTGCTCATCGTGGAACTCATCGTATCCGATATTGTCATACATCACATCCCTGTTCCAGAAGCTTCCATTGTTAGCATGGAAAACAGATGTTTCATATCCTTCATTGTTGAGAATTTCAGGAAGCGCATGGTACTCATTCCCGGCATGGGTGAAGTACACCGCTCCCCTGCCAAGAGGGTACAACGAATTTTCCACGATAAATTCTGAGTCAGACGTTTTCCCCTGAGCAGTCTGATGATAGAAGTTTTCAAACGTAACCGTATCACTGCTTTCCTTCAATTCGTTCAGGAAAGGTGTGGTCTCTACTCCATTGATTTCTGAATCATATAAAAAGTGCTGGAAAGATTCCACACTCACGAAAATCACATTTTTATCTTCAGCAATCCCGTACAATCCAGCATCCTTATCAGCTTCATCCGGTGATTTCTCTTGAAGATAAGACTCGATTTCACTGATTTCACTACCATCAGCGAATACTCTCTGCGCTCTCGTTTTTGTCTGCATGGTCGCATCATACACGTGGTAGTTAAAGATGCCTATGTTTTTGACGAGATACTCGCGGTCAAACGCACGCACAAACAGCATCGGACGCTCAATTTCAGCAAGGACGACATTGCCGGCCAGCAGCAGAAAAGTGACGGCTGTTGCAGCGATCTTCCCACGCTTAGGAAGCTTTACAGTCAAATCAAACCTCTGTCTGCTCAAGTACCAGACGATGGCTGCATCGGCAAAAATGAAAATATCCTCGATATGCAGAAGCGTAAGGAAACTCCCTGTTAAGTCCGCTGCATTATTCCCCTGGAACAATACAGGAATGGTAATGAAATCAGTGAAATTCCGATAGAAGATCAAGTTCACGAACAAAATAAAAGAACCGAGAAGCACGGTCCACCTTAAGTATTTCCGTTGATTCTTAGGTTTCATCCATACACTGATGGCGAAAATCAAATAGGCACTCGCAATCGGATTAAACAGCAGGATCAATTCCTGCATGGGGTTTTCAATCGATAAATCAAACATAAATCGGTAAACGATGTATGTCTTAATACCAAATAAAACCGTAGCAATCATAAATAAAGGCATGCGAATATTTCTCAATTGCATGGTGGTTCCTCCTCTAGTACATCTATGGCCATATCTTTACATTTTTTAACCATAGCCATTATTTAACTTTACATTTTCCACTTATTATCAATATTAAACCGTCACTTTATATATGACGTCTATTGTACCATAAAAGTTTCAAATTTTATTACCCTGATTTTACCAGTTTCGATAAGGTCTATCTACCTATTTCATCATCATGGCCTCCTCCAACATGAAGAATGTTTTCTATGAGCCGAATCCCCACAAAAAAACTGGAGCCGACAAGGCTCCAGTTTTTTTATTTGTTCTTTTTCACTAAATACGCTCCACCGATAACCCCGGCATCATTTCCAAGTTCTGCAAATTCAAAAGTGGACGCTTCCGCTGTTCGGGAAAGGGCATATTTACGGTACGCCGTCTTCAAGGGGTTCAGCAGTTGATCACCAGCCTGTGAAACCCCACCACCGATGACAATTTTCTCAGGGTTGATAACGATTGCCATGTTGGCAATTGCCATTCCAAGCACGTCGGTTACCTGATGAAGAACAACCGATGCCGCTTCGTCTCCCTCCGCAGCAGCTCTGAAGACATCTTTGGCTGTAAGCTCATCGGATTGAATAAAGGAATGAAGAGCAGAGTCATCATAGTTTTCCGCTTCCACTTTCGCCTTTCTAACAATCCCTGTAGCTGACGCCTCTGTTTCCAGACATCCGGTCTTCCCACAATTACAAGGGGCTCCGCCTTCAGGGATGACCGTTACGTGGCCGAGTTCTGCTGCTGTTCCATTCGCCCCATTCAATACACTGCCGTTGGCGATCACACCTCCGCCTACTCCAGTTCCAAGCGTAACCGCGATGAGTTCTTTACATCCGCGCCCTGCCCCGAGCCAGTTCTCTCCGAGCGCTGCAAGGTTGGCATCATTATCGACCCAAACGTCATAGCCCGTCAGTCCACTTAAAATTCGACCGAAGTCAAAATCTTTCCAGCCTATGTTTACAGCTTCGTGGATATAACCAGTTGAAGTCTCCACAAATCCAGGAGCTCCTGCCCCGATCCCCATAATTTGTGACGGATTGATGCCCAGCTCCGCCCGGACCTGCTCTACGGCTTCGGAAATGTCTTCAGGAATGGCCGCCCCTTTGTCATCCGTATTCGTCGGAACTTCCCACTTTTTCATAATTTGTCCATCTTCGTTAATAAAAGCAAGCTTAATCGTTGTACCGCCAATATCAGCACCTATGTACACGTGTCCGCTCATCGTCGATTGTCCCCCTCCTGCCGGTCTCTCTCTCGGGCAATTTCACTGCGGAGCAGCAATAAAGCCATCTGAAAGTCTTCTGTTGTCATACACTGGGATTGATAGAGCTCCCGGATCTCATCTTCCATCATTTCTAAGTCTGCTGTCCGATCACCAATATATATGATCGTTCCAAATTTTTTTAAAAACTGCTGAACATCATAAATCGTTTTCATATTTTATCACCAGTTCCTATTATAGCAAGAGTCGGTCCAATTGAAAATGCAGAAAAACCCCGGCCGTCAGCGGTCAGGGTCTTTCGGGTGAAGAAAGGCGGGTCGTCTGTTTTTCAAAGGAATGGGCGAACGCAGCAGCACATCTCTTAAGGGCTTCCAGGAAAACGGCATAAACGGCCAGAGATACGGGGTTTTGAACGTCTGCATCCGCGTCAGGTAAATCAGCCAGAACGTAATCCCGATCACATACCCTTTAAGTCCGAAAAGTCCCACAGCCAAGAGAAGCGCGAGCCTGGAAAGACGGTCCGCCAGACCGACCTCGTAACTTGGTGTAGCAAACGTCCCAACCGCAGCAAGGGCGAGGTACAGCACGACCTCACTTGAAAAGAGCCCGACTTCCACGGCGACCTGTCCGATTAATATGGCAGCCACGAGCCCCAGAGCTGTCCCCAGAGAAGACGGGGTGTGGATAGCGGCCATCCGCAGCATATCTATTCCAATTTCAGCAAAAAGGAACTGCACAAGTAATGGGATGGTTCCCGCTTCTGTTGGACCGATATAGGAAAGGGATTCCGGAAGCAGGTCTGGATTTTTTGAAAATAAGAAGTACAGGGGCAGAACAAAAATAGATGCAAAAAACGCAAAATAGCGGACCCACCGTAAATAAGCCCCCACCAATGGTTTCTGCCTGTATTCCTCCGCATGCTGCATATGATGCCAGAACGTTGCCGGAGTAATCATGACACTTGGAGATCCATCAATAATGACGAGGATATGTCCTTCATACAAGTGGGCGGCCGCTGTATCCGGCCGCTCTGTGTAACGAATGACCGGGTAGGGGTTCCAATGCTGCCCACTGATATATTCTTCGATCGTCTTTTCCGCCATAGGTAGAGCGTCCGTATCGATCTCCTGCAGCACCCTTTTCAGATGATCCACTCGATCTGTATCGGCAATATCCTTGATGTAACAGATACAGACATCTGTCAGCGATCTTCTTCCGACCTGCAGATACTCCATTCGTAAGGACCGGTCCCTCACACGCCTTCTTGTCAGGGCGGTGTTAAAAATAATCGTTTCTACAAAGCCGTCCCTGGAGCCACGGACAACCCTTTCCAGATCTGGTTCCTGCGGCCCGCGTACGGGGTAGGTCCGGGCATCAATGATAATGATCTCGTCGACCCCTTCTACAAGAAGGGCTGTCGGTCCTCCCAGAACGAGATTGGCCGCCTGATTCATATCTTTTTCCTGCCCCAGTTCTACATAGGGAAGATGGGTTTTCAATAATTTATCTAAAGGATCGGGATCGAGCTGCTCTGGCTCCAGACGAGACAACAGCTTCATTAAATAGTGAAGAATATCATCCTTCACAAAGCCATCGATGAAGAACAAGGACATCCCCCGGCCGGCATATACCAGGTCCAGATGAACCATATCAAAGCTTTCGTCCACGCCGAGTCGTTTTCTCATATACGCTACATTTTCTTCATAACTGTCAAACAATCGCTGATCTTTCTTTTCTTCCACGCGCCTGCCTCCTTACACTCTCCTGTGCTATCTTTTATTTTTCCTACAAACCCCCGATTTCATGCGCAGAGGTTCATGTAGAAGTTTCAGTCAGAGGCATGTCCTGCTTTTTCAATACATATCCTTTACTAATTCAAGATTGTGACAGGCCAAGGAGAGAGTCGAATGAAAAAAGTGTGGATCTACTGGGTGCTGGGCCCGCTGACTCTGGCAGTCGCCCTGGCATTATTCACCCAGACTGGAGAGCAGCCCGTCATCAAATATTTCCCAATCGATCAATCGGAAACATTCGAATCATTTGGAACCGCTCTTGATTATGACGCTGAGGAAGACGAGGACGAATACAAAGTATCCTGGAAGGTAGCTTCCAAAAGTGAAAGTCCTGTGTATTTAAGGCAGGACGTTTCCCTGCTTTACGTAAATGGAAGATTGAAGGGGGTTGTATCGAAGTGGAAGGAGAATGCAGACGTCATTGAAAAAGAAACGTCGCTCCATGGCGAAGACAGTCAAAAATATCAGGCGGTTTCCTTTCACCACGGAGAGGTTCATGAAGGGGAAAATGAAATTAAGAGCATGCAGGCCACCTCCAGGGATGAACTGTACGTCATCGATTCCCCCCACTCGCTCCGAACCGCTTTTAAGCAACCGGAGACCGAGGAGGAAAAGGAGTGGAAACAAAGGCTCGATCATTCTATTGAACAACAGATTGAAGCCCAGTGGCAGGAGCTTATCACCCATTATCAAATTCCACGGGACAAATATACAGCAGTCGCTCTTACAGAACTTGCGGATTATCATAACAAGCCCTTACCCGGGACAAATGAAGCTGATTCTGAACGCATCAAAGGCCAACTATGGGAAGGGCTGTATAAAAATTATGTGCTGGGTATCAGCGATACGAAATCATCGCATCCGATTCAAAGTTACATTCCCCTGATTCTGTTCGACAAGGATGGGAAGCATTTAATTGTATTGTACGAAGATGATACAGGAAAAAAACATCAGCTCATTCAATATTATTGAGCCAATTCTTCATTCAACTGTTGAAAGTTTGTATTGTCCGGATTTAATTCAGCGGCTGTGGACGCCCGTTCAGCCGCTTTTTCCAATTCACCATCCTGCTGAAGCAGAAGGGCCAGGTTGTAGTGGGCTTCTGCCAGATCCGGCGCGATGGATATGACCTGCTCGAGATCGTCCTTGGCTTCTGACGAGTCTCCGGACTGCAGGTAGGCATAGGACCTGTGGAAAAGAAGTTCTGCCTCATAGCCCTGCGGGTCCTCAAGAGCCTGGGTGGTGCGTTGGATTACTTCCCCGTAGGACTGCTGTTCGTTCAACTCGCTTACTTCCTCAACAACCACCCTGGACTGCTCCCCATTAAATACGCCTGTGATGCCAAGATATACCATAGCTGCCATGGCTCCAATATAAAGCAGAGCAGCAGCGGGCTGCCATTTTTTCATGGAATGCGCCGGCATATGAACCATTGCAGACGCAGTAAACCCTCCGATTAATCCGCCAATATGGGCGCCGTTATCCACTTGAGGAACCATCACACCAAAAGCAATATTGATCCCGATAATCACGATGAGGTTATACCCCATCGTCCGGAGGAACAGCTGCTTGTACTGAACACCGAAAAACAACAGGGCGCCAAACAACCCAAAGATAGCTCCCGAAGCTCCGGCAGCGACCGAAGGATTCATCATGAAACTTGCCATCCCTCCGAACAGGCCGGCAGCAAAATAGATGACCGCAAAACGCACCGTGCCATAAATCCTCTCTACTGCAGAACCTAAATAATACAAGGCCAGCATGTTCATAAAGAGGTGGATGAAGCCAATATGAAGGAAGGTCGACGTAAAGATCCGCCACCATTCTCCTTCCATAATTGCCGGGTTATATTTGGCACCATAGGAAATCAACGTTTCAATGGAGGTTGTGCTTCCGATGATCTCCAGATAAAGGAAGACCAAAATGTTGACGGCTAACAGAACATAGGTCAATCGGGGACGACCGTAATCAAAAATGGAAGCTGCAGCCTCTCTTTGATCTTTCTGTTTTTTCACGAGCTGATGCTTCATATAAGGAAGGGAAGCTTCCATTTCCTCTTCCCTTATACTCCGGTTGATTTCAGGCTTATCGATGTCTAGTGATTGAAAAAGGTCAGCCAGTGCCTGCTCCTTGTTTTCATCATTCATATAATACAAATGCAATGGGATTTTTTGATCCTTATACCCCTTTACAGTATCTTCCCACTCGTCAACAGGAGGATGTTCAGATACGAATACCATATGAAACTCAAGCTTCCCTCCGCGAAATAGAGACCGGTTTTGATTGAGCTGTCGATACCCGGTTTCCAGTTCCCTCGCCAGTTCATTTCTCCAATTCAGCTGTTTATGGGAAAGCCTGAACACATGGTTTTTTTTATTCACTTTTTTCTCCAGCCATATCTCCCCATGATTCGTATTCACATGGAGAACCTGGAAATGTTGAACCTGGACCATATAGTCAGCCATTTTCCAGAGGTAATATTCCTGTTCAATAAACAATGGCGGTCCCTCCCTGCACCTTTCATATTACCACGCTTCCCACCTGCACAGCCATTCACACTACCTGACTGTACAAATAAAAAACGGCCAGGATAACCTGACCGCTTCAAGAGTGCCCCCGAAACATCTGGGATAGAAATTTCTGCCGCACCCACGGGATATTCATAGAAAAACGTACAAGCATCCGGCGCAGGGCAGGAAATCTCGTGACTACATCCAGGGCTTGGTAACGATACTTGTATAACGCTGTAATCAAAGACCCGATAATGAAGATCCACCGAAAGAATAGACGCATGTAAGACACCTCATTTGTGATTGGATACGCCTAGTTTCTGTTCAGCTCTCTTCCCTTATACAAGCTTCTTTTGATTTTTAAACCAGTATTGTATTACAGAGTATAGGTGGAATGAATCCCTTTTTCTGTGAGAACATATTCCACCCGCTGATCATAGTCCTCAAACGGAAGGGTATCCTCGCGCTGTTTTTCTGAAGCCATCATCATCGTCTTCCCTCTAAAGCCTTCAATATAACGGTCATAGTATCCCCCACCATAACCAATTCTGTACCCTTTGGAATCGAACAGCAGTCCGGGAACGAGCAGCAGATCAATGGCATTCTTTTCAACGAACCAATCTTTATCCCGCACCGGCTCCCTTAATCCAAAATAAACGCGCTCCAACTGATTGTAGCTGCCCAGCTGATAAAATTCCAGCTGCTTTTCCTTAGGCAGACACCGGGGCGCCGCAATGGTCTTCCCTGCTTTCCAGCCTTCTTCTATGATCGGCTCTGTAGACCATTCATGGTCCTGCGAAAGAGTGACTCCTATAATCTTGGCCTTTTTCCATTCTTCACTGGAGAATAAGCTCTGATACATGGATGATTCAATGGACTGTTTCTCTCTTAATGATATGTTATGAAGGATGCTTTTTCCTTTAAAGCGGTACGCTGTTTTATCCATCCCGTCACCTCCGATATGTATAAAAAAAACAGTAGGAATAAATCCTACTGCTTACTTCGTTTCGCGGTGAAGTGTGTGCTTACCAACGCGCGGGCTGTATTTCATAAGCTCGATGCGCTCAGGGTTTTTACGTTTGTTTTTAGTACTAATATAGTTGCGGTCACCTGTTTCAGTGCAGGCAAGTGTAATGTTTACACGCATGTTCATTCCTCCTAGTATCTAATCACTGACTTAATCACATTATCAGACTTACTCATAATAACAAAAACCTGCCTGTCTTTCAAGTGAATATTCCAGTAAAAACGGCTGAATATCCCATAGCCAGGCCGTGATTTGTATGATATAAATAAACAGGGATTCGTTTAGGAGTGATATTATGTTTTATGCAGTTGCAGCGCTGGCGGGCGCAGCTATTGTTTTTTTCATTCTTTCCTTCTTTGCTAAAGACCGCATCAAACAGTTGGAGAATCAAATGGAACAGATGAACTTGACAATGATGCAGAACGATTATCAAATGAAGAAAAAAATGAAAGTCCTTGAAGAGGAATTGCTTGCTGGAGATTTGACACAGGAAATTGTCGATCAGCACAATCAAAAACAAACAAGCAGGCCTTCCACACCACTGAATGCAGCAGATACGGTGCTTACCATGTATCAAAAGGGTTATAAAACCCATTACATAGCGAAGCAGACGAATTTGAGTGAAGATGAGGTTCTTGCCATGGTCCACCGACCGAAGCAGGGAGTTCAATCATGAAGCAGTGGATACAGGCCTTTTCCATAGGATTACTGACATCAACCGCTGTTCTAGGAATAACATACTGGAATACGGAATCCCCTGAAGCGGAAGTGATTACAGAATCTATGAGTGAACAAGATATGATGGACGATCTGGAGCAGTCTGGATACCGGGTACTCTCCAATGAGGAATGGGCAGCGGTAAAAGCTGAAAATCCGTCAACCCGAAAAGCAGAACCATCCAGTTCCGGGGAGACAACGTATACCATTGATATTGCCGAAGGTACGACAACTCCCGAAATCGGTGAAAAATTAGTGAATGCTGGCATCATTGAGGATGCGGATGATTTTACTGCATTTATGGAAGACGGCGGTTACAGCCGGTATATCCAAATCGGCCAGGCCACAGTCAAGTCAACCATGTCGTTCGAAGAAATGGCCGGGGCCATGACTTCAAAATAAACGTATGTAAAAAGACCGCAAGAGCGTGTAGAGTGCTCTTACGGTCTTTTTATTTTCTTCTTACAGGTCGTATGACCAAAAGCGTCTGGATATCCATATCCAGACGCTTTTTATTAATTAATTTAAATCATACGTTCTTCCTTTAACTTGATAGAAGATACTTTCACCGATGTTCGTGATGTGATCGGCATATCGTTCTATATATCGGGCTATATAAGCCATCTGCATGACATGCTGCACCTGTTCAGGATTGATGGCCGTGAATTCAAGCATCTGCTTCACTACATCCCCGCACTTCCGGTCAACGACATCATCCATTTCTGCAAGCTTATTCGCCAGGGAAATGTCTTCGTGTTCAAAGGCTTTCACAGCCAAATCCACCATATCCATCGCTAAAATGGCCATCTCCCGAAGCTCAGGGTCAATCTGAATCCCATGATTTTTTCCGAGGTGAATCGTCGCCTTGGCAATGTTTGTAGAGTGATCCGCCATCCGCTCCAAATCAGAAGAAATCTTAATGGCTGTTACAATTCTTCGTAAATCCCGGGCAACGGGCTGCTGCTTGGCAAGCATTAAAATGGCGTCCTCGTTGATTTTTTCTTCCTTTGCATCGATCACCGCATCATCTTCAATTAATTTTTCAGCTGCCTCCACATCTCCCTGATACAACAGATGGATGGCTGTATCAAGGGAGTACTTGACATCGATAGCTAAATCCTTAATTTGTTCTTTTATACTTTCAAGTTCTTCTTCAAAGTGAACACGAATGGACATAGAATACCCCTTCCCGAATTAGCCGAACCGTCCTGTAATATAATCCTCTGTACGCTTATCCTGAGGGTTTTGGAACAGGTTATCTGTATCGGCATATTCAATAAGCTCCCCATTTAGGAAGAAGGCCGTTTTATCAGAAATACGCGCTGCCTGCTGCATATTGTGTGTGACAATGACAATGCTGTACTTCTCCTTCAGTTCCTGAACCAATTCCTCTACTTTTGCTGTAGAAATAGGGTCTAAGGCTGAAGTGGGCTCATCCATAAGGATAACGTCAGGTTCTACAGCGAGGGCACGGGCAATACACACACGCTGCTGCTGACCGCCGGACAATCCATACGCGTTCTCATGAAGACGGTCTTTCAACTCATCCCAGATGGCTGCCCCTTTCAGACTCTTTTCAACAATCTGATCAAGAATTTCTTTCTTTTTCACACCATGAATACGTGGACCGTAAGCAACGTTATCATAGATGGACTTAGGGAATGGGTTGGGCTTTTGGAAAACCATCCCCACTTTTGTACGAAGGTATTCTTCCTTGAATTTACTGCTGAAGATATCCTGTTCGCGATATTTAATAGAACCAGACGTTTTAACAATCGGCACCATTTCAACCATGCGGTTCAATGTCTTTAGGAACGTAGATTTACCACAGCCTGAAGGCCCGATAATAGCCGTTACCCGTTCCTGTGGAATACCCATGCTTACTTCATAAAGAGCCTGATCGGATCCGTACCATAGGTTCAAATCATTCACTTCGATGATGCTGTTGGTTTTCTCTTTTTTTACCTCTGATTTCACTTCAGGTTTTTTTGTTTGTTCGTTTCTCACGTTTGTTTTCTCTTCCATTACTTTACTCATAATGAAACCCTCCTCATCCTAATTAAAAGCGTCTCTGATATTTGTTCCGGATCAAGACAGCGATTGAGTTCATCAAAAGCAGGACAGCCAGTAGAATAATGATCCCCGCACCGGCTACATACTGCCACTCTTCCTGTGGTCTGCCCGTCCAGTTATAAATTTGAATCGGCATCACTGTATACTTCGCAAGCAGTGAATCCGGCAGTGTATAAATAGCTGTAGCTGCTCCGACAATAATCAACGGAGCTGTTTCCCCAATGGCCCGTGACAACGCAATGATGGCACCTGTCAATATTCCTGGTATTGCCGCTGGAAGTATCACGCGGGCAATCGTCTGCCACTTGGAGGCTCCCATTCCATAGGAAGCTTCCTTGATTTCAGACGGTACAGACCGGACAGCTTCCTGCGCTGCCACAACGATAACAGGAAGAATAAGAAGTGCCATGGTTAAACCACCCGCAAGAAGGGTGTACCCAAAGCTGAACATATAGACAAAGAAAGTTAATCCCAGAAGTCCAAACACAATCGACGGAACGCCGGCAAGGTTTTGGATATTCACACGAATAAAGTCTGTAAAGCGATTTTGGGGTGCGTATTCTTCAAGATAAATGGCTGTTGCTACACCAATAATGATGGCAAACACGGCAACGATGATCATTAAGAAAATCGACCCGATCAAGCCGGCATATATCCCTGCCTCTTCCGGGTACGGAGCAGGAAAGTTTAAAAGATAATCCAAGCTGAGGTATCCAACCCCTTGAGTCAACACACGGTAAAATAGTAAAACTAGAACGATCAGGCCGACAGCTGTAGCAAGTCCAAATAAAACCATGGAGATTTTATTTGCGGTTACTCTGCCTTCCATGCGCTTCTTCATATTTTGTTCATTCTGTCCAAGCATTAATATTCCTCCCTGAACTTACGCGAAATGTACTGGGCAATCAGGTTCATGACCAAGGTGAATACAAACAAGGTCATACCTACTGCATAAAGGCTGTAATAAATCGTGGATCCGAATGTCGTATCCCCTGTTGCAGCCTGTACAATAAAGGCAGTCATCGTCTGGATGGACTCTGTCGGGTTGAAAGTAAGATTCGGTGTAGCGCCGGCCGCAATCGTTACAATCATCGTTTCCCCAATTGCACGGGAAATAGCAAGTACAATAGAGGCAACGATTCCGGAAAGAGCGGCTGGAAGAACAACCTTTACTACAACTTCCAATTTCGTAGCTCCCAGACCATACGCACCTTCACGTAGAGCATTCGGTACAGAGTTCATGGCATCTTCAGAAAGGGATGCAACCATAGGAATAATCATAATTCCTACGACAACCCCTGCGCTTAAGGCGTTGAAAATTCCAAGATCAGGAATAATAGATTGAAACATTGGAGTGATGAACGTCAAAGCAAAATATCCGTAGACGACTGTAGGAATACCAGCCAGTACTTCCAGGATAGGCTTGATGACCCTTCTAACTTTATCATTCGCATACTCACTCAAGAAAATGGCTGCCATTAGTCCAAGTGGAACTGCAACAAGTGTTGCAATCAGCGTAACAAGCAGTGTACCACCGATTAACGGAGCAACCCCATATTCGCCGGACCACGGAGACCAGTTTGATCCTGTATAAAAATTAACAATTGAAACATCGGAGAAAAATCCGATCGATTCTCTTAATAAAGTAAATAAAATACCCAGTGTCGTGAGAACACTTACTGCTGCACAAAGTAACAGGAAAAACGGGATGATTTTCTCTATTCTTTCACCGACCGTTTTCTTTTTCTTATTGTTCTCAATCATCTGCTGGACGTCAATCATATTCCCCTCTGATTGCAAACCTTTGTCCATCATTAAACTCCTCTCATCCATAAGGCAGGGTGAGACTGGAATCAGCCTCACCCTCCTTGTTAGGTTTTAAAGTAACTTACTCTGCCCAGCCTTGAACTGTATCAAGCTGTTCTTGATATTTCTCGTCTGGAAGAGCTACATAACCAACTTCTTCAGCTGCTTTACCAGCATTGTTCAACGTGTACTCTACAAAGTCACGAACCTGCGCTTTTTCTTTATAAGCATTCACGTTTACATATGTGAATAGCGGGCGGGAAAGTGGCGTGTATGAACCATCCTGGATCGTTTCCGGATTCGGTTCAACAGCTTCGCCTTCACCTTCAGAAATGGCAAGAGCTTTCAGGCTGTCCTGGTTTTCAGCGTAGTAGGCATATCCAAAGAATCCGATCGCGTTTGGATTGTCTTTAATTCCACGTACAAGAACGTTGTCATCCTCAGAAAGAGTTGTGTTTTCGCCTTCTTTCATCGGCTCTTCTTCAAGAACAACTTCGTTGAAGTAGTCGAATGTACCGGAATCATGACCAGGGCTGAAGATTTTAATTTGTTCCTCAGGCCAGTCAGGGTTAATGTCAGACCACATTTGAGCGTCAGAAGAGTCGAGGAAAATCTGCTTAAGCTGATCGATTGTAAGCTCTTCAGCGAAATCATTTTCAGCACTCACTACTACAGAAAGACCATCGTAAGCCAGCTCTAGAGGCTCAAGAGTAATATCATTTTCTTCAGCGATTGATTTTTCTTCTTCCTTGATCTCACGGGAAGCGTTACTTAGATCAATTTCACCAACTGTAGATTTTTTGAATCCACCGCCGGAACCAGAAGAGTTCAATGTTGCGTCAACTTCCGGTTGTTCCTGCTGATAGGAATAAGTTAAGTTTTCCATGATCGGGAACACAGTAGAAGAACCATCAATGTCGATTGGGCCGGATACTTCTTCGGAGCTTTCTTCTCCAGAACCTTCACCGCTTGTGCTGTCCTGTTCTTCTGTGTTGCCTTCCTCGGAACCACCACATGCTGCAAGCACTCCTACTACAAGGATGAATGCAAGCATTAATGCTAAACTCTTGAAGTTTTTCATTTCTTTCTCCCCCTATTATTTATAAATATTTAATGCTGCCGGCTGCTTGGCCAACTCACATTTTATATACTAACGACGGAGTTTTAATAACATATGAATGAAACGTAAAGGTTTTGTAAATTGAGGTTTTTTAGCGAAAAAGATTGGGAAATGACTTATTTTTACGCTATATTTCTCCGTCTTCGTATAAAAAAAGGAGTGATACGTTGTGTATCACTCCTCAGTTTCTGCATCTTCTCCGTTGTTATTCTCTTGTTCATCCGGTCCTTCGTCAGCGGTACCATTTTCCCGTGCTTCTTTCAGCTCGAAGTACGCCTCACCAATCCGGGCACCAATGTTATTGCTGATGTTGAACGTACTTGTTGCCCCTTCTCCCAGGTAAGGAGAAATGATGGAAAAGGCAATTTCCGGATTATCCGATGGAGCATAGCCGACCAAAGTTTTGTTCAGAAGCTCATCGTAGGTGGTTCTCTCTCCATCTTCACTGAAAACTGTTTTAGACGCCTGTGCCGTACCTGTCTTCACAGCCATATCATACTGGGCATAGGGCTGCTTCGAGAATATGGAACTCGCCGTTCCTTCGCTCGTCTGGGCCACCTGCCTGAAGCCTTCCTGTACACGCTCAATATAGGACGAATCCATATCAAGCTGGTTCAGCACCTCCGGCGTATAATCTTTATAAACCGGACCGAGTCCCTCGCTGCTGGATGGTTCGTGGACACTGTTGACGAGACTCGGACGTATACGGTCGCCGCCATTTGCAATTGTCGAGACGTATTGATTCAACTGCATCGCTGTATACGTATTGAACTGCCCGATGGAAAAGTCAAGGATTTCCCCAGGGTTTTGAAGTGTACCATTGACTCCAGTTGCCTCATACGGAAAGTCAATTCCAGTGGTGACGCCCAGCCCGAACTGGTTGAAATTGTAAACGAACTTGTCTAACGTTTCATCTTCCAGTTTCAAAGCATTCATATTATATTGATTGCTTGTTTCTCCACCAAGATACATAGCCAGGAAAAACATGTAGACGTTGGAGGATTGCTGCAGGGCAGCTATATCGTTAACAGATCCGATCCCCGACGTGTATGATGCTTTTTGGCTGCCGGCTATTGTAATAGGTTTGTCATTGATCCATGTATTCGGTGTAACGACACCTTCATGAAGACCTGTCAGAACTGTTGCCCCCTTAACCGTTGATCCCGGCATATAGGCATTGTATAACGCCTGATGGGAAGTGTCTGTGAAGCGGTCCTCTCCTTCTTCCGGACTGCGGTTGTAGGTCTGTCCGCTGATCGCCAGAATTTCTCCTGTCTGCGGATTGGAAACGACAGCAATGGCATTCTCCAGATGACGGTTTAGAGAAGGCGCATTGACGATGGCTGATTGAAGCTCTTCCTGGACGATTTTATTCACTTCTTCCTGAAGCTCCATATCAATGGTCAATTGCAGGTCTTTTCCTGCCTGTCCTTCACGGATGACTTTGGAATTGATGACGGTGTTGTTGCTGTCCGTTTCATACTGGACCTTTTCCTTCGTCCCCCGGAGAACATCCTCATATTCCTGTTCAAGTCCGCTTGTACCAACACGGTCATTGCGGCTGTAATCCAGAGACATGTAATAATCAAGATCATCCTTAGGGAGACCCTGCTCACTTGATGTGATACTTCCGAGGTAACTGCGAAACGTGGACTCATACGGATATGTACGTTCCCAGTCTGAAGTTACATTCACGCCTGGAAGCTTCGCCAGGTTTTCTGCCACCGCGGAATATTCCGCTTCTGTAATGTCTGAATTCTTAATTACATGCGGCGCCAGGGAATACGCCTGATCAAGCTCCTTTTTCACAGCGATGACTTCTTTCGTCTGATTATCGTAGCCGGAGATCTCTTCTTCTGTAATGCTGTCCAGCTGTAGCTGATATACATCGCCGTTATCCATATCTTCTGTCACTTGATCCTCTACACGATCACGGACCTCCTGCTCATTCTGCAGGTAGAAATATTCCTTCAGGTCACGATCTGTCAGACTTTCATAGTCCATGTCAATATAAGAGGACAATGTCTGAGCAAGTTCCAGCTTATCTCCGGCCTGCACCCCTTTGGGTGGTGTATACGTAATCGAGTATAACGGTTCATTATCAACAATCACCTGACCATTACGATCATACATTTCACCCCGCGGCACAGAAATGGTCGTTGTTGTATTTTCAGTGCGGTCAATTTCATCCTGTGCTTCTTCGCCATTCAATATTTGAACAACTCCAAGCTGCAGAATGATTCCGGCAAATAAGACGAACACAATAAAAAACACCACGTTCAACCGAAAGGGAAGGTGTGTATTATCTTTATGTCGTTTGTTTTTCCCCATGAACTCCTCTCCTTCTTTCAAAATCCTTCTGCTATTATACCATTTCTTCAGGTCCTGAGAATAGAAGAAGCTCATGGGTGTTTGGTTTCAATTATGTGTCACTCGGGGAGGTTTCGAATCAATACCTCGAATGAAAAAGTAAATCAGGAAGTGTCCTCCGCCGACAAGAAGCAGAATGTAAGGAATCCCCGTTTCCGGAGGAATAAATGTAATGGCCCCTAAAAAAACGAGGATGGATAGAACTCTCCCCATATTCAAAAAAATTTCCCGAACTACGATATATTCGATCCGCATCTCAGCCGCATTCCACGATCTCCCGATGACATCATAGGTGAGAGACACGTAGGGCACGTACAACAAAGGAAAAAAGACTCCGGCAACAGCGGCGTACAATAAAAGCAGCGGCATCGTGCTGCTGAATAGAAGGATGATGACACTGACATATAAGCAGAGGCCTGAAATAAAGATCGATGTTTTCCTCCGCTTCGGTTTCACCCATCTGCTCACAAGAAAATAAAACATAAATGAAAAACCGGAGTAAACCAAATTAAAAACTCCGAGAGACAGTTCATTTTTTGTCAGCAGGAAAATCCAAATGGATACAGCAAACAAAAAAGTTCCCTCTCTGAATCCCTGGGCTACATGAGCATTTAAAATACGTTTCCAGTCCACATTATGCTTCCGCTCGGTTACAATCCGCCGGAAAGAAAAATTCCCCCGTGCTCTTCTTCTAGATAATCCAAAACTCACCAGCACGGCTACAATAAATAAGGCAAACGAAGCACTGAAAATCACTGTGTACCCGGTAAAGTTATTGAGGCGCGAAATAATAAAGCCGGCCAAAAGGGGTCCTGTCATACCGCCAAGCGACTGCAGGACACCGAGAAAGCCGTTAAAAAAATCTCGTGTATCCGGCTCTGTAATTTCAAAAGTCAGAACGTTATAAGCAAGCCAGTAAAAACCGTAACCGATTCCGAGCAGGGCACCGAGCATCAAGTTGAAGGAAGCCGCCCGTTCCCCCACCACCAGCACAGTCAGGAAAAATAACGAAAGGACTGTTACTCCTGTTCGCAGCACAATGACACGGTCCATCTTTTTCGCCCACCGTCCCGCAACGATAAAGGTAAGCGGCTGAAAAATGTATATGCTGAGGTTATAAAGAGCGATATCCGTGTAGCTGTTGGACTGCTTCCATAAGTATATGTTCACAAAGGTACTGGATAAGAATATTCCGAGGGAGTACAAGCCTCCAATGAGAAGTAACAATAATAAATCTCTAGAAACGTTTTCGCGGCTCAGCCATGTGCGCAGCTTACTCATCATATGCATGTCTCCTTTATGTTCTCCTTTAGTGTTTTCAGAACATATGGAGATATACAAAAAGAGAGGGGCGGAAATATCCGTCCCTCTCTCACCTATTCTTCATACGATTATTTAGCTGCATCGAAGCGCTTCGCTACTTCATCCCAGTTTACAACATTCCAGAATGCAGAAACATAATCCGGACGGCGGTTCTGGTAGTTCAAGTAGTACGCATGCTCCCATACGTCCAGGCCAAGGATAGGTGTTTTACCTTCCATGATCGGAGAATCCTGGTTTAGTGTATCAATCACTTCCAGGCTGCCATTATTGACTACAAGCCATGCCCAGCCTGAACCGAAACGGCCGGTTGCTGTCGTTTCGAATTTTTCTTTGAATTGATCAAAGCTTCCGAATGTGTCGTTGATCTGAGTAGCTAGATCTCCCGCCGGCTCACCGCCGCCGTTTGGAGACATGATCGTCCAGAAAAGACTGTGGTTGGCATGACCACCGCCATTACGGCGCACAGCAGTGCGGATATCTTCCGGTACAGCTGAAAGGTTGTTGGAAAGAAGCTCTTCCAATGATTTGTCCTGAAGATCAGCATGTCCTTCAAGAGCGTTGTTCAGCTTGGTAACATATCCGTTGTGGTGCTTCGTATGGTGAATGTTCATTGTTTCCTTATCGATCGTTGGTTCCAATGCATCGTATGCGTAAGGTAGTTCTGGTAGTTCAAATTTAGCCATAATGTAACTCCTCCTTTAAAATAGTATGTAAAATAAGAAGCCTCTGCCTCTCGTTTTACATTATCAAACAGACCTGCCGGTTGCAACTGATTTGCAAGGCAGTGAAATGGAATATCTTCCGGTATTATAAATTCCCTTATGTATCGGTCTTAAACATAAAAAAAACAAGCATACCGCTTGTTCATTCAATCAATGGTGGCTCGGGACGGAATCGAACCGCCGACACACGGATTTTCAGTCCGTTGCTCTACCGACTGAGCTACCGAGCCATAAAACTATGCTGTTTTAGATATCCCTTTATAAAAAAAGAAAAGATGGCGGAGGAGGAGGGATTCGAACCCCCGCGGGGCGTAAACCCCCTGGCGGTTTTCAAGACCGCTCCCTTCAGCCAAACTTGGGTACTCCTCCGGAATCTATATGGTGGACCCTGCAGGACTCGAACCTGCGACCGATCGGTTATGAGCCGATAGCTCTAACCAGCTGAGCTAAGGGTCCACATGGGGCGGCTGATGGGAATCGAACCCACGAATGCCGGAACCACAATCCGGTGCGTTAACCACTTCGCCACAACCGCCATGTTTATAGATAAGATCATATGTATGGTGGCGGTGGAGGGAATCGAACCCACGACCTCACGGGTATGAACCGTACGCTCTAGCCAGCTGAGCTACACCGCCATATTCGCTCTGTAAGCGACTTAATTAATATACCATTTATGTATCACTGTGTCAACATATTTTTCCGTTCCGTTTTCAGCGACAAAAATAATATACCATGCAATGAACGACTCGGCAAGGATTTTTATAAAAAAAGGTGAAAGCTTTGGTAAGCTTTCACCTCGTTCATTACAGACTATCTTTTTCTCCCAGTACTTCTTCTGCGATATTCACAGCGTGATCTCCGATCCGTTCGAGATTACTGATCATATCTACAAAAACGATACCGGCCTGTCCTGTACATACTCCTTCATTCAGACGGATGATGTGTTTCTTACGATAGCTTCGTTCCATCCGGTCCAGTTCATTTTCCTTCTGGACAACAGCGAGTGCTTCCTCACGGCTCATGTTTTCAAGGGATTTTGTTGCCTGTTTCACTGTCATCAATGTCAGATCGAACATTGTATTCAAGTCGTCGACAGCTTGAGCAGTAAGGTTTACTTTGTTGGAATTCTTATAATCGATGAGCTCGATAATATTCTCAAAGTGATCCCCGATCCGTTCCAGATCACGGACAGAATCCATAAGAGCTGAGTGTTTCCGGCTTTCTTCGTCCGTAAGCGATGCTTGAGAAAGATCAACCAGGTAATCGGTGATTTTCCGATCGAGGTTGTTCAATGCATCTTCAATCTGCATCGCAATTTCTGAATGCTTC
The DNA here is from genome assembly GCF_056161385.1 of Halobacillus sp. ABD4_316. Lineage (NCBI taxonomy): Bacteria > Bacillati > Bacillota > Bacilli > Caryophanales > Bacillaceae > Halobacillus > Halobacillus sp. ABD4_316. Next base: position 986,530 of record NZ_JBSWZA010000001.1, read on the forward strand.
TGCTGTTTATTGTTTAAATACAGACTCGTTTCTTCCAATCCTTTATAGGCATATTCGCCCATGCGGATCACTTCTTCCTTCGCCTGATCAAGCGCAAGAGAAGGAGACTGCTCGATAAAGATTGGGTCCAGATGCTGAGGCTTGAATTCAATCAGGGAATCATTCCCTGGTACGAGTTTAACAACGATCCACGCCAGAACAGCGATGAACGGGAACTGGACCACCGTGTTGGCAATGTTAAACGACCCATGCGCGAAAGCGATGGTCATCTCCGGTCCAAGGTCCATATAGTTCTGGAGCCACTCGACGTATAAGGTAAAAGGCTTCAATAGAATGAGGAAAACGGTAGCACCGAGCACGTTGAAAATCACGTGTACAAAAGCCGCACGCTTCGCCCCTACACTTGCTCCAACCGCTGCAATGACAGCTGTGATGGTTGTTCCAATGTTATCTCCGAAAAGTACCGGCAGAGATGCCTGTATATCTACAAGGCCTTCTCCAAACAGTCCTTGCAGAATACCGATCGTGGCACTGGAACTCTGTACGATTACTGTGAACAGTGTACCGATCACGACACCAAGTACCGGGTTCTCACTCATACTGAGTGTCAGTTCCCTGAATGCTTCAAGGGAACGCAGCGGCTTCATTCCTCCGCTCATTAATTCAAGACCAAAGAATAAAGCACCGAGTCCAAAAACGGTCTGGCCGATATTGGATACTTTCTTATTCTTAAAGAAGAAAATCAACAGGGCACCTAGAGCCAGGATCGGCAGTCCATACTCTTTAATATCAATACCAATAATGAATGCAGTAAATGTCGTCCCAATATTGGCACCCATTATAACACCGATAGCTTGTCTAAAGGTCATAAATCCAGCGTTAACCAATCCGACAGTCAAAACGGTTGTTGTAGAACTACTTTGAACGAGAATCGTCACTACGGCACCGGCAATGACACCCATTAACGGATTGCTGGTAAAACGGTCTAAAAGTTCCCTCAAACGGTCTCCGGCTACTTTTTGGAGGCCGTCCCCCATAAATTTAATTCCAAACAGGAAAATACCTAGCCCGCCGATGAATTCGAATATCATCTGCTGCACATCGATTTCCATGTTTTCCACCCTTTCCTCATCCAAAATTTCTGTATGTCTCTCTTTAAAACACCTCATCCATTATTAACGAACTATGATTCTTTTGTAAAGATGTAATAGAAAACTTAACATTAAATTTACATTGCCGTTTTTTCTCACACAAACTAACCTGGGATGGTGATTTCCTTAGCTCTCATGCATCTCTGTCTGTTCCATAACAAAAAGACCCCCTTTTACAAGGAAGCCTTCTTTATGTACAGGTATTTTCAAACGCTCGATGTTTAAGAAGCATGAGGCTCAGAAACATTCTCCCCACCTTCATAAACCAACTGTTTAGTTGTAATCATGTCGGACAGTTCCTGGGTCAGTACGACCAATTCTCTTATGAATTCCTCCGTCATTCTCACATTTTCCTCCTGCCAGTCTGATGCCTGGGTTAAATGGTCAATGGACAAGGACTGGTCCCTTGTCAGGCGGTCCATCCCTTTTATGACCTTCTGCATCCGGGGTATCACTTCTTCTCCATCCACCAAATGAAGGTATGCGGATTCTAATTGTACGTTGAACGTTTCCATTCCAGAGGAAAGATCTCGAAAAGCTGCTTTTGAAATATCCATTTGCTTCTGCTGATCATTCATTTCAACAGAAAGACGTTGAAACTGTCTGGAAAAGTCAGATCCAAGCTCGATCAGATCCGCCATTCGCTGATCGATGTTCAAGGCCGTGTTCCGGGAAAGATCGGCCAGCTTACCCACTTCCCTGGCTACAACAGCAAATCCCCGGCCATGATCTCCGGCTCTCGCTGCCTCAATGGAAGCATTTAAAGCAAGCATCCTCGTCTGTTCAGCCAGCTCCTGGATTTTAGCTCCTGAATCCTGTACCGAATGCATATAGCTCTGAAAGGATTCTACTCTTGATGACATTTCTGTCAGTTCTCTTCTTATACTAATATAGGAACTTTCCACGCGATCCACCCCATCATTACCGGAAGCAGCCGACTGGTTCATTTGTCCCTGTCTCTCCATCATGTGATCCATGGCTGATTTCAAGTGGGAGAAAACTTGAGAAAGTTCACGAAAGACTTCCTGCTGATCCTCCATAAATCCTTCTGTTTCAGCAGCAGTTCTATCTACTTTAAGAAGCTCTTCCTTTAACGCCCGCTGGGATTGATCAAGAACCCGCGCTGATTCATCCATGCGGCTTCCTTCTTGATCAAGGTTTTGGACGGCTGCGTTTACCGTAGACAGAATATCCACAATAGTGGTAATGGACTTTTCATAACTCCTTTTTAATGACCGGACCTCCGGCAGGCTCGTTTTTACAGCCGATGCCTCCCCGATCACACCGCTGCCAATCTTCCCCATCATTTCCTCCAGCTGTTTGAGGGGGCGGACAGTCTTTCGAATGATATAGGAAACCATGACTCCAGCTACAACCGCTGTCCCAGCTCCAATCAAAAACGTATACCAGGCCATTTGATCGACTTCTTTCATAATATCCTCTTCCGCCACACCAAGAACATAGATCCCCTGCAGCTCCTGGACAGGAGCAAACGAATACACAAACGATTCTCCATTTGTCGTCCACTGTTCTGTGCCATTTTCCTTACTTAAAACCTCCTCTACTTCCTCTTCGGTAAAAGAAAGAACAGGAGTCAAGTCTGGATAGGAATACACAGCTTGTTCAGTGAACAGGTATGCATCCGCTGTCAGACCATCCTGCTGCATCTGAGCTTTCTGTGCATCTGCATAGCCTTGAAAACGCTGATCGAATTCCTTCTGATCCCCTACGAAGGCATACATCAATTGCTACGCTACATCCTGAACCACGAGCAACTCTCGTTCCAACCGGTCCTGCACAAGAGCCAGCTGGTTTTCCTCTGCTTTCGTATAGGAAAAAAAACCTGTTGCAAATACAGAGAGAAGGACAAGTAAAATAATCAGGAGCGTCAGTCTTACCTGAAGAGGCCATCGGCCCCGTGTAAATCTTAATAAGCCGGTCTTTCTTTTAACGTTCATTTAGAAAACACTCCATTGTCATTTGAATAATCATCCAAATAAATTATGACAATGAAGTGTTAAGAAACGATGAAGAATATGTGAACAATTGTTAATTCTGAACCTTTTTGACCATGATTTTAGTCCCGTCGACAGAAGCGACCGTTACCGGCTCTCCTTTGTAAATCCACTGGCCGTTCGAGACAGCGCTGTAATCCTCTCCATCTACCTCTATCGTACCGGAAGGACGCATATCTGTCTGCGCAGACCCCGTTTTCCCTAAAAGCTTCTGATAGGATTCATTCATGGAATTATAGCCCATCTCCGAGGTCATCTGATCATTCAACGCCATTTTATTCCACATGTTTCTGCGCTTAAAAACCTTGAGGAAAATGAGGGCAGAAAAGCCTCCGGCAATAACACCAATGACACTGTATAATCCCGCCGTCCAGTTAGGCGCACTGAAACCAACAGCTGTAATCATCGCTGCTGCACCTATAGTGGCAAGTGTTCCATCATTAATCAGCTTTCCATCAATAATCATAAGTGTAAGACCTAGAAAGTACACAAACATCATAATAATGAACATATCGACAGCCAGGTAACTGGAAAAAAACACGGTAATAAATCCAAGCCCCAGCACAGCGAAAACCCCACGCATGTTAACAAGCAGCTCACCAATCAGGAACATTGTTCCTAAAAATGTAATCAGGAGTGCTATCCAGTCTGTTTGAAGCATAACCGCTCACCCTCTCTTCTATTACTATACATACGAACAACTGTGGTGCTATGTTTCAAATGATAACAATTTTCTTCCGTTTCCTCTCGTGATATACTTTTCACGTCGAGGAAATCCAATCTGTTTACACAAACTTTACGTGAAATCCAGGGCTTTTAAGAGTCCTTACTTCTCATTTCCGGCCATTAGCCTTATAATGAAGATTGGAAAAACATCCTGCAACCCTTTTTTTAATTTAAAGGAGCGATATTCATGCCAATTACGCACAGAAAAGATACACGTCCCGTGAAGGTCGGGGACCTTACTATAGGTGGTTCTGATGAAGTTGTCATTCAGTCCATGACCACGACGAAGACCCATGATGTGGAGGCTACTGTAGCTGAGATCAAGCGTCTGGAGGAAGCCGGATGCCAGGTCGTCCGTGTGGCCTGCCCTGACGATCGTGCTGCTGACGCCATCCCTGAAATCAAAAAACGCATCAATATCCCGCTTGTTGTTGATATTCACTTCGATTATAAGAAAGCATTGAAAGCGATCGAAGGCGGGGCGGATAAAATCCGGATCAACCCGGGGAACATTGGGAAGCGCGAAAAAGTTGAAGCTGTCGTAAAAGCAGCAAAAGCAAAAGGCATCCCTATCCGTATTGGAGTCAACGCCGGTTCCCTTGAGCGTCACATCCTTGAAAAATACGGTTATCCAACGGCTGATGGAATGGTTGAGAGTGCCCTTCACCACATTAAAATTCTTGAAGATCTCGACTTCCACGACATCATCGTTTCCTTGAAAGCTTCTGATGTCAAACTGGCGATTGAAGCCTATGAAAAAGCAGCGGCCGCTTTCAATTACCCGATTCACCTTGGTATTACAGAATCCGGGACGCTTTTCGCAGGTACAGTAAAAAGTGCGGCCGGTCTTGGTGCCATTCTGAGTAAAGGAATCGGAAGCACCGTCCGAATCAGTTTAAGTGCTGATCCTGTAGAGGAAGTAAAAGTAGCGAAGGAACTTCTGAAGACTTTCGGACTTGCGTCCAACGCTGCTACGCTGATTTCCTGCCCGACATGCGGTCGTATTGAAATCGACTTGATTTCCATCGCCAACGAGGTCGAGGAATACATCCAGAGCATCAAGGCTCCTATTAAAGTAGCTGTTCTTGGGTGCGCAGTCAATGGACCAGGCGAGGCCCGTGAAGCTGATATCGGTATCGCCGGTGCCCGCGGGGAAGGCCTTCTCTTCCGTCACGGAGAAATCATCCGGAAAGTGCCTGAGGACATCATGGTCGAAGAGCTTAAAAAAGAAGTAGATAAACTTGCTGAAGAGCATTATGAGAAAGAGCGCCAGAAAAAGCTTGAACAGCAGCAATCCTAAGATAAAAAGGGTGGACCATAATGGTCCACCCTTTTTTTTACAGGAAATTGATAAACGGAGCGAAGAAAAGAGAAAAGGCGATGGAAACGACACTGATAATGATCGCCGTGTTTCCAAGAGTATCGGCTCCCCTTCTCTTCCCGACAATCCCAAGAATAATCCCGGCGGCACCGAGAATCAGTGGAGCAAAAAAGAAGGAAAGAATAGCGGCCGATAATCCTAGCCAGCCCATTCCTACTTTCACATCATCCTCCATCGTCGTTTCCTGCTCACCATTATTCATTGGTTCATCAATGGGACCGACAGCAGCCTCCTGAGCAAATTCCTCTTCATAACTGTCGCCATAAACAGGCTGATAAGGACCGCGGCCATGGTCATCCACGGATTCCACCTTGTCATACCCGGATTCTTTTCTTAAATCGCTGTCCTGGATTTCATCAAACGCTTCATCCAGCACCTGCTCCGTTGTCGGCTCATCTTCATGAACCTGTTCCCGTGCGTCCCCGTGATGGGGAGCATTTTCTGTTTGATTCTCAACAGTTTCTTTTGGATCGTACATGCGAATTCCCTCACTTTCTGTATGGAGAATCACCTATATTATGTGACGTTTCTCTTGTATTTAACGAAGGGATTTGATGGCAGAAAAAAAACCGGATGAGTTCATCCGGTTTTACCATTATTCAGCTGAAGCCAGTGTCGTATGAGCTTCAGCGTTTTCCTGAATCTCTACGGCATACCAGCTCTCCGCATGTCCATGTTCACTTTTATACTGTTCAAGACCGGACATTCCCCTGTGATAAGCGGTTAATGCCTCGTCCCAGTTTTGATAACGGCTGTTTAAATAATCCAGATAAACCAGAGATAACTGCATGGAATAGTAAGGATCAAACAGCAGCTCCTCTTCATAGGGAAGACCAGCCATATCCGCAATCCACGGCGCTGTATTCTTCATGAACTGGGACATGCCGTAGGCGCGTCCATACTTTGTTTCAGGTCCTACAAGCTCAGGGTCAAATGTCCCACCCGTTTCCACCTTCAACAACTCATAAACGAGGTATGGATCCAAATCATAGCGTTTGGACTCCTTCACTAAATACATGGCCCAGGCCTTCTTGAAGGCTCCCTCACTTTCCTGTACCAGAATATCAGCCTGGTCTTCGATCCCCGGCCATGTCAGATATCCATTTTTTTGTTTATTCTCTGAAGACTGCTCCTTCAAATAGTCGTTGACAGAAGACAGCTTTTCCTTATCTCCCTCAAGCTTTTCCTTGTTCTGCTCCAACGTTTTATTTTCATCTGCCAATGCCTGCTGTTCGTTTTGATGCCATTGATGATAAGTTATAAAGACAAGACTCATTAACAGCATAGCAAAGACCGTTCGAATGATTGGTTTTTGATCCCTCATTCTGTTCACTCCTTCCCGTGACTCTTCCTTTACCATAAGAGCCCATGAAACCCATTGCGCCATCTTAACCGAATGGGTGTTTGATTTCAATTTATCTACTCACACGTGAATGATTTGTAAAACACACATCATTCCCACAATTCATAAGGTGTATGAAACAGTGGAAAAAGGTGATGACATGATGAAGAAGATGGCCCAACAGTTCATTACCCAGAAATTGAAGCAGTTAACCGTCAAAGAACTGCTTCAATACAGCAGGAAGTATCGGATACCGATTACCGAGGGAGAGGCACAGGCTATTGTTCAAGCGTTGAAAAAAAATAAGGAAAACCCTTTTGAAAAGAATGGCCGGAAGAAAATGTTGAAGAAACTGGCCGGGCTGACCTCCGCAGACACAGCCCGCTCTGTAAATAAACTGCTTCATAAACTGGCAGAGGACTACGGGGTCGAGGACTGGCTGAAATAAAAAAAGGCGGAAGGTTCAGGACCCCCGCCTTTTTCTTATGACTGTTTTAGAATCTTTTCTTTAAGGTCCGGATCAAACGTCCCTTGCTTAACCATATCGATTTCAAATCGATACGGAGGCTTTTTGTTCTTCTTATCTTCCCCCACGTACGGGGTTTCCAAAATTTTTGGAAGATCCTTCAACTGCGGGTGATGAATCACCTGATGAAGGGCATCGAAGCCGATATGACCGAAGCCGATATTTTCATGGCGGTCCTTGGCTGCTCCCTGAATGTTCTTACTATCATTGACGTGAATGACTTTCAGGCGGTCCAGTCCGACAATTTTATCAAACTCGTTCAGCACACCATCAAAATCCTCCACTACATTGTAGCCTGCGTCATGAATGTGGCACGTATCCATACAGACGGAAAGCTTTTCGTTCAATGTGACACCATCAATAATCTGCGCAAGCTCATCAAAACTTCTTCCAATTTCGGAACCTTTGCCGGCCATCGTTTCCAGGGCAATCTGGACATTTTGATCTTTATGAAGGACTTCATTCAGCCCTTCAATAATTTTCGGAAGACCCTTTTCCACTCCCTGCCCCACGTGGGACCCCGGGTGAAGAACGATTTGTCCTGCTCCAAGCGCTTCTGTGCGCTCTATTTCGCTGCGCAGGAAATCAACACCCAGTTGAAAGGTTTCCGGCTTGGTCGTGTTACCTACATTTATGATATAGGGAGCATGCACGACAATATCCTGAATACCATTGGCCTTCATATGCTCCTGACCTGCCTCGATATTCAATTCTTCAATTGGACGGCGGCGCGTATTTTGAGGGGCGCCTGTATATATCATAAATGTGCCGGATCCGTAGGAAGCTGCCTCTTCACTTGCGCCAAGAAGCATTTTCTTCCCTTTCATTGATACGTGTGAACCAATTTTAACCATGACGATCTCGACCCTTTCTTATTTCTTTTTAAAGCGGTTCTGCTTCAATCTGCGTTTATTTTGTTCCGCCTGCTTTTTCATCTTTTTCTTATAGCCCGGCTTCACCTTTTTCGGACGGCGGACGAGCTGTTTCGCCTGTTTATCCAGATCCGTTTCTTTCTTTTCACGGATCTGCCGCTCATTATAGGCATTTACTTCTTTCCATTCCCCTTGTTTCACTTCATAGAATTGGAAAGACAACCCCTTCTTCTCAAGCTTCTGGATCAATGGAAGATCGGTTTCCTGATAGAGGTTGATTGCTGTACCTTCCAGCCCGGCCCTTGCTGTACGTCCGACACGGTGTATATAGAATTCCTCTTCCTTCGGCATCTGGGCGTTGATGACGTGGCTCACACCCTGGATATCAATCCCACGCGCAGCAAGGTCGGTCGCTACGATGTATTGATAACGGAGGTTTTGGATTTCTTTCAGGACTCTTTTACGCTCTCGCGGGGACAAGCCTCCGTGAAGGATGCCTGTTTCCAAACCACGACTCATCAAATCCTCCGCCAATTCGTCTGCAAGACCTTTGCCATTCGTGAAAATAATGGCCAGATAAGGTTGAATCGCCTTCGTGATATCCATGATCACTTCTCCAGGCTGTTTATGCCGGAGAGGAATCAACCGGTGCTCCATCGTTTCCGGAGATGGCTTATCATCCTCGATTTGAATATGGACCGGATTGGTCAAGTACTTCTTCAGGAATGGCTGCAGCCGTTCAGGAATGGTTGCAGAGAAAACAAGCATTTGCACGTCTTCGGCCATGCGAACAAGAATCTGATCCACTTCTTCGATAAATCCGAGGTCCAGCATTAAATCCGCTTCGTCCAGAACGAACGATTTGGCTTGATAAAGGTCTACCGCTTCCTCTTTGACCATATCGAGTATACGGCCCGGTGTTCCTACGACAATGTGCGGCGGATTGGAAGCCAGTTTCTCCACCATCTTCTGTTTATCCGTTCCACCGATCAACAGCTTGGACCGCCAAATCTCTTGTTTACCTGCGTGCTTCACGGCTTTTTTCACTTCTTCATGAATCTGGATGGCCAGTTCACGTGTTGGTGCTGTAATGACAAACTGTACGGCATCGGCATTCTCATCCATCCGGCTGAATAAAGCCAGCAGATAGGCATGTGTCTTACCGGATCCAGTGTGGGATTGTCCGATCAAACTTTCCCCTCTTAATGCCGGCGGCAGCACCTGCTGCTGGATCGGCGTCGGCTGTTTAAAGCCCAAACCTTCTACAATTCTGCTTACTGTAGAGGAAATTGCGTATTGTTCAAAAGTATGCTTACTCATGTCCGTTCTCCTTTAATGTAAAATGTTCCTTCCCTATTATAATAGAGTGCGCCCTAAATTGCACGATAACGTTGTCTGACCACCGCTTTCTTTGTCAACTTACGCTTTACCCTTTATAATGAAGATGGTATCTTAAAAGTTGTTCGATTGGATAAAGAGGAGGACGTTAATCAATGGAAGTTATTAAAATCGCCCCTCGCGGTTATTGTTACGGAGTCGTAGATGCCATGGTCATTGCGAGAAATGCCTCAAAAGACCAGAATCTGCCGCGCCCGATTTATATATTAGGTATGATTGTCCATAACTCCCATGTGACCGAAGCCTTCAAAGAAGAAGGCATCATCACTGTCGATGGTAAAAACCGCAGCGATATGCTGGAAGGTATTCATGAAGGTACGGTTATTTTCACGGCCCACGGCGTTTCCCCGCAGGTGAAGGAAAGGGCCCGCGATAAAGGACTGACTGTTCTTGATGCTACATGTCCGGATGTTACCAACACCCATAACCTGATCCGCAAAAAAGTTGCGGAAGGATTTGAAGTCATCTACGTCGGTAAAAAAGGACACCCTGAGCCGGAAGGGGCGATGGGCGTCGCTCCCGGGAAGGTCCACCTTGTACAGACAGAGGAGGATGTCGAGAATCTGGAGCTGGATCATGATAAGCTTATGATTACCAACCAGACGACGATGAGTCAATGGGACGTCTATGATGTCATGGAAAAAGCCAAGGAAAAGTTCCCTCAGCTTGAGAAACAGCAGGAAATCTGCATGGCTACACAGGTACGCCAGGAAGCTGTGTCAGAACAGGCGGGTGAAGCCGATTTGACGCTCGTTGTTGGTGACCCGATGAGTAATAACTCCAACAGGCTTGCCCAGGTATCCAAAGAAAAGGCCGGAACCACCGCCTACCGGATTGCTGATGTAACCGAAATACAGCTGGAATGGCTGGAAGGTGTTCATAAAGTAGCCGTTACCGCCGGTGCTTCCACGCCAACACCGATCACAAAAGAAGTGATCAAGTTCATTGAGCAGTTTGACCATGAGGACGATGCTACCTGGATTCGTGAATCCAAGGTCGAGCAGAAGAAAATCCTCCCTCCTGTAAGAGCACGCAAAAAAGTGAAACGATAATAAAAAGGATGAAAGCTTCCCGCTTTCATCCTTTTTTTACTGGATTATAAAGGGCTCTGTATCCACTTCGGACACCAGGATGTTCAAGGCTCCATCTTTATTGCAGCGTTCCTCCAGATACTGCTGTACTTTTACGCAGACCACTTTCTCCACATGGTGACCGGGATCAATCACATGTAAGCCCATCTCCACAGCGTCCTGAGTCATATGGAAGGTCATATCTCCGGTCACATATACGTCAGCTCCGCTTCTCTTAGCCTTATGAATATATTTTTCTCCACTTCCACCCAGAACGGCGACCGTTTGAACGGTTTTCCCCATTTTCCCTGCCACACGCACATGAGGGACGTCGAAACGCTCCTTCACTTTGTCAGCAAAATCCTGGAGGGAAATGGGCTCGTCCAGCCGGCCCACTCTTCCAATTCCGAGGGTCCTGCCTTCATTGAGAAGAGGATAAAGATCATAAGCCACTTCCTCATACGGGTGGGCTTTTTCCATCGCTTCAAGAACTTTAGACAGCTTATCCTGTGGAACGATGGTTTCCAAACGTTTCTCCTGGACCTGCTCCAAGCGGCCCTGCTCCCCAAGATAAGGGTTTGTACCCTCTTGAGGTTTGAACGTCCCTTCACCGGAAACCTGATAGGTACAGTGGCTGTAATCACCAATAAAACCTGCCCCTGCTTCGCTCACCGCATCCCTTACAGCTTCCAGGTGGGAATCAGGGACAAAAACAGCCAGTTTCACAAGCTTTTCCGTTTCTGTCGGAATCAAAGGCCGGCGGTTTTTAACATCGAGAAGGTCTGCCATCACATCATTCACTCCGCCTTCTGCAACATCCAGGTTCGTATGCGCCGCATACACCGTAATATCGTGTTTCAGAAGCTTCTGGACTATCCGTCCTTTTGGCGTATCCACATTGATTTGATGAAGTTTCACAAATAACAGGGGATGATGGGCAATGATAAGATCCACCTTTTTTTCAACCGCCTCATCCACTACACTTTCAACAACATCAAGCGTTACCATGACATTCTGCACCGGCTTGTTCAGGCTGCCCACCTGCAGCCCTACGTTGTCCCAGTCATAAGCAAAGCTTTTTGGTGCCCATGTTTCCAATGTTTTTATGATTTCCCCGGCCGTTACTTTATTCATTTTGATAAAACCTCCTGCAGCCATTTCATTTCCTTTTGAAGCGTGTCCACTTTCACTTCATCCACAGTGGAAGCCTTCTGCATTTGATCCAGGATATATTCCTTCTTGATCATTTCCTCGTGCCACTTCTTCCTAAACGCTTCTGACCTTTCCTTCATAAGGTAAGGGCCGAGCCAAAGCTCTTTGTCCAAGTCGGCGGATTCATAAGCAAGGGCAGGGTCCCCTTTTTCTGCTGCAAGGATTTCATAGATGTGTCCGCCTTCTTCCATGATCTGTTCGTCGATCAGGCTGTATCCATGCGTGTAAAACCATTGACGGATCGAGCGTGCATCAATGTTCGGCTGGGCGATGATGCGGTTAACGGCGGTTAACTTATCCCTGCCTCTGTCCAGAATATCCCGGATTAACGGCCCTCCCATACCGGCGATGGTGACCTGCTTAACTTCTCCAGGCTGGATCACTTCGAGACCATCTCCCAATCTGACATCGATCCTGGATTGAAGATCATGGGCTTTCACTTCATTCAGGGCGCTGTCATAAGGGCCTTGATTAACCTCTCCGGCTATCGCTTGTGCCTGTGGATCCTTTAAACAGACATAACAAGGCAGATAGGCATGATCAGACCCTATATCAGCAAATACTGCTCCAGCAGGCAGGTATTCCGCTACCTTTGCCAGCCGTTCGGATAGTTGATGTACATTCATAAAAAATCGTTCCTCTCATAAAGAAAAGCTTTCTGACAGCAGCAGAAAGCTTCTCACGTACTTCTTATTTTTTCTCAGCGAGCCATTCTGCCAGCTGAGTGGCCTGCTCACCGGTATAAAGACCAGGTGGCATCTGTGATCCTTTACCATTGATGATAATGTCCTGGATCTCTTCTGCTGAATAACGGGAGCCGACTTCCTGAAGATTCGGACCTGCGCCTCCACTCAAGTCACCGCCATGGCAGCTTGAACACTTGTTCTGGTACATTTCTTCCGGATCAGCGGATGCAGTTTCTTCCGTCTGTTCTCCTCCGCCTTCTTCCTCGCTTTGAATCGCTTCACGTTGGTTGATACCGGCAGAAGAAACAATGATCATGGCTACGATCCCCAGTACAGCGATAATTGCAAATGGGATCACAGGGTTCTTTCTCATGAATGGCAACCTCCTTATGTATTCCCTATATGAATTTTTCGCGTCTATTCGACTATTTTTATTTTATATGAAAACCGTTACTTATTAAAGGCTTAACCACCGAAAACTTATAAAACAATGAAAATGATCCACAAAATGACAGCGGTTACGCCACTCCATAATAAAAACCTGATTTTCATAAACACTCCGACGCTGATCCAGATAAGAAAATGAAACAGCATCGTTATGTAGACAGCCTGGACGGATGTTGTCCAGTGATCCACTACGAAGATGGACATTATTAGAAGGATCAACAAACCGTTCACAAAAGGTATCAAATACCAGTCGGTCCGTTTATAGTGTAACCATCCACTTATAAACCATACCGATCCTACAAAAAACGACAAAAGCCCTGTTTGCATTATGAACCCCATTTGAGTAAAATAAATGACAAGTAATGTAAGGGGTATCATAAACAGGCTGAGCAGAACAAAGGCCGGGACCAGCAGCTGTACGGTCTGTACAGGAGCATGGCCGGGTTTTTCTTCCTCGCCTTTGGTGTACAACGCCAATAGAAAGTCACAGTATTCCGCGGGTAGAAGCCTGCTCTCTTTCCAGTACTGAATCTCATGAATGATGGTTTTCGTACGCTCATCCTGCATACTTTCCTCCAAAACACAGGTAAACTCAAGATCCTCCTACATAGGCGTTGTAAAAGAACCTTGAGTCTACGGCTGTTCTTATTCCATAAAGTCTTTCAGGCGTTTGCTGCGGCTCGGGTGTCTCAGCTTACGAAGAGCTTTCGCTTCGATCTGCCGGATTCTTTCCCGGGTTACTCCGAACACTTTTCCGACCTCTTCGAGTGTTCGCGTACGTCCGTCATCAAGTCCAAAACGGAGGCGCAGGACATTTTCTTCTCTATCTGTCAGTGTGTCCAGGACGTCTTCAAGCTGTTCCTTCAATAGTTCATAGGCGGCATGGTCAGATGGGGAGGTTGCTTCCTGGTCCTCAATGAAATCACCAAGATGGGAGTCGTCTTCTTCCCCGATCGGTGTTTCCAGTGATACGGGCTCCTGGGCAATCTTAAGGATTTCACGGACTTTATCCGGTGTAAGATCCATATCCTGTGCAATTTCCTCTGGTGTCGGTTCGCGGCCGAGATCCTGAAGAAGCTGCCGCTGCACACGGATCAGTTTGTTGATCGTTTCCACCATGTGAACCGGAATACGGATGGTACGTGCCTGGTCGGCAATCGCACGGGTAATCGCCTGTCTGATCCACCATGTAGCATAGGTACTGAATTTGTAACCTTTGCGGTAATCGAATTTTTCTACCGCTTTGATCAGACCCATGTTCCCTTCCTGGATTAGATCAAGGAAAAGCATGCCGCGGCCGACGTAACGCTTGGCAATACTTACAACGAGACGAAGGTTGGCTTCTGCCAGATCCCTTTTCGCTTCTTCATCCCCATTTTCTATACGCTGGGCAAGACTGATTTCATCTTTGGCTGATAATAGATTGACGCGGCCGATTTCTTTCAGATACATACGGACCGGGTCATTGATTTTCACACCTGGAGGTACACTCAGGTCATTGAGGTCGAATTCCTCTTCCTTATCGAGCTGCTTGATACTAGGGTCCGATTCAGAATCACCGATGACCTCTACGCCCTGTTCATTCAGGTGCTCGTAAAATTCATCCATTTGATCGGAGTCGAGTTCGAAGCTGGATAATTTCTCAGCCACCTCTTCATACGCGAGGATTCCGCGTTTTTTCCCTAACTCTACGACCTGCTCTTTGGCCTGCTCCAGTGTCAATTCCGTCTGATTTTCAGTTTCTTTAGAACGTGATGGCTGTTGTTTCTTCTCTGCCATAAGTCCCCCTCCTTCCAACAATCTATCCAAACTCTACCTGATTACGCTTTTAATTCTTTTTTCCGTTTTATAATCTCCATCGCAATTTCCGCGGCCTTGATCGGCTCGTTCTGCTGTTCAGCCCGCTTCAACTCGGATTCCAGGCTCTTAATATCCGTTCGATCCCAGTTTTCCAATCGGATCCGCTCTATATAATCATGGATTTCCTGATCGGATACTTCCTCACTGACGGGTGCCATTGCGAGCTCGATCACGAGGTTTTTGATGGACATATCCTCAATCATTTCAACGAACTGACTGATATCTGATTCATTGCCGTCTTCATAATATGCGTAAAGATGTGTGACAATGACCTGATGATCTTCTATATTGAAAGCCCCTCCTATTTCCTCCTGAACTTTATCAGCAATGTAGGGATCTTTCAACATATATGCAATCAGCTTTCTTTCCGCATTATGAAACGCAGGAAGAAGCTTGTTCTGAACCGATGTTTCCCTCTTAGGATTAGTATATCGGTTCTTTGGCTCATTATCCTTCACACCCTGCTGTCTTCTTATCTGACTGATTTCCTCTTTCAAGGTTTCCAGAGATAACTGAAATTCAGAGGACATCTCATTCAGGTAATGCTCTCTCTCGACCGCACGATCCAGAGTGGCAATCTCCTGTAGTACTTTTTCGATATAGGCGATACGATCTCCTTCCACCTGCAGGTTATAATCCCTGCGGAGATAACTCATCATAAAGGAGATATACGTGTCGCTGGTATCAAGCACTTCCTTCTTGAAACGGTCCCCGCCATGCCGCTGGATGAAATCATCCGGGTCCAGAGCGTCGGGCACGCGGGCCACAAACGTCTGACAACCGATGCTTTTTGTCAGTCTGGCAGCCTTGACCGCCGCCTCAATCCCGGCGCGGTCACCGTCATAACAGACAATGATCTGATCCGTATACTTTTTCAACAAGTTGGCCTGTGTACTGGAAAGCGATGTCCCCATCGTCCCTACTGCATAAGGGATACCCGACTGGGCAGCGGATATAACATCCCCGAACCCTTCGAATAGGACAACGGTTTTTTCCTTACGTATGGAGGACCGGGCAAGATCGAAGTTATAAAGCAGCCGGCCCTTATGAAAGAGTTCCGTTTCCGGACTATTCAAGTATTTGGGCTGCTGCTCTCCAAGAGCTCTTCCTGCAAAAGCCACGGTCTTTCCCAGGTGGTTGCGCAGCGGAAACATGACCCTTCCGCGAAAGCGGTCGGCATAATTCCCCTGATCATTCACACTCAGCAGGCCGGCTTTGACCATCGTCTGGGGGTGAAAGCCTTTTTTCTCAAGAAAAGTGACGACGAAATCCTTATCATCCGGTGAATACCCGAGCTGATACTTCTGGATGGTTTCTTCTGTAAAACCTCTGTCCAAAAGATATTCATAGGCTTTCCGGCCGTCCTTGGAATTCTTTAACAAATGATGGTATAATTTTGTCAGCCACTGGTGTGCTTCAAGCATCGCCTGTGATTCCTGATTATCCGCACCGGTGTAGTTCTCCTCAGCAAACTGCTCTGGAATTTCCACACCTGTGCGTTCAGAAAGCTGCTTGAGGGCCTGTATAAAACTGTATCCTTCCATTTCCATAAGGAAGGTGTAGACATTCCCTCCCTTTCCACAACCGAAGCAATGGAAAATCTGCTTATCCTGCGAAACGGAAAAAGAAGGCGTGTTTTCCCCATGGAATGGACAAAGGCCGAAATGGTTTCTCCCCTGCTTTTTGAGGTCAACATAATCGCCGATCACTTCCACAATGTCGGCTGATTTCCGAATCTCATCTACTTTTTCTTCTGGAATGTGTCCAGCCATATGATCACCATACTACTCAATTATTCTCTTCCAAAGGCTAAATTCCTTCATGATCAGACAACAAATATTGGAAAGTTTCCCGGAACTCTTCTCTGTGCTTGTCCGTAAAGGCGGAAGGCCCCTTCCATTTACGCTTCTGCTTCATCGTCTGCTGCCGGATAAACTTCTGGTTCATAATGTGATCCGCATCGGTTTCCTTTATCAGTTTTCCTCGCGGCGTCATCACATAAACCCCTTTAGAGGTCAGGAGAACAGCCAGCGACAAGTCCTGCGTAATGACCACATCTCCCTTGGCAGCTGCATTCAAAATGTAAAGGTCTACAGACTGGGAACCATCATCAACAAAGGTCCACGATGTCTGTGACTTTTCTGTACTGAAATGATTAACCGTAGCAATGAACCTGGCCGTCACGCCGCAGTCCGCACTCATTTCCTCAATTTCCTTCTGAACGGGACAGCTGTCTGCGTCCACCCAGACCGTTCGATGTATTTTTGGCATAGTATCAATATTTCTACAGCAAGCGGTAGAATCCTCCTAAAAAGCAAATGTTTTATTTTTCTGAAAAATAGACAATGTGCGTAAGGAGTAAAGATCCTGCAGATATGAAAACCGGAACTGTCAGGATTTTTCCACAAAAAAATATTATAATACATTTCTCCTGTGAATGCTATGTCTAATTTTACCTAATTTCATTCTTCCCAACAAAAGCCGCGCTTAATCAAAGCGCGACTTTTTGAGATACTGCATTATTCCTGAGCATCTTTCCTCAGCTTATTCATAATGATATTCGCCGTTTCCTCTACAGCTTTATTAGAGACATCAATAACCGGGCAGCCGATTTTATCGACGATTCTGTTGAAATGCTCCAGCTCCTGGCTGATCCGTTCAAGGTTGGCATATGTAGCCTGATCACCGAGTCCCAGGGATTTCAAACGTTCCTTCCGGATATCATTCAGCTTTTCTGCACTGATTTTCAAGCCGATGCATTTCTCCGGGTCCACCCGGAACAATTCAGACGGTGGCTGGACTTCCGGAACAATCGGGACGTTTGCCACTTTCAGCCTTTTATGAGCAAGATACTGGGACAATGGAGTTTTGGACGTTCGGGATACGCCGATCAAAACGATATCTGCCTTGGAAATGCCCCGCGGGTCACGGCCATCATCATACCGGACAGCGAATTCAATGGCTTCCACCCGCTTGAAATAATCCTCATCAAGCTTGTGGACGAGGCCGGGTTCCAGTCTCGGCTGTATTTGGAGGTGACTTTCCATCGCTTCCATCATCGGCCCCATGATATCAACACAGCGGATTCCGTGTTTTTCGGCTTCCTGTTTCAGGTGAATCCTGTACTCAGGAACGACAAGGGTAAAGCCGATCATGGCATCGTGCTCTTTCGCTTGAAGAACAGCTTCGTTAATCGTCCCTTTATCTTCTACATAAGGGATGCGCTGAAGATCAAAAGGTCCGTCATCAAACTGACTCAAACAAGCCTTGGTAACAAGCTCAGCGGTCTCCCCTACGGAATCGGATAGTACATAAATTAATGGTTTCTCCATACTGCCCCTCCTAATCCTGAATCAAATATGCTGATCGCGTGCAAGTTCTACAAGGGCTTTGGTTATATTCGTTTTCGTTAACCTTCCAACGACCTCAAGCCCATCCTCTGCAGGATTCACGACCGGCAGTCCGTCGATCTGTTTTTCTATTAACTTCTGGGCGGCGTCCAAAAGGAGATCCTCAGGCTCACATATCGTAATATTCGGCATCCGCGTCATAATGATATGGACCGGGATGGACGTTAAGTCCTTCGATCCTATGCTTGCCCTCAGCAGGTCCTTTCTGGAAAGGACGCCGACAAGATGGGATTTATGGTTCGTGACAAACAATGTTCCGACATCTTCAAGAAACATCGCACAGATCGCATCATACGCCGATACGTCTTCCTCTACAACAATCGGGAGGGACTGGTATTCCCTCACTTTGAACTTTTTCAGTTTTTCCGTGAAAAGTTCAGAACCTGTTTTCCCCGTGAAAAAATACCCCACCCGCGGCCGCGCATCCAGATAGCCTGCCATGGTTAATATAGCAAGATCCGGACGCAGAGTCGCCCGTGTTAATTCCAGTCTTTCTGCGATGTTCTCTCCGGTAATCGGTCCATTATCCTTCACAATTTGAATAATCTGCTCCTGCCGGTTTGATAATTCCAAGTTCTCACCACCCTGAACGCTGAATGTGACATACCATTCTTCATTATACCTCATTTTCCTGAATGGGTAAAAGAAGGGTGCTTAGAACTGTTGTTTCCACTCGATTCGTGTCAGATCGGCATACTGATAAATGTCTTCAGAAATCTGCTTCAACAGGCCGAGTCGGTTGGCTTTGACTCTTTCATCCTCTGCCATGACCATGACCGCATCAAAGAAGGCGTGAATGGAGTCTGCCAGTTCGGACAAGGTCTCCAGTGCCTCTTCGACAAGGCCTTCAGACATCTGACGGCTGTACGATTCATGGACCGTTTGGAAAACATCGTAAAGCTGCTGCTCTTCTTTGTTCTCAAATAGATCCGGATTCACCGCGTCTGCATCGGCTTTTTTCGCTAAATTCAATACGCGGCCGAGGGCCTCCTGGACAGGTTTGAAAGAAGGTTCATTCCGCTTTTCAACCAGGAGTTCTGCTTTTCTTCCTGCAACAGGGAAATGACCGATCCCCTGGGCGAGAACAGCTTCCACCACATCGGGATCCACTTGTTTTTCACGAAGCAGGTAGGCCGCACGGACACGGAAAAATTCATGAAGATCGTTGTGAACTTCTTCTTCCGATCTCGTAGGGAGTTCAAGCTCGATATAGAACTGATGAACAAGATCGATCAGTTTCTCGACGGACACAGACCAGCCACGGCTGTTCAGGGTTTGAAGAATACCGAGGGCCTGTCTTCTCAACCCGTATGGATCCTGCGATCCTGTTGGTACACGACCAATAGATACACTGCCGACGATCGTATCGAGCTTATCTGCAATGCTCACAATAGATCCGATTGTAGATGCCGGCACTTCACCATTGGCCTGCCGAGGCATATAGTGTTCATTGACAGCTACAGCCACTTCCTCATCTTCGCCAAACAAACGGGCATACTTCTCCCCCATCACTCCTTGAAGTTCGGTGAATTCATCGACCATCTGGGTGACAAGGTCAAATTTGCAGATTTCCGCAGCACGGGTAGCTTTTAGTTTTTCTTCTTTATTCAGGTTGAGCCATTCACTCAGTTTGCCAGTAATGGCTGTTATCCGCTGAACCTTATCCGCAAGCGTCCCAAGTTCCTCCTGATAAACCATACGGGAAAGCTTCTCCATCTTCTCATCGATGCTTCCCTTCTGGTCTTCCTCATAAAAGAACTGCGCATCTTTCAAGCGTGCTTTCAACACCTTTTCGTTTCCTCGGGCTACGATATCAATGTTCTGGTCGTCGCCATTACGCACACCGACGAAATATGGCAGCAGCTTGTTATCATGGGAGCGGACAGGGAAATAACGCTGGTGCTCTTTCATGGATGTAATCAATGCTTCTTCAGGCACCTCCAGGAATTCCTCTGAGAATGCGCCGCTGAAAACAGCTGGATATTCCACCAGATGGGTCACTTCTTCGAGAAGCTCCTCATCTATCATAAGCTTCCAGCTCTGTTTCTCTTCCAGCTGTTTAAGCTGGGTTACAATTTGGTCCTGACGCTTTTCCACGGAGGCCATCACGTATTGATCAGAAAGCGTCTGTTCGTAGTGATCCGCACTCGTGATGGTTGTTTCTGATCCAAGGAAACGATGACCGAATGTCCGGCGGTCTGTATGAACGTTCTCAATCTGGAAAGGAATCACCTGTTCCCCGAATAAAGCCACCATCCAGCGGATCGGGCGGGCAAAACGGAGGTCACGGGCTCCCCAGCGCATATTCTTTGGAAAATTCAGAGAAAGAAAAACCTCTCCAAACTGCTCAAGCAGAGCGGCTGTTTCCTTTCCTTCAATGAACTTACGCACGTGCACATATTCTGTACCCTTGATTTCCTTGAAGTAAATATCATCAACGTCTCTGCCCTGCCCTTTCGTAAATCCAATGGCAGCCTTCGACCAGTTCCCTTCTTCATCAAGGGCAATCTTTTTAGCAGGGCCTTTCGCCTCTTCCTCGACGTCCGGCTGCTTATCAGCAACTTCTGTGATTTGGACAGCCAGTCTTCTCGGTGTGGCAAAGCCGTGAATATCACCAAAAGGAATCCGGTTATCTGTCAGCCACTTCTCTGTCTTATCTTTCAACTGGGCAAGAGCATCATTAATAAAACGGGCAGGAAGCTCCTCCAGGCCGAGCTCAAATAATACAGTCTTACTCATCTGCTCCACCTTCTTTCTTCAACATTGGGAATCCGAGGCGTTCCCTTTCTTCTACATAGGTTTTCGCAATTTTACGGGCAAGGTTCCGGACCCGTGAAATGTACCCCGTCCTCTCTGTGACACTGATGACGCCCTTAGCGTCCAGGAGGTTGAACGTATGCGAACACTTCAGCACGTAATCATACGCCGGGAACACGAGTCCCTCTTCCATGATGCGTTCCGCTTCTTTCTCATAGGTCCCAAACAAATCAAAGAGCATCTTTTCATCAGACGCTTCGAACGTATAAACGGAATGTTCGTATTCCGGCTGTGTGAAGATATCTCCAACTGTCACGCCATTGGTCCACTCCAGTTCAAATACGTTTTCCTTATCCTGGATATAGGACGCCAGACGCTCAAGTCCGTACGTGATTTCCGCTGAAACCGGCTTCGCTTCCAATCCACCGATCTGCTGGAAGTACGTGAATTGAGTGATTTCCATACCGTCCAACCATACTTCCCATCCAAGGCCGGCGGCTCCAAGTGTCGGGTTTTCCCAGTTATCTTCAACGAAGCGGATATCATGCTTCAACGGATCGATGCCAAGGGCACGCAGGGATTCTAAATACAGCTCCTGGATGTTATCCGGGGATGGTTTCATGATGACCTGGAACTGATGGTGCTGGTACAAACGGTTTGGGTTCTGGCCATAGCGTCCATCAGCCGGACGACGGGACGGTTCTACATAAGCTACGTTCCAAGGTTCCGGACCAAGGCTTCGAAGCAGTGTCATCGGAGACATCGTTCCTGCCCCTTTTTCCGTATCATAAGCCTGCATGAGCAGACACCCCTGGCTGGACCAGTGATTCTGCAGGGTTAAAATCATATCTTGAATATTCAAGTCTTTTCCTCCTCCTAATAGTGAGCGGATAAAGAAAATCCCGCCCCTATGCCTGAATCAGACATAGGGACGGGATTTCCGCGGTTCCACCCTAATTGCTCTTCTATGTAGAAAAGCCACTTTAAAAAACTGCTCCAGAGCGCCTTCACTGAATGGTTCCCGCCTGACTTTCACCGGCTCAGGCTCGCTTGTGGAGAACGGGGTTCAGCTACTCCTCTCTTTCACTGCAGTACGTATATTTGATATTAGAATCATACTCTAGTTGCAAGGATGCTGTCAAACCTCACTCAGAAAATAAATCAAGCTGCTTCAAAAACTTTTTGGATTTGATAAAATATCCGCCGTAACGGTCATAGTATTCATCCATCAGCTGACGGAGCAGCTTTTTATTTTCTTCCTTCATGGTAATCTGTCCGAGTCGTTTTACATCAATATGTAAAAATACACGCAGCAGCTTTGGAAGCGGATCCGGCAGGCCGTAGGCTCCGAGATCGATATGCTTGCAGCGGTAGCAGAGAAGACCGCCTTCGGACATGGAAAAGGAATACGGACCTTCTGTACTGCCGCAGTTCAGGCAGTGATCAACCACCGGCGCAAATCCGGCCTTTTTAAAAAGCTTCAATTCATACATCATAGTGAGGATGTTCGGATCTTTATCTTCATTCATCCACACCATCGTCTGCAGAAGCTGTTCAAAAAGAAAAGGATCCGGTTGTTTTTCTTCTATGAGCTTGTCGGTCAGCTCTGCAATGTAGGAAGCATAGGCTGTTTTGACAATATCCTCGCGGATGGAACGGAGGGAGGATAACATTTCCCCCTGGCTCATAGATCCAAGTCCGGATCCTGACTGTATGAGATACATTCCGTGAATAAACGGCTGGGATACAGATGCCATCCGGCTCTTCGGCTTCTTAGCGCCTCTGGCCATGACACCTATTTTCCCTTTCTCCCTTGTCATCATCGTGACTATCTTATGTGTTTCCCCATAATTATTAGTACGGATCACAAGGCCTTCCACTTTGTCCATCAAGTGTATCACCTGCTCCGTTTACGAATTTTGGTCATTCGTTGTCAGGGGATCAGGGGAGGAAGCAAATGGTTCCTGAGACTGTTGTTGATCCTGCGACTCAAATTCTTTCATCATCAAGTAAGTTTCCACACTTCCTGTCTGCCTGAAAACGTTCCATGAAAGGTTGTCGAGCACAAGAAACACCGCCTTTCTTTTATTCGCTGATACCATTTACATTCTTATCTTGCTTTCCCCGGCCTGATCTATAAGGCTTAATTTTTTCCAACCTTTAGTATTCGTCGTCCCTGTAACCGAAATCGCTGAGTTGAATCTGCTTGTTCCGCCAGTCTTTCTGTACTTTCACCCACAGTTCAAGATACACTTTACTGCCGAGCAGGGATTCAATATCCTTACGGGCTCTCTTGCCGACTTCCTTCAGCATGCTGCCCTGCTTCCCAATAATGATCCCTTTTTGAGATTTACGTTCCACGATGATCGCCGCCTGGATATAAACGCCGGGAGCATCTTCCCTGGGCTTTATCCCTTCGATGACTACAGCAATCGAGTGCGGAATTTCCTCCCGCGTCAGGTGAAGCACCTTTTCACGGATAAATTCACTGATGACAAACCGCTCCGGGTGATCGGTAATCTGGTCTTCCGGATAAAACTGCGGACCTTCCGGGAGATGGCTTTTTAAAACCCCGAGCAGATGGTTGACGTTGTTACCTTCGAGAGCGGAGATCGGTATGATTTCTTCAAAATCATACATGTCCTTGTACTGCTCAATCAACGGCAGCAGCTTGTCCGGGTGAACCCGGTCGATTTTGTTAATGATCAGGAAGACAGGCTGGTTCACGCGTTGGAGACGATCGATAATGAACTGATCCCCACGCCCGTATCCTTCTTCTGCATTGATCATAAACAGGACGGCATCCACTTCATTGAGCGTATTTTCAGCTGTGTTCACCATAAAATCGCCGAGTTTGTGCTTTGGTTTATGAATACCAGGGGTGTCGATAAAGACCATCTGGGATTCTTCATCGGTGTAGACACCCTGTATTTTGTTTCTCGTTGTCTGGGGCTTATCACTCATGATGGCAATTTTCTCACCAATCACGCGGTTCATGAACGTGGATTTACCAACGTTCGGACGGCCCACAATCGTAATGAAGCCTGATTTGAAATTCTCTGTCATACATGTTCCTCCAATAAAATCTAACCTTTAGGTTCTTCTATATTCTATTATAACATCCCGTAAGGTCTACCGTTACATGAATAAAGCAAGGAGCTTCGGCCCGAACAGGAAAACACCTACGACCACAGATCCACCGGCAGCCGTAAGTACGGCACCTGCCGCCACGTCCTTGACAGCTCCCACGGCCGGGTGACGGTCCGGATGCAGGTGGTCCAGCAGTTTTTCAATAGCGGAATTAACCATCTCTAATGTCAGGACCAGAGCGATTGTCACCGTAAGAACAGCCCATTCCACCAAGGATAACCGCAGGATTCCGCCTGCTGTTAAGGCCAGAATGGCAGCCGCGGTATGAATGCGGAAATTCCGCTCCGATGTCCAGACCAGTTTGATGCCTCTCCATGCATAGGCAAATCCTATTCCTTTTTTCTTAGGATCGCTGGAGCCCGAATTCACGGAGAATGTCCTCCTGGCGGGTGAACATCTTCTTTTCATCCTCTTCATTCAGATGATCATATCCCAGCAGATGGAGGAACCCGTGAAGAGCAAGGAAACCGAATTCCCTTTCCAGAGAGTGATGATAATCCTCCGCCTGCTCCTTGGCCTTGTCCACAGAGATGACGATATCACCGAGCATCATTGGAAGGTTCTCATCCAGAATATCCACTTCGCCTTCCCCTGTCTCCTGCATGGCAAAGGAAATGACGTCTGTCGGCTCATCCTTCTGGCGGTAGTTGCGGTTGAGTTCCTGAATTTCTTTATTGTCAACAAAGCTTACCGATACTTCAGCATCTCCAGTGATGCCTTCCCGTCCACCTGCAAATTCAAGAATGCGCTGGATCATATCAACAAAAGCTTCGTCTACAGAGTTCGTTTCATCGTGAAAATCAATCGTGATCACTTGTCTTCCTCCTTATTAAGGGCTTATTAAGCCCCATCCATAGTAACTGCGTCTGCTGCAGGGTGTTGTAATTATGGGCCTTTTTCTTTCCGGCCATAAGACCGCTTTTCCAAGTGAAAAGCTCCCCTCTCCCCCTATCATATAGGGTGTCATGCTCCAAGGCAAATGGTTCATGGTAAGCGGACACAAAAAGAAATAAGACCCGGGGAGGGTCTTATTGTTTGTCGCCTTCATATGCGTCAATGATTCTCTGTACAAGCGGGTGACGGACAACGTCCGACTGATCAAGCTTAATGAACGATGCACCTTTGACATACCCAAGCGTCTCTTCAGCTACACGCAGCCCGGACTTTACGCCTTTGGGCAGGTCGACCTGGGTAATATCCCCGGTGATGATCATCTTCGATCCAAAACCAAGCCGGGTCAGGAACATTTTCATTTGTTCAGGGGTGGTGTTCTGCGCTTCATCCAGAATGGCAAACGCATCATCCAGGGTCCGGCCCCTCATATAGGCAAGCGGGGCGATCTCGATTGTCCCCCGGTCAATCAGTCTTGCTGTGTGTTCTGCTCCGAAAACGTCATGAAGAGAATCATACAGCGGCCGTAGATAAGGATCCACTTTTTCCTTCAAATCCCCGGGCAGGAAACCAAGGCTTTCCCCGGCTTCAACGGCAGGCCGTGTCAAAATGATCTTTTTTACGTCTCCATTTTTCAGGGCATTGACGGCCATAATGACAGCTAAGTATGTTTTTCCGGTTCCGGCCGGGCCGATTCCGAATACAAGATCATGATTTTTAATAGCAGCAATATAATTCCGCTGACCGAGAGTTTTTACCCGGATGGACTTACCTTTAGAGTTTTTCGTGATTTCGTCTTCAAACAACGCTTCAAACTGATTGATTTTCCCTTTTTTTGCCAGTTCCACGGCGTAGACAATGTCACGCTCTGTCACGGACAGTCCTTTACGGATCAGAGCAAGGACACTCAGAAGAATATCCTCAACTAATTGAACATGTTCCGCCTGTCCGGACACCCGGACCTGACCGCCGCGGGAGATGATCGTCACCTGCAGCTGTTCTTCAATTTGCTTTAAATTACGGTCCTCTGTCCCGAACAGGGCCAGAGTTTCTGTTGTATTATCCAATTGGATGTCCATTGTTTTCAACTCTTCCGGCATACTCAATCTCCTTGACTAATATACTTGGTCTCTGCAATGTTTTCATAAACTTTGTACAATAGGATTAATTTTACTTTACCATGCTCCTCACTAAGGTGCAAAACTTTTTCATCTTTGATTTCCGCTCCCGGTTCAAGCTCCTGCAGCAGGCTCTGTCCCGCAGCCTTCCGTCCTATTTTCTCGATTTCCTTGCGGGATAATTCCATTGCATCTGTATCAATGGAAAAATGGTCTACGCGCTTCATGTTCAAAGGGAGGGAATAAGAAAAAATTCTCCAGTCTGTGGTTACGTTTTCGTCTCTGTAGCTTCCATCCGTTCCGCGCCACCACCCCCATACCGGAACAGACCAGCCTCCAATTTTCAAGTGATACTCGGTTTCTACAGTGCCGTCAGTGAGTGTAACGATCTGCTGAAGGGGAAGCTCCTGCTCCACCCGATACCATGTCTCTGCTGTGACATCCCCCTCTGTGTGGACAAACGTATCCCCTTCTTCGACAAGTTCTCCTGTGGCGAGGACCTGTCCTTTCTTTACGACATCATAGACAGACACAAGCGGCCGGCCTTTTTTTATAAAGGTCTGAACGATCATCCCTTTCTTGGATGCGACGAGATTGGAAGGCTGGTTATCCTGATTCGTATCATGCCTGGTCTTTTTCACACCGTACAACTGGTAGCTTGTCCCTTGTTTTTTCACCCCGATCCATAACAGATCCGGAATATCCTCCAACAGCATCTGCTGGATATCGTTTGGATCCTTCATGCCGATGGTCAACCGTCCCGGGGATACTCCATAACTGTTCAGCTTCTTTTCAACCGCTGCCTCTAATTCAGGCGTCAACCCCTCCACCTTGATCGACCACAATGTATTCGCCGCCAGAAAGATGAGAACGAGCGCAGCCAGAAAAGCGGCCGCCACGGAGAGCCGCCTCCGCATGAGCTTGTATAAAAAAGGAACGCCCTTCCCTTCCTTGATGGTCAGGCGGCACTTGTATTTTCTCCGGAGCGATCGGAGGATTTTCCAGTCCTTGAGCCTGATGGAGAAGCGGACCGTCGTTTCATCCAGGCGCCTCAGACTGGTCACCCTGCACCCGCGCCGCGTGCACGCCTGTAAAAAAGGTTCCAGCAGTGGACCGGAAGCCTCGATGGTTAACACACCCTCAACAAATCCCCGCTGGTTTCCCATAAGACTCATCCTCCTTTGGAATCAGGAAAAAACTCGACAGATTTCAACTCCCCTTCCAGGAGGAGTTCTTCTTTCAGCATCATTTTCACTCCGAGGTCTCTGCCAACAATCCGGACCTGGCCCTTTTTGTATTGAATCCTTACTTCTTCCTCTGAAAAATGCAGGAGGCCTGTATGATTTTCTATGTAGACATGTATGGAGCCGATCGTAGTAATTCGTGGTAAATCCAGCATCACATCAGCCGGAAGGTCAAAGTAACGGCCGATCCATGTTCTAATCTGCTGCTGCCATTTTGGCATACAACGCCCCCCCTTCTTTTCATTTATACGAAAAACGCCCGAATTGTATCACTACAATTCGGGCGTTCGTCTATCTTTTTCGGGGATGCGAGCGATGCGGCTTGTGCGCACGCGGAGGTCCAAGAATTTCAGCCATTACAATTCCTTCGGCCAGTTTTTTCTTATCCCACTTCCGCGCCTGCTCTACCAGAGGGCCGTCCGTCGTTAACGGAGGAGCCTTCGTCGAGGCTTTCCGGCCTGCCGGAGGGTTTTCCTCCATCGGGCTGGATTTCTCTGCGTTATAGACCGGAGAATCCGTTATGCTCCGGCCATTGTTGTATCCAGAAGCGTCAGACCTTGATTTTTCCGCTATTTCTTCCAGACGCTTCTGTTTTTCTTCATAATACTCGCGGAGACGGCCTCCTTTATCTTGCTGACCCTCTTTTTCCTGCTGCGGTTCCCCCTGGGACTTATTCGGATAAGGACGGGGCGCCGTTTGTTTCTTCGGAGCTCCCGGCTTTTGATCCTTTTCTTTTGACATCCCGCTGAACCAGCTGATAATACCACCGATAATCGCAGCGACGATGACAAAATTACTGAATATCAATTCAATAAGATCTGCCATATGCATGCTCCTTTAAGTCAGCGAGGATTTACTTATCTTCTTCGGCTTCTTCATCTGATGTGCGGCCGAGCGTATTTCTCATATCCGTATCAGCATTGATGTTCTGATAGTTCATGTAATCCATGACGCCCATTTTTCCGGTACGAAGAGCTTCTGCAAGGGCTTGAGGAACCTGTGCTTCTGCTTCCACAACCTTCGCCTGCATTTCCTGTACGCGGGCGCGCATTTCCTGCTCCTGGGCAATAGCCATCGCACGTCGTTCTTCTGCTTTCGCCTGGGCGATGTTTTTATCCGCTTCTGCCTGGTCGGTCTGAAGAATCGCACCGATGTTTTTGCCGATATCAATATCAGCAATATCGATGGAGAGAATTTCAAATGCCGTTCCTGCATCCAGCCCTTTGCTTAATACATTTTGAGAAATACGATCTGGATTTTCCAATACTTTATTATGATTTTCACTGGAACCGATGGTCGATACAATTCCTTCACCAACACGGGCAATGACGGTATCTTCACCAGCACCACCGACAAGACGGTCGATATTGGCACGAACGGTGATACGCGCTTTGGCTTTCACTTCAATCCCGTCCATCGCCACACCAGCGATAAATGGTGTTTCAATCACCTTCGGATTGACACTCATCTGTACGGCTTCCAGAACGTCACGGCCGGCCAGATCGATCGCAGCGCAGCGTTCAAAGCTCAATTCGATATTCGCTCGCTGAGCGGCAATCAGCGCATTGACCACACGGTCGACGTTACCACCGGCAAGGTAGTGGCTTTCCAGCTGGTTGGTATTGACGTTGACGCCGGCTTTATGGGCTTTAATCAACGGGTTG
The DNA here is from genome assembly GCF_056161385.1 of Halobacillus sp. ABD4_316. Classification (NCBI taxonomy): domain Bacteria; kingdom Bacillati; phylum Bacillota; class Bacilli; order Caryophanales; family Bacillaceae; genus Halobacillus; species Halobacillus sp. ABD4_316. The sequence goes on from NZ_JBSWZA010000001.1 coordinate 1,015,450, forward strand.
ATGACCCGGGAGGGAATAACCCTTCTCAATCTCATTCCAACAAGCGTAAAGATATTGATCTTAACTCCGGCTGCCAGGGCACTGATCCAGAGCATGACCGGGATAAATGTGAAGAGCACAGCCAGTACGATAATAATGATACCGATAATGATAATCGGCATGAGTTCCTGCAATGTCACGTTGTTTCCTCCTCTTTTTTCAGTTCACGGACCACGATTCGTGATCCTTCGGTTTTCATGATTTTTACTTTCTGATCCACTCCAATAAAGACACCTTCGGTAACGACGTCCAGCCGTTCGCCGTCAAATTCAGCCGTTCCCGACGGCCGCAGCGGTGTCACGGCTGTCCCTTCAAGACCAATCAAATCCAGACGGTTGACCGATGAAACATATCCCTGCTCGGATGAGGTGGAATCATTCAGAATGATGTGCCGGAAAAAGCCACGTTCAAGCCCCATCGTCTTAAACAGGATGACAGATACTATTACAGTTACCAGAAGTGCAATACCAATGCTCATCGCCATATGTCCCATATCCGCTGAAGAAAGCATCAACGAAAAGACGACGGCCGCAACCCCGGCAATACCGGCTATCCCACCCGGCAGAAAGAATTCGGCAACAATAAGACCGATCCCCAGCACGAGTAAGATGATGGCCTCATAGCCGGCAAGACCAGCAACAATATGACCATAGAAAAACAGCACAAGAGCTGTAACGCCCATCGTTCCCGGGATGCCGAACCCTGGTGAGTAAAGCTCCACCACAAGGCCGAGACTGGCCACTGATAATAATATCGGTATGACAACGGGATCTGTTAGAAAACGGGCTGCGTTTTCTGACAATGTCGGGTTCTGCTCCACCACTTCCGCTCCGGATAAAGAAAGCTCATTTAATAATTCGTTCCGGTCTTCGACAATTCCTTCTGCATAGCCGACTTCTTCCGCTTCCCCCGGCCCAAGGGTAAGGAACTCGCCCTCAGGAGCCCCGTAATCCGGAAGGTCGATGGCTGCATCGGCCATGGCACGGGCGTAAAGTGGATCTCTTCCATTCGTCTCTGCTGCAGCAGCCATGGAGGAAATCCAGGCGGACTGGGCCTTTTTATCAGCCGCTGTCCCATCTGAGTTGATCACTCCGGAAGCCCCCATAGTCGCCTGCGGCTTCATGTATATGTTATCGGCGTTCAAGGCGATGTAGGAACCCGCCGAGTAGGCACGGCTCGTTACAAACGCTGTGTTAGGTATATCAAGATCCTGAAAAATTTCTCCAATTTCTCCTGCCGCATCGACACGGCCTCCGGGTGTATCCACTTCAAAAATAATGTGATCGACGCCATTTTCCTCAGCTTCACCTGTCGTCCTCTTCAAAAAAGCGGCCATTCCACGTTCGACGGTATCTTCAACCGGAATGACGTAAACCGTTTCCCCTTCTCCTTCTGCTGCAGCAAAATCAAAACTGAGCACCAAAGAAGCGGCGGTTCCAAGCATAAACAATGTCAGCCAGAGTCGTAAACGCCAAGTACGTGTCATCGAACAATCACCCCCTCTTTTATCTTCCCCTCCGTATACTTCCTATACGAATGACAAAACAAAAAGTTTCGTTTAAAAATAAAAAGGCCTCTCTTTCTACAGAGAGGCCTTTTATATTTACGATAATTGCTGAAGAACGAACTTATTGACCTGTGAACCATCGGCTCTGCCTTTTACTTTAGGCATGATGGCACTCATCACCTTGCCCATGTCGCTCTTGGAAGCAGCTCCTACTTCCTCGATTGTTTCATTGACAATCTGTTCAAGTTCTTCATCAGTGAGCTGTTTCGGCATATATACTTGTAAAATCTCAATTTCACGCTCGAGTCCTTCTACAAGATCGTCACGTCCAGCTTCTTTGAATTCATGGAGGGAATCATTTCTCTGTTTTACCTCACGAGATAAAACAGTCAATGCTTCTTCTTCAGATAATGAATCTTTACCCAATTTAATTGCTTCATTTTGCATAGAAGCCCGAACCATGCGGATTGTAGATAATTTTTCCTTATCCCGCGCCTTCATGGCTGTTTTCATGTCCTGGGTCAGACGGTCAGTGATCGTCATCTATTCAACACCCTCTTTGATTACTTACGCTTTCTAGCCGCCTCAGACTTTTTCTTACGGCGTACGCTAGGCTTATCGTAATATTCACGCTTACGATATTCCGCTAATGTACCACTCTTTGATACAGAACGCTTAAAGCGACGAAGAGCATCTTCAAGAGACTCGTTTTTACGAACGCGAGTTGTATTTGACATGCTAATTTCCCTCCCTCCGAAGCAAACAAAACTGTTTCTCTTGTATGGGACCTCCCATACCTTTGACAATTATAGTATATGGATTAAGGATGGTCAACTTTTTTTATAAGAAAAAGGGTCGATAAAGGATTGTTTTTTTATCTTTTCATCAAGCTTTATGTACTCGGAACGACCTAAATATAAAGGAATGTGCAGGTTTTTAAAATTGGGAAGACCTCTGTTATTAAAAATTTCAGGAATGTAGGAACAGGAGGTAATCGTCCCGGTCACCCAGTCATGATCTCCGGTTGGAATCATCTGATCAAGGCTGCATTCATAACTGAGGTAGGCCCTCTCCAGGACCGGACCTCCGTCCTTCCCTCTTTTCCATGCCTGACCGAAACTGGAAGCTTTATCCGTATCCACCCCGGATGTACTTCCGGCATATTGAATAAAAGCCGCCTCCTCATAAGGCAGAAAATTAATCGTGAATGCACCGGACTCCTGGATCAGCTGGTAGGAATAACGTTCTCTTCCCACCGCCACTCCATACATCGGCGGTTCCATAGATAAAAAGGAATGCCACCCGGCTGACATGAAATTCACTTCTCCATTACACTCACTGCCTACAACGGCCACCATTCCTGGATAGCTGTGCATTTTCAATGATTGTTTTTCCATTCCATTCTTCCTTTTTTAAATAGTGTATCAAAAAAAGGAAATTAAAAAAAGCGGCCGTAAGAGGCCGCTTTCGACATTTTAATAATCAGATGTTCCTTGTCCACCACTGATAATTGCTTTACCAGAGCTTGCACCAATACGTGTAGCGCCGGCTTCAATCATCGCTTTAGCTCCTTCATAATCACGGACGCCTCCAGAGGCTTTAACCCCCATGTCCGGTCCTACGGTTTTGCGCATCAAGCTGATATCCTCCACCGTAGCTCCACCACCAGAGAATCCAGTGGATGTTTTCACGTAATCAGCTCTAGCTGCTTTCGCCAATTCAGAAGCTTTCACTTTTTCTTCTTCCGTTAGAAGAGAGGTTTCAATGATGACTTTCACAAGAGCTTTTCCTTCAGCTTCACGAACGACAGCTTCGATATCCTGCTGCACGTTGTCGTAATTTCCTGATTTCAACTCTCCAACGTTGATCACCATGTCCACTTCTGTGGCTCCTTTTTCAATCGCCTGCTTCGTTTCGAAAGCTTTTGTTTCTTTCGTAACGGCTCCAAGCGGGAAGCCGATGACTGTGCAGACTTTTACATCTGTATCCGCCAGCAGTTCTGCGCAATATTCCACCCAGTATGGGTTGACACAGACAGACATGAAGCTGCTCTCTTTAGCTTCCTCACAAATCTGTGTAATTTTTTCTTTCGGTGTATCTGGTTTCAACTGTGTATGATCAATCATTTTTGCAAGATTTTGTTCCATTTCCAAACGCTCCTTTATCATAGGTTGTACGTACCTCTCCACTATCTTAGCATGAAAGCGGTTTGATTGCGAGAGTTAACGAAGTGGTTCAGGCTTCCTCCAACACGTAGGACAAAGCGGATAAAAAGTAAAGCGGAGCTGTTTCCATCCGCAGAATGCGCGGTCCCAGCCGGATGGATAAGAACCCGGCGTTCTTGAAGGCTTCCACTTCTTTTTCAGAAAAGCCGCCTTCCGGACCAAAAATGACAGCGATGGAGTCGCCGGGTCGAATGCTGCGCAGAACTTCGGAAAACTCCTGCTCAGACTCAATCCTCGCTTCCTCTGCATGGGCGAACAAGCACCAGTCATGGGATGCTTTCAAGTCCGTAATGTCCTTCATGGAATATAGTCCGGAGATAGAAGGGATGACTGTGCGTTCTGACTGTTCACTTGCTTCTTTCGCAATCTTCTCCAGCCGCTGAATTTTCTTGGGCGCTTTTTTTCCATCCCATTTGGCCACAGAGCGGTCGGCCTGATAAGGAATAAAGGAGAATGCACCAAGCTCTGTCCCCTTTTGAACAACCTGTTCCAGCTTGTCCCCTTTACCTAAGCCTGCGGCGACAGACACTTTGACAGGCAGTTCACGATCTTCTTCAATCCAATGGGTGATGGAGCAGACAATCTCCTCAGAGAGACTGTCAATCCTACATGCAGCAGGTCCATGGACAGGGTGGACCGCAATGAGCTGGCCGCCCTCTCCCATCCTCATTACTCGGCTGATATGATGGACATCTTCCCCGGCAATGGTTACCGACGTATCACTCCAGTACGGAGCGTCTATAAAATAGCGCTGCATAGGGGGTCACTCCGGCTTTTTAGCGATAATGCTGATCCAGTCTTCCATTTTATTTGTTTCCACAATGTCGAAGCCTGATTCAATTAAACGATCGCGTACCATTTCCTTGCGGGCAGAGATGATGCCGCACGTAATGAAATAGCCGCCTGGTTTTACGACGCGGAACGCATCATCTGTGAATTTCACAATAATCTCAGCCAGAATGTTGGAAACAATCAAGTCTGCTTCCCAATCCACCCCTTCAAGCAGGTCATTCACTTCGGAAGTCACCTGGTTTTCGACACCATTCAGCGCGGCATTGTTTTTCGTGCTCGAAACAGCCACATCGTCCAGGTCGTAGGCATACGCATGCTCGGCTCCAAGGAGGACGGAAGCGACACTCAGAATTCCGGAGCCGGCACCGACATCAGCGACGACATCTCCCTTTTCCAAATACTGTTCAAGCGCCTGGATGCTCAGCACCGTTGTCGGGTGAGTCCCTGTACCAAAGGCCATTCCCGGATCCATTTCTATGATAATTTCATCACTGGATACAGGTGTGTAATCCTCCCATTCAGGAATGATGGTGATTTTCTCGGATATTTTAACGGGCTTGTAATACTTTTTCCAAGCTGTTGCCCAGTCTTCCTCATGGATTTCCTGGATCGTCACTTCATTACGGCCGATATCAATGCCGAATTCAGTTAGATTGCTGATGGTTTTCTTCACTCCATCAACGGTCTCCATAAGAAAGCTGTTCATAGGCATATAAGCCTTCACATAAACACCTTCCGCCGGATAGTCAGCGGGGTTCAGCTCATAAATTTCTCCAAGCTTCGTTTTCCTGCGCTGCATATCAGCGGGGTCCTCAATGACGACTCCACTGGCACCGGATTCATGCAGGATGTTTGATACTGGTTCAACCGCTTCTGTCGTCGTATGAACACAGACTTCAGACCATTTCATTACACTCCACCCTCTTCTCTTATATCTAAAAAAGCCCGCAGGCCTTTTCTTCCCTCTCAAAAAAAGTCTGCACGATGAAAACAGGACATTGAATCGGAAATCACCTGCAAATTCCATCGTACAGACTCTGATACATCCTTAGTCGCCTTTGAAGGCGCGCTTCATTCGCTCAAAGAAATTGCCGTGCTGTTCTTCAGCGGCTTCATTTCCACTAATATCATTGAATTCACGAAGCAGCTCTTTTTGGCGCTCGGTCAGATTCTTCGGTGTGATGACTTTCGTCTTCACATGCTGATCACCCTGGCCGCGGCCATGAACGTTCGGTGCTCCTTTTTCTTTCAGGCGGAACGTTTTTCCAGTCTGCGTACCGGCAGGAATTTTCAGCTTCACATTCCCGTGAACGGTAGGCACCTGGATTTCGTCACCCAGAGCTGCCTGTGCAAAGGTCAAAGGCACTTCACAGAAGATATGATCGCCTTCACGCTGGAAGAATTCATGCGGCTGCACACGGATGACAACAAACAAGTCGCCGGCCGGTCCGCCGTTGGCCCCGTCTTCTCCTTTGCCTTGTACACGGATCTGCTGGCCATCATCAATACCCGCAGGAATATCAAGGTGGATTTTGTTGCGTGTTTTCACGCGGCCATCGCCGCCGCACGTATTACATTTATCCTTAATGATTTTTCCGCTGCCCTGACAGTGGTGACAGACACGGCGGTTTACGACACGGCCGAATGGTGTGTTCTGCTCCTGATTAATCTGGCCGGAACCTTGACAATGGGAACACGTTTCCGGTGTAGTTCCCGGTTTCGCCCCGGAACCATCACACGTATCACAGTCTTCCTCTACAGGAATTTCAATATCCGTGGATTTTCCGAAGATGGCTTCTTCAAACTGAAGGGTCATCGTATATTGCAGATCGGCACCTTTACGAGGGGCGTTCGGATCACGGCGGCGGCCTCCACCGCCGAAGAACATATCAAAGATATCACCGAAGCCGCCGAAGTCTTCGGCGCCTCCGCCAAATCCGCCGAAGCCTCCCTGGTTCGGACCGGCATGGCCGAACTGGTCATACTGGGCTCTCTTCTGCTGATCGCTCAGGGTTTCATAAGCTTCTTTTGCTTCCTTGAATTTTTCAGAAGCATTTTCCTCTTTGCTGACGTCTGGGTGATATTGACGAGCCAGCTTGCGGTAGGCTTTCTTAATTTCATCCTTCGAGGCATCCTTGGACACACCAAGCACCTCATAATAGTCACGTTTACTCACTTGTAGATCACTCTCCCGGACGCTATTGCATAACGTTAATATTAACACTGAAGGGTAGGGTGGGCAACCGTCGCCCCTTCCCCTTCTTATTCATTAAAAAAGTCAAAGTCAAGAAGATCCTGACTTTGACTTTTTTCTACGCTATCTTACTTCTTGTCGTCTTCATTGACTTCTTCATAGTCAGCATCTACGACATCTTCCTCGGCTCCGCCGGCCTGTTCACCCTGCTGGGCTTCTGCCTGCGCCTGAGCCTGCTCGTAAAGCTTAACGGAAAGTGCCTGAACCTGCTCTTGAAGGGCATCTTTCTTTTCCCTGATGGCATCAAGGTCTTCGCCTTCAAGGGCTGTTTGAAGTTCTTCCTTAGCTGTTTCTGCTTTTTGCTTTTCCTCTTCACTGACCTGATCACCAAGATCCTTGATGGTCTTGTCTGTTGTGAAGATCAGCTGATCAGCTTCGTTTCGAAGTTCAACAGCTTCACGTTTCTTCTTGTCTTCTTCCGCATTTTCTTCTGCCTGACGAACCATGTCTTCGACTTCGTCATCAGAAAGACCGGAAGAAGATTTGATTGTAATGGACTGCTCTTTGTTTGTACCAAGATCTTTAGCACGAACATTCACAATACCGTTAGCATCAATATCGAAGGATACTTCGATTTGTGGAACACCGCGTGGTGCCGGTGGAATATCCGTCAATTGGAAGCGTCCAAGTGTTTTGTTGTCCTGAGCCATTTCGCGCTCCCCTTGAAGGACGTGAATGTCTACAGCTGTCTGGTTATCTGCTGCTGTAGAGAACGTCTGGGAGTGGCTGGTAGGAATCGTTGTGTTCCGTTCAATCAGCTTCGTTGTTACGCCGCCCATTGTTTCAATACCCAGGGAAAGTGGAGTAACGTCAAGAAGAACAACATCTTTTACATCTCCTTGAAGGACACCACCCTGAATGGAGGCACCAAGTGCTACAACTTCGTCAGGGTTTACACCTTTGGAAGGATCCTGGCCGATTTCACGCTTGATGGCTTCCTGTACGGCTGGAATACGTGTAGAACCACCAACAAGAATAACTTTGTGGATGTCCCCTGCACTCATGCCGGCATCTTTAAGAGCCTGACGAGTCGGCTTCATGGAACGCTCAACAAGATCAGAAGCAAGCTCTTCAAATTTCGCACGAGTCAAGTTCATTTCAAGGTGAAGCGGTCCTGCTTCTCCTGCTGTGATGAACGGAAGGGAAATTTGCGTCTGCGCTACGCCGGAAAGATCTTTCTTCGCTTTTTCAGCTGCGTCTTTCAAGCGCTGTTTCGCCATTTTGTCCTGGGACAAGTCAATGCCGTTTTCTTTCTTGAATTCAGCTACCATGTGGTCGATAATGACTTGGTCGAAGTCGTCTCCGCCAAGACGGTTGTCACCAGCTGTGGAAACTACTTCAAATGTACCGTCACCGATGTCAAGGATGGATACGTCAAACGTACCGCCGCCAAGGTCATAAACAAGAATTGTCTGATCCTGGTCTTCCTTGTCAATGCCGTAGGCCAGTGCTGCAGCAGTCGGCTCGTTGATGATACGCTCTACCTGAAGACCAGCGATCTTACCAGCATCTTTTGTTGCCTGACGCTCCGCATCGTTAAAGTAGGCTGGAACTGTGATCACCGCTTTATCAACGGTTTCTCCAAGATAGTCTTCAGCATAGTTCTTGATGTATTGAAGGATGATTGCAGAAACCTCTTGAGGTGTGTATTCTTTTCCTTCAACTTCCACCTTATAGTCTGTACCCATGTGACGCTTGATGGAAAGAAGTGTGTTCGGGTTTGTAATGGCCTGACGCTTCGCTACTTCCCCTACCTGACGTTCTCCATTTTTGAATGCCACTGCGGATGGCGTCGTGCGGTTACCTTCAGGGTTAGGGATAACTTTCGCTTCCCCACCTTCCATCACTGCTACACAAGAGTTCGTTGTACCTAAGTCAATACCTATGATTTTACCCATGGTTGAATGTCCTCCTTTACGTACTCATCTACCTGTTTTTTATTGGTTTACTTTTACCATTGACGGGCGGATAACCCGGTCATTCAATCGATAGCCCTTCTGGAGCTCTTCCACTACGATATTGGATCCGTAGTTTTCATCCTCTACCTGCATCACTGCCTGGTGAAGGTGTGGATCAAACTCCTCGCCCTGTGCAGGGATGACTTCAACGCCTTCTTTCTCAAGAGCGGATTTGAATTGGTCGTAGACCATCTTCATACCGTTGGCAAGATTTTTGGCGGCGTCACTGTCGACCTCCACCTGAAGGGCTCTATCGAAGTTATCTAAAGCTGGAATCAGCTCTTCAATAAGACTTTGAGATCGATATTTCCGATCCGCCTCTTTTTCTTTCTGTGTACGACGGCGGAAATTATCATAGTCTGCCTGCAGACGAATCAGCCGGTTGTTCAGCTCCTCTTTTTCCTGACGGAGCTGCTCTGTTTCCCCTTGAGACTCTTCGGTTTCTTCTACTACTTCACCTTGAACCTCTTCCGGTTCCTGCTGTTCATCTTTTTCATCAATGATTTCCTGTTTGTTCTCTTCCATGACTTCCACCTCCTACTATCCATTACACCGTTAATGAATATAACATGAATCTATATCCTAAAAAAGCATCACACAAAAAGATGCGGTGGGAAATCCCGCCCATCCTCCTTCTGCCGTCCGCAGGGTCAATACCAGCCCCGGAACGTATTGGTCATATGCTTGGATAGTACATTCATCAATGAAAACATCCGGTTGTACTCCATGCGCGTCGGACCTAATAAAGCGATGGTCCCCATCTGATCGTTGCCAAGATGATAGGTGGCCGTTATCAGGCTGCAGTTCTGCATGGAATCGAATGGATTCTCCTGACCTATTCTGACTTGAATGCCTTCCTGACCGGAACGCAGCAGATCAGCCATTTCATTTTCCTGTTCAATCGTAGCATAAAGCGACCGGACCTTTTCCAGATCCCTGAATTCCGGCTGCATGAGAATGTTTGTCTTACCACCGATGTAAAGCTTCGTCGGGTGGTCTTCCACAAGAGCGGCTCTTAAATAAGCGAACGCTTCTTCATGGTGCTCTGTATGGTGTCTTAACAAGGCGTTAATTTCCGTATAGAGCTTCTCGTGCAGCTTGACAAGGGGAACCCCCTGCAGACGCTGGTTCAGGATGTTGACCATCTTCTCAAGGTCTGTGCCTTTCATTTCCACAGGTACATTAAAAGCCCTGTGCTCCACATGCCCGGTGTCTGTAACAAGGATGGCAATCGCAGAATGATCAGAGAGTGGAACGATTTGGAGCTGCTTCAGCTTCGTTTCAAAAACTTCCGGCCCAAGAATAATGGAGGTGTAGTTGGTCATTTCAGACAGAATCCCCGCCGATTTTTGAACCACTCTTTCAAACTCCATCATTTTTTCGTTAAAGGCATCTCTGATCGTAACGATTTCCTGCTGGGACAACCGCAATGGAGAAAGCAGATGGTCGACATAAAAGCGGTAGCCTTTTTCAGAAGGCACCCTTCCGGATGAGGAATGGGTCTTTTCAATAAACCCCTGATCCTCAAGGTCGGCCATTTCGTTACGTATCGTAGCGGAGCTGAACGTTACAGCTTCTTTCTTCGCTATGGTACGCGATCCTACCGGCTGAGCGGTCAGAATGAAATCATCAATAATCACTTGCAAAATCAGCAATTGTCTATCTGTTAACATCGATGATCACCTCTGTTAGCACTCGTTTAAAGTGAGTGCTAAATCTAATAATAAATTATCAAAAGGGTTCGGTGATGTCAACGGAAAACCATCAATTTTTCATTCGTCCAGAAGGAATTCCTGGAACACTTCATTCCCAAGGATTCTTCCCCGTGGTGTAAGCTGGATAAACCCGTTGTTTTCCTGAATCAGCTGCCTGTTTTTCAATGTCCCGAGTGCGTCACCGAAAATATAATCCATCGGCTTCTGGTATTTTTCGTAGAAACGCTCTATGGATACACCCTGCGTTTTTCTCAAACCAAGGAACATCTCTTCTTCCATTTCTTCCTTGGTTGTGATGGGTTCTTCGTGAAGAATCGGCTTTCCGTCTTCTCCCGCCTTTTTTACATAGGCTGGAAGCGGGCGGATATTAATTGTTCGTTTTCCAGGCATATAGCCATGGGCTCCGGCCCCGATTCCGTAGTAATACTCGTTATTCCAGTATGTCAGATTGTGTCTGCTTTCAAACCCAGGAAGGGCGAAGTTGCTGATCTCATACTGATGGGCTCCGGCGGCAGACAGTTTACGCTGCAGCAGTTCATACATCTCGGCCTCATCCTCTTCCGGTGCTTTTGTCAGTTTCCCTTTTTTATAACGTTGATAAAAAATCGTTTTCGGTTCAATCTGCAGTGAATAGGACGAATAGTGAGGCAGACCGAACTGGACCGCTTCATCGACCGTTTTTTCGAAGTCTTCCACCGTCTGGCCGGGAAGAGCATACATTAAATCAATGCTTATATTGGTAAGGCCCGCCTGTACGAGACGGTCAATATTCGTATAGACGTCCTTGACTTTGTGTACGCGTCCGATTTTTTCCAACATTTCATCATCAAAAACCTGGACACCGAGAGAGATCCGATCCACTCCATACGCTTTCAGCAGACGTACCTTCTCCACGTCAAGGTCCCCCGGGTTCGCTTCGAATGTATATTCTTCGCACGAGGCGGTATCAAAGTGATCATCAATCATCTTCAGCAGCTTTTCCAACTGCTTATGATTGACGGCTGTAGGCGTTCCTCCACCTACAAAGATCGTGCGCACGCGGGCTTTCTCCCCCGGGATGTACGTGTGAATTTCTTTCTCCAATGCTTCTAGATATTCATCAGCCAGCCGTTCATTGTAAAAGAACTTCGTAAAGTCGCAGTAATGGCAGATCTGCTGACAGAATGGAATGTGTATATAAGCGGATGGGATATTCATGGATGTTTCCACCTTTCATAAGGAAAACCGCAAGAGAATAGTCTCCTGCGGTCTTTATAGTAAGTCTGTTCGTTTAGTCTTCGTTCAAATCAAGCACAGACATGAAGGCTTCCTGCGGGACTTCCACAGAGCCTACCATCTTCATGCGCTTCTTCCCTTCCTTCTGCTTCTCAAGCAGTTTACGCTTACGGGAGATATCTCCTCCGTAACATTTGGAAAGGACGTTTTTACGCATCGCCTTGATCGTCGTACGGGCGATGATTTTGTTTCCGATTGCAGCCTGGACCGGAACCTCAAACTGCTGTCTCGGAATGAGTTCTTTTAACTTATCTGCAATCAGCTTTCCACGCTCGTAGGCAAAATCTCTGTGCACGATGAAGGAAAGCGCGTCAATGGTGTCTCCGTTCAGAAGGATATCCATTTTCACAAGGTTGGAAACACGGTAGCCGATGAGTTCATAATCAAAGGACGCATATCCTTTCGTCTGGGACTTCAAGGAATCGAAGAAGTCGTAGACAATTTCAGACAATGGAATTTCATACACGATGTTGACACGGTTGTCGTCAAGATACTGCATATCCATGAAGTTTCCACGCTTGCGCTGACAGATCTCCATAACCGGACCGACATAATCATTCGGAACCATTATTGTAGCTCTGACAAAAGGCTCCTGCACCTCATCCAATGTCTGGTTATCAGGCATCATGGATGGGTTATCGACATTCATTTCAGAACCGTCTGTCGTCGTAACCTTATAAATCACGCTCGGAGCCGTTGTAATGAGGTCGATTTTATATTCGCGTTCGATCCGTTCCTGGATGATTTCCATGTGCAGCATTCCGAGGAATCCACAGCGGAAACCAAACCCAAGCGCCTGGGAGGTCTCTGCTTCGAACTGCAGGGAGGAATCGTTCAGTTCGAGACGCTCCAGGGCATCACGAAGATCGTTATATTTACTGGCGTCCACCGGATACATCCCACAGAATACCATCGGATTCATACGCTTGTAGCCCGGCAGCGGTTCAGCTGCGGGGTTGGAGGCCAGAGTAATCGTGTCACCCACACGGCTGTCTCCGATGTTTTTAATGGAGGCGGTCAAGTAACCGACATCACCGACTGTCAGTTCTTTTTTATGAGTCGGAGTCGGACGGAAGACACCGAGTTCATTCACTTCAAACTCTTTGCCTGTTGCCATCATTTTTATTTTGTCGCCCATTTTAATAGAGCCCTCGCGGACACAGACATAGGCAACGACACCGCGGTAGGAATCATAAAGGGAATCAAAGATCAACGCTTTCGTCGGATCTTTGACCCCGCCCTCCGGTGCAGGAATGTCGGTCACGATACGCTCCAGGATTTCATCAATGCCGACGCCCTCTTTAGCTGAAGCAAGGATCGCATCGGATGCATCAATACCGATCACGTCTTCGATTTCCTGTTTAATCCGATCAGGATCCGCACCAGGAAGGTCGATTTTGTTAATGACCGGGATGATCTCCAAATCGTTTTCCAACGCCAGATACACGTTCGCCAGTGTCTGGGCTTCGATTCCCTGTGCAGCGTCGACGACGAGGATCGCCCCTTCGCAGGCAGCAAGACTTCGGGAAACCTCATATGTAAAATCGACGTGGCCCGGTGTATCAATCAGGTGAAACGTATAATCCAAACCGTCATTCGCTTCATAATTCAATTGAACGGCGTTCAGTTTAATCGTAATCCCGCGCTCACGTTCCAGATCCATAGCATCAAGGAACTGCTCTTTCATTTCACGCTGGGTTAAGGCTTTTGTTTTTTCTAGGATACGGTCCGCCAATGTCGATTTCCCGTGGTCGATATGGGCAATAATCGAAAAGTTCCGGACCCTCTCCTGTTTGTTTTGTGCTGTCAACTTAAATCACTCCTACTGAATTCGACACAAATATCTAGTTTGATTATAGCAGTAACCCCCGGATTATTCAATGGCATAGAAAAGCAGGACGTGTCATCCTGCCTGTATGATTTCCGAAGCCACGACGATCATAACGTTGAACGTGACCGCCACTCCTTCCCCGATCCCTGCAGCGAGACGGGTAATCCAAGGGACGTCTTCTTCTTGAAAAGATGGGTGGCAGTCTTTTTCATCCGAGGGAATTTGTTTTGGTGTTTGGGAGGAAGTCTGCTCGCTTGCTGCTTTTTCCTCCTCCACACGTTCCTGATGAACAGGCACGGCCTCATCAAACGTTTCATTGTTCTTCTCAATGCCATACAAAGCGCCGGCAATAAAGACGCCGAACAGGATGATCAGACCGGCCAGTCCCTTCATGATCGTCCCTCCTTATGGTTCTGTCGTTACTTTTTGTTCGTCAAAGTAATAATCACTGAACACTTCAGCCATGATATCCGCTGAACGGTACAATTCATCCAGATTATTATAAACACCACCGAACTCAATAAGTATGGCATTGGGATTGATATCCTGATTGTAGACGCCATCGACGCCTGATCCTTTTTTCGTAATGACTCCGCGGCTGATGCCCGGATACGTTTCCTCCAGCTTGTTATGAAGGGTGGTTGCAAAGGCCAGGTTCTTCTCATAACCAGGATGCTCCGCACCGATGACAAAAGCGAAACGGGCGTAATCCTTTCCATCGATCGTTGTCGTTGTGTGCTCCCTTCCAAGACTGTCCCTGTGAAGATCGAAGAAGTAGGTCAACGAACCGTTGGAGCTTACTGCCTCCTCCACAACCGGACGGACAGCATCATAGGACTGGTAGTACTCCATACCATTCTCACTACGGAGAGCGGCTACATCTGTTTTATCCACCACCGTCCCAACCCCTCTTCTTTCCAGACTCTGTCCTAAGCGGTCGCCCACAAGGGTTATATTCACTTTCCCATCGTACACGGTCGTTTCGTCTGGAAGATGAGGATAAAAGGATTCCGTGTTGTGCGTATGGTAAATATAGACAGAGTCTTCGCCAGCCGGTTCAGCTTCCTGATCTGTACCAGAATCCTGCTGTTCCTCGATGTCCCCTTCTTCTCCACGATCCTCTACTTCAAGCGGTGGCTCTGATTCAATCGGCAGTGTAGAAAAGTCCGTCCCCTGCCCGGCAATAATAATCTGACTGTTGTAGGAAGATAACCCGGGAATCTCTCTGCCAAGCAGGCTTCGCGGGTCATTGGGAGTCAGACTTGTCAGCAATTGAAAAGAGAGGGAGGTGAGACCAGGGATCCGGTTTCCCTCTGGATGTGCATCCTTAAACACACGGTTTTCCATTTCAAACAGATAGATGAAGGATCCGCCTTTCAACTTCGCCGTCCACTCCTGTATCGTATCGGAATACAGCCGGTAGGTCGTTTTCGCACCGGTAAGTACACCGATACCAATGAATAATAGAATCAGGATCGTGACACTCAGAACCACCCACCGGGTCCCGCGCTTTACTATATTTTTGTCCGCCTTTTTCCACTTGTCCGGGTAACGGGACATAAAAAATCCTCCTCTCATACACATCTAGTAAATGGTATGAGAAAGAGGAATTTCATAGAACCGGTCTCTATCATTTTTTCTATTTCAGTATGACTCCAGCCGGCCGTCTTCTACTCCGGAGTGAAGCGCGCCGTTGATACCGGCAGCAATGACACAGGCCATATCCTTGATAAAACTGTCGACTTCTTTCGGAGTGACCATCAAATTGTGACCAAGAGGAGTCAGGACTTCCTTGATCAACTGCTTTTTCTCGTTTGCCTCAAGCTGACCGAACATGCCCATCACCGCCTGGCTTTGTTCGTCGTCAGGATGATCTTCTTCTGTCAGTGTTTTTCTCTCAAATGGATTGAGGGCCGGTGACAATGCGTTGGAGGGACGGTCTTTTTCCCTCCATTCACGTCCAAAGTGCTTGAGAACATAGTCAATCGTATCACTCGTAATGGTAACGGCATCCACAACTGTGGGGACACCTATAGAGATGACAGGAATGCCGTACGTTTCCCGGCTGATTTCCTTTCGTTTGTTTCCGACACCGGATCCTGGATGAATGCCTGTATCCGACAATTGAATGGTCGCATTAATCCGGTTGATGGATCTCGAGGCCAGGGCGTCAATAACGAGGACAAAATCAGGCTTGATCTCCTCGATAATCCCATGGACCATATCACTCGTCTCTATCCCTGTGACCCCCATGACCCCCGGTGTAACGGCAGATACCGGGCGCCACCCCTCCGCAACGGTTTCTGGGTGCAGTTCAAACAGATGACTGGTCACATAGACATCTTCGGTCACAAGCGGCCCAAGGGCATCCGGAGTTACATTATGATTTCCGAGCCCGACAATCAGACCTCTGTCCATATCTTTGATGCCGCACGCTCCCATTAATTTTCTCAATTGAACCGACATCGTTTCTGCCAGGTTTTCCTGGAGTTCCTTATCCTGTTTGCGGATGGCCAGGGATTCCAACGTCACATAGTGCCCTGGTTTTTTACCAATTCTTTCTGCCCCCGCTTCATCTACGGTCACATACGTAATGGTAATATCATTTTTCTTATTTTCATGAACTTCCACCCCGTCGCTGTCTGAGGATGACGGATCATCCTTAACATTCATTTCCTGCGCTTCAAGCGCCAGATCCGTGCGGATGGAGTAGTGTAATCGTTCTTCCATATCGTCAGCCTCCTTATTCAAATGTTCTCCCAAGCAGAAGAAATCTATGCAGATGATCGGATAAGGAATGAGATAAGTATTGAAAACACCTCGCTGCTCTGGTAGAATGTCTCTTGTTCGATATGAATGAGTCTTTTGTTTTTACCTAGGAGGTGAAACCATGCCTAACATTAAATCAGCGAAAAAACGTGTACGTGTAAACGATGATGCCCGCGCTCTTAACGCAGCATTCAAATCTGACATGCGTACGGCGGTTAAACGTGTAGAAAAGCTTGTTGAAGCTAAAGATGTAGAAAACGCGAAAGAAGTGCTTCCTACAGCTGTTAAGAAAATTGACAAAGCTGTTCAACGCGGCGCCCTGCCTCAAAACACAGGAAACCGTAAAAAATCCCGCCTAACTAAATTAGTTAACGCACTATAATTAAATCGTAATTTATGACCAACAGACGATCCTTCTATTGAATGGGTCGTTTTTACATGAAGGAAGCCCCCCGGCCTGCTGCCGGAGGGCTTCTTTGTTTTATATCGTCGCTTTTTCATCAGCCGCCTGCTGTTTAATGTGGATCAACCGGTACAGGAGCATTTCAAAAGCGAGCGCTTTTTCCATTTTCCCCTGCTTCAGATTATAATCCGTCTCCGCAAGTTCATTCATGATTTGGTTCAGTTCCTGGTTCGTGAAAAACCGCTCTCTTTTCAATGCCATTTTTATGACGTAGGGATGTGCTTTAATATACGTTTTCATCTGGTTCTGGGCATAACCCTTTTGTTTAAGCACTTTCGCTTGATTGATGATGCGGAACTGGGAGGAAAGAAGGGCTGTCAGCGCAATCGGCTCTTCGTTGACTTTCTCAAGATCCTTATAAATCCGGATCGCTCTTCCAAGGTCCCTTTCCATCACAGCATCGACGAGTTTGAGTCCGGATGCTTCCGCACTGTGCGAAAGGAGCTGCTCTGCTACTTCTTTCGTAACAACGCCGCCTTCCCCTACATAAAGGGCAAGCTTTTCCATTTCATTCCTCAAAGCCATCAGGTTCGCGCCAATTTCCTGTGTGAACAATTCATAAATATCCTCCGGCACGGTAATATGTAAATCCCGCGCGAGACTTGAAATCCACTTATCCATATTCCATTCTTTCACAGGCTCACAGTGGATGACCTCGCCATGTTTTTTCAATTCCTTGAAAAGCTTTTTCCGTTCGTCCAGTTTTTCATACGGAGCGATGAGGATCAGTGTCGTGTATTCTGCTGGATTTTGTATATACTTCAGCAGCCTATCCACATCATGCTCAAAGGAGAGCTTGTCCGGTTTCGCCTTTAAGAAGACAGGACTGGCAGCGATCACCACTTTCCCATCCCCAAGAAACGGAAAGGTTTCCGCATCTGTGACAACATCCTCGACAGGGATTTCCTCCAGGTCGTACTGGGATACATTAAATTCGCGGTCTTCTTTCTTTAACGCCTGCTTAATGATTTTATCTTTATTCTCTTGTATCAGATACGGCTCTACTCCATATAGTAAGTACACCTGTGATTGATTCAGCTTGGCCATACAGTGGTTGTCCTTTCTTATAAAAAAAGAATACGGCACCCTCCTGAGAGGGAGCTCAGTGTCACTATTTTATTGTCCTTTTCAAGATCTGTCAAAAAGTGACGTGAGCATGCCGTATGAACCATCTATATAAACGCCATTTCAAAAGCCCCGGGTGCTTTTGAAGAGGACGATGTTGTTCGTCTCTTGCGTTTAGTTTGACCGCCTGGGGAAGAATTATCTGTGACAAGTCTTGCTAGCTGTGGCAAACGTATGAATCCAGGATAATTTTAGAAATCCTTTTCACACCATGTAGATTTTTGGCTGTAAATGGACTATACTTAGTAATTGATATAGGAGGGGTATTATGAACGAGTTCAAGAATGATATTCAATCCAAAACGAATGATGTCATTGATTCCGGATTGGGATTTGTCTTCTCATTTGTCTTCTTCTTCATTATTTTCGCAATCGGGGTTGTATTTTCTGTGGTCGGTCAATAATGGTGCAATTCCGGAAGGCTGCTTATGAAGCAGTCTTTTTTTATTTTCTGCTTGCATTATACGGAAGAAAAGTAGAAAACGTTCCATCATCTCCATAAAAATTATAGGTGACAGCCCCGGATTGATCTGTCCGGAGAATGACCGCCTCCTGATCCATCAGTCTTTTCAGTACTTCTTCGTGCGGGTGACCGTAACGATTATCGACGCCTGCAGATATCCATACCACGTCAGCATCCACCCGCTCCAGCCATTCCTCACTTGAAGATGTGTTACTGCCGTGGTGAGCTGCCTTCAAGACATCGGCACGAACAGCCATAGACCCTTGAAGCAGCTGTTTCTCAACGGGGGCTGAGATATCTCCAGCGAACATCCACTTCTTCCCACCAAGATCGAAATCCACCACGAGGGAATTGTCATTCGCATCTCCCTTGTTTTCTGCCGGATGCCGGACACGCATTTCAAGACCGCCGCCCTTCAACAGGTCTCCTGCCTCCACCCTTAGCTGCTCCACCCCTTTATACTGGACAGGATTAAATGGTGACGTCACCAGACGATTCACATTATGGTGTTGGAGCAGGTATGGAACACTTCCATCATGATCACTATCCTCATGAGTAATGAGAAGGGTATCAACCGTATGGATGCCTCTGGATTTCAAGAAAGGGACAATAATGGTTTCCGCCGTCTCGGCCTTATCTTCCATGAAAACAGGTGGCCCCGCAGCATCAATCATCCATACACCTTTCCTGTAAGGCAGTTCAATGATAAAGCTGTCCCCCTGACCAACATCGAGCATTGTCACAGTCCCTTTCGATGACAAGTAAGGAAGGGAAGCATAAACCATAAGCACACCCACACACGCAGCGCCGAACAAAAGAGTCTTCCCATGTTGTTCTCTGCACCAATGAAGCATCATCCTGACAAACAAGACCATAAACACAAGGATCGCTGAAACAGCCAGTTCCCCAATGACCCAGGGAAAGTCCAGCAAACCTCCCACTTCCATAACTGTTGAAAGGACACGCTGGTGAAGATCAGAAAATATCGAGGAAAACCTATAAGTGACAGAACCAGGAAAAATGAGCACAGCAAGAAACAAAAGGAAGGACACCGGAATGACGAAGAAGGAAAAATAGGGGACCACCGCCACATTTACGAAAAGGGACAGGGGTTGAAATTCGTAAAAATAGTGGATTTGAAGAGGGAGGATGGCCAGCAGACAGATGAGACTGATGATCATCGTCTGCTGCCAAAGACCAGATGCCTTCTTCAACACAGGTGCAGAAAGGATAAGGCTGAAGGTGACAAGGAAGGAAAATTGAAAGCCCACCTGATGCAGGTAATCAGGATTCCAAACGAGCAGGAAACCTGCTGTCCAGGCAATGACATCCGACAATGGGATCCGGCGGTTAAACATCGAAGTGACAAGGACGATGAGGGCCATAGCACAAGCCCGGATGACCGATGGCGCGGCGCCGGCGAGGATTGTATATGATGGGAGAAAGAAGATCAGAAAGATGCGGGCCTGCCTTTTTGTTGCCAGGCCGGACCGGTAAAGAGAGACATAGACTCCTCCGGCCAGCAGTCCGGCGTGCAGTCCTGAAATAGCGAGGATATGAGAAAGGTTATACGCTTGAAACCACTTGATGATATCTTCGGGGACAGCATCTTTCTCTCCAAAGACCAGCGCTTTGACCCAACTGTACGATTCAGGATCCAACTGACGCTGGACCTTTTTCAGAAGATGCGTCCGCCATTCATACAGATAACTGAACCGGGACCTTCCCTCGCACGCTGTATCTGAGTGATCCTGCACCACCATCTCCGCAAGGACACCCTGCGTGTACATATACGCCGCATAATCAAATGCACCCGGGTTCCGGGCAGAATCAAACGGGCCTGTCACACCGGAAACCGTGCAGACAGATCCATGGTGGAACACAGGTACCTGCTCATCAAGATCACTTTTCAAAATACGGACCTGCCTTTTGATGCCGTCTGCATCTTTCATAAGGAACTGCACAGCATAGGAGGTTTCCTTCACTTCTGAATCAATAACACCGGTCCATGATTCACTGCTTTCTTTTTGTGTCAGAGGAGACTGAGGGGCAAGGTAGATAAAACCAGCAGCGAGGAGCATACAAAGGAGAAGAAATTGATGGAGATGGGTGCGGTAACCGAAAAGGACAACGGATATCAAAACCGCAAACACATAAACGGCATCCTCTTCCAGGGAGGCCAGAACCCCGCCCGATGCAAAAGCAAGGACGGGGAGGTGCCACCGGCCGGTACAGGCGTTCATTTTTCGTGAAGGGAGAAGTAATGGCCGGCTAATTCCCTTAACTGTTCCACTTCAGGATCCCGGGACTCTTCCAGTTTCTCAATAAGCCGGCCGACAAGGTCCCGCTGCTCCGTCTGCATGGGAGGAATTTCCAGTGGCACCTTTTTCATCCGGACACCGGCCTGTTGGAAAAGCTCGACAGCATATGGATCATTTTTATAATCCTCCCCATAATAAACCGCTCTAATTCCCGCCTGTATTAATGCCTTCGTACAGTGAACGCAGGGAAAGTGAGTAACATAGACCTCCGCCCCGTCTGCAGCTACGCCAAATTTTGAACACTGAAGCAGTGCATTCATTTCAGCATGAATCGTCCGGACACAATGGCCGCCTACGACATAGCATCCTTCATCAATACAATGCACTCCGCCGCTCACACTCCCGTTATAACCGCCGGCTATCATACGCTTATCCCGGACAATGACAGCTCCTACGGCAAGCCTCTGACAGGTGCTTCTGGATTTCAACAGGTAACTCTGTGCCATAAAATATTGGTTCCACGTGATTCGTTCCATCTATGTATCCCCCTGTTTTTTCATTAAGTTTACTTGCTGTATGTCCTGCCGTCAACGTTATGGAACAGCGATATATTCCTTCAGCTGGTCTAATGTTTTCTCTCCGATTCCGGGTACATCGAGCAGTTCCTCGACAGATCCAAACGGACCATGCTCTTCCCTGTATTTGATGATACTTTCGGCTTTTGACGGCCCGATGCCGTTCAATGTCTGGATTTCCTCCATAGAAGCCTGATTCACCCTTATTCTGGCCGTATCCATACTTGATGACTGGGAAGTGTCTTCCCCCTCTGCAGCCGCCTCTGTCACGAGCACAACCATTTCATCCTGCAGGACCTGGGCGAGGTTGACGCTCCGAGGGTCAGCCTCCTTCGTCATTCCCCCTGCCTTCGCGATGACATCATCCACCCTTGCCCCACCCTTCATGGAGTAAACGCCCGGACGTAAGACCTCTCCTTTTACGTCGACCACAATTTCATCACTGGAAACCTCCCCTTCAGCCATGACCTGGACCTGCTCTTCTTCAGTAACAACCGTGTTTTCGACATCTGCATCCGGCTGTACCTGCCTGTAAACGAGTACAAGCAGAAGAACAACCATTCCTATCCATCCGTATCGTTTGATCATGAATCGTCCGCCCTTCTTTCATAAAACTTTACTCTCGGAATACTATTGTATAGGTAACCATTAAGGGAGGGATTCCAATGAGATGGGGAATCATCGGAACCGGAAATATGGGGAGCATGCTTACAACATCACTGATCAAAAGCGGAGCCGTGCGCAGCGATCAATTAACGATTTACAATAGAACAAAAACAAAGGCGGAAGCGTTAAAAGAAGAATTGGGGTCAATTACTGTCGCCGATACGATTCTGGAAACGCAGCAGAACAGCGATATCCTTTTCATTTGTGTGAAACCGCATCACTATAAGGAGATACTCGACCAACTGAAAGGAAAGTGGAAAAAAGATCAATGTCTTGTTTCCATCACCTCTCCGATCGCTGTGGACCAGCTTGAGAAAGCTGTGCCCTGTGAAGTCGCCCGGGTGGTGCCGTCCATAACGAACCACGCTCTTGCCGGCGTCAGCTTAATGACTTTCGGAGAAAAAACGAGTGAAACCTACCAATCGGCCCTTCATAAGGCCTTCTCTCACATATCGACTCCGGTGGAAATTGAAGAAGAATATATCCGGGCAGCCTCTGACATCGTATCCTGCGGCCCGGCATTCATCAGTTTTCTGCTGAGTCAATGGATCAAAGCGGCCGGAGATGTCGCCGGCATGCCAAAGGAAAAGGCTGCGGTCTTAACAGAAAATATGATGACAGGACTTGGAGAACTGCTTTCAAGGCGGGTTATGACATTGGAAGAACTCATGGAGAAAGTGACTGTCAAAGGCGGGGTGACCGGCGAGGGCCTTCAGGCTCTGGAGGATCATATCGGGCCATTATTCCAGAAGATGTTCGAAGCCACACAGAGGAAACATCAGGAGGATAAAAAACACATTCACTTGTAATTTTATTATTCGACATTACTTGACGAATTCCTGCCGGATAGGATAAAAAAAGAGTCCGATTTTCCAATCGGACTCTTCCCTATTTTGTACAAGCAATCAACCAGCGGTCTCCTTCAGCACCGGGTTCTGTACTAAAGTCTGCATAGACTCCCCGGAAGCTGAAGCCGGCGGCCTCCAGCCACGCTTTAAGATCGTGAAGCTCAAACCCCTGTTGGTAATGAACCTCATCAAATCGGTGATAACTGGAACCTTCCTCGATAAAGAAGGTCAAGTCGTGAACGATGCTGTAGTCCTTTTCACCGGGATCACAAAACCATACATAGGACAAATCATCATACACCTCTGCGAAGGTGGAACCACTCAGGTCCCTCTGAATATGCTCTATAGAGTGAACGTCAAATAAAAACAGCCCGCCCTTTTCCAGAGAAGTATAAATACTGGTGAACGCTGCTTTTACCTGCCCTGGTTCCTGCAGATAGTTAAAAACATCACAATAACTGATGACCGCATCAAAAGCCATAGGAAGTTCAAGCTCGGTCATATCCTGTTTCAACCATTGGATGGAGGAACGGGGATTTTTCTGCTGGGCGACAGCAAGCATCTCCTCCGACAAGTCCACACCTGTCATTTGAAATCCTTCCTGATCCAGTCTATGAGTGATCTCACCTGTCCCGCAGCCGACATCAAGAATCCTGCTCCCAGTCACATTGTGGTGCTGCATTTGATTTCTGGTGAATGTCACCCAGCTGCTGTATGGAGCGTCTTCCATCAGACGATCGTACACCCGTGCCATGTCCTTGTAACTCATATTAGTTTTCCAAGCCCTCAACGAACACCGTGTCTGCGTCTCCCCAGAGTCTTTCCAGGTTGTAATAATGACGTTCATCTTTATGGAAGATGTGACACACGACACCGTTCAGATCAATCAACACCCAGCGGGCCTGCTCAAAACCTTCCATACGTTTCACTTCCATACCATTCTCTTCAGCCTGAGCCTTTACTTCTCTGGCAATAGCCTGTACCTGTCTTTCATTGGATCCTTCACAAATCACGAAGTAATCCGCGATTAACGATACATCCGCCATATCCAATACGACGATATCCTGAGCTCTTTTTTCATCACAGGCCTGTGCGGCCAGTGTTACTAATTCTCTGCTTTCCATGAGTTTCCTCCCTTATTCATCCTATATCTCTTTGGGTCTCTTTCTGATTATAATAAATCATTATAGGCATGAAACGTGTCCGGATAAACGGTCCTTCCCTTGCCGACCAAAAATACAATGGTGTTTTTTAATGCAAGGAGACAGGCTTGATCCAAATCCGTTTCCGCCGTTTTACGGACTTCATCAACTCCGGGGAAGTTCCGACCGGGTTCAATGTAATCCGCTAAAAATACAACTTTATCCAAAAGACTCATCTGTTTCTTTCCTGTCGTATGACAGGATACTGCACTGGAAACCTCGGGATCTGTCAAATGAATTTCCTGTTCCAGCATCAGGGCTCCAACAGGGCCGTGCCAAAGCTCATGATGATAATCAAGAAGATCTTTAGGCAGACGTCTGTCGCTTTCAATCCAACTCCTCATCAAGCCCCTGTCCTTGTACTTGGCATAATCATGGAGGGCACCGGCAAGGGCTGCCTTTTTTACATCAGCGCCAAAGCGCTCAGCGAGGATGACTGCCTCATCAGCGACTCTGACAGTGTGGTCAAAACGCTCTTGTTTAAGAAAAGGTTTGACGTACTCCAACGCTTGTTCACGAGTCATTTCCATAGAGGTGATGCTCCTTTATATAAGAATTCACCGCTTCCGGTACGAGGTAACGGACACCTTTTCCATCTTTAAGTTTTTCCCTGATCATGGTGGAGGAAACATCGACACCGGGGATCTCTACATAATGAACACCGGCTTCCGGATTCCACTCATACCCCGGCCGCTTCACTCCGACAAAATCCACAATGGTTTTCAGTTCATTTATTTTATACCATTGCGGCAGATTTTGTACCATATCTCCACCTATGATAAAGAAAAAATGGTGATCCGGGTATTCGTTATTCAAAAGTGTCAGCGTGTCATAGGTATAAGATGTTCCCTTTCGAACAAGTTCGATATCACACAAACGAAAATCCGGATGACCGGCAATCGCCCGTTCTACCATCTCCAGACGAAGGTCAGCATCTGTCTGTGATTCTTTTTTATGAGGTGGGATATAGGACGGCATAAACCAGACTTCATCCAGCCCCATATCCTCCCGGCAGTATTCAGCCATTAACAAATGTCCATAATGGGGTGGATCAAACGTTCCGCCGAGGATGCCGATTTTTTTCATAAGGGCATCCTGCTTTACGGCAGCTCAATCTGCTTATTTTCTTTAGATTCTTTATACAGGATGATCGTGCTTCCGATCACTTGTACGATATGGGCATCTGTAGCATCTACAATTTCTTCTGCTACAGATGCGGGTTCTTCCAGACAGTTCTGCAGAATGCTGACCTTGATCAATTCACGCTTTTCAAGGGCCTCATTGATCTGTGTCGTCATATTTTCATTGACCCCTGCTTTACCAACCTGAAAAATCGGCTGCACCTGGTGGGAAGCCGCACGCAAATGCTTTTTCTGTTTACTTGTTAACATGTTATTCCCCTTTCAACTTTCGTTCGAACTTTTCAAGGAGCGGATGCGCTTCAGGATGAAGATCCGTCCAGATTTGGAAGGCATAAACCGCCTGCTGCAGCAGCATTTCATGGCCAAAATGCAGACGGGCTCCTTTTTCTTCCGCTTCTTTTAAGAAGCTCGTCATCAGCGGCCGGTAGACAATATCACTGACCACCGTACCTTCCTTGATATTTTGAAGCGGCATAATGGATGTATCATCATTCGGGCTCATGCCTACCGTGGTGGTTTGGATAATTAAATCATATCCCCCGGCTGCTTGTTCAGCTTCCTCAATGGTAACTGCTCTGGCAGCGTGGTCACCACCGGTTTCAGTAATCATAGCCTCCGCTCTGCTGATCGTCCGGTTCGCTACATCGACCTTAACCTCTGCCTGGTCCATCAGCGCGGCAAAGATCCCTCTGGCCGCTCCTCCGCTTCCAAGAAGCAGAACGTTGATTTTCTGATGAAAAAGATCTGGAAAACGTGCCTGAAGCGAATGCAGAAACCCTGTTCCATCTGTATTATAGCCGATCCAGCCATCAGATGTCCGCTTGACTGTATTCACAGCACCCAGCTGCTCGGCACTCGCGTCGATTCCGTCAAGATATGGAATGATCTTCTCCTTATAAGGAACCGTCACGTTGAAACCATCCAGCTGCTGTTTTTTGATCTGATCGATCTGCTCATCGAAATCTTCCGGTGTGATTTCGAACAGGTGATATTTTCCTTCAACCCCCGTCTGTTCCATCAATTGTTCATGAATCCATGGAGACAGCGAGTGTCCGACCGGAAATCCTGCCAAGCCGAATGTAAACAAAAAATCTCCCCCTAAATGAGTGATGAACGAAGGGATACTTTCACACCTTCCGGCACGTGAGCCGTTACTGTGACATCTCCTTCTGGAACAGTGATCCATCCCAGTCCCGAAAATACGATATCTGTCTTAGGCTCCGTAATTTTCAACGTCTGGGCTTTCAAAGGAGGCAGCTTCTCTTTTGTATCCTGATCCGGTGGTGTTAGAAGCTCCCCTAAATGATTTTTATACAAGTCATCGGCTTTTTCCATTTTCGTCCGGTGAATGTGGAGTTCATTGGAGAAATAACCGATAAAGGACGAACGCTCCCCTTTTTCAAAATCAAGCCTGGCCAGTCCACCGATAAACAGAGTCTGTTGTTCATTCAGCTGATAGACCTTCGGCTTCACTTCTTTGCGGGGTGTAATCAATTTCAAGTCTTTATCCGACACGTAGTGGGCCATCTGATGACGGTGGATCACCCCGGGTGTATCGAACATAGAACTCTGCTCATCCAGCGGGATATCGATGAATCCAAGAGTCGTTCCCGGGAAGTAAGAAGTCGTAATCGCATCCTTCACTCCTGATGTGTTGGAAATGAGGGTGTTGATGAACGTTGATTTTCCTACGTTCGTCGTCCCTACTACATAAACATCTTTTCCGTTACGGTAATCCTCTACGGCTCTTGATAATTCTTCGACACCCTGGTTTTTTTCAGCGGAAATCAGGAACACATCCTCGACTTCCAAACCATTTTCCCTGGCGGATCGCTTCAGCCAGTGCTTCACCTTGTTATGGTTCACTGACTTTGGCAGCACGTCCATCTTATTCCCTACAAGAAGAACAGGATTATTCCCGGTCAGTCGTTTCAAACCTGGAATAAAACTTCCATTGAAATCAAAAATATCAATCAGCTGGATGACGAGGCTTTTCGTCCCATTGATCTGATTGAGCATCTCCAGGAAATCATCATCCTGATACGGCACATCCTGCACCTCGTTATAGTGTTTCAGCCGGAAGCACCGCTTGCAAATGATGTCCTCCCGATTTAAAGCGGAAGCGGGGGCGTAACCCGGTTGTTCAGGGTTTGTTGTCTGTATGTCCGCTCCGCATCCCTGGCATTGAATCTCTGCCATTATCCATCTCTCCTCTGCCATGTAATTTTCCCTTTTCTTCTCATCCAGTTTAAAATCCGCCGCTCAATCTTCCGGTTAAAACGGGTAACAAATCCGTCTGTTTCGACGATCGGTACGACGAGAATGGTATGGTAACCTGCAGAGTTGCCTCCAAGAACATCTGTGAGAAGCTGGTCACCGATAACAGCAACCTCGTTCTTATTTAAATTCATCTGCTTGCGTGCTTTCTTGAACGCTTTGGACAGGGGCTTCCGGGCGCTGTGAATAAAAGTGGCATCCAAAGGCTCCGAAAACAATTTCACACGCGCTTCATTATTGTTTGAAGCGATGGTCACCTGAATTCCATGACTGTTCATCTTTTTAAACCATGCCTGAATTTCTTCGGTAGCATCAGGAACATCCCAGGCTACCAGCGTATTATCCAGATCTGTGATAACACCTTTGATTCCTTTGTCCTTGAGTTCCTGTGGATCTATATCAAATACACTTGGAACGTGTTCATCAGGCAGAAAATTATTTAACATCAACTCACTCCATCTCTTATACAACGGCAAAATCTCCTTCACCATCATATACAAAATTTCATTATGTTTCAAAAGGTCTTCCATTAAGAACAAAATTCGTTCGACATTTACCGACAAAACCGGGCTGTGGATAAGTTTATACACATTTTCCACACAGTAACTTCTTTGTTATCACTAAACCTAGATGGTTTTTTCAATTAGTTATCTACATTTTCTTGTAGATAACTTCTATATTGTGGCAAATTTCGGGTCATGGTAAGGTAAACATACATTCAAAGACGGACGTTGAGAGATTAAGAAAACGGGAGGTGACTGTCACATGAGTGACAGCGGTATGAAGCAATTATCGGATTCCCTGCTTATACAATCTTACCACAAAGCTATTGAACTCAATCTTTCCGAAGAATTTGTCGAACAGATCAGTAATGAAATCAAAAAAAGAGCCATTCAGAACCAATTGGAAAAAACGATTCCCCGCGTCGGGTAGATAAAATAAACAAGCTTCATCGTAAACATTCGTTTCTCTCTGGAGAATGAATGTTTTTTTGTGTTTTTTTATTTTTATTATTGATGTGTCTCTTCTTATTTATAAGGAAAGACTAAAATAAGTCTACAACATGCTGCTGCTGGTATGCTACAGTTGAATAATGACCGTTTTTTTGATTACAATTGAATGGATACAAGGCTGTCATCATCCCTATACGAACCAAATAGATGAAACATAGCCAAAGGAGGAATTATCCGCATGCTGGTGGCCGTATTACTGCCTTTTATTCTTGCTGTTTTCATTCCATTCTTAAGCAGATGGAAAGAAAAGCTGCACCCGGGCTTTTTTGTAACACTTGTGCCTGTGGTCATTTTTATTTACTTTGTCCGTCATATCGGAACAGGTTTTGAACCTGTCGTCCAGGAATACTCATGGATTCCCTCGCTTGGGATCAACATGGTTTTCCACCTGGATGGCCTGAGTCTGCTGTTTGTTCTTCTTATCAGTGGAATCGGTGCCTTAGTGGCTTTCTACTCGATTTACTATCTACATAAATCTGAGCAGCTGGGCCATTTCTACGTGTATTTTCTTATTTTCATGGGATCGATGCTCGGTGTCGTTCTCTCCGACAACGTATTTGCCCTGTACAGCTTCTGGGAATTTACGTCATTGTCTTCTTTCCTGTTAATCGGTTTTTGGAATTATAAACAGGAATCTCGGTATGGTGCACTTAAATCCATGCTGATCACCGTGTTCGGGGGCTTGAGCCTGCTGGGTGCGTTGATTTACATGAGTGTGTTAACGAATACAACAAGTATCCGAGCAATGATTGATCAGCAGCAGCTGGTTTTAAACAGTGAATACTTCCCGCTGATTTTAAGTCTGCTTCTCTTAGGGGCTTTCACGAAATCCGCACAGTTTCCTTTCCACATCTGGCTCCCTGATGCCATGGAGGCACCGACGCCTGTCAGTGCTTATCTTCACTCAGCAACCATGGTTAAAGCAGGGATTTATTTAGTTGCCAGGTACTCTCCGATGTTATCTTCCAGTGAATGGTTCTTCATTATTGTGTCCACAGCTGGGATTGTTACATTATGCTGGGGATCTTATATGGCTGTCCGTCAGACAGACTTGAAAGGAATTCTCGCCTTTTCCACCATCAGTCAATTGGGAATGATTATGGCGATGCTCGGTTTCGGAACGAAAGCCGCCGTGTTTGGCGCAGTATTCCATATTTTGAACCACGCTACCTTTAAAGGGAGCCTCTTCATGGTTGCCGGAATCATTGACCATGAAACAGGGACAAGGGATATCCGCCGTCTTGGCGGCTTGATGACTTATCTGCCGATCACAGCGACGCTGGCTGTTTTTGCCTCATTCTCTATGGCCGGTGTCCCGCTGCCGTTCCTAAACGGCTTCTATAGTAAAGAAATGTTCTTTGAATCTTCCCTTCACCTGGAAGCATCAGCCGCTGGTTTCTCTGGTTTTATGATGAGTGTGATTCCTTACCTGGCTGTTCTGGGGAGCATTTTCACATTCGTCTATTCCATGTATTTCTTCTTCGGCACCTTCCGAGGACGTGCGAAGATTGATCAGCTTCCGAAAAAACCACACGAGGCTCCAATCGGAATGCTTGTATCTCCGATGATTCTGGTCGCTGGTGTGATCATTATCGGTTTATTCCCGTTCCTTGTGAACGGATCGTTCATCGCCCATGCGGCGGAGGCCGTTAAAGGCACAACCCTTGATGAAAAACATATTACATTCTGGCACGGTATTATCCCGCCGTTTGTCATGTCCTTAACCGTTGTGGTTTTCGGTGCAATTCTGGCCATATCAAGGAAGGTTTGGTCACCGGTGTACAACTTCCTGCCTGGACGTCTGAATCTGAACAAGTTTTATGATGGGCTTGTCGATCGGACGGAGAGGTATTCCGGAGTCATCACCAAAGGCTATATGAACGGATCGCTCGGGCGCTATGTCCGCTTG
The DNA here is from genome assembly GCF_056161385.1 of Halobacillus sp. ABD4_316. NCBI lineage: Bacteria > Bacillati > Bacillota > Bacilli > Caryophanales > Bacillaceae > Halobacillus > Halobacillus sp. ABD4_316. The sequence goes on from NZ_JBSWZA010000001.1 coordinate 1,045,758, forward strand.
ATTCTTGCAGCCATCTTAATCGTCAGCTTTGCCTTTATGGCTCTGACCGGCGGATTTACCGTGGATACGTCCAACTTATCCAGAATTACCGCACCTGAAATTGCTGTAGCTGTCACTATGGTCTTGGCAGCCATCGGTACAGCCCTGACCAACAACCGGATCGCGGCCATTTTAATTCTGGGAGTCGTTGGATACGGACTTTCCATGCTGTTCGTCCTTTACAGGGCTCCTGACCTGGCCTTGACTCAGCTCATCGTGGAAACCGTAACAGTAGCTCTATTCCTGCTTGTGTTCTATCACCTTCCTAAGCTGAAGAAGAAAGATCAGCCGATGAGCACGCAGGTTCTTAACGTGATTATCTCTGTCGGCTTCGGGGCACTCATGACAATGGTTGCCATCTCCGCCCACAGCAGTAAATGGTTTGATTCCATCGCCGAATACTTCGTTAAGAACTCCTATAAGCTTGGAGGCGGAGATAACATCGTCAACGTCATTCTTGTTGACTTCCGTGGTCTCGATACGTTGTTTGAAATCGTCGTTCTCGGAATCGCCGCCATGGCCATTTACGGATTAATCCGATTAAAGAAACCGAAGGAGGATGAATAACAATGGAATTCATTATGGCTGTATTAGCCGGTATTTTATTCACCACCGGCGTGTATAACCTCCTTCAAAAACAATTGCTGAGAATCATTATTGGAACGGGGCTCATTTCCCATGGAGCCCACTTGTTCATTCTTACAATGGGAGAGCTGAAACGGGGGGCACCCCCGGTTCTGACAGAAGGAATCGAGAAGTACACAGATCCGCTCCCACAGGCTTTGATTTTGACGTCCATTGTTATCAGCTTTGGGGTCACCAGCCTTCTGCTGGTCCTTGCCTATCGTGCCGCTAAAATCAATGGTACGGATAATATGGAGCAACTGAGGGGTAACGACTATGAGTAATTTAGCTATACTGCCGATTCTGCTGCCGCTTTTGGCAGGAATCATAACTGCCTTTATACACAAGAAAACAAAACTGGTCCGCTCCTTTTCCCAGATTACAGCGGTGATCAACCTGATTGTGGTTGGGTACGTCTTTATGACCATCCGCAGTCAGGGGACAATCGTCCTTGAGGTCGGAAGCTGGGAAGCACCGTTCGGAATTGTTCTTGTCGGTGATTTATTAGCAGCCGTCCTCGTTCTGACCACCAATATCATTGGTGTGGCGGCCGTATTTTTCGCTCCGAAGTCTTTAACAGAAAAAGAAGAGTCCTTCTATTTTTACAGCTTTTTCTTCCTGCTGATTGCAGGGGTCAGTGGAGCCTTCCTTACCGGAGACTTATTCAACCTCTTCGTTTTCTTTGAAGTTCTATTGATGGCTTCGTACGGATTGATCGTTCTCGGGAATGGAAAAGCCCAGCTTCGGGAATCGATTAAGTACGTCTTAATCAACCTGTTTTCTTCCATGCTGTTTGTTACAACGATCAGCTTTCTCTACTCTGTTGTGGGAACCGTCAACATGGCGCAGATTGCCCAGCGTGTGCAGGAAGTCGAACAGCAGGGGATCTTAACAACCATTGGCATTCTGCTGTTTTTCGTTTTTGCTACAAAAGCAGCCGTGTTCCCGCTGTACTACTGGCTTCCAAGACCTTATTCAGCACCGAATGCCGTCGTTTCTGCACTCTTTGGAGCGCTGCTGACGAAGGTCGGAATCTACTCTATCCTGCGGACCTTCACACTTATGTTCAATCAGCAGGTGGATATGACGCATACCTTGTTCATCTACCTCGCCGCACTGACAATGATCTTCGGTGTGATCGGCGCTTTATCCACTCACAACGTGAAGCTGATTGTTGCGTATAACATCATTCCAGCTGTCGGGTTCATGCTGATGGGGATCGGGATCTTCTCTGAAGTTTCTCTAAGTGGTACGGTGTATTACCTTATTCATGACATGATTATTAAAGCCGCCCTCTTCATCCTGGCCGGTGCCACGGTATATGTGGCCGGCACATCGGATTTAAGAAAAATGGGAGGCTTGATCCACCACTATCCTTTACTCGGGTGGATGATGTTCCTTGCTTCTCTTGTTCTGGCCGGAATACCTCCGTTCAGCGGATTTATCGGCAAGCTGCAGTTGATCCGGGGAGCTGTTGGGCAGGAAGAAGTTATGATAGTCATTGTGGCGTTGATGTCGAGTCTGTTGATTCTATTCTCGATGATTCGTATTTTCATCAGAGGATTCTGGGGAGACAAGACCGATATCCCTCGGCCGGATCGGAAAGAAAAAGGCAGCCGTATGGTTTACCCGGCTGTATTTCTATTAACGCTTTCCGTGCTGTTAGGCGTTGGCGCTGAATGGTTCTTCCCCGTAGTGGAGTCCATCGCCCAATACTTAATGGATCCGGAAATCTACATTGATTCTGTATTAAAGGAGTAGAAGCCGATGCCATTACAAATTGTACTGAACATCATTATCGCCATCATGTGGATGTTCCTGAGTGAAAGTTACACATTCACCTCTTTTCTTGTCGGCTATATTCTCGGGATTATTCTTCTGTTTCTCTTACGTCGTTTCGTCCCTGATTCCTTTTACATGAAACGGACGTGGAAGTTTGTCCAGCTGATTCTCCTGTTTGTACGGGAGCTGATCCTGTCCAACCTGGATATACTGAAATATGTGTACAAACCGAAGCAGGATATGCAGCCGGGGATTTTCGCCCTTCCCATTGATGTAAAAACGAATTTTGAAATTACGCTGCTTGCCAACCTGATTACATTGACCCCTGGAACGCTGTCTGTTGTAGTCAGTGAGGACCATACAAAGATTTATATTCATGCGATGGATATTCCCGACGTACAGGAAAGCATTAATGATATTAAGAATTCATTTGAAAAACAAATCATGGAGGTGACACGTTAAATGGAGGCTGTTTTAGATACAACACAGACACTGATTGAAACTTCAGCCATCATCGCCATTGTAGCGGTTGCTGCATCTGTCATCCTTCTTCTTTACAGAGCGATTCTCGGTCCGACAAACCCGGACCGGGCCGTTGCTCTGGATACCATCGGAATTAATTTAATGGCCCTCGCAGGGCTGATTGCCGTCCTGCTTGTGACAACCAAATTCAATGACGTCGTGCTGCTGATCGGAATTCTCCTGTTTATCGGAACAGTAGCTCTGGCGAAATTCTTAGAAAAGGGTGTTATTATTGAGCGGGACGTGGATTAACCTCATCTTTGATATTGTCATTTGTCTATTCCTGCTGAGCGGTGCCTTTTTCCTTGTTTCAGGGTCCATTGGGATTCTTCGGTTCCCCGATGTCTATACCCGTCTCCATGCGGCTACAAAGAGTTCTACACTCGGAGTGGCCGGCATAATGATCGGTGCATTCCTCTTTCTCTATGTAGAGAATGGAATCGTCAGCGGGAAACTGCTGCTTGGAATCTTCTTTGTCCTTCTGACCGCCCCTGTATCCGGTCATATGATTTCGAGAGCCGCCTACCGGGCCGGCGTGCCCCTATGGGATAAAAGTGTGCAGGATGATTATGCAGAAGATCTGGAAAAGGAACGAAAAAACCAGGCTCAGGATTCATAAAGAATTAAGAAGCGTAGACAAACGTTTTTATACGTCAAAACCCGTGCGAGTTTCAAACACCGCACGGGTTTTTCTTTATCATGAAGATCTTCCTCATCTCCTTCGTTATGCCTTTTATTTTTAATTGCAGACAAGCACGGAGCCCCTTTTCTCTACATACACATGAGATAGGCAGTTGCCTAATTCATGAGGAGGTGCATCCATGAGCAGTCTGATTGCTTCGATCCTTTATTTTTTCAAAGAGTCCCTCTTTTTCATGTCCTATGTAAAAAACCAGGCCTTCCCCAACCCCCTCTCACCGGAAGAAGAAGCCAAGCAGCTCCAGTTGATGGCCGAGGGCAGTCATGAGGCACGGAACAAACTGATCGAACATAACCTCCGTCTTGTGGCACACATCGTCAAGAAGTTCGAGAATACGAAGGAAGATTTCGAGGACTTGATCTCGATTGGAACGATAGGACTGATCAAGGGGATTGAAAGCTACTCGACTGGAAAAGGAACAAAACTGGCCACTTATGCCGCCCGGTGTATCGAAAATGAAATTTTAATGCACCTCAGATCCACGAAGAAAATGAGCAAGGATGTTTCCCTTCAGGATCCGATCGGACACGACAAGGAAGGGAATGAACTCAACCTCCTCGATATTCTGCAGGCAGATGTCACCGACATCGTTGAGGAAATCCAGCTTCACATGGAGCTTGAAAAGATCAAGGATTTTATTAATGTGCTTGATGATCGGGAAAAAGAGGTGATCATCTTCAGATATGGGCTGAATCAAACAGAGGAGAAGACACAGAGGGAGATTGCCAAGGAACTTGGGATATCAAGAAGCTATGTCTCCCGTATTGAAAAAAGGGCATTAATGAAGATTTTTCATGAATTTTATAAGCAGAGTAAGCAGGGAGGCCTTTCATAAAAAAAGCTTCATTGACTATTGTCAATGAAGCTTTTTCGGTATTTATTCCCCGACCGACTGCTGTTTCCACTTTTTCATTTTAAGAATCATGAAAAAGGCAGCCGCTGATGAAGCGGATATAACAGGGTACATATATAAATGAGCCCGGGATTCATACACATACAGACTGATTAACGCTCCTGCATAAAGATAAGCGCTTAAAATGATGAGTGTCAAAACAAATCTTTGATAGTCTTTTAATTTCACGGATGAAGCTTCTCTTGATGCCAACTCCTCCACCTCCCGATTTCCATCATCGTATCATAATGGAGGTATCAAAAAAGGTGGAAAAGGCTGTCAATCGGCTTCGATCATCGTCATGATCATCTGTGCTGCATTTTCGGCAGCAACAGGTAGAAACTGATCAAAGGAAATGGAAGACTCTTTTCCCGCTATGTCGGATAACGCACGCAGCACGACAAAGGGCGTGCCGTATTTGTAGCAAACCTGGGCGATGGCTGCCGCTTCCATTTCGGCAGCGATCATTTCAGGAAAGCGGCCTCTGACGAAAGCCACCTTCTCCGGATCCTGCATAAAGGAATCACCGGTCGCAATAATTCCTTTGGCCGCACGGGCATTTGTGCTCCCGACCGCCTTCATCGCTTTTTCCACCAGGACAGTGTCCGCCTCATACATCGCCGGCATACCAGGCACCTGGCCGTAGGCGTACTTGAAAGCTGTTACGTCAACATCGTGATGCGTAACAAAGTCGGATACGACAATATCTCCGACTTCCAGGTCTTCAGCGAAACCACCCGCGGATCCGGTATTGATGACACTTTCAATCTCATACTGCTCATGCAGAATGGTTGTCGAAACAGCTGCGTTTACTTTGCCGATTCCTGATTTAAGGAGAACGACTTTTTTCCCTCGCAGCATGCCTTCGATAAACAAGCTCCCAGCCGTTTCTTTTTCTACCTTATCCGTCATTTCCGCCTGCAGGCGTTTGACTTCCTCATCCATTGCTCCAATAATTCCAATCGCCATCATCCATACGTCCTTTCTATCTTTCCACGACTTTTTCTTTTAGTACTTCCAGTTTCACCGGTTTGTATCCTTCGTTGTCCACCCATTGGACATGCACACGAAGATAGCCGGTTTCACTCTTATCAGAAACGGTGGCTACAGCTTTTTGCGGGCCGCCATCGTTTCCAATCCACCAATAAATAATATTGTCCTCAGAAAGGTTCACAGCGCTTCTGACAGCTTCCTGAAGCTCTTTGTAGTCCTGTGTACCCTCAATGTACGAAATGCCGTGACTGCCGTTCGTATCCATTTCTGTCGGAATAACCGGCCAGTCCTTAGTTACGACACTTTCTACGTTAGGGTTGTCGCTTTCTTCTATCTGCAGGCCTTCCTCTTCCTTAATCGGCTCCAGTTCTTCAAATCCTTCCAGGGATACGCTTGTTTTGTCAGGATCGGCTTCTTCCTCAGGTTCTTTTTCAGTTTCTTTCTCTTGTTCCTCCTGGGTGCCATCCTTTGTAGTGTCCACCTGCTGTTCTTCCTCCGGATTCTGAGCTTGTCCGGTCTGATCATCTCCGTTAAATAACATCAAAGAAATCAACAGCACTGCAAATATCCCGGCCGCTCCAGCAAGCCACGGAAGTCGTTTGGTCCATTGACGCTTTTTCTCAAAACGCCCGGTACGGGACTCGGATGTATGCTTATCTGCCATGTTCATTTCCTCCTTTGAATACGCCGTACATTATACAATATCCGGCTGTTATGACCAATCCATCCAAGGTCCTCTCTATTTCCCGGGGAATAACAGCTCCCCTTTGGTCTATAAATATAGATGAAGAAAAAGACAGGGGCATCCCCTGTCTTTCGTTCTATTCCACCGTAATAATTTGAACGTCAATCTCTCCACCTGGTGTGGCTACTTTCACTTTATCACCGACAACGTGCCCGATCAGGCTCTGGGCCATCGGAGAATCGTTGGAGATTTTCCCTTCGAAAGGATCAGCTTCTGCACTGCCGACAATGGTATACGTTTCCTCATCTCCATCAGGAAGTTCCTTGAAGGTTACGGATTTACCCATTGTTACCGTGTCAGGATTCTGATTGTCATTCTCAATAATAACGGCATTGCGGATCATATTTTCCACCTGTGTGATACGCGCTTCAACAAAGGCCTGCTCGTCCTTCGCTGCATCATACTCCGAGTTCTCGGAAAGGTCGCCGAAGCCGCGGGCAATCTTAATCCGTTCCACCACTTCTTTACGGCGCTCTGTTTTCAGGTGATGAAGCTCATCTTCGAGCTTCTGTTTTCCTTCTTCTGTCATATAATAACTTTTTTCTTCTGCCATGGTCCGTCTACACTCCTTTAGTACAAGAAAAAATGAGATGTCCTTAATATAGGAAATGAGCAGTACATCTGTACGCTCATTGTAGAGATTTACTATACTTTACCCGAGGACATAAAGTTTTAGAACTACTATTGAAAACTATGCCAGATTTTTGCCAGTATTTCAACTATTTTCTTCGTCTATCAGTAAACCCTTTTCATAGAGAACCGTCTGGATTTTCGAAGCCATCAGATCAATAGCCACGTGGTTCTGTCCACCTTCTGGAATGATGATGTCCGCATACCTTTTCGTAGGTTCTACAAATTGAAGATGCATCGGGCGGACGACATTAATATACTGCTCAATCACCGAATCCAGGGTGCGTCCCCGCTCATTAATGTCCCTCATCATGCGGCGGATAATCCGAACATCAGCATCTGTGTCGACAAACACTTTAATATCCATCATATCACGGAGGCGCTCATCCTCCAAAACAAGGATCCCTTCAACAATGATGACTTCCTTCGGCTCCACGTGGATCGTCTCATCCGAACGGGTATGCATTTTATAATCATACACCGGCTTTTCAACGGATTTCTGGTCGATCAGCTGTTGGAGATGTTCCATCAACAGGTCATTATCAAAAGCAAGAGGATGATCATAGTTCGTTTCAAGTCTCTCCTCAAAAGGGACATCGCTTTGATCCTTATAATAATAATCCTGTTCGATCATCAATAAAGTTTTATCCGTGAAGCGCTGGATAATGGATCTGGTAACACTCGTTTTCCCAGAACCTGTACCACCTGCTACACCAATGACTACCGGTTTATCGTTCATAGTTACGTGGTTCTCCTTTCATCCCATCCGTGAGTCAGCTGTGACTGCTTTTCTTCTTTGTAATGGCAACGCCGTCCCCGATGGGCACAATCGTTGTATCATAATCCGGGTGTTTGACAAGCCATTCGTTGAACTTACGGATTTTACCCGCTATTTTCGCCATCCGTGGACTGGCTTCCCGGTCATCAGCAACATAGCCTTTAAATAGAACGTTATCCGTAATGATGACGCCGTCATCCTTCAGCATCGGGGCATATAAGTGGAAAAATTCCTCATACTTCCCTTTGGCTGCATCAATGAACAGCACATCATACGGGCCTTCTTCACGTGCTTGGTCCCCTGTTTCCAGCGCATCCCCAAAGATGACAGAAACACGGTCCCCGGCCTCTATGTTTTCTATATTTTTCAAGGCTTCCTTATAGCGCCATTCATCTCTTTCAACGGTCGTAATACGGGCTGCAGGATAGGCCTCCAGCATACACAGGGCTGAATAGCCGATGGCTGTCCCGATTTCCAGAATCCGCTCCGGCTTCTGCATACGGATCAGCTGCATAAGGAAGTTCATTCCCAACGGCTCCATAATCGGTATCTTATGTTCTTCAGCGAACGACTCCATATCTTGAAATGATTTGGAAGGCTTCGAGAGCAACGATTGTAGGTAATTCTCCTGCTCCATCCTGCTTCATCCCTTCACATCAAATTTACATCATTTTTACAACCCCATTATTTTAACACAAATCTCTCTGGTAACGCCATTGTTCTTTAGAGCTGCGTTCGTTTACAGAAACTTCAGAACCCTCTCGTTAAAGGGGGGATTACGGATAGCAAGGAAGGATGCTTCTATGTTTTCCTATAAAAGGAACGGGACACTCATGAAAGAATGTCCCGTTCTAAACTGCATTTGCACAGGTAATGCGCAGTCATTTAATTGATGTATTTTTCTTTCAGCTCATTATGCTCTTTCAGCGTATCAGCATAATGAATTTCCCCCTCACTGTCTGCAAGGAAGTACAAATGATTATGCTCTACAGGTTCCACAGCTGCCTGAAGGGAGTTTTGATTGAAGTTGGAAATCGGTCCGACAGGCAGACCCTTCACATGATACGTGTTGTAAGGTGACTCAATCTCCAGATCCTTGTAGTAGACCTTTTCCTGATGCTCGCCTTTCGCATATAGGACCGTAGGATCGGTCTGCAGCATCATATCTTCTTCCAGCCTGTTATAAAAAACACCGGATATTTTCCGGCGGCTCTCTGCGGTCCGTGCTTCATTTTCCAACAGGGAGGCCATGGTCACTAAATCGTGGACATTTTCTATATCATCCAGTTCTTCGATTTGACTATAGTAGGGAGCGACTACTTTCGTTGTCTGGTCCAGCATTTTCCTCACGATTTGATCAATGCTTGGATCCTCGACATACATCGGATAGGTGGCTGCAAATAAGTATCCTTCCAGTGGATAACGGATATCCTCATCAAGGATATCCTCAGTCAGCAGCTGAGGGTAGTCTTCCATCAGCGTTTCCACATAAGAGACATCATTGATTTTGTCCATGAATTCTTCAGCAGTAAAGGAGAATTCTTCTGCGTAAATAGCTGCAATCTGCTCTATATTCTGTCCTTCCGGCACAGTTACAGTAAGAGCGGGATCCTTCACCAGTTTCCCGGATTTCAAAGATTCAATCACCTCATCCAATGTCATGGAGGATGTGAACTGATAGTCTCCAGCTTGAAAACCGGATTCATTTTTGAATTTTGTATAGAAGCGGAAAATCATATCATTTTTGATGATATCGTTCTCTTCAAGGATGGAAGCGATATTGGAAGTAGAGGAACCGAGCGGGATTTCCACATCCACCTGCTTATCATTTCCTGGATCGACAGGTTCGAGTGCGGATTTCACATAAAGGTACCCGGATATTCCTACGATGAGAATCACAAGTGTGAAAACCGTAAGAATGATGGCGACAATTTTTCTCACTTTGCCGGCTTCTTCTATTCTATTTTTCAATTTCTTTTGGTATTGGGATTTAAAGTCAGAATTAGACAACGGACTTCCTCCTTTCATCCGGTACATTATACTATAAGTAGAGAGAATCTTTCTACATATTCCCGGAATTTTCAACAATATTCGAAGAACGCCAGTGACATAGTTCTTCTTCTCAAGGGTATACAAAAACAATCGTCCCCATACAAAAAAGCTGCCGGGAGCTCCCGGCAGCTTTATCGTTTCATGCATTATGTCAGATTTTCATCTGTCAGCGTGTTGAGCATTTCCTCAACCATTTCCCACTCATCATCTGATTCGATCTGATAAAGAGCAAGATCGTCTTCCTCGTTGCCTTTTTCTTCAAAACGGAAAGCAAAGACTTCCACTTCCTCGCCATCCTTTTGTTCAGCTGGAATAACGGCGATATAGGAATGGCCGGTCTTTTCCACATCAAAAGTGAACAAGACTTCAAATAAATGCTCTTCCCCATTTTCATCAGGGATAATAATGCGCTCTTCTTTTTCTAATGCCATACAGACATCCTCCTCATTGTTTTGAATCTAAATAGCTCTGCAAAATCATGACCGCTGCCATTTTATCAATGACTTTCTTTCTTTTTTTCCGGCTCATATCAGCATCAAGCAGCACGCGTTCTGCTGCCATCGTCGTTAACCGCTCATCCCATAGATGGGAAGTGAGCTGAAATTCCTGTTCCAACCAGGAGGCGAAAACCTGGCTGGCTTCTCCGCGCGGGCCGACCGTGCCGTTCATATTTTTCGGAAAGCCGACAACGGCTTCCGTAATCTGATGATCGTCAATGATCTGTTTCAGCTCTTCCCGCGCTGTAGAATAGTCCTGTTCATCCCAGTGAAGTGTTTTAAGGCCCTGGGCTGTCCAGCCTAAGGCATCCGAGATGGCAATGCCTATCGTTTTTTCGCCTACATCCAAACCTATTTTTTTCATTTACTGCCCTCTTTATTCTCATTAATGTAAAATTTGACCAGTTCCTCGATCAGTTCATCACGTTCAATCTTACGGATTAAATTTCTCGCATCCTGATGACGGGGAATGTAGGCAGGATCACCGGAAAGCAGATAGCCGACAATCTGGTTGATCGGATTGTACCCCTTCTCCTGCAGCGCCCCGTAAACAGAAAGCAGTACAGACTGGACATCCTGATCGAAGGGTTCTTCTGAAAAATTAAAACGCATTGTTTTATCCATTGAACTCATTTCGGTCACCTCGCACATAAATGTATTTACTCCATTATATACCTAAATCTCGTTCAGGAAAAACTAAGAGTTTTGACCGGCATACTCTTTGGCGTACTGCAGCGCGTCCGGAATCTTGGAAGCGTCTTTTCCTCCGGCCTGAGCCATATCCGGACGACCGCCTCCTCCGCCGCCGCACAGAGTGGCGGCTTCTTTGATCAATTTGCCGGCATGATAGCCTTCTTCGACCAAATCCTTGGAAACCCCGGCAATCAACTGAACTTTTTCTCCATTTGGAGCAGCCAGTAGAATAATCCCTGAATCGATTTTCTGTTTCAAATCATCCACCATGGTTCTCAATGCGTTCATATCTTTTACATCCACCTGTTTCGCAAGCACATTTACGCCATTCACCTGCTCTACTTCATCGAGAATGCTGGCTGCCTCCATATTGGACAGCTTCGCGCCCAGGGAGTCATTCTCCTTCTGAAGATCCTTCATTTCTTTATGAAGGGTTTCAATGCGTTCCGGCACCTGTTCAGGAGATGTTTTCAATAGAGCTCCGGCCTGCTTCAGGACAGAAGCTTTCTGATTCATATAAAGATACGCATCTTTAGCCGTGACCGCTTCAATCCTGCGTGTCCCTGCCCCGATTCCTGATTCAGATACAATCTTGAACAAGCCGATTTCCGCTGTATTCAGCACGTGACAGCCTCCGCAGAGCTCCAGGCTGTAGTCGCCTACTTGAACGACTCGGACCGTCTCGCCATACTTTTCACCAAAGAGCGCCATCGCTCCTTTGGCTTTAGCTTCCTCAATGGAGTTGATTTCAATGGAAACCGGGATGGACTGCCACACTTTTTCGTTGACGATCGCTTCGATTTTTTCCATTTCCTCATTGGTTACCGCTCCAAAGTGAGAGAAATCAAAACGCAGACGATCTGGAGCGACAAGAGAGCCTGCCTGGTTCACATGCTCACCAAGAACATCTTTCAGGGCCTGATGCAGCAGGTGGGTGGCCGTATGGTTTTTCACAATGAACGAACGGCTTCCCTGGTCGACTTCTGCTGTGACCTGTGCCCCTTTTTCAATCGTTCCTTCCTTCACGAACGCTTCATGCATGTGCTGTCCGTTCGGAGCTTTTTGGACATTCGTCACTTCAAGCACACCGTGATCTGTTTTAATCCAGCCTTTATCGGCCATCTGTCCGCCGCTTTCAGCGTAGAATGGTGTTTCAGACAAGAAAAGATAAACGGTGTCGCCTTCCTCCGCTTTCTCGGCGAAACCTTTGTCTTTAATTAATTCCACCAACGTGGAAGGAACCGTAAGCTGATCATACCCGACAAAAGTACTGTCTACATGGACCTCACCAAGCACACCGTCCTGGACCTGCATGGAATCGGTTTTCTGGCGGGCACTGCGGGCACGTTGCCGCTGTTTCTCCATCTCTTCCTTAAAGCCGGCTTCATCAATGGTAAAGCCTGCTTCAGCTACATACTCTTCTGTCAGTTCTTTCGGGAATCCGTACGTATCATACAGACGGAACACTTCCGTTCCAGGGAAGACAGTGCTTCCTTTTTCCGTTTCCTCTTTCATGATGGTGGAAAGAATTTGAAGACCATCATTCAGTGTTTCGTGGAAACGTTCTTCCTCTGTCTGGATCACGTTCTGAATGAAGGCTTCTTTCTTCTTCACTTCTGGATAGAAATCGACCATGATATTGGAAACTTCAGGTACAAGCTTATACATGAACGGCTTATCAATACCGATCTGTTTAGCAAATCGCACCGCACGACGCAGCAGCCGGCGGAGAACATAGCCGCGTCCTTCGTTTGAAGGCAGAGCCCCATCGCTGACAGCAAACGTGACGGTTCTCATATGGTCCGCGATGACCTTGAAGGAAGAATCTCCTTCGACGCTGCCGCCGTATTTGTGTGAGGTCATTGTCTCTGTCGCTTCGATAATCGGTTTGAACAAGTCTGTTTCAAAGTTCGTCTCTGTTTTCTGGATCACACAGACGATCCGCTCAAGCCCCATCCCTGTATCAATGTTTTTCTTCGGAAGCGGCGTGTAGGTATCATCCGGATTGTGGTTAAACTGGGAGAATACAAGGTTCCAGATTTCCAGGTAACGCTCATTCTCACCGCCTGGATACAATTCAGGATCACCGGCGTCACTGCCGAACGCTTCCCCGCGGTCATAGAAAATTTCCGTGTTGGGTCCACTCGGGCCTTCGCCGATATCCCAGAAGTTTTCTTCAATGCGGATGATACGCTCTTCTGGAAGTCCGATGCTGTCTCTCCAGATTTGGAACGCCTCGTCATCTTCGGGGTGAACAGTTACCGAGAGCTTCTCAGGATCAAAGCCGATCCATTGGTCACTCGTCAGGAATTCCCAGGCCCATGCCATCGCTTCTTTCTTGAAATAATCGCCGATGGAAAAATTACCAAGCATTTCGAAAAACGTATGGTGACGGGCGGTAAAGCCGACATTTTCAATATCGTTGGTACGGATGGATTTCTGGGCATTGACAATTCTCGGGTTATCCGGAATCACGCGGCCATCGAAGTATTTTTTCAATGTCGCTACACCACTGTTGATCCATAACAGCGTCGGATCTTCGTGGGGAACGAGTGATGCGCTGGGTTCTACGCTGTGACCTTTTTCTTTGAAAAAGTCCAGAAACATTTGACGCACGTCAGCAGATGTCAAATTTCTCATAATAAAGCTGCCTCCTTAAGTATATATAGAGAGACCGTAACGAACGAAGAAAAATAAAAACTCCCGCCTCTGCCTTCATCGGCAGGGACGGGAGTTTTTCCGCGGTACCACCCTGGTTACAGGTTCTGCACCTGTCAGCTTGGAATGCCTGTAACGCGGCATAACTACGGCGGGGGTTAACCGCACTCGGGAATAGCGTTCAGCACGATCATGCAGCGTGTTTTACAGCCGGGAACACGCCTCTCTGTCCATGAATAAAGCACCTACTCGTTTCCTTCATCGTTTTCTTCGTTCAAAAAGTCTACGCTAAGCGTAATTATAGGGAAGTGTACTTCATCTGTCAATATGGAGCCTTCCAGCCCGTACTTCATCGATAATCACCTTCAGACACGTCAAAACCGGCACAGCCAGAATCAATCCGGGAATCCCTGCGATCTCCCCTCCCAGTAGAAGGGCGAAGATGATGAACAAAGGGTGGGTGTGGATACTCCGGCCCATAATGTAGGGTGATAATAGGTTCCCTTCAATCACTTGAATCAGGATGACAACGAGAAGGGTAAGGAGCAGGCTGTTCACCGACACGGTTACAGCGACCACAACAGCAGGAACAGCCCCGAGGATCGGACCGAAATACGGGATGATATTGGTGAGGCCCGCAATCAATCCGAGAACGAGCGGATAAGGAAGATCGATCAGCCAAAAACCAATAGCTGCCAGCACACCGACAACAAGACTGATGAGCAGCTGCCCCCGGATGTAGCCGCCAAGCGAGTGATTCAGCTGTACAGCCAGACGCCCGGCTTCCCTGTGCCACGTTCGCGGAAGCAAGGTGAGTAAATACCGTCCGATCATTTTGTAATCCTTCAAAAAATAGAAGGTCATCACAGGAATAACAGCAAGCAGCAGAATCATATTGAAAAGACCGCTGATTCCGGTAAAAACCGTCATCACTTTTTGACTGATCCATCCTTCAAAAGCTTCAAAACGCTGATCCAGTTTTTTATGAATCCCGTCCGGCAGCCGCTCGGTCTGGGCATACCACTCCTTCGTCCAGCCTTGATACGATTCCACAAGAGCTGGAAGATGCTCATTCAAAAGCTTCAATTGATCCAGCAGCCTCGGGATCCCTTTATAAAGTCCATAGCTCGCCAACGTAAAAAAAGCCAGAAAGATGACCAGAATGGCTATAGGCCGGGGAACACCGGTTTCCTCAAGTCCATGGACCAGTGGATGAAGCAGGAGCGAAAGCACGAGGGCCGCAGCAAAAGGGAGAAGAACCTTCCCGATCACTGCCAGCCCCTGCTCATAATAAGGAAAAAGCCAGGCCAGAAGCAGCAGGGACAACAAGGTAATAAAGAAGATGGTTAATCGTTTGAGCCACTTGGAAGAACGCTCACCCATGAAACATCAGGATCCCTGTTGGTAAAAGATATCATTCAGAGAACTGAGACTGCCATCCTCTTCGATCTGGTTGATATTGATTTTCCCATCCTCGACTGAAAGCTCCAGACAGCAGTTCCAACAGTAATACTGTTCACTACCGATTTTTCCCAGGTTTTTATTGTTACAATTCGGGCACCGCATAGGACATACTCCTTTTTTTACCCTTCAGTATGTCCTCATCACGGAAATTCATACCCCGCCGAGCACGTCCTTCACCCAGCGGATTCCTTCGTCCACTTCTTCGGGTGTTGGATTCACGTGCGGCGTATGTTCGAATATGAAGTATTTCCCCCTGCCTTCACCAAGCATCTGCAGCATTGGCTCCATGTCATACGCCCCATTCCATTTCCCTTTGTCCGGATGAAGCGGAATCCAGAAATACTTGTCTTCGATATAACAGACATTGTGAAGGTGTACGACAGACGTAAAAGGCAGGAGAGGCTCCACATACGCGCGCCAATTCTCCCCTGCCGCCATCCGGTAGTCTCCAAGATCGACACAGATATCCAGATCATAACGCTTCCACAGTTCAACAGGAAACCGCCACAGGTATTCCATCCCTTTACCTGAACGGTTCCGGCCGAGCTTGGGCTCACAGACAATTGGCAGAGCATAGGTTTCTTTCAATCTATGTAAAAATTTCAACCCTTCTTCGATTTTTTGAGAAGGGCTGGTTGAGGTTCCCGCAAAATAGGGAAAATGAACAAGCACATAGGCCGCCCCGTGCGCAGCAAGGCGGGCGACTTCCTGCTCAAATGCCTCCCTGGCCTGCTCCGGGTCCACAGCGACATGTTCAATCAAGTCGTACTTGCTCCTTCCCCTGATTAAAGGGGAGTGGATGCCGAAGCTTTCGAGGTGATGATCGTCGGTCATCTGCCTGAACGTCTGATAGGAGGCTTCATCCGGGAATTCACCAATTTCGACATGGTCCAGGCCTCGTTCAAATAAAAAAGAAAGCTGATCCGGATCGGATAATATCGTACTTCCTGACAGTCCTAATCTATGATTCAATGCAATCCCCTTCCTACATAAAGTCATAAGGAGACAGCTGCTCTTCTTCCTCTTCGGGCTGGATCTCAGGTGTGCTCTGTTCCTGCAGCTTGTCTTTAAGTCTTGTATACCGCGTATTCGTATCGGTCGTCCGGACTCCATCTAAAAAGGCGTCTTTGTCCCCGCAGATGATCAGGGACTGTTTGGATCTTGTAATCGCCGTGTAGAGCAGATTTTTACGCAGCATCCGCCGGTAGCTCCTCACGACGGGAAGAATAACGATGGAAAACTCACTGCCCTGCGACTTATGAATCGACGTACAGTAGGCATGCATAATGCTGTTCAATTCCTTCTTAGGATACACAACTTCCTTCCCGTCAAAATCTACGACAACCTGTTCGACACCATCTACGTTTTCCTCCTCGCGGAAAATGGCCGCTACTTCCCCGATATCGCCGTTGTAGACACCATCATCCGGCTGGTTGACAAGTTGGATCACCTTATCCCCTTTACGGTAAGTCACTTCAAAATGCTTTAAATCACGCTTCTGCTTCTTTTGCGGGTTCACTGTCTGCTGGATCGTTTCATTGAGCTTATGGATCCCGACATCGGTCCGGTACATCGGGGCGAGCACCTGGAGCTCCTTCGCATCGATGCCTTTATCCATGGCTTTTTTTACAATGTTCGTTACAAGGTCGGCCAGCTGGTGTTCTTTGGCCGGGATAAAGTTGAAATCATGTTCTTTTTGAAGCGACGCCTGGGTGCACGCATCATTTTTAATCTCATGGGCCAGCTGGATGATTTTGGACCCTTCCTTCTGTCTGTACACTTCGGTCAGTTTGGAAGAAGGCACCTGCTCAGAAGCCAGTAAATCTGCGAGCACCTGTCCGGGACCGACAGAAGGCAGCTGATCTTCATCTCCTACGAGAAGGACCTGCATGTCGTTGGGAATGGCACGGAAAAGCTGGTTGGCCAGCCAGATGTCCACCATTGAAAATTCATCCACGATCAACAGCTTTCCTTCCAATGGATTGTTTCTGTTCCGTTCAAAGGAGTCGTGACCATCCCATCCAAGGAGGCGGTGAATCGTACTCGCCGGCAGTCCCGTCGATTCGGTCATCCGTTTAGCCGCCCGTCCTGTCGGGGCAGCAAGAATGAACGGAAAAGTCTTATCCCCGTTGTAATCCTCCGGGTCCACCGTTTCCTCATTCAAGGAAGCATACGTATGGATAATTCCTTTAATTACAGTGGTTTTTCCCGTTCCCGGCCCGCCGGTAAGAATCATCAACTTGGAGGTAAGAGCTTTTTCGATGGCATTGAACTGATCTTCCCCGTAGCTCATCGCCTCTTCCTCTTCCAGATCACCGATGATCTTCATCAAGTCCGCCTGCGTGTGTGTGACTTCAACCTCTTCCTCCATGATCCGCTCGATGTGACCGCGGAAGCCGTTCTCTGCAAAATAAAGAGAAGGAAGATAGAGACGGTCATCTTCGATGTAGATGAACTTATCTCCGCCAAGGTGGATGATCTGCTCAGACAGCTGATCGAAAGTGATGGCTGTGTCAGACCCATGGTTCAACAGGCTCTCCACCTGGACAAGACATTCCTCCGTTGGAAGATAGACGTGGCCGGCACTCATGCTTTTCTGCATCACATACAGACACCCGGCCCTTATTCTCGTGGGGTGGTCGTAGGAGAGGTTCTGCATCCGTGCCATCTCGTCCGCCCGGTGGAAACCGAATCCTTCTACGTGAAAGACGAGCTGATAGGGATCCTCTTCAATAATGGAAAGCGTCCGATCCTTGAACGCTTCATAGATTTTCTGAGAAAGCTTCAAACCGAAACCGTACTGGGACAAATGAATCATGACGTGCTCAAATCCCTGATGCTCTTTCAAAGCCTCATAAAGCTGATCCGCCCGTTCCTTCGGCAGTTTCGGAACTTGATCCAGCACTCCCCTGTCCTCGAGAATACGGCTGACCGCTGTTTCACCAAGGGTCTCTACCACCCGTTCGGCGGTTTTTTTACCAATCCCGTGAAACAGGTCACTGGAAAGATATAAGATGAGGCCGTCCTTTGTTTCAGGAAGCACCCGGTTATACATTTCCACTACATACTGCTTCCCGAATTTCTTATGATCTGTGAATGATCCGTGGAAGATATAGGTCTCCCCTTCTTCCAACGGTGAGAAATGCCCTTTGATGACGAGCGTTTTTTCTTCAAAGGCCTCATTCGTCTCCTTCACGTTGATAGAGGCGATGGAAAAATGCTCCGACTCGTTGTGAAAAATCATCCGATTGAGCTCCCCTTTGACATAGGGACGTTCTTCTTCATTCATTTCGCTAAAAAAGGATTGTTGAGTCATATCCATCGTTCTCCTTCGTTCTTACTCGTTTAACGCCTGTTCCACCTGGCTTTTCGCATGAGCGGCGAGCATGTGCTCGGGATTGATCTCCAGTGCCTGTCGGAAATGATCCAGGGCTTTATGGGCATCTTCCTTATGAAGCGCCGCTACGCCCAGGTTATAATGGGCATCACTATGCTGTTCCTCCAATTGTAGCACATGATTCATCACCTTTTCAGACGCATCGATCTGTCCGTTCTGTGCGAGACACAGCCCATACTGGAACTGAACATCCACGTCTTCCGGAGCCAGTTCAGCTGCCCGTAAAAGGTAAGGCAGAGCCAGTTTGACATACTCCTGATGAATGAAGGTCATGCCGAGCATAAAGTGAACATCGGCTTCCTCCAGACCGTTTTTCACAGCAAGAAGGAACTGCTCCTGCGCTTTCGTATATTTTTCCTGCTCATAGTAAGCATTGCCAAGACCATAATAAGCGGTGGCTGCCGTTTCATCGATTTCAATGGCTCGGTTGAAGAAGCGCACGGCCCTTTCATTATCGTTCATATGCATCAAGAGGTTTCCGAAGTTGATATACCCGACCGGCTCTTTCGGATTTTCATCGATGGCTTCTGTGAAAAGCCTCGCTGCCTCTTCATAATTGTGGTTCTGCATTTCCTGGATCCCCTGTTTCAATTTATCCATGTTATCCACTCCTTTTCCAACGTTCATTTTAATACGAATTCCATAAAAAAGTCATGCCCCTCCCAAGATGGACATGACTTTTTTTATTATCCTACATAATTGAGGGCTGTATCCTCTTTCAATACTGTGTCAATGGTGGCACCACCAAGGCAGACATCCCCATCATAGAAAACGACGGCCTGACCAGGAGTGATTGCACGCTCTGGTTCGTGGAATTCCACTTTCCAGTTACCATTTCCGGCCGGATGCACGGTCACACGGCTGTCATCCTGGCGGTAACGGAATTTTGCTATACACTCGAACGGAGCTTCCGGTGCTTTTCCACTCGTCCAGTTCGCTTCTGAAGCCATCAGACCATCAGAGTAGAGCGCATCATGGTGGAAGCCTTGTCCGACGTAAAGAATGTTAGCTTCTACATTCTTCCCAACGACGAACCATGGATCACCGGCGCCGCCGATTCCAAGCCCTTGGCGCTGTCCAAGCGTATAGTACATCAGACCGTCATGCTGGCCTTTCACTTCTCCATCCAAGGTTTCCATACGTCCCGGCTGTGCAGGGAGAAATTCACTTAAGAACTCTTTGAAGTTCCGCTCCCCGATGAAGCAGATGCCGGTGGAATCTTTCTTCTTGGCTGTTGCCAGATCATTTTCCTCGGCGATGGCACGCACTTCTTTCTTATCGAGGTGCCCGAGCGGGAACATGACTTTAGACAATACATCCTGGGACAGCTGATTCAGGAAGTAGGTTTGGTCTTTGTTGTTATCTTTCCCGCGCAGCATTTCATACTGTCCATCATTTTCACGGACCTGCGCGTAATGGCCGGTAGCCAGGTAATCGGCCCCAAGCGACATGGCGTGATCCATAAACGCTTTGAACTTGATTTCTTTATTACACATGACGTCCGGGTTCGGAGTCCGGCCTTTTTTATATTCATCAAGGAAGTAAGTAAATACTTTATCCCAGTATTGTTTCTCAAAATTCACGGCATAATACGGGATGTCCAGCTGGTTACAGACACGGATCACATCCTCGTAATCCTCTGTTGCTGTACAGACGCCGTTCTCATCTGTATCATCCCAGTTTTTCATAAAAATACCCACAACGTCATACCCCTGCTCTTTGAGCATCAAGGCCGCCACGGAAGAGTCCACTCCTCCACTCATACCGACGACGACGCGCGTGTCTTTCGGTTCTTTCATTATCTTTCACCTTCCTTAAATCAAGCGAGACGCTTGATGATCTGGCTGATCTTCTCAGCCGCTTCTATCACGTCATCCTCATTATTAGCCAAACCAAAACTGAAGCGAATCGAATTTGTCGTTTTCGGATGACCGGTTCCGAACATAGCTGTCAGCACGTGGGAAGGCTCTACAGAACCTGCTGTGCAGGCACTTCCACTCGATGCAGCAATCCCGGACAGGTCGAAATTCGTAAGCAGCGTTTCCACGTTCATTCCTGTAAAACTGATGTTCACAATGGAAGCCGCTGTTGTTTCTTCCTTTCCGTTCACTTCAAACGCTACTTCTTGATCCTTCAATGTCTGGATAAAGCTTCTTTTATAATGAAGATACTTTTCCTGATACGTCGAACGCTCAGCTTCCATTACTTCAATCGCCGCCTGAAGCCCGCGGACCGCCGGCACATTTTCTGTACCCGCCCGGCGTTTCCGCTCCTGCTCTCCTCCGTACTGCTGGGAGGAAAGAACGGTACCCTCCTTCACATAAAGGAAGCCGACGCCTTTAGGTCCGTTGATTTTATGACCGGACACAGCAAGAAGATCTACACCGAGTTCCTTCACATCCATCTCCATCAACCCGTAGGCCTGTACGATATCGGAGTGAAAGTAAGCCTGATGGTCTTTTAACAATTCTGCTGTCTCTGCAATCGGCTGGACAGCCCCTGTTTCATTGTTGACCATCATGATTGAAACGAGGATGGTATCCTCCCTTAATGCCTGTTTGATGTCCTCAAGTTGTACGAGGCCGTTTTCATCAACAGGGAGGTAGGTCACATCAAAACCTTCTGTTTCTAAAAATTCGACTGCATGTAATGTAGCATGATGTTCAATCGAAGTGGTAATGATATGACTTCCCTTAGCTTTATTGGCGCGGGCCGTTCCGATGACAGCCAGATTATCCGCCTCCGTACCGCCGCTTGTAAACACAATTTCCTTTTCATCCGCATTCAGACTGGATGCCGCTTTACGACGCGCCTTGTCCAGGATGCTTCTTGCTTTCCTTCCAAACTGATGAACACTGGAAGGATTCCCGAACGTCTCCTGATAGACAGGCACCATCGCCTCCACCACGTCTGGATGGACAGGTGTCGTCGCTGCATGATCCAAATAAATGGATTTCATAGAGTTCCCTCCCATGAATCAAATGTAAAACATGTAGGCGTCCTGCGTCTGGTCGTCTACATGATCTTTTAAGTCTTCCAGGGTTGTCGTATCCAGCACATCTTTGACGGCATCCCGGACTCTTTTCCATAAGGCCTGTTTGGCAGGCTCCTCATTTTCTATGCCTTCCACAGGAGTGATCGGTCCCTCAAGGACACGGATGACATCCCCGGCAGTAATTTCGTGCGGGGCTTTGGTCAGCATGTAGCCACCGTAAGCTCCGCGGACACTTTTCACCAAGCTGGCATTCCTTAGTGGAGCAATCAGCTGCTCCAGATAGTGCTCGGACAAATCATTATCCCTGGCAATCTGTTTCAGGGAAATCGGACCGTCCCCGAACTTTCTTGCCAGTTCAATCATAATGGTCAGCCCGTAACGGCCTTTCGTAGATATCTTCATATAGTTCACCCTTCATTATTAAAAACTGCAGCCATCTTTTTGCATGAGGCAGTGTGTATCCTACAAATGTACCCAGGAATAAAGCAATGAATACAGTCCCTGCTCCAACAGGGCCACCCAGAAGAAAACCAAATACAGCAATGATGATTTCTATTCCATTCCGGACATTCGATACCTTCCATCCGGTTTTCTCAGTAATCAACAGCATCAGACTGTCTCTCGGACCTGCTCCAATTTCAGGAGCCACATAGATTCCGATACCAAGAGCAGTGACAAAGATTCCTGACACAAATACAAGAAGCTGCATCCATAACATGTGAGGTTCGGGCAGCAGCCAATTAAAGAAATCAATAAATACACCTATAAAAACCATATTTAAGATGGTCCCGATCTGCGGCCATCTTTTCTGAAGTACAGAACTTACAACGACAATGAAAAGACCGGCGATAATGGACCATGTCCCAACTGTCAGACCCAGCTGCAGGAAAAGGCCGTAGTGAAACACGTCCCATGGACCGATCCCGAAGTCCTTGACCTGCATAGTCATTGAAATGCCCATTCCGAGGATGATCAATCCCATACAAAAAAAGCTCCAGCGAAGCCACAGGGCACGCTTTTTATTCGTGGTCGATTGCACGGCCATCCTCCTCTCTCTATTATACCAAACGCTATTATAGCATGGATGGCAAGTCCCTTGCATTTTATGTGCAATCATTCTACGCTTACATTTATCACCCCTTAAAGGAGAATGAACCATGAGTCAGCAACCTCTTGCCTACCGGATGCGTCCGGAAGATATTCATGAAATCATCGGGCAGTCCCACCTCGTTGATGAGGGAAAAACGATTAACCGAATGGTCAAGGCCGGCCGCCTGGCTTCGATGATCCTGTTCGGACCGCCCGGGACAGGTAAAACATCGATGGCAACGGCCTTAGCCAAGAGTCTACGTATTCCTTTTAAAATGTTGAACGCTGTTACAGATAAGAAAAAAGATATGGAGGCTGCTGTCGAAGAGGCAAAAATGCACGGCCGGCTCGTCCTTATCCTTGATGAAGTGCACCGCCTGGATAAGGCGAAGCAGGATTTTCTGCTTCCCCATCTGGAAAATAACCGGATTACCTTGATCGGTTGTACAACAAGCAACCCTTATCATTCCATCAACCCGGCCATACGCAGCCGCTGTCACCTCTTCGAACTCCAGAAATTGACGATGGATGAAATTAAACAGGCCCTTACCCGTGCGGTAGAAGACGACGGGAAAGGGCTCGGGCATTTATCGATTGAAATCAGCGACGACGCACTCGATCATCTGGCAGGGGCTTCGAACGGAGACCTACGCTCAGCTATGAACGGCTTGGAACTCGCCGCCTTCTCCACACCGGAGAACAACGGAACCATTTCCATTGATCTTGAAGCCGCCGAGGAATGTATGCAGAAAAAAAGCTTTTCCCACGATAAGAATGGAGATGCTCATTACGATGTTTTGTCAGCCTTTCAAAAATCAATCCGGGGCAGCGATGTCAACGCATCCCTGCATTATCTCGGCCGTTTAATCGAAGCAGGTGACCTGGACAGCATCGCCAGAAGACTCGTTGTTATCGCTTATGAGGACATCGGTCTGGCCAATCCACAGGCAGGCCCAAGAGCACTCGCAGCCGTCGAAGCAGCGGAACGGATCGGTTTTCCGGAGGCGCGGATCCCTTTATCGGTAACCGTCACAGAACTCGCCCTGTCACCAAAGTCCAACAGCGCTTATAAAGCACTGGATGCCGCGTTATCTGATATCCGTAAAGGAAAAAGCGGCGATGTTCCCGCTCATTTAAAGGATGCGCATTATAAAGGAGCAGAGGCACTGGGACGTGGAATCGGATATCAATATCCACATAACTATGACAATGCCTGGGTCGATCAGCAGTATCTGCCGGACACATTGAAAAATAAGCGGTATTATGAACCGAAAAAAACCGGAAAATTTGAACAGGCTCTGGAGCAGGTATACAGCAGGATTAATAAACAGCGGACCACCTGAGTATATTCCTGCCTTATGTTGGCTACACTACTACTAAATCTGACAAACTATTACCTTTTCAATTAGATTTAGGAGTGATGAAGATGCCTAAAGTAAGGCAGGATGCCTGGTCTCATGAAGATGATTTACTTTTAGCGGAAACAGTGCTGAGGCACATCAGAGAAGGCAGTACACAACTGAAAGCTTTCGATGAGGTCGGTGATCTGTTGAACCGGACGTCTGCAGCCTGCGGGTTCCGCTGGAATGCTGAAGTCCGCCAGAAGTACGAACAGGCGGTTGAACTGGCAAAAAAACAGCGCAAGGAAAAGAAAAGGAAAGAGGCCAAAGAACAGCAGGCGTATCAGAAACCTCAGCCGGCCGCTTATTACCCGCCTTCTCCTGATCCGGAAGATTTCAGACTTCCAGATCAGGAGAAGGCAGAACCCGCTCCCCCTTCGATGGCTCTCCAGGAAGAAATCGGCTTGAACGAAGTCATTCAATTCCTTAAGGAGCTTCAGCAGGAATCTTCCGGCCAGACGGATGTTCAGGCCCGCCTCGATGAATTGGAGAAGGAAAATCAATCCCTTTCCGAGCAGAACACGCAGCTTCATAGAAAGCTGGAATCCGTGACAGAAGATTATCAGGCCTTGATTCAAATTATGGACAGAGCCAGAAAAATGGTTATGTTCGATGAATCTGAACAGGAGTACAAGCCGCAGTTCCGCATGGAAAAGAACGGGAATCTCGAAAATATCGCCAGATAAATACAAAAGAGGAGCTCTCTATTCAGAGAGCTCCTCTTTGTGCATAAAAAAACCAATCCCAATCGTGCCGTTGCATCATGAGTTTTGAACCCGCTCCAGGCAGGTGGGTGCCCTGTTCCACATTTCTTGCGTCCTCCCATCAGTGATGGTTATGAGGCGTGCATTCCATGTGGAAACACCAGGCTCCCGTATCAAAAATGTTCGGTCAAAACGTACATTCGAACAACGTACACATCAGGATTGGTTTCTTTAATTTTGTAAATTCATCTTAGCATATTTACATGAGCTTATCAAGAATGAAGATGAAAATTTACTGGTCAGACTTTAATGTTTCCGACGGCTTCAGTTGAAGATGAAGTTCATCCAGCTGAGCTTCACTGACCGTGCCGGGAGCTTCCGTCAATAGATCGGACGCAGAGGCCGTTTTAGGGAACAGAATGGTATCCCTCAAGTTTGTCCGTCCGGCAAGAAGCATCACAAGACGGTCAAGACCAAAGGCAATTCCCCCATGTGGAGGCGTCCCATATTCCAAAGCTTCAAGCAGGAAGCCGAATTGCTCTTCCGCTTCTTCCCTGCTGAATCCAAGCACATCAAACATTTCATTCTGCATTTCTTTTTCATAAATACGAAGGGAGCCTCCACCAAGCTCATATCCGTTAAGCACGATGTCATATGCTTCTGCCATCACATCACGAGGGTTCTTTTTCAATTCCTCCAGATCCCCGCCGGCAGGCATCGTAAACGGGTGGTGAGCTGCGAAATAGCGGCCGGCTTCTTCGTCATATTCAAATAGCGGCCAGTCCGTCACCCATAGGAAATTGAATTTTGTTTCATCAATCAGATCAAGACGGCGGGCTAGCTTTTGACGCAGCGCACCGAGGCTGTCCCAGACAACATCTGTTTTATCTGCAACGAACAGAAGCAGATCCCCGTCTTCAGCCTGAAGCTTCTCACGGATGGCCCCGGCTTCTTCTTCGGCGAAGAATTTAGCAATTGGACCGTTGAATTCCCCGTCCTTCACTTTCAGCCATGCCAGTCCTTTCGCTCCGTACACTTTGACGTCTTCGGTCAGCTTATCAATATCTTTTCTGGAAAAGGCATCCGCCTGTGCCTTCACATTGATGGCGCTGACCTGTCCTCCGGATGCTACTGCACTATGGAAGACTTTGAATCCGGAATCCTTCACAACGTCTGAAAGATTGACCAGTTCAAGTCCGAACCGGGTGTCCGGTTTGTCTGAACCAAATCTTTCCATCGCTTCTGTGTAGGGCATACGTACGAACGGCGTCTCAATATCAAGTCCTTTGACTTCTTTCATGACGCGCTTCATCATCCGCTCTGTCATGGCCATGATATCCTCTTTAGTCATAAAGGATGTTTCAATATCCACTTGAGTGAATTCGGGCTGACGGTCGGCACGAAGGTCTTCATCACGGAAACAGCGTGCAATTTGATAATATTTTTCAAAACCTGAAATCATCAGCAGCTGTTTAAATAACTGAGGGGACTGCGGCAGCGCATAAAACTCACCCTCATGTACACGGCTCGGAACAAGGTAGTCACGGGCCCCTTCCGGCGTGCTCTTCGTAAGCATCGGCGTTTCCATATCCAGAAACTCCTCTTCGTTAAGGAAGCTGCGGATGGACTGGGTCGTCTGGTGACGCATTTTGAACGTTTCCTGCATTTCTTTTCTTCTAAGATCAAGATAACGGTATTTCAAGCGGAGGTCCTCAGAAACCTCGGACTGCTCTTCGATCATGAATGGGGGAGTTTTAGCCTTGTTAAGGATCGTCACTTCCTGAGCAGCGACTTCAATTTCCCCAGTTCCAAGATTCGCATTGACCGTCTTAGGATCACGTGCAACCACATGCCCCTTGACTTCCAGGACATACTCACTTCTTACGTCTTCCGCTGTCTTGAGAGCTTCTGCGGATGTTTCAGGGTTGAATACCACCTGTACCAGTCCGGAACGATCGCGCAGATCAATGAAAATTAAACCGCCCAGATCCCGACGCTTCTGCACCCAGCCTTTTAAAGTAACTTCCTGTTCTAGATGTTCTTTGCGGATTGTTCCGCTTTGAGTTCGTGTCATCTTACTTTCCTCCTGCCATCTGTTCTTTCATATATTCAATCACCGAACCAAGTTCGATTTCCTTCTGTTCACCTGTGGCCATTTCCTTCACATTGATGACCCCGTTTTCGAGTTCCTGTTCTCCCAGCACGAGTACGTATTTCGCATTCAACCGATCCGCCGACTTGAACTGGGCTTTCATTTTCTTACCCAGATAATCCTTGTCGACTTGAAGGCCGGCCAGACGCATGGCATCGGCAAGACGGACCGCTTCGACCTGTGCTTCGTCGCCAAGAGCTACGACATAACAGTCCAGGTCCTCATCGACAGGCAGCTCAACACCTTCAGCCTCCAGAGCCATCAGAAGGCGTTCAATGCTCATTGCAAAACCGATGCCGGACGTTTCCGGGCCTCCGACTTCCTGGACAAGCCCTGTGTAACGGCCGCCTCCGCTTAATGTCGTAATCGCACCGAAGCCTTCTGCTTCACTCATGATTTCAAAAGCGGTGTGATTGTAATAATCAAGACCGCGTACAAGATTCGGGTCAATGACATATTCAATACCCATCGCATCCAGGTAACTTTTCACTTTCTCAAAATAATCTTTAGAATAATCATTTAAGTATTCCAGGATGGAAGGAGCCGTTTCCATGGCCGGGTGATCCTTGTCTTTTTTACAATCCAGCACACGCAGCGGATTTTGATCAAGGCGTACCTGACAATCGGAACAAAGCTCTTCACGATGCGGGTCGAAGTGACGGACAAGCGCCGCCCGGTGAGCTTCACGGCTTTCTGCATCCCCAAGACTGTTCAATACCAGCTTCAAGGAGGAGAGGCCGAGTTCCCTGTAGGAATTCAAAGCAAGGGACAGTACTTCTGCATCGATCGCCGGATCGTCGCTTCCGAGTGCTTCAATGCCGAACTGAACGAACTGGCGCATTCTTCCCTGCTGCGGACGCTCATACCGGAACATCGGCCCCAAGTAGAAGTATTTGGACGGCTGGTTCGGCAGGCCGTATATTTTGTTCTGGACGTAAGCACGGACTACAGAGGCGGTGCCTTCCGGACGAAGGGTAATACTGCGCCCCCCACGGTCTTCAAAGGTGTACATTTCCTTTTGTACGATATCTGTGCTGTCGCCTACTCCCCGCTGAAACAATTCTGTGTGTTCAAAAATCGGGGTTCTGATTTCTTTATAATTAAAGCGGCGGCACAAATCCACCAGCTTCTGCTCTACGTACTGCCATTTTTCTGATGTACCCGGCAGGATGTCCTGCGTACCTCTCGGTGCATTGATCGTCATTAAAATTCCTCCTGTCATTTCAACCATTTTTTCCCACAAAAAAATCCGTCCCTTTTCCTGTTACAGAAAAGGGACGGATTTAACCGCGTTGCCACCCTGATTGGAGCTTCCTGCAGCTCCCGCTCAAAACAGTTAACGCCTGTGTACGTCTATGCCTACTCTAAGGATTTCGACATAGAACCTAAGGAATGTCTTTCGCCTGCACGTGACGGGGGGATACTTTCAGCCTATGGTATTCCCTCTCTGTCCGCATGGGTGCTGATTACTTTTTCCCTCAACGGTTTTTTCGTTTCATGTTAGAATTGATTTCTATCATATATTCTCCTTTCCACTTATGTCAAGTTGATGCTTCGATAAAAGTATGAAAAAAATTCACAAACTTTGAAGGATAGAAGAGCCTTTTGTCGAATAGTGAAAGGAGCTTATAGAAACAGGAGGTGGGAAAATATTGAAAAAAGGACTTTTTCTTATTGTCTTTTTATTAGCAGCTTTCAGCATGCTGGAAGCTGAAAGCAGGACGGTGCATGCGGATCAAGCCGTCATTCAGGTGGATTACCTGAACGTAAGAACAGGTCCTGACACAAGCTACAACCGGATCGGCCAGGTGCATGCCAACGAAACGTACACCATCGTCAAGCAGCAGAACAACTGGCTGAAAATCAACTGGAATGGAAAAACCGGGTGGGTGGCTGAATGGCTCACCACTGTAAAGAAGGAAACCTCACAGGCTTCCGGTACGTACTATTCCAAGTATGATTACTTAAGGATCCGCTCTTCGGCGGGACTGGACGGAAAAATCAAAGGGTACTTGATGAAGAATGATGTCGTAACTCCGCAGAAATCCAGCGGTAAATGGGTGTATATCCAGCACGGCAGCATCAAAGGCTGGGTGCATGGGGATTATCTTGCCCAGAAAAAATCATCCACGTCTTCATCCGGGAACTCATCATCCAATGAAAGTTCCGGCAGTCAATCAGTTATTGGAAAAATTGAAGTGGACACACCGGTCCTGAATGTCCGCAGTCAAAATTCAACAAAAGGGACCATCCTGACGCAGATTAAAAAAGGCGAGGTTTATGAATACATAAACGAAAAGGATCGCTGGTACCAGATCAAGTGGGGGAACGGCCGGACAGGCTGGGTGGCCGGCTGGCTCGTCGATCCTGTGAGCGGAAACAGCTCCTCAGGGACGACAGCCGCGGATGCAGCCGTCACTCTGGACTACAACTACACCAATATCCGCAGTGGTCCATCGACAGGATATAAAGTTGTAGGACAGGCTCATAAGGGCGATCAATTTGATGTCATAGCAGAAGAAGGACGCTGGTATAAGATCAAATTCAACGGCAGTACAGCCTATGTTGCCGGATGGATTGTTACAGAAACAACAAAAGGTGCCCAGCACACCAATTATTCTTCAGGATCTTTGAAAGGAAAAACGATCATGCTTGACCCCGGTCACGGCGGGCGTGATTCCGGCGCCGTAGGAAGAGCCGGGAGTTACGAAAGTGATTTGACATTGAGTACCGCTCTTATTTTGAAGAAGCAACTGGAGCAGGCCGGCGCGGACGTCCTGATGACAAGAAGCAGTAATGAATATGTCGCTCTATCAGCGAGAACTTACTATTCCAACGCTTCCAGTGCCGACGCATTCATCAGTCTTCACTACAATAGTGCTCCTTTGTATATTTCAGCAACCGGATTGAATACGTACTATTATCATTCCAAAGACAAAAAACTTGCCTCAGCACTTCAGGCAGGCATGGTCCAAAAAACGGGATTGAGAGACCGCGGAATTAAATACGGCAACTTCCATGTGATCCGCGAGAACCAGAAACCATCTGCACTATTGGAGCTTGGCTTCATTTCAGATGCCCGTGAAGAGCAGACCGTACGTACATCCTCCTACCAGCAGAAAGTCAGCCAGGGGGTTGTCCAGGGACTTATTCAATATTTTAAATAAGCCGGACTTATAACAAAACAAAAACAGCTGCGGGAACGATTCCCGCAGCTGTTTTTTTATCGTTCTTTACTATCCAGAATAAGAGTGACAGGTCCTTCATTCGTTAACTGCACATTCATCATCGCTCCGAAAGAACCGGTTTCCACCTGCACACCCTGATCCATCACCATCTTATTAAAGGACTCATAGAGCTGAGCGGCTGCATCGGGCCGGGCAGCCCCCATAAAGTTCGGCCGGCGGCCTTTACGCGTATCCCCATACAACGTGAACTGGGAGATGGACAGCATCTGCCCCTCGACGTCCTTAAGAGAATGATTCATTTTCCCGTTCTCATCTTCAAAGATCCTCAAATGAGGAATCTTATCTGCTAAATACCGGGCGTCTTCCTCTGTATCTTCATGTGTAACCCCAAGCAGGATTACGAGACCACGCTCGATCCTTCCAACCGTTTCATTTTCAACAGTAACAGAAGCATCAACCGCACGCTGGACAACGGCTTTCATCTTCTATTCCCCTTTTTACTGCATAACACGGCGTACCGTGTATACTTCCTGTATTTGTTTGATCCGTTCTACGATCTTCCTTAGATGATTCGTGTTCTGAATTAAAATCGTAATGTGGATGGTCGCCATTTTATTCCGGTCTGATTTACCCGAAACAGCAGTAATATTGGTTTTCGTTTCATTGACCGCCTGGAGCACTTCGTTCAACAGGCCTCTCCGGTCGTAGCCCCAGATTTCCAAATCGACATGATACTGTTTGGAATCGGTGACCGATGTCTCCCATTTCACCGGTAGAAGACGTGTCTGTGCTTCCTCTGCATGCACGTTCGGACAGTCGGTACGGTGAACCGACACTCCACGCCCTTTGGTAATATAGCCGATGATATCGTCACCAGGTACCGGGTTGCAGCACTTGGAAAGCCGCACTAACAGGTTGTCGACACCTTCCACTCGGACACCGGAATCCTTCTTCCCTTTTCTGGAAGGCTTCTTGATTTCCGTTGTGCTTACATCAGCCAGGGTCTGTTCAAGATCCTGCTCCTTCTGCTTCTGCTTCCTTATCTTCTCCGTAAGTCTGGTCGCAATCTGAGCGGCAGTTATGCCCTGGTACCCGACAGCAGCAAACATATCTTCTTCATTGGCAAAATTGAACTTCTCAGACACTCGGTTCAAGTTGTCCTGCGTATACACATCTTTCGGTTGAAGACCGAAGTTCCGGATTTCGCGCTCCACAAGCTCTTTCCCTTTGGACGTGTTTTCGTCCTTCTGCTGCTTTTTGAAGAACTGCTTGATTTTGTTTTTGGCCTGAGATGTCTGGGCCAGCTTAATCCAGTCTTTCGAAGGGCCGTACGCATGCTTGGACGTCATAATTTCCACAATGTCGCCGGTTTTCAGTTCATAGTCCAGCGGCTCCATTTTTCCGTTGACCTTGGCGCCGATCGTCTGATTCCCCACTTCTGTGTGAATACGGAAAGCAAAGTCTACGGGGACAGAGCCGGAAGGAAGTTCTATGACGTCGCCCTTCGGCGTGAAGACATAGACCATGTCGGAAAAGAGGTCGACTTTCAACGATTCCATAAACTCTTCGGCATCATGGGTTTCACTCTGCCACTCCAGAATCTCACGGAACCATGTCAATTTCTCTTCAAACGATTGTCCGGATACCGTCTGCCTGCCTTCCTTATAAGCCCAGTGAGCGGCAATTCCGTACTCGGCAATTTCATGCATTTCATGGGTGCGGATCTGAACTTCCAGCGGGTCACCTTTCGGGCCGATCACCGTTGTATGAAGGGACTGGTAGAGGTTTGGCTTCGGCATAGCAATGTAATCCTTGAAACGGCCGGGCATCGGTTTCCAACAGGTATGGATGATTCCAAGAACTGCGTAACAGTCCTTTATGCTGTTCACGGTAATTCTAACGGCTAACAAGTCATAGATTTCATTGAACTGCTTGTTCTGAAGCACCATCTTCCGGTAGATGCTGTACAGATGTTTCGGCCTTCCGTTTAAATCAGCACCAATGTTCACATCGTCGAGCTGTCCACGGATTTCATCGATCACTTCTTCGATGTAATGCTCCCTTTCGTTCCGCTTCTGCTTCATCAAGTGAACAATCCGGTAATACTGCTGCGGATTTAAATACCGGAGCGCTGTATCTTCCAGCTCCCACTTAATCGTCGAAATCCCAAGGCGGTGGGCAAGCGGAGCGAAAATCTCCAGCGTTTCATTGGATATTCTCCGCTGTTTTTCAGCTGGAAGGTGCTTCAGTGTTCTCATATTATGCAGGCGGTCAGCCAGCTTAATAAGGATGACACGCATATCCTTCGCCATAGCTACAAACATTTTCCTATGGTTTTCCGCCTGCTGAGCTTCTTTGGACTTGTATTTGATTTTACCTAATTTGGTAACGCCATCGACAAGCATGGAAACCTCTTCATTGAAAGCTTCTTCAATCTGCTCCAGTGTAATATCCGTATCCTCCACGACATCGTGAAGGAATCCCCCTGCAACCGTTTCGGGATCCATTTCCAGATTGACCAGTATCCCTGCAACCTGAATGGGGTGGATAATATAAGGTTCACCGGATTTGCGGAATTGACTGCTGTGCGCTTCTTCTGCAAACGCATAGGCACGGCGGATAAAAGCCAGGTCCGACTCGTTTAAATACTGACTCGCCTGTTCTATGACCTCTTCAGCAGTTAGAACTGTATCTTTCGCCATTCAATCACCCTGATTCCTTTAAGACTTTCTAAAGTTATTTGTCATCATTATCAAAAAAAGCACCCTCTTTGTAAAGTCATACACTTCAAGCGCTTGTAAAACAAAGAGCGCCCTAAAGAAAGGGCACTCTTTTCTATTAATATTGCATCAATGTCAATACGTCATTGTTTTTCAATTTTTCACGGCCATTCAAATACGTAAGTTCAATTAAGAACGCGCATCCGGCTACTTCTCCACCCAGCTGCTCAACAAGGTCGATGGTCGCTTCAATCGTTCCACCGGTAGCAAGCAGGTCATCAACAATCAAAACACGCTGACCAGGCTTGATGGCATCCTTGTGAATAGTCAGGACATCTTTGCCATATTCCAGACCGTAATCCACTTTGATGGTTTCACGAGGGAGTTTCCCTTCCTTACGTACCGGCGCAAAGCCGATTTCAAGAGCATAGGAAACCGGGCATCCTACGATGAAGCCACGCGCTTCCGGACCTACGACAATATCAATTTCCAGCTGTTTCGCGTACTCTACAATTTCATCAACAGCGGACTTGAAGGCAGGACCGTTATCCATCAATGGGGTGATGTCCTTAAACTGG
Organism: Halobacillus sp. ABD4_316; assembly: GCF_056161385.1. NCBI lineage: Bacteria > Bacillati > Bacillota > Bacilli > Caryophanales > Bacillaceae > Halobacillus > Halobacillus sp. ABD4_316. The sequence continues at coordinate 1,079,050 of NZ_JBSWZA010000001.1, forward strand.
ACGCCTTCTTTCGGCCAGTCCTGTACGATTGCAATATGTTCTTTATAATCCATTAACTACTTCCTCCTTGACTTGCTTCGAACGTTGGTTCAGATAGCGGTCGAACCATTCCTTCAATTCTTTATATGTGGAATAATATAGCGTTTGTTCCATTTTCAACTGTTCTTCGCGTTCGATATAAAGCGAAGATTCGCGTAAATCTTTTTGAGATGGTTCGGATTCAACCGTTAAAATCCCATCTTTTATTTTAACAAACTGAAGTTCAAAAAACACCTCTGAAATAAATTCCACCATGGATCGGTCCCAGCCTTTTCTTCCGGCCAGAAGATCCGCTTCTTTTTTCATGTCAAAACGGCCGCGCTTCAACAGCATACCATAAAACCATTTGAAGTGGTCCCGTGACGGCCATGTTTTTAGGAAGGTACTCTCTTCCAGGTGATAACAGGCATACACCTTTTTCACTTGGACGGCCTCCAGCATGGATGTCAGTTCTTTCATTTCCCGCGGCAGATCAAGAATCAGAAGGCCGTCCCACGAAGATTCATCGATGACCTGTTCCGGTTTCAGAACGGGGAGGTCGAACGGAGCTGTCTCTTTATCTTGAAAACTAACAGCCCCATACTTTTCCCTGGGAGGGACAGCTATATTTTTTTCAAGATGCCTGGACCCGCGGTGATCAAAAAGCTGCCACTCTGACACGCTGATATCCCTGATCATGACCTGAAGGTTTTTCCGTCCATTCCACTCATTGACACCCAGCTCCCCGACAAAATCAATAACAGCATGCGGTGACAGCTGTGTATACAAATCTCCAAGGCCAAAAGCAATGCCGTCCACTTTTACCTGCTCACCTTGGAATTGAAATTTCAGATGGTTTTTCTTACTTCCTATCAACCGTACTTCTTTAGGGGTATGCTTGAGATGAAACAAAGGCTTAGGGTTACCCATACCGAACGGCCGGAGCTGATCAATTTCCTCAATCTGCTTCAGAGAGACATCGTCCACGGCTACTGTGGTTTCTATGTCAAGCACCTGATGGTAATCGTCTGCAGACAGCTTTTTCCTTGCAATACCGATCAAGTCGTCTCTCAAAGCATCCAGCTGATCCAGTTCTACGGTCATTCCCGCTGCCTGGGCATGTCCACCGAAATGAAGGAACCGGTGACGGACTTCCATACAATTGGTAAACATATCAAAGGCATCGATACTACGGGCCGAACCTTTGGCTACCCCTTTTTCGGAATCAATGCCAAGAACGATGGCGGGCCTGTCAAACTGACGGACAAGCTTGGAAGCTACAATACCGAGCACACCCGGGTTCCAGCCTTCCTTGGCTACAACGATGACTTCATCAACCACGCCTTGTTCATTCACAACCATCTCTTCTGCCTCTTTGGCAATGGCTGCGACGATTTTTTGACGCTCCTGATTCAACTGGTTAATAAAACCGGCTGTTTCCTGAGCCTCTTCCAAACTTTCGGACAACAGAAGGTCAACCGCCGGAGCAGCGTCCTGGAGACGGCCGACAGCGTTGATTCTCGGGCCGATGGTGAAACCGATCGTTTCCTCATCCATCTCCCCTTCAATCGAGCAGACATTACGGAGAGCCTGAATTCCCGGCCTTTTGGACTGGGAGATCGCTTTTAGACCAAAGTAGGAAAGGACACGGTTCTCATCAACAAGAGGGACAAGGTCCGCAATGGTGCCAATGACCACAAGATCAAGAAAATGCTTCGGACATTCTCCTAAAAGAGCGTGAGCGAATTTAAAAGCAACGCCGACGCCTGCCAATTCCTGAAACGGGTAATCCGCCGAGGTTTTCGGATGGACGATGGCAAACGCATCCGGCAGGGTTTCCTGCACTTCGTGGTGATCGGTAATAATTAAATCCAGCCCCAGTTCTTTAGCAAACGCCGCCTCTTCGACAGCAGCAATTCCTGTATCGACAGTTATAATGACGCCGTACCCGGAATCGAAGGCAAATTGGAAGGCGTCCTTGTTCGGACCATAACCTTCTGTGAAGCGGTTGGGAATATAAAAGTCGCATTCCACGCCAGCCTCTCTCAGCGCCTCAATCATAAGCGTAGTGGAACTGACCCCGTCTGCATCATAATCGCCGAACACAAGAACAGGCTCCCCGGCTGAGGCAGCCTCTTTCACGCGTGCAACAGCCTTTTCCATCCCTTCCATCAGAAATGGATCATGGAGTTGTTCAAAAGACGGGTGCAGGAAACGCTGTTCCGCTTCCGGCTCAAAAATCCCCCGCTTTTCCAGCAGTTGTTTCGTAAGCGGCGTCAGCCCGCCCGGGCGGCTGCTTCTATCTCCCTGGACCGGATCGTTATATGTAATTTTCCATTTCATCTTACTTTCTATCATAAGTTCACCCCTGACCCATCTATTATACAAGAGCGGGTCAGGGGTAGCAAATGCAATTATGTGATGTTTTCCCTGGAGTCATTCTCTTCACCGGCTTCAGAGGCGGGCTCTGTTTTCTCTCCGCTTTCCTTCTCGAATGCCTGCAGTTTTTCCAGTAAGGAACGTTTCTCTTTTCTTAATCTGAAGTAGCGGACCGCCCCTACAGAGGCTGTAGCAAGACCTCCAAGCAGCACGGAAACGAGAATCACAAGAATTAAGGGAGCCTCCCCGGTTCCGAATAGATAATTGACCTGCACAGACTCGACGTTGATAACCGCGAACACAGCAATCACAACAGCAAAAATAAGAGCTGAAATAATATACGTTTGACCTTTCATAGAGCATCTCTCCTTTTTCATATCCTATTACTAAAATATACCCGTTCTCCAAACAAACAAAAAGCGGTCTTTCCAACAGGAAAGACCGCTTGATCCGGACCACATTCCATTACCCGAAGGAACGGTTACACCTGAGGTCCGTCATTACGCTTTTTCTTCACATAGTTGATCGGCTTATCTTTGATATTTCTGCCGCGCCAGACGAGCCATAGCTGGGACGCAATAAACAGGGACGAATAGGTTCCTGCCAGCAGTCCGATGACAAGGGCGAAAGAGAAATTCGTAATCGATGAGGCACCGAAGACGAGCAGCATAACCGCTGCAAAGATGACCGTAATCACCGTATTGAAACTTCTAGCCAAGGTCTGCATTAAGCTGTCATTCACAATCTTAGCCAGCTCCGTAAAGGACTTGACTTTCTTCTTCAGTTTCAAGTTCTCCCGGATCCGGTCAAACGTAACGATGGTATCGTTGACAGAATAACCGACAATGGTGAGAATGGCTGCGATGATCGTGATATCGAATTCCAGCCTTGTAATGCTGAAGAAGGCGAGAATGAAGAACGCATCATGCAGCAGGGCGATAATGGCGGTAATCGCAAAGAATATTTCAAAACGAATCGTTACATAGATGATAATTCCAATCGAAGCATAAAGAACAGCAAGCGCTGCGTTTTTCGCCAGTTCCTTGGCCACAATCGGAGACACTGTACTGATATTCGGTGTACTGCCGAACTCCTCTTCATAGTACGACTGGATGTCAGCTACTTTATCCTTGCTCAGTTCAGAATCAAACCTCGCAACAGCAATTTCATTGTTATCCCCTGAAATGACCACCTGTTCAGGAGAAACATCAAATTCACTTTCCATTGTCTCCTCCACTTGAGAAGCGGTTATATCCCCGTCCGATAAAATGGAGACACGGGAACCATTGGAGAAATCAATTCCGAGATTGAGTCGGAATACAGACAGCGCAAGAACACCGGCTGCGATCAGGACAATGGAAATCGTGAAGAACAACTTCCGTTTGCCGACAAAGTTAAAGGAACGCTTCATGAAAGTGGCATCCACTTCTCCACCATCTTCGATATTTTGAATCTGCTCCGGTTTGACCCCGAACCAGCGCGGACGTTTATTAAGGAAACGGCTCTTCACCCATAGACTCATAAACAGGCGCGTTCCATACACCGCCGTTACAAAACTCACCAAAATACTGACAATGAGCATCGTAGCGAAGCCTTTCACCGAACTTGTACCGAAAATGAACAGCACGGAGGCTGCAATTAAAGTGGTTATGTTCGCATCCATGATGGTGGACAACGAGCGCTTATTCCCTGCTTTGTAGGCAGACATGAGCGACTTGCCTGATTTCAGTTCTTCTTTGATCCGTTCATAAGTAATGATGTTGGCATCGACGGCCATCCCCACACCCAGAATCAAGGCAGCAATTCCCGGCAGGGTTAGAACCCCATTCATCAATTCAAAGACAACTAAGATCAAATAAATATAGACGGACAGCGTCAGCGATGCAATGACACCTGGGAATCGGTAGTAGGCAATCATAAACAGGAAAATAGCGGCTACGCCGATCACTCCTGCGATGATCGTTTTGTTCATCGCCTGTTCCCCGAATTGAGCCCCGACGGAATTGGAATACGTTTCTTCCAGATTCACAGGCAGAGAACCTGCATTCAATACGTCTGCCAGCTGCTGGGCGGACTCAACGGTGAAGTCGCCGCTGATCTGAATGGAATTGCTGCGGATCGGTCCATTCTCGCGGAAGGACGGAGCTGAAATATACTCAGGATCCGCTGATCCATACTGTTCTGCAAAGGATGTTTCTTCATCGTAATCCAGCCAGATGACAAGCAGGTCGTCCGGATAGGGGGTCGATGGATCATCCGTTGTATTATAAACTTCCTCTGAAACATCGTAAAAATCAGAGGCGCTTTTCACCTTCAAAGTTACGACCGGTTCATTTGTATTTGGATCGAAGGACTGCTGGGCACTTCCTTCCACTAAATCGGATCCATCAAGAAACAGCTTTCCATCTGTACTTCTGAATGTTAATTCCGCTGTCGTGGAAAGCAGTTCCCTTGCCGTCTGCTGGTCCTCCACACCGGCCAGCTGCACACGGATCCGTCCGTTATCTTCAATGGATATGTTGGTTTCACTGATTCCCAGCGTGTTGACACGCTGACTCAGCGATTCCGCCGTGGCTTCCAATACCTGTTCATTCACTTCCTGGTCTTCGTTGAGAGGCTCCACATCATAAAGAATTTCAAAGCCACCCTGCAGATCCAGTCCTAGTTTGATATCTTTTGTAACTCCAGTAATCGTCGTCCCAATCGTAGCTGCCAACAACAGCACCACGATGAAAAAGGCGACAATCCGCCCTCGTTTCACCATTCGCTTCTGCTCCTCCTTTATGTATCCCGGCACGGGGAATGCCCCCGTATGGTTGTACAAAACAGGGTCCGGTCTTTCCCGTCCCTATTCTACTACTTTTTACTTTTTTCGCAACAGCATCCGTGTAAAGCTGTGTTTTTATCCCGATTCTGTCTGGTTGAGTGCTTCAATAGACGCGAGCAGATCATCATTTTGATAAGCTTCAACCGTCAGATAACTTGTGTAGGTATGACTGGATAAATGAAAAATATCCTGAACCACCTGGTGAAGCCTCATTTCCGGCTCCCCTTTCCACACTTTGGACATGAGACAGTTCCAGATTTCCGCCTCTGTCGCCCGCGGATAACCAAGCAGTCTGAATTCCTCCGCTTTACTCTTTGTCACAGGAGCTACTTCCTTTTTCCACAATCCGACACGCTTATAAGGTTCCATATCGATACTCCTCACTTCATCATTTCGTAGAATCCGTAGTCATGCCTTGTCCACGATTGAGCATATACTTCATTGTATCGGAATTTCATTTCTTTGAGAAGGCGGATCGAAATATGTCTAAACAAACTTTTCTCCACGGGGCTCTGATTCTCGTTGCCGCCGGATTAATCACCCGGTTCCTCGGCTTTGTGAACCGCATCGTCGTGGCGCGGGTCATGGGTCCGGAAGGCGTCGGGCTTTACATGATGGCCCTTCCAACCTTAATCATGGCGATTACCATCACCCAGTTCGGACTTCCTGTAGCGATTTCCAAACGTGTATCAGAAGCGGAGGCTACAGGGAACGAAGGGAAAATCAAGCGGATTTTGATCGTATCCCTCGCTGTAACTACGACATTAAGCATCGTTTTTACAATCGGTATTTTCATGCTGGCCCCTGTCATAGCTGATCATTTCTTAACGGATGCACGGGCCCTTTCCCCGCTGCTTGCGGTTACACCGATCATACCGATCATTGCTGTTTCCTCTGTCATCCGGGGCTATTTCCAGGGAAGGCAGAACATGAAGCCGCAGGCTGTTTCCCAAGTTATTGAGCAGGTCGTCCGTATCGGATCGGTCATTCTTTTTACGAAGATGCTCTATCCATATGGTGTGCAGTATGCAGCTGCTGGTGCGATGGGAAGCGCGGTCCTTGGAGAATTGGTGTCCCTGTTGTATATGCTCAGGCAGTTCAATATTCATAAAAGCTTCCGGCTGCGAAAATCGTGGAAAAAGAACCTTGGCGAAGGGCGGAAGACATTGAATGAGCTGATGACCATTGCCCTGCCTACGACCGGCAGTCGTTTTATCGGTTCGCTGACTTACTTTTTCGAACCAATCCTTGTCGCTCAGAGTCTGGCCCTTGCCGGTTTTGCAGCTGTAGAATCCACAAAACTTTATGGAGAATTAACCGGTTATGTGCTTCCGCTTCTCTTTCTGCCGACATTTCTTACGCATGCCCTTTCTACAGCACTCGTCCCCTCCATCAGCGAAGCCGCAGCCAAAGGAAATAAGGAAACCATCCGCTACAGGATTATGCAGTCCATCCGTCTGTCGATCGCTTCCGGCGGTTTGATCACGATTGTGTTCATGATTTTCCCTGTCGTGATTTTAACCGCAGTATATGGGACAAGCCATGCTTCTTTCATGCTCCAGTTCATGGCCCCCTTCTTCCTGCTCCATTATATCCAGACGCCTCTCCAGGCCACCCTGCAGGCCCTTGACCTGGCACGTCCAGCTATGTGGAACACCCTTATTGGAGCAGTTGTGAAATTCATCGTCCTTCTCGCCCTTACCTCCCGTCCTGAATTTGGTATACACGGAGCGGCCGCGGCCATCTGTGTCGGGGTGGTCACTGTCACCCTGCTTCATCTTCAAGTCCTTGTGAAATACAACGTCCTACGCTTTCCTTTTCTATTGTTCTTTAAATTTTTCATCGTCATCGGAACGACCGGTATCGTCGGTTTTATTTGGAAAAACAACTGGCTCCATGAAACCCGGCCGCTTTCGCAGCTGCTCATTATGGGCGGCGGGCTTGCCATCCTCTACCTGTTTCTGACGTATGTGTTCCAGCTGATTCGAAATGAAGAATGGAAAATGATCCCCTGGAAGAAAATCCTGCCAAAAAAATAAGAACCTGCGTCTCCTGGAGCGGTATGGACTCTTGCCCCCGTTCCATGTTCACTTAATAGTAATCAGGTAACCCTGCCGGCTATAGAGGAGCATTAAACCATTTTGAAAAGAAAAGAGGAGGATCTTCTGTTCAACAGAAGATCCTCCTCTTTTCTTTTCAGCTTACGTTTGTTTCCAATCGTGCCCATGGCATCCTTTCGATGACAGACGGTCCATAAGCAACCAACCTAGAGGCAGCTGGTTTTAATGGAATTCATTCTTTCGATCAAACTGAAGCTCTCCCTGATCATTGATTGTGCAGAGAGAGACCTCCTTCACCTCGGTGAGGCCTTGATGGTGGAGCCGTTCCAACAGCCAGCGTCTGCTTTTTCCGATGATCTTCAGCCCGCTTTTTTGAATCTCTCCGTCTGCAATTAAAACGACTGCATAATCAGAGGTTCCATCTTCCTTTTTCTCAAAGACAGACAATTTTCCTGATGGCTCTAAAACGGCATATGCCACGTCCTGCACTTCATGAACGCCATGCTCACGGAGCTGAAGAAGCAGATCATTGAAGTTATAACGCTGACGCCTCATTTCATATTCATCCACTCTCCCGTGCTTGATGATCACAGAGGGCTTTCCGTCGAACCAGTTTCTGAACGCCTGATTTTTAAGTGACATCCAGGCGCTGCCGATTTGAATCGCCAGGAGGACCGCCATAGGGACAATCGCCTTCCAGATTTCTTCATCCGGCTCTTCGATAAGAAAAACAGCAATTTCAGCCAGCATGATAAATACGACAAGGTCCATGACACTCAGCTCTCCGATTTCCCTTTTGCCCATAAACCGGAAGACGAGCAGAATAATCAGATAGGTGATGAGGGTTCGAAAAATTACAGAGATGACAAGCACGTCCATCCACGACCTTTCCTCTTCCGTGCCTTTGTTGTTAACATCACCTATTTTTCAAAATTTATGACAGGAACGGCAGAAGATAGCGGAACCAGATGTACACACTGCAGATCAGCAAGGATACGAGCAGAACAGGGATTCCGTACAAAGAAAACTTCAGAAAAGGAATCGGCTTGTTGTGACTTGCTGCGAGTCCGGCTACAACCACGTTTGCAGAAGCTCCCACCAACGTCCCGTTCCCGCCAAGGCACGCGCCAAGCGCCAGCGCCCACCAAACAGGATCCACGTTCATCATTCCGTAGCCCTGAAGTTCCTGGACGACTGGGATCATAGCTGCCACGAATGGGATGTTATCCACGACCCCTGACAAGATTCCCGCACTCCACAGCATAACCATGGCGGTTACAGGCAGGTCCCCTCCGGAAAGCCAGACCATTCCACGGGCCAGTTCATCAATGACGCCGACCGTCTCCAGTCCTCCGACAAGCATGAACAGTCCCATGAAGAAGAATAACGTTACCCACTCCACTTCTTGAAACACATGCTCCACGTCAAGCTCTTTTTCAGAGAGGAACAACAGCAGGAGCGCACCGCTGACAGCGATCGTCGTAATATCCATATGGATGAACGGGTGCATCATAAATCCAGTAATGGTCAGAAGCAGGACACCCACCGATTGGAATAGAAGCGGGGTGACCTTCAAATCGGCTTTGGCGTTTCTCTCCATCAGCCGCCGGGCCAGTGCTTCATCATAAACGAGTCGTTTGCGGTATAAAAGAATCATGCCGGCCATCATGACGACAAAAATGACAATAACAATGGGACCAAGATGGTACATAAAGGAGACAAAACTGAAATGCTCCACGGCTTGTCCGATCATAATGTTCGGCGGATCCCCGATCAGTGTTGCTGTCCCGCCGATATTGGAACTGAAAATGGTCGTAATCAAATAAGGAAAAGCGGGGAGCTTCAACTCATCGATGAGGGACAGGAGTACAGGAACAAATAAAAGCACCGTTGTCACGTTGTCCAAAAAGGCAGAGCCTACTGCGGTAAAAATGCCGGTGACGATCAACAATGGAACAGGCCGTCCCTGGACGATCTGGACGAGTCGGACAGCCATGAACGAAAAAATACCGGTTTTCTTTGTAATGGAGACAAGGACCATCATCGAGAACAAGAGGGCGACCGTTTCCCAGTCAATAAAACCGAAAGCATCCTCCCACGCATAAACCTTCGTCATTAATAAAAGGACGCCGCCGGCAACAGCCACGAGTGCCCGGTTCAGTTTCTCTGTCATGATGAGGATGTAACTTGCAGTAAATATGAGAATTGCCAGTACGGTTGACATAGATCTTCCCCTTTTATACGGACTTTTTATATACGTATTCACGGGAAGGCAGAAATATCTGCTTCTATCTCTATGGATTTTGCGCATATAGTGAAAGTGACAAGCTGAATCCAGGAGGGTCGATATGAAGAAAATGATGCAGGGTGTGCTGGGCTACGGGATTGGATCCATCTTTATCCTGATGATTGTTTTTTCCGGGGTACTGGCCGGGTTACTGAAGCTGACAGAAATGGAATACGGCACATTGAACCAGCTCGCATTAATCGTCGGAATCAGTATTCTGGCATTCGGAGGTGGGGCGGCCGCCTATAAGGGAGAACAGAAAGGATGGCTGGCCGGCGTCTTGACCGGTGCTGTATTTGTAGGGGCGATGGCCTTATTCCAAATCATTTTTGAAAATACAATGGTAACACTGCCGCAGCTCAGCTATTTCGGAGGGCTGATCCTTGCGGCATGGCTGGGGGGAATGATCGGGGTGAACCTGCCTAAAAAAACAGCAAAGCGGTAAAAAATAGAAAACCCCGCTCCATGAGCGGGGTTCTGTATTATTCGCTGGCTTTTTCACGGATGGAGGAACGGTCGAACTTCATCTGCGTTCCATCTTGTACACTGATAACAAGGGTACCTTCGTCAATCGCATGTATTGTACCGTGCATTCCTCCGATAGTAATGATCTTGTCACCTTTCTGTAAATCCGACTGCATCTGCTGCACTTGTTTCTGTTTCTTCTGCTGCGGGCGGATCAATAGGAAATAGAAAATGACAAACATTAGAATAATCGGTAACAGGCCTACTAATGTGTCCATCTATTATTCCCCCTTTCTAAAAGTTCTTTGCATTTGGTTTATTGAAACCATATTGTTCAAAGAATTCTTCTCTAAAATCACCGAGTCGATCTTCTCTAATGGCTTCACGCACTTGCCTCATTAAGTTTAACAGAAAATAAAGATTATGATAAGTCGTAAGTCTAAAACCAAAAGTTTCGTTGGCTTTGACTAAATGACGGATGTACGCCCGGCTGTAATTCCGGCACGTATGGCAGTCACAATTTTCATCAATCGGGCGGAAATCGCGGGCATATTTTGCATTGCGGACAACGAGACGGCCCTGGGAGGTCATCAATGTACCATTTCTGGCAATACGTGTCGGCAGGACACAGTCAAACATGTCAATGCCGCGGATGCTTCCGTCGATCAGGGAATCCGGTGAACCGACGCCCATCAGGTAACGGGGCTTTTCATCCGGAAGAAGCGGTGTCGTAAAGTCGAGCACACGGTTCATGACATCTTTCGGCTCCCCTACAGACAAGCCTCCGATAGCATAGCCGGGGAAGTCCATGGACGTCAGGTCACGGGCGCTCTGCTGACGAAGATCTTCGTATTCCCCGCCCTGGATGATTCCGAACAAGCCTTGATCATGAGGACGCTTGTGACCTTCCAGACATCTCTCTGCCCAGCGGCTCGTCCGTTCTACAGAGTCTTTCATATATTTGTGTTCAGCTGGATACGGCGGGCATTCATCAAAGGCCATCATAATATCCGCGCCAAGAGAGTTTTGAATGTGCATCGCTTTTTCCGGAGAAAGGAACAGCTTCTCTCCACTGATGTGGTTGCGGAAGTGCACCCCCTCTTCTTCAATCTGACGCAGGTCGCTCAAGCTGAACACCTGGAAACCGCCGGAATCCGTTAAAATGGAGCCGTTCCAATTCATAAATTTATGAAGGCCGCCGGCTTCCTCCACAATATCCTCCCCGGGCCTGAGCCACAGGTGGTACGTGTTGGAAAGGATGATCTGAGCCCCCATCCGTTCCAGTTCCTCGGGACTCATCGTCTTCACTGTAGCAAGAGTACCGACAGGCATAAACATCGGGGTTTCGAAAGAGCCATGTGGTGTATGGACTTTTCCGAGGCGCGCGCCTGTCTGCTTACAAGTTTTGATTAATTCATATGTGATTGCCATTTTTCCTATCCTTTCTTCCATAGATCATCCTGATCATTTAATAAACATAGCATCCCCGAAGCTGAAGAAACGATAGCGCTCCTCGACAGCACGGTGATAGGCTTCCATTACGAAGTCACGGCCGGCAAATGCACTCACCAGCATAATGAGCGTGGATTTCGGAAGGTGGAAGTTTGTAATCAGCCCGTCAATGGCCTGAAGCTTCTGCGGGGGATAAATAAAAATATCCGTCCATCCGCTTGCTTCTGTGAACGTTCCGTAGTCCCTCATGATCGTCTCCAGTGTTCTGGTAGATGTTGTACCCACGGAAATGATTCTTCCGCCGTTTTCGCGGACCCTGTTCAGCTGATCGGCGGTTTCACGGCTGAGCTGATAAAATTCCGCATGCATATCATGCTCTTCGATATGATCGACGCTCACCGGGCGGAATGTTCCAAGACCGACGTGCAGTGTCAGGTAGGCAAGCTCCACCCCTTTTTCCTGCAGCTCTTCTAAAAGAGCGTTCGTAAAATGAAGCCCTGCTGTTGGAGCGGCTGCTGAGCCTTCTTCTTTCGCATAGACCGTCTGGTACCGTTCTCTGTCCGACAGCTGCTCTTTAATGTAAGGAGGCAGCGGCATTTCACCAAGAGATTCAAGGACTTCCAGAAAGATGCCTTCGTAGCTGAACTTCACTTTCCGTCCGCCATGCTCCTGGATTTCCGTACATTCAGCCGTAAGCTTTCCGTCCCCGAAGACGATTTTCGTTCCTTCCTTCACCTTTTTCGCTGGTTTCACAAGGACTTCCCATTCATCTTCCTCTGTCTGATGCAGCAGAAGAACTTCGACTTTCCCTCCGCTGTCTTCCTTCACCCCGAACAACCGGGCTGGAAGGACACGTGTGTCGTTCAATACAAGACAGTCCCCGGAATTCAAGTCTTCCGTAATATCAGCAAAGTGCTTATGCTCGATGTTCTCTGTGCTGCGGTCGCAGACCATCAATCGGGAAGAGGAGCGGTCCTCAAGCGGAACCTGCGCAATCAACTCTTCCGGCAGATCGAAATCATACTGCTTAATATCCATACAAATCCCCTATTCTTCCTGAGATAATTCTTCTTTCCTCGTGCCCGATTCCTGCAGGTGCTGCTAAAATCTCCGAATCAAATAAAAAATCAAAGATAAAACAATACTCGCAATAATCGAGGTCATAATCGGAAAATAAAATGTGACATTTCCTTTTTTGAAAGAAAGGTCACCAGGGAGCCTGCCGAACAGACTCCATACGATTCCTATGACAATAAACACAATCCCTATAACAATAAAGATTCTGCCAAACCCCGTCAAGAGCCAGGCACCTCCCTGTTGAAATGGGCATAGGCTTTCGGGGTCACAACCCGGCCGCGCGGTGTGCGCTGGATATAACCGATCTGCAGCAGATACGGTTCGTACACATCTTCGATCGTCTGCGATTCCTCGCCGATCGTCGCTGCAATCGTATCCAGTCCTACAGGGCCGCCCTGAAAGCTGTCCATGATCCCCATCAAAAGTTTGTGATCAATAAAATCAAGTCCTTCAGCATCGACCTGAAGCATCCTCAGCGCTTCCTGTGTCGTCGCTTTGGAGATGACGGTTTCGCCTTTGACCTGGGCAATATCCCGGACCCGTTTCAGGAGCCGGTTGGCAATCCGGGGGGTCCCGCGTGAACGGCGGGCTACTTCGACAGCTGCATCTTTCTCAATCGATACAGAAAAAATTTCCGCCGTCCGCTCTACAATGGAACAGAGCGCTTTCGTATCGTAATATTCCAGGCGGCTGTGTACACCGAAACGGTCCCGGAGAGGTGCGGACAAGAGCCCCGCCCTCGTCGTTGCTCCTACAAGCGTAAAGGGAGGGAGATCAAGGCGCACCGACCTTGCACTCGGCCCGGTCCCGACGACAATATCAAGACAGAAATCCTCCATCGCTGGATAAAGCACTTCCTCAACAGAACGGGGAAGCCGGTGAATTTCATCAATGAAAAGAACGTCCCCCGGCTCAAGAGAGGATAAAATAGCAGCCAAATCCCCGGCCCGTTCGATGGCAGGCCCCGCTGTGGTCCTGAACTGCACACCCATCTCGTTGGCGATAATCGAAGCGAGCGTCGTTTTCCCAAGTCCCGGAGGGCCGTACAAAAGGGCATGATCAAGCGGTTCTTCCCGCATTTTAGCGGCTTCAATAAAGATGCTCAAGTTATTCTTCACCTGATCCTGTCCGATGTACTGACTTAACCTTTCCGGCCTCAGGCTCAGTTCAAGATCCTGATCGGCCTGCTGCTGCTCACCGGATATCATCCGTTCATCCATGGATATGCCTCCTTTTCTTTATGATTTCATCAACATCTGAAGTCCTTGTCTTACGTAATCATCCACGGTACCCTGCTTGGATTTCTCAAGCTGGGTGCGGACCATCTTCACTTCCTTCTCTGTATATCCAAGCGCCTTCAAGGCTTCAATGGCGTCATCGATCAGCTCACGTTTTTCACGCGACGTCAAATCCTCCTGATAGAACAAGGTTTCTTCGTTCTGCTCATCCGGCAGCCATACAATCAGTTTGCCTTTCAAATCAAGGATCATCTGACGGGCGGTCTTCTTACCGACGCCGGGGAATTTAGTCAGGTACTTTTCGTCTTCCTGCTCAATGGCAGAAACAAACTCCGGTACACTGACCGTCCCGAGAATAGCCAGTGCTCCTTTCGGTCCGATCCCGGATACGTTGAGCAATTGGCCGAACAACTGTTTATCTTCCTTTTTCCTAAATCCATACAAGGATTGATTGTCTTCCCGGATATAGTGGTACGTATGTACTTTCACTTCTTGATTCATCTGTGTTTCAAAATGAAAAGGATTGGCACATAAAATCTCGTAACCGATCCCGCTTACTTCTATCGTGATCGACCCTTCTTCAAGCGTCGTCAGCTGACCTTTGATATAACTTATCATCTGCTGCAACCTCTCCTGCTCTCTAGTCTTAACCCTCTTATTGTAACATAGAACCATATGTTCGCCTATGTACACGCACGGAAAATGAAGGGGGTTAAACCGATGGAAATGGGAGAGTATCCATACCGAAAACAGCCGCAGACAGGCTGCGGCTGTTTGTCCTTACATCTGCTTTTCTTCTGAATACTGGTGGACCACCTGCTCAAAGTGGACGGAGTCCTTAATCTTTATGCCATTCTTCAATACATCGATACGCTTGGACTCCAACGGCTTTACAGGAATCGGCTTGAACGACTCGATGACCTTCCCTTCGTTGGGAATCCCTTGAAAAACGGCCAGTTCGCCGTCCTCATTCAATCCAAAATATCCGTGCTGTTTCGTGAGTGGTGATATATCCTCCACCTGCCGTTGAAAAACAATACGATCCAGCTCCTGATTTTCCACTCTCCAGCCTTCATATGAAGCCCAGAAATCCACCATCGACCAGATTGTTTCCTTTTTGGTTGTTGTTTCCACCACTCCATCGAGGTAGTGCTCCTTCAGGACAATCGTCAACTCCAAAGGTTCAGCCTGAACCAGCGTTTCGACGCTCGGTTCTGATGCTTCTTTTTTCGTCTGTTCCACACTTCTCATCAGGGTGTGGTCCTTCCCTTCCAGAACAGCGGGACAACAGGAAGCAAGAATCAGACATACGAGAAGCCAGCTGATGATTCCATAGGCGACAGCTTTCACAGCACTCACCCTCCCAAATAAAAATAACTTCTATTTCCAGTTTGTCCAGAAATAGAAGTTATTATCATAGAAAGGCAGAATCAGGACAATTTTTCGAGAACCGCTTCATCGGCATCGAGGTTATGATACACTTCCTGGACGTCATCGTTGTCCTCAAGCATATCAATCAGCTTCAGCATTTTTTCTACGCCCTCTTCATCGAGTTCTGTATAGGTTTCAGGAATCATCGTCACTTCACTTGTAGAAAACGTGTAGCCGCTTTCTTCCAGCGAAGCTTTCACATCAGAAAAGGCTTCCGGCTCTGTATAAATTTCAAAGCTCTCTTCTGTCGTGTCCATTTCCTCAGCACCTGCTTCAATCACTTCCAGCATGACGTCTTCTTCACCTGCATCCGTTGTGGACCGGTCGATGACAAGATAGCCGGAGCGGTTGAACATAAAGGCGACACAGCCGTTTTCACCAAGATTGCCGTCATTTTTACTGAAGGCATGGCGCACTTCCCCGGCGGTACGGTTTTTATTATCCGTCAGCACTTTGACCATTACAGCTACGCCCCCGGGACCGTATCCTTCATAGGTGAACTCTTCATAGTTGACGCCTTCCAGATCCCCGGTGGCCTTTTTAACGGCCCTTTCGATGTTATCCTTCGGCATATTGTTAGACCTTGCTTTATCTACTGCTATCCGGAGGGCAGGATTGGTTTCCTCATCCCCTCCGCCCTGTTTAGCAGCCATGAAAATTTCACGGGCCAGCTTCATAAAGAGTTTTCCTCTTTTGGCATCCTGAGCCCCTTTACGATGCTTGATATTGCTCCATTTTGAATGGCCTGCCATTGGACATTCTCCTCTCCCCAAAACATTTCTATCTTTCACTATACCATAATCAATTTATGGCATAAAAGCAGGAGGTTTACTCCCGATTGAAGAACTCACGAATCCGTTTTTTCACGGAGTCCGGTGCTTCCGCCGCGTTCAAACGGGCATTCAGATCCTTCATGTGATCCCAGTTGTTATTATTGGTATAGATGGTGAGCTTCTTCTCTGTCAGTTCCCCGGCTTTCTGCTTGATTTTCTCCGTTACGTCGGTATCTCTCCGATCTGTCGGATTGATCATGACGGCAATATACATCGCATCGTCCGTAGAATAGGCCTGAGCCATCGTGACTTCTTTGATTTCATGAATTTTCTCCACGACGGCCATAGCATCTTCATTGTTGAAATCATTATCATGAGATCGGTTCGTCTCCCCGTAACGGGCGTTGCGAAAATCCTTTTCGGCGGTCCGTTTAAAATAGCTGTCCTTACCGGTCGGAATCCGGCCGCTTCTTTCCGTGTCCTCTACTCCCCCGTAGCTGATCGGCTCATAGATTTCATCAGAGGTTCCCTCCGGCTCACGGGCTTCCTCCGATTGACACGCGCTAAAGAGACAGGCAGCAAGCAGCACTCCAATAATTTTCCACATAAAAACATTCTCCTTTTCCCCTTACTATGGGTAAAGAAGAATGTTTTAGTCTGGCAAATCTCACCAAAGTTACTGCGATGGTGCAGGAGGAAGCTGACGCTTATGGGCGGACCGCTTATGCATCGCTTCGATAATTTTACGGTCTTCTTCAGGAATTTCCTCTCCTTTAAGGTGACGGTCGATCATGGCGTAACTGGTACCCATTTCATTTTCGTCCGTCTGACCTTCCCAAAGTCCTGCACTCGGCTGTTTATGAACGACTTCATTCGGTACTCCTAAGTATTCGGCCATCTCTCTTACTTCACCTTTGGTCAGGTTCGCAAGCGGCACAAGGTCGACACCGCCGTCTCCATATTTCGTAAAGTATCCTGTATACCATTCAGCAGCATTATCTGTTCCCACGACAAGATACTTATGGTTGGTGGCAATCGTATAAAGGGTGCTCATCCGCAGCCTTGCTCTCAGGTTGGCATCCGCAAGTTTCAATTGATCCTCATTCAACTGCCCCGCAGCTTCCAGCTGGGTTTGAATGTTTTTGAACATCACGTTATGCGTTTCCGTCAAATCCACCGTCAAAGCTGGAAGATCACAGGCTTCCACTACAAGGCGGGCATGCTCCTGATCTTCTGACTGGCTCTTGCAGGGCATAATCACACCCAGCGAGCGCTCAGGAAATGCTTTTTTAATCAAGTTGGCTACGACTGCGGAATCAATACCGCCGCTCACTCCGACAAGGAGACCGTCTACATGGGCTTCTTTCACTTTATCCTGAAGCCAGGCTGTTATTTGCTGTACTTTTTCTTCCACCGGATTGTTCATCCTTTCACACATATGATAACTAATCATAGCATATGTTCTGCGTATCGGACAAACTTCTTCCGGCTCTCCCAGGCTTTTTCCAGCTTCCTTATCTGTCGGACGAAGGAGCTTTCCTCCCTTAAGCAGCTTCTGTAGCCGTACAGCCATTCGCGCAGGAGATCAGAAGGCACGAGGACACCTTTCCACCAGATTTCACGTTCTTTCACATGAGGAAAATATTGAACCAGCGTGGATCGTTCAGATTCCACGTGAGGGAGGAAACGCTGGGCAAGCTGGATATGATCATAGACGCGCGGTCCCGTATGCAGGAGATCAAAATCAATCATACGGATGGATTGGTCACGAGTGACGATGAAATTATGATGCGCGACATCCCCGTGGAGCCATTCATGATTATCCCAGGCTCGTTCTTCTATCTCCCCCCACGGACAATCAGAGAAGGCCTCCAGCCTCCGCTCCACGAGGGAAGATATATCCTGAAACATCTGGCGTCTGCCAAAATCCGTAAAAACATCTTTCGTTTCCAAAAACTGCTCCAGCCTCCGCTCCCATTTCACATACAATGGATCTTTCGGGATCGACAGGACCGCGATGCCTTTCGTTGTACGGTGGAATTGATGCAGGATACGGACCGCTTTCTTCCGATCCTGATGCCGGTCAAAGTCTGCATGCCTACCTTCCATCCGTTCAAACAAAGCCCAGTCACAGCCTAATTTCCCCAGCGTGAAGGTTTCCGGACGGAACGGAACCGGGCGGGCGGCTGTCCGGGAAGCATAATTCCAGTGTTCAAAGAAGTCGATCTGCTGCTGTATCACATGAAGCCTCCGATAGCCCTTCAAAATCATCGGTCTTCCTGCAAACGATACTTTGTAAACTTTAGGCTTGATGGTACGTTCAAACACGACAGGAAGATTTTCTTCTTTTTGTATCCAATGAAAAAGGCGATCCGTGTATGAATCGCCCTTTTTGTATTCAGCTTTCATCTACATCATCGTCTCTCCAGGGCTGCGGCATCCCCTGACCGGCCTGTTGAGGGTTCCATGGTCCCATCTGAGGGTAAGGACCCCACCCTTGGTATGGCTGCTGTCCCCAGCCTTGCTGAGGATATTGATGGTGCTGAGGGTGCTGCGGGTGCTGCGGATATGGCTGCCCCCAGCCGCCCGGCTGCTGCATACCGCCATAAGGCATCTGCTGCCATGGATGTTGAGGGTGATATGGGTGATGTCCAGGATGATGGCCGCCGTACGCAGGACCATAGCCTTTTACAGAATCCCCATCACAGCCGCAGTCCTCATCCGACTGGGCGCCCTGCACCATATCATCATCCGACTCGAAGTCGTCTCCATACATCGGCTGCCCCATTGGATGCTGCATCGGCTGCTGCATGGGATGCGGCATCCCACCATATGGCATCGGCATCATAACCGGATAAGGAGGACAGCAGTAGTAATCCGTATGAACCAGTTGAGGCTGCATCGGAGGGCAGTAGGGCTGCTGCATCGGCTGATACTGCTCTCCTTTTACTTCCTCTTTTGGCGACTCTGGTGATTCCGGGGATTCTTCAGGTTTCGGCCCCGGCATTTGAGGAAGGTGGAAGGTTGTATAATAATTCTGCATCTGCTGATCGATACTCGGCATGGTGATCGGCATATTCATATGGATCGGCTGCATCGGCTGCATGGGCTGCATCGGTTTTTCCTTTACCCCTTTAGGCGCAGGCTTTTTCTCATCTTCTTTAATGGAGGGAATAGGCTTTGCCTTTTCCTTATAAGGGGCTGAAGGCAATTCCTTTGCAGGCGCCTGAGCCTTTGGTGCTTCTTTCTTAACAGGCTTTGTACCTTGAGGGACTTTGATTTTCATACCCGGCATAATCATATCAGGATTGGAAAGCTGGGTATTTACGGATTTTAACTCCTCAAAGTCAACCCCATATTTCTTGGCTATGTTCCAGAGTGTATCTCCTTTTTGTACAATGTGAATTCTCACAATTGCAACTCCCTTCCTGTCATTGCTGAGGAACAATAAAACAAAAATAACTTCATAACACTCTATGCAGCACAAGCCGAAAGTTTGATGAAAAAGCCTATAATAATTTCTATAAAATATAAACAAACCCCGGATGTCCCTGCCACAGCAGGGATTCCGGGGTTTTCAGGTTCAAGCTTTATGGACAGGCGCAGGGATGTCGATTTGATAGCTTGGATACGTCCCAATCACCTTCAAGCGGCAGCCAAGGGCTTCCAGCTCCGCCTGTACACCTGGGAACAGCACTTGATCATAGGGCTGATCCACATCTATTAGGAAAAAGTAGTTGCCAAGACCGGTTTTCATTGGTCTCGACTCGATTTTTGATAAGTTCATCTTTCTCCAGGCAAAAGCTGCAAGCACTTGATGCAGGGCACCGACATAATCTTTAGGCAGTGTCACCATGACTGTCGTCTTATGTTTGCTGACAGGATGGTCCTTCACCTTCAACGTCTGCGGGTTCTTCTGGACGACAGCAAATCGTGTGTGGTTGTTATCATAATCATGGATATCCGTATCCAGGAAGGTCAGTCCATTCCCTTCTGCAGCCAGGTGGTTCGCAATAGCCGCCACTCCGTCACGCTCGGCTGCCACAAGCTCGGCTGCTTTAGCTGTTGAGGCTGTATATTCAATCTCAGCGTTCGGATAGTGTTTGTGAAGGTATTCGTGACACTGGGCAATGGCGTGGCTGTGGGAATACACCTTACGGATCTCTTCCCCGTTCCTTGCCGGATGTACTAGTAGATGCTGCTTAATAGGTACGGTCAGTTCTGCAATAATAGACTGATCCACCTGATGGGCTAAATAATCGATCGTCAAATGGACGGAGCCTTCAATCGCATTTTCAAGCGGAACAACGGCTGTTCCTATTTCGCCACGCTCCACCGCATCCAGGCAGGATGGAATGCTCTCATAAGCCATGAATGACCCGCCGTCAAATAAAGCATCCACCGCCATTTTTGTAAACGTCCCCTGGGGTCCCAAGTACCCAATCTGCTGTTCCGACATGATTTCCCCTCCAATTAAGCTCCTGAACTTAAAATTTCAACACGATCGACGAAATCGAGTTTATGGAGCTGTTGTAACAATTTCTCGATGCTTTCCTTCATTCCTGACGTATTTAAGGAGAGAGTCACATTGGCCTTGCCCTGAAGTGGGATTGTCTGGTGGATGGTCAGGACGTTACAGCCTGATTCCGCCACCGTCATCAATAAATTCGACAATGTCCCGCTCCGGTCTTCTAAATGGAAGAAAAGAGTGATCATCTGTTCTTTTACCATGGCCTGGAAAGGAAAAACCGCATCCCGGTATTTATAAAACGCACTCCGGGATAATCCCACATGCTTGACCGCTTCATAAATCGAGCCGACTTTGCCTCTTTCCAGCAGCTCCTTAGCCTCAATCGTCTTCATCATCGCTTCCGGGAGAATATCACTACGGACTAAATAAAACGTTTCGTTATAATCCGCCATGACCTCTTCCTCCCTTCTTAATCCACAAATTCGAATTCATAATCCATGAGTCTTACCGTATCGCCATCTTTTGCTCCCCGTTTTCTGAGGGCTTCGTCCACGCCCATGCTGCGCATCTGACGGGCAAAACGATTGATGGACTGGTCCCTGGAGAAGTCTGTCCGTCTGAACAAGGATTCGATTTTCTCTCCATATAACACGTAGGCCCCATCATCGGCCCGCGTCACTTTGAATGGAGCTTCTTCTTTTTCAAACTTATAAAGGACACGTTCATCGACTTCTTCCAGTTCTTCTTCCTGCTTCGGCATTTGATCGAGCTTATCAGCCACTGCATAAAGCAGTTCATCAAGACCGTCACGCGTCACGGTGGAAATCGGATAGATGCCGATTTCCTGATCCCCGAGCTGCTCTTTGAAGAGCTCAAGGTTATCCTCTGCTCCAGGCATATCCATTTTGTTAGCGACAATAAGCTGCGGACGGTTCTTCAACCGCTCATCGTAGGAGGATAGTTCCTGATTGATCGTTACATAATCCTCGTAGGGGTCACGGCCTTCCATAGCCGACATATCAATGACGTGAAGAAGAAGCCGGGTACGTTCTACGTGGCGCAGGAATTGGTGGCCGAGTCCGACCCCTTCGTGAGCTCCTTCAATCAGTCCGGGAAGGTCAGCCATCACAAAACTCCTGTGATCCTGGCTTTCTACGACGCCTAAATTCGGTGCCAGTGTCGTAAAATGGTAATCCGCGATTTTCGGACGTGCTGCGGTGACGACCGAAAGGAATGTAGACTTTCCGACACTTGGAAAACCGACAAGCCCTACATCAGCAAGCAGTTTCAATTCCACCACGACATCCAGTTCTTCCCCTGGTTCGCCATTTTCAGCAATTTCAGGAGCCGGGTTTCTCGGACTTGCGAAACGGGCGTTTCCACGTCCCCCGCGTCCACCTTTGGCGATGACCGCTCTCTGCTTATGTTCCGTCAAATCGGCGATGACTTTATCAGAGTCCGCGCTTTTTACTGTTGTTCCCGGCGGCACACTGATGACAAGCGGCTCGGCGTTTTTTCCGTGCTGCTTCTGATTCATTCCATTTTGTCCGCGCACCGCTTTAAAATGGTGCTGGTACCGGAAGTCCATGAGCGTGTTCAAGCCCTCGTCCACTTCGAAGACCACGTCGCCTCCGTTACCGCCGTCGCCTCCGGCAGGACCTCCTTTTGGTACATATTTTTCACGGCGGTAGGCGACAAGACCATTTCCGCCGTCTCCACCTTTTACAAATACTTTAACCTGATCGACAAACATTTGTATTCACCTCTTCATTCTATTGTCATTTCAATAGAAAGTTCTTTCCTGTCATAAATGGAAGCGACAAACCCTTCATCCTGAAGGGATCCCAGCACGGAATCGGGTTCGGGAAAGCGTCCATCCCATTCCCAGCTTACACCGAGAGCCCCTTGTCCTCCACGATAAAGGGTCACAGTCCCTTCATAAAGTTCATCTTGATCCTTATACTTTTCCATTATTTCCATCATACGCCTGCCATAAGCAGCCAGTGTCTGATCATGACTGGATAAATCAAGCCCCTGCTCCAGCGAATAGGTGAGGCGGAACGACTGGTACGACCAGTTGAACGTGAGAAGCCATAACGAAAATTCAACCGCTTCTGCATTCAACAGCCTGCGTTCTTCCTCCGATTCTGCCTTCACAGTATCCAGCAGATCCATCAGACGATCGTGCTTCCCAAGCGAAGCATACCCTTGAATCAATTGAATTTGATTCATCCAGTCATGACGCTTATGTCTAAGCAGTCCGATGATCTCTTTCTCCTCCATCGTGTCAACTCCCTCGAACACCCATAATAATAAAAAGTATAGCAGAGATTACAGCCGGCAAAAACAGTTCCGGGAAAATTCTGCCGGGGGTTTCCTGACGGTTGCGGAGCCTGGAAAAGCAGATATAAAAAAGCCGCGCTTTGCTTTCTGCAATAAGCGCGGCTTTTGCTGCACGAAATTATTCGTTTACGCTTCCTGTGCTACAGGATAAACGCTGACTTTTTTACGGTTGCGTCCGTAACGTTCGAACTTAACAACACCGTCTACTTTCGCAAACAATGTGTCATCTCCACCACGGCCAACGTTGGCTCCTGGATAGATTTTCGTACCGCGCTGGCGGTAAAGGATAGAACCAGCGGATGCGTGCTGTCCGTCTGCGCGTTTAGCTCCAAGACGCTTGGACTCAGAGTCACGACCGTTCTTTGTACTACCTACACCCTTCTTCTGGGCGAAAAACTGCAAATCAAGACGTAGCATGAGTCTTCACCTCCTTATCGTTGGGATATATGAATATATTGATCGTAATCTTGTTCAATCGTTTGTAAGGAAACCTGCATGCCTTCCAAAAGCGTCTGGGCTTTCGTTTTTACCGGCTCCTGCAGATTGTCGGGGAGTGTGATTTTCAAATAACCACCCTCGCCTCCCTGTACAACATGAGGTTCGAATTCACAAAGGCTTACAATAGCATTGACGGCTCCGAATGAGACAGCTGACACAGCAGCACAGACTAAGTCATGGCCGTAGGGTCCGCTTTCTGCATGACCGGATATTTCAAAACCTGTAATATCCCCTTGTGAGCGAAACATGGATACTTTAATCATCCGGAACGATCCTTACGCGTTGATTTCATCAACGATAAGTTTCGTGTACGGCTGACGGTGACCCTGCTTGCGCTTGTAGTTCTTCTTAGGCTTGTATTTGAAGACAGTCAACTTCTTCTGTAGGCCTTGTTTTTCAACTTTAGCTGTTACAGAAGCACCGTCTACGAATGGAGCACCAACTTTTGTATCGTCTCCACCTACGAATAGAACTTTGTCAAAAGTGACCGTTTCGCCAGCTTCCACGTCCATTTTCTCAACGTAGATTTCCTGACCCTGTTCAACTTTTACCTGCTTACCACCAGTTTCAATAATTGCGTACATACCTGCACCTCCTCAATATACTCAGACTCGCCATTCAGGTACCGTTTCCGGTTTAAAACCTGTTCTGCGCGGTTGTAGCAGCGGGTGCTACTAGAATAACAAAATAATGTTACCACAGATCAAAACAAGTTGTCAACACGTGCATCACGGCTTTCCGCCACTTCTTTAACCATGTCGGAAGACCCTTCAAGCTCTATCTGCCAGCCGTGGATTTGGTCGTCCACCCTGACAAACAGCTCCTGTGGAATTTTACTAGATACAGCCTCAGAAAACAAGCGTTTTTTTATTTTCAGACATGCAGGATGAACGGCCAAAAGGACAGCTTCTGTATCGCCAAGCTCCATCAATGCGCGCTCCAGCTGAAAAACCATCGTCTCATAGGTAAACATATTTTCTTTCCGGGCCGCAAGAAGAGAGAACGGCGGCGCTTCTTCCTTTTTCCTCGTCATCTCCATAAGTCCGAGTTTTGTAAGTCCGTGGACGACGGTGGAGACAGGATCCTTTCTCATCTGCTGCCGCCATATGCGCTCCAGCTTTTTGTTATGATCCGGATGGTTCATGGAAATGAAATCAATCATAATGATTCCGGAAAGATTCCTCAAACGGATCTGTCTTTGAATTTCCTCAACGGCTTTCAGATTCACATCCAGAGCCTGGGCATTGGAAAAAGACCGGCCTTTGAACTGGCTGCTGTTGACGTCGATCACCACCATAGCCTCGGTTTGTTCGATAACGAGCGTAATCCCCTCTTTCGTTTGAACTTCCGGCTGAAGGAGAGCCTTTTGGAGCGTGTGGATCGGTACAGGCAGATGCTTTTCCAAGTCTTTGACCCATTGAACACTGCCGGCCAGGGCCGGCAGACGCTTCTTTACACGGTTCGCTGTCTCGATGTCGTCGATGAGGACCTGATCAATGGAGGAAACCGGGAACCTCCTCAACCACTGGTCCGGCAGAAAATCCTCCTGCCAGATGCACCCCGGTTTCTCCGCCGTGCCATCCACTGTACGCTTCCACTCCTCTTTTAAACGCTGCCATTCTTCCATTAAGGATTCTCTGGATGCATCTTTGGCTCCAGTTCGAACAATCATGCCTTCCGGTTCTTCAAGAATAGGGTGAAATAAAGCCTGGAGGTCCGACTGTTCAGATGGGGACAGCTTTTTGGAGAGCGCCGTTGTTCCGCCATAAGGTCTGTAGACCATATGGATTCCTGCAAGAGTCACATCCGCGGTTACTTTCGCTCCTTTATCACCGGCAGGGTCCTTCTCGACCTGGACGTACAGACGCTCTCCGACCTTCACCCTGCTTTCGATTTTCCCTTCTCCCCATGGAATCGAATTCCCCCGGAGAAATGCTTTTTTCTCTAAACCGATATCCACAAAGGCCGCCTGCAGGCCTTGATCGATCTGGGCGATCACACCGCAGTAAATAGAGCCCGTGAGCGTACGCGCTCCGGGCCTGTCCATTTTATATTCCTGAACCTTTCCACCCTCTACAAGCAGCCCGGTTCGTTCTGTCGTTTTCGTCTGTATGATCAACGTTCGCATGCCATCCCTCTTTTTAAGCAAATTGGCGGATGTCCTTAAACTTTAAGTACGGCTGCTTATTTTCGAAATAAGCGCGCAGACATTCCTGTTCATCTACTATATAAAAGTGGGGCGCCTGTTTCAATATATACTTCACCCTCCGGTTGGGACGGACGTGTTTCACAGCATCCATGATCCGCATATCCGGAGACACGTGCTGGTATTCCGTCTTCATCCCTTCCCTGTCTTGATAGGCGCAGAAGAGCAGGTAGCGCATATGGCTGAACGCTCGCTTCCTCCATTCCAGAACGTGTTCTGTAATGAGAAAGGCTGTGAGAAGGACGGCTGCAAGCGTCCACCGCTGTTCAAGGAACAACCACCCGGCCGCCGCTGTCAAAATGAGCGCAGAAAAAAGAAGCGTCCTTTTCAAGCTCTTTTGGAAGGAGTACATCCGGCAGAAGAAATAGAAGATGAGTTTGCCGCCATCCAGCGGCCATACAGGCAACAGGTTAAAACACAGGATCAAGGTGTTGTAAAACAAGGCCGTCGTTATGAAAGGGTGCGGTCCCGCCCCCATTGCAATGCCGTAAAGAAGAAGATAGATCCAAAGATGCTGAAGGGGCCCTGCGAGGACGACGGCTGCCTGCTCCTTAAACGGGCGGGTGTGGTGCTCCTCACTGACAACCGCTCCGCCGAACAGCCAGATTTCAAGCTTTTCCACCCGCCAGTTGAAATGACGGGCCGTCCAAAAATGACCCATTTCATGAATGAAGACGATGGAGAATAAAAGAATAAAATCAAGAATGGCTCCTGTAAGAATAGCTGAGAAAGCCAGCAGAAAGAAAAGAGGGTGGATATGAAGCCAGCCGGCCACCCTAAGATCCTTCATTTACTTTAATCACCTGAACCGGATCCAGGTACGTGTTGTCTTTTTCTATGGCAAAGAAAAATTCAGCCGTTTCTCCCTCTTCTGCTTTCACAGAACCGAGTCCACCCTGAGACTGAACATTTTCATACAAATACACATCGATCTCGGACAAATAGCCGTAGGTCGTTTCCGTGCCATCCTGGTGCTGCAGGACAACCGTCTTTCCTGAGTCGGGGTCATTTCCGGCAAACACGACCGTTCCTTCTCTGACAGCGCGCACTTTGGAATCACTGGCTGTCGTCAAAATGATGCCCTTCCCATCGTTTTGGAAAGGGGTGGTCACTGTTCCGTTCACAGGCATGGCAAGGGGCTCTTCCACCTGCTCTTCTTTCGGTTTCATAACTTGCAGAGGATCCCCAAACCGGTCATTGTACCAGGCCGTAACTTTAGCAAATGGAAACTCATCCGTCATCTGTCCAGCCGCCCAGTCCGCTGGTGCTTTCAAAAGGGCGGCACTGGAATGTGTACCAGCGGCCATGACGGCAAATAACAGTACAGAAAAGAACACCTGCAGGCCGATCCGGCTGCTCCGGCTGTTTTCTGCTGGTTCCCTTGGAGGGCCCACATCAACATCATTGGTTATCAACGGCGGAAACCCATGGACCTCCTCATCCTGGGGAGGCTGATAAACCGGACCTGTCCGCGGTGCCTGCCGGTCCAGCCTCTTTTTCTTCCGGCCAGCTATATTCCTCCGTACATCTCTTATGTTCTTATTCACACTCAAACCCCTCTCTATGGCCCTTTTTTCTATTATTCTATGGGACAAGGGGTTGGTTTATTAATCCTTTCTCGCTTCAGAAGAGCCGGTGTCGTTACAGCTTCCTTCTCGGTGGGACATGCCTGCATATAAAAAAGCTGTCGAGAGTATTCTCGACAGCTTCCAGGCGCCGTTTGATGACGCCGGTTCGTATTTAGGAGCGCATTCCAAAGAACCGTTTCACTTTAGCCAGCACGCCTTTATCCTCTTCCAGACTCAACAGGGGTACGGTTTCACCCAGAATCCGGCGGGCAATATTTCGATAGGCTAACGACGCTTTAGAGTTCGGCTTCATCGCAACAGGCTCTCCACTGTTGGATGCCTTGATGACGGCTTCATCATCAATGACGATACCGAGAAGATCAATGGACAACACGTTGGCGATTTCATCCACATCCATCATATCCCCATTTTTCATCATATGGTTCCGAATCCGGTTGATGACCAGTTTCGGCGCTTCCAAATCTTCCTGCTCAAGCAGTCCGATAATCCGATCAGCGTCACGAACACTTGAT
Source organism: Halobacillus sp. ABD4_316 (assembly GCF_056161385.1). Lineage (NCBI taxonomy): Bacteria > Bacillati > Bacillota > Bacilli > Caryophanales > Bacillaceae > Halobacillus > Halobacillus sp. ABD4_316. Next base: position 1,106,676 of record NZ_JBSWZA010000001.1, read on the forward strand.
TTTTCCGGCGTTGTAACGACGATGGCTTTATCTGCTCCGGCTACGGCATTTTTATAGCCTTGTTCAATACCAGCGGGGCAGTCAATCACCACATAATCATAGTCCTGCTTCAGTTCCTCTACGATGGCTTTAATGCCTTCCGGCGTGACCTCCGATTTATCAGAGGTCTGTGCTGCCGGCAGCACGTGAAGGCATTCGAAGCGTTTATCTGTAATCAGTGCCTGTTTCGTTTTACAGCGCCCTTTTACGACATCCACAATGTCATAGATAATCCGGTTCTCGAGCCCCATCACAACATCTAAATTCCTGAGACCGATATCAGTATCAACTAAGCAGACTTTTTTGTCCTGCAAGGCCAAAGCGGTCCCCAGATTGGCAGTTGTAGTCGTTTTTCCGACGCCTCCCTTTCCAGAGGTAATGACAATCGCTTCACCCATTGATCATTCTCCTTTCAAAACTTACGAGATTCGGTCTCTTCTTTACAACTTCCTGTAACCGATCAATACGAATCTTCTGAAAGTCCTTATCAATAAACCCGCATTCCATATACACGCCCTCAGACTCATAGTCCGGAGATCGGCTGAGCTGATCGGCAATTCTCAGCTGACTGGGCTGCATATAAGCAGCCGCAATCACAGCAGCCGTATCCCCTTCACAACCGGCGTGGGCAATCCCTTTCAGGCGCCCCATGACGAAGATGTTTCCCGTGGCATTCACCTGGCCGCCCGGATTGACATCTCCGACAAGAAGCAGATCACCCTTCACGTCCACGACCTGTCCTGAACGGACGGTTCTGGCTACGGGGGTAATTTCAGTGTTTTCTTTCCAATCCAACGCTTCCTTTTTTGTCAAAACGTCCGATTCGATTTTATCTACAACGAGCTTCTGTTTTTCACGGACAACGGCAGACAGTTCTTCTTTCTGCTCTTCTGTCAAGTAGCGGTTTCCGACTTGAATAATGACCCGGATCATCGGCTCATCTTCCGTGACTCCATTCATGGACAGCTTATCCTGCAGATCCCGGAGGAGCCGATCGAATGAACACTGGTCATCCAATTTCAAGATCAATCCATCTCTCGTTCCTTTAATCATGATTCTCTGACCATTCGCCGACATTGGCAATCACCTCAAGACCTTAGACATTCACTACACTAAACGTTACTGATTTCTTCCGACCAATCATATGCCCTCTCCTTCACGAGCGGATAAAGCAGGGTGAAAAAGATCATATTCGCCGCCAGTGTAGGCAGCAGACGAAGCAGACCATAGTCCACCCAGCTGATTGACGTAATCTGAACGAACGAATACACGATATAAAGAAGGACATCCGCCAGTATGAGGCCGATGACTGCAAGTAAAAAAGCGGCCGGGAAATTGGCATGAACCAATTTTTTCAACCCGTGAACCACATAAATAATCAGGGTGTAGGTGATCATGTACACCCCGAGCACCCCTGTGTATACGACATCAATCAACAAGCCGAAGAGAAGACCGTACCAGACCGCGTGGTACGTATGATCCTTATCGTAAAAAATCGCGATGATAAACAAAAAGATCAATATCCAGTGAGGGGTGATCAGGAGATCCGAATAGACAAGCTTCGCAGGAAGCAGGCTCATTGCCATCCCCTGCATCACAAGAAGGAAAAGGCAGAAAAGCGGGATGACATACCGGCTCATGATTCATCCCCCTCCGCTTCACTGCTTGTATCGATCGTTTCCACTGAACGATCCACCACCATCACGTGGTTGATGTCGAATAAATCAGCAAACGGTTCCACGTACGCGGTTTTTGTCAGACCATACTGATCATTCACCACTTCCTCGACCGTACCAATTCTCAGGTTACTTGGAAAGACACCTCCAAGCCCTGAGGATATAACCGTGTCCCCGGCTTCCAGCTCCTCATCAAGCTTGATGCCTTCAAGGAGAAGACGACCCGATTCATCATCATAACCTTCGATCAACCCGAAGGCTTCTTCCTTATCTTCCCGGACCACCCAGGAGGAAATCTTATTGGAGCGGTCAAATCCGCTCAGCAGCAGTACAGTGGAATGGAAGGCTCCCGCCGATTTAACTTTTCCGACGAGACCGTCACTCGTCATGACCGCCATGTCCTTTTCCACACCATCTTCCCCGCCTTTGTTGATGGTCATCTGCTCAAACCATCGATCCGAGCTTCGGGCGATGACTGTCGCCTGAATCGAGGAATAATCGCTGAGCCCCTCAGACTTCCCGAGGGTATCCTGAAGTTCGTCCACTTCTTTGGTAAGACGCTGATTCTCCTGAATTACACCTTTATATTCAGACAGGCGTGTTTTCAGCACCTGGTTCTGCTCGTATACGTTGAACATGTCCTGTACGTTCTCAACCGTCGTATCTACGAAGCTGACCGGCTTATGAAAAATCGTCTGCATCCATCCGACCGAATCCTGAAGGAATTTTTCAGGTGTGCTGAGAGAATCCCGATCACGGATGGAAAATCCAATTAACGTGACAAGTACTATGAAACCAAGCAATACAATCATCAGTCTTTTTCTGCGGAATAAAGAAGGCATAACCTATTCGTTTACTCCATGTTCGCCCGGCTGGCCACATTGGGCTGTGAGCGGAAGTGATGGATGTATTCCAGGGATTTCCCTGTTCCGATGGCTACGCAGTCAAGCGGTTCGTCCGCTATAAAGACCGGCATATTGGTTTCGTCGCTGATGACTGTATCGATGTTTTTAAGCAGAGCGCCGCCTCCTGTCAGGACAATGCCGCGTTCCATAATGTCCGCAGCAAGTTCAGGCGGGGTTTTCTCCAATGTGTTTTTCACCGTTTCTATAATCGAATCGACCGTATCTTTCATGGCTTCATAAATTTCATCGTTCTTAATCGTAATCGTTTTTGGAAGACCGCTCAAAAGGTCGCGGCCGCGGATATCCATTTCCTCGATATCCTTGACTTCACCGGCGCCGCCAAGCTCCATTTTTACGTCTTCGGCTGTACGCTCACCGATCATCAAGTTATATTTTTTACGCACATGCTGGATGATGTTGTCATCCATTTCGTCCCCGGCTACACGGATGGACTGGCTCGTCACAATCCCGCCTAGGGAAATGATGGCTACTTCCGTCGTTCCGCCGCCGATGTCGACAACCATGCTTCCTGTCGGCTCCCAAACCGGCAGGCCTGCCCCGATAGCCGCAGCAAACGGCTCCGCAATCGGATAGGCTTCCTTGGCACCGGCCTGTTTCGTTGCATCTACAACAGCTCTTTCCTCCACCATGGTAATCCCGGACGGTACACAGACCATAACGTTCGGTTTGCTTGCGAACGAAGAACGGTTTTTCAACGCCTTTTTAATGTAATACTTCATCATCTGCGCCGTCGTATCATAATCAGCAATGACCCCGTCCTTCATCGGGCGGATCACGTTTATGTATCCGGGTGTCCTTCCAATCATATTCCGCGCATCATTTCCTACAGCTTCAATCTCTCCAGTTTGAGAGTTTTTGGCTACGACAGAAGGCTCCCTGACGATAACCCCTTTATTTTTCAAAAATACAAGTGTATTCGCTGTACCCAGGTCAATCCCGAGGTCTTGAGAGAATCCAAAAATCCCCAATACTATCTTCCTTTCTAAGAGCCCGCTTTCCTCAGGCGGGGGTGAGACATCCCCAAAATTGTCTGATTAGAAGAAGCGCCGATTTATAAGAAGATCCTATAAATGGCGCTCATCTTTTTCATCTATTCAATTATACGAAAAAACTACAAAAATAGATAGTGGTACAACAATCCCTATTAAACTTTTTCCAGAAACATACGAAAGCCTTTGGTAAGACCACGAAAAGAAAGCGCGACCATTCATAGATAGCCTTTTTCTTTCAGGCTGATGAATGTACGGTCACCAATAACAATGTGGTCAAGCAGTTCGATGCCGATCATTTTCCCGCATTCTTTCAGTCGCTGGGTGACCTGGATATCTTCCTGGGACGGTGTAGGGTCTCCGGAGGGATGGTTGTGGGCACAGATAATCGAGGCTGCGGAACGTTTCACCGCTTCTTTGTATACTTCTCTAGGGTGGACGATGGATGCATTTAGACTCCCAATGAAGATGGTCTGCCTGTGAAGCACCTGGTTCTTTGTATTTAAGAACAAGCAGATGAAATGCTCCTGCTTTAAATCACGCATTTCCTCCATTATAAAATCCGCTCCGTCTTCAGGACTCCGGATCATATAGCGTTCCGCCGGCTTCATTTTGTGCATCCGTTTCCCAAGTTCAACCGCCGCCAGAAGCTGCACTGCTTTGGCGGCTCCAATGCCCTTGATGGCCGTAAGCTCCTCAATGGCCGCATCCTTTAGCAGGGTCATCCCTTCAAAATGAACGAGGAGACGATTGGAAAGCTCCATCACGGACTCTTGTTTCGTTCCGCTCCCCAGAAGGATGGCGAGGAGCTCCTGGTTGGACAAGTGGGACGGTCCCAGTTCAATCAACCTCTCACGCGGGCGGTCCTGCTTTGGAACATCTTTAATCATTACGTTTGGCGTTGTCAAAAATTCACACCCTTTCTCAATCCTCCCCAGGGAATAAGCTGTTAATGGATGAAGATGCCAAACGCTCTCAACTCCCGGATGACACGGGCGATGGGGAGGCCGACAACGTTGTAATAATCCCCTTTGATTTCCTCGACGAACAGGCCGCCCTTTCCCTGAATCCCATACCCGCCCGCTTTATCCCAGGGCTCTTCCGTGTTCAGGTAGTGATCAATCTCCTCGTCCGTCAACGTATAAAAACTTACATCCGTCCCCGTTGTAAAGGTCCGTTTCTCCTTCAGGGTCCGCAGGCATACAGCTGTGTACACTTGATGCGTCCGTCCACTCATCCTTTCCAGCATACGACGGGCTTCACTGGTATCAGCAGGCTTACTTAAAAGGTCTCCGTCTATGGATACGACGGTATCTGAAGTCAGCAGCACCTCTTCCTCATTCAATTGGACAGCCGCGCTTTTTTGTTCCGCAAGAAAAGCGGCTGCTTCCTCGGCAGACATGACATGCTCCAGCGTTTCATCAGTATAGGAGGGGCGGATAAGCGGGGAAGCCCCCGCCATTTCCAGCAAGGCTTTCCGACGGGGGGATTGAGAGCCGAGCACAAGCGTCTTCATCACAACAAACATCCTTTCTATCCATGGGGTTACATGTATCATACTAAAAATAACCGGAAATGCAGATGACCGAAACATCCGCCTTTTCGAATTCCCGGATATGAAAAAAGGAAGGGCTGCGTGAGCAAACTTCCTTTTTCCACTCTTCTTTTACAATGAACCGCTTATTCCAGGGATTTTGCGACTTTCAGCCAGTTCAGGTTGTTCTCATCCTGTGACTCCCAGTTTATAAGGGCCTGGCCAAGGGCGGATTCTTCGCCGGCCGCTTTGGCGATTTCCTTCCGTTGGGACTCATCGATTGAACCGAGGGTGTGGGTTTTCATTCCTTCCTGCAGCGCCGGAGGAAGCTCTTTTTCAATGGTCACGACCCACGGTTTCACATAGGTTTCGATACTTTTAGACTTCATCTCTTCTGCCATGTAAGCAGCCTCCTGCTTGGAAGAAGCACTTCCGACAAACAGAAAATACTGCCCATCCCGCTTCCAAATGACTGACGAGATGGACTGGGCGTTCAAACGGCTCTGCCACTCGCCGGCTTTTCCCTCTGTAGAAAAAGCACCGGCCTGGACAATGTATGTATCCAGCGTGGCTGCCGCACTGGCCGGCAGTTGGTTTTCAGACCCGCCTTCTGCCCCCTGTACCTCTCCGGCCGGTGCTTCAGGAGAATGAAGAGTTTCTGTCCCTGCCGTGGTGACATCCGTCAAGGAAACAAACATCCGCAGCAGCACGAAACCAATCCCCAGACTGAGCAGGAGGGCAATCACTGCCGTAGCAAGGACCGGCCGGTAGGATCCAGGGATCCGCCACTTCTTTTTCACAGGAAGTGGATAAACAGGAGTGGCCCGCTTATCTTTTTTCTTATCTTGATCCACAGCCGCCGCCTGTTCATTTTGAGTACGGACCACTTCGTTTTTTGAACCGTTCTCAGGCCGGAATGAAATTGAAATTTTCTTTTTTGAATCCATGGTTATCACTCCTGCAACGTTTGTCCCAACCCTATCACAGAAGAAATAAAAACCATGCTTAATTTTGTCGGGGCCGCTTCGACAATTTCAGCTCATTCATAAGCTCCTCTTCTCTCCTTTACCCCTGCAGTTCGTTGTTATTGAAAGCTTTGCACGTAAAATGCCAGTACAGCGTCACCATAATAAAAACTGATGACGGCCCCGGCCATGATAAACGGGCCGAAAGGGAAAGGCTGACCGCGGCTGATCACCTTGGCAGCCAGCAGAAATGTACTGATCAAAGTTCCTGCTGTCACAGCCAGGAAGAACGTCAAGAGGGTCAACGAGCCCCCGAAAAACAAACCGAGCACGGCCAGCAGTTTCATATCACCTCCCCCCATCCCTCCGCGGCTCAGAACAATGATTATAAGTACAATTGTAAAGCCGGTACAGGCGCCAAGCAGCGAGGCATACCACGGACTCAGAGGAAAAAACAACCGCAGAACGACAAACGCAAAGGCAAAAAACATTAGAAGCCGGTTGGGAATGATCATACACTTCACGTCGCTGACGGTCACGATGACCGCCAATGAAAGCAGGAGGAGAGCCTCCAATACGTCTACCGACCACCCGAATTGACCATAGGCAGACAGAAACAGGACGCCCGTGATCAGCTCTACGGCCGGGTAAACCAGAGAAATGCGTGTTTGACAATGGCGGCACTTCCCTTTGGCGAGCGTGTAGGAAGCGAGAGGAATTAAGTCTCTGGCATGCAGCGTCGTCGAACAAACCGGGCAGGCAGATCTTGATAGGATAAACGGAGTGTTTTGAGGCAGCCGCACCCCAACCACATGAAAGAAAGAGCCTAAGATGGTTCCAGCGAGGAAAAAGTAGAAAGAGAAAAGGATATACATGCGCGGATCTCCTTTTATAAGAAATGAAAAGCTGTTAAAAAAGGAGAGAAGGGAGTTTGATCAGGCGGTGGGTTCAAAAGCAGAGGATCATAAAAATTATAGCCCACATCCCCCGGTTTGTCTCAAGAAAATAAAAAGCCAGTCCAATAAATTTTTATTGGACTGGCTGCATCAAATCTTTATATCCCGCAACTTTGTTTCTCCCTCTCTGTTTCGCTCCGACGTACATCGCCCTGTCCGCCTGACGAATCAAGTCGAGGGGTTCCTCACACGGGTCAGGATAGGAGGCCGCACCGATACTTGCGGTGACTTGTACGGAAACAGGCCCCTCTTGTTTCAAAATATGTTCAACTACGGTAAACGGAGCCTCCGTTATGACCTCTTGGATGTGAAGGGCGAAAGCAAGAGCCGCTTTTTCGTCGAATCCAGGCAGAAGAAAAACAAACTCTTCTCCTCCGTAACGCGCCAGTGTCATGCCCTCCCCGGCTGCTTCCTTTAGACGACCGGCGAGTTCAATCAAAATTTCATTTCCGCTTTCGTGCCCATACGTGTCGTTCACCTTTTTGAAGTGATCAATATCCAGGAGGATCAGCGAAACCGGTTCCCGTCCATCTTCCTCATGCTTTAGGAACGACTGCTTCATAAAATCATCGAAGTAGCGGTAATTGTAAACGCCTGTCAGCGCACAGCGCTCACTTTCCGCTTTCGTTTTCTCATAGTGACGTGCATTCTCAATGGCTACACCGAGATAGTTGGCCAAAATGGACAATATGAGAAGCTGAAACTGCAAAAACGCCCGTTTTTGGTTTGAATATACCGTAATCACACCAACCGTCTCGTTATTCCGGACGACCGGAACGGATAAGACACTTTCCGAAGCGTCGGGTATATAAGGACTTTCCAGCGTTCTCCATTCAGTCCGCTTTTTGTAGTAGGCCCCTTTTCCAGCCTGGAGCGTATGCCCACTCACACTCTCCCCTTTTTGCAAGGTAACCGGAGGAAATTCCAACGTGCCCGACCGGTCGAAAAAACGGATCAGTTTCAAACGGCCCCTTTCCTTCACATCAAACACATACAAATGATCCAGCGGAAGAAGGTCCGACATGTGATCGACAAATATGTTCAGCACCTCTGTCACGCTTAGCTCGCCTGTCAATTCATGGCCGATCCGGCTCGCCCGTTTCAAATACTCATTCACCTGACTGCTGTTATGATACATCATCAGCATGCCTGATATGAACACAAAAGGAATACCAACAAAGAAAATCCCACTGATTCCAAATGGGAGGAAAACAACGAAGAGGACAAAACCGATCGGCAGCACCAGCCCCGCTGTCATTACATCCCATAACAACCCTTGATCCAGCCATTTGAACGGCCGTTTATACAGCCATTTGGAGATGGCCGATAGAAAAAGCTGGTTCAACACAATCTGGGAGACGGCATAGGAAACGATAGGAAAAAGGTCATGAAATTCATCCACAGCCTCAGGACCATGTCCGCCGCCGAGCCCTTCATAAAGGAGTGCGGAAAAAACAGAGATCATCAGAAACATAAGCTGGTTGATGGGAATTCTGTACATCGTATGCCTGCTCAGCCTCACTTTGATGAGCAGCGCCCCTAAAGCAATTTGAGAAATGACGATTTCTGCAAACAGCCCGTAATGGAGAAATACGGCGAAAGCTACTCCCTGTGTAAAAAACACCGGGTGGTCTCCGATCCGCAATGGAAACAAAGCCACAATGACCGTAAGCAGCGCAAATATCACCAGGTTGATCCGGCTTCCGGAGACCGCCGGCGTTTCCAAGTTGTAGATCAGTACAAGGCCCAGGGGCCAGATGACCGCCCAGACCAGCCAGACACCAATAATTTTTTCTTTGGACATCGTATCACCTCTGCCTGTAAACGCCGTTCATTATAGTATATTTTACCATATAATATAGAAAAATTTTCTATAAATTCCCACTTTTACAAGCATTACTTAAGAAATGCCCGTACGATAGAGATGAAATAAAGCGAACCGGAGATGACAATAACGTCCTCCTCCCCCGCTTCTGCCATTGCTTCCCGGACTGCCTGCTTATAATCCGCAAAAGCTTCGGTATGGGCCACAGGAGAAAATTCCTGCAAAGCCTCTGAAGATAATGCTCTTGGAAAATCAAAGGTGGTGACATAAAGGTGATCTGTCACTTCCTTCAGCTTCCCTAACATTTTCTCCACCGGTTTATCTTCCAAAGCTGCATAAACCAACAGAATGCGACGGTCTGAATAGTGGCGCATCACTGTTTCCACAAGAGCATCGGTGCCTTCTTCATTATGCGCCCCGTCCACGATCGTCAACGGACAGCAACGGAGCGTTTCAAATCTTGCCGGCCAGAACGTTTTCTCAATGGCTATTCCATACTGTTCCGCTTCCAAAGGCACGCCCCGCTCTCTTAACACCTCCGCTGCCTGGATCGCAAGCGAAGCATTGGTCACCTGATGGGGCCCGAGCAGCGAGCTTTTCCAAACAGGAGAGGTGAAAGGTGGACTCATAAAACGGAAAGTTTCCCTGCCATCACCACTTGCCAGATGATCTGCGTGAAAGTCCTCCCCGTATCTGTACATACGGGCTCCGCACTCTTCCGCTTTTGCGGCAATGACATCAACCGCATCCTGCTGGGAAGCACCAGTGACGAGCGGGACTCCCTGCTTGATGATCCCGGCTTTTTCGCCGGCAATCTCACGGATCGTAGAGCCGAGGATGTTCATATGATCATGACCGACGTTCGTAATAACACTCAAGACAGGATGAATGATATTCGTAGAGTCATACGTCCCGCCAAGCCCTGTTTCCATCAGGACAAAGTCCAGGTCCATCCGTGAAAAATGCAGAAGAGCTGCAGCCGTAATCACTTCAAATTCCGTCGGTTCTCCGAGCGGGGTCTGCTTCAGCTGCTCCGACAATGGACGAATCTGCTCGACAACCTCTGCGAGCTCACGGTCCGCAATCGGACGGCCATCCACACTGATCCGCTCATTGAACGTTTCAATATACGGAGAGGTAAAAGTCCCCACCGCTAAACCCTGTCCCTGCAGAATATGCCTTAAGAAAGAAACTGTCGATCCCTTGCCGTTCGTGCCTGCTATATGAACGGCGGATATCTTCTGTTCTGGATGATCCAGACGCTTCATCATCCATTCCATCCGTTTCAAGCCCGGTTTGATTTTGAATTTTTCCCTGGCGTGTATCCATTGCACCGCTTCTTCGTAATTCATAAGTCTTCCCTCTCTTTAAAAAGAGGAGAGTATTCCGTAGAATACCCTCCTTCTCCTCTTAGGCTTTCAGTTCTTTAATACGCGCTTCGACTTTCGTACGTTTATCAAGATAGTCGGTTTCTTTCTTCCGCTCTTCCTCAACCACGTGCTCAGGGGCTTTACTTACGAAACCTTCATTGGAAAGTTTCTTCTGCACGCGGGTCACTTCCTGATCCCATTTCTTCCACTCGTTTTCAAGACGCTTGATCTCATCCTCGATATTGATGAGGCCTGCGAGCGGCAGGTAAAGTTCCGCACCCGTAACGACGGCAGACATCGCTTTTTCCGGAGCCTGCAGATCGGTGGCAATCGTCAGTTCACTCGGGTTGCAGAATCTCTCTAAATAAGAGCGGTTCTTCTCGAGCTCCTGAACAACATCCTCATCCTTCGCCTGGATCAGAAGCTGAATCTGCTTGGACATCGGTGTGTCTACTTCGGCACGGATGTTACGAACGGAACGGATGATGGAAACGAGACGATCCATTTCAGCAACCGCCTGTTCATTATGGAAATCTTCTTTTACGACAGGCCAGGATGCCTGGGTAATGGATTCCCCTTCATGAGGAAGGTGCTGCCAGATTTCCTCTGTAATGAACGGCATGAATGGATGAAGCATTCTCATTGTCTGATCCAGCGTATAAGCCAGAATCGAACGGGTGGTATGAATACGCTGCTCATCTTCCCCGTACAATGGAAGTTTCGCCATTTCAATATACCAGTCACAGAAATCATCCCAGATGAAGTTATACAAGTGACGTCCGGCTTCCCCGAATTCGTATTTATCAATGTTGGTCGTTACCTGCTCGATCGTCTGGTTGAGTCGTGTGAGAATCCATTGATCCGCAACGGATTTTTCTCCGGATAGATCGATATCCTCAAATTTCAACCCGCCCATGTTCATCAGAGCAAAACGGGAGGCATTCCAGATTTTGTTTGCGAAGTTCCATGTAGACTCCACCTTTTCCCAGTGGAATCGCAGGTCCTGACCTGGAGATGATCCGGTGGACAAGAAGTAACGAAGCGAATCCGCCCCGTATTTCTCTATGACATCCATTGGATCGACGCCGTTTCCTAAGGATTTACTCATTTTACGGCCGTCAGCATCGCGGACAAGACCGTGAATAAGAACATCTTTGAACGGACGCTCGCCGGTGAATTCAAGAGACTGGAAGATCATCCGGCTTACCCAGAACCCGATGATGTCATAGCCGGTTACGAGAACGTTGGTCGGGAAGTAGCGCTTATAGTCACTGCTTCCTTCATCCGGCCAGCCCATCGTTGAAAACGGCCAGAGGGCGGAAGAGAACCACGTATCCAGGACATCATCATCCTGCTTCCAGTTTTCAGGGTCTTTCGGCGCTTCTTTGCCTACGTGAATTTCGCCGGTCTCTTTATGGTACCAGGCCGGAATACGATGGCCCCACCACAATTGTCTGGAAATACACCAGTCACGGGTGTTCTCCATCCAATGCAGATATGGTTTTTCAAAACGGTCCGGAACAAACTGAACGGCTTCGTCTCCGTTTTGAAGGTCGACGGAGGCATCCGCCAGCGGCTTCATATCAACAAACCATTGTGTGGAAAGATAGGGCTCGACTACAGCCCCGCTTCTTTCGGAGTGACCGACGGAATGCATATGATCTTCTATTTCAAACAGGACGCCCTGCTCCTGAAGATCTTTTACAATCTGCTTGCGGCATTCAAAACGGTCCATCCCTTTGTACGCCCCGGCATTTTCATTCATCGTACCGTCTTCATTCATGACGAGCACACGCTCAAGATCGTGGCGGTTCCCGATTTCAAAGTCATTCGGATCGTGAGCCGGCGTAATCTTCACAGCACCTGAACCAAATTCCATGTCGACGTAGTCATCAGCGACAATTTCAATTTCTCTTCCCACAATAGGAAGAACCGCTTTTTTACCAATCAGATGCTTGTAGCGCTCATCTTCCGGGTGAACCGCAATGGCGGTATCCCCAAGCATCGTCTCCGGACGGGTCGTAGCAATTTCGATGGATCCTTCTTCATCCTTCAGCGGGTAGCGCATATGATAAAACGCTCCCTGGACATCCTTATACTCGACTTCGATGTCCGATAAAGCCGTCTGTGTAGCCGGATCCCAGTTGATGATGTATTCCCCTCGGTAAATCAAGCCTTTTTCATATAAAGTAACGAATACTTCCTTAACAGCGTCGGAAAGACCTTCATCAAGCGTGAACCGTTCGCGGGAATAATCTAGGCCGAGGCCGAGCTTTTCCCACTGCGCGCGGATGAATTTCGCATATTCATGCTTCCATTCCCATGCTTTATCAAGGAATTTCTCACGGCCGAGGTCGTGTCGTGAAACCCCCTGTTCACGAAGTTTGGCATCCACCTTCGCCTGTGTAGCGATTCCGGCATGGTCCATCCCGGGCAGCCACAGGACATCATAGCCCTGCATCCGCTTCACACGGGATAAAATATCCTGCAGGGTCGTATCCCATGCGTGGCCGAGGTGAAGCTTTCCTGTAACGTTCGGCGGGGGAATAACAATGGTATACGGTTCTTTGTCCGTATCTCCTTCGGCTTCAAAAAATTTCCCATCCACCCAGTAGTGGTACCGGTCCTTTTCGACAGCGGCCGGATCATATTTGGTTGGCATTGAAAGATCCTGTTCACTCATTTCTGATCTTCCTCCTTTAATTGTTATCAGTCATTACACTCTGCAAGGGGTTTACCAGCCGGGAAAATAAAAAAACCCTTTCATCCAGTAAAAGGACGAAAGGGTTTGATTTCCGTGGTACCACCTTATTTCACAGGAGAGACTCCTGCACACTCACAATCATAACGGCTTCGAACCGGCTTCTCCTACTCATGTTCAAAGAAGCTGCATCAAGGGCGACTTTCATAATCAGGGTTCATGGAAAACTTCCACCATTCGTTTTCCTCTCTGGAAGAAATGATTACGTACTACTCCCTATCTAAGCATTTCACGTATAAAGACTATATTACATATTGTATATAGAACATACGTCTTTAGTCAACTGTCTGACAAAAAATATGCAGAAGCCCGCAGACAGGGCCTGCGGGCTTCTATATTTAAGAAACGAGGTGTACAGATGAGCCGAATGTACCGCTACCGGCTGCCACCATGGTGTAAAACGTGGTTGATTGTCATTGAAACCTCTCTGCTTCCGATTGTGATTTTCCAGGCTTTACGTACCATTTTCTGGCCGACGACCTTCGATATTTTCCTTCTCGGACTCGTCATCGGTCTGTGGCTGGCTTTTAAATACAAATGGATTTAATCAGGAATATACACAATCTGTCCAGGGGCTACATCCTCATCACAGCTGTTCACACGCTCCAGCTGTCTGACTGGAACATCATACTTCTCAGCGATGGAAGTCAAAGTCTCCTCCCCCTGGGCAATATACATTTTCATCCGGGTATACGTATCCTCACGGTTAGGGAACAAGTGCTTGAAAATTTGTTTGATGCCATCCATCCCACCAGGGGGCGCCTCCGATTCACTGGACTCTGAGGACTCCTCCACACTGACCTCTCCCCAGTCTGACGTACTGTCGGGAGAAGCCTGGATGTCATGGACAGCTTCCTGCTCTGTTCCAAAAAATTCAGGAAAGCTCTGTGATTTCTTGTAAAACCAACGTCCGTCATCGTTCTGTTCCTGTTCCTCTTGTTCCTGTCCGTTCATCCGGAATACAGGGGCTTCTTTTTCGGGAACCGCCCGCTCGGCTTCCGGCGTTTCCTCCTTGAAGTTGACAGGTCCCGCCTGGACAGGCTCATCGAACGCATCGTCATTGGCCGCTTCATTCCGGGCTTCCTCGACTCCGTTAATCGTGATTTGTGCGTGAAGGCGGAGCTGACGGTCAGCCGGCAGTTCATAATCAAACGTCTCAATGTCAATCAGCACATCATCCAAATTGGAAACACGCTCCAATGGGACCCGAATCTCTACTGGAAAAGCGTGGGAAAAGACATAGACACCATCATCCTGCGCTTCGACACTATCCATCACCCTTGCTCCCGAAGCTCCCGCAGGCTCCGCTTCGGATTGAGGGCCCGTTGGAATATATTCACCGCCGAGATCAACGGTCCCCTTCAGGCAGACTTCATCTCCGCGGTCTTCAATCGTAATATCTGGCTCTAAAGAAATACCAATCAGCTCTCTTACACCCTGTCCTTCCTGAAACCATATCGATTCATCCAGATAAAAGGAAAATACATTTTGTTTATTCGGCAATCCAGAGTCCCTCCCTAAGGTATTCCTGTTCTCTACTAACACCTTATGCGGAAGATATCGTTATATACATGAATGGGAGGAATCGCCGTAAAACATCCTGCTATCCACCGGTATTCTCCCCCAAAAAAACAGGCAGCCGATGATAACGGCTGCCTGTTTTCTAAAAGGGGCGTTCAGTTAAGTGTTGAAAATACTTTGTTGACTGCCTCAATCGTTTGTTCAATGTCTGCTTCCGTGTGCTTAACGGAAAGGAACATTCCTTCAAATTGGGAAGGTGGAAGATAGACACCTTCCTGAATCATGCCCTGATAGTATCTCTTGAACATATCCAGGTCTGATTGATTAGCCGTTTCAAAGTTATAGACAGGTTCGTTGGTAAAGAAGAAACCGACCATGGAACCTGCGCGGTTGACGGTAAGCGGAATGTCATAGGTTTCGGCCGCCTTTTTATAACCCTCAATCAGCTGATCCACACGTTCACTGATGGAAGCATAGGCTTCCTCTGTCATCGCAGATATCGTCTGATACCCGGCCGTCATGGCTAGCGGGTTCCCTGATAACGTCCCTGCCTGGTAGATATCACCAACCGGCGCGACACGTTCCATGATTTCGCGCTTCCCACCATAGGCACCGACAGGAAGTCCGCCGCCGATCACCTTACCGAGACAGGTCATATCCGGAGTGACACCGAAATGGCCCTGAGCACTGTGGTAGCCGACACGGAAGCCCGTCATAACTTCATCAAAGATCAGAACCGTCCCATTGTCTTCGGTCAGCTGGCGAAGCTCCTGGAGGAAGCTTTCCTTCGGAGGGACCACACCCATGTTTCCGGATACCGGCTCAATAATGACCGCCGCCAGGTCATCCCCGTACTCTTCAAAGACATATTGGACACTTTTCAGATCGTTGTATGGGACCGTAATCGTGTTTTGGGCTATGGAAGCTGGGACACCCGGTGAATCTGGAAGGCCGAGTGTCGCCACTCCGGATCCAGCCTTAATCAGCAGAGAGTCTCCATGACCATGATAGTTCCCTTCAAATTTAAGGATTTTATCCCGGCCGGTATAACCGCGTGCCACTCTCAGGGCACTCATCGTAGCTTCTGTCCCGGAGTTGACCATACGCAGCATTTCAATAGAAGGGACGCGCTCGCGGACGAGATCAGCCAGTTGGTTTTCAATCTCTGTCGGCGCTCCGAAGCTTGTCCCGTGGGCCGTCACTTTTGTTAAAGCGTCGGTCACCCTTTCATCGGCATGGCCGAGGATCAACGGGCCGTAACTAAGAACATAGTCGATATACTCGTTGCCGTCGACATCAAACAGCCTGGAGCCTTCTCCTTTTTCCATGAAAATCGGATCCATGCCTACGGATTTGAATGCACGAACCGGAGAGTTGACTCCCCCGGGCATCAATTCTACAGCTTCCTGATACGCTTGTTTGGAACGATCAAAGTTTTTCATCGTCAGCACCTTCCTTCTTATGATTGGTCTTCCTTCAGCCAGTCTGCCGCATCTTTAGCGAAGTACGTAATGATCAAATCCGCACCGGCCCGCTTCATAGCGGTCAGCTTTTCAAGGACGATTTCTTTTTCATTGACCCAGCCGTTCTGGGCAGCAGCCTTGATCATGGAATATTCGCCGCTGACGTTATAGGCGACGACAGGCAGGTTGTAACGGTCTTTCACTTCCCGCATGATATCAAGATAAGCCAGTGCCGGTTTGACGATAAGGAAGTCAGCGCCTTCCTCGACGTCAGACTCTGCTTCTCTAAGAGCTTCCAGTCGGTTAGATGGATCCATTTGATAAGCACGGCGGTCTCCAAACTGAGGAGAGCTGTGAGCAGCATCGCGGAATGGACCGTAAAAGGCGGACGCAAACTTCACGGCATAGGACATCACTGGAATATGACTGAAGCCGGCTTCATCAAGTCCCCGGCGGATGGCTGCGACAAAGCCGTCCATCATATTGGACGGAGCAATAATATCCGCACCGGCCTGTGCCTGGGTGACAGCTGTCTGGGTAATGTAGGTTAAGGATTCATCGTTAGCGATGTCCCCGTCACGAACGATGCCGCAGTGACCGTGATCGGTATACTGGCACAGGCATGTATCAGCAATGACGGTCAGGGAAGGTACCTCTTCTTTAATCTGGCGGATCGCACGCTGGACGATGCCTTCTTCATTATAAGCTTCACTCCCGACGTCATCCTTATGTCCAGGAACTCCGAAGACGATCACTGAACGGATGCCTCGCGTCACAAGCTCCTCCATTTCGGACGTCAAGTGGTCAAGAGACACTTGATGAACTCCCGGCATGGAAGCTACTGGATTTTTAATATCCCGGCCTTCGACGACAAAAATCGGATAGATCAAATCATCTGTGCGCAGATGTGTTTCTCTTACGAGCGCCCTCATGGATTCCGTGCGGCGCAGTCGACGGTGCCGTTTAAATTGCAGATCTTTCATTCCTATCGATTCCTTTCGTTCTTAAAATAGAAAACCATCTGTTCCACCATGTGTTCTATGGTATACTGCGGCGGAGTGAACACGCAGGTAAACCCTTCCGCCTCCGCTTTCCGGGCCGTCGTCGGTCCGATACAGAAGCAGGGCAGGGACAACCCGTTTTCCCGGCTGCCCTTCGTCACCGCTTTAAAAGCCTGTATGGTGGACGGGCTTGTAAACGTCAAGGCATCCAGGTCCCCGTTCTCCAGCCAGCTGGTAATATTTTTTTGATTACTCGTCAATAACAGCGTATCATAAACGGTCAGCGATTTGAAAAACACGCCACGTTTACGAAAAGCTTCCGGAAGAACGTCCCGGGAACGGTTTCCCCGTATGTATAAAAGCTTTCCCGGATCCGGGTACATTTGAAAAAATTCCTCTTCCATTTTAGCCGCTTGAAAGGATGCAGGCAAAAAATCCGCTTTTCTTCCATACCTCTGCAGCGCACGTTCTGTTTTTGTGCCGATGACAGCTATACGGACCTGATCAGGAAGAACCCGGCCATGCCTATCCAGCCATTTGAAAAAAAACTTCACGGCATTGGAACTGGTTAAAAAAATCCAGGAAAATTCGTGAAGTTCTTCTACTATGTGTTCGTTTTTCTGTTGATCGTTCAATTGAAAAGCGAGAAGCGGGGTATGTTTTGGAACACCGCCCGCTTCCTCAATCCGCTCTTTCAACGGCGCCGCCTGGGATCTGCCTCTAGTAATGAGGATGTTCTTCCCCTGCAGTGGCGCGTCCATTACTGACCATACTCCTCTTTGGCACGATCAACGATCTCCTGTGCCCCCTGGTCTCTTAAAAGATCAGCCGCATGACGCCCGACTTCAATCGGATCCTGTCCAGTGACCGTCTCATGAAGAATCGTTTCGCCGTCCGGCGTTCCCACTAAAGCGGTAAGAACGATATCATCGCCTTTCCGGTAAGCGTACCCGCCGATCGGAACCTGGCATCCGCCATTCAGGTCGTGAAGGAATTTCCGTTCGGCCGCCACTGTCGTCTGCGTATATTCATGATTCAGTTTCATAAGAAAATCACGCAGTTCTTTATCCTCTTCACGGCACTGGATAGCGAGCGCTCCTTGACCGACAGCAGGTACACAAACCTCCGGCTCCAAATACTCTGTAACAAGGTTGTCATCCCAGCCCATCCGCTTCAAACCGGCAGCGGCCAGAACGATCGCGTCGTAATCTTCCTCTTTCAACTTTCTAAGGCGCGTGTCAATATTCCCGCGGATCCATTTAATTTCAAGATCCGGACGGACCGCTTTGATCTGAGACCCGCGGCGCAGGCTGCTGGTCCCAACGATGGCACCTTCCGGAAGATCCTTCAAGGCAACGTGACCGTTGGAAACGAACGCATCGCGGTGATCTTCACGGATGGGTACGGAAGCGACCGTCAACCCTTCAGCCACCACAGCCGGCATATCCTTCATACTATGGACAGCCATATCAATGGTACCGTCATACATCGCCTGTTCGATCTCTTTGATGAACAAGCCTTTGCCTCCTACTTTAGATAACGTCACATCAAGGATCTGGTCCCCTTTTGTCGTGATCCGCTTAATTTCGAAATCGTAGGATGGATCAATCTGTTTCAGCTGATCGATCACCCATTCCGTCTGAGTGATGGCCAGATTACTCTTTCTAGAGCCGATAATGATTTTCCTCATGCTTGTTCCTCCTCTTTAAAAGTGAAAATTGGATAGGGAGCTGAATAAAAAGAAATTGATAAGTAGAAATAAAAAGGCGGCGGCGTTAAATATGGAAATGGTCCGTCCCTGATACCCTTTAACCACCCGCAGAATGAGATAAATCATATAACCGATCAACACGAGGAAAGAGCCGAGCGTCTTAAAATCATACCAGTAGAACACATCTGTTGAAACATAACCCCAGACAACCCCGAGAATGATGGCAATGAGGAGGAGGGGCACGCCTAAAATGACCGCAATATAAGAAAAATGATCCAGCTTTGTTAAATCACCGAGCCGGAACAATTTGGCATTCCATTTTTTCTTTTTTAACAGCCGGTACTGCAGTAAATACATGATGGAGAAAATAAAGGAAAGCGTGAAAAAGCCATAGGAGATAATCGCCAGGCTGATGTGGATGACGAGAAGCTCATTGACCAGCGCCACCCCTTCCTTCTCCATTACATTCTGAGCCCTTGTGAAAATATGAATAATCATAATCAAAAAACCGACGACATTCGTAAAGAATACGAGAAAATCCATTTTGAACAGCCGGTTGATTAATAGAGAAAACGTGACGAGAATCCACGTATAAAAATATAAGCCGTCATAAACCGTCATGATTGGAAAGTTGTCGTTCATGAAAAACTGGGACAACAGAAAGACGCTTTGCAGAACCCAGACCATACTAAGCAACCAGAAGGCCGCACGGTTGGCCTTCCGGTTTGTCTGGACAAAATCAATAAAATACCCGATCAGGCTGAGTCCATAAAGGAAAAGGATCAGCTCGTACACCCATTTCAACTCAAACATGGAGCCGCCCCCCTCAGGAATGAATCATAGGGCTGATGATGGAAACAGAATGATCGGCCTCTATATGACGCTCATTCGCTGAGCTGTTCTTTTTTTCCTGCTCCTGGACCTCTTTTTCCACCTGCTCTTCAATACCGAAGATCTGGGTGAACAGCTTCAGGGTTTCTTCAGAATCCGGCTGGGCCGCCAGTTCCTTGGCCTGTGAGATCGGTTCTTTTAACATTTGGTTGACGATACTCTTCGTATGCTTGTTCAACACTTTCCGTTCACGGTCGGATAAGTCAGGCATTTTCCGTTCAATGCTTTTCATCGTTTCCGACTGGATATCAAGGGCTTTGGAACGAAGCGCAGAAATCACTGGAACTACACCGATCGTCTGGAGCCACTGCTTGAACTCCACGATTTCCGCTTCCATCATAATCTCGATTTCCTCCGCAGCCTGTCTGCGCATTTCCAGATTGGCATCTACGATTCCCTGAAGGTCATCAATATCATAGAGAAAGACACTTTCCAATGATTCCATCGCTGGATCCAGGTCTCTAGGCACAGCAATATCGACGAAGAAAAGCGGCTTGCCCTTCCGTTTCTTATGAACGGGCTCCATCATTTCCTTCGTAATCACATATTCGGACGCACCTGTAGAACTGATGACGATGTCCGCATCCGCGAGTACCGCTTCCAGTTCATCCATCGTCCGGGCATACCCGTTAAATTGACCGGCAACAGTCCGCGCTTTTTCCAGCGTGCGGTTGATCACAGTCACTTTACGAACACCGGATCCGTGAAGGTTTTTGGCGGCCAGTTCGCCCATTTTTCCAGCACCCAGAATCACAATGTGCTTATGAACGAGGTCACCGAAGATTTTCCGCGCCAGCTCAACAGCTGCATAACTGACCGAGACAGCGTTTTCACCGATTTCCGTGTCACTATGTGCTTTCTTCGCCATGGTGACGGCCTGTCGGAACAGCTGGTTGAAAATAGTTCCCGTCGTGCCTGCATTCTGCGCACGCAGAAACGCCTGCTTCATCTGTCCAAGGATCTGCGTCTCTCCAAGAACCATGGAATCAAGGCCGGAAGTGACGCGCAGCAGATGCTCGACAGCTCCATCTGTTTCATATATCGCAAGGTAAGAGGTGAACGCCTCTTTATCCACTTGAAACCAGTCAGCTAAAAACTGTTTAATATAATACCGTCCTGTATGGATCTGGTCCACGACGGCGAAAATTTCCGTACGGTTGCATGTAGAAATAATCACATTCTCCAGGACACTTTTACGCCCGTTCAACTGGGCCATAGCTTCCTCAAGCTTCTCTTCAGAAAATGTGAGCCTCTCTCGAATTTCCACAGGGGCTGTTTTGTAATTAAGACCGACGGCTATAATGTGCATTTCGTATACCCCCATTACACGTGCAGATTTTCTCCTGTAGTGTAGATTATAACATAAATAACGGAAGATTTTTTGTCCCAATTATGAACAGATCTTGAATCTGTTATGATAGGATGAAATAGAGTTATTCAATCAAATACTTATAATTATTAGATTAGAACGAATCTAATTTATAATTCGTTTGTAATATACCAAATCTACAGGAGAATATCAAGGAACAAACATTATCATTACATAATGACTGGATGTGAGCACATTGAATAAGAACCATACCCTGCTTGGGTTTCTCTTCATTGGACTGGGTGCGTATTTTTTTCTTCGTCATCTCAATATTCCCCACTTGCAGCCGTTTTACTCGTGGCCGTTCCTGCTCGTGCTGGTCGGCGCAGCCTTTTTGTTTCACAGCTATGTGAGTAAAGATACTTCCAGTCTGTTTACAGGAACGATCGTTACTGGTTTCGGGATTCATTTTCTAGCTGTTGATCAGCTGGTTTTCTGGCGCGATCACTGGGGCGTGTACCTCTGTATTGTCGGCGCCGCTTTTCTGCTTCAGTATAGAAAAACAAAAAAAGGACTCATTCCAGCCCTTGTCCTGATCGGGACAGGAGCTTTTGTCCTTTTTTCACCCACCATGCCTGCCTGGATGCAGTGGATCAACCAATTCTTCCTATTAGTCGAAAGGTTCTGGCCTCTGGCCTTGATTGCCTTCGGTCTGTACCTTCTTAAAAAGAAAACGTAAGAGAAGCAGAAAAACAAGGCTGTCGATGACATTCATCGACAGCCTTGTTTTTCTTTTACAGGATAGAACTTAAGAAGGCTTGTGTCCGCTCTTCTTTCGGATTTTCGAAAATCTCCTGTGGGGTCCCGCTCTCGACGATCTTTCCATCGTGCATATACACGACTCTGTCGGCCACTTCACGGGCAAATCCCATTTCGTGCGTAACGACGACCATCGTCATCCCTTCCTGAGCAAGGGTCTTCATCGTTTGAAGCACTTCTCCGACAAGCTCCGGATCAAGCGCTGAAGTAGGCTCATCAAACAGCATGATTTCAGGCTTCATCGCCAGGGCGCGGGCGATGGCTACACGCTGCTTCTGTCCACCGGACAAGCGGGACGGGAATACATCCGCCTTATCGCCGAGCCCGACTTTTTCAAGCAGCTGCTTCCCTTCCTCTTCCGCCTGCGCCTTGGAGAGCTTTTTTACCTGCAGCGGAGCTTCCATTACATTCCCGAGCACCGTTTTATGCGGAAACAGATTAAAGTGCTGGAATACCATTCCGACCCGCTGGCGCACTTCGTTCAGGTTATCCTTCTTCGGATTGATTTCTTTCCCCTGAATGTACAGCTCTCCGCCATTTTTCATTTCCAGGAAATTCAGGCAGCGAAGCATCGTACTTTTCCCGGAACCACTGGCCCCGATCAAGACGACGACTTCACTTTCCTTTACTTGAAAGTCAATATCCTTCAAGACGTGCAGGTCTCCAAAATATTTATTTAATTGATTCGCTTCAATCATATAATCAGACAATCGATTTCCTCCTCCATTAATCGCTGGCCGCCAGTTTCTTCTCAACAGCCCCGACAACAAGGGTCAGCAGGAAGACCAGAATCAAATACCATACCGCACTGACAAGCAGCCAGGTCATGTAATCAAAGGTATTCGCCCCCTGAGTGGTGGCGACAGCGAAAATCTCCGATACCCCGATAAATGCAGCCAGGGATGAATCTTTCAACCCAATAATAAACTGATTTCCCAGCGGTGGCAATGCACGCCTGAACGCCTGAGGCAGAATGATCCGGCGCATCGTAAGCGCCTGACTCATTCCGAGGGAGCGCCCTGCTTCCGTCTGTCCTTTTCCTATCGACTGAATTGAACCTCTGAATATTTCAGCAATGTAGGCTCCATTATGGAAGGCAAGACCGAGCGCTACCGACCAGAACCCACTGATCATCCAGATTTCGGTCAGCCCGTAGTAGAAAACAAAAATCTGGACGATCAACGGTGTTCCTCTGACTACATAAATGTAGATATTCGCTATCCATTCCAACACTTTGATATCGGAAATCTTCATAAAGGCAAACATAAGACCGATGAAAATCGCAATAAAAATGGAGACAGCCGTTAAGGCGAGCGTCAGCTGAGCCGCTTCAAAGAACATCCCCCGGCTGCTGATCAATGAATCCCAGAAATGAACAACATTCAAATACATCTGCACCAACTCCTCTGTCATATGAAAAAGAGTACGCGGCTGCGCACTCTTCACCTTCGTTCCTGTCTAACATCACGGTTTATTCAGGAGGCGTTGTGATGTCATCCCCAAAATATTCCTCACTGATTTCAGAAAGGGTACCATTTTCTCGAAGTGTTTCCAGTGCTGCATTGATCTCATCTAGTAATTCTGTGTTTTCCTTCGATACAGCGACGGCCTGCTCGCTGCGTTCAATCATTTCCTTCGCCTCGATATCCAGCCCTTCACCGGAAGCTTCCTTTCCGGTCAAAAAATCGGTAATGACAGCATCGTGACGACCCTTGGACAAAGATTGCAGGGCTACGACATCACTGTCATAGGTCTTGATATTCTCCGTCACTTCTTCTGCATACTGACTGTATGTGGATCCTTTAGAAAGAGCGATTTCTTTGCCTTCCAGATCCTCAAGGGTTTCAATGTCACTGTCTGCACGGGTGAAAATCTGTGCACCTGAGTAATAATAAGGTGTCGAGAAGTCCACCTCCTGTTTACGCTCGTCTGTAATCGTATGGCTGGCGACCGCTGCGTCAAAACGACCGGTTTTCACCCCTTCTACAATACTTGCGAACTTCTGTTTCTGAGGACTTGGTTCAAGTCCCAGTTCCTCTGCAATGGCATTGGCCACGTCAATATCGAAGCCTTCCATCTCTCCATCGGCCCCTGTCATGCTGAAAGGACGGAACTCTCCGGAAGCCGCAAAGGTAAATGTCCCTTCCTCCACCAGCTCGTAATCCGTATTATTTTCTGATGTATCCTCTGAACCACTGTCTCCTTCATCTCCGGAAGCACCATCGTCACTGCTTCCACAAGCAGCAAGGAAAAGCACCAGCACCAGAGTCATGAATAACAGCAGCATCCCATTCATTTTCTTCATCAGCCCTGTATCATCCCTTCTCTGTTTGTCATCTTTCTGTAATATTAAAAGTATATCGATTTATCAAATATTTCCCAAAATTAGTGAGATTCTAAAAATGGGTAAATAGAAGGGTACAGCGGATATAATGCATAAATACTAGATATACCTTATAAATACTCGATATTCCTCCTCTTTAATAGAAAAATACATAAAAAAACCGCTCTCCCATAGGGAGAACGGTCTTCTTTTATACCTGCAGATGAGAGAGCATCGCTTTCCAGGCTTTATCTTTTCCTTCACCTGTTTCGGATGAAAATGGAATAAGGGTATCCTCTTCTTCCATTTCCAGCACCTCCTGAATCATTTTCAGCTGCTTATGGCGCTGCCCTTTTTTAATTTTATCCAGCTTTGTTGCAATAACCATCACCGGCACGTCAAAATGCTTCAAATAGTCATACATCGCCTGGTCATCCTCGGAAGGCTTATGGCGGACGTCAATGATGAGCGCGGTCGCTTTCAGCTGTTCACGCTCAGCAAAATATTCCTCCATCATTTCTCCCCATTTGGCCCGTTCCTTTTTGGAAACTTTCGCATAGCCATAACCGGGCACATCAACGAAATGGAATTTATCATTGATGATATAAAAGTTAAGCGTCTGCGTTTTTCCCGGCTTGGAAGATGTCCGGGCCAGGTTCTTTCGTTGAATCATCTTGTTAATAAACGATGACTTACCGACGTTGGACCGCCCGGCAAGGGCGATCTCCGGAATCGGTTGGTTGGGATACTGTTTCCTGCTCGCCGCACTAATGACGATATCTGCGGTATTAACCTTCATGTGCACCCTCCGCCAATGCCTGATCCAATACTTCATCCAAGTGTTTCACAGGGACGAAGGTCAAGCCTTCTTTAATACTGTCTGGAATATCTTCCAGGTCTTTTTTATTTTCATCAGGAATGATGATTTTCGTCAAGCCCGCCCGGTGCGCACTCAAAGATTTCTCCTTCAAGCCGCCGATTGGAAGCACACGGCCGCGGAGTGTGATTTCACCAGTCATCCCGACTTCCTTGCGGACAGGACGTCCGGTAAGAGCGGATACAAGAGCGGTGGCCATCGTGATCCCCGCTGAAGGGCCGTCTTTCGGTGTCGCTCCTTCAGGTACGTGAATGTGGATATCGTTCTTCTCCACGAATTCCGGATCAATATCAAGTTCAGCCGCGCGTGAACGGATATAACTAAAGGCTGCCTGAGCGGATTCTTTCATGACATCTCCCAATTTACCCGTCAACGTCAAGTTGCCCTTTCCTGGATAGATGGACACTTCAATAGAAAGTGTATCTCCACCTGCTGTCGTATAGGCAAGACCGGTGGCTGTACCAATCTGATCTTCAAGCTCTGCCCGTCCATAACGGAATTTTGGACGGCCGAGAAGTTCCTCAAGCATTTTTTCGGTGACGACGACGCGCTGCTTGTCACCGGCTACGATAATCTTAGCCGCTTTTCGGCACAATCCGGCCAATTCTCTTTCCAATCCCCGGACACCCGCTTCACGGGTATAGCGGCGGATCAGTTTGAGAAGGGCTTCTTCTCTCACCTGCAGCTGGCTTTTCTTCAGGCCATTTTCCTTAATCTGCTTGGGAAGCAGGTGCTCTTTGGCAATCTGCTGTTTCTCCACTTCTGTATAACCGGCAATCGTAATCATTTCCATCCGGTCGCGCAAGGGTCCGGGGATGTTGGCTACGTTGTTCGCCGTAGCTATGAACATAACTTTCGATAAGTCATAGTTTTCTTCAATGAAATGATCACTGAATGTCCCGTTCTGCTCTGGATCGAGCACTTCAAGCATCGCAGAAGAAGGATCTCCCCGAAAATCGCTTGCCATTTTGTCGATTTCATCCAGAAGGAAAACCGGGTTGACGGTTTCCGCCCGCTTCATTCCCTGAATGATCCGACCCGGCATCGCTCCGATATAGGTCCGGCGGTGACCACGGATTTCAGCTTCGTCCCGCACCCCACCAAGAGATACACGGACGAATTTACGGTTGATGGACCGTGCGATGGACTTGGCCAGAGATGTCTTCCCTACCCCTGGAGGTCCCGCAAGGCATAAAATCGGCCCTTTAATCGTCTGGGTGAGCTTCTGGACAGCCAGATACTCCAGCACCCGTTCCTTCACTTTCTCAAGTCCGTAGTGGTCTTCATCCAAAATACCTTCCGCGCGGTTCACATCCAGGTTGTCTTCCGTTTCCTCCGACCAAGGCAGAGAAACGAGCCATTCGATGTAGTTACGGATGACAGAGCTTTCTGCAGAACTCTGAGGTATCTTCTCATAACGGCCAAGCTCTTTAAGAGCCACCTGTTCCACCCGTTCCGGCATGGAAGCCTTGTCGATTTTTTCTTTCAGCTGAGCGACTTCTCCAGTTTTCCCGTCCTTGTCACCAAGTTCATTCTGGATCGCTTTCATCTGTTCGCGGAGATAGTATTCCTTCTGTGTTTTCTCCATCGATTTTTTCACCTGACGGCCGATCTTCTGTTCGATCTGAAGTACTTCCCGTTCATTGCCGATCAGCTCAATCAGCTTATTCAAGCGTTCTTTCACATTGCGGGTTTCCAGCACATCCTGCTTGTCCTTCAATTTAATCGGCAGGTGGGACGAGACGATATCAGCCAGGTGGCTTGGATCATCCGTGTCCGCTACAGTGTTGTACGTTTCCTGTGTCACTTTTTTCGATACTTTTACAAACTTCTCGAATTGTTCGAGCAGCATGCGCATCAATGCTTCTTCTTCGTTTTTATCTTCATGTTCATCTTCAATGATCTCAATAGACGCCCGGTAAAAGTCGCCCTCCTCACTGAATTCATCCATGCCTGCCCGGTGCAGTCCCTCGACGAGCACACGGTTGGTTCCATTCGGAAGCTTCACCATCTGTTTGACGCGGGCTACGGTCCCTACGGAATAAAGGTCTTCATACGCTGGTTCATCAATGTTCACTTCTTTTTGAGAAACAAGGAAAATTTCATTATCATCCATCATGGACTGCTCCAGGGCCTGGACAGATTTCTCCCGGCCGACATCCAGGTGTAACACCATGGACGGGTAGACAAGCAGCCCTCTGAGAGGAAGTAGAGGTATATTGTTTCTTTGTTTGTCTGTCATCTATTTGCACCTCCGATAAATGCGGATACGTAATTTAATCATATAGAAATGTAAGTGGAAAGTAAACGAAACGATACCAGATGGTGCCAACACACATAGCCCCGGCCTCGAGTCAGGCAGGGGACCTTTCCTTATGGTATCCCTATTATAAGCAGAAACTACGGTTTCATGCTTGGATCGTGCCTGTAAAGCCCCTATAAAAAAGCCGTGCTACAGTTATTCGTAGCACGGCTTTTTCAAGGGATAACCCCCTCAGGCGTTACGCACTTTCTTTCGGTGACTGTTTGTTGTCATCCTCTACGGTTCCATCTGTAAGCACAAGCTTCGGACGGCCGTTTTCCGCTTTGACTGTATCTTTCGTGATAATACACTTCTCAATATCATCGCGGGAAGGAAGTTCATACATCACATCAAGCATGATGCCTTCAATAATGGAGCGAAGGCCGCGTGCCCCTGTCTTCCGTTCAATGGCCAGACGGGAAATTTCACGAAGCGCTTCCTCTTCCATTTCCAGCTCAACATGGTCAATTTGAAGCAGCTTCTGATACTGTTTGACAAGAGCGTTTTTCGGTTTTGTAAGAATTTCAACCAATGCTTCCTCATCCAGCTGCTCAAGACTGCCGATTACCGGCAGGCGTCCGATGAATTCCGGAATTAGACCGTAGCTTAGAAGGTCTTCAGGCAGCACTTTCGTCAGAAGATCCTTCTTCTCTGCTTCGTCCGTCACCTGCTCGGAGCCGAATCCGATCACTTTTCTGCCCAGGCGGCGTTTGATAATCTGGTCGATCCCATCGAAGGCCCCACCCACGATAAACAGGACATTCGTCGTGTCAATCTGGATGAATTCTTGATGAGGATGCTTCCGCCCACCTTGTGGAGGAACACTCGCCTGCGTTCCTTCAAGGATTTTAAGAAGCGCCTGCTGGACACCTTCACCGGACACGTCACGTGTAATGGAAGGGTTTTCTGATTTACGTGCTACTTTATCAATTTCATCAATATAGATGATTCCTTTTTCTGCTTTCTCTACATCATAATCAGCAGCCTGGATCAGTTTAAGAAGAATGTTCTCCACATCTTCCCCGACATAACCAGCTTCTGTAAGAGACGTAGCATCTGCAATAGCGAACGGAACATTCAAGATACGTGCAAGGGTCTGGGCAAGCAGTGTCTTACCGCTTCCGGTAGGTCCAAGCATCAGAATGTTACTCTTCGCAAGCTCCACCTCATCATTTTTCACTCCGGCGTTAATACGCTTGTAGTGGTTGTAAACAGCAACGGAAAGGTTCTTTTTCGCCTGATCCTGTCCGATGACATAATCATTCAGAATGTCACGGATTTCCTGAGGCTTCGGAACTTCCTTGAACTCCACCTCTTCTTCGTTGCCAAGCTCCTCTTCCACAATTTCTGTGCACAATTCAATGCATTCATCACATATATATACGCCAGGTCCTGCAACGAGTTTTCGGACTTGTTCCTGACTCTTTCCGCAGAAAGAACATTTCAATTGTCCTTTTTCATCGTTAAATTTAAACATACGTTTCACCCCTTAATAAAATGACGCAATCGTTGCGACTGAAGTTACTGATACGACGCCAACGTTTCGCTTCTTTTGCCCATCATACCAAATAAACTCCAAACACAAAAGCAATACCTTTCAGAGGTGTGCCGTCAATTCCTGCGACACCCTCATTATGTAGATATAAAACGCATAAGTCAAACCTCTGAGCATCTTAAATAGTATATGTAAAAACGCTTGGAAGTATCATTATTTTCCCCACAAACCACCCCGCCTAAACGGTGTTTCCGAAGAAAATATATGAGAAGACAAGGTACCCGGGCACCTTGTCTTCCATCAGTATTATTCAGCTTTGCTGTTTTCGACAAGAACGTCGATGGCTTTGCGGACTTTCAGGTCTTCTTTGATCATGTCCGTGTTCCCGCCAAGCATCTGCGTCAGCTGAGCTACATCTGTCTGGTACATGCCAGCCATGTTTTCCAGTTCAGCATTGACGTCCTCATCGGTTACGCCGACATTTTCCGCCTCGGAAATAGCTTCAAGAGTCAAGTTCGTTTTCACACGCTTCGAAGCATCTTCTTTCATCTGCTCGCGAAGGGCGTCTTCGTCCTGACCAGTGAACTGGAAGTACATGTCTTTCGTCATGCCCTGCATCTGAAGGCGCTGTTCGAATTCCTGAACCATACGGTCAAGCTCAGTGTCGACCATGGCATCCGGAATTTCAACCTCAGCATTGTCAGAAGCTTTATTTACAAGAGTTTCACGCTTCTGGTTGTCTGCATCAGTTTTCTTCTGATCTTCCAGACGCGTGCGTGTTTTCGTTTTAAGTTCTTCCAGGGATTCGACTTCTTCGTCGACATCTTTCGCGAATTCATCATCAAGTTCTGGAAGTTCTTTGCCTTTGATTTCGTGAACTTTCACTTTGAAAGTAGCCGCTTTACCAGCAAGCTCTTCTGCGTGATATTCTTCAGGGAATGTGACTTCCACTTCTGTTTCTTCGCCGGCCTGCTTACCAACAAGCTGCTCTTCGAAACCAGGGATGAAAGAACCGGAACCTACTTCAAGAGAGTAGTTATCCGCCTGGCCGCCTTCGAATGCTTCCCCATCAACGAATCCTTCGAAGTCCATAACGACTGTATCGCCGTTCTCAATGGATCCTTCTTCTTTAACAACAAGCTCAGCCTGACGCTCCTGCATCTGCTTCAGTTCGCTGTCTACGTCTTCGTCTGTAACTTCTGTGCTTTCTTCTTCAAAAGTAAGACCTTTGTATTCGCCAAGTTTCACTTCAGGCTTCACCGTTACTTCAGCAGTGAAAATCAGGTCCTGGCCTTTTTCGATCTGCTTCACGTCAACTTCAGGACGGTCAACCGGCTCGATGCCTGCTTCGTCCACGGCGTTAGAGTAAGCTTCCGGAAGGATGATATCAAGAGCATCCTGATACAGAGATTCTACTCCGAAGCGCTGTTCGAACAATTTACGAGGTACTTTCCCTTTACGGAATCCAGGTACCTGTACCTGTTTAACTACTTTTTTAAAGGCAGAATCAAGGGCTTTGTCGAACTCGCCTGCAGGTACTTCAACTGTTAATGTACCTACATTGCCTTCTTGCTTTTCCCATTTTGCTGACATAAAAAATTCCCTCCAACATCTATTCACATTTTCGTCCGGAGACGATGGTTTACTGATTCTATGACTCTGATTACATACGAATCTCTTTTGCAACCATTACATTATAACATAATCCCCGCTGCTTTCAAGGCGTGACTCTCATTGGTTTTTCTAGGAACCGGTCACGAAAACATAATGCTGCTCACACAGTTCAATTTCTGATTTATACCGGTCCACTTCCTCTAAATGGGAATCCGGTTTATAGGGAAGCTGCAGGTATTCATGGCCGAGCTGCTTCAGCGCTTCGACGAGCAGCGGCACTTCCTCTTCATCAGGGAACAGGGGATAGCGGACGTAGCAGTAGTGGAACAACAAGTTGTTGACCATCTCATACATCGTTGGATTTTTCTGTTCCACCTGGCCGAGCCTCATCTGGATCTGCTTCATAATATAATCATGCTGAAGCATCGATAAATGGCCGGGCACAATGGTCATTTCCATGCCGAATTTTGTCAAAGCCACTTCTCTATCCACACGTCCATCTCTAAACCATTCCAAAATCGAGGATTTTATCATGGGGTGTACGGCTGGTTCCTGAAGGTACACGATAAACTCCTCCAGATAATCATGGGGGTCCTGTTTCTTTAAGTGATCGAGGGTCTGCCACTGCTTATGTATGTGATCAGTTTCCAAGGCTTCCTTGAAAGCGAGGGATAATTCCTTCCCCTGCTCCTTCCGGCTGTCTTCCAGCAGCTTTCTGCTCACTTCATACATCTGCCACAGCTGTGTACGGCTCTGGTGGGGGATGTCCTCGGATTCAAAAACTTCATCGAGCAGGTCGATGATATCGCTGTAACGGCTGCTTTGGAAAAGGATCGTAATGTAGATATGTAAGTAATGGTAATACTGGTCGATCGTTTCCTTCATCTGCTCTTGACACAATTCCTCAGCTTGATCGAACTGACCGAGCTCAATCCAGCTCATCAACAGCCCTGTGATAACATCATGGCCGGCCTGATCATACTCGACAAGTGGTTCAAAGGCTTCCGCCGCTTCCTTGTAGCGCTTTTCCTTCAGAGCCTCCAGTCCCGACTGCTCCAGTCTCGATTTCCATCCAGGAAACATCACAAGGTTTCCTCTTTTATTCTCCATAAGACACCCTTCCCTAAAAAAACGTCCTTGTTTCCTTATTCTTTCCTATCGCTGCTCCGTTCAAACCATCGTTCCTCAGCTTATTACGCTATATTAAAGCAAATACAATAGAAATACAATGGAAACCCCGTGCCCCACCGCCACTTTCCGCTATTCCTGTTGTTTAGACACGAACAAACAGAAACGTACACACCTGCATCAATCGTATAGGAGAATAATTTATATATCGTCCATCAATTCCACAAAACAGGTCTTTCTACTCATGAATAAACAGATTTTTTTGCTAGAATAAGTAAATGTCAATAAAATAATAACGAATCATACGCTAAGGAGTTGTATCGTTTTGTCACTGCTTGATGATCAAACCTTGCTGGAAACCTATCTGGAGTCTGTAAAGCTTCAGCTGGACGACGAATTTGTTCACTTAGTCACGCAAGAAATTGATAAACGATCCATCCAACTACCAACTGAGAATTCCACACATCTTATATAAATGGACGTAGAAAAAGGCATGCAGTCATCTGCATGCCTTTTTCATTTACTGATTAGAGGCTGTACCTTGTTTCCCGGACATCTTCGCTAAACTCGGAATGACATTCTGCAGTTGTCCGGCCTGACCAGTCATCATGCTGTATGTGGCCGCACCGATACCGATCGAAGCGATAACCGGCAGCCACTGCACATTATTCTTTTCCATCCTGATCACTCCTCAAATCGGTTGGCTTAAAGCCTCTCTTATTGTCTGCCCTCTGCCTCCGACTATGACCGGCAATCTTTTGCGGTTCTGCCTTTAAATCCCTCGCATGAGTCTTCGTATGAGAAACACCGGCCACAGGACAATCCATCCAAGCAGGTAAAACATATATACCGCCTGCTCCTGTTTGTCCTTCAGCACCGGTTCTTTTTTAAAAAAGCAGAAAAACACGCCGATGAACAGATACGTGAAAAGCAGCACATCCACCACTCCTTCCCTCCATAGCGTATGAGAGAAAGAGGGGCTGTGACGCTTTTCCAAAGCAGACGTTTTCTCGAAATTCCTTAGAGGATCCCTGCATAAAATGGTATAATCATACATGAGGTGATACCTATGAGTGCCATCATATTATTCGACGGGGAGTGCCATTTCTGCGACAAAAGTGTCCAGTTCATCATTCAACGAGATCCCCGCAGCCGGTTTCAATTTGCATCGCTTCAAAGTGACAAGGGCCGGGAACTGCTTTTGCAGTATAACATTCCCCATGACACCGACAGCCTTGTATTAATCCAGAACGGAAAAGCCCGCCTGGAATCCACCGCCGCTTTGACGATCAGCCGGCAGTTGAAAGGATTCTGGCAGCTTGCGTACTTGTTGATTCTGATCCCAAGACCGCTGCGCAACGCTTTTTACCGGTGGTTTGCATCCAATCGTTACAAATGGTTCGGAAAAAAAGACGACTCCTGCCCGATACCGACGCCGGATGTCCGGAAACGTTTTTTATAAAAATTCATTTAAATGGAGGGACCTGCCATCAGCGGTCAACAAGTCCAGCATCTGAAAATTACGTCCAAAGAGTTTACGAAACGCGCGGTTTTCATCACGCTCGGTGCCATCATTATGGCGGTAGGACTGGAAATTTTCCTCGTTCCGAATCAAGTCATCGATGGTGGAATCGTCGGAATCTCCATTATCCTGTCGCATTTGACGGAATGGAAACTCGGGCTGTTCATCTTCCTATTGAATATCCCCTTTTTCTTTCTTGGATATAACTTGATTGGAAAAACATTTGCCTGGTCAACGGTGTACGGCATTGCCATCCTTTCAACGGCCACAACCGTGCTTCATCCGGTGCCTGCTTTTACCGATGATATTCTGCTTGCGACATTATTCGGGGGATTTATCCTCGGCATCGGTGTAGGAATGGTCATCCGCTACGGAGGATGTCTCGACGGGACAGAAATCTCTGCGATTCTGATCAGCAGCAAAATCCCCTTTTCTGTCGGCGAAATCATTATGTTCATCAACCTGTTCATCCTTGGAAGCGCGGGCTTCGTCTTCGGGTGGGACCGGGCGATGTATTCCCTGCTTGCCTATTTTGTCGCTTATAAAATGATCGACATTACGATTAAAGGACTGGATGAATCGAAGGCTGTACATATCATCAGCGATGAATACGAGAGCATCAGTGAAGCCATCATCCAGCGCCTTGGCCGCGGCGTCACCTTTTTAAAAGGAGAAGGAGCCTTCTCCAATGATGAGAAAAAAGTGATCTTCTGCGTCATCAACCGATTGGAGGAAGCGAAGCTGAAAGCGCTCGTCCAGGAGCACGATGAACAAGCCTTCATGGCCATCGGGGATATTGCCGAAGTGCGGGGCGGACGCTTTAAGAAAAAAGAAATTCATTAAAAAGAGGCGCATTCAGCTGCGCCTCTTTTTTTTATGGATGTCTCTTTCGTATGGATGGTCACGTGCTGCTTATCAGGGGATGACTGCTGTGGGATCACCCGTATTCTTTATAAGTGGAGAGGCTCACCTTGTTGTGCTTCTTTTTCCGTCTCAGGATTCTTCTTTCAGCACGCGCCTTAGGATTTTACCTGCTCCTGTCTGAGGAAGAGACGTGCGGAATTCGACAAAACCCGGCACTTTATAGCGGGCCATATGACCTTTTGCCCATTGAATCAATGCTTCTTTCTCCAGTGCTGCTTCCTCTTTCAGAACAATGAACGCTTTGACGACCTCCCCTTTTGATTCATCCGGCACACCGATGACAGCCGCCTGGGAGATGGCGGGATGTTCCTTCAGTAATGCTTCGACATCTTCAGGGAAAATGCTGAATCCTGACGATTTGATCATTTCCTTCAGACGCCCCTGAAAATATAAATAGCCGTCTTCGTCGAAATAGCCGATATCACCCGTATGCATCCATCCGTCCACCAACACTTCCGCTGTCGCCTCAGGCCGCCCCCAGTAGCCTTTGAAAACACCAGGACTTTTCACTGCGATTTCCCCGGACTCACCGACGGGCAGCTGTTCTTTTGTTAATGGATCGCGGACAGTCAGGGATGACCCAGGAACCGGAAGGCCGACAGATCCGAATTTCACACCGGCACCGGGCATATAGGTGTCCACGGTATGGGTCTCACTCAAGCCGTAAGCCGCTTCATACAACGAACTGTCCGGCGCAAAAGAACGCCAGCGTTCTGCCAGGGCTTCTGTCACAGGCATACCGAAGCTCGTACATAAATTGAGTCGCAGAGCATCCGCTTTTTCCCCGTCTACCACGGATAACACAGCCTCATTCATCAGGGCGATGCTGTACCACACCGACACATCGTAAGCAGTCAGTGCTTTGACCACCTGCCGAGGATCAAACCTGGCAAACAGCACACAGGGGGAACCGGTAAACGCCGGGATGTTCACGCCCATCACCATTCCCGCAATGTGACAAAGCGGCATCACCGCAAGCCACGCCTCTTCCTCTTCCACCCCATTCGCTTCTACAGCCGCTGCCGTTTTATATAGAGCATTTTCATACGTAAGCATCGCCGCTTTCGGTCTTCCGGTCGTTCCTGACGTGAAAGCAAGCAGCGCCGTATCATCCAAATCGACATTTTCAGACGCTTTTTGCGGTTCTGCTTCGTTTACAGCATCACTCCAGTGGGTTTCCTTTTCCTTTAATGTTAGATCTGGAACCCTCAAGTCACCCGGCACTTCCCATTCGGTCTGCTCAGGTATATAATCTTCGTAGGAAACGACAAGAACCGCATGAAGGTCGCTGTCTGTTTTTCTCACCTCACTTAACAGTTCCCCGCCGGTAAATAGTCCTTTCATGCCGACTTCCTTCATTAAATAGGTTAACTCGCTCGACTTGTACATCGGGTTCAATGGACAGACGATTCCGCCGATCGACTGGATGGCATAGTGGGCAATGATATACTGCGGGCTGTTCTGCATGTAGAGTCCGATCCGGTCCCCTTTTTCAAAGCCCTTCTGTGACAAAAATCCAGCCATCTTTTCAATATCATTCAAAAGCTCCGCCCACGTCAGCGTGGATCCATAATAAAAGTAAGCAGCCTCATGCGGGCGCTCCTCTGCGTGGTGCTGGACGTATACGAGAAGCGGGTGTTTTCCAAGAGGGTACATGTTCTCTATTTGATGCCGTTTCATTTCGCTTTTCATTCGATTCCTCCTTATGTGGACATCGGCCAGTCGGCCAGCCGTCTTTCACTTTTATCCGACGCCGTTCGTAAAAACCGAAGCAGAAAATCCCGGGTCTGTTCCGGCTCGATGATTTCCTGAACCAAGAACTTACCCGCGGCTTTCGCTGGTGAGCTGTCGAAGCTCCACTGTTCCAAATAAGCCGCACGGGCTTCAGAAGGATTGTCCGCCTGTTTGATCTGCCTTCCGTACACAACATTCACACCGACGTCGGGGCCGGTAAAGTTAATTTCAGCCTCCGGCCAGGCAGCCACCACGTCCGCCCCCATGCCTGGACCACCCATGTTTCCATACGCCGCTCCAATGCTTTTGCGAATGACGATGGAGTACTTGGGAACAGTGGATTTTGCAAGCGCCGTATTCCAATTCATAATCTTTGAAGGCATTTTCCGCTTTTCTGCCTGACTGCTGATCCTGAACCCGGGAGTATCGTGAAGAAAAATCAATGGAATATGATACGAATCACAGAGGCAGATGAAATCCACCGCCTTATCACACTCCTCCGGACCTGGAGCTCCCGCCATATGAAGCGGCTGACTCGCCACCACTCCTGTGACCCGCCCGTCCATACGCGCAACACCTGTCAGGAGCGCTTTTCCATAAAAAGGTCGGAAAGCCATAAAAGATTCCGGATCGACAATCTCACGAATGAGTTTATTCATGTCATACGGACGTCTCATGTTCGAAGGAACAACAGCCGCTGCGTTTTCCCCTGAAGATGAGGGCGAAGGCACAGATACTTTAAAAGGAGGCGTGTCTTCATATGAAGAAGGCAGATAGCTGAAAAACCGCTTCATAGCCGTTATCGCTTCTTCCTCTTTGTCAGCGACGTGATCAATCTGTCCTGTATATGCCGCATGCATATCAGCCCCCCCAAGTTCTTCGGCTGTAATCTCTTCTCCACTCGCCATCTCCAACATCCTCGGCCCGGCAACGGCCATTCCCGTTCCTCGCACCTGTGTGACAAAATCCGATGTCACGGCCATCCACGTCGGACCGCCGAAGCTGTCCCCCAGAATGGCGGTAAGGATCGGGGTTTCTCTGGAGTGATCCAGCAGACAGTTCGGAAAAAGCTTGTCACTGATTCCGTCTGAACCCATCCCGTCCGGCATCCGCAGCCCTCCGCCTTCACATAAATTAAATAGCGGCAGCTTCCTCTTTTTTGCGTATTGATGAAAATACTCACTCTTCCTGAGGTGGACCTCCCCTTCCGTTCCAGATAACACACTCACATCCATGGCCTGAACGACCGCTTCCCGGCCATCGACACGGATCAAACCGCCGATCAGCCCATCGGCAGGCGTCCGTTCTTCCATTCCCGGGACAGATGAATGGGTAGATTTTCCGAGTTCAAGAAAGGATCCGTCATCAGCAAGCAGGTGAATTCTTTCATGAGCGGTAAGCTTAATAG
This sequence comes from Halobacillus sp. ABD4_316, assembly GCF_056161385.1. Taxonomy (NCBI): domain Bacteria; kingdom Bacillati; phylum Bacillota; class Bacilli; order Caryophanales; family Bacillaceae; genus Halobacillus; species Halobacillus sp. ABD4_316. The sequence continues at coordinate 1,143,759 of NZ_JBSWZA010000001.1, forward strand.
GCTTCTGTTCTGTAGAGGAATCGGTTTGTTTTTCGTTTGTTTTCATAAGAACCTCCTTTAGATACTGACTGGTTGGTATGTAGCGGTCAAAAAATATAGGGTTTACTTGTTAGTATAGGTTAATTAGTCTGAAAATTCAATTCTTTTAGAGGGCTGTAAATAAAAGAAGGAGCAGCTATTCACTGCTCCTTCTGCCATTACAAACCAACTTGGTTCACCGCATAGACTGCATCTTCTGTACTGAATCCTTCGTAAGTCAATTGGTCAATTAAACCTGATCTTGAAAAAGAAGAATAATCAAGATAATCCTGAGCCATATAGACTGCCTGTTCACGCCAATCTACACTAATGTTTTTTACTGCATACGAAGCGGTATCGCTGCTGAAACCCTCATATTTTAATTGATCCATCAACCCGGACTTTGAAAATGGGCTGTAATCTAAATAGTCCTGAGCTATGTAAACCGCCTGGTCCTGCCAATCCACAGGAATGTTATCTACTGCATAAGCAGCATCTTCTGTAGAGAAACCCTCATACTTTAGTTGATCAACCAACCCTGATTTTGAAAATGGACTATAATCCAAGTAATCCCGGGCCATGTAAACGGCCTGTTCTTGCGAAGCAGAGACACTCACAGCTTCTTCGGCTTCCTGTTCTTTCTGCGCTTCTTCTGCCTTACGCTCTTCTTCCTCTTTCTTCGCCTGTTCCTCTGCTTCTCTCGCTTCCTGTGCTTCCTGCTCTTTCTGCGCTTCCTCTTCTGTCTTACGCTCTTCTTCCTCTTTCTTCGCCTGTTCTTCTGCTTCTCTCGCTTCCTGTGCTTCCTGCTCCTTCTGCGCTTCCTCTTCTGCCTTACGCTCTTCTTCCTCTTTCTTCGCCTGTTCTTCTGCTTCTCTCGCTTCCTGTGCTTCCTGCTCTTTCTGCGCTTTCTCTTCCGCCTTACGCTCTTCTTCCTCTTTCTTCGCCTGTTCCTCTGCTTCCTGCTCTTTCTGCGCTTCCTCTTCTGCCTTACGTTCTTCTTCCTCTTTTGCCTTCTCTTCAACTTCTATTTCTTCAGTGGTAGTGCCGGCTTCAGCCTCTTGAACAACAGGTGAATCGTCTTGATTGAATGATCCAGATATTAAAGCTATGACAATCACCGCAACTAGGCTTCCTCCTGCTTTTGCAAAGTTTCTTTTTCTATTTTCCCTGCCTTTTATAAAGGCGGATACAAAAAAGACAACGTTCCCCGCTAAAGCTGTTAACATCAAAATACTTAATAACATTTGAAAAATACCATTTTCTGATCCAATAATTAAGGCTGATACGATAAAAACAAATAAACATCCTCCGGATCTTGCAAGGTTCTTGATCCTGTTATCTTTCCCTTTGCTGAATGCTAAAATGACGAAGGTTATCATCCCTGCTAAAGTCGCCAGCATTAAAATCATTAAGAATGATTCCACTCATGAATCTCCCCTTATTTAGTTTTATATACCTAATACTATTATATCATGCGTGTGTCCATGTTTTTCCAACTATTTTGTTATCATAGAAATTAAATTTCCTAATCAATTTTACTAGTAACAAAAAAAGCTGAAACCTTTAAAAGGTTTCAGCTTTTTTAAATTTAGCGTCCCAGGAGAGATTCGAACTCCCGACCCACAGCTTAGAAGGCTGTTGGAATGGATATGATTGGAATTGATGAGACCTTACACAATGCTATTAAATCAACGTTCTCAATGACAAAGATGGTTGGTAACAAATTAAAATGGGGCAATAATATTAAAATTATGCCCCAATTACTGCCCCATTTAAGTTATCTAGTGCACAAGCTTCTAGGTTTCAATTATTAATATTAGTGTAATCAGCATTATACTTACCTCTCAGATAAGAGAATACTTGATTTTTTTCAATTTGGTAATTTTCCTTCAAATACTCTTTTTTTAATTTTTCAACTTTGGACTTTTCAGGCTTTTGTTTTTCGCGCACTTCATCCATATAGAGAAGGGTGTACACGGAATCATTATCTTCTAACAAGGAAGTAACCACCGACTCCCCTTCTTTCAAATCACTTAATAATAGCCCATATTCATTAAAGTTTGACAATAATTGGTCTTTAAATTGAACATCCTTTTCTTCTTCAACCTCTTTAATAGTCTTTCCATCAGAAATTTGAAAAGATATATTGTCCAATAAGTATTGGTCTTTAGAGCTAATTGTCTTTACATTAAATGCTTTATTATTATAAGGATCTAAACTCTTACCTTTAGACATCAAGAATCCCTCTAATTCAGAACTATTAATAGTATTTTCTAAAGCAACCTTGTAAGTATAATATGTATTCTCCAAGTACTTAACTTTCGCCTCTTCAGACAAGCTAATTATGTCGCTCCCTTTGACAATATCCTCCATGGAATTTAAATCTTCTTCAGAAGGTGCTGGTATTTCTAATTTATTTGTTTCATAATTTACTAATTTATCATTTAAAACTGCGTTTACTGACTCCATTAGGTAATCGCTCTTTAATTCTTGTATAACCTCATCCTCTGTAACCCTTACAGGAGTTTCATCAACTGCTGCAATAACCTTGAAGTTGTTTACGTAGATTTGGAAGACTGAATAACTGATCGCAATTAAAGTAATTGGAATAATAAATAAAAGCACTTTAGAAGATTTGTTCATTTTTTGTCTCCTCTCAAAGAATTAATCCACTCTATAACATAGAGTGGATATGTGATGTTTAGACCTTTTTATTATTTTAATCTAACAATAATTACTTAGTTATGACTATGATAAAAAGATTTATGTCCAATTTCATCTGAACATGCAGCAGCAGGCCCATCTATGTTGCAATAATCATGTGAATAGCACTTTAACCAAGAAAGGAATGCTACATCACAGTCACTCCCTACAAAATTACGTGCAGCACCAACTGGGTCAGCAGATTTACTATAGTGGACATCGTCAGTGAAGACCCCATTAAACCGATTACAGTGTACCCAATCACCATAAGAATATTTGTCACCATACCCTTGCGCATGAACGTCATGATCCATACCTTCCATGTCCATACTGTCCATTCGATCCATTAGTTCATTCCAATTTTCTTCGTGTACCAATATGTACTCTCCATCACTATTTCTTTCAATTAACTTTGTTTCACCTTGTACAATAACCTCAATTACACTTGGAGCCCCTTTTACTACAAATGTTCCATCTTCAACTGTTGTTCTTTCACCATTTACAACTAGTTGACCTGATTGAACTTTTCTTGTTATTTCCCAATTCTCGCCATTAAATTCCCAACCTGCTTCCGTAAGCTGTGCTTTTTCTTCTTCATTCAATTCTTTACCCATGTCAGCCACCAATTTAGTGTAAGCTTTCCCGATACTATCTTTAACTTTTTTTTCAGCACTAACCATAGGGCTGTATGTACCGAACACTACAAAAATCACTAATAATGAAACACCTAAACTCTTGAAAATTTTCATGTGTATTTTCCCCCTAAAAAACAATCTCAAACATCACGATTATCAATCTATCATAGGATCAAAACATCTTTCAACCATTTTTTTGAAATTAATAAATTATTTTACATATGTTCATCTTTATGTATATAATGCTTTTTGAAATAAATGATGAAAGGGTGCAAATAAGACGTTTCTTAAATATATTTATAATTGGAAGGTGATTATTACCTATGTACAGTAAGCTAATTTGTTTCTCAATTATATTCTTTGTTTTATTAACTCCCATTACCAAAACCAGTGCCACTACATTAAGTTCAATGTCTACAGGGGATTTTTTAATTTCATTTTATGATGATGTAGAGCAAGACTTAATATTCCAACATGGAGGACAAATTGAGCACTCCTACCCATCTATAGGAGTAGTTAAAGCAAATTTACCTTTTGATAAGATCGATGCTTTAAGCAAAGAACCAAAAATTAAGCAAATTGACAAAGACTCAAAAATCTACTCAAACTATTATGATCCTCTCCCAAAGGGTATTAAGCAAAAAACTAACTGGGGGTTTAAAGATTCTAAAGTTAAGCATATACATAACAAGTTAAACCTTACTGGAGATGATATCTCTATCGCTATTTTAGATTCAGGTATCGACCTTGATCATGAAGATTTAAAAGTTACGGATGGGAAGTCTTTTGTTTCTTACACATCTAGTTACAATGACGACGCCGGTCATGGAACCCACGTTTCAGGAATTATTGGAGCAAGTGATAATGATGTTGGAATTATTGGAATAAGTCCAAATGCAGACTTATATTCTGGAAAAGTGCTGAATTACAGAGGGACAGGACATGTAAGTGATCTAACCGAGGGAATATTATGGGCTATAGAAAAAGATGCAGATATAATTTCTATGAGTATAAGTACCGACAATAATACTGAAGCGTTAAGGTCTGCTATACAGTTAGCTCATGAATCTGGGATAATTTTAGTAGCGTCATCCGGTAATTCCGACTCATTAAAATATCCAGCTTTGTATGATACTGTCATAAGTGTAGGCGCAGTTGATAAAAAATCTAATATTGCTGACTTCTCTGCAAAAGGTGAGGAATTAGATTTTGTTGCTCCAGGAGTAAATGTATTAAGTACCTTTTACGATGGGGGATATATTGCTAAGGATGGCACCTCTATGGCTGCCCCATATGTAACTGGTTATGTAGCATTGTTGTTGCAAAAAGATCCTAGTAAAAATCCAAATGAAATCCTATATTCTTTGAAAGAAAGTGCAATTCCATTTGGAACTACTCAAGCTTATGGTAATGGATTAATTGATCCTGTCGACCTTCTTTATTAAATCTTGAAAGGAGGTGAATTTTATGAGCAATGCTTTAAACGTAGGTAAAAAAGTGGCTTTTAGTTTAATAGTTATCTGGTTTATAATGTTTTTCACTAATATTCTAGGAGCCATTGGAAGCAGAAGCATTCTAGCACAAGATATTGTATGGATAGCCATCCCAATAGTGGGAATTGTTTTTGGCATGATTGCAATTATAAAGAAAGTGCCAACAAAGTTGGATTATGTAAATATTGCATTATCTTTGATTATTCTCTTCTTGTGGTTAGCGATCTCATCTATTAGTAAAATGTAGCATGTTGGTTTCACATCACATAATGACTATGACTACATTTCACTGAATTTCATTACATACGTATTAATATTCAAAAAACAAGACCCTTAATTATATTAAGGGTCTTGTTTTTATTATTTACAGTATATCAAAATGCTTATAGACGTTGTAAGCGGTCTTTTCAGCCGTATCACCAGATAAATCTATAACCCTTGCACCTTCTACTTTAATCCCTTCTTTCCCACCACCAATTATATAAACGTTCTTTTCTGCTTTCACCTCTTCTCTCTCTGCATTGCTGCGAAATTTAATAACACCATCATTACGAATTACCGCTTTTGTTACCACTACCGCGTCTACGTTACTATTTACAACGAATATGTTCTGTTCCATTCTGTCTTCCTCCTTAGATTGTAATTCTACGAATTCCTTATCGTTCACAGTAAGAAGATCATCTCTAGCTGCAATGTAATATATTTCACCATCCCCACCACGAAACTTATACATGTTATGCCCATCAACACTGAGAGTAGCCAATATATCCCTGGTAACCCCTTTTCCGTAAGTGGCATAAGGCTTTAAATTCCAATCTGGTTTACTATAGATATTAACCTCATCAGGCTTATCATAAATTACAGTAAACTGTTTTCCCTCATTTCCTGACAACCATTTTATAATGGGATCAAGATCACCTTGTATTACCGATTCATAATCAAACTCTGGACAAGCTTTCCAAGCATAACCTGGAAACTCGTCATGTCCACGAGTCCTCTGGTAATTTGGTAAATCTTTTATTAGGCATTGGTGGAGCTCATATAAAGACTTCTCCTGCTGCGGCGTAGGATCTGAATATCTAAAATCACCTACAAGGCATATGCCCACTGCTTGCTTGTTGCTATTGCCTACGTGGTAAGACAATACGCCTAATTGATGGTTATACTCTATTGTTCCATCTTTGAGAATGACAAAATGGTAGGCTATTTCAGGCCATTCATGAGTATAGACATGATACATCGCGAAAGCTTTTGAATCTCCTGTATCTGTTAAAGAATGGTGAATAGCTATATCTGTTTTATAATGCTCTGAATAGACGTTATACCACCCATCATGGGGAAGCTTACCTCTTAAATTAACCAATTGATCTAATGATTCGAATGAATATGTCATCACTATTCCTCCTTAAATGTAGTTGTATAACCATCACGCTTTTGAACCAATTCAAAAAGACCGGTTGCTGAAAGTCCTGCTCCAGCTCCGGCCCATAAACGTAATGCTATATTCATATCAGTAAAAGGGAATGCAAAAGCCCCTAACCCCATTCCAATTACAAATGCTATTAAAGGGATATAATTCTTCCGAAGAGAAGTTGACCGCTTTACAATCTCTAAAACCCCAGCTACAAACGGACTAATTACTGTTGCAAACATTAATACCTTCGTCATCATTTCATTTTCCAATTAGATACCTCCTAAGGTCATAGCTGCTCCCGGAGCCTGAAATAGTAAACCTAATACCATAGCAATGATAGCCCCTAGGATTAGTCTTAAAATCCAAGTAGTATTGGTTTCAATTTTATCTAGCTTTCGTTCCACATGTTCTACTCGTTGTTTAGTACGCGTTTGTTCAATCTGTAGAACATCCACCTTTTCATCTAACTTATTGAATTCATCTCTGGTCACATAATTTTCATCCATGGACTCCCCCCTGTATTTGGACATAAAAAAATACGCCTAGTCAGCGTTTAGCAATAGTTCCTCTAGTTTACTTATCCTTTTTTCTAATGCTGCGTTTTTATCTCTCAGCACGCTGTTCTCTTTTTCAATCTGCTCCAACCTTTCCTCCTGATTTTCAATAAACTTTATAAGCTCCTGTAAAGCTTTGGTCTGAAAAGCTGACAAAGCATATAAGTCGATTCCATCTCCGCGTTGTAAAAGCGTGGGTACTTCTTCAAACATATGTCCTAAGTGGTACCTATCATTGATTTCACCGGAATAATGTTGATCATAATCCTTAAGAGTGTAAGTATAGACACCCCATTTTTTTAGAGATTCAAGTGTTGTTTTTTCATAAGGATGGATATTGGTTTTGAATTCTTTCTTAGAAGCTGTCACAAAATCACTGGCAGTAACTTGAGTGTACCCAGTATCATTTCCATTACGAACTTGTATCTGTGACCCACTGGCCAAAGCCTTAAGCTTCAAGCTTCCGAAGTCTATCATTCTATGCCCGTGATCGTTATCCAGATATTCAAATTGAATTTTGGATCCTCCATCATTCATGTGGAAGTAAATTTTATTATTTAGGATTTTAATGGCATCCTTACCACCATCACGGTAAAGTCTTAAATGGCCAGATGAAGAATCAATAAAGGGACCTTCTGTGAAATGAAGCATCTTATGCAGCCGTATTCCACCTGCGGTTAGTAACGAACTGCTAACAGATCCGTCGTTTTCAAATTTGAAATAACCACCGTAGGATGCTCCATCATGTGAAACATTTGCATCAGAAAACTTCATAATAGCATCGGCATACCCAATCATTTCCGACTCTGTCCATATACCATCACTAAAAGCACCAAACTCTGTTCGGTCTGAATAGATTTCCACTTTGGTCGGACTAAAGATTTTTGTTGTTCCTCCGAGGTCTAGAGTTCCTTTTCCACCTGGACCATTTGCTTCAATATGGTGTCCATATATAGTCGGTTGCCCTTGGGGATCAACAGGTTGTTCCGGCTCAAAAATTATTTTTTTTGAATTGACATAGTCACCTGGAGTCCCAATGAACAATGTATCCCCTACACCTAAGTTTGTTCCCACATTAATAAAAGCCTGAGTGGTAATATTCCCAGCTGTAACTTTACCAAGGTTAGCCGTAATAGCAGAAAGATCACGAACACCTATGTGGTCCTCATTAATGATTCCGAACTCAATGTCTGTCATTCCATCAATTCTATTCGGGCCTTGGGGACCTTCTGGACCGCGAGAACCCGTATCACCCTTTTCCCCTTTTGGACCCAAGGGACCACGATCTCCTATAGGGCCTTGGGGACCTAAAGAGCCGGTGGCCCCTTTATCACCTTTTGGTCCTTCATAACGACTCCACGTGTAATAGCTCGGGTTGGTACTTTCGGCAGCTGTCGTTTTATTCGTTGCGATACCGATATAGGATTTTCCTGAAGGATAGTTCGAGATTCCATTGCCCTGGGCGTCGTCGGCGTATCGAACCCATGTGTAGCGAGGCTTTCCGTCTTCCCCGGATGGTCCTCGAATACCTTGCGGGCCGGTATTCCCTTTTGGTCCTTCTGGGCCTCGGGAGCCGGTGTTACCCTTGTCCCCCTTCGGTCCTTCCGGGCCGGTAGAGCCTCGAGACCCTTCGGGGCCTCGCGGTCCTTGTGAGCCGGGGCTTCCTTTCGGGCCGGTCGGGCCTTGTGGGCCTAGGATTTTCGTCCAAGTGTAATCGTCCGAATTAGTGGATTCCGTCGGAGAAGATTTGTTATACGCAATACCGATGTACTCTTTACCGGAGGGATAGTTGCTTGCACCGTCTCCCTGTGCGTTGTCAGCGTACTTGATCCACGTATAAGTCGGATTTCCGTCGGCTCCTTTTAGTCCTTGGATACCTTGCGGACCTCGATCCCCTTTGTCTCCCTTATTGCCTTCAGGTCCTTGCGGGCCGGTGGAACCCTTATCTCCTTTAGGCCCTTCGTAACGGCTCCATGTGTAGTCCGATGGGTTACTGCCCTCTGTTGACGTAGCCTTATTCGTAGCAATCCCGATGTAAGACTTTCCAGAAGGGTAATTTGAGATACCGTCGCCTTGAGCGTTGTCAGCGTAACGCACCCACGTGTAAGTCGGTTTTCCGTCCTCACCTGCAGGGCCTCGGATACCCTGCGGACCCTCATCACCTTGAGGTCCCCTGTCACCTGTACGACCCTTGGCTCCGGTATCCCCCTGCGGACCTTGTGGACCCGTATTTCCTTTCGGTCCTAAAATCCGTGTCCACATGTAATCATTTGCATTAGATGATTCCGTTGGAGACGTTTTGTTATGAGCTAAACCGATGTAGTTTTTACCGATCGGAAAATTACTTGCTCCTTCGCCTTGAGCGTTATCAGCATACTTAATCCAGGTATAAGTGGGATTCCCGTCAGCACCCTTAGGTCCTTGAATTCCCTGGGGGCCTTGTTCCCCTTGCTTACCACGATCTCCTTTATCACCCTTAACCTTTGACCATGTGTAATCCTTTGGATCGCTTGATTCTGCAGGCGATGATTTATTATAAGCCAGCCCAATATATTCAGCTCCCACAGAGTCATCTGTGATGTCACTACCTTGAGAATTGCTACTGTACTTAATCCAAGTGTAAGTTGGGTGACCATTATCTCCTGGAGGTCCCTGGACACCTTGGTCTCCGGTTAGTTGATTCCAATGATACATACTTGGATCTGTAGACTCTTCTGGAGAGTTACGATTATACGAGATACCAATATACTTTTTACCGTTTGGATTATCGTCCATAGATTCTCCAGTAATCGAATCAGCGAATTTAATCCAGGTATATAAACTTCGGCCATCTTCTCCGGGAGGACCAGGAACACCTTGAGGACCACTCGGTCCTGGCTTCCATTTACTTTTATTATAATCATAAGTGAACCATACATCTTCTTCACCTAAAGTATTGATCCATATTGCTCTTTTGTCCTCAGGAGGAGTAGTGCTTCTTACTTTCTTTGGCTCAGCATACCTTCTCAGCTTAGCATCTGTAACTTTTTGGGATACTTCCTTTTGTATTTCCCGCCAAAAAGAAAATACCTCTTCTTCCGAATACTCGACGTAATCGCCAAGCTCCACCTCTACAAGCCCATCCTGTTTTATGGACTCTTTCATCACATAAACTCTAGCCTCTAAATAAAGAGGAGGACTGAAATTTTCATCTTTAATTCTAATGCTATCCCCGAAATGCAATTCAACTTCCTTAATGCCTGCTCGTTTTGCCATTACTGCTAATTGCGCGGAATAACTAACAGTGCTGTTAACCCTCTTGTTTAATTCATTCCTTGTTAGAGTTGTTAACCTTTCAATTGTCATATTTCGGTCTGTAGATTCAGGGTAATAGGCTTCAATCAAGTGATTACCTTTATCTCCCCAACGACGCAAAGCATCCTCATCACTCACGAAAACCGTATTGCGCTGACCATTTTCATCGGAGGGAGAAACACCAACAAGAGCAGTGACGATATTACGTTTATTTTCGTGTCTTTCTATCCCTTGTAGATTATTATCAATCGTTGCCTCATAGCCGCGGAAAGCACCGACGTGCTCTACTAAATCTACATAGCGACCTGTGACCTTTAAACCATCTGTCTCGACTCTAAAATGTAACTCGAGGCCAAACTCTCGAGCTATTATCCGCAAATATTCCAATGGATTTGTATGTTCCTTGAAATTAATAGACCTTACGCCTTCGAAATCAACCCTTCCTTTTGTCCATCTTGTTCCACTTACTGCTGCAGTGACATGTTGATCCGCGGTTAAAGCTCCCGTTTCTTGGGGGTCTATGATTTTCTGCTTCTTAATCTCAACGTAACTAGCAGACGTATAAACCATGAGTTTTCTTAATCCGTCTACATCTAAATAAGGTTTGTTCTCTTCTACTATAAATTCAGAATACCCATGGCTTTTTTTATTTTTAACCAACAATAGATTGCGGTCCCGAAGATATCTCGAAAAAGAGCGACCCGAATAAGTTTCAAAAATAAGAGTATCTTGTTGCTTATCAAGTTTTCGTACGCGTTCGTCTGCCCAGTATTCTTCTTCACTGACGTAATCCAGCATCGCCCCGGATTGCTTATCAAAAATATGAAGTAGCGTCTCACTTTGTTCCATCTATACACCTCCCTTTCTCTATCAAATGTAAGCCGGCGCCCAACTCATTCTCCCTGCTAAATTCTCTGTTGGAAGAAGGGATATAATAGTTTCACCAGGAGAAATTGAAAAATGGCGAGCACCAAGATTCTTTAAATCTTTTCGAAGCTCCCCATTTATAAAAACCTCATTAGTTTTATGATCAAAGATGACTCTGTCACCAGGACCAACAATATACGGTACTCCTTTAGGACTTTGGTTTATCTTCTCTACACGTATGGAGTCCAGCCCTTGCATTGGAAATTGGAACGTGCTGTTCTGAGCAGAATGGAAAACAACCTGTGCTAACTCAGCTGTAAAACTCCCCTCATGATCTGTCCAAACATCCGAGGTTCTTGAAGCTGTGTGTCGTCCATCTGTAATTTGAGCAATATATGCACGCCATTCACGGCCATCTCGTTCTACTCTTAACAACCCCTCAAAGTCGTTCCATTCCCAACCTTTATCTCCAGATTCAGCAATTAAGAAATGATTAGTAACACCTCCACCTGCACGAGCTTCGCCAAAAGCTTTTCTCTTTCCGCCTAAGATATCCTTCATGGCCAACTTAAACAGTTGGTTTCCATTAATGTCCAAACCATACACTTCAATACGTCCAATATCTTCAGCCTCAGTATTGCTAAATGTCATTCTTGCTTCCACTCGAAAATCTGAAATAGGATTAACCAACCCCTGCTTAATAGCTGGCCCATGCCACGAGGATCCTACACCATAGTCAACCGTCTGAAATCGATAGCCATTTGAACTCATTGTTCCAGTTATTGTGCCATTAATCTCACCTGCATTTGCTGATGTCCACCCAGTGATACTGGAGGCATCATCAAATAATATAGTTTCGTACTTTTCAAATGCCTCATTGTTAACATCGTGAGGTTGTCCGATCATCATGTACTCTTGGTCACTTTTAGCTACTAAGACGTACGTGGTTTTTTGCAAGATATCTAATTCAAAAACTGGCTTTGTAGCTGCCGTACCCATCACTTCAACGATTGTAGATTCATCACTTTTTAGAAAAGCCTCATATTCCTCACCATATTTTATGGGATTGGAACAAAGAAAGGTTATCTTCCCTACAAGTGTATTGCTCTCTTCTTCCGGTACTTCATGTTTGCTCAAAGTACCGTAAAAATACGCTTCTTCATCGGTGAACTTAAGTTGTTGTTGACTTCCTTGCAATTTTAGATTTAATTCGTTGTATCTAGCTCTTAAACCGCGATTTGTTTGATCCTCAATTTGGTATTTTACCGTAACAGAACGTTCACTTAATGTTGCTCTCTCAGATTCTAAAAGCCCGTCCATACCCACGACTTCCTGAGTAGCAATCCTATTTATAACATTAGATCTCCCCTGAACTGTAAGTGTTTGAAAACTTCCCCTCTCATCAGTTAATGATTTATCTAAGTTGATATCATTAAAAATGGTTTGAATAGAAGAGGAGACATTCCTTGTACCCTTCTCAGTTAGATCCACAAATTCATACATCAAAATGTCTCCTTTATGAAAAGTGACGTTGTAATTCCTTTCTTAGCTCTTGTTCGTTAGTGATATCCTCTACGAATGCTCTGTAACTATTTCTCCCGATAGTTACATTAATATTTGCCGGTTGCTTTTGCTGAACTTCAACACTAGCATTTACTCCACTTTGAACCTTAGCAGCGCTTTTTCGTTTTAACCCTCTAAGACTTGATCGGATATTATGACTTCCGACCTTCAAATCAGGCTTATAAGAATCGGAGGTTTTTTGAGCCAGTTTTTCAGTTGATTTTGTAATAACCGATTTAGCTTTCTTGATCGAATTGCTAATTGGCCCGCCAAAGTCCATTCTATGAATATCACTTAATGGGCCTCGTTTCGCTGGAGAGAATGGCCAAAAATCCCGAACAGCTCCAACAATATTTTCAACAGTTCCTGTAATCTTTGATTTCATTGCGTTCAATCCATCAATAGCCGATTGAATGATGGCTTTCCCCGACTTGTATAAATTAAGACCGTCAAAAATTGATTTAACGCGATCCATACCATTCTGAACTATAGCCTTCGCTCGATCGATCTTATTCTTAATCGCATTACGCAAATCATCAAACTTTTGTTTGGCCAAGCTAACAGCTTGCTGAATTTTGTCCCGAATAGCAGAACGTATCTGCTCAAACTTTTCTTGAACAATTCGCTTCGCTGCTTGGATTTTATTCTGAATATTGTTCTTCAACTCAATAAATTTATTAACTGAATTTTTAACAGCTTCACGAACTTTTGAAGTAATAGCCGCTTTTATACGATTGAATTTCATCTTAGCAATCGCAAGCATTTCAGCAGCTTTAGCTTGAACTTTGGTTTTAAATTGCTGCCACTTCATAACTGCTTTCGCTACTAACTCAGCAACCTTCTTCGTGACTTTGTTCTTTATCTCAATGAACTTTTCAGATACGACCTTAGCTAACTTTTTTGTGAAAGATACAATCTTATCCCAGTTCGCAATAATAATGGCTGCAAGAGCAATAACTCCTGCTATTACCCATCCTACCGGTCCCATGGCAATAAACCATGAAGCCGCAATCTTTGCAGCATGGATAAGTGATTTGATTCCCAGCCATGCATATTTAGCTCCAACCTTTACTAATTGAACAACCATCTTACCAGCCCATACTACAGCTTTTTTTAGAGTAGTAGCCATGGACTTAGCCATCATAGTTAAACCAGTAATCATCTTTGCTCTTAATAAACCGGTGGCAGTCCAAACTGCCTTAAAAGCACCACCAAATGCAGACTGAAAGGCTACTATATTAGGTATGAATGCAATCAGCGCACCAGATAACACTGTAACCCAAGCAATGATCTGCCCCATCATCGGATAACTTTCCATCATTGAATTTGTCCAACTGATGAATTGATTGGATAGCTCTAATATTTTTGCTCCCATTGGAGCTAATGCAATGCCAAGGTTGACTATAAACGTAATCACATTACCGATCAGGTCAACCACCTTAGGGCCGTTTTCTTGTACATACTGAATGAATTTCTGAAACCCATCAGATTTAGCTATCGTAGAAGACCACTCTCTAAATTTAGTCGCCATTGAAGATAATGAGTCAAAGACAGTGGAGCTATTATCACTAAACGCAACGAATAAATTTATAATTCCTTTAAATACGTCGCCAAAGATGCCTCTTATAATAGGGAGATTCTCTTTTACATATTGAATAAAAGACTCTAATTCTTTTGACCCGGCTACACGTTGAGTAAACCCAACAAAAGACTTCCCCATACTCTCAAAGCCAGCACTCATAAAATCAGTTAAAGGAGCAAAAGCCACGGTAAGGTTCATGAGTCCTTCAATAAACCCTGATATTCCATTGACTAACTTCTCAAGAATAGGCGCTGCACTCGTGTTTAAGTAATCAAAGAAGGACTGTGCAGCTGAAGACTCAAAAAAAGTCTTAAAACGATCAGATAGCTGAGTCACTGTATCAGCCATACTTTCAAACATGGGACTCAAGGAATCAATGATAGTTTCTAGACCTGCCATTGCATCTCCAAAAGCAGAGGCTACCTGAGGAGCAATAGCTTCCTGAACCTTCTCCCAAGAACTTTTCATGGAGTTTAATTGCTTTGTAGCCTTAAGGTTCTCTTTTGTGGATTCTGCTGTTCCATCAATTATAGATTTAATCGTAGGTGCTGCGGCCGCCCCATAAGCAATAGCAGCACTACCGGCAATACCAAAGGCAGCTCCAAGAGCAACCGCGCCAGAAGCTACAACACCCAAAGTATTACCAACGGCCATGATAGCCGGAACCATGGATGCAATGATCGGCACAAGGCTTGAAGAAACCATGATTCCTAATCCTCTGAACGTATTACCTGCTACTGTTCCAAATGCCTGGATAGAATTAGCTATCCGCCCCATGGTCTGTTGAAAGTTATTAATACGCGCTTCTATTGGTATAACAACTTTCTTATTTAAAGCCGTTTTCACAGCCATTAGAAATCCCATTTTCCGTTTTGCTTCTGAATCATCGACACTAACATCGACTTCTGCCTTAGCTTTGTTTCGAGCAAATAGGTTCATCATTTTGCGCGCTTTTTTCAAGTTACGTTTCAAAGGTGAAGCATCAGCATCTAAATGAGCTTCTTTAATGGACTCTGACTCTTTTTTGAATTTCTCGGTTACTCGTTTAGCAGATTGGATCGCACGCTTGTATTTACTGGCATTAGCCTTTAATTCGGCCTCAATAGAATACTCACCCATTACATCCCCCCTTCCTGCTATTATGCTGAGCCGCTATTTGTGCTGGAGTTAATTTCGCAGTCGATACCATTTCTTTTTTCTCTTCAAATGGTTCATCAATAAGTTTCAATGCTTTTTCATAATCGAAAAAGTCATCAAAGTTTTTAAATTGATATTCTTCTTTTGGTTTTTTCTCAGTCCCGGTATTCTTTGTAGCTTTCGCATTCCTAATTAGAAAAGCTAATTTATGGAGTCGATACTCTTCGTCAATTTCCTTATATTCTTCTGCATAACGCTTGTAGTGAAACTCAGATAAAGTCATCATTTCAACATCGTTTAGTCGCTCCACCCCTAATTTTCTAAGAGCGTATATAACAATCTCGGTGTAAGTTAAACCGTCTCGAGACTGGCTTTCTTCTCCTGTTCTTTTAGGTCTTCCGGTAGAAGGCTTCGGGTCATAGGTCGCTTTCCCAATTCTTCAATGATCTGCGATCCAAAAGTTTCAAAACCTTCATTAGATGCAATATCATCAAGGACTTCTTCAAGTTCCTCAAAAGTAGTAGGTGACTTTTTATCATGAGAGGTCGCTGCTTTAATAATTTTAGAAAGACCTACAATATTTCCTGTCTGGAGCTTAGGGATTAGCATTTCCAGCCCTTCCCCCAAACTAGCTCCTTCAATTTCAAACCCTAGTTCTCTGTCAATTTCTGTGAGGGTTCGTAGTCCAAAAACCAATTGGATTTCTCTTCCATTAAAGTTGATATGCATAATTTAATTCCACCTTTAAATTTTTATATAGAAAAAGAGAGAGGAAAGCCTCTCTCTTAAACAGCAGGACCCGTAGGAGCCAGTCCATCATCAGCTACATCCTCTGAAAGAAGGTCATGAAATACATAGGATAAAGTTTGAAGGTCTCCATCCGGGAGTGTTACTTGCCCTTTTCGACGGGTCCCTTCTGTCATATATGTCCCTTCTACTTCTGCATCTCCTTCTGCAGGATTTGTGGGTTCCCATTCCGTGATGTATCCTTGTCGATATTCTGCATTAAACTTTGTGCTTGTCCCGTCATCATTTTTCGTTGATAAATCAACTTCCCACATTTCAATAGGGAAATCTTCAACGATAGAATCCTCTAACATTTTGAATGTAGGGTCGTCTTTAGACTGTAGGGCAGAGATACTGACTTCGTCCTCTAAGACTGAGGAGCCGGAAACCGGCCCATCTTTTGTTTCTGTTTTCTCCCTTTCTCGAGAATATGATTTAGAATGTTCTGTCTGAAAAACCAACTTTGCACCCTCTGCAGCTTCCCCAAGCTTACGAAAGTACAATACCTTGTGTACCCCTTTAGCAATATCGGCCATTACTTTTCCTCCTTACGTAACTTTATACTCCACCTCAATCGTTCCATGGAGTAAATTTTCCTGTGTGGTGTTATCGAATATCTGATTAGAACTTAATCCAGTCAGTTCTAAGCAATAGTTCTTTAACTTTGTTAAATGTCTCAGTTTCATCTCAATGTTGTAGACCATTTCTGTAAATAATGATCGATCACGGGCATACCCCCATACATGTACCGTTTGTCTCAAGTTCCCCGTTATAACATCCTTGTTGTTCACAACATCTTCGCTGTTTGTCTCAGCTACAAATACAAATGGATATGGAAGACTTTCATCCGTTGCAGGAGAATAATCTATGGTTTTATAGCCAAGTTTCAGAGACGATGTGAAAACAGCATTAAATAATTGAATCTGGGGTGACAGCATTTATTCACCTACTTTAAAAGTCTGTCTAAATCTTTTTGCAATTGCTCCTTCTGCTCGTGGAAGGCATCTCTTAAAAACCAAGTTGGATCCATAAAACGGGTACCGAATTCAAGGTACCCAGCATATTCTGAGTCCACTAATGTGCTATATTCCAGTTCTCCAATCTTCATAGTCTTGGTATTCCTTAAGGTATGACCTGTCCAATATCCCTTATTAAAACGTGACCTTTCGTTGTTTTTAACTTTGTCGGTCATCTCTATGGTATTGTTTTTTACAACTGTATCGACATCATCATCAATATCCTCTTGCATCTTATCCAGTTTGGTAAGTAACGCATCTAATCCATCTAATTCCATGCACTCACCTCTTCTAAATAAAAAACGCTCTCCGACTTATACGCTACATGTCGAAGAACGTTAAATATCTTTTTATTTACCTTCGCTTTATCCGCGTTTCCCTTAAAAGGACGCTGCAACCTAACTGATGTGACTTCCTTGTTGATTGATCCAAAGATAGCTTTTGTTTTCTCCAGGCTCACAGGCGATTTGTTACAGGGAAGAGTTATCCCTTTATCTACCTGAACTTCATTCTTTCCCGTTTGTGGGTTGTACCCACTGCCTACGACTTTGTGAAGAGTAACGCGATCTGCATATCTCATTAGAAGAACGAAACCTTTCCAGATTCATTTGGTTTAGGAATGTACGTTTCTAAAATAGACCAATAGGGTTTAATGTCATCTTCCATGTACTTGACTGACTTTCCCTCAATTGATTCCGATTTCATCCCTTCGCTCCCCAATTTTTGAAACCTATTAATAACCATTTCCTCAATGATAAACATTAGCTCATTAGGAACCCCCTCTATATCAGCGTGCTTTTTTAACCAAACCTCAAGATGAGAACGTGCATTATTAATAAGAATGGTCAAAACGCTATCCTGGAGATTATCATCTATGCCTAAGACTACTTTCACGTTTTTAAGAATTATATCCATTACATCACGTCAGTTCTTTTTCAGCTTGGATAGCTTCTTCTTTGCCTTGAATCTTTTCACCATTTGATAGCAAGTACCATGGGCCTCCTTTATGCTGGGGGAACTCTTTTTGGAAAGCATTGTTTTCATTTAAGGAACCAACTAATGCCTCTCCTTCGACTTCCTCTAATACTGGAGTGCTTATAGAATTACTTTCAGACATCAATTCTTCTAGTCGTTTTTCTGATACGCTACCTCCTGGATATTCCATCCCTTCCCGGTAGTGTATTTGAGTATTTTTATCTCGAAAACCTCTAATTACTTTATAAGGCACTTTCATTCACCCTTTCTCATTTAAACTGCCGGAGCAGGCATTAACTTAGCAAAGGCATCATCTTTAACAATCATCATTGCTACATCCATTGTGGCCCTTAGAGCAACCATTTCACGTTCAAATAGGTTAATAGGTTCACCGTCTTGGTCAACAATTGTAGAAATGGTACCTTCTTCTGCTATCTTGTATGAGATATCAAAAGGAATTCCATAATGGAGATGATCAAAGTCTGCAGCATAAAGTGTGCCTTTTGGAAGGTTAGATGATTTGAAATTCACGGCAGGTAGGCCATCAATTCGATTGTTTGAGCGATCATAAATAGATTGTTGCAGGTTTCCTTCACCTATAGTTGCTTGGCGAAGAGCTGTAGCATTTTGAGCTTTAGAAATAAATGCATTCGCTTCAAAGTCATCTTCCAGGAGTTCATCTTCCATCAGCAGAATGTTATCTCCGGTGATATCCCCTTCTACTACGTGATCAGCTGCAGTAACAGATTGATCAATGGATTGTGAAAAAGGATTTGAAACATTTAAGATACCTGCTTCATCAAACTTTTTATAAAATGCTTCACTAATCTTAGGCCTCATTTGCTCGAAGAAATCAGACATACTATACTGCAGAAACTCTCGAGAAACGGGAAGGATGACACCGAGTTTCTTAGCTTTCATGGTAACTTTCAGCCATTTAGCTTTGGATGTTTGAATACGTTCTCCTTCATTAACCCAGTATGCTCCAGGACCCTCAGCAAAATAATCAAATTCCTTCTCTTGCTTATTCATTTCCTCATAAACACCAAGCTGCATGATCTTAGAGTTTTGCATCATATCGTTCATGATTAATGTGCCAAAATCTTTCGGGATCGTACCCTCCTTAGAGTCACTCATCATAACGTTTTCTGGGTTAAATGTTTGTTCAGCAAAGTGCTGAAGGTTTAGTTTCAAATATGGTTGGTTGCTCATACTCTATATCCTCCTATTCATTAAATAATTCTTGCTTTCTTGGCCATTTCAGCACGTGAATTGTTGCTAGTGGATGGTCGCCCTTTAAAGGACTGAGCTTCCTGGGGTGGATCTTGTCTCAATTTTTCTTTAACAGCATTGTTAACTGCTTCATCAAATACCCTTTTGATATTAGAAATGGACTCTTTAATCTTTTCATTATCATCCAGTGCTACTAATGAGCCTGCAAAATCCGTGGGTAACCCTGCTTCTTTAAGGTCCCCTTCTACCTCTGTATGAAGTTGTTTTAGGTTTAACTCGCGCTCTCGATCCTCTAAATCTTTCAACCGTTGATTATAATCAGCTTGTTCCTGCTGAGCCTTTGTCATCTTGGCGTAATTAGCAGCATCTTTCTTTGCATCATCAATAGCTTGCTGTTTTTCTTTCTCCAGCTTTGAAGCTTGATTTTTTAATGCCTTATCCACTGCTTTACTAATTGCCGAATCAACATCAGATTGCGTGAAAGTTTGGTCAGAATTGTTCTCTGAGTCATCTTCGTCTGAGGTTTGGTTATCCTCGCCCTTACCTCCGGAATCATCATCTGCAAAAAACTGTAGATTCAACGGGTATAATTTACTTTGCCATTCAGTCACATTCATTCTCCTTATCCCATCCAGTCCCTAACACATATCTTTTAATTCCATAAAAAATAAGCCCCTTACAGTCCATGATGGCCCGTTTAGTGCTTACCTTTATAGAACTTATTCAATTATTTGCTGAAAGCCCGGATAGTATTGTAATTTATCTATAAATACTCAAACTGCTAAGCATCTATACGTATTTACTACCAATAGCCTGAAGAAATCTGTAAAGCGAATATATAAAGTACAGGTATCAAGAGTAAGATAACATTTAACAAATTAATGATTAATTCTCTTCTCAAAATGATTTGAACTGTAGAATATATTATCCCTGCCACAAGAATAATAAAAGTCGTAAATAAATAAGCGTCTACAAGTAAAGATAGAACAAGTAAGACAGGAAATAAGAATACAAGATATCTGCGCAACATCAATCACCCCCTTCTAAGGCTGCATTTGTTTTTTTCAACGATAGCAACAATAAATACTAGCAGAGCATTTTATAAAAGACAAAACTACAGAATATATTTCTTCTTCCGATCAGAAAAGAACTGCTCACGCCACTCTCCTACTACCAGCATTGTTCCGGATCTACAAAAAGGATGCATAGGAGGGGCATTAATACCAGGTGTCATTTCAGCAACTCTAAACCTCTCCCCATCAAGTTTTTCACAAGTCTCAGAAGTTTTATCATCTAATTTAGCTACAAACTCGTACTCTTGCTCTACTTCATCTTCTGCCAAAGCTTCAAAAGATAGCTTCTGAGCATCCGTTTGAACACGTGCTGTCTCAGTAATCAATAAACGGCGTGCCTCAAATGTATTCACTTTAAAGCGCTCTTTGATCTTGGCCACCGACCTATATGGATGCACTCCGCGAACAATGGAGCTATTAATGATCACTTCCAACTCACTCCGCAGTGAAGCCATGTCATTCCATATACGTGAAGACCATGTTGCACCATAAAAAGACGCCCCTACGATAGATAGAAGCGTTTCCTGAGATATCACTATATTGGCACAAAGTATTCCTGCTTGTCTGGCCACTTCACTTACTCCAGCTTGTTTAAAGTAGTCTTGAAAGACATTAACCTGTCCATTAGCCATTGCAACTAAATGGGCGTTCAGCTGCATCATCAGAAGCTCTTGGCGATTCACTTTCATTTTAGTGTTATAGGCCATGAGCATTTGATTGGCTTCTTTACTAAAGTTCTTATCCCTTACGTACTTAGCTGCTAATTCTTCATACGCTTGAATGTCAAACTCAGAAACGCGCTTTTTAGCTTCCGTACGGCTAATCTGATTGCTTTCCGCATATTTACCATAGAAAGAATAAATCTCTTTCTCAGCCTCTCTTAAGGCTTGCTGAGTAATCCTTTCCAATTGTCGCGCAACTTCTTCGTCCTTCATCTGCTCTCGAGTGATATTATCTTTTTCACGTTGAATCCAGTATTCTTTCCCCTGTGCCAACTAACCACCTCAGTTCTCCATGTAATTTGAAGCTTGGCGTTGAGTGCTGCGTTCCTCTTCAATTTGCTTTTCTTCCTCTTCGGGATTTTCCACGATCATAGGAATTGTCTTAAGCGTTGTTTTTTGAGAAAGCTCTCCACCGAGGTTATTGAACATATCAACAGCATCTTTTGTAGACTTAGGAAGATTGGGTGTGAACTTATAAGTGATTCCCTCAAAGTCTTTCTTACTTGCTTCACTCGCCAGGCTCATAACATTACCAATCAACTGATACCGACGATTCAGAGAACGTTTAAAGAGACGCTCCTTATTAATCCTGATTTGCTCCAGGCCAAACAACTTATACTTCATCGCTTCACCTGTTTGCTGGCCACTAAAGTTTTCATCCGTCAAATCAGGCGTGTTCGTAAACTTATGAACGTCTGTCTGAAGCCTATCCTTATAAGACTCTACACCTGATACATCATATTGTTTGTAAATGTAATCAGCATCCACATTACTTTCCTTGCCTTCTACGTTATTTGCAGAAGGTTTAAGGAATATAATATTAGATTGTTTCATCTTCTTTGCTTCCTCTGGATCCAATTCTACATTTCCTACAATCTTTAACATGGCATCATTTAAATCTGTCATATAGTTGGCAGTATCGGATTGAGCTGCATCATACAAATCAATGAGATCCAGTACGTTTTCAAAGTCACCCTGCCTGAATCGATTATTGGAATGCTCGTTAATCGGCACATTTCCAAAAGGATGTTCGACCGTGCTGTCAAAAGTAAGGTTATAGTCACCAAAATTTGAAGTGTAGTATGTGTGTATCTTATTAGGCGTATAGAACAAAACCTTTATTTTCTTATCATGACCGTATCCAACTACGAAATATCTAACTCCAGCCACAATATTCTTTTCTATAGTGTTGTCATAAATTAAGAAAGTCTCTAAAGGGGAAGATAAGTAAACCTTCGTTAGATCTTCTTGATTCCTGTGCACTAATTCATAAGCTCGACCATAGATAGACAAGTCTAGGATGAGATCAGCATTTAAGGAATCACTCTCTATAGTTTTATTAACCTCGTCAATTCTCTTTTGAGCAGCGTCCTCTGTATGACTCATTGCAATAGGTACACCGACAAGAAAACCTTGCATGAAGTTCGAAACGTATTTAGCGTAGTTATGCCTTGCCCGGTGGTCTGCCTTATCGTCTTCTTTTCGTCTATTCATTACTGAAATAGCTGCATTATTACCTTTGTAATAATCATCTAACTCATCCAAACGTGGCCGCTGGTGTTCAATATGATGCTTAATCATAGCTGATAAATCTTCGGTGTTATTCAAGAGCTCATCCAACGACTCATAAGTGTATTGGATATTCGCTTCCTTACTAAAACGGCGCTTATTGTTATCTGATTCGTGAAGACCATATTCAAACTCTTTTGCACTTGCCACATTCTCACCTCCTATAAGCCTAAATTCTGCAGGGCTTTATAAGTGTCTGTTTTCTTCTCAACACCCAGATGATATTGCTCCAGGCTATATCTGAGAGCATCGATAATATGGTTATTAGCATCAATAGGTGTATTCAGCCATTTACCTTCTTTGTCCTGATCAAATGTATATGTGTTGAACTCCTCAACTGTATATACACATCGTGGGTGGATATACACTTTGAATCCCTGTATAAAAAGAATGCCTTGATTAATGCTGCCGGACCCTTTAACTGATCCCCTCATTCTCCTGGTCCCTTTATTGATTAACTCTTGAATCAACCGTTTCTCAGCGGAATCCGCGGTAATAGGTGTTTCATTCAATCCTTTATTACCTAACATTTCGTAGATGTCCTTTGTTAACATGGCCTTCTCATAATGGTCGTCATAAATCCATAGTTCTTTGTTTTCCAAATCAACAATTGAGCTTACAACCGTCGTTGGATCATTAGTGAATCCGAAGTCCATGCCGTGGGCTGTTTCCTGGATTTCTTTAATCTTCTGCTGGATATTGAAGTCCTTCACTTCAAAGTTCTCAAATACCAGACCCTCAGCAACTCCCCATTCACCATCAGCAACTATTCTTGCTCTTCGAGGATTCGTTCTGTACAAGTCCAAATAACGGGACCGGTCAACTTCATCCAGCCATTCATTTACTCTAAAAGTAGTTGTAATAGCAAAGGTGTCTTTCTCCCTTGTCTCTTCATCAAAGAACACCTTCTTAAGCCAGTGTCTTTCAGACCACGGGTTGAAGGTCACTGTAATTTGTTTAAAAAAGTCTGGAGCTTCGTACATACCACGGATGGATTCCACGACCGTACGGAATTTTTCTTCTGTTTCTATTTGGTATGCTTCTTCAAACCAGGACCAGCATAGGATACCAACATCAACCGTAATAGAGGTGATTTTCAACTCATCATCAAGGCCCCTGAACAAGATTTTCTGGCCCGTAGGTTTATAAGTAATTTCAGGTAGCGATTCATTAAACTTAAACAAATGGGCAACTCCCAACATGGAAGCTGCCCACTTTAAATCAGTATAGGTTGATTGCTTGTTCGTGTTTGAGTATCGCCGGACAACGAGTAGGTTGGCCCAAGGGTACTTCATGATGCGATGAATGAAATTTAGAGCAGTGGTTTTGGACTTTTTACTACCACGGGATCCTTTAACCACCCTGTAGAATTGTTTATTGTTCCAGAACCGGTTGTAGCCTTCACCTATAATTTTTCTAATGGAGATCTTAAGTTGATCAGTCTTCATCAGGTACATCCTCTACAAATACAGGAGTCACATTTTCCACTTGGTTCTTCTCGGTCCACATAACGTAACGTTTTCCCAGGAGCTCTGCTGCTTTCGTTCGATCATTGGTATCTGAACGCTTATCATGACGCTCTACTTCAGAACCATAGTCACCATCACCTAACACAAGTAACTGTTCATCTGTAACTTGTCCTCTCATAACAGATGTGAGGTATTGGAGTATTTCATCCTGATCAGCTATGGAGTCCTTTTTCAACTCCTCTAATCGTTCATCAATATAGGATTTTACGTTAGCCTTTGTTAGCAGTCTACTTCCAGAAGCTCTCGCTGCTGAATCCTTTTTCACGTTAGGATATACAACTTTATATGATTTCGAAATGTTCCCTGTCTTAATGTATTCATCTGCGAATCGTCTCTGTTTTTCTGTCATCTTGCCCATTACATAACACCTTCCCCCTTGCGCTAATCGCTAATTCAGTTGTTACCATAAAAAAGCACCCCTTAATGGAGTGCTTTAATTCTCTTTATTACCAACCACTCTGTGCAGAGGCCCTTGATTTACCTATCTGATTCACGGATATAGAGGTTACTAAATCAAGATTAACGCGTTGCAATACGCCTCTATAGTCTGTAAAAGTATAAATGCCTCCTTCAGGAATGTTCTCCATAACCTCTTCCTGAGTTTCCGCATTCACCCTATTTACTACGCTTTCTTCTTTACCGAATCGAATTGAAATTTTAAATTCCATTGATATCCCTCCTTCCAAAAGATTAATTCGGCAAAAAGAAATAAATACCTTCTAAAAAAGGACACCCGTTAGGGTGCCTCCTTAATAAGTTATTCTTGTTTCCTGGCCTGGGATGTCTTCCTGTCCGTCCTGCCATCCAGTTTACACACCCTGGTCAGTTCGTGTCATCTTTCGGGAAATGTGTGCATTGTGTGAATTAAAATTCTGGCGTAAAAATCAACAAACCAAGCTTTTCCTCACAATAGAAAGGGCCGCCATACAAATACTCTTCTCCACCCTCATCTACCAAACAAATATTATGTACCTTTAAATTCGAACAGGCTTTAAGCTGTGTATACGGCATTGACCTATCAAATTCACAAACCAGAGCTCCACCTAACCTTAGAGAATAACACCCTGATACACCCAATCTCTTTTTATCAAGATATATAGCACTGAATTTCATCTCAAAGGGCTCCTCATTAAACAATCTATAAAAGAGTATGATACCAATAATACCCCCTAATAACAATGCACTCATTGTAAAATATAGCAATTCATGAGTCGCTCAACTATATTTTCCTTAATATTATAGATATGTCTTCTCGATAAGCCCATGTGTGTACTAATGGCTACCATACTCATTCCATCAAGTAAACATTCTAATACTGCCCTCTCCCTTTCTTCCTCAATCACAGAAATACGTTCCTGGATGAAGGAAACTTTAAACTCCAGTTTTTGAATCCACGAATGCTTTTTATCTCGACGAACTACCTCACGAGCTACTGGATCACCGGTTTGTCCTTGAGCCTTAGGAAG
Source organism: Halobacillus sp. ABD4_316 (assembly GCF_056161385.1). Lineage (NCBI taxonomy): Bacteria > Bacillati > Bacillota > Bacilli > Caryophanales > Bacillaceae > Halobacillus > Halobacillus sp. ABD4_316. The sequence goes on from NZ_JBSWZA010000001.1 coordinate 1,169,388, forward strand.
AGTCGATTCAATCCCCGACTGAGCTACAAGGTTAGTGCCAGCATCATTCAATAAGTTTCGCTGCCTTTTTATCTCATTAATAATCCAGTTGTAATCACGTAGTGTATTTTCGATTTGTTTTTTATTCATGCACATTCCCTCCTCAAATATATAAAAAAGGACACAAATTGAGTGTGATACACAATCAATTTGTGTCCTCCAGTTGGCTGGTAGAACAATAACCCAAAAATAAATTAAAGTTATTTAAAAATCATGATTTTGCAGTTTCTTATTTATTTTTGAAATATGAATACCCATAATGTCTTGGATTTCTTTAGCATGATTAAAAAGTGTATTTCGATATTCCTTAAAATCTTTTACTTCTTCGCTTGTATCTACTCCTTCTCTGATTTTCACCAAGATTTCTCCTAATTTTTCTTCATCATTAGTTATATAGGCCACTGCTGAACAAGGTGAATTTGGAACTTCATTATCTTTATATGTTTCATAAGTGAGGTATCTTAGGTTGTTTGCAAATTCCGAAGAGATGTTAAAATAAGTCACGGCCCCTTGGAAAGATAATTCATCTACAAATATATTATATTCATTACCTTTAGTTTCTTTAATATAATCTGTCAATGTAGAATGCACAATTGAATTCACTGCACTCAAAAAAAAATCAGATTTAGAGTTGTATTTATTCAATGAATTATGAAAAGAATCAAACATATGTTTTATATATGGATTAACTTCTAAGATCCTTCGGTCTTTCTTTATATCGTTCCATAACATATATTTGATATTTTCAGATGGATAACACTCATCCTCAAATGTAATTACTTTAGTGGGAAAAACTTTATTTTCAAACTCACGTATAAAATCTCCTATACTATCATACAGTGGACAATATATATTCATATTCTTCTCAGTTAAAAGATTGAGATTAAATTCTTTCTTTTTAATATAATATCCACCTATAAAAGTAACGATACCTGTTAATAATGACCCTATGAACAATCCTAATACGCCCTCGTTATTTTGATTCATAACCTGTTTTAGAATATGATAGGATAAGAAAACCAATAAGGTTAACATGAGAGCAATAAAAATCCCTTTAATGATTGCAATGAATTTGATTTTAAATCTACTCCATACATATCTCATATAATATTTCCCCAAAATATAGCCCCCTTTATACCTGAGGATAACCTTTATATTCTCCTCCCAATAGTACCTTTATCCTCTTACCATACATTTTGGTGAAGGGTATTAATTATGAATAGTTGCTAAAACTCCTCCCCCTCATCAAACTTAACCCTCTTCACCTTCCCTTGATGAGTCACAACTTTCGTCTCACCATGATCAGGCAAAGTTGTCATTTTAACTTTCCCATCTGAAAATACGACACAAATCGGAGTATCTCCTTCCTTAATATCTAATTCTAAATTTATTTTCCCATCTGCTATTTCTATCGGTAATTGATTCAATCGCATAAAGCAAACCCCCGTGTTATAATTGAATTGTCAGATTCAAGTTGAGGGCGCTGCTCTCAGCTTTTTTTTGTATATTCTCTAGTCGTAAAGGAGATAATACCTTTGGTGGCTCACCAAACCATACATGACAATGCCCGTCTTCTCTGGTGAGTCACTTTAACTTTTTAATATTCTTCTTGCTTATATACTTGTATGCAGGTTACTCTATACCTCTAAAAGATATTTATTCCAATGGAGGTAAACCGTGACAAAGCACCAAGTAGGACAATACATAAAGAGAAGATGTACGAATTGCCATTATAAAGACTCAGTAATAACCCAATTGATAGTTAGGCCATTGGAAGATACCTACGTAACCATCCTCTGGATACAATGTCCTAAGTGCGGATTGATGGACATTCAAGTTATCCCAAATCAGCGCTAGGTCTTCTCTCTCATTTCATTATAATGTTAGTTTACGAGCACATTTTGGCGGGATTTTCCTTTAAAGGTTTTGGTATAATCATTCAGTCCAAACTTTAAAGGAGGCTTCAGCATGGATATTTGCGAAAACTTAAAACACCAAATTGACCTCAAACGTGAAGAAATGCACCATGCCTACCTTGTCGAAAAGAATTACTCTAAATCTGTTACTAAATCTCAAGAACTTGATGTGCTGCTTAACAGATTTATGAGAATCTGCCAATAACGTCCTTTCCTTGTAAATGCTCTTTATATTGTGAGAACTCTCTAAAATATCTAACAACCGTTGTACACAGATATCGATAAAATTAAAGTCTTCAAAGCATATTAGCAGCGTTATATAATACTCCTGTTGTTTAAAAAGGAGTGATCATATGAAATACAAATTAACTAAAGAACAGAGACAAATGATGGTTGAAGAAATCCAACAGTTCTTCTTGAGAGAAAGAGATGAAGAACTGTCTGAGTTTGCTGCGGAAAGCATTCTGGATTTCTTTAAAGATTCGTTAGCCTCTCACTTTTATAATAATGCGGTGAACGATGCGATAACTGTGTTGCAAACACAATACTCTTCTATTGAAGAAGAAGTAAGAACACTCGAAACTCCTTCTATACGATAAATTCCAAAGAGTGAACCTTTATTGGTTCACTCTTTTTTTGTTGATAATTTCATTTTCGTAATTGGTTGGCTTTTATCGAAATCGTTAGGTGCTCGAGTGAAAACAAGCTTAATCCTTCTATATCTCTCCCATCATGGGATTCAGTAATGCCTACACGATAAAGGTAATTCTTTAAATCTTCCTTTCGGTCTGCTACCTCTCTAACCTTTTGTTTATCTGATATTGACAATTTCAAGCTATCCTTCCTTTAAAACCACTTATTCTGTTCACTACTCTTATCTATCTCAAATACCTTATTCAGAGCTAACTTTCTAACAAGTTCATCATAAGTAAGCCCTGCTGTGCCGAATACTCCCCTAGTGTGAAGCTGGCCCTTCACGTGCGCTGTCTTATGTTCCAATTCACTAACCTTCATGCTGAAATCTCTTCTAATTTCGCCAATTCAAGCTTTAACCGTCTAATAGCTTGATCTGTCCTTTCTTGAGCTTTTCGTTGACAACTGCCATTTGGACATGGAATAAATGAAGCACCAAGTCTCCCCTTATTACCCAGTTTGTGAACTACACGGCCTGTTCCATTGCATATATCACACATTCTAAAACCCCTTCCTCCGGTAATCCGGCCCATCCATTTTGATTACCTCTGTACCGTCCATAAGCCTTGAGAAATTCCGTTCATTCAGCTTCTTCTCAAGCTGATCACTTTTTAAATTGGTTGTAAAAAGTGTAGGCTTTCCTGATCGATCATCCAGGACCTCAAAGAGCTTTGTATGGCCCCAGCTGCTTTGCCCGTCTTTAGCGTTGGTGTATTCCGTCCCCAGATCATCCAAGACCAGTAAATCCATGCTCTGAATCAATTCAAGAATCTGGTTTTCACTAAACTGGCTATCCTCGTTGTAGGTCTGCTTGATTTTCGTAAACAGCTTAGGCACCGATAAGAACAAGCAGCTCTTGCCTTGCTTCATCAATTCTTTGGTAACAGAGACAGCAAGATGACTCTTTCCAGTACCGTAAGGGCCAACGAGAAGAAGGTTGCTAGAATCCTCTGAGAAGGTGGCCACATAATCCAAAAGGTCTTCTTTGGCTTGTCCTAACTGCTGCGTAGGTGCACGATAATTATCAAAGTTCGCTTTTTGTAAAGACTTGTTCATCAACGAATGCTGATCAAATATCCGGAAGGCTTTTTTGTATATGGCTTGATTCCTCTGTGTAAGAGCCTGTTGTGCAAGAGCAATATCCTCGCACTTACATCCAGATTCCACTGTCGTCCATTCTCCTTTGTGAGGACCCAGTGGGATTTTCATCTGACTTCGCTCCACCTGTTGTTGACAGCCATCACAAGTATAAAAATCAATCACTTGTTTTTCCGGCTGTAAGATTTGGCCGTCTTGCGTTAAGCCCTGCATAAACTACCTCCTAAAATCCGTAATTATATTCTTTCTGCCTCTCAGGCTGTCTGATTGGCGTAACATTTGAGTGTTTAGATACCGTGTTACTTCGCTGGGTGGCTCGTGCATCCTCCAAGCTTTGAACTCCCTTGGCTTGCCAGTCACGTAAGATAGCTTCACAGTAGCCGAAGTGAGCTTTGTTATTTTTTATTGCTAGCTTCATAGACGCGATAACGATCTCGTCTGACATTTCTGCAGCCCATTCAGTTATGTTCTGGCTCACGAAAGGTTTAAGAATCCCGAAGTTCTGCTCGTAGAAAGTGTGTGGATTCTCCGAGCCTTTATTATTATCTAGTTCTTTATCATTCTTTACATTCTTATCATTCTTATCATTCTTGTTTGTGGTTAACGCATGGTTAATGCCTGGTTGATGCATGGTTAACGAATGGTTATCCGGTTGGTTAGATGGGTGGTCCTCTTCTTGATAAAGACCGTAGTTGGCAAGGGTTATAAGGGTATAGTGCTTGGTTGATTCCTTGGTTAAAAAATCGAGTTTTTCTAATTTGCTTAAAGTCGTCCTTACAACCTGCCTCGTGATTTCTTTATCTTTACCAAACCATTCCTCAGCTATTTTTTGAGGGGAGGTGACAACTTGACCTCTTTTTACTTTCACCTGTAACCCCTTGTATTGATCTGTCCAAACACTGTCTGTGTGGTTTGCTTTCAATAGCAGATAGATGGCTATCATTTTTTGATTTAATTTCAATGTCTGGAATGTATCGCTCTCCATAATTCTTCGGTGAAGCTTTATCCACCCTTGCATATCTATCTGTCCCTCCCCTCAGCTTACTTATTGACGATAATGGCCTTAAGACCCTGGATTCGTCCTAACTCCCAACCAGGGCAGGTATTACGCACATAACTTCTTACATACTTCTTGTATAGTGTTTTAGGATTCATAGACTGTTGAGCCATCCACACATAGCAATGCGGGATGGCTATAGTTATTTTCTTCATTCAAGATCCATGGCAGCTTGTTCAGGAGATAAGTTAGACCTTTCTTCTTTTTCTTGGCCAGGAATATCCTCTTGAGTAGGGATATCAATAAACTCTTGATCATAAACGGACTCCGGCTCTTCTGTCACGTCTTTACGAACTGTTTCATCATTAGTAGCCTCATTTTGAATCTCTACGCTTATAGGCAAGTACTTGAACATTCGACGGATAACTGTCTTCTTAGCCATTTCTTCATAATCGGTCTGCCAAGGGCCAAACTTTCCAGCTTTAGATCTTTCCTTCACCTTATCTACATCCGTACGGCTAAAGACTTCGAACTGATAGCCTCCATCCTTAAAATGAGCAACGGAATAGACGAACTCCATATCGCCTCTTTCGCCTGTAGAAGGCTTGTGTACGAGCTTTGGATGGAGACCTAATTCATATTCGAATTCATCGTTCTCATGGACAGTGTGAGCGTATATACTTTCTATGTGGCCAGAGCGTCGAGCAAGATCAATCATCCCTTTATACCCGATGATGAATTGAACATCAGTCTCTTTCATCTTTCCGTTATAAAACGGGACCAAATAGCAATGTCCGATTAACCCGGGCTCAAGCCCGAGTTGAGCTGCTTGCATAACAGCGCCCATTAAAGAAGGTATAGAGCATTCCAAAAGCTTAGGGTTCTGCCTGATTGTAGTCATAGCAATTCTCCCAAGCCTGTCTGCATCCATATGTTTTGGAAGGGCCCTTTCAAACTCAGGACCCATCTTTTTGAGATATGCTTGAATAGTGTTCATTTGATTACTAGATTGTTGAGGAGTGTTGCTGCTGTTCTTTTTATTAGCCAATTGGTTCTTCGCCGTACTATTTGTGGCCATTATTTAGCCTCCTTGAATTTGAGTGGACGGGATTTGCTTACTTTGGTGTACTGCTCATACAAATCAGGTTGTTCAGCTTTAAGTCGTTTGGAATCAATCGTTCTTCTTTCCTGGTTCTTGAAAGTAACAACATACTGATTGGTAAATCCTCTTTCGAAGTTTTCAAGCTTCTGTTTCAAACGATTCTCATACTCGTTCTTTCTTGTTTTCAGATCCTTCTCTTCTTCCTTAATTTGCTCCAAGGCCGCCATCAGCTTATCGGAATCTGCATCTAACTCCGTTTCACTATCCGGATTTGCATCTGGGTACATAGCTTTAATGAAGTCAACAGAAGCACTGGATCCATCTATCTCTGGAGGAGATTGTTTAAGAACGTGGTCCTCCCAGAACTGTTTTTCAAGCTCAATCAGGTTTCCTATCAAGTCTTCATCACGATCAACTTTTTTATAAACAAACTTATTCCCACCTATAAGTACAGCAACCCACCAGGCATCAGCACCAGTAACAGCCATATAGTGCTGACATTGGAGCAAATACGCCATCGGAATCCCTTCTCCATCCCATTCATCCTTGAGGTACTCACTAGCCGTTTTGCATTCAAGACCTTCATTCTTTCCAACGATTAGCCGGTCCACATTCGCCAACATCCAATTGTGTTCCGGATGTTGCAGGATAGCATTCCTCTTCCTAACCTTAAGGCCTGTCCTTTTACTAAACTCTTGTGCAACCGTTGCTTCCATTACATGGCCCCAGTAGGCAGCTTCTGCATTAGAGGAATCAGATTTTACCTCTCCGATTTTCTCCATATAAACGACAATGGGAGACTTCCACTTATTAAAACCTGCAATAGAAGCTGCATCGGAGCCACCTATGCCTTTCCTGCGTGACTCCAGCCATTCTTCTTCCTGCATATCAGCTGTACTCTTAAGAACTTGTGCTGTTATCCCCATATTGGACCTCCTCAGGATTTCTGATATAATGTTGTCAAAGTTCTTTTCTTTAAGACTCACGTTGCAGCGTGGTCTTTTTTTATACCTTCTTTTCTTCTGCTCCAAGTGACTCTAGAATTTCAATGGACTCTTGGAACAACTCTTCTTTTAAGAAAAACTCTTCATTTAGCTCATAAATCACATCGCCATCAAACACTTCATTTCCTAAAGCGTCCAAACCAAAGTGATTCGTTTCATATAACCCCAGAGGGTTTCCTGTCTTTTCAATCTGCTGAATTACAGGATGATTCATATGCTCACCTTCTTTCTGATGCCAGCGCATCGTTGAAACCAGAAATGTGCATGAACGTCACATTTAAAGGGGGGGACATTTCTGGTCTCAACGACAGGCTGAGCCTGTCGAATACTTCTGTGGCACTTTGCTAAACACTACATAACGTGGTATTATCTAATCAGCTTTTGAGTGAGCTATGGTTATGCTGTTAGTCACCTGGACCGCCATCCGGGTGGCTATTTTATTATTCAACATAATTCATAACCCTCTTCACAGCTTCTTGAGCTTCTTTAGGTAAAAATGCTTGCATATAAGCCAAGTCTTCGAGCGCCTGTTGCTTTTCTTGCTCTCTACCATAAGGACGAATGATTAAAGAATCCTCCTCCATAAACATTTCAAGAGGTTGCCTTGGTTCCCAGCCTTGAGCGTCTCTGACTTCCTTTGGTACGACAACTCTCCCTAGTTCATCTAATTTTCGAATAATGCCTAATGCTTTCATTAAAAACTCTCCTTTTAATAAGAAATAAACGAGAAATATAAAATTCCGAATGACACAAAGAACAAGAACACATAAGTAAAGTCCAATAAATTATTCTTCCTACTCATACGCATACTTCACAATCGCCACTGTAATCCCTTGGTCCTTCATTTCTACAGCCACTTTTCTTAAGCTGTCATGATTCATTTTTCTTTCGCGTAAAAACTCCAATTCGTTTAAGCTATTTAAGATATCAGCACCGATCATTTTTGCCTGTGTAAAGTCCCCTTGGACGATTGCTTCTTCCTGTTTACTCTTTAGATCAAAAAGACAGCGAATTTCCTTTGCTGCTACACCTGCATCCTGCTCTAAGTAGTTATCTAAGTTATTCATGTCGTAACGTACCCCCTGGATTGAAGTTTTCTATGATGATCCTCCCAAAGTTGGTTCCAACTCAGGTTATATTCATCACACAATGTGGCAACATAAGTTATTGAAGCACCGATAACATCGATATGTTCACGAGCTGAACGTTCAATGTCTTGAAGTTCAAATGATTGAGTAAATGAAGGATTCTTGGTGAGCTTCACTTGTTCCATCGCTTCCAAAGCCTCTCGGAGTTCTTCCATGGCCTTTTCTCTAACTGCCGATCGGTGAAGGTCTACGGCTGGTCCATCCAACCTGGTTACTCCCCAACCGGTATATTCAAAGGCAGCTTCTAAAGCTAGCCAAGGATCGTTGTATGTTTCAGTAAAATGTTGGACCGTTGAGGGTGTGATCTTTCTCTCCCCATTCTCTTGCTTGGCTACGTACTCACGTGACTGGAACATGTCCATGGAAAGTTGTTGCTGAGTCTTTCCACTCTGCACCCTTGCTTCTTTCATCATTCGAGCTGCTTTACTTTTCTTCATTAATAGCTCTCCTTTTGTACCTAACGAGGTACCATTATTTAGTTGTCATGGTGCTAATCTAAAGTTGAGTTATTACATAGCCTCTGATTCTTGGATGAGGTTTTGTTCTTGTTCATTAATCCAAGCGTCGATGGTTTCTTGTGAAAAGAAAATTCTGCGTCGCAGTCTGAAATGTGGAATTTCATTAGTGCGTACCATAGTGTAGATGGTGTCTTTGCATACACCGAGATAATCAGCTGCTTCTATGACTGTCATTGTTCGTCTATTCATTTAGATCACCCCCTTAGATATATTACACGATTCGTGACATGATTCATCAAAAAAAATGGTCCATGAAAACCCTAAGGTAATTGAAATAGCTTTAGCATTTTGTACACTTACCCCTCGTTCCCCTGTCTCGATCATGGAATAGGTAGTCCTAGCAATACCTGACATATAAGCTACCTCAGCTTGTGTTAGTTTTTTTTCTTTACGGATATCGTAAAGCCACTTCCTCATAATGACACCTCCTATGTACACATTATGTGTCTCGATGTACATAGTATATGTCACTATACGTGTAATTGTCAACCCGAAATAATAATTAATTACACGTTTTGAGTCATTTATTTAACTTCACAAATTGTGAAGTTATAATAAGACTAATATGAAAATGAGAGGTAAATAATTATGCTAAATAAGCGTTTAGCTCAATTACGGAAAGATTCTAAACTAAAGCAGGATGAACTAGCAAGAGTGCTTGGTGTAGCGAGGACCACCTACGCTATGTACGAACAAGGAAAAAGAAACCCTGATTATGACACCTTACAAAAAATCGCTGATTATTTTGATGTTACCGTAGATTATCTGCTAGGAAGATCTGATTCTCTAAAAAGCACCGAGACTTCTAATAGTGAAGACAATTCTTTAAAGGATATTAACCGACTTCTTGAGAAATACGAAATCGATGATATGGCTTTCTTCGATATTGAGAAGTGGAAGTCGATGAGTCCTGAACAGATCAAGGAACTAGAGAGTTATTTTCAATATTTAGTGCAGAAATCTAAGAATTCGAATTAATAGTTAACTGTATAATTCTGATTAATAGAATGACCTTACTTAAAAACATTAACCTTAGAATTAATAAATCATTGCTGACATACAAAACAGTGTACACTCCGAGAAAATAGTACATTTGAGATAAAGCCAATAACAAAATGACTTTTTCCTTACAATATTAAAATGAAATTACTACCAATAATGCCAATTACCCCCTATAATAGAACTATATTCTGTTAGGGGGTTCTACTTTTGGTCTTTAATCATAAACAATTCAGTGGAAAAAAAATAATTAAGGTTCACGAATATCATCCATACTGGAACGCTGACGGCACTAAGAACGCAGACTTTGATAAAAATAGTGGATTAATTCTTGATTTAAAGGATGGAAAAGAAGCTGGAATCTCCTATTTTTTTGATCGAATTAATCCTCTTTTGAATGAAAACGTTCCTATTTGTCATGTACCCTCTTCTAATTCTCAGAATAAATACTCTGGCATTAGAAAATTAGCTCAACAATTAGCAGCAGCCAACAGAATCGATGCAACTCACTGTTTAGATCGCCATGCTTCCATTATGAAAGCTGCTCATGGTGGCGATAGAAACAAAGAGGTACACTACGATAGCATTAGAGTAGTTAATCAAAATTTAATAGAAAATAATGAAGTGTTACTATTAGACGATATAACTACAACTGGTAATTCTTTGGAGGCGTGTAGGGACATTTTAATTGAGAGTGGTGCAAGAAGAGTAGTGATGTTAGCCTTAGGTAAAACCATTAGAAATTAGAGGTGATAATATTGAGCGCAACTTTATGGTTAACCCTCTCTAAAATTCCTGGGGTAGGCTCTAAAACATTAGCCAATATATATAAGCTGTTTCCGAACTTAAAATTGCAAGACATTGCATTTTCAAATGAAGATTTGTTACATCAATCTATTAATAACAAAAAAGTATCGAATGCACTTAATGATAGGGAGTATTTACGAAGCTTGATGTACGAAAGTGAACAAGAAATATCCAACTTCAAAAAGCAAGATATCGAAGTAGTTTCAATATCTGATCATAGATACCCTGATTCCTTAAGAGAAATAGAATCCCCCCCTCCAATCCTGTATTGTAGGGGGAACCTAGAGTCATTGAACATTCCAAAGAAAATTGCAGTAATTGGCACTAGGAGAGCAACTCCAAAAGGCCGAAACGCTGCTGCTAAAGTGGCATCAGTTTTTGTTAGTCTTGATTATGTAATCGTAAGTGGCTTAGCTGAAGGAATAGATACTGCAGGACATCTAGGTGCTCTAGAAGCACAAGGTAAGACAATTGCAATACTTCCCGGAGGTGTAGATGCCAAGTCAATCTACCCGGCAAAAAATAAAGCTCTTGCTGAAAAAATTGTTCAGGGAAATGGATTGTTGGTTTCTGAATATCCTCCAGGTTCCAGACCCTATAAAGCAAGTTTCGTCCAAAGAGACCGTTTACAAAGTGGGATGAGCCTTGGAGTATGCCCAGTCCAAACGGATATTAGGGGCGGCACTCAGCACACAATAAAATTTTCAAGGGATCAAAAAAGAATTTTGTTCTGTCCGGTTCCCTCAGAAGATGGTCATGAAGAGATTTCAGTTTACAAAGGGATTCATAAGTTAATGTCTGAAGAAGATGTATACGTCCTAAATAACAAAAAGGATTATAAAGAGTTGGACAAAATTATGTCTTCTCTCATAACTAAACAAGACTCGAAAAATAAGAAGTATGTAAACATTAAAGAAATCTCTAATAATGTACAAGAAGACTTATTTAATTCCAATTTGAAAAATGAGGAAAAGAAAAAGGAAAATGAGAAATTTGAAAAGACAGCGAAAGAACTTTGTGATTTGGGTAAACAATCAGGCTTTGACCTGAACGAGATATATGGTTATCTGAAAAAACATTGGTATAACAAGGAGTGACTAGGTTGTTGAAAGGTATAATTTTCGACTTAGACGAAACGTTGATTGATTCAACCTCGTTAAAAAACTTCAGAACAAACAGGGACTGGAGAAGCTGTTATGTAAACCTGAATAGCACTTGCTTATATGAGGGAATAGAAACCTTGCTTGGTTATATCAATCAAAAAGGCTTGAAGATAGCTATTGTTACAATGGCACCGCGCCCATACGCAGAAAAAATCTTAAACTATCACAATATCGCTTTTGATTCGCTAATAGCATATCACGATGTAAAAAACAGAAAACCAAATCCAGAACCCATGTTGAAGTCGATTAATTCCTTAAAGTTAAATCCTTCTGACGTACTCTCATTTGGTGACGATGTGAAAGATATTGAAGCATCATTAAACGCAGAGATAAGTGCATATGGGGTGAGTTGGGGAGTACATTCAAAAAACGATTTATATGATGCTGGTGCAGAAATTGTTTTCGATGAAGTAAGTGAGCTTCTGAATTTTTTAGAATATCAAACAGTGGATGAACATACACCAGTATTCCCTGAAAAAAATTAAACCTGCAAACTCCTCCGTTTTTAAGGGGGGGGTTTTTTATTGAAGCCAATAAAAAACGTCCGTATAAGAATAAAAATCAAAATGGGTATTTTATGTTAGCGCATTTCATGAAGAACGGTACTAACAGTGTACTATGCTAAAAACATATCTCTAGATTGCTCCTAACTTTCTTGTTTTTTAGAGTAATTCAGGAGTATCTGTCAAATTATGCAGGATTTTCTGCACTAAAATAGAAACTAATTAATAAAAGCAGCATACTATTTGCTTGGATAATTCCAGGGGTGAGTCATAATAAAATCAAAGTCAGCGTTATGGGAAAAAGTCGAATTATATATTATATCTCTTTGGTTGCTATTTCTTCTAATAGTTATAGTAACAATCGATATTCCAATTTACTTTGGATCGAATTGGGAGTATGTAGGTACTTTTTATTTATTCAAGACAAATATTATCCCAATCATCTCTATCTTGTTGCTAATAACAGGGATTATATTTGTTCAACGTTTTAAGTACAAGCTTGAGGGAAGTAAAAAAACTCCATTTGAAGTTATGAAAGTGCAAAATGTTAACTATGAGCACCTTACATTTCTGTCCACATATATCGTACCTCTGATTGCTTTTGACCTAAGTAAAATAAAATATATTATTGTACTTTTCATTTTACTTATTACTATTGGCGGAATATATATTAAAACTGACATCTATTACGCTAATCCATCATTAGCTTTGTTAGGTTATCGCATTTACAAAGTAAACGGCAAGTTTCGAAACAACGTTATGAAGAACGATATTATTATAATAACCAGAGAAAGGGTTGATGTAGGGTCAAAAGTTAGCTACAAAGATTTGAATGACAACATTTTTTATGCGAGGGTTGAGAATGGAAAAAAATGACTTGGATATCTTGTTAAATAATTTTATAAATAACAAAAGCGAAGTACTCGCAGAGGTGTATTTCGTCCTGCGCAAAGATAATGAAACCACTATTAGATTTGTCGATTTAGAAGATGATGCACAAAGGGAGTTAACCGATCAGCTAGTAGAGCAAATTGAAGAAAGCATAGTCTCTGATAAAGATTTGAGTGTATTATCTATTTCAAATGCTGATGATCGTAACAATGTACTATATGAGTATGATTTGGATGAGGTGCCTGAGGATTTAACAGTGATTAGTGAAATCATTCAGAACCAAGATCTAAATACTTTCTCTTTTATTAGAGACGATTTGCGCGCAATCTATAGTATAGTTACTATGATTTCTCATGATGAAAATACGCTAGTAACATATAAAAAACATTATCCAGTTAACATCTTTAGAAAAGATAGCTTCAGTCTCAAAAAAATGAATTTTGACAATAACACAAGATTTACAAAGTTGAAAGATGATATCGTCCGTGTCAATTCTTCATTTGATTTATTTCAAATTAACGGCAATCTATTTATCGAAAATATCAAAGTATTAGAGAAATTCTTCGGATTTCATAGAATTATTAAGCAGAACGCCGAAAACTGTATAGAAACAATAGTAGAAACCGATCTCTTAGACAATCCTGAAGATTTAAAAGAGGAGATTGATGATGTGACATTTGCAAGAAAATTAACAAGAATAAGAGCTTCTTCCCCTGTACTTGGAACTGTTCCAAAGTCATCAATTATAAAATTTGCAAAAGAATACCCATCACTTACAGGAAGATTCAAATTCAATGACTCTGAAGATAAGATTATCCTTACTTCTAAGAAATCCAAAAATTTGTTTGTAAAACTATTAAATGATGATTTCTTACACTCTAAGCTTACTGAAATTTATTATGATAGTTTCGCAAAAGATTCTGTCGTAACAAAGGAATGATAAGCAGATAAGAACTAGAAATTATTGAGAATTGATTTCTTTAATAATAAAAAGAATAATGCCAAAATAGTCCTTCAAGAGAGAAAATGCTAAAAAAATGAACCATCCTCATGAGGAGGATGGTTCATTTTTAATACTCTTTTGGTCTTGCTAACAAAGAAACTGTAATTAAAGATTCACTTGAGTCGAAATTATTTAAAGGAAGAATTACTCCCTTTTTTACTTCTTGGAGGAAAAGTAAGCACTTTGGAAACTTTAGATTCCTCTTGATTAATGTATCCACTATTCAAATTAGCTAGAATTTCTATATCCTTTGAAGAAATACCGATAATATTTGAGAGTTCCTCTCTAGGTACTACATTATTTTCTAAGATTAGTTCAAGACTCTCTTTTAAAATACGAGGATTTTCAGGTTTTAATTCTTGATCAAGAGGTTCCACTTGTAACCAATCTTTCTTTGCCAATCTTCTCCTCACATTAATAAATTGGTGTGATGTAATTAGCCCCAATTCTTTAGCGCGATAAGCCATAGCTTGAATTGAAACCTTCCATCGTTCCTTCAGGCTAATAAAACTTTCCAATGATGTGGAATATATTTCACTTCCAAAACTAGAAGATGGCAATAGAAAAGCCGTTGCAAAGTAGTTTGCTTCTTTTTCAATAATCTTAAAATTGGTCTTATTATTAAATTCTCTCCACGAAAGATTCGGATGTAAAATTAAGTGGCCAAGCTCATGCGCAACATCAAACCTAGATCTTGCTGCAGAGTTTTTATCATTACCTAACATCATGAAAGGTCTCGTGTTATTCTCGTTCCATTTAGAACAAGCGTCAATTTTATAATCCCCGAATTCTGACCTTGATATAATTACCCCATTTTTCTCCAATAAGAGTACAACGTTAGATATTGGCCCCTTTCCTATTCCAAGATGTTTTCTTAAATCATTTGCTATATCTTCTATTTCAGAAAATGGCGTTGGTTCAAAGTTTTCAGCATGATTTGCAATTGGAATATTTACCTTAGGTAAGTCTAATATCTCTTGGATGTAGGAATAAATCTCTTCTACCCAACCTAATCTCGATTGATGAATTTTTTTGGATTTTACAGTTGCGTTAGCTCTACTACGAAAATAGGTCACTTTCTCACTAATACTTAAAGGCTCTTTTAACATAAATTGAATAGGAAATTCTAATTTATTACAAATCCTATTTAGAGTTAATTGACCTGGTTTTGCTCTTCCATTTTCATACTTCGAAATAGATTGGTGAGAAACCCCTACACCCTTAGCTAATTCAGAAATGGTCAACCCTCTTGACTCGCGAGCTTCTTTCAATCTAGAGGGTTGAAATGAATTAACACCGGATGAAGATTTCTTATTCACCTTCTTCCACTCCTTTTAAGTAATCTTTAAAACCAACCAGCGTACCTTCATCAATCTTTTCTTCATGCTCCAGTTCATTTTCTACAATTAACGGTTGCTCTACAAGATTAATTCGGTCGATCCAACCTTGTTCACTAGGCATACCTAAGTTAATGAACTCTGGCACTTTAGATTGATAACCGTGAGACAAAAGAAGATAACTTGGTTGAGAGTCAATTGTACTCTGTAAGTCTTCATTAAACAAGTTAAGACGAATTTGGTTAGCCTGTTGCTTTTTCTTTCTAAAATAGGCTGGCCTAGCTATCGTTTCTGGACTTGAAGTTTGGCTAATTGTAATTTCGCATGTATCATTCCGCAACAGCAAATAGGGATAGCCTTTCGTACTTCTATATATGGTCTTTTCAAAACTATACGCCTCTAAATCTACTTCATTTTGAATAACAAATTGCACTGCGATGTGTTTTAAATAACCTATATGATATTCACCAATTTCCCAATTAAACAAAGGAGTATCTTCAATTAATTGATAAACAATTTTATAAGCTTTCCTCACTCCATTAACCAATTCCAACCTAAGTTTTATTGGGATGTTGTCCTTTATCATACCTTTAACGTTGTCAGGAACAATATAGTTATCCAATAGTAGACCACCTTCCACATTTCATCTATGCACATACTTTACAACTTTTATGGCATTTTTGCAACCGAAACGATTTTGTTGAAAATAAGACCAAAAGTTCGTGTGATCTACTTTAAGGACGGTGACATTCATGAATTTTCCACATTATATGACAACAGCACAAATTGGTACAAACTTCATAAATACCTGTTTGATACAATCCTTTATATGATAATATAATCAGTGTATTACATAAATTTACAAGGAGTGTATAAATGAAAAAGTTTGTTAGTTTAATAACTATTTTCCTGCTCTCATTGTCATTAGTATATCAGGTTTCTACTACTGTTAACGCTGCTGATGGTTCTGAACGAGTTAAAGGTGACAATCGTTATGAGACAGCTATTGCTATCTCTAAAAAAGGATGGCCTAATGGCTTAGAAACTAGTGAAAAGGCAGTAGTGTTAGCAAGAGCTGATAACCCAGCCGATGCTTTAGCTGCCGCAAGTCTTGCCGGTGTTAAAGAAGCTCCAATCTTGCTTACAAGCACCAACACTCTTCCAAGTTCTGTACATAATGAACTAAAGAGACTTGGAACAAAGAAAATTTATGCTCTTGGTGGAACCAATGCCATTAGCAACCGTGTTATTTCTGATCTTAAAAGTAAAAACTATTCTGTTGAACGTGTAAGTGGTAAGAACAGATATGAAACGGCATCGGCTATCAACGAAGAAGCAGGAACAGAGAATAACTCAGAAGCTATACTAGTTAACGGTCAAACTGTAGCTGACGCTCTCTCTGCTTCCAGCTATTCAGCTATTAATGAAGTTCCAATCTATCTTTCTACTAAAGATAGAATTCCATCCGACTTACCTAGTAATGTCGACAAGGTAACGATCTATGGCGGTACAGGTGTAGTTAGTCCTGGTGTTGAATCTTCCCTTAAACAGGATGGCATCACAGTTGATCGTATCTCGGGTAAAAACCGTTACATTACCAATATAAATGCTGCCAAGGAGTTGAATACTTCAAACGATGATTTTATTCTTGTACGAGGAATATCTGTAAGTAAGACTACTGAAGATTATCCAGATGCTGTAGCAGCCTCAGGCTTAGCAAATAAATTAGATATGGGAATCGTTTTATCCCACCCTACTGCTACTATCCAAGAAACAAAAGAGTACATTTCTACTCTTGATGGTAAAGCAGTCATCCTAGGTGGAACCAATGCCATTTCTAGTCAGGTTGCTTCTAACCTTTTATCTATTGGTGACCTTGAAGCTCACTTCATTTATGTAGGACAAGGTGACAGCACACTCATTCAAACACCTAATGGTAAAAACATTCTAATCGATGCAGGTAGACAAGGCGCTGGAGACGATGTTGTTTGCTATTTAGAGGATCATGGTGTTGATTCTTTAGATTTAGTTGTAGCAACCCATCCAGATGCTGATCATATCGGTGGATTGCTCGATGTTCTTAATGAGTTCCCTGTTGAGAAAGTTATTGACAGTGGAAAATCACATACTTCACAGACATACTACGATTACCTGAATTTAATTGATCAAAAAAATATCGAATTTGAAGTTCCGGAAGTTGGTTCTTATGTAGATGTGGATCCTCTTATTGATATTCAAGTTTTAAACAACGGTAAGGGTTACTCTGATAACAACAATGCTTCTGTAGCTTTAAAAGTAACTTATGGAGATATGGATTATCTTTTGACTGGTGATGCAGAAGCTGAAGCTGAATCTAATATGGTAGATCGCTTCAACGTTTCGTCAGAAATTTACAAAGTAGGTCATCACGGATCAAGCTCAAGCTCTACACCTAAGTTCTTGAATGAAGTGAACCCTGAATTTGCAGTTATTTCTGCAGGTATTGATAATCCTTATGGACACCCTGACAGTGAAGTAATTAACCGACTTAGAGGACTAGGGTTAGATTACTCAACTATTTGGGAACTGAATGGTGAAGATGTAGTTGTTTCAACAAATGGTAACAATATGTCAGCAAGTTCCTCTCCATCAGCTTGCGGGTCAGACAATCCAGCTCCTGAACCGGACCCCGATCCAGTGCCAGATCCAGAACCAACCACAGGAAAGCTTGATATTACTAACTTAGACCTTGATGCAGAAACTGTTAAGATAAAAAACATCGATAGCAGAAACATTTCAATGGAAGGTTGGATATTAGTAAGTGTTGATGGCAATCAAACCTTTGACTTCCCTAGTGATTACACACTTAAGAAAGGTGATACCGTCACTATAACCTCTGGAAGAAACTCTTATGAGAATCGACCCAGTGTATTACAATGGTCCAGAGCTTATCTTTGGGATAATAATGGTGATACCGCAAGACTATATGATCCTCAAGGGGGATTGATTGATGAATTCAAACGGTAAATACACTCTTGATCGCTTCGAAGGAAAATATGCTGTGCTTTTGTATAGATCAAATGAAAAACAACTTGTAAATATCGAAAAATATCAGCTACCCACTACTGCTAAAGAAGGCGATATTTTAGATATTGTATTAAAGGATGGTAATATCAAAACAGCCACTATTTTAGCAGAAGAAACTAAACAAGCCCAAGAAGCTGCTGATAATTTATTGAAAAAACTTAAAAATAAGTAATTTGAAAGCACCTAATTAATTAGGTGCTTTTTGTATTATTTATATAGTTAAAATAAGGGATTTATAGTAAAATTATCTTATCTATAAAGGGGGTTTTTTAGATGTTTGTGTTTCTATTTTTATTAGGTCTTTTAGCTTTGCTGGTTGCTCTTATCTACCTTACATATCACTTAATCAGTAAAGCAAAAAAGAAGGAAAGAGTACTTTCCAAAAAAATGCTCTATCCTTTGTTGATTGGCGGCCTTATTTTTATGATAGCCGGAATATCGTTTTATGACGATACTTCAGCAGCGCAATTGCAAGAAGAAATAGAGAAGAATGAATCATTAACCGAAGAAGCAGATTCACTAAAAGAAGAAAACAAAGATTTGTCTACTCAGCTTGAGGAAGTCTCTTCAAGCAAAACGGATTTGGAAACTAAACTGGAAGACAACAAGAAGAATTTAAAAAGCAAGACCGATGAATTAGATAAGTTAAAAACTTCTGCTAAAAGCTATGACAGTGAAAAAGAAAAGCTAAACGAGGAAATCGAAAGCTTAAAAAATAAGATAGATGACCAAGCAGACCAAATTAGCCAACTTGAGGGTGATAAATCATCTTTACAGGCGAAAGTTGAGGATTTACAATCAGTTGCATCAAGCAGCTCTAGCTCAAATAATTCATCCTCAAGTAATTCTTCCAATAGTAGTAATAGTGGCGGGAGTAGTAGCAGTACCTATTTTAAAAATTGTAGTGCAGCCAAGGCAGCTGGCGCTGCGCCTGTACGGCGGGGTGATCCAGGTTATGGATCACATCTTGACCGCGACGGTGACGGTATTGGATGTGAATAATATTTAGGACCGCCTTTATTTGGCGGTTTTTTTTCGTTGAAAAAGGGAACGTTTGTTCTTATAATAACCAATGAGGAAGGTGATTAGTATGAATTTCCCACAATACACTACAACCGCACTAGAAGACTGGGTATCAAATTGGTACATTAAGCACCGTTTCATATCTCCTATGGACTTAAGCCTAAGGAAAATTGCAATGAAATATGAAATTTTCATTCACTACAAACCTATGCAAAGTAGATACGTCCGATTTGGTCGGTACAAAGAAATTGTTCTCAATAATACACTTGATAATTTAGTTCAACGTGAACACTTCTTTCATGAACTCTGCCACGCTATTCGTCATGTTGGCAAGCAGTCCATGATGCCGGAAGCTTTTAGGGAGCTGCAAGAGCGCGATGCAAAGCATTTCACTCTTTATGCTGCTCTTCCCTTACATATGATTAAAAAGTACGACATAGGCGACCCAGAACTGTTAGAAAGATGGGTAAATGATTTTGGTGTCTCTTATGATTTATGCAAAGAACGATTGAACCAAATAAAGAGACGTTCTTATTGTACCAGCTCTTTTTAGATCTTTAACTAAACTAGATACAGGGGTGATCTCATGGGAAGTATTGAGAAACGTGGTAAAGGTTCATTTAGACTGTCTATAGTAACTGGTTACGATAAAAAAGGAAAACCAATTCGAGAAAGAAAAAACGTAAAGGTTAAGAACAAAACACTTGCTAAACAAGAGCTTGCAAAATTTGAAGCAGAAGTTTTGAGTGGGGATTATTCTAAACCCAACTACACAAGACTCGAAGACTTTTATCAGGAATGGGTTAAGAAGTATGCGGGAGACAAACTTTCTCCTCGGACATTAAGAGAGTATATGAGTATAATTGAAAAAAGAATTCTACCAGGTTACGGCCATCTAAAGTTGTCTGATATTAACGCTATGCATGTAGTTAACTTTCTAGATGAATTAAAGTACTCTAAAAATAGATTAGATGGTAAAGATGAAGCATTATCTCCTTCAACTATCAGAAACTGTTACAAGGCTTTTAAAAGCATGTTAACAGCTGCAGATGAGTTTGACCTAATAAAAAAGAATCCTGCAAGGAATATAAAGCCGCCTACTGTTAAACAGAAGAAACCTCTCTCCTATTCAAGAGATAAGATAGATCACCTCATCAATTGCATTAACCATGAACCTTTTGAGAAACAAGTAATGTTTTGGATTGCATTTGTAACTGGATGTAGAGAGGGCGAACTCGTTGCATTAGAGGAAAAACATATACTTAATGAAAAAAGCGCTATTCTTTTTGAACAGTCTCTTTCACAACAACAGAACGGAGAATTACTTATCAAAGAAATTAAAAACGGCATGGAGGGTACAGCTTCAATTCCTGGTAAGCTGTTGGAGATGGTTACTCAAATTAAAGCCAGGCGTAAGAAAGAATTTATCCGGACCAGGGATCGGCAATACGATCCCAATAGGGTTTTCCTTTTTGCTGACGAATTAGGCAAGCCCATGCGTCCGGATAGTGTCAGTCAATGGTGGGCACGGTTTAGGAAGCGTCATAATATCGAAGGTATTAGGTTCCATGATTTGAGGCACTACTCCGTGACTTACTTAATCCAACAAAATGTCCCTACCAAGTCCATTAGTCAAAGGGTAAGGCACCGCAAGATTGGAACTACTATGGACATTTATGGACATCATATAGAAGAGGTTGATCAAGTAGCTGCGGAACACTTCAACACCTTCTTCAATCAAAAAGAATCCTAAGTATTAAAGTATGTGGTAAAATAATTAGCTACAGCGTGCATTTTTATGTACGCTGTTTTATTTTTCAAATACAAGGAGTGAAACAAGTGATTGATGGATACCAATTATTTATGGAGAAATTCAACATCGATGAAAAACAAATGATTGAATTTGGTATTGATGAAACCATTGTAATTCCTGACAATCTCGTAAGAAGAGAATGGGAAATTTTAAAAAAGAATATTTACAGTGGAAAAGAAAAAATATTCGTCAGAGGATATGGGAGAGACGCTAAAGGAACGGATTTATACCTGAGATTATATGAGACACTGTTTGAGCATGGGGGATTTTATAAAGACCCAACTAATAATGCTGAACCAACAAAGTTATTAAAAAGGCTAACAGGATATTCCAGACAGGAAAAACCCACAACTAAGTATAACAGGCTTAGGAACTTTCAAGTTTCGCATATCTTCGGACGAACGAAAAACCCTTACTTGTTTACAGCTCCTTGGAACATAGTTTATGTCCCGAAAATCATGGATCCTTTTACAGGACATGAAAGCAAAGGTGAGCTCACAAAAAAATTTCAGAAAAGATTTTTGTCCTATTATCATTCTCACTTTAATGAATACATAACGGAATACAATGAACTCATGACTGAGTTGAAACCTAAACTGGAGATGTACCTATCTGATAATGAAAAAGAAATTCCTGATAAATTCAAATCTGATGCATTAGCGCAATTCAGCTTAATCGATCAATAAAAGTGAATCTGGTAAAATCCTGCCCCATTTCTGCCCCAAATGGGGTTTTTTAATGCAAACAGCTCAAATCATCACATATAAAGAAAAACGCTGAAACCCTTATATATCAAAGGTTTCAGCGTTTTCTCATTTAGCGTCCCAGGAGAGATTCGAACTCCCGACCCACAGCTTAGAAGGCTGTTGCTCTATCCAGCTGAGCTACTGGGACAAATAAATATGTATGGAGCGGGTGAAGGGAATCGAACCCTCATCATCAGCTTGGAAGGCTGAGGTTTTACCACTAAACTACACCCGCATATGTAAATGTGTTTCAGCCACATTTATCTTTCGCAGCATGCCCCTTCCTCTGAAAGCTTCGCAGGGAAGTAAAGTCCGTCGGGGCAACTCGCAGTGGATTCGGTAGAAGTTCAGCTCGTGGCTGAGGTTTTACTACTAAACTACACTCGCATGTAAAGCTATGTATGTGTGTTTCAAAAGATATTTTTTAACGTCCTTTTGAAGCGGACAAGAATTATTATATTAGGGATTCGCTTATATGTCAACAGATTGCAGCAAAGAATTTTAATTCTTTGCTGCTACTGCTGTTTCCATGGAGAGACCGTCAATTTTCTGCCCGTTCACATGGTAATACTGCAGGCGGACGTGATCGAGATCCTCCCACTCCAGAATGGCGTAGGTCGGTTCTTCGCGGTCACGTGGAAGTCTTGCGCTTCCCGGATTGATGAAGAGGGCGTCCTTCACCTTTTCCGCTCCTGCAATATGTGAATGTCCGAAGCAGGCGATCTGGGCTCCAGCTTCTTCCGCTCTGTAGGATAAGGGCATCAGGGTGGATTTCACTTGAAACAAATGCCCGTGCGTGACGAGGAATGTGATGTCTCCGACAGTGAAAACCTGATCGTTTTCCATTTCGGGTTCGAAGTCACAGTTTCCTTTGGCATAATGAAAGCCTTCCAGCTCCTTCGATCCGTAGGAGAGCTCGGAGTCGCCACAGTGGATCATAGCATCCACGTCACTGTGACGTTCTTTCACTTCCATTACTTCGTCGGTTAGTCCGTGTGTGTCACTGATGATGAGTACTTTCGGCATCCTTCATCCCCACTTTCAGGATTGAGTTTTCAGCCAGTCTTCGATCTGCACGATGGCATGATGACGGTGGCTGATGGCGTTCTTTTCGTCGGACGTGTGCTCAGCCATCGTCCGGCTGGAGCCTTCCGGGATGAACACAGGATCATATCCGAACCCTTGCTCTCCCTGCGGCTCCCCGGCAATTCGGCCTTCACACGTTCCACGCTTCGTAAACGTCGCTTCTCCCGGTCGTGCGACGGCTACGGCACAGACGAAACGGGCGGTCCGTTCTTCTTCGGACACTCCGTTCAGCTCGTTCAGCAGTTTAGCTGTATTTTTTTCGTCATCTTTTTCTATTCCTGCATAGCGGGCGGAATAAACCCCCGGCTCTCCGTTCAGGGCATCGACCTCTAAACCGGAATCATCGGCTACAACAGGGATGTTCAAGGCACGCATCATCGCTTCTGCTTTAATGACGGCATTCTCCTCAAACGTTTTACCGGTTTCTTCAATATCGATGGAAGGATCATGATCGAGAAGGGAAACGACGGAGATGCCGTATTTGCAAAACATCTCGCGGAACTCTTTGATCTTCCCTTCATTCTTAGTGGCGATTAATAGTTCCTTCATGCTTTGGCGGCTCCGGCTTTAGCACGAATCACGTCTGCCCACTCTCCGATTGCTTCTTCCTGAAGCTTGATCAGCTCCTGGACACCTTCATCGGCAAGAGAAAGCATTTTCTGAAGCTGCTGCATAGAGAAGGTTGCTTCTTCTCCTGTTCCCTGCAGTTCTACGAACTCGCCTTTGCCGGTCATGATGACGTTCATATCTACTTCGGCACGGCTGTCCTCTTCGTAACAGAGGTCAAGGATCTCTTTACCGTCCGGCAGTACACCGACGGAAATCGCCGTCAAGTAGTCGGTGATCGGCAGTTCTTTGATGGATTTTTTGTTCACAAGCTTTCCAAGGGCAAGCACAACAGCCACAAAGGCACCTGTAATGGAAGCTGTACGTGTTCCACCGTCAGCCTGGATGACGTCACAGTCGACCCAGATGGTGCGCTCTCCGATTTTATCAAGATCGACGACCGCACGAAGGGAACGGCCGATCAGGCGCTGGATTTCCATCGTCCGGCCGGACACCTTTCCTTTGGAAGATTCACGGATGTTGCGTGATTCCGTGGCTCTTGGAAGCATGGCGTATTCAGCTGTAATCCAGCCTTTGCCCTGACCACGTAAAAAAGGAGGCACTCGGTCCTCAATGCTGGCATTACAGATCACTTTTGTATCTCCAAAGCTGATGAGTACAGATCCCTCCGGGTGTTTCACATAATCGGTTTCTATTGTAACGGTTCTTAATTCATTGACTTCGCGTTGATCATTTCGCATCAATGATGACCTCCTTTTTCTTCATCATTATCCTTGCCCATCTTAACACAAATTACATACGTGCGGGTAGTTATTCATGAACGTAAAAGGCGCTTCAAAAGTGATTCACTTCTGAAGCGCCTGGTTTTACATTTCTTCAGCACCGCTGATGTCGGTTCTTGACACAGGCTCGGCGAGCGGTTCACCCGCTTCATTGATGACCTGCTCCGATCCTTCGACCTGAACTTCGACCGATTCCACATCCTCAAGATCCGTCATGCTTAACACAAGACTGGCGAGGGCAGCATCAGACAGGGCCGGCTGATCTGATCCTGTCAGGATTTTTTCATTGAAGGAAAGGGCGAGGACGCCGTTCTCCAGCCGGGAGCTGACCATTTCTGCCCCTTCATGGAAGGGGTTGGTCAAAGAGCTGCCGAGCTCAGGCCCTTCAAAAAGGGCCTCTACTCTTGCCGCATATTCATCACTGTCTTCAGCGACACGCGTGGTGACAGGAACGTGGTACACCTGCTCCCCGTTCTGGGCAGGGAAGTAGACGGTAACGGCCTTGCTGTTCAGCACATCGCGCTGCACGCCGACGTTGTTATTAATCCCGTCCGCCCGGGAGACGCCCTGTGAGATCGGGGTCCCGTCTACAGGCATGACTTCCTGCTCGTGTCCGTTGATCCACAGCTTAATCCGCTTCACGTTGTCAAACTGAGTGAGTGTGTAGGTCATCGCCTGAAGAATTTTCTCTTCATCCTTGGCCTCGTAATTTTTAAAGTCCTCCGACACATCGACGACAAGCGTTCCATTTTCTTCCGTATTCAACCCAAGAATTTCTGTTCCTGCCGGCAGAACGGCTTCAAACCCGTTCGGCAGCAGATTCGTGACCGGCCCATCCTTCACAAGGTATTCCAACGCCTGGGAAGCGACTTCCTGAGAAGCCGGCAGTTCCACAGTCTGTGGGGCGATCATTCCATTGGCATCCATTAAATAAAGCTCACGAGGGACGGTTGCTGTGGATTCCTGTTCTGTCGAATCCTCTGCTTTCTCTCCATCCTCCTCCGGTGCTGAACCATCCTCTTCCGGTGATGTTGTCACAGCTTCATCCGGAGCATCCATTTTCTCCAGCGACTGTTCTCCTTCAAACAGGCATCCGGCAAGCAGCCCCGTGCACATTAGAAGCACCAGGGCCGTCAAAAAGGATTTATAGCTGTATTTTCTCATTCTTTTCCCCCCTGAGATAGATTGTACTACCATGTATACGAGCCCTCGATTGGAATAGACCAGGGTAATTTGGAGGAGAACAGCATATGAAAAAGCTCCGCCTGTTTCAGGCGGAGCTTGATACGTGTTCCAGTTCTACCGATTTCAGGATCTGAATCGGCTCTTCAAACCAGCTGTTGGCGACGAGACGGAATTTCTCCATATCGCCGGTCGTGTAAAATTCATGCCTTGGTGTATGGTCATCGGTTTCCAGTGCTTTGTGATAGGCAAGAATCAGGCTCGCTTCACGGGCTGTTTCCTCACCGGAGCTGATGACCTGGATGTGATCCCCCATCTCGTTCTGGACCAGATCCTTGATGAGCGGATAATGGGTGCAGCCGAGGATCAATGTATCAATATGATTCATGTCCTTCAATGGCTGCAGCGTTCGGGAAACGATTCCTTCCGCTTTCGGACCGGATAATATCCCCTCTTCGACCATCGGGACAAACGGTGGACAGGCCAGGTCGTTCACCCGGATATCCTGATCAATGGAAGCAAGCGCCTGCGGATAGGCTTTGCTTTCAATAGTCCCTTCTGTACCAATGACGCCGATCCGTTTGTTCTGACTCACCTTGATGGCGGCACGTGCCCCCGGATCAATGACCCCGATAACCGGGATATCCAGTTCTTCCTGCAGCTCAGCCAGCGTATAAGCCGTCGCTGTGTTACACGCGACAACGAGCATTTTAATATTTTTCCCAAGCAGATAATTGACCATCTGCCATGTGAATGCCCGCACTTCTTCCTCTGAACGTGGACCGTACGGGCACCGCTTCGTGTCCCCAAGATAGATAAAGGTTTCCTTTGGTAACTGCCTCATCAACTCTCTCGCTACGGTCAGTCCCCCGACGCCAGAATCAATGACTCCGATTGCCTGTTTCACTCTGCATCCCTCTTTTATGGCTTAATGTTCTTCTTCATCGATTTCAATCATGTTCTCATGAAGGACGTGGAGCAGACGGTTCAGCGTTTCCACATCTTCTTCCGGAACATTTCTCAACACGTTTTCCAGGTAGTTCTGTCGTTTTTCGATCACTTCGTGAATGATCTTCTGTCCTTTGCTCAGTACATGGATCCTGACGACCCGGCGGTCCTTCGGGTCCCTGACCCGCTCAACCAGCTCGTTTTTCTCCATACGGTCGACAAGGTCCGTTGTCGTACTGCAGGCCAGGTGTATATGATTGGAGAGTTCCCCGATCGTTAAGTCCCCTTTTTCCATCAGCCACTGCAGCGCTACAAACTGCGGAGCTGTAATCGAGTAATGATTCAGGATAACTCGTCCTCTTTGTTTAATGATCCCGGATATGTAACGAAGTTCCTTCTCTACATCTGCGATCATAGATGTCTGCT
The DNA here is from genome assembly GCF_056161385.1 of Halobacillus sp. ABD4_316. Lineage (NCBI taxonomy): Bacteria > Bacillati > Bacillota > Bacilli > Caryophanales > Bacillaceae > Halobacillus > Halobacillus sp. ABD4_316. The sequence goes on from NZ_JBSWZA010000001.1 coordinate 1,196,245, forward strand.
GGGTTTCAGCCACATTCAGCACTCCTAACGAAATGACTTGATAAGTATCATTGTGGTCGTTTCTCTCTGAAATTTCAAGGTGAATGTATCCGGTGATACAAAAAACCCTTTCAGGTATGATCATCACCGCGTGACAGACCCTACCTGAAAGGACTCCCTCCAATCCACAGACCAAAGCCTCTGCTGCATCATGGAATTAAAGTTCCAGTTCACCCATACGCAGCAGTTCAACCACTGCCTGGGAACGGCCTTTCACTCCTAGCTTCTGCATGGCATTTGAAATGTGGTTCCGCACAGTTTTCTCCGAAATGAAGAGCTCTTTTGCGATCTCCCTTGTCGTCTTATCCTGTACTAGAAGCTCGAAGACTTCTCGCTCCCGCTTGGTAAGAATTTGTGTTGGCCGATAGCCGTCCTCCTTCACAAGCGTACCCCTCCTTGTTGTTCCTGAGCTTTTCTTGAGGGGAATTATTTAGTCTTTGTATCGTATGAGGGGATTAGCCCCCGTGTGCTACGCTTTCATGATTTAGACACAAGCCCGAGTTCCTGGGCTTTGAAAAGGGCTTCCGTCCTGGATCGGACGTTCAGCTTGTTGAAAATTCCGGTGAGCGTGTACTCCACGCTCCGCTGGGACATGTGGAGCGTCTGGGCGATTTCCCTGTTGGTGAAACCGGAAGCGACTTCCTTTAAAATCGACTGCTCCTTCTCATTCAGGGAGATGCCTTTATTTTCAGCTGACTCGATCGTTTCGGCCGTGCAGGCTTCTGTCCGGCGCAGCTGCTTGAAAAGATGGAGCGGAATGATCACTTCATCTCTGAGAGCCGCTTTGATCGCTGTAACGAGCTGTTCACTTGCCGCAGTTTTGCTGACAAAGCCGTTGATGTCCGCTTCCACAATCATATTGAAGTGCGTGCTCAAATCGAAGCCGGTATAGATGAGCATTTTAATATCCGGGAACGTTTTTCTTAGCCGTTTGGCCAGTTCAATGCCGTTCAGGCCGGGCATATATAAATCCAAAAGCAGCACATCGTAGGCTTTCTTTTCGAGGCAGCTTTCCAGATGATCGGTTTCGTGGATGACATCCACCTGCATATCCCCCTCCTGCTCGAGCATCGCTTTGGTGCCTGCTCCAACAGCGGGGTGGTCGTCGACTATTAATACGTGAATCATACGTGCTGGACCTCCTTGTGTGACGGATAGGGGAAAGTGATGGTCGTCCTGAATCCTTCCCCTGGTGCTGTGGTGATTTCCAGACTTCCATTTAAACCATTGACCCTCTGCTCAATTCCCGAAAGCCCGATATGGGAAAACAGGTCCCGCTTCATGGAATAATCCATTCCTTTTCCATTATCTGAATAATAGAGAACCACCTGGTCCTTCTCATTGAAAAGAGAGAGTTTGACAATTTTTGCTTCGGAATGTTTCATGGCATTCGTCAACAGTTCCTGGACAATCCGGAAAATTCCGAGAATCCTTTCTTGATCCAGCTCTGATTCAAACCGTTCATGAGAAAAGTAAACGGTGAAATTGGAACGAAGCTGATACTGATGGATCAAATTCTTCAATGACTGCACGAGCCCGAGTTCTTCGATAAAGGCCGGCCGCAGCTCGTTACACGTTTCCCTCGTGAGGTGGATACTGTCCAGAAGAGATTCCTTATACATCTTCAACTCAGCATGAAGACTCGTGGATAAATCGGTCCGGTTGCGGATCAGGTCGTCCATTTTACGGTACAGATACAGCTGCTCCTGGAGCACCGTATCGTGGATATCGATCGACAGCTGCTTCCGCTGGTTCTCCGCAATCGTAAATAAGAGCCGGGACAGCCATGCGGGATACTTCTGCGTCTGATCGTTTCTTAACGTGCGTAGCTCCTTGACCAGATCCTCAATCAAATTCATATTCTCTATCGCAATGTTGGCATGATGGGAGATGGTTTGTAAATACGTTTTTTCATCCCGGTTTAAAGTGGTAAAGTCCTTTTTCCCTCTGCACCAGAGCATCGTCATCTTCTCAAGTGACAGCCCGACGACGACACCGAATCCTTTATCCGTTTCAATGATGGAGCCGATGTCATAAGGGTGATGGAACAGGTGGTCGTCAAAATGGTCGACAATCCCCTCGGGAATTTCATTGTAGACACAGTACATCTTCCGCTTATTGTGTTTGGAGAAAATGTAGATGTCGCGTACACTCATCACGTTTTTAATTTCATCCCTCACGACCTTCATCAAATCAACCGCATTGGACTGATCCTTCATGTCGCTGGCCAGCCGGTGCATACTTTCCTGGTAGCTGTACCGTGCTGAAAAGAGAAACCGCTGCATACGGACGTCCAGCCCTTCCTTTAAGGATAAGAAGGCAATCAACGCTGTGTGCATCAATAAATACAGCTGGATATAGGACACCATCGACAAGCCGGATACAATCCACCCGATAACAGCTGTCAGTACGAAAGACGGGAGGACAGAAAGGATAAAGTAATAGCGCAGGCGGTTCATGATGAAATTGATATCAATCAGCTGTTCCCGTGTAATCAAATACATGAATGTGGCTGGAATAGCAATCAGAAACATGGCACCGAACTCCAGCGACACAATGGTCACGCCGGAAACGAGGACAGGGATCAAGTAAAGAAGAATATAAGGGAAAAACGCAACGGTCATTCCGATCGCCATATACTTAAAGACCGGTCCGACAGCGGCATGCCGGTAAATATATACACCCCTGTAGACGATCACAAAGGTAATGATATACAACCCAAGCAGACACGTGAGCGGCACCAGTTGAAAGTAGGACGGGTTTTGAAGAGTTACTAAATAATACGTATCCAGCAGGGAAACACCTGCCATGGCAGCGTATAAGAAATAGAGAATGTTCTTAGAGAACCAGACGACCTTCAATTCCTGAAAGTAATTGTGCAGGAAATGGAGAAGGATAACAGGAGCAATCAGGAATAAACTGGTATTCAAAACAAGACTATACAAGTCATCCCTCACGGCTCCACTGTTACTCAAATAAGCCGTAGCAATTGCCAGGAAATACAAAATCAGCTGTTCGGCCGAATACCGTTTAGGCACCCGTTTATGAACCAGATAAGAGATTCCTAGAATCGCCACAAAAAACAGCGCAGGAAGCAGAATATAAAACACCCAGTGGACCCGGCTGAACTGGTCGATGTCCCTGTACATCCGTACTTGTCCGGAAGATTCCACCGTGAAGGACTGGGCATTTTCCAGTTCATTGAACATCGAAAGAGAATGGTGAAGCCCCGGGCTCCCCCCATCCACAGAGAGAATAACAGATCCCGGCGGGACGTCCTGCCTGTCCGCCCAGCCCCCACTCTCTATGTCGGTTATGACCCAGCCGCTTTCCTGCTGTTCAGCATCAATCCCAAGATAAGGCTGGGTTACGGATAAGATTATTAAATAGCACGCTGATACAATAAAAAAGGTCAAAACAATCCATTGAGACCATTTGAAGTTTTTCATACTACGGCTCACCTTCTTACTTGAGCGAATTTCAGTCACATCTATTATACTATCCTTCTCAAGTCCTACAACCCCCTTATAGTCGGAAGAACTTGTAAGTTTTCTGTCCACCTCCTGACAATGACAGTAAAAAAAGGACCCCGGTCGGCTCCGGGGTCCTTCGCAGGGATTTATACCTGTTTATCACTGCCAAAGAAGCTCTTGAAAGATTCAACGGCGGTATCACGGTTCAGTGCCGCGATGGATGTTGTCAAAGGAATGCCTTTCGGACAGGACTGTACGCAGTTTTGTGCGTTCCCGCAGCCCATCAGACCTTCGCCATCCATAATCGTCTGCAGACGCTCGCTCTTGTTCATTTCTCCTGTCGGATGGGAGTTGAACAGGCGCACCTGGGACAATGGTGCAGGTCCGATAAAGTCGGACTTGCTGTTTACGTTCGGGCAGGCTTCCAGGCAGACACCGCATGTCATACATTTGGAAAGCTCATAGGCCCACTGACGCTTGCTTTCGGCCATACGTGGTCCAGGACCAAGATCGTATGTTCCATCGATCGGGATCCAGGCTTTGACCTTCTTCAAGGAATCAAACATCCGGCTCCGGTCAACCGCAAGGTCACGGTTGATCGGGAACGTGGACATCGGCTCCAGGCGGATCGGCTGTTCCAGCTGATCCACGAGCGCTGTACAGGATTGTCGTGGTGTTCCGTTGATCACCATAGAACAGGCCCCGCATACTTCTTCCAGGCAGCCCATGTCCCAATAGACCGGGGTGGTCGCCTCTCCCTCAGCATTGACAGGGTTCCGACGGATTTCCATAAGCGCAGAGATGACATTCATATTTTCACGATACGGAATCTCAAACTTTTCTTCATACGGAGACTGATCAGGATCGTCCTGTCGTTTGATGATCATCGTAATCATTTTATTTTCGCTCATGATCGTTACCTCCTTTATTTACTCTTCGAGTAGTCACGTTTACGAGGCTCGATTAAGGATGTATCGACATCGTCATAACGGAAAACCGGCTTGTTATTTTCTTTGTCGTAGCTTGCTACCGTTGTCTTCAGCCATTCTTCATCGTTACGATCCGGGAATTCAGGCTTATAATGGGCACCGCGGCTTTCATTACGGTTATAGGCCCCCTGTGTGATGACACGGGCCAGCTGCAGCATATTCCAAAGTTGGCGGGTAAACATCGCTCCCTGGTTGCTCCAGCGGGATGTATCGTTGATGTTGATGCGTTCATAACGTTCCATCAGCTCAACAATCTTCTTATCCGTCTCCAGCAGCTTGTCATTATCACGGACAACGGTCACGTTATCCGTCATCCATTCCCCAAGCTCTTTATGAATCTGATAGGCGTTTTCGTCGCCGTCCATACTCATAATGTTCTCGAATTTGTCCTGCTCTTCTTTGACGGCTTTGTCAAACAGCGCTGAACTCATATCGTCTGCAAGGGTTTCAAGACCATCCAGATATTTCACAGCATTCGGACCTGCTTCCATACCGCCGTAAATGGAGGAAAGAAGCGAGTTGGCTCCGAGACGATTGCCTCCGTGCTGTGTATAATCACATTCACCAGCGGCAAAAATTCCAGGAATGTTGGTCATCTGATCATAGTCGACCCACATGCCGCCCATCGAATAGTGTACGGCTGGGAAAATTTTCATCGGAACCTTCTTCGGATCTTCACCGACGAACTTCTCATAAATCTCTATGATGCCGCCAAGCTTAACATCCAGTTCCTTAGGATCTTTATGGGAGAGGTCAAGGTATACCATGTTTTCTCCGTTGATTCCCAGTTTCTGGTTAACACAAACGTCGAAAATTTCCCTCGTTGCGATATCACGCGGCACAAGGTTTCCGTATGCCGGATATTTTTCTTCAAGGAAATACCAAGGCTCCCCGTCTTTGTAAGTCCAGACACGTCCACCTTCTCCACGTGCCGACTCACTCATCAGGCGCAGTTTATCATCGCCGGGAATAGCAGTCGGATGGATCTGGATGAACTCCCCGTTGGCGTAGTTCACACCCTGCTGATACAAGGCTCCGGCAGCAGAGCCCGTGTTGATGACCGAGTTGGTGGACTTGCCAAAGATAATCCCGGGACCTCCGGTTGCCATAATGACGGCATCGGAAGGGAACGCTTTAATTTCATGGGTGCTCAAGTTCTGTCCGATCACTCCACGGCCGACACCATCGTCGCCGATAATCGCAGAAAGGAACTCCCAGTTTTCGTATTTCGTTACAAGACCGTTCACCTCGTGGCGGCGGACCTGTTCATCAAGGGCGTACAGCAGCTGCTGCCCTGTCGTAGCTCCGGCATAGGCTGTCCGGTGGTGCTGCGTTCCACCGAAGCGCCTGAAATCGAGAAGCCCTTCCGGCGTACGGTTGAACATGACTCCCATACGGTCCAGAAGGTGAATGATGCCGGGCGCTGCATCACACATCGCTTTGACCGGCGGCTGGTTGGCGAGGAAGTCGCCGCCGTAGACCGTATCATCAAAGTGCTCCCACGGGGAATCCCCTTCCCCTTTTGTATTGACGGCCCCGTTAATTCCGCCCTGGGCACATACAGAGTGAGAACGTTTAACGGGCACAATAGATAGAAGATCTACGTGAACCCCTTGTTCTGCTGCTTTAATTGTTGCCATCAAGCCGGCCAGGCCGCCGCCGACAACAACAATATTTTTATTTGTCATGATTGAAGCTCACTCCCTTAAGTACTGAAAATCTATAAAACTGCCATTGTTATGTTCATAGTTTAAATTCCGTAGGCAAACTGAATCAACGTGCGCACTCCCACATAGGAAATGGCAACGAAAACGATGATGCTTACGTAGGTCATGATCTTCTGAGAGCGTGGTGACACGGTGATGCCCCAGCTGACAAAGAAGGACCACAGTCCATTGGAAAAGTGGAAGGTTGTGGAAATTACACCAATTACATAGAACCAGAAGAAGAACGGCTCCGTTAAAATCCCTTCCATCAACTGATAGTTAAGATCCGCCCATCCAAAACCGATGGCGATCCGTGTCTCCCAGACGTGCCACGCAATAAAGATCAGCGTAACAATCCCTGTGATTCTTTGGAAAATGAACATCCAGTTCCGGAAATATCCGAAATTAGACAAGTTGCTTTTGGCTGTAAAGGCAATATACACACCGTAAATTGCGTGAAACAACAGTGGTAGGAAAATGATAAAGGTTTCCAGCACATACCGGTAAGGCAGACTCTCCATGAAATGTGCCGCATCATTGAATGCCTGTGGACCACGTGTTGCAAAATAGTTTACAGTCAAGTGCTGAATCAAAAAGATCCCGATTGGAATAACTCCCAGTAATGAATGTAGTCTTCGATTGACGTATCCGCGCGTTCCCGCCATATTTACCCCCCTCAAGATAGTAACAGATTGAATATGGACATTTTTCAGACAGTTAAGCGCTTTAATTCCGCTTAAAAAAATTATAGGAAAAGCCCCATTCCCTAAACTTGTCTGACGAATGTACAATTTGTGACATGTTTATTGTACTTCTATCCCGAATAAGCGTCAAGAAAGCGGGATTATAAAATGTTCAAAAATACACATTTATTTCCTTTTGATAAAATGAAAGAAATCATATTGCACCACTGAAGATTTCGAGTGATAATAAAGAGAGAAAGGAATGAGCGTTTTGAAAGAATCTACGAAACTAACAACAAGCAACATTTCATCGCTTGTGGGCACCGGAGCAGGGTTCGATTTAATGCGCTACTTCACCCTCCCTGACTTTCTCGGAAAAGATGCCCCTTATCTCCTTTATTACATGGGGAAAAACATGGCCCGTCAGACCAGTCTTGAAACTTTCGATGAGCTCTTTGAATTCTTCCAGTACATGGGCTGGGGAGAGCTCGTTAAAATAAAAGAAAAGAAGACCGAATACACCTTTCACCTGAAAGGGCACATGATCGAAAAACGCCTCCACCAAAAACTGCTGGACGTGGATTTTCGTTTGGAATGCGGATTTCTTTCCGAATCCATTACACAAATGACCGATGATACATATGAGTGCTTTGAAGAAGTAAACAAAAAAGACAATGTCGTGGAAATCAAAGCGATGAAAGCATAAGAAAGAACCAGCTGTTATTCCTCAGCTGGTTCTTCTTGTTCATCAGGATCGTCCTGGTTGTCATTCAAATGAATGAGGATCGTGTTGGCTACAGGTTCCGGAATTCCGAGCTTCGTAATTGACTGAATATCTGCTTCCTTGATTTCTGTCACGGATTTAAAATGACGAAGCAGGAGGCGTCTCCGCTTCTGACCGACACCAGGAATTTCATCCAGCTCGGACTGGATGGCTCCTTTTCCGCGCAGCTGCCTGTGGAAGGAGATGGCGAATCGGTGGACTTCGTCCTGAATCCGCTGGACGAGGTAAAATTCCTGCGATTTTCTATCCAGATCCACCGGCGAAGGAGGATCTCCATACAGGAGTTCGCTCGTCTTGTGCTTATCGTCCTTGGCAAGGCCGCAGAGCGGAACATCTACCCCAAGCTCGTTCTCCAACACATCAAGGGCGGCGGACATCTGCCCTTTCCCTCCATCTACCACAATCAGATCCGGCAGCGGGAGGTCTTCTTTTAAGACACGCTGGTACCGCCTGCGAATCACTTCACGCATCGTTTCATAGTCATCCGGGCCTTTAACATCCCGGACTTTGTATTTTCTGTACTCTTTTTTATCGGCACGGCCGTCCGTAAAGACGACCATCGCTGAAACCGGATCCGCGCCCTGGATATTGGAGTTATCAAACGCCTCAATCCGGTGCGGGGTTTCGATATGAAGTTTTTCTCCCAGCGATTCCACGGCTTTGATCGTCCGCTCTTCATCACGCTCAATCAAGGCGAACTTCTCTTCAAGGGAAATCTTGGCGTTTTTCATGGCCAGTTCCACTAGTTCCTTCTTGCGCCCCCGCATCGGAATCATCACCTTCGTATCAATGGCGCCTTCCAGAACATCAACGTTCGTCGCCACAGGCACGAGCACCTGCTTTGGATACGGGTGGTTTTGATGCAGGTAAAACCTGGCGATGAAGCTGAGGAAGGTCTCTTCCGGATCATCAAAGAACGGGAACAGCGAGACGTCGCGTTCGATCAGCTTGCCCTGGCGGATGAAAAAGACCTGCACGCACATCCACCCTTTATCATAGCTGTATCCAAAAATATCCCGGTCCACTTGATCGTTCATGGTCATCTTCTGCTGCTCCATGACCGATTCAATGTGTTCAATCTGGTCTCTGAGCTCCTTGGCCCGCTCAAAATCCAGCTCCTCTGAGGCATCGAGCATCTTCTGCTTTAAGTCTTTTTTGATTTCCTTATGACCACCGTTCAGGAAGGATGTAATCTGCTGGACGATTTCATCATTCGTCTGTTTTGTAACCTTGAACTCACAGGGGCCGAGGCACTGGTGCATATGATAGTACAGGCACACACGGTCCGGCATCGTGTTGCACTTTCTCAGAGGGTACAGCCGGTCGAGCAGCTTCTTCGTCTCCCTTGCCGCAATGACGTTCGGATAGGGACCGAAGTATTTCCCCTTATCTTTCTTCACATTCCTCGTTACGATCAGCCGGGGATGACGTTCACCGGTCACTTTCAAATAAGGATAAGTCTTATCATCTTTCAATAGAACATTGTATTTCGGATCATACTTTTTGATCAGGTTCATCTCAAGAATCAGCGCCTCTATTTCAGAGGTGGTGACAATGTATTCAAAATCGACGATCTCCCGCACAAGACGCTGGGTCTTTCCGTCATGGGCTCCGGTAAAGTAGGAGCGCACGCGGTTTTTCAATACTTTGGATTTCCCCACATAAATAATTGTCCCGTGCTTATCTTTCATTAAATAACAGCCGGGCTGGTCTGGTAAAACGGCCAGTTTCTCCTTAATCGTTGAATTCATTGTTTTCACTCCATACTGTCAGAAGGATATATAATGAAAATACCACACGACCGGTACATTTATGCATGATAAAAGCCGCGCTGCATACAGCGCGGCTTTCTACGATCACCTTTTTACTCAGGCATGTTTCGTAATGATTTCAGTTAGCGCTTCTTTAGGCTGGAAGCCGATAACCTGGTCAACAACCTGGCCGTCTTTGAAAAGAAGCAGTGTCGGGATACTCATAACGCCGAATTTACCAGCTGTTTCCTGGTTTTCATCAACATCGAGTTTCACGATTTTTACTTGGTCGCTCATTTCCGCATCGATTTCTTCCAATACAGGAGCGATCATTTTACAAGGTCCGCACCAAGGTGCCCAGAAATCTGCAAGGACAAGTCCCTGGCCTGTTTCTTCTGTAAATGTTTGATCAGTCGCTTTTACAATTGCCATACTATAATTCCTCCTCGACCTTTTAGTCTGTAAAGAGTATATCACTATCTATTGTTAGTGACTAATATTTTGTTTATACCCTATTTAAACATGGAATAAAGCCGAAGCCAAATGATCGGCTCCGGCTTTTTCCTATGCGTTTACTTTCATCTGCTTGATTTCTTCGGTCAGTTTCGGGATGACATCGAACAAGTCACCGACGATGCCGTAATCAGCTACATTGAAAATATTCGCTTCCGGATCTTTATTGACGGCTACAATGACTTTGGAATTGGACATTCCCGCTAAGTGCTGAATCGCACCGGAAATCCCGCAGGCAATGTAGAGGTCCGGTGTAACGACCTTCCCTGTCTGACCGATCTGCAGGGAGTAGTCGCAGTAACCGGCATCACACGCACCACGGGAGGCCCCTACGGTTCCGCCGAGCGCTTCGGCTAGCTGTTCAAGCGGCTCGAATCCTTCTGCACTTTTCACCCCGCGTCCTCCGGCTACAATGACTTTGGCTTCGGATAAATCCACGCCATCGGAGGATTTTTTCAGGACCTCTTTGATGATTGTGCGGATGTTGGAGATTTGGACCTCTTTCTCTGATACCGCACCGGTCAAGGAATCATCACGATTCAGGGACGGGATGTTATTTGGACGAATGGTAGCAAAAATCAGTCCGTCTGTAATCTTTTTCTTTTCAAAAGCTTTACCAGAATAAATGGGACGGGTGAAGACGATATCTCCGCCTTCGACTACAACTTCCGTTGCATCTGAAATCAGCCCGGACTCCAGCCTGCTGGCAAGCTTCGGCGTCAAGTCCTTCCCGATGGCGGTATGCCCCATGATGATCCCTTCCGGAGACTCATCGTCAATCACCTGATGGACTGCCTGGGCATATCCATCGGATGTATACGTTTTCAATTCCGGGTTTGAAACAGTGATGACACGTGCGGCGCCGTAATACACCATTTCCTGTGCCATTTCCTTCAAATCCCCGTCTCCGCAGAGGACACCGACCACTTCGCCGCCATCACTGACGAGATTCGCTGCAGCAATTGCTTCAAAAGTGACGTTACGGAGAGATCCCTCTCTCGCTTCTCCAATGACCAATACTTTTTTGCTCATAACCCATTCTCCTTTCCCTTTGTCTATTTACAGGACTTTCGCTTCAGTTTTTAGTAAGGAAACCAGTTCTTTCACCTGATCGTCGACTTCCCCTTCAAGAACCTTGCCGGCTTCTTTCGCAGGTGGAAGGAAAATCTCCATGGTGGTTGTTTTCGCTTCTACATCATCTTCCTCTAAGTCCAGATCATCTATCTCCAGCTCTTCCAGCGGCTTTTTCTTCGCTTTCATGATTCCAGGAAGAGATGGATAGCGCGGCTCGTTCAACCCTTGCTGGCACGTAACGATCAAGGGCAGGGAAGTTTCCACCTTCTCTACATCCCCTTCCACGTCCCGCTCGATATTCACGGTGCTGCCATCGACTTCGATCTTCGTAATCGTCGTCACACAGGCCATATCCAGCCGTTCTGCCAGGCGTGGGCCGACCTGACCGCTGGCCTCGTCAATCGCGACATTACCAGCTAATATGATGTCGGCTTCCTTATCCTCGAAAAAGGCTTCCAAAATCTTGACGGTTGTAAACTGGTCACCTTCTTCAAGGTCATCCTCTGTATTAACCAAGACGGCTTTGTCCGCCCCCATCGCCAGGGCTGTACGAAGCTGTTTCTCAGCGTCCTCTTCGCCGATCGTCACGACCGTAACCTCACCGCCGTGGGCGTCACGGAGATTGATCGCTTCCTCCACGGCATATTCATCATAAGGGTTGATGATGTATTCAGCTCCGTCATCAGCAATCGCTCCACCATTGACCGCGATCTTTTCCTCTGTATCAAACGTTCTTTTAAGCAGTACATAAATGTTCATTGTCTATGACCTCCTAAAGCATTAATGTTTGAAATCAGGTTTCCTCTTCTCAATAAACGCCTGAATGCCTTCTTTGGCATCCTCTTTCCCAAAGACATCGCCGAAGGCTTCCGCCTCAGCGCGGTTCCCTTCCTCGAACTGAGGATTATGTGTCAGAGGAACGAGATTCATCACATGATGAATCGTCGGACCGCTCTTCTCCGCAATAGCAGCGGCCAGTTTTGCCGCCTCTCCATGCACTTCCTCAGCAGAAAAGCTCTTGTTGACCAGCCCGCTGGCCGCCGCTTCCTGCCCGGTGATTGGAACACCCGTCAAAATCATTTCATAAGCTCTAGCTGCTCCGACGTACCTTGGAAGCCGCTGGGTCCCTGCAAAGCCTGGTATAATTCCAAGGTTGATTTCCGGAAGTCCGAGTTTGGCATCTTCTGCGGCGTAGCGGATGTGACACGCCATCGCCAGTTCCAGGCCGCCTCCAAGGGCAGCTCCGTGTATGGATGCAATCACTGGGATATGGAAGTTTTCGATCCGCTGAAAAAGCTTCTGTCCCTTGGAGGACAGGGACTTGTAATCATCCGCGCCCTGCAGGGTCGTGAATTCCTTAATATCTGCCCCGGCCGAGAAAAATCTTCCTTCGCCTTTCAGAAGGATGGCCTTGACGGATGCGTCCTGCTCCACCTTATCCAGTTCTGCAGAGAGGTCCTTTAGAATATGGCTCGACAAAGCATTGGCCGGAGGACTCTGCAGGGTGATCTCTGCAACATGGTTTTGGATTTCCATCGTTAATGTTGACAACATTACCTCTCCTCTTCTTCACGATTCCGGGCTAATCCATAGATAATTAAGCTATGGACTTCACTTGCCTGGTCTACTATGTTATAACGCTGATCCTTCATGACCCAGTTGGTTACCGTCTCATCCATCATCCCGAAAATCATCTGACGTACGAGACGGCGGTCCAAGCCATTTCGGAACAGCCCTTCCTCCACACCTTCCTCGACGATTTGGTCGATGACATTCAAATAGCGCTTTAAGACATTGTTGATTTTCTGTCTTAAGTCCTTGTTTGATTGTCTCAGCTCCAACTGGGTGACAATAGCCAGATGGTGATCGGCAGCCAGCTGCTCAAAGTGCGTATGGATCAGCGTATGGAGCTTTTCATCCGCTGACTGCCTGGAGGTGGTTTCCTGCTCAATCTTTTCTATGAACTGCCCCATTTTCTCCTGAAACAGTGAAACGAGGATATCTTCCTTGTTTTTGAAGTATAAATAAATCGTGCCGTCCGCCACTCCTGCTTTTTTAGCAATCTTTGATACCTGTGAGGAATGGTACCCATTTTCAGCAATGACCTCGACCGCTGCATCTATAATCTGTTTGAATTTCGGTTTGTTTTTTTTCATGTGGATATCTCCTTGATCTGTATACTGAAAATGAATGAATCATCATTCACTTATTATATTACATTCAAGGAAATATTCTGTCAACTTTCTTTTTTATGTTTATTGAATACTTTCGGATTCTTCATATTTCGCCTTCTCCTCCTCAACGAGCTGACGACGCAGAATCTTACCAACAGCCGTCTTCGGAAGCTCATCTCTGAATTCATATAACCTCGGTACTTTAAAGGCCGCCATATGCTTCCTGCAGAATTCATTCAGTTCGTCTTCCGTAATATCGCTGTCCTGCTTTCTAACGATGAAAGCTTTGACGGTTTCCCCGCGATACGGATCCGGTACTCCGACTACAACCGCTTCCTGCACTTCGGAGTGTTCATACAGCACTTCCTCCACTTCACGCGGGTAAATGTTGTACCCACCGGCGATGATCATATCCTTTTTACGGTCCACGATATAGAAATATCCATCTTCGTTCATATAGCCCATATCCCCGGTCCGGAACCAGCCATCTTCACTCAACACCTGAGCTGTTTCCTCCGGACGGTTCCAATATCCCTTCATGACTTGAGGCCCTTTGACGACAATCTCCCCGATTTCTCCATAATCCGCTTCCTCATCCGCATCCATCTTGAAAATTTTCGAGTCTGTGTCCGGCCATGGAATACCGATGCTTCCGCTGACCCGATGGCCCCAGATAAGGTTGGAATGCGTGGTCGGTGACGTTTCAGTCAAACCGTAGCCTTCCACGAGACGGCCCCCGGTGATTTTCTCAAACTGTTCCTGCACTTCAACCGGAAGAGGCGCAGAACCACTGATGCAGGCTTCAATCGAGGATAGATCATACTTCTTCAAGTTCGGATGGTTCAACAGCGCAATGTAAATGGTAGGTGCTCCAGGGAAAAGCGTCGGACGCTGTTTCTCGATGACTTTCAATACAGCTTCCGCATCGAATTTCGGCATAAGGATCATTTTGTTGCCCATCATAACCGACAAGTTCATCACCGAAGTCATGCCGTACACGTGGAAAAATGGCAGGATGGCAAGCACCCGCTCTTCTCCGTCCCTGCATTTATACAGCCATTTCTTCGCCATCTGTGTATTGACGATCAAATTGTAATGGGTCAGCATTACCCCTTTTGGAAATCCAGTCGTGCCGCCGGTATACTGCAGCAGCGCTAAATCCTCCAAAGGATCCACATCAACCGGCTTTACTTCCCGTGTGCTCTCCTTTAAGAGATGGGTCCAGAGGTGGGTGTCCGTCGATTGCTCGGGCTTAACGAGCACTTGATATTGACGCTTCTGTATAAAAGGATAAATCTTATTCTTAGGAAATGGAAGGTAATCCTTAATTCCCGTCACTATAATATGTTCCAGATCTGTTTCCGGCTTCACATTCGCCGCCTTCGGATACAGGATATCGAGACAAATGATGACCTTGGCCCCAGAGTCCTTCATCTGATACTCCAGTTCCCTCTCCATATACAGCGGGTTCGTCTGAACGACAATCCCACCGGCAAGAAGCACACCGTAATACGCAACGACCGACTGCGGACAGTTGGGAAGCATGATCGAAACACGATCCCCCTTCTCCACACCCAGCTGCTGCAGGTAACTGGCTGCAGCCAGGGATTGATCGTACACTTCCTTATAGGAAAGCTCCTTCCCCATGAAATAAAGCGCTTTCTTTTCTCCGTAAGCTTGAGCGGTATCGCGCAGGTAATCCTGCAGTGGACGTTGGTCGTACTCCATTTCCACCGGTACTTCCGGCGGGTAGTACTTGTGCCATGGACGCTGAAAGTCTGTCATACTCACATGCCCCCTTTTTTATCTTCTCTTCTATTATAACGACACTTCCCCAACATTTGAAATACAATTTAAAATTTTGAGAATATTTGACAAAAATCTACAGAAAATAAAAAAATTCACCGGAGTCCGTCTCCGATGAATTCAATCGTTCTCTTCTAGTACACGATACAGCTAAATGATGAAATACAAAATACCGACTATGAGAAATAGAGCGGCAACGACCATGAGGACTTTCGCTAAGGTTTCCAAACGACTCGCTCCCTAAATAATATTCGCCCCGATCACATAGGAAAGACCGACGGATATGATAAGGGAAATAAAACCGACAGCCCTGTTGTCCGCAGCAATTTCCTCGTCTATCTTGAACGAAGGCGTTAAAAATTCAAAGATGAAATACCCGCCAATCAGAAGACAGAAGCCGTAAAGGCCCCATCCCATCGTCTGGGTGAGGGCATCATTATGTTCAATGGAGAAGCGGAATATGTTAGCGATCCCGAATAATTTCCCGCCCGTAGCCATAGCTACGGCGAGATTGCCTTTTTTTATTTCCTCCCAGTTGTTATAGGAAGTCACAATTTCAAAAATCGCCATGAATACGACCAGACACAGGACGACAACACTGTAACTGGCGGCTGTTTCCACTAATGGATGTTCCCAAAAATCAGTCATACTCGCTCCCGCTCCCCTTTTCGTTGAACATTAGCGGAGTTCCAGTACGGTGACTCCACTTCCACCTTCATTCATACCCCCTGCACGGTGGGAGGCTATGCTCCGGTGGTTTTTCGCATAGTTCTGAACCGCTGTCCGCAGCGCTCCTGTACCTTTTCCGTGAATGATGGACACTTGCGGATATGCGGCAAGCAGTGCATCATCCACATACTTCTCCAACCGGTTCAGGGCATCTTCGTAACGCTCCCCGCGCAGGTCCAGTTCTGGTTTTACATGAAAACTTTTCCCTTTGACCGTCGCCATAGGCTTTTCTTTATAAGGCTCCTTAGCTTTTACGAATTCCAGTTCTTTTCGTTTCGCTTTTACTTTCATAACTCCAACTTGGACCTGATATTCGTTCTTTCCCGTCTGATCCACGATGGTGCCCTGCTGGTTCAGTGTAAGCAGCTTCACTTCGTCACCCGGCTTCAGTTCTTTTGTTTCTTTCTTTTTAGGTGTCGGAGCTTCCTTGGCTTTTTTCTTCGCCAGTTCTGGCTGCGCCTCGTCGAACATCTTCCGGGCTTCAATCCACTCGTGCTCTTTCATCTGCGACTGGGTTTTCATATTCCGGATTTCGCCGACAATGGTTTCTGCCTCTTCACGGGCCTGCTGGATCGCTTTTTCCGCTTTCTGCTCCGCTTTTTCATACAGCTTTTCCCGCTGATTCTCGAACTGGTTCCATTTTTCCTCCAGTTCACGCTTCAGCTTCTCTGCCTCGGCGAGCATCTCTTCGGCTTCTTCATAATCGCGTTCGGCTTCACGTTTAGATTCTTCGAGAGAGGCAATCATATTTTCCACACTCTGTGAATCGACACCGATATGGCTTTTCGCAGATTCAATCACGTTTTCCTTCAGACCAAGACGTCTGGATATCTCAAAAGCGTTACTGCGTCCCGGGACGCCGATCAACAGCCGGTATGTCGGCTTCAATGTCTGGATATCAAACTCCACAGACGCATTAATGACCCCGTCCCGGTTATATCCGTAGGCTTTCAGCTCAGGATAGTGAGTCGTTGCGATGACGCGGGCATCCCGTTGAACGACCTCATCCAGGATTGACATCGCAAGAGCAGCCCCCTCCTGCGGGTCTGTTCCTGCTCCCAACTCATCGAATAAGACGAGGGATTGATGGTCGACCTTATCTAAAATATCCACGATATTGGTCATATGGGAAGAGAACGTAGATAAGCTCTGTTCGATGGACTGCTCATCCCCTATATCCGCATAAACTTCTTTGAATACCGCAAGCTCACATCCATCAAGCGCGGGGACCTGCAGGCCGGACTGAGCCATAAGCGTACATAAGCCTACCAGCTTCAGGGTGACGGTTTTACCCCCGGTGTTCGGACCGGTGATGACAATGGATGTGTAATCCTCTCCGATCTCGATATCGTTCGGGACTACTTCCTCACCGTCAATCAAGGGGTGTCTCGCCTGTTTCATCTTAATACGGCCTTCATTATTCATGGCAGGCATGGAGGCTTTCATCTGCTGTCCGAGTTTGGCTCTGGCAAACATGAAGTCGATCTGTCCAAGAATCTGTACATTGTACGACAGGACCGCGTGTTCCTCCGCAATCGATTCAGATAGTTCTTTGAGAATCTTTTCAATCTCATTTCTTTCCTTCACGCGAGCTTCCTGCAGGTTATTGTTCAAATCCACGACGGATTGAGGTTCGATAAACAAGGTGGCTCCTGAAGAAGACTGATCATGGACAATCCCTCCAATTGAGCCACGGTACTCTTGTTTGACCGGGAGGACGTAACGTTCGTTACGGATGGTCACAATGGAGTCTGAGAGCATTTTGGATTTTGATTTTGTAAAGGAATCCATTTTGTCCCTCACCCGGCTCTCATACGTACGAATGCTGGAGCGGATGGTGCGGAGTTTTTCAGAAGCCCCATCCATCACTGTTCCATGCTCGTCGATGCAGTTCCTGATTTCCTGCTCCAGTTCTTTTAATGGAACAAGACTGGCGGCCAGTTCTCTCAGAATCGGCATTTCCGGATCTTCCATATCATCTATGAAACGCTTCAGCTGACGGCCGCCGTAAATGGTGCTCGCTATATCCAGACACTCCAGCGGGCTCAGTGTTCCGCCGATGGTCGTGCGCTTGATGCTCGGCTTAATATCAAAGATCCCACCAAGAGGCACATGCCCTTTTAAACGGAGGACCTGCCCGGCTTCATCTGTTTCTTTCTGCAGCTGGATGACTTCATCAAGTTCTGATGACGGCTTGAGTGCTGCTGTTTTCTCTTTTCCCAAAGAAGAGGCTGCCTGCTCGTTCAGCTGTTCAATAATCTTTTTATATTCAAGTACATGAAGGATTCTTTGATTCATGCCTGACCGACTCCTTTTATTCCTACTTACGAATCTTACATTGGTCCATGAACCGCTCTTTCGTCCATGTGTTCACGACCGTTTCTTTTCTTAACCAGCCTTTACGGGCCGTGCCGACCCCGATTCTCATGTGCTCCAGCATAGCGTAGCTGTGAGCATCCGTGTTGATGGCAATATTCACACCAGCTTCCTGGGCCTTCATGAGCCACTCCCAGTTCAAATCAAGACGGTTGGGGTTGGCGTTCAGCTCAAGAATGGTACCTGTGCGTGCCGCTCCTTCAATCAACTGTTCCAGATTTACCGCGTAGCCTTCACGGCGTCCAATCAAACGTCCCGTAGGGTGGGCAATCATATGCACATGCGGGTTCTCAAGGGCATTCATCAATCGTTCCATAATCTGCTCCTCGGATTGTTGGAAGCTTGAGTGGATCGATGCGATTACGAAGTCCATCTCTTGAAGAAAGTCATCCTCAAAGTCGAGGCTTCCGTCTGGGAGGATGTCCATCTCTATGCCTGCAAATATATGAAAACCTTCCATCGTTTCATTGATTTCTTCAATTTCTTTCCGCTGCTCGCGCAATCGTTTTTCATTCAAACCGTTTGCCACTCTCAAATACTTGGAGTGGTCGGTAATGACGATGTAGTCATACCCTTTTTCCTTCGCTCTTTCCGCCATTTCCTTAATGGACTGGGCGCCGTCACTCCACGTCGAGTGCATATGAAGATCGGAGCGTATATCAGGAAGATCGACAAATTGGATCTTTTCCTTAAATTTTTCAACCTCTCCATAATTCTCACGGACCTCCGGAGGAATGAAATGGAGGTCAAAATGCTTAAAGAAGTCTTCCTCGGATTCAAAGGTTTTCACTTCACCCGTATGGATGTCTTCAATTCCGTACTCGCTGATTTTTTCATCCTGCTCTTTCGCCAGCTGTCTCATGGCCACGTTATGGTCTTTGGATCCGGTAAAATGATGAAGGGTGGTCGCAAATTCATGAGGCGCCACAATACGGAAGTCAATGCCGATGTCATAGCCCTCATGGACAACGATGGAAACCTTTGTTTCCCCGGAAGCGACGACTTCTTTCACGTCTGGATAAGCCAGAAGCTCATCTCTTGTTGCTGCCGGATTCTCCGACGCAATAATAAAATCAAGATCCTTGATCGTTTCTCTCATTCTCCGCAGACTTCCTGCGCGGGAAAAGCGCTCAAACGTCTCCGCCTGCTCCAAGTAAGCTTCCACCTTTTCTGCCAGCGGCAGCATGATGGCAATCGGCAGACGCTCCGGGCGGGAATTTGCCTCTTCAAGAGCTTTCAGCATTTTTTCGGCAGACTTTTTACCGAAACCTTCCAGTTCCTCCACCCTGCCGGACTCCAGTGCTTCCTTCAGCGTTTCTGCGTCCGTCACTTCAAGCTTTTGGTAGAGCTTGGCCAGCTTTTTGCCGCCCAGTCCCGGCAGGTCCAGAAGAGGAACGAGTCCTTCAGGCACTTCTGCCTGCAGCTGCTTCAGCGTATCTGATTCTTCGTTGGCGATATATTCGTCGATGACCGCCGCCGTTCCTTTCCCGATCCCATTCATCTTTGTAAAATCATCCATCTCACTCAGGGAGCGGTCATCCCGCTCCAACGCCTGGGCCGCTTTCCGGTAGGCGGATATTTTAAATGGATTTTCGCCTTTCAATTCCAAATAAACAGCGATTTGTTCCAGCAATTTAATGACCTGTTTCTTATCGACAGCCATTGTTCATCGTCTCCTTTTTATATGAGTGATGCAGATGCTCATGAAAAAACCGCCATGATTACTATCACAGCGGCTCAACCTTCATTCCAAAATCGTACCTGCTCAGCCCGCTACGTGTTCAATCCACAGATTTTCCAATTCATTGGAAAGCACCGGCGTATGTTCAATGATCAGCTGGGCTAACAGGGACCCGTCCAACGCACTCTGCACCCCGGCTACAGGTACCAGCGCGGCTATGTACAACACGACAAATAGAATGACATAGTTTTCGACGAAGCCCAGTATGCCACCCAGCAGGGTATTCAATGAATTCAAAATCGGCAGCTCCGATACGAAATCCAGCATGGAGGCTATAATATGAAGCACAATCTTCGCTCCGAAAAACAGGATGGCAAAAGCCACTGCGTTATAAAAAGCCTGTTCAAGCGGGAGGTTATCCAGAAATACAGCCCACGAGGCGTCTGCCGGCAGTTCGGGGTAGGGAACCCACAGGGTCAGCTTCGGGGAGAGATCGTCATAATAGATGACAGCTGCCACAAAGGCAACGATAAATCCGATTAAATGAAAGAGCTGAAGGATGAAACCTCTCTTCAACCCGGTAAGTATTCCGATAAACATAAGAAACAATAGCAGTAAATCAATCATTTTTTCTGTCGTCCTCTTTCTCCAGCTTTTCAATATAATTCATAAGTTCCGCACATTCGTCTTTTAATTTAATGTATTCATTCATTGTATTTACAGCGGTCAATACAGCGAGCATGGAAGTATCCAGACTAGGGTTCGCTTCATGGATTTCGCGCATTTTTTGATCCACCAGACTCGATACCATACGGATATGATGAGGCTCTTCATGACCAACTATCGTGTAAGATCGTTTATTGATCTCCACGGTGATTCTTTTTTTCTCTTGGTCTGACTGCGACACATTCATACCCCCTAGTTTCTCTCAATCCTAAACTTAATATTAACATGACTATTCTCCTTAGGGAAACCAATATGGATGTTTTTCGCAAATGTTCTCATTTTTACGCCGTTCTGCTATACTGTGGTTATTATTTTGGTACGAAAGAAAGGAACGAATTATGCCTCAAGTTGTCTTAACACTGCCCACCTCAACCTTAGAGAAAATGAAAACCTATTACGCATCCCAGAGCAAGCCGAATGTCCCTTCCAGTGCATTATTTGCTGCAAAAACAACGGCCTGCACCATTACCGCCTACCGCTCCGGGAAAGTCCTCTTCCAAGGAAAAAATCCTGAAGAAGAAGCCGACAAATGGGGGACCGGATCTTCTGCATCCGGTCAGAATAAAAAGAGTTCCTCCCACCACCGCTATCATCCGTCAGAAAGCTTATTCACCAGCTCTCATATCGGGTCAGATGAAGCAGGAACCGGTGACTACTTCGGCCCCATCACTGTCGCTGCCGCTTATGTAACAGCGGAGCAGATTCCACAATTGAAGGCCATCGGTGTTAAGGACTCCAAAAATCTGTCAGATGCACAGATTACCGACCTGGCCAAGGACCTGGCTGCCTTAAAAATCCCATACAGTCTGCTGCGTCTGCCTAATAAAAAATACAACCAGCTGCAGAAAAAAGGATGGAGCCAGGGGAAAATGAAAACGATCCTTCACCACCAGGCCATCAACCGGCTTTTGGAAAAAATCGCCCCCGAAAAGCCGGAAGGAATTTTGATTGACCAGTTTTCCCAGCCGGATGTCTACCAAAAGCATCTGCGGTCTGAAAAACAGCAGCTTCAGGAAAACGTCTACTTCATGACGAAAGCGGAAAGCTATTCCATTGCCGTAGCAGCTGGATCGATCATTGCCCGGTCAGCTTTCGTCAAAGCGATGGACACGCTTGAATTCGATACGGGGCTGCCGATTCCAAAGGGCGCTTCAGGGAAAGTGGATAAGGCCGCTGCCGCCGTCATTGAAGCATACGGAGAAGACAAGCTCGATGAACTGGCGAAAGTCCACTTTGCCAACACCGATAAAGCGAAGAAATTTGTGAAATGACAGAGAAAACCCCCGCCGGGGCATCCCGGCGGGGGTTTTGCATTACCCGCGAAGTTCTGCTTCGTGCTTGTCTTTAACAGCAGCTAAGATTTGCTCATGGGCTTCTTCTACTTCCTGGTCTTTCAGAGTACGAACAGGATCAAGATAAAGCAGACGGAAGGCAAGGGACTTCTTGCCAGCTTCCAGATGCTCTCCCTGATAGACGTCGAACACTTGAACATCTTTCACAAGCGGCGCACCTGCTTCAGAAATCGTCGCTTCAATCGCACCTGCTGATACATCCTTGTCCACGACCAGCGCGATATCCCTTGAAACAGAAGGATGTCTCGGAATGACACGGAACGTCTCTTCTTTTTCATAAGACTGGAACAAGGCTTCAAGGTTTAGATCGAACACGTAAGTTTCTTTCAAGCCGAATTCTTTCTGCAGCTTCGGATGCACCTGACCAGCAAAGCCTGCGATACGGCCTTCATGACGGATGACAGCTGTACGGCCCGGGTGCATGGATGGCAGTTTCGCCTTTTCGTAAGTGAAGGAAAGGCCGAGCTGATCTCCAAGACCTTCGACAATGCCTTTGACGACAAAGAAGTCGACCGCTTTTTTCTCCTGCTGCCACAAATGAGATGTCCAGTCGCCGGTAAGGGCTCCTGAGGCACGCAGCATTTCGGACGGCTGTTTCGTCACTTCCTGCTCATCACTGATGAATACCGTACCTACTTCATAATAGGCCAGGTTCTCTTGTCGACGGGCAACGTTATAAGATAGGGATTCCAGCAATTCAGGCAGGATGCTCAACCTTAGATAGGCGTGATCCTCACTCATCGGCATAGCCAGACCTACAGGGCTCTCGGCTGCTTCCTCTACTTCCGGACTGACGAGCATAACGGCTTTATCTTTATGTGTCAGGGAGTACGTAATGGTTTCGTGAAGACCTGCACCTTCGAAGTATGCTTTCACGCGGCGTTTCAACTGTTGATTCACAGTGAGTCCGCCTGCCTGTGATTCTCCTTCCGGAAGGGTGAATGGCAGATTATCATAGCCGTAGATACGGGCAACTTCCTCAAGGATATCTTCAAAAATGGTGATATCGCCGCGGCGGGTTGGAATCGTTACATCAAACTGCCCGCCGTCCTGGTTGTATACAAACTGCAGACGACGGAAAATATCAGCCATTTCCTCGTTGGAAATCTCGGTACCGAGTCGGTCGTTGATCACACTCCTATGGACGGTTACCTGCTTTTCGGAACGGTCCAGCTTGTCGAAGGAAGCATTCCCTTCCAGCACACGGCCTCCGGCATACTTTTGAAGAAGCTCACAGGCACGCTTTCCGGCGCGTTCTACGCGGTTAGGGTCCACCCCTTTTTCAAAACGTGAGCTTGATTCACTGCGCAGCCCGTGATCCTTGGAAGCTTCACGAACGACAGAAGGGGCAAAATACGCCGCTTCCAGGATGATCGTTGTCGTGTCTTCCTGGACTTCCGATTCCGCGCCGCCCATCACACCGGCGATCGCATGCGGTTTTTCCCCATTCGTTATGACCAGGTGACGGCTGTTCAATGTGCGCTCCTGGTCATCCAATGTGACGATTTTCTCCCCATCTTCCGCTCGACGTGTGCGGATGGTTTGAGAACCGAAGCGGTCATAGTCAAATGCGTGAAGGGGCTGGCCGTACTCCATTAACACGTAGTTGGTAATATCCACAACATTATTAATCGGACGGATTCCAGCAGCTGTCAGACGGTTGCGCATCCATAACGGTGATGGGCCGACCTGAACATCCTTGATGACGAAAGCGCCGTAATAAGGATTGGCCTCTGGGTCGTCTACTTCAACCGTAAGCAGATCAGATGCTTTCTCATCAATGGTTTCAACTTTTTCTTCAGCCAGTGTGTAGACGCCGTCAATCGCAGCAGCCACTTCATAAGCCACTCCCGCCATACTCATCGCATCCGAACGGTTCGGAGTCAGACCAAGCTCAATGATCAAATCATCAAGGTTCAGTTCAGAGACAGCGTCGGCACCGATTTCTGTATCCTCCGGGAATACGAATATCCCTTCTGCATATTCCTTAGGTACATCCTTTTCATCCACACCAAGCTCTTGAAGGGAACAGATCATCCCGTTGGAGGCTTCCCCGCGGAGCTTCGTTTTCTTAATTTTGAAGTTCCCCGGAAGGACAGCTCCCGGTACAGCGACTGCGACTTTCTGACCTTCGGCCACGTTTGGCGCGCCACATACGATCTGAAGCATTTCTTCACCAACGTCAACCTGACAGAGATTCAGTTTATCCGCATTCGGATGCTGCACACAGGATGTCACTTGTCCAACCACGACCCCCGTGACGCCCTCTGCTACAGGCTCTACGCTTTCTACTTCAATCCCCGTTTTTGTAATGATTTCAGCCAGGTCCTCCGGAGAGTAGGCGCTGACATCAATGTATTCGTTCAACCAGTTTAAAGATACAAGCATTTTTCCATTCCTCCCTTAAGCTTTATGATACTGTTCCAAGAACCGGATATCGTTGGTATAGAAGTGACGGATATCGTCGACCCCGTATTTCAGCATGGCGATCCGTTCAGGTCCCATTCCGAAAGCAAAGCCGGAGTATTCGCTGGAATCGTAGCCGGCCATTTCCAATACGTTCGGGTGGACCATGCCCCCGCCGAGAATTTCAATCCAGCCCGTTCCCTTACAGACGGAACAGCCTTTACCACCGCACACTTTACAGGAAATATCCATCTCAACCGATGGTTCTGTGAACGGGAAGAAACTTGGACGAAGGCGGATTTCACGTTCCGCTCCGAACATCTGCTTCGCAAATGCATTCAGTACGCCTTTCAGATCACTCATGCGGACATGCTTATCTACAAGCAGACCTTCAATCTGGGTGAACTGGTGGGAGTGCGTGGCATCATCGGTGTCACGGCGGTACACTTTACCAGGACAGATCATTTTCACAGGTTCAGCACCGTTTCTTGTCCCCATCGTTCTTGCTTGTACAGGCGAGGTATGGGTACGCATCAACAACTCTTCTGTAACATAGAAGGAATCCTGCATATCACGGGCCGGGTGGCCTTTCGGCAGATTCAACGCCTCGAAGTTGTAATAATCGGTTTCTACCTCTGGTCCTTCCTTGATTTCAAAGCCCATACCGATGAATAAATCCTCAATTTCTTCTACTATGCTCGTCAACAGGTGCGGACCGCCTACGTGAACCGGACGGGCAGGAAGGGTTACATCAATGCTTTCCTCTTCCAGCTGTTTCTCAAGCGCCTCGTCCTCAAGACCTGTCTGTTTCGCTTCGATCGCTTCTGCAATGCTCTCACGCACGTCATTGGCGAGCTGTCCGATGACCGGGCGCTCTTCCTTCGATAATTTGCCCATGCCGCGGAGTACTTCCGTGATCGGTCCTTTCTTCCCTAGATACTCGACACGAATGTCTTTCAACCCTTGAATGGAATCAGCGTTCTCCACCTTCTGCAACGCTTCCTGTTTCAGCTGCTCTAAACGTTCCTTCATCAGTAATTCCTCCTTTAATGAAAATAAAAAAAGCCCCCTCCCTGTAAAAAGGGACGAGACTTGTATGGTTTGTTTCGCGGTACCACCCTTGTTGACACCTGTGGTGCCCACTTGTATGAAATAACGGACGTTCATCCGGGCCGAAACGGCCAGCTCCAGAGTGAAATTTCAACGAATGTCACGATGGCAGCACTCCCAGTCTATGGTGCTTCCTCCCTGAAACGATTCCCATTCATTTACTTTGCTCTATCTCAGCTATTGATCGATGTAATTATTAGAACTGCATTTATTATAGTCAAAGTTGCTGCTGGATGCAACCTCAGCTTTTCAAATGATACATAAGAACAGCACCCGCAATGGCAGCATTCAACGACTCCGCCTGTCCATATATCGGGATATACACATGCTGATCTGCCGCCTCGACAAGTTCTTTAGAGATGCCGCTGCCTTCATTTCCAACCACTAAAGCAACTTTCTCAGGAACCGCCAGCTCTTTATATGAGACGGCGTTCTCCAGCGCAGAGGCCCAGATTTCCACACCCTGATCCTTCAATTCGTGCACGTAAGCGCCGAGGTCTCCTGTTAAGACCGGTAAATGAAACAGAGATCCTTGAGAAGCACGGATCACTTTATCATTAAAAATATCCACAGAACCCGTACCGACAATGACCTGGTCGAAACCGGCAGCATCTGCTGTACGGATCAGTGTCCCGATATTTCCCGGATCCTGGACAGCATCCAGCATCAAAGTAAGACTTCCCGGCGTAAAAGTATAATCTTCTTTAGCGACAACCGCTGCAATTCCTTGAGGCGTTTCGGTTTCAGCAACAGCCGCAAAAACATCACGGCTGACAATCGTATAAGGAATATCATCCGGAAGTTCAATGTCCGTTTCTTCGCGGACGATCAATTCTTTAACGGTCCAGCCGCTTTTCATCACCTCTTCAAACAGATGAAACCCTTCTACAAGAAACGTACCTGTTTGATTTCTATACTTTCGTTTATGTAGTTTCTTCCAATCCTTCACTTTTGCATTTTGTAAGGAAGTGAGCATTATCGTCCCTCTTTTCCTGTTTATTTCTCATTCATCATACATAGCCGCACCACGGTTGGTCAAACTAATCATGAATAATTTTCGAATCCTATTACAAAGGAGGACTTGACGATGAATTTAAATCTGCGCGCAGCGATTCTGTCCAATGTCAGCAATCATAATGCCGAACAGCTTGAAGCCACTATTGATGATGCCCTGCAGAAGGGTGAGGAAAAAATGCTTCCCGGGCTTGGCGTATTCTTTGAAATGCTGTGGAAAGAATCCGATGAACAAGAACGCCAGGAAATTCTTGATACATTAGAACAAGGCTTAAAACAGAAATAAGCACGAAAAAAGCCAGCCCTTTACGGCTGGCTTTTTAGTATTACTGGAAGGTAATTTCTTTGACTGTATCCGCATCCAGGCCTTTAATAACTTCTACAATTAAGCGGACCGCATTTTCAAAATCATCACGGTGAAGCATAGCCGCATGAGAGTGAATATAACGCGTAGCAATCGTAATAGAAAGAGCTGGAACCCCGTCATGGCTTAAGTGGATGGCACCCGAGTCCGTTCCACCCCCGGCAAGGGAATCAAACTGATAAGGAATGTCGTTCGCATCCGCTGTATCCGTAACAAAATCACGAAGTCCTTTATGGGAAATCATAGAGGCATCGTACAGGATGATCTGCGGGCCGTCTCCCATTTTACTGGAAGCGTCTTTGTCCGATACACCCGGAGTATCCCCGGCAATACCGACATCGACACCAAAAGCAATATCCGGGTTGATCAGGTTGGCGGATGTGCGGGCACCGCGGAGACCGACCTCTTCCTGAACCGTTCCGACACCGTAAACCGTATTCGGGTGTTTTTCACCTTTCAACTGCTTCAGCACTTCAATCGCAATGGCACAGCCGATGCGGTTATCCCATGCTTTAGCCAACAGCATTTTTTCATTTTTCATCTGTGTGAATTCAAAATATGGAACGACAGAATCTCCCGGCTTCACACCGAATTCCATTGCCTCTTCACGGCTGGAAGCGCCGATATCGATGAACATATCCTTGATTTCCACAGCCTTCTTACGCTGCTCCGCAGGCAGGATGTGCGGTGGTTTCGATCCGATCACACCGGTGAGGTCACCATTGCGTGTCATGATCGTGACACGCTGGGCGAGCATAACCTGACTCCACCATCCTCCCACGGTCTGGAAGTAAATATAGCCATGATCATCAATGCGGGTAACCATGAATCCTACCTCATCGAGGTGACCGGCAACCATAACACTCGGGCCCTTTTTATTTCCTACTTTCTTCGCAATCAGACTTCCAAGATTATCTGTGAAGACTTCATCCGCATAGGGAGTGATGTACTGCTTCATGACGTCACGGGCTTCCCTTTCGTTTCCCGGTACACCTTTCGCGTCCGTCAGATCTTTCAACATCTGCAGTGTTTCATCTTTTTTAGCCATATGTATTCAAATCCTCCTTTTTCTATCCAATGTTATTATAAACCTTTTGAAGCGATTTCACAAAAATTCTGCCATTTTGTGATCAATAGCCCTGGTCCTGTCTTTTAAAATTCACTTCATTTTTATTTATATACGCTTCTTTCAAATCCTCTGCCGTAATTCCGATGGTCCGCCCTAAGGATACGTAGGCACGAAACAGGTTTTCGTAGTTTCCCTTCGTCTGTTCATGACGAAACGTCTCCACACGGCTGTATACGTCCAAAAATGCTTCCGTCTCTGTCACAGAACGGCCCTCTTCTTCCTGGCTGGTATAGCGGAAGCCCAGATCCAAACCAAGGGACAACAGGAAATGAACCCCATCTACATACTCTTCCTGAATGACCGATGGAGCGCTCGGCCCTTTCGTACTCCAAAATTTAAAGCAGCGCGTTTCATTCGCCAGCTCCCCAAGCTCTACAAATAAGGCCAGGATTTTGGATTCGACATAAGCGCCTTTCTCCAAATTGTGCTGCTGTTCAATATAATGATCCAGTTTTTCCTGCATCTGATATAACGATTCCCAAAACATTGGTTGTCCCTCCTAAAAAAATCATCGATAATAATGTATCATTTTCTGAAACAAAAAGACATGCTGATACGTATAGGAGGCACGTACCTTCAAGGAAGGAGTCCGATGTTCATGATCATCCTTTTGTTCAGACTGCTGCTGCTTCTGGCGATAGCCTTTATTATGTACACCGCTTATAAATTCATCGTCAATCCAAGGAGAAAGCTGGATCTTGCCCGGGATAAAAAAGAATTTTACTTTCATGATAACCAGGAAGATACGAAAGAGAATTTCCTGATGACTTTGAAAGGTCATGTGTTTGAAGGGGAAAAATATTTAGGGACAACCGAAGATGCCTTTGAGGTCGTTACGATCAATGTAAGCGCCCACGACCCGAACAAGCTTCAAGGGCTCGAACGGGAGGATATATACTTTATGGAACAAGAAATCCTCCTCCGTTATCCGCATGCTTCCATCGAATGGAAGTACCCGATCAACCGGCTGATTATCCATCCCTTGAAAAATAACGATGACTTCCATTAAAACAACCCTCTGCCCTTTGCTGCAGAGGGTTGTTCTTTTATGGATTCGTCTGGAAGAAATCGTTCCATAGAAACACTTCACTTTTTTTCCGGATCATGAAACTTACACCAACAAGCGCGCCTGAAAAAGCGACCATCATCGGCAGCGAAAAAAGCGTCACCCACTGACCGACAGAGGTGTAAATAAAGGCAAGCGGAAAATTAGCAAATAAAGATGATTTCGCATAATCCTTAAAATCTGCGCTGCTCTCAATAAGACAATACGACAACAGGTGAAAGTGAATAAAAGGAACAAGACGCAGCACAGCTACCTGCTTGACGGACAGGGATGCCTGTTTTTTCATCCATCGTTCCTTGATTCCCGCCATCCTTTTCATCACCCAAGGCACCATACGGATCGTCCGGTAAAACAACAGGCTGGATATCATCGTTCCAATCACCGAGTACGCGGTACCCGCAATCGGTCCGAACAACACGCCTCCGGTTATGCAGACAAGCATGACCGGGAGAAACAAAAAAGGCCGAAGCAGATGAATTCCGATAAACAAGAGCGGCGCCCAGGCTTCCTGATGTTCCAACCATGCCAGCACTGCTGTCGTTGTCCCGCCCACGTCAATCCCCTCCCTGCCTACATCTTATGACAGGATACTCAGGTATAGAACCGCACGTACAAATACCCGGTCAACACGACATGCGCGGCTATGAGGAATGGGAAACCGACGGCAAACGATTTATGCTTCGTCTTATGACGAAACACCTTCATCCCGAGTACTCCTCCTAATGCGCCTCCCAGCAAAGCTGCCATCCATAACCGCTTTTCAGGCACTCTCCACTTCTGTTCTCCAGCCCTCTTTTTGTCCACCCCCATCAGGATAAACAGCCAGATATTCACTCCGAAGTAATACAATCCTGCATACATCATCACCTTCACGCTCCCCTTATGTATTCGAACAGGGTATAAAAAAAGAGCCATTTCCAACCGGACGGAAATGGCTCTTTCTCATAAAATTACTTAAGAGCAGATTTTGCTTGCTCTGCAAGACTTGCGAAACCTTGGGCGTCGTTGACAGCAAGGTCAGCAAGCATCTTACGGTTCACTTCGATACCCGCAAGTTTAAGACCATGCATAAGACGGCTGTAGGAAATGTCGTTCAAACGCGCTGCAGCGTTGATACGAGCGATCCAAAGCTTACGGAAATCGCGCTTTTTCTGACGACGGTCGCGGTAAGCGTACTGTCCTGATTTCATTACCTGCTGTTTAGCAGTTTTAAATAGTGCATGTTTTGAACCATAATAACCTTTTGCTAGTTTAAGGACACGGTTACGACGTTGACGTGTCACTGTTCCACCTTTTACTCGTGGCATGGTAATCCCTCCTAATTAAATCAGTCTTTATTAGTCTTTCGGAAGCATATGCTTGATACGGCGGTAGTCTCCTGCAGAAACCAGTGCCTCTTTACGAAGCTTACGCTTTTGCTTAGTTGATTTGTTCGCGAACAAGTGGCTTGTGAAAGCGTGGGAACGTTTCACTTTACCTGTCCCAGTTTTTTTGAAGCGTTTTTGAGAACCTTTATGGGTCTTCATTTTTGGCATGTGAATTTCCTCCTTTAAACTTGATACTTTGTCTTACTTCTCACCGAGAGGAGCAAGCATTAAGAACATGCTGCGACCTTCCATTTTAGGCTTGGTCTCAACTTGGGCGACATCTTTGCACTCTTCAGCCAGGCGTTCGAGTACTTTCTGCCCTAGTTCTTTGTGTGTGATGGCACGTCCGCGGAAACGGACAGATGCTTTCACTTTGTCACCTTTAGACAAGAACTTGCGTGCGTTACGAAGTTTTGTGTTGAAGTCGTGGTCTTCAATCCCTGGACTGAGACGCACTTCCTTCACTTTGATGACGGTTTGTTTCTTACGAGCTTCTTTTTCTTTCTTCTGCTGCTCGAAACGATATTTTCCGTAGTCCATCACTCGGCAAACCGGAGGCTTCGCATTTGGGGCCACCATAACAAGATCAAGATTTGCATTTGCTGCAATATCAAGCGCTTCGTTACGGGATTTAACTCCAAGCTGCTCACCATTCACGTCGATCAGACGGACTTCACGGGCACGGATTTTTTCATTAACGTTCATGTTATCCTTGCTAATATCGAGCCACCTCCAAATAGTTTTAGAAAACTTATATGAGATCTGTCATCGACAAGATTCCTGCTGAAAATAAAAAAAGTGTCGGTACATATTCTGCACCCACACGTATCCTAACATTTAAGGAATTAGTGACCTGCCAACTGCTTTATCAGCGTCGATCAGGTGAGAAGCGGGTGCTCCTACTTGTCTCTAGATCCGTTCATTCAGTTACCTAAACAATAATAGCATGCCTGATGATGCATGTCAACAATCAAATGTTGTTTATCTGACTACCTAATCAAGGATAATCGAAATCAAGATAAAAATCAATCCCTTTCCTGCAAACCAATACCTGGAGAAGAAAGAAGCGGCCTCTGCCCGTGGATAACCAGCGTGAAAACAAAGCGAGATAAAATGATAAAAACCCATACCAGGATGAAAACTCACCTTGGTATGGGTTTACAAAAACGTCTCCGCTTCATCTGATTACTTTCTCAGAAGCTTCTGCTCAATTTCATTTTTGATTTCAGACTTGAATGTGTCTACAGATTTTGTAGCAGAGTCCTGTTCTCCGTATCGGCGGACGTTTACCGCATGGTCTTCGATTTCCTTATCTCCAACGACAAGCTGGAACGGGATTTTCTGCATTTGTGCTTCACGGATTTTATAGCCGATCTTTTCATTCCGCTCATCCACTTCGACACGCACACCGGCTTCCCGAAGTTCATCTTCCAGTTTTTTCGCATAATCCAGATGGACGTCGGCAGATACAGGAATGATTTTCGCCTGGACAGGGGCCAGCCATGTCGGGAAGACGCCTTTGTATTCTTCAATAAGGAAGGCAACAAAACGTTCCATCGTCGACACGACACCACGGTGAATAACGACCGGACGGTGATCGGCTCCATCCTCCCCGACATATGTCAGATCAAAGCGTTCCGGAAGGTGGAAGTCCAGCTGGACCGTCGAAAGCGTTTCGTCCTTACCAAGCGCTGTTTTCACTTGAACATCCAGTTTCGGACCGTAGAAAGCAGCTTCCCCTTCGGCTTCCACATACTCCAGTTTCATGTCTTCCATCGTTTCTTTCAGCATCCCCTGCGCTTTATCCCACATCGCATCATTGTCGATGTACTTCTCCTTATCCTCCGGGTCACGGTAGGACAGACGGAAGTAGTAATCGTTGATACCGAAATCACGGTAGACTTCCTGAACGAGACGGACTACACGCTTGAATTCATCTTTCAGCTGATCCGGGCGGGCAAAAATATGCGCATCATTCAATGTCATGGCACGCACACGCTGCAGGCCGGCAAGAGCTCCGGACATTTCATAACGGTGCATCGTACCCAGCTCAGCAATACGGACAGGCAGGTTCCGGTAGCTGTGCATCTGATTTTTATAAACCATCATATGGTGCGGGCAGTTCATCGGTCGAAGAACAAGGTCTTCGTTGTCCATTTCCATTGTCGGGAACATATCATCCTGATAGTGATCCCAGTGTCCGCTTGTTTTGTACAGGTCAACACTTCCCAGAACAGGTGTATACACGTGATCATATCCCAGGCGCTCTTCTGTATCTACGATGTAACGCTCAATCGTGCGACGAATGGTCGAGCCTTTTGGCAGCCACATTGGAAGTCCCTGACCGACCTTCTGATTGATCGTAAAGATCTCCAGTTCCTTACCGAGCTTACGGTGATCGCGTTCCTTCGCTTCTTCAAGCATCTGCAGGTATTCATCCAGATGGGCTTTTTTCTCAAAGGCCGTTCCGTAAATACGTTGAAGCATTTGGTTGTCGCTGTCCCCTCTCCAGTAGGCACCGGAAATGCTCAACAGCTTGAAGACCTTGATTTTACTTGTCTGTGGAACGTGAACGCCGCGGCAGAGATCAAAGAATTCCCCCTGCTGATAAATCGTCACCTGTTCGCCTTCAGGGATAGCTTCGATCAGTTCAAGCTTCAGCTCATCGCCGATTTCCTTATACTTTTCGATCGCTTCCTCTCTTGAAAGCTCTATGCGTTCGATTTCGTGGTTTTCATCTACAATCTTCTGCATTTCCTTTTCGATCTTCGGAAGATCTTCCGGTGTCAGGGATTCCTCCATATCGATATCATAATAAAACCCATTCTCAATGACCGGACCAACGCCAAGTTTGACGTTTCCATAAAGGCGTTTAACGGCCTGTGCCATCAGGTGGGCTGTAGAGTGGCGCACCACTTCCAAGCCTTCTGGATTTTTATAGGTAAGAATCTCAATTTCCCCATCCTGTTCAATCGGACGTCGCAGGTCGTAGGGTTCGCCGTCCAGCTTTACGGCCAGGGCCTGCTTTTTCAAGCCTGAAGAAATCGATTTAGCGATGTCTTCACCTGTAGTCCCTCTCTCAAACTCCTTGATGTTTCCGTCTGGGAACTTGATTTGAATCGCATCCGCCATGTGTAACACTCCTTTTCTAAATAAATATAAAAAAACGCCCATCCCTCAGCATAGTGCTAAGGGACGAGCGTTGTCTCTCGTGGTTCCACCCAGGTTCCCGCATCCTCGCAAGGCTGCGGCTTCATTATCCTTAACGCGGATCAGTCGCTGTCCATTACTCTGAATCATTTCACAGACAGGGCTCCAAGGTGGTAAACGATAAGCCGTTAAGAAGGAGCTTCCAGCCGATGACTCCCCTCTCTGATCATACGCCACTTTCCGTTCGTATCCTTATCAAAGCCATTGATTTAATATGTACGTATTATATCCATTTGCGAAAAGGAAATCAAGGGCTTTAAAAAGGAAATTGCGATTTGGGCTTCCAGACAGCCTTTTCCTCAAAGATATTCATCAGCAGTTCCAAATTGGAATTCTCCGCCTGATCGGAGTAAATAATGATTTCCTCTGGAGCATGGACGAGCGCCGGCGTGACCGGCCATTCAAGAGGAAGATCAGACACGGCTTCATCCGGGTACTGCTTTTGGTAGAGACGCGTCTCCGAATCACTCAGCGGATTGCCTTCATCATGGAAGTAAGTCAGTCCACGGTCATCGAGAATATGAAGAAGCTGCACCCCCGTATCCTGATGATGAACACGGTGACGCCACGAATCGACCAGCAGCTGATACGATTCCTCCTGCTTATACTCATCAATGACCTTGCCTGTGTAATCCGTCAGGCACCTGTGGACATGTGCCAGACAGCCGGCACTCAAGTCATCAAACAGGACGGTATCCCTTACATGCACGTACTCCTGTATATAGGACTTGATGTAGTGGTGAATAGGCGGAAGCCGCAGACCCGCAGGAGGATGGGAGTCAAAGTCCTGCTCAATCTCAAGAATGCGCTGAATTTCATCGGCATCCTCGAAATGATAGGAGAACCGGAGGACCCCTTCCATCCAGGCAGGAATTTTCCTTTTCCTGACAACATGATGCAGCGCACGCACGACATCCACATAGGCCGACTCCCTTGAGGAAGCATGCATCAATGTGACAGAAAAATGTTTCCCGTTCTCCTCATAAACCCACAGCTTCTGCTCGGAAACGATGGCATTATAAAACGTTTCGGCTTCCAGACGCTTGGAAAAAGATAAGTCAAACACCAGAATTCCCCCCCTCATCCCGACTTTCCATCCTATGTCTATCATCAATGCTTCCCGGAAGCATAGAAAATATCATCAAGACCGGCTCGTCTTTTCTTTGTTATATTTATGAGAGGGATAGGTAAATCATGTCACTGACCTTCCTGTTCGCAAAGATTTATGAACGTCTGTTCTGACCGCCGACATAAACCGTTTCACTCAGCTGTTTGATCCGTTCGGTAATCCGCTTGGCTTTCACTTGTTCCACATCGCCGCGGCTGCTTGTCATCAACACTTTTTCAAGTTCGTTCAGCGTATAGTTGGACGTAAAAAAGACGGGCAGACGCTCCATCATCCGATAGTGCAGGATACTGCCTAATATCTCATCCCTGAACCAGGCCGACTGGGATTCTGCTCCGATATCGTCCAGCATTAACACCGGCGTTTCCTTAAAGGCGGTAATTTTATCATTGAGGGAATCATCTTTGATGGATGATTTCATTTCCCTTACAAATTCAGGCATATAAATGATCATCGATGGGATCTGCTTGTCACTGAGAGCATTGGCAATGGCCCCGAGGAAATACGTTTTCCCTACACCGAACGGTCCATGGAAATACAGGCCTTTTGCAGGAAGCTCATCCCCGAGCGTTTCAATGTACTGGACGGTTTGCGCTACCGCCCCTCCGCGGTCGGGGTCTTCCAGATCCATTCGTTCCAGCGATGCTTCCAGGATTTCTCTCGGCATATGCAGGCTGCTTACCAATGATTTCTGATACGACTGCTGTTCCTGTGAACGCTGGCGTCTGCATTTATCATAAATCAGTTTGATGTCGGTTCCCTCCACCTCCAACGATGGAACGTATCCGGGCAGGATGTTGATACACCCCTCCCTCGACGGACATTTTTCGCAGTTTTTCGATTGGGTCTGGTATTCATAAAGCTTGATCAAATGCTTCTCCACCGCTTTTTCATCCAGGCCTTCATTTTCATGCATCAGACGCTGGACTTCAGCAGAGCCCAGGACTTCCGCTTTCATTTGATTGTAGCGCTGCTGAAACTGCTTGTTATCTTTCATCCATTTTTTCAACGATTGCTGAATGGGCTCCATTCCATTCACCCCTTACTCTAGTTTCCTCTATTGGTCAGCCTCGCGATTCTGGCTGCGATATCTTCTTTATCGACCTGAGGCTCAGCAGACGCGGCGGCAGGCTGCTTCTCTTCCTGTTTATTAAACCAGACAGGAATAACTTCGTCTTTTTGGGAAGTCCGCTTCTGTGTTTTCTGACGGCCCCACTGCTGATATTTCTGATGTTCTGCCTTGGCCAGATTCATGGCCTGGCGCACAGTGGTCACGTTTTTACGCGCCCAATGACTGGCGATTTTCTCCATGTAGGATTTCGACAGTTTCATATCCGTTTTCAACATCACATAATGGACAAGCACGTTCATAACCCCGGCTGTGATGCCTTGTTCGGTCATAACATCCCGGATCAGCTTCAAATCCTGTTCCGATGCACGGTTGCCATTGGACAAATCCTCAAGGAGCTCCCTCGGAGAAATCTGCTCGAGCATTTCAACAAACTGGTCTTCCTTGGATCCTGTCGTCTCTTTTTCCATAGAGGCCCATTTCTCACGATCATCGACAGAGGCGGGCTGTACATTTTTTTCTTCTTTCATAAAATCGTGACAGGCAGCCTTAAACTCTTCCTCGACCAAGCAGTGATTTTCATCTATAGCCCATGTCACCGCTTTTTCCAATTCCACGTTGGACAAATCATACAACGTCGCCAGCTGAATGATCAGTTTCTTATTCCGCCCCGTCAAAATCCGTTCACTTGGATACATTCTCTTCTGAAGGGCTTGGCGGAGCCAGGTGAAATCGACGCGGCTTTCCGAGGTTCGTGGACCGCGGTATTCCTGAAAACGCTTCTGCTCCGCAATCACTTCGGTTTCCCTCTGCACAGACTCTATCATTTTATGATGAAACACTTCGTCGAAAGAAGCCGTGATTTCTTCATATCCTTCCACCGAAGGCTCGGGCTTAACAAATCGGCTTTTTACCTGTTCATACTTCTCCTGACCCAACTCATGGGTCAGGAGAAGCGCGAGCATGTCATCCTGGAAAAATTCCTCCGGCGTAAAAGGGGGATGGACCGCATATATATAGACGGTCTGATCGCTCTCTTCGTTCGACCGAAACGTTCTCAGCAATCCAAGAGCCTCCAGCCTCCCCCTGGCTTCATAAATTTTATCCAGAGGAGCGGAAAGGTAAGCCATCAATGAATGGTGGGTCTGAATCGCATCCTGATCCGCAAGATCCGCTTCAGAAAGCAGTATATGGTAGAGAGATACAGCCAGACGTCCAACAATCGGTTGGTATAGATGGGATAACGAACGATGAAAATTTCGAGGCATTTCTCCGCCGTTCCTGATTTTAAAACCGTCTACAGGCAGCAGTCTGCCAATGGAATGATTCATCGTCTACACCTCCTTCGTTCATCCAAATCTATGAAAAAGAAAATGAGCCGGCTCAGGCTCATTCGTCATGATCATCTTTAATTAATTCCTTCAATTCGTCAATAAATACGTTTATATCCTTAAACTGCCGGTAAACGGACGCAAACCGGACGTAGGCCACTTCATCAACTTCGGAGAGACGGCCCATGACCATTTCACCGATATCCTCACTCAGCACTTCTGAAACGCCGCGGTTCCTCAGTTCCTTTTCAATATCAAGCGTAACGGCTTCAAGCTTTTCCACTTCAACCGGACGCTTTTCACAGGCTCTGATCAACCCACGCATCAACTTTTCCCTGCTGAATTCCTCCCGCGTTCCCTCTTTTTTCACGACAATCAGAGGGACCTCTTCAATCCGCTCAAACGTTGTAAAACGAAAGCCGCACTGTTCACACTCTCTCCGTCTTCTGATTGTCTGACCTTCCTCTATTGGTCTTGAATCGAGCACTTTCGTGCTTTTGTAGTGACAGTTTGGACACTTCACCTTTGATCAACTCCACATCGTCTTCGTTTCATCATCTGATCATCCGGGATCCACAGCTGTAAACTGCCGGTCCAGCTGTTCATAGAACTGCACGATCAGATTACGGCTGTAGCCGAAATCCACAGGGCCTCCTGAATCAGTGGTGACCGAAAAGTCCACGGCCGTGCGGAACGGACGGACCATAATAATTGTTGCGACAACAAACGCCCGCCGCTTTCCTTTATAAGTGATCGTCAGTTCTCCGCGCTCCCTGGAGACGGCTTTGATCTCAGATGGTGAAGGGAACATTTCTTCCACGGCGCGGAAAACCTCATCATGCTTGGCTTTGTAATAGTGTGTGATAAGGGCCGTGTCCTTATGCTGTTCACTGGTTTCGGAATGAGTGCTGAGATACCTGGAAATAAATGCTTTCACTAATCTGACTCCTTCAGTCCATTCGACATAATCTTAATTTATTTTAACATGACTTTAAAAAATTAGAAACGGTTTTACAGAAGGAGAGGGCAGACAGCCTGATCCAATAGGTAAGCAGAAAAAAAAGCCATGCAGAACCTTCTGCATGACTTTCTCGTTTTGTGCGTTTACAGAGCACGGGCTTCCTTGACTTCTACAGGACCCATTCCTCTTGGTACTTCAACCGTTTCATTCCGGCCGGCTTCCAAAGCTTCCACAATGTAGTGCGCAGCTACATTCGGATCGATCCGGTCTCCACACGTATACACGTCAATGCTTGCATATCCGTGCTCCGGGAAGCTGTGTATCGTCAGATGTGACTCTGAAATGATAACAACTCCACTAACACCGTGAGGGGCAAACTTGTGAAAAGCCACCTCTCTCACTTCTGCACCGGCTTTCAGTGCAGCATCAACAAAAACCTGTTCTATATACGACATATCGTTCAATTTTGATTCATTACAATCCCATAGTTCAGCAATTACGTGTCTTCCCATTGTATCCATAACGGATCCCCCTTTGTACATTAACTTCTTCCCCTCTGAAATTGCGGCCATGTACTACCACGGGGGAAAGTTAGTCCTGAGAGGTCCTAACCCTTTGAGTAGACATGAAGATTTTTGAAATTCAGAAGTTCAAAAGAAAGTATAAAGGGTTTATCCCGTTTTTGCAAGATATATTTAAGAAGCCTGAAAAGGGCCGTGAAGAGTCTTCACCTGGAATCAGAGGCGTCTTTTAAGACACTCTCGCCGTCCTTTCCTGTTTCAATAATTTTCCCACATATTTGGCCAGATCAACAACGCGGCAGGAGTAGCCCCACTCATTATCATACCAGGCAAGCACTTTCACTTTTGAGCCTTCCATCACCTGTGTGGACAGCCCATCAATGATG
Organism: Halobacillus sp. ABD4_316; assembly: GCF_056161385.1. Lineage (NCBI taxonomy): Bacteria > Bacillati > Bacillota > Bacilli > Caryophanales > Bacillaceae > Halobacillus > Halobacillus sp. ABD4_316. The sequence continues at coordinate 1,235,161 of NZ_JBSWZA010000001.1, forward strand.
GCGGAAGACGGAGAGGTCGTGTAATCAATGGATACCAGAGGTTCATCGCTGTACTCCAGAATGCCTTTCATGTCCCTCTGTGAGGCAGATGCGAACGCTTCATTCAACTCTTCCTTCGTAACCGCTTTCTTTAGATCGACGACTAAGTCCACTAAAGAGACGTTCGGTGTCGGTACACGTAAAGCCATTCCATTCAACTTTCCCTTCATACTTGGAATGACATCTCCCAGGGCTTTGGCTGCTCCTGTGGAGGTCGGTATGATCGACTGTGTACACCCTCGGGCTCTCCGCAGATCCTTGTGAGGGTTATCCAGGTTCTTCTGATCATTGGTAAAAGAATGAACCGTCGTCATCAAGCCGTTTTCAATACCGAATTCATCTTCCAGCACTTTGACTACCGGCGCCAGACAGTTGGTCGTGCAGGAAGCATTGGAAATAACATCATGCGTTTCAGGGGAATAGGAATCCTCATTGACCCCCATCACAATGGTCGCATCGACTTCCTTACCCGGAGCTGTAATGATGACTTTTTTTGCGCCTGCATCCAGATGGAGAGCAGCCTCATCCTTCGTACGGAACTTCCCGGTAGCTTCGATTACGATGTCCACACCAAGCTCTTTCCAAGGGAGCTCAGCCGGGTTTCTCGTAGAACAGAGCTTGATTTTCTTCCCATTTACCATTAACCCTTCAGGAATCGTACGTACTTCTCCGTCGAATCGTCCATGAACACTGTCATATTTCACCATGTGAGCGATCGTTTCAGCAGGATAGCTGGCATTGACAGCCACAAGCTCCACGGTATCATCTACTGCCGCCTGTCTGAATACCATACGTCCGATTCTTCCCAAGCCATTAATGGCGATCTTTGTTTTCCCCATGATGTTCCAGCCCCCTATATATGATATACTTTTTGGATCATTTCTAGGAATAGTATAACATATTGTAAGCGCTTTTGAAGTGGGTTCAATAATTTTACACAAAAATAACACGTCTTTCTCAGACGTGTTATTATACGAGGTCCCACCGGTGAAGTATGTCTCTTAATTGGAGAAAGCTTTCCTCTTTTGTTCCATTATTATCGATCACCGCATCCGCCATTTCCGCTTTGCGGGTGACAGGAATCTGCGAAGCGATCCGCTCCTGCGCATCTTCCCTCGATGAGCCATCCCGTTCCATCAGCCTTTGGAGCTGCGTTTCCTCATCGACCGCAACGACAAGCACCTTTTCTACATAATCCGTCAGTCCACTCTCATATAGAAGGGGAATATCCAGGACGACAGCATCTGCTTCTTTTGTTTTATAAGATTCCCGCCGCCGGATCATTTCTTCCCGGACACGAGGGTGAACGATGCCGTTCAGTTCTTTCCTTCGTTCTTCACTGCTGAAGATCACCTTCCCGAGCTTTTTCCGGTCCAGTGTTCCATCATCAAAAAGGACGTCTTTCCCAAAAACCCGTACGATGTCCTCATAGGCGGGCTCACCGGGGCGGACGACATCCCTTGATATTTGATCCGCATCGATGACAGGAATCTCCCACTCATCGAACATGCGGGATACGGTACTTTTTCCACTTGCGATACTACCGGTTAAACCAATGACCAGTGTCATAAAACCCTTCCTTTACGATAGCTTGATCAAGCCGATGATTATTAATAGAACCCCCGGGAGAATGGAGATGCTTTCCACCCTGTTCGTCAGTTTTGCACCGGCCATCATCCCAGTTCCAAGCATGAGAAACGTGGATGAAGCGATAAGCCCACCCGTCAATAGAACGGGAAGACCGATCAGCGCTCCGCTGATGCCCGCCCCTATAGTATCAAGGGAGAGGGCGGTTCCAAGCAGCCACACTTCTTTTCCTTGAATCCCTCCGGACCTATCCACATCAGCGGTCACCGGATCATTCAAAACTTTTGCAGGGTTCAGCCAGGGGTCCTGCTGATCCTCAGTATGTTTTTTAAAAAACTGTCTTAAAAAATAAATGCCGATGGCAATTAAGGCCACCGCTCCAGCCTTTTCCGCCATCTCCGGTTTGACAACATGAACGAGCAGCTGACCAAAGTAGGAGGAAAGAAGAAAAACCATACCTGAAACAGAGGCAATCACCACAATGCCCCAGAATGCGAGTTTTACTTTTTTCAACCCGAGCACACAGCCAATCCCGAAGCTGTCGACACTCACGGCTGTCACAAATAAAAAAATGAACATCCCGATGCCCATACCGCCCACTCCTTTAACATGGAAGTGGGATAGTATATGGCTGTTTATTCAGATACGTGAAGCGGCTGGCAGACTGGACAGACGTGCGTGCCCCTGCCGGCAACTTTCGTTTTAACAATCGGTGTCCCACAGTTCAGGCACTCCATATCCTGCTTTCCATACACACGGAGCTGCTGTTGGAACATTCCGATTTCACCCTGGCTGTTTAAGTAGGAGCGTATCGTCGTGCCTCCCTGCTCAATCGCCTCCAGAATGACAGTGATGCTCGCTTCCCGGATGCTTTCGGCCTCTTCTCTCGTCAATGTATTGGCAATTCTCTCCGGGTGAAGTCCGGCTCGGAACAGCGCTTCGTCTACATAGATATTGCCAAGACCGGCAACAATGGACTGATCAAGGAGCACCGCCTTCATGTTGCGGCTCGTTTTCAGCAGCCTCTGATGAAAATAATCGAGGGTGAAAGCTTCGTCAAAAGGATCGGGACCGAGCTGGACCAGTGGTTTATTCAAGGCTTCCTCGCCCTTTTTAAACGCATGCATCGTCCCGAACTTCCGGACATCGTTGTAGCGGAGCTCTGTTCCATCTGTAAAATGGAAAATCACATGGGTATGCTTCGGTTTCTCAAGTGTTCCATCATAAACGCCGAATTTCCCCTCCATCCGCAGATGGGAAACGAGGGCAATGTCATCAAGGTGGAAAATGAGAAACTTCCCCTTACGATCGATATCGATGATGGACTGTCCTCTAAGCAGGTCACCGAAGGCATTGGGATCCTTCGGCTGTTTAATGATGTTCCCCCAGAAAATGGAGACATCCTTTATTTCTTTTCCTACGGTTAAATGCTTTAAAGTTTTTCTTACAGTTTCCACTTCTGGTAATTCCGGCATCTTTCATTCTCCTTACTTATTTCGCATCGTACCATGTATTTCCATAAGAGGAATCCACTTTCAATGGTACATCAAGCTCTACGGTGTTCTCCATAACGTCTGCGACGAGCGTTTCCAGCTTTTTAATTTCGGCTTCCGGCGCTTCAATGATGAGTTCATCGTGCACCTGCAGGAGAACTCTTGCTTCCATCTTTTCTTCCTGGAGCTTTTCTTCCAGATCGATCATGGCTTTTTTAATAACATCGGCCGCACTTCCCTGAATCGGGGTATTCATTGCCGTCCGTTCAGCAAAGCTGCGCTTATTGAAATTCCGGCTTGTAATATCCGGAAGATAACGCCGGCGGTTCATGAACGTCCGCACATAGCCCGTTTCCTTCGCTTCACGGACAGACTCCTCCATGTAGGTTTTGACTCCCGGATAACTTTCCAAATATTTATCAATGAACGCCTGCGCTTCTTTTCTCGGAATACCGAGACTCTGAGACAAACCATAATCGCTGATTCCATAGACAATGCCGAAGTTGACGGCTTTCGCCTGTCTGCGCATGTCACCCGTAACGTCCGGAGCCGGCACGCCGAAGACTTCCGAGGCGGTCTGCGTGTGAATGTCCTTATCCGCCCGGAATGCTTCAATCAACTTCTCATCCCCTGCAATGTGAGCGAGCACACGCAGTTCAATCTGGGAATAGTCACTGGCAAACATGACCCAGCCTTCTCTGGACGGAATGAACGCCTGGCGGATTTTCCGTCCTTCCTCAAGCCGGATCGGAATGTTCTGCAGGTTCGGATCCGTGGAACTCAACCGTCCTGTCTGGGTAAGCGCCTGATTGAAACGGGTGTGGATCTTACCGGTATCTTCATGAACGACCTTCAGCAGTCCTTCGATATAGGTGGATTTCAACTTGGACAACTGACGGTTCAACAGAATTTTAGAAATGATTTCGTGTTGATCCTCCAGCTGTTCCAATACATCTGCGGAGGTGGAATAGCCTGTTTTCGTTTTCTTAATGACAGGAAGGCCGAGTTTTTCGAACAAAATCGGTCCAAGCTGTTTTGGAGAATTCAAATTGAACTCTTCGCCCGCCAGCTCATAGACTTCCTGTTCTACTTTATTCAAACGCTCTTCAAGCTCTGCCCCCATTTCCTGCAGACGGCCGACATCCACTGAGACGCCCCGGTGCTCCATACGTCCGAGAATAACAGCCAGAGGCATTTCCAGCTCAACGAGAAGCTCAAACTGTTCATTAGCCTTCAGCTGTTCCTCCATATTCCCTTTCAGCTTATACAGGGTGGCAGCCTTCCTTGCAATATGCTCGTAGACGACCTGATCGTCGTCCGGTCGCTTCATTTTCGCTCCTTTTCCGTAGACCTCTTCATCATATTGGACCGCGGTCTCCCCCATTCGATGGGCGATGGCGGGAATATCATGATTATTTTCAGAAGGGTTCAGCAGGTAGGAAGCAAGAAGCAGATCAAAGCTGATCCCTTTGATGTCCACGTCATGTCTCATGAGAGCTACAGCGGTCTGTTTTGCATCGAAGACCCATTTTTCCTTGGACGCATCCTCCGCCCAGGAGACGAATGCTTCTGATTTCACCGCATTCTCCATGGAAACGACGACTTTGGAATCGTCATTGACGATGGCAATCCCTTCAACTGGAGCGGTATGATAATTTTCATAAAGCATTTCCACGACAAGGGCTTCTGCACCAGTGAATAAATCAGAAGTTACCTCTTCTACAACCTCAACATCGATCTCCGGCAGCGCCTCTGCGACAGACTCTCCTTCTCCCCCTTCCTGGATCCTCGGAAGGAGTGACTGGAAGCCGAGTTCTTTGAAGAAACCGCTCACCTGCTGCGTTTGATATCCTTCATAGCCAATCGTATCGACGCTGACTTCAATCGGGGCATTTCTCTCGATGGTTACGAGCTGCTGACTCATGAAAGCATTGCCGCGGTTTGTCTCCAGCTTTTCTTTCAGCTTTTTACCACTGACCTCGTCCAGGTTCTCATACAGGTTTTCCAACGTATCAAACTGCTTCAGCAGCTTAACGGCTGTTTTCTCTCCAACACCGGGAACACCCGGGATGTTATCGGAGTTATCTCCCATAAGGGCTTTCAAGTCGATAATCTGATCTGCCCGCACCTCCATTTTTTCCATCAGGAAAGAAGGGGTATATGTATCGACGTTCGTAATCCCTTTCTTCGTAAGGCTGACCGTGATCTGATCATTAACCAGTTGTAGAAGATCCTTGTCTCCGGAGATGACCTTCACCTCATGACCTTTCTCTCCAGCCTGGGTCGCCAGCGTACCGATAATATCATCTGCCTCAAAGTTCGGAAGCTGATAATATTTCACTCCAAACGCATCGAGCAGTTCCTTAAGTACAGGAAACTGTTCGGACAGCTCAGATGGTGTTTTCTGCCTTCCACCTTTGTATTCCTGGTACGTTTCATGACGAAAAGTCGTTTTCCCGGCATCAAATGCGACAAGAAGATGATCGGGCTGGTCTTCCTCCAGTATTTTAAGCAGCATTGTCGTAAAACCATAGACGGCGTTCGTGTATACACCTTTATCATTATTCAGCAGCGGCAGGGCAAAAAAGGCCCGGTAAGCAATACTGTTTCCATCAATCAATACAACTTTCTCAGCCATAAACTCACTCCTTAACTGGAAATGCCTTTCTCTCCTGTGAAGAGGAGCGTCTGCATTTTCCAGTGTAATTATTCCAGTGTTCCCTTAAAGAAAACGCCTTTTCCTTCATTCTACCATGATTCATGGAGAGAAGGAAAAGGCGCACCCCGCCGTTATTCGTAGTAGCCGAGAAGCAGGTCGGCGTATGGTGATCCCTGAGGCAGAATAATCGTTGTTTCACCGTCAATGGTTTTCTTGTATGACTCCAGCGTCCGGTACAATTGATAAAATTCAGGATCCTCAGAGAAGGAATTGTTATAAATCTGCGCAGCCTCCTGTTCACCTTCCGCCCGGATCTTTTCCGCATCGGCCCTGGCTGTAGACAGCATCTCTTTGACTTCTCTATCCACAGAAGCCCGGATCCGGCTTTTTTCCGCTTCCCCTTCCGACAAATACGTCTGGGCAATTTTCTCCCTGTCCGTGATCATCTGATTGAACACGGCCTCCTCGTTCGCCTGAGGAAGATCCGAACGCTTAATACGGACGTCATCCACGACTATACCGTAATTATCACGATCCAGGTATTCATTCACCCGCTTGGCAATTTCTTCGTTCAATGTTCCCCGTGAACTTTCTTCCTCATTGATGATTTCAGAAAAATTCATTTTCCCAAGTTCCGCCCGGACGATCGAAAAGATGAATTCTCCCATCCGCGCTTCCGCACTCATCATTGTTCTCGCATTGGAAATCATTTTCTCAGGGTCAGAGATACTCCAGACAGCATAGTTATCAATGATCATCCTTTTTTTATCAAGCGTGGTGATTTCCTTCTCATCCACGTCATACACCATTTTCTTTTGAGAAAGCGTGGATACCTCCTGAATCATCGGTATCTTGAATTTCAAGCCGGGACTTTCGTGGATTTTAATGACATCACCGAACTGCCTTACTACCTTATATTCCCCTTCTTTGACAATCACCACAGAACTGAGGGCGATCAATATCAAGCCGGCAGCAGCTACTAAAGCAAGGCCGCCTTTGATGAATTTCCGAAAATCCTTCTGCTGCTTTTCATTGATATCCTGAATTCGATCGTCGGTCATGATTGCTCCTCCTCTTCTTGTTCTGTTTCCTCGCCACCTTCCTGTGCAGGTGCGGCAGGCTGATTCTGCTGCTGAAGAGGAAGGTACTTCATCGTATCTCCATCATCGTTCATCACATACACATCTGCTTCAGGCAGGACTTCCTCGAGCGTTTCCATGACAAGACGCTCTCTTGTTACACTTTCGTTACCTTGATATTCACTTAGCAGTGCATCAAATTTGGACACCGCTCCTTCCGCTGTGCGGACCCTGTCCACCTTGTCCCCTTCTGCTCTTTGTATAATGGCATCTTTTTCACCTTTGGCTTCCTCCCGCATCTGGTTGGCATACTTTTCAGCTTCGTTCACTTTGCTTTGTTTTTGTTCACGCGCATCCGTCACCTTTGTAAAGGCACTGCGGACGTCTTCGTTGGGCAGGTCCACCTCCTGCAGACGGACGTCTATGATGGATATCCCAATCTCATAGCCTTCAATCAGACGGACAAGGTCTTCTCTTACTTCGTTTTCGATTTCAGCCTTTCCTGATGTTAGCGCCTCGTCAATTTCACTGCTGCCTATGACCCCTCTCAGTGTGGATGAGGTGGCGTTAAACAGCACCTGCTCAGGGTTCTCCGATGCAAATAAGTAACCGGACGGATCGGTGATTTTCCATTGAACGACAAGGTCCGCCTGCACGATCATGTCGTCTCCTGTAATCATCGTCACTTTATCAGCCTCTTCTCCCTCTTCATCAAAACCAAAATCAAGGCTGAATGTTTCCTTGGACATTTTCTCTACTTCCTGCACAGGCCACGGCATCTTAAAATGAAGACCGGGCTCTGTAATGCCATCCTCCGCTTCTCCGAACGTAAGCACGACCGCCTGCTCGGACTCATCAACGGTGTACCATGTGGTCATGAATACGACAAGCAGGACCGCCGCCCCGGCAATTAAGCCGGCCCACTTATATATCTGTTTCAGACTCATGTCGATTTCCCCTTTATATGTAGATTACTAATATTTACGAAACTGTAACAAAAAGGTTTCAAAACCTCGTTTTTTGACATAAAAAAAGACAGAAGCGAGGGAAGCTTCTGCCAATAAGAGAAAACACCTTGGATGAAAGGGTTTCAAAGATATTTTATCGAAACATTGTTAATGCCAATTTAATGAAATATTAATTTTCCGTAAACTTCTTCGGAATTTCAACATGGAAGGTCGTCCCTTGATCTACTACACTCTCCACGTGGATGTTTCCGTGATGGGCTTCTACGATATGCTTGACGATAGCCAGACCGAGCCCTGTACCACCAGAATTCCGGCTTCTTGCCTTATCCACACGATAAAAGCGTTCGAAAATCCTCGGAACCTCGTCTTCCGGAATACCTACACCATTGTCAGACACGGAAATCATCACCGTTTCTTCTTTTTCTCTAAATGTTAATGAAACCCCTCCATCATCACGACTATAGTTAATCGCATTGGCCAGTAAGTTCATAAACACCTGTTTTAAACGACTGGAATCTCCGCGGATAATGGTTTCCCCTTCCACAAATGCCTGAAGGTGCACGCCTTTTTGCTCAGCATGCTGCCCGACAATGGGTAAAAGATCGTGTAGAAGACGCTGGACATCGACTTTCTCAATATTGAGAAGAAAATCTTCCCTCTCCAGTTTGGACAGCTCCAGGAGATCCTGAATAAGAGATTGAAGACGACCGCTTTCCTTCAATATAATCTGAAGAAACTGCTCCAGCATCTGCTCATCCTTCATTGCGCCGTCCAGAAGCGTTTCTGAAAACCCGCGGATGGAGGTGATCGGTGTTTTCAGCTCATGGGAGACGTTAGCCACAAAGTCCTTTCTCATCTGCTCCAAATGCTTCAATTCTGAAATATCATGAAAGACCAGCACAACGCCTTTCCATTTCCGGCCTTCACTGAAAATAGGGGCTCCTGTGACCTCAAGGTGTTTCCGATCGATATTGACCGGGAGCACAAATGTTTCACTGATGGTTTCTTCAAACATATAAATCTTTTTAACCGTCTCATGAATGGTCGTATATGGAATGGCATCGTGGTAAAGATATCCGATGTAATCCTTCTGCTCCCCGCCGAAAGTCTCCATAAAGGCACGGTTGGTCAAAAGGATGTACCCTTTTTCATCGATCAGCATCAGACCGTTACCCATATTGTTAATAACTGCTTCCAGCTGGTTCTCCTGCATCCCCTTCGTACTGGTCATTTCCTGAAGGTTGCGCGCAAGGATATTAATCGACTGACTAAGCTGACCAGCTTCACCGAAGTGCCCTTCATACGTGCGCGCCTTATAATTCCCTTCTGCCAGTTCATTCGCTACATCAGCTGCCGAACGGATCGGACGGATGTATTTTGAAAAGACATTGTAGCCAAGAACGAAGATTATCACCAGTCCGATTAACAGTGTACATCCGATCAACAGCCAGATGTTCTTTGTAATGTTGGTTAAAGAATTGACCGGCGAGAGGAGAATGAGCGTCCCGTCGACATCGTTGACCTGGTTATCAACCGAATAATAAAAGATATTGTCGATCAAGTACCCTTCATTATCTTCAATCTGTTCGGCCTTCACTCTAGTCAGGATATGCTGTTTTTCACTATTACTGATAATGGGAACAGCCTCCACAGTATCCAGCAGTGTATCACCATCATCTGAAATGAAGACCATTCCGGTATTCAGCTGATCACTGAATTCTAAAAGTTCATCCTGACTGACATCCTCTTCATCCGTGAATCTCTCCAGGTAGGTGACGAAATACCGGCTTTCAAGCTCCACCCGCTCTTCAAAAATGTTTATGAAATACCCGCGCGTCAGCTGGGCAAGAATGACACCAAGACCAAGCATGACGATGACGACGAGTACGGAGTATGTCATGAGTGGTCTTGTATTGGAGGAAGCCATTTATTTCGGCTCCTCCATCTTATAGCCCAGGCCGCGGATCGTCTTGATATACACCGGTTTTTTCGTGTCCGGTTCAATTTTCTCCCGCAGATGACTGACGTGGACATCAACAATACGGGTATCTCCAGCAAAATCATAATTCCAGACCGCGCTCAGCAGCTGGTCCCTGGATAAGACACGTCCGAGGTTCTGCCCTAAATAGAGAAGCAGTTCAAACTCCTTTGGTGTGAATGTCAGAGGCTTGTCTTTAATGGATGCCTCATACTGCTCCGGATAAATCACCAAATCGGCCACTTGAATCATTTTCATTTCCGGACCGGCCGGTTCGCGTACCATCCTTCTTAAGATCGCTTTAATCCGAGCGACAACTTCTCTTGGACTGAAAGGTTTCGTCAGGTAGTCGTCCGCCCCAAGCTCCAGGCCGAGCACCTTATCGAATTCATCATCCTTGGCTGTTAACATCAAAATCGGCGTGGACACCTGCATCTGACGGAGCTGTTTACACACTTCCATGCCATCCATCCCTGGAAGCATAACGTCCAGAACGATGAGGTCGAACGTGGATTTTGATGCTTTTTCAAGCGCATCCGTTCCGGAATAGGCTACTTCCGTTTCAAATCCTGCCTGGTCTATATTGTATTTCAACAATGTCACGATGGATTCTTCATCATCGACAATTAGTATTCTTTGTTGTTCCAATCCCATCACCTCAACTGCAAAGTTAATCTCATCATACAATGAAGTTTACATTTTGAATACGGATCTTTATGATTTTTACTTAATTTTAATATAGTCCCAATTCCTGTCTTCATACGTGAAGACTCTATTTCTACACCCATTAAAGAAACAGGCCTGCGGGATAAAACCCCGCAGGCCTGTTTGAGAGAGCTTGTCCATAAGACGAGAGAATGACTCAATAAAAGTTTTCGAGAGAAACGGCATTCATAGAGGCCGGCTCATATGGCGGAATAACCGTCAGTTGTCCCTTGATGACTTCTTTTCCTTCCTCGTCATATCCGTGCATATCCACAACGACGTAATGTTCCTGATGATTAATATCCGTTATTTCAGCATGAAACCGGACTTCTGCATAGTGGTAAAGAGGGTGGGGATAACTTAACTGCTGATGTATGATATGACTCCCCGGTCCCGGAAGATGCATGGACACGATGGATGATGCCATACCACACAGCATAACGCTGGGTACGATCGGCTGTTTGAAGGGGGTCTGGGATGCATAATCATGTTGAATATAAAGCGGATTTGCATCATCGGTCAGCCCAAGGTAGATAAGCAGATCCCGGTCTTCTACTCTCGATGTGGTTGTAAAAGTATCGCCTACTTTCAAAGCCTGTATTTTTCTGCCGAGTTTTCTTTTCTTCCCAATCATGGCAGCCACTCCTTTTTTGAAAGCGTTTGCTTATTTGGTGTAAAAAAGGGGTCCGAGATATCCCCGAACCCCTTCTCTTCTTTATTTTAATACATGGAGGACATTTTTAACAGAGTCAGCTGATTGATCCAGCTGTTGTTTTTCTTCCTCTGTCAATTCGAGCTCAATGACTTCCTCAATACCGTTACCACCAAGGATGGTAGGCACACCGAGGTAAATACCGTCATACCCGTACTCACCTTCCAGGTAGGCGATGGCTGGGATAATACGACGCTGATCCTTCAAGATCGCCTCGGCCATTTGAACAAGAGAAGCGGCAGGAGCGTAATAGGCGCTGCCGTTTCCAAGCAGACCTACAATTTCTCCTCCCCCTTTTCTCGTGCGTTCGACAATCGCCTCGAGACGCTCTTTTGAAATCAGGCGTTCAAGCGGAATACCTCCCGCAAAGGAATAACGAAGCATTGGTACCATATCGTCCCCGTGGCCGCCGAGCACAAAGCCTGTGACGTCCTTCACGGAAATGTTCAATTCCTCTGCCACGAACGTACGGAACCTGGCTGTATCCAAAACACCGGACTGACCTATGACCCGGTTTTTAGGAAGACCGGCTTCCTGGAAGACGGAGTAGGTCATCGCATCGACAGGGTTCGTCAATACAACGATGAAACAGTCCGGGGAGTTTTTCACAATCTCTTTCGTTACGCTCTTCATTATCTTGGAGTTGGTGCTGACAAGATCATCACGGCTCATCCCGGGTTTCCGGGCAATACCGGCGGTAATGATCACCAGGTCGGAACCTTCCGTATCCGCATAGTCCGAAGTTCCCTGGATTTTCGCGTCAAACCCCTGGACAGGGCTGGCTTCCAGCATATCCAGTGCCTTCCCTTTCGTCGGATCTTCCATATCCGGAACATCTACAAGGACGACATCCCCAAGTTCCTTCTGAGCAAGCATTAATGCCGTCGTTGCACCAGTAAATCCGGCACCGATGACAGAGATTTTCCTTCTTTGAATACTCATCGTTCCTCTCCTTCCACTTGCCATTAGTCCATGTTCTTAATCAGTTCGTCACCAAACTCTGAACATTTCACTTCTGTTGCCCCTTCCATCATACGGGCGAAGTCGTAAGTAACGACCTTACTTCCAATGGTTTTATCCATGGATTGAGCAATAAGATCAGCCGCTTCTCTCCAGCCAAGGTGTTCAAGCATAAGGACACCGGACAGGATGACAGATGATGGATTCACTTTATCAAGCCCGGCATATTTAGGAGCGGTACCGTGAGTCGCTTCAAAAATAGCATGGCCGGTTTCGAAGTTAATATTTGCTCCAGGAGCAATTCCGATCCCGCCGACTTGAGCAGCAAGAGCATCAGAAATATAATCTCCGTTCAAGTTCATCGTAGCAACGACGTCGAATTCTTTCGGACGTGTCAGGATCTGTTGAAGGAAAATGTCAGCTATCGCATCTTTGACGATGATTTTGCCTTCCGCTTCCGCCTCATCCTGAGCTTTGTTGGCTGCATCCTTGCCTTCTTTCTCAACGATGCGGTCATATTCAGCCCATGTAAAGACTTTGCCTGCATACTCTTCTTCCGCTACTTCGTAACCCCATGTCTTGAAGGCACCTTCTGTGAACTTCATGATGTTTCCTTTGTGGACAAGCGTTACGTTCCTGCGTCCTTCGTTGATCGCATAATCAATCGCCGCACGGACCAGACGTTTCGTACCCTCTTCAGATACTGGTTTGATACCGATACCGGAAGTTTCAGGGAAACGAACGTTATGTACACCCATTTCGTTCTGCAGAAAATCGATGACTTTTTTGACTTCCGGAGTGCCCTTCTGCCACTCAATACCTGCATAAATATCTTCAGTATTCTCACGGAAGATTGCCATATCCGTATCTTCAGGACGTTTTACCGGAGAAGGGACGCCTTTGAAGTAGCGGACCGGACGAAGACATGTGAATAGATCCAATTCCTGACGCAGCGCTACGTTCAAGGAACGGATTCCACCACCGATTGGAGTCGTCAGAGGTCCTTTGATTGCAATCTTATAATCGCGGATCGTATCCAGTGTAGCTTCCGGAAGCCATTCCCCTGTCTGATCATAAGCTTTCTGACCAGCAAGGACTTCTTTCCACTCAATCGATTTCTGACCATTATAGGCTTTATCTACAGCTGCTTCAATGACGCGGCTGGCTGCTGCCCAGATGTCAGGACCGATACCATCACCTTCAATATATGGGATCACCGGACGATCAGGTACGTTTAATGTTCCGTTTTGTTCTACTGCGATTTTTTGTGCTTGTGTCAAAATAAACCCTCCTAAATTTTCTGTAATCATGGATGATTCATCCTATTCTATCATACGTTAAAATAGGATGAATAAAAAGCCGGTACAACTTCACTGCCGGTTATTAACGGTCTTCAATCGGCGTGTACGTCTGGCCTTTAGGCCCTGCATACTCCGCACGAGGACGGATCAGGCGGTTGTTGGAATATTGTTCAAGGATATGAGCAAGCCATCCAGACACACGGCTGACGGCGAATATCGGCGTGAACAAATCGTGATCGATTCCAAGACTGTGATAGACAGAAGCAGAATAGAAGTCCACGTTTGCCGGCAGTCCTTTGTTTTCCTTGATATAATCTTCAATCTTAATAGACATTTCATAGTATTTGGAGTGGCCGGTCAGCTTTGTGAGCTCACGGGACATCTCTTTCAAATGCTTGGCGCGTGGATCACCGGAACGATAGACACGGTGGCCCATCCCCATGATTTTCTCTTTGTTTTCAAGTTTCTTCTCAATGGCCGGTACGGCATCTTCCACACTATCAATTTCCGTAAGCATCTTCATCACACGCTCATTGGCACCACCATGAAGCGGTCCTTTCAGTGCCCCGATAGCCGCTGTTACACCGGAATATACATCGGATAAAGTGGCAACACAAACACGGGCTGTGAATGTAGATGCGTTCAATTCATGGTCTGCGTGCAGGACAAGCGCTTTGTTGAAGGCTTCAACTTCAAGATCTTCCGGGTCTTTTCCATTTAGCATGTAAAGGAAATTCGCTGCAAAGCTGAGTTCTTTTTTAGGTGAGACAGGCTCCTTCCCTTTACGGATCCGGGCAAAAGCCGTGACCACAGTAGGAATTTTCGCCTGCAGACGAAGCGCCTTGCGGTTGTTCGCTTCCTCTTCCATCACATCGGATTCAGAATCGTACAGACCGAGCATTGAAACGGCTGTACGCAGGGCAGCCATTGGATGAACGGTCGTTAAATCATAGGATTTAAGATGATCAATGACCTCTTTTGGAATATCCATATTGGAAATTAAATCTTCTTTGAACTCTTTCAATTCCTGTGAATTAGGAAGCTTTAAGTTCCAAAGAAGGTAGATCACTTCTTCAAAGCTTGAGTTATCAGCTAAATCATCGATATCGTACCCAACATACGTAAGCTTATCGTCTATGATGGAACTGATGGATGATTCCGTTGCTGTAATCCCTTCAAGACCTTTAGTTGATGATGACATACAATCTCTCCCTTTCGAAAAGTTCCAAACGAATGCTTGTCCGTTTGACAAGAAAACGCTTTACATTTAACAGAATTCCTTAATAGGAAAATGACCCCACAAACAATTATAAAGTATTCTGAAGAGAATGTGAATTGAAACCGTTTAATTTTGATGGAATTTATCGAACCTTTTTCCTTTTATTCCCTTAGTGAACAGGGTGCAAACAGGGCAGAAGTCTTACAATCCACATCGAAAAAAGAGGGTGCCGGAGTTGACCAACCACCTTATTTCCATCATTTTAAGGTCCGTTCTGCTTCTTGGAGGCTTAACGGCAGCAGCTATGCTTTTCCTGTTCCTATGGAATTATTTACATCCTTTTCTGAGTGCCTACCTTTTTGCAGCACTTCTTCGTCCTTTCATCCTTCTGATATCCCGCAGGCTTCGTCTGCCCCGTTTCCTTTCTATTCTACTTGTTCTCGGGATGTTCACCCTGCTTGCACTCAGCATCTTCGCCCTTGTGGTAGCTGAGCTGATCAAGGGATTTCAGCACTATTCCACAGACCTCCCTGCTCAGGCAGCTGCTTTATCAGTGTTTATAATGAATCAAGGAAGAGAATGGGCGGAACCGTTGACGTTAAGACTGCAGT
Source organism: Halobacillus sp. ABD4_316 (assembly GCF_056161385.1). NCBI lineage: Bacteria > Bacillati > Bacillota > Bacilli > Caryophanales > Bacillaceae > Halobacillus > Halobacillus sp. ABD4_316. Next base: position 1,250,472 of record NZ_JBSWZA010000001.1, read on the forward strand.
CCTCTCTGGAGCACTCCGGAATCGTGACCTCTTCCATTGATGAATACCTGCAGGCGGTGCAGAGTCAGGCGGGACGGGTAAGTATGGATTTGTTAAGCGGGGTGTTCGAAGGTATCCGGTATATCGCAGGGATGATTCCGACTTCTTTAGCTTACACAGGTATCGTTATGATCGGTACTTTTTTCTTCAGTAAGGATTGGGAAGCGATTCACCGGCCTTTCCGGAGGATTATTCCAGCTGTTGTCCTGGACCGTGCCGAACAGGTGCGTGTTGAAATCGGAAAGACATTCAAAGGACTGATCAGAGCTCAATGTATGCTTGTAAGCATCAGCACCCTCATTATAGGCAGCGGACTCTATCTGCTTGATGCTCCCCACGCTCTCACGGTAACGGCTGCCGCCTGTCTGGTCGACTTCATTCCTTATGTGGGGACAGGGGTGATTTTCATTCCATGGATGCTGTTCCAGTTTTTTTCTGGAGATTTCCCAATGACGATTGGGCTTGCTGTTCTATATGCTGTCGTCGTTACGACAAGGCAGCTTCTGGAGCCCAAGCTGATGGCCGATCAATTCGGTGTCCCCCCCATTGTCCTGCTGCTTACCTTTGCGGCGGGCTTTCAACTTCTCGGCGTCTATGGAATCATGCTCAGTCCGCTTTTGCTGATGGTCATTCAGACATTAAAGAGGACTGGAGCTTTTAAAGAACTCTTTCATTTTATTACAGCAAAATAAAGCTCCATTTCCAGAACGGAAATGGAGTCTTTTTATTTTCTGTAAATGGTCACGGTTCCTTTATCCATTGCTTTCTGAATCGCCCGTTTCACAAGTCCTTTTAACGGCGTTCTCGTCATGGGCAGGAGAAGGATGAATCCTGCGGCGTCTGTAATGAACCCAGGCGTTAACAGGACAGCTCCTCCTACAAGGATACAAGCCCCGTCCAATAAAGCATCCTGAGGCATACGCCCCTGCTGCATAGAGAGCTGGACATTCTGGATCGTTTCCATCCCTTGTTTCTTGGCAAGCCAGGCTCCCAGGGCCCCCGTACTGATGATCAGAAGGATGACCCACCATGGACCGATGACATTTCCGGCCCCGATCAGCAGACCGATTTCCAATGCGGGTATGATCAATATGAGGATGAATAACCAGCGAAACATAGCATCTTCCCTTCTTTTCCTTTCCTCCATTATACCTTTTTAAAGCTGTAAGGTAAAAAATAAAAGGCAGGGATCTCATCCCTGCCTTTCCTTCTATCTATTACAGGACGCTTGCATGTCCTTCGTAAATGTCACCACGGGAACTGTCGATGGTAAGATCGGAACCATCCTTGATCAGTTCAAGAGCATTTGGTACGCCCACGATAACCGGGATACCAAGGCTTAGTCCGACAACGGCTGCGTGGGAAGTCAGACCGCCTTCAAGTGTAACGATTCCTGCCGCTTTTTCGATGGCAGGCATCATGTCACGGTCTGTTCCGTGAGTCACGATGATATCACCGTCTTCTACACGGTTGATGGCATCCTGAGCATCTTTAGCGATGATGGCACGACCATACGCGCTCTTCTGGCCGACACCCTGGCCTTTGACCAAAACATCACCGATAACGTGAACTTTCATCAGGTTGGTTGTACCGCTCTCTCCAACAGGTACACCACCCGTAATGATGACACGATCCCCGCGGTCAGCTAGGCCGGAAGCAAGGCTGCGTTCAACCGCAACGTCTAGCATGTCATCCGTAGAGTACGCGCGCGGCCCCATGACTGCATACACTCCCCATACAAGTGAAAGCTTACGGTTGACCTCTTCGTCAGACGTAATCGCTACGATCGGAGCTTTTGGACGATACTTGGAGATCATGCGGGCGGTATGTCCACTTTCAGTCGGCGTAACAATGGCGGCTGCATCCAGGTTGATCGCTGTGTGCGTAACAGACTGGCTGATGGCATCTGTAATCGTCATATCACTGTGCTTGGAGCGGTCCTGCAACAGGGATACGTGGTTCAAGCCTGTTTCTGTTTTGGAAGCAATATTATGCATCGTTTGGACGGCTTCCACCGGATAGTCACCAGCAGCTGTTTCGCCGGAAAGCATGATCGCATCGGTGCCGTCAAAAATGGCATTGGCTACGTCAGAAGCTTCCGCACGCGTTGGACGTGGGTTGCGCTGCATGGAATCAAGCATTTGTGTGGCCGTAATAACCGGTTTGCCGGCTTTATTGCATTTGCGGATCAACTGCTTCTGTACAAGAGGTACATCTTCTGCTGGAATTTCAACACCAAGGTCACCACGGGCAACCATCAATCCATCACTGACTTCAAGAATTTCGTCGATGTTGTCGACACCTTCCTGGTTCTCGATTTTTGGAATGATTTGAATGTGGTTGGCGTTATGCTTCTCAAGAAGTTCTTTGATTTCAAGAACATCAGACGCACGGCGTACGAAAGATGCAGCGATGAAGTCAACACCCTGCTCAATACCGAACTCGATATCCTTGGCATCTTTTTCTGTAATACCAGGCAGGTTGACGCTAACGTTTGGAACGTTGACGCCTTTTTTGTTTTTCAATGGTCCATTGTTAAGGACCGTTGTCTTGATTTCTTCATTTTCCTTGTCCACTTCTTCCACCTGAAGTTCCACAAGACCGTCATCAAGAAGAATTTTGGATCCAGGGTGTACGTCGTTAATGAGACCGGAATAAGTTACAGAGAAACGCCCTGCATCCCCTTCGATATCCTTCATGGATACGTACGTTGTGGATCCTTTTTCAAGGTAGCACTCTCCACCTTTTAGAGAACCGGTACGAATTTCCGGACCTTTGGTATCCAGAAGAATCGCTACAGTCTTCCCTACGGCTTTTGAAGCTTCACGAATGTTTGTGATACGTGCACCATGTTCGTCGAAATCTCCATGTGAAAAGTTCAGACGGGCAACATTCATCCCTGATTCGATAAGCTGTGTCAACTTTTCTACAGATTCAGACGCTGGTCCAATCGTGCTGACGATTTTTGTTTTTCTAAACATATTATTTCCTCCTCTAGTGCCTCTTACGTTTATATAGATAGTTCTTTGGAAAGACGATACATATCAAGGTCAACCGTATGCTTGGCGTTCAAAATCTCCACAATGTCATGGTCCACCAATTTGTTCGCTTGGATACCGACCATGCGGCCTGCTTTACCTTCGAGAAGCAGATCGACGGCATAAGCGCCTAAGCGGCTTGCAAGAACTCTATCTGCAGCGCTCGGGGATCCTCCGCGCTGGGTATGCCCCAGTACAGTGACACGGGATTCCAAGCCGGCAGCTTCATCAATGCGGCGGGCAAGCTCGCCTCCGGTGCAGACGCCTTCGGCAACGATGATAATGCTGTGTTTCTTGCCACGTTCATGTCCTCTTCGAAGACGATCGATAATATCTCCCAGCTCATCTTCCGCTTCCGGAATCATGATACTTTCCGCACCATCTGCAAGTCCAGCCCAAAGGGCAAGGTCCCCTGCATCGCGGCCCATGACTTCTATGATGAACGTCCGCTCATGGGACGTAGCTGTATCACGAATTTTGTCGATGGCATCAATAATGGTATTCAATGCTGTATCAAACCCGATTGTGAAATCAGTTCCAGGTATGTCGTTATCAATCGTTCCTGGTACACCGATACATGGGTAGCCTTTTTCCGTAAGTTTCTTAGCCCCCATAAAGGTACCATCACCACCGACAGCTATCAAGCCTTCAATGCCATGTTTTTTTAATTGTTCAATCCCTTTCAACTGACCCTCTTCGGTTTTGAACTCTTCACAACGGGCAGAATAAAGCTTGGTTCCTCCACGCTGAATGATGTCACCCACGGATCCAAGTTCCATTTTTTCGATATCACCGTCGATCAAACCCTGGTAACCGTACTTGATCCCGTACACTTCAATGTCATGATAGATCGCTTTCCTGACAACTGAACGGATGGCCGCGTTCATACCCGGGGCGTCTCCACCACTCGTAAGTACTCCAATTTTTTTCATTCTCATCACCTCAAAAGTAATCTATTTATGTTGTTTCCAACTAAAGATGAATTGAAACCTCAGTCCCCCTGATCTCTAGGACTCCCTTTACAGTCTACCCTTTTCTGCACAGCTGGACCATTCTTTTTCCCGTGATAACGTTACCATCCTGTAAAGATGCGAAAAGCCGCACGAAATGTGCGACCTTCCAATAACGGACCTTTATATTTCAACCCTATCATTATAAATCAAGATATGAGTAATCGCCAATGTTTTTATATTTTTTGAAACGATTCTCCAACAGTTGATCATGATTCAAGGTGTGAAGTTCATTCAGGGAATCGGTCAGGACCTGCTTAATTTCCTGCGCCTGTGTCTCGACATCGCGGTGGGCTCCACCCCTCACTTCCGGGATGACACCGTCAATGACGTTTAATTTCTTCAAGTCGTAGGAAGTAATCTTCATCGATTCGGCAGCTTCCTGAGCAAGACCTGCATCCTTCCATAAAATGGACGATGCTCCTTCTGGAGAAATAACGGAATACGTGGAGTTTTCCAGCATGAAAATTTTATCTCCGATGCCGAGTCCGAGAGCTCCACCACTTCCTCCTTCACCAATGACAATACAGATGATGGGCACAGTCAAGCCGGCCATTTCCATCAAATTGCGGGCAATCGCTTCACTCTGCCCGCGTTCTTCTGCTGCTTTCCCTGGATAAGCGCCTTTCGTATCGATGAACGTAATGATCGGGCGCTTGAACTTCTCTGCCTGTTTCATTAAACGAAGCGCTTTACGATAGCCTTCCGGATGAGGCATCCCGAAGTTACGCCGGATGTTTTCTTTCGTATCCTTCCCCCGCTGATGACCAATGACTGTGACGGGCTGTTCATTGAATCTGGCAATTCCGGAAACGATTGCCGCATCATCACCGAATGTACGATCCCCGTGAAGCTCCAGGAAATCTGTAAATAAGTGCTCAATATAATCAAGAGTCGTGGGCCGTTCCGGATGGCGGGCCATTTGGACTCTGTCCCATGGTGCCATCCGATCATAAACGTCCGTTTCCAGTTTTTCCAGACGTTTTTCCAGCTTGGCGATTTCATCGCTTAAATCCATTTCACTGCTGTCTGTGAGCTGTTTCAAATCTACAATTTTTTCTCTTAGTTCGATGACTGGTTTTTCAAATTCTAACACGTGTTTCATAACCGGCTTCCTCCTACTGCGTGAAGATCCAGAACAGTTGTCAGTGTCTCTCTCAGCTCATGGCGGTGGACAACACGGTCCAGCTGGCCATGCTCCAACAGAAATTCAGCCGTCTGAAAATCATCCGGCAGTTTTTCCCGGATGGTCTGTTCAATAATTCTTCGTCCCGCAAAACCAATCAAAGCTCCAGGTTCTGCAAAGTTATAATCACCAAGGGAAGCAAAACTGGCGGATACACCGCCTGTAGTCGGGTGAGTCATGACAGAAATAAACAAACCTCCATCTGCATGAAGGCGCTGCAGCGCTACAGAAGTTTTTCCCATCTGCATGAGACTGAGGACTCCTTCCTGCATACGTGCGCCCCCGGATGCCGTAAAGATGATAAATGGAATTCCTTCTTCGCGGGCCTTTTCAATGGCGTTCGTTATTTTTTCACCGACCACGGACCCCATACTTCCCATTCTGAACCGGGCATCCATGACAGCTACAGCCGCCTCAAGGCCGTTCATCCGGGCTTTCCCAGTGACTACAGCTTCATTGAGATCGGATTTCAACCGGTCTTTCTCTAATTTCTCCTCGTAATCTGGAAAGCCGAGCGGGTTGCTGGAAATCATATGCTTATCCCATTCGGTAAACGTACCCTCATCAAACGAATGCTCAATCCGTTCATAGGCATTGAGGCGGTGATGATGATCACAATATGGGCAGACATTCATATTCCGATTTAATTCTTTACGATAGAAGATTTTTTGACAGTTGGGGCATTTCTGCATTAAACCTTCCGGTACATCCTGTTTGGCTTCCTGGCTTGGTATGGATGCATACCTTTTTTTCTTGCTGAAAAAGTCTCTAAGCAAGGTGATTCCTCCTTTGGGACAAAGCTTCCTTTCTATTCAATATACAAAAAGTACTTTGCGTAATACCACTGAATTTGTCGTTATGGTTTCGACATCATTTTCAACGATAGAGCTGTATGATATCCATTGTACTGCCCTTCTGCAGGGCTTCCGCCACAGAATCATACCAGCTTTTATCATAGTGCACATGATGTACGGTATTGGTAAATCCGGCTATAAACTGCCACATGGAGAAAAGCAGCTCCTGCCCACATGTAGAAAAAAGATAGTCAAACACATGGTAATGCCTTTCCTTACCAACATGTCCTTCTATGATGTCTTTTAGACGGTACAGCTGTTCGCTGGTCAGTTTATGCTGCAGAATCGTCAATACTTCTTTTTCGATCATCTGCATAGCTGTCAATAGTTCCTCTTTTGTCCTCTTTTCCGTCAACAGGAAGTTCGACAGCAGTTCAACCATATGATACGGGCGGTAGGATCTCATATAGGTACCTTCTCCGCGGCGGGTTTCTATCAGACCGAGCAGTTCCATGGCGCGGAACGCCTCGCGGATCGATGACCTTCCTACACCGAGCTGTTCGCTTAGTTCGCGTTCAGAAGGCAGCTTATCGCCAGGGCTCAATTGATTCTCCTCAATGTAGGCTTTCAATTGATACAAAACCCCTTCATATACCTTCCCTTGTGGTTTAGTCAACGTACCCGAACACCTCTTTCCCGCTTTTATCCTATGGCCATATGTAAGGGGAAAGATCTCTTTCCCCTTTTCCGGCACTTATTCTTCATCAATTAAAGTGAGCTGTCTCGTCTTTTCTGCCACCTCTTCAGGGTCTACATGATGACGAGCTACGCCTGATTCCATTGCAGCTTTTGCAACGCTTGCTGCCACAGCTGGAGCTACACGCGGGTCAAAGGGAGCAGGAATAACATAGTCCTCATTCAACTCTTCATCACTTACAAGGGAAGCAATCGCCTCCGCAGCTGCGATTTTCATTTTTTCATTGATTCGAGTCGCGCGTACATCAAGAGCCCCTCGGAAGATTCCTGGAAAAGCCAGAACGTTGTTCACCTGGTTAGGAAAATCAGATCGTCCTGTACCGATGACACGAGCCCCTGCTTCCTTCGCATCGTCCGGCATGATTTCCGGTTCCGGGTTGGCCATGGCAAAAATGATGGAGTCATCCTTCATACGGGAGACCGTTTCCTTGGACAACAAACCACCAACAGATACACCGATGAAGACGTCAGCATCTTCCATGACTTCCTCAAGAGCGCCTTCGACACGGTCTTTATTCGTAATTTTAGCAATTTCATCTTTGACATCATTCATTCCGTAGTCGCGGCCTTCAAAGATAGCACCTTTGGAATCACACATAATAATATCACGTACACCGAAATGATAAAGTAATTTGATAATAGCAATTCCTGCGGCCCCTGCCCCGTTGGCCACCACTTTAATATCCGACCATGATTTTCCTGTGAGCTTCAAAGCGTTCATCAGACCTGCGACCGTCACGATAGCCGTTCCGTGCTGATCATCATGGAAGATAGGGATGTTCGTTTCCTTCTTCAACCGCTCTTCAATAATGAAGCAGTTTGGTGCAGCGATATCCTCCAGATTTACGCCGCCAAACGTGGGCTCCATCAACTTCACCGTCTGCACAATCTGATCGATCTCTCTCGTGTTCAGGCAGATAGGAAAAGCATCAACACCGGCAAAGCTTTTGAACAATGCGGCTTTCCCCTCCATGACTGGAAGAGCAGCTTCAGGACCGATATTTCCAAGTCCAAGCACGGCAGAACCGTCACTGACCACGGCCACCATGTTCCCCTTCATCGTATAATCGTAGACCGTTTCTTTATGGTCGTAGATTTCCTTACATGGCTCAGCCACTCCAGGGGAGTAGGCAAGACTTAGATCCTTAGCATTCCGTACAGGTACTTTTGAATGTGTTTCCAGCTTCCCCTTGTTCACCCGGTGTATATGCAATGCTTCATCTCGCAGATTTGACACAACAACACGCTCCTTTAAATGAATGATAGAACCGACCCAGGTGGTCTGACCACCAGTAACTCCTTAATTATAACAGATGATAAGGTCGTGTAAAGATTTTCAAAAATATGGACTTAGTTTTTAATTTTCCGCCTTCTTTTTGTTACTTCTTAATGCGACATTTTTCTCCCCAAAAAATGCGTGCAACTGATCAAGACAGTCTCTGGTGGGCTGAAGGCCATAACTTTCGTCAAGGCGGTAGGTCTTCCGATCTTCTGACCGGAAAAGAAAAACTGGTGTATTCCCCGGGAAATATTGTGCCGTTTCTTTTAACTGTTGAAGGGCTTCATTTTCGTTTTCATCCGTTACTTTAACGAACAGCCGTCTTTCTCCCTGAGCTGACTCATGGGATGGTTCATCCAGTTCAAAAGGCTGAAGGGACTGAATAATAAGCTGCTTCCTTCCGTTTCTTTCCTCTACTTTCCCCGACGTTGTCACAAGCATCTGTTCTTTCAGCCACACTTTGACGTCCCGGTACGTATCCGGAAAGATGACAGCATCCACTTCAGCACTTTCATCACTCATGGATAAAAAGGCCATCGGGTCCCCGCGCTTTGTACGAATTTCCCGAATGCTGTCAACGACCGCAGCCGTATCGACTTTTTTATTCATTTTCATCCTGAATAGCTGAGCAAGAGCAAGGATGCCTCTTCTCCGGAGAGATTTCCGCTGACTCTCAAGGGGATGATCAGATAAATAAGTGCCGAGGACTTCTTTTTCCATCGCCAGATTCTTCAAAAGCGGAAAAGGTTCCACATCCACCATATCCATGACCATTTCCTGATCGAAGAAACCGGGCTGGTCCTGGAATTCCTTGAACAATTCCCCCTGCTCAAGAGCCTGATCGATGGTGGCCAGAGCACTTGCACGGTTGGAGTGCAGTTCATCAAAAGCCCCGGCAATAATGAGCCCTTCAATCACTTTCCGCGATACAATTTTCGTATCCACACGCAGACAGAAGTCGTTCAAATGGCGGAAAGGCTGTTGTCCACGCCCTTCTACAATCGCTTTAGCCGCCTGATACCCTACGCCTTTGATGGAAAGAAAACCCATAGTGATTTCCCTACGCTGCCCCTGAGCAGTCGCCCCGCTTTTATTTATGGAAGGAGCCTTCACCCGTACGTGCATCTCCCGCGCTTCCCGAATGTATGCGGCCAGTTTGTCCCGGTCTCCCAGATTCGCGTTGATAAGCTCGGCCATGAATGCAGACGGATGATGAGCTTTCATAAAGGCCAGCTGGTAGGAAATTAAGCTGTAGGCAACAGCGTGGCTCCGGTTGAATCCATAATTGGAAAATTTGACAATCCAGTCAAACAGCTGCTCAGCCACCTGCTCGGAATATCCATTTTCCAATGCTCCTGATACAAATGCTTTCCTCTCACTCTCCAAAACCCCGGCCTGCTTCTTGCTGACCGCTCTCCGAAGCATGTCCGCCTGTCCAAGCGAATAGCCCGCAGCAAGTCCCGCCACCTGCATAATCTGCTCCTGATAGACGAGTACGCCATAAGTCGGGCTTAAAATTCTTTCCAGATCCTCGTGTGGAAGTTCGATCGCTGCTTTCTTGTTCTTTCTTTCAATGTAAGTATCGATATATTCCATCGGACCCGGCCGGTAGAGGGCGTTAACGGCGACCACATCTTCAAAATGAGTGGGCTTCAGCTTTGTGAGTACCTGCTTCATGCCCTGCGACTCCAATTGGAAGACACCATTGGTTTTTCCTTCCGTGAGCAGGGAGAAGGTTGCAGCATCATTCAATGGAATCTGATCCAGAGAAAAGGACCGGTTTCCCGCCCTTTGAATCTTCCGTTCCAGATTTTCCATAAAGGTCAAGTTCCTCAGTCCCAGAAAATCAATTTTCAAAAGACCGATTTTTTCCAAATCCCCCATAGTAAGCTGTGTTACATACACCTCTCCCTGGCTTTTCATTAAAGGTGTATATTCCATCAGCGGTTTTTCTGAAAGCACGACCCCTGCCGCATGTGTGGAAATATGGCGGGGAAGGCCCTCCAGCTTGGCTGCAATTTTGAACAGATGCTTCAGTTTTTCCGAGTTTCTAATATAATCTTTCAATTCTTCCGACTGACGGACGATTTCTACAAGAGGTTGAGCCGCCTGCTTCGGCAGCTGATGAAGGATAAAAGACGCATCGCTCTCCTCAATATGGAGAACCTTGAACAATTCCCTCAGCACACTTTTTGCAGCGAATGTACCGAACGTGCTGATTTGAGCTGCATGTTGCCTTCCATACTTTTCAGCTACATAGGAAATGACCTCCTCCCTGCGCTGGTCAGGAAAATCGATGTCGATATCCGGCATCGTAATACGTTCCGGATTTAAGAACCGTTCAAAGAGCAGTTGATATTCGAGCGGATCCACCTTCGTGATGTCGAGAAGATAAGCGACAATCGACCCAGCCGCCGATCCCCTCCCAGGTCCGGCATTGATCCCCTTTGCGCGGGCAAAATCGATAAAGTCCCAGACAATTAAAAAGTAATCACTGAAACCCATGGATTCAATGACACTTAATTCATGGTCCAGCCGCTCGACAGCCTCTGCCTTGCCGGCATATTTTTTCTTCAGGGCAAGCTCGCAGAGTTCACGCAGATAATCCGCTCCGCTTTTCCCTTCCGGTGCCGGATATGTAGGAAGAAGCTGCTGGTTCAGATCCATGTCCCATTGACAGCGGCGCGCGATGTGGTCTGCTGTTTCAAGGACTTCCGGCCACCATTCCCCAAAGAAGGATTCCATCTCTTCCGCACTTTTTAAGTAGAAGGGGCCGTGAGCACTCTTCGGTGTATAACGCGTACCTTCATCCACCGCCCGTAAGCATAGATAGGCGTCGGCTTCCTCTTTTTTTATGTAACGCACATCCCCGACAGCCGTTACCTGCAGCCCTTTTTCATCCGCCCATTCCCGCAGAGGGGTGTGCAGCTGCCGTTCAGAATGAAGATCCACATCTTGAATACTTAAGAAAAAGTCCTCTTTCTTCACTGCGTGCATCCATCGGTTCAACCCGTCCTCCATATGCTCGAACATCCGGTCGGATAAGGGTTCTCCCCATGGAGAGGCAGAGGTCATATGAATGACGATCAGCCCCTGACTCACGTCGGCGAACGTTTCCAGATCCAACGGATGATCTTTTGTATTGGCCCACGTAGCTATTTTCATCAGGTTTTTATACCCGGTCTGATTCGTCGCGAGAAGCCGAACGGGATGGAGAAGGGAACGGTCCTCGATGGTCGTCGTTAAACCGATTACCGGCTTGATCCCCTGTGCCCGGCATTCCTCATAAAATGCCAGCGCCCCGCTCAACGTGTTCTCATCCGTCAAAGCGATGGATTCAAACCCAAGGGCCTTCGCCTCATGGACCAAATCGTTAATCTTCACCGTACTCTTCATAAGACTATAGCCGCTGCGGACATTTAAATGGGTGAAAGTCATTTCGCACACCTTCTTTCATGTGTAAATTATAGCTACTATTGGATAGGGAATAAAGCCCTCTGCATAAAACCACAGGAAAAAGAATATTCGTTTAAATAGAAACACATTTTCCAGGCGGAAAGAGGGACAAGATGGAAGACCGTTTAATCGTATCCATGATCCAATGCTTCTTTATCGCTTTTGGAGTTATTGTAGGTGGAACACTGATTGGAAGTATCGGCAGTTACTTAACAGGGGAAGCTCCGCTGACCGCCATGTTCCGCATCGCCAAAAGTTTAAGAATCTGGGCTGTTGTTGCAGCCATCGGGGGAACCTTCGATGCCATCAGCAACTTTGAAAAAGGCATTCTCGACGGATCCACTTTCGATATGTTCAAGCAGATCGTCATAATCGTTGCAGCTATGGGCGGGGTGAAGGCAGCACTTCTGTTGTTTGAGTGGCTGCTTGGAGAAGAGGTGACCTGATGCATTTCCCTCCTTACCATAAAAGCAGGGAATGGAGGCGTTTTTTCGCCGGTGTGCTGCTGGGCACCCTGGCCGGCTGGCTCTTTTTTCTTTATACTCATGGGCAGCTTCAGCAGAAATACACGGAAGAACACATCGCCTTGACTACAGAGCTGCATGAACTGGAAGTGAAGTATGAGGGACTGCTGAACAATAAAAACCAGGATTCTGAATCCGCACCACTGACGGTGGGCGAAATGGACGTATCCTACACCAATGCCAAAAAGCTGGAAGTCGACCTGCTTACGCAGCACCAGCTGACAACGATGGTCAAGGATCAGCTTTCTTCCCTGCCAGGGAAGCCTGTAAAAGTGGTAGCTGATCAGGCGGATCTGATCTTAACCGCCCTTGAAAACAAAAACTATGTGGTGGATGACTTCACTTACCAATTGAAAGTGAACCGGCTGATCATTTCAGAAGTCATTACGTTAAGACTTGAAATAAAGCTGGTACGTTAAAAACGAGCAGGCCATCTTATGCCTGCTCGTTTCGATATGCTTTACAAACCTCTTCCAATTCCCGGGCAATGTCCTCGGTTTCTGCCCAGTCGGAAGCAGAAGCCCCGGAGGCCATCGGATGTCCACCACCATGATGAGCAGCGGCGACTCCGTTAATCACCGGACCTTTGGAACGCAGGCGGACGCGGATATTATCTTCTTCTTCCACGAAGAACGCCCACGCAAGAATGCCCTCAATATCTCCGAGAAGGCCGACCAGCTGGCTCGTTTCGGTCGCTGTCACACCAAATCGCTCCAGTGTATCCTTATCAAGACGAATGGTGGAATAGCCGGCCGGGTGAAGCGTGAAGTTCTCAAGAACATAGCCTTTTAACCTGGCTACGTGGACAGGAGTCTTATACATTTCGTTAAACAGGGAAGATCGATCAAAATCGTAATGCACTAAATCCGCAGCATAGGAGAGCGTTTTTTTCGTAGTGCTTGGAAAAAGAAAGCGCCCGGTATCCCCTACAATTCCTGCATACAGAAGCCTTGCAGAACGTTCATTCATTTTCAGCCCGGCCTCGATTCCTTCCATATATAAATGATAGATCATTTCGGAGGTGGAGCTGGATGTCGTATCCACCCATTGAATATCTCCATACTGATCGACGTCAGGGTGATGATCAATTTTCACGAGCTGTTTTCCTGTTCCAAATCTCTGGTCGTCAATACGGGCCTGATTGGCTGTGTCACAGACGATGACTAAAGCTTCCTTAAAAGTATCATCAGCAATATCATCCATTTCGGCAAGAAATGCCAGTGACGGCTCCCCTTCGCCTGCAAGGTACACCTGCTTTTCCGGAAAGCTCGCACGAATCATTTCGGCAAGTCCGGCCTGGGAACCATAGGCATCGGGATCCGGCCGGACATGGCGGTGGATAATGATAGTCGAATAAGATTTAATGGACTGAATGATGGCTTGTGTAGACATGAAATAAAGCCTCCTTTTAATTTTTTCCTGACAACCGCCTGCAGAATTCCCGGCCCAGGTAGCCTTTTCCAACAAAACAAGCTACAATGAAAAGGAATTCTTAACGATCAGGAGTCGATTCACCTTGATTATTTTTCCGATTCTCATCTTAGTTTCCCTTGTTCTTTACATTTACTACAAAGTGATGGTCATCCGGGCCCGGGATCCACTTACACAGGAATACTTGAACAGCAGATCGAAGATTTTCCTCGGCGGATTCTTGTTTTTCTTTGCGATTAACCAGTATGTATTTTATCAAACAAGGCTTTCCTTGTTTGTCGGGCTGGTTTTCCTTATCCTCGGAGCTGCACAGGCTCGGCTCGGCTTTAAGGCGAGCCGCCATTACCAGCAGGAATATAAAAAGCAGGAAGCCCGTTCACAGACCTGAATGCTTCACAAAGCCGCTGCCCGGACAGCGGCTTTTTTTATCGATCGATCAACTGAGCCATAAGAAGGGCTTTTCCGACAATCGATTTTCCGTGATGAACTTCAATGTCCACCTTAGCAAATTTGCGGCCGACTTCTAAAATCTGTGGAATAATTTCAATATCACTTTCAATTTGAACCGGCTTGATAAAATAGACGGAAATATTTTCGACGACCAGATCCCCTTTTTTGTACTTCCGGAGCATCCGGCTGGAGGCCTCTGTAATCAAGGACACAAAAACGCCGTACGACATCGTGCCAAGCTGGTTGGTCATCTGCGGAGTCACCGTCGTGCTCCAGCGCTGCGGGCTCTGATCGCTCTCCACCATCACCATCCGGTTTGTAGCCAGATCATCGATGGTTTCTCCAACTTGAGGCTGCCGTTGAATGTGCTGCAGCGCCTTCAGTACATCCTGCCGGGAGATAATCCCCTGGAATTTATGGCTGGTGTCAACGACCGGCATCAGTTCGATTCCTTCCCACACCATCACATGCGCCGCATTAGCCAGGGATGTCGTCGTGTGAGCCGTCATCGGATTACGGGTCATCACCTTATCGATCCTGACCGTTTTCTCCTGCCCGATGACATCTTTAGAAGTGACAATTCCAACCACACGGTTCTGCTCATCCACCACCGGATAGCGGCTGTGCTTCGTTTCATCATTCAGGTCATGCCAGCGCTGGACAGTATCCCTTGTGGAAAGATACCTGGAATCTTCAAAAGAAGTGTAGATATCATCCACCAGCACGATTTCCTTTTTGATGAGCTGATCGTAAATGGCTCTATTAATCATTGTCGCTACAGTAAATGTATCATAACTTGTAGAAATAACAGGGAGCTTCTTTTCGTCGGCCAGTTTTTTCACGGTATCTGTCGTATCAAATCCACCCGTTACTAACACAGCCGCCCCCTCCTTCACTGCAAGTTCATGGGCATTCGTCCGGTTTCCGACAATGAGGAGTGAACCCGCTTCAGTATAACGCATCATCGCTTCCAGTTTCATAGCTCCGATGACAAACTTCCCAAGGGTTTTATAAAGGCCTTCTCTGCCGCCCAGAACCTGCCCATCAACGACGTTGACAATTTCAGCGAACGTCAGACGCTCAATATTCTCTTTCTTCTTCTTCTCAATCCGGATGGTCCCCACACGCTCCATCGTACTGACAAGATGCTGGTTTTCCGCTTCCTTAATGGCACGATAGGCCGTTCCTTCACTGACATTCAGCGCTTTTGCAATCCCGCGTACGGATATTTTACTTCCTACCGATAAGGACTCGATGTGCTCCAGGATCTGTTCATGTTTTGTAGCCATTCACCCACCAAACTTTCTATCTGTACTAGTCATTTCTCACTTTATTGTTATTATACAACTGATACAGATGTTCTGCAATTTCTTCCAGAAATCAGGGGGCATGGTTTCGAGGATTAAACCGGTATTGGATAAAAAAAAGCGGCAGAGCCACAATGACCCGCCGCTTTTCAACTCTCTACAATTCTATGACTTCTCCAGGCTGAAGCGCACGTCCTGTTCCAGGCTTCACCTGTGAAGCAAATCCTTCTCCATCCTGATTGATGAGATCGAAGGTGTTATAGTGAACTGGAACGACCTGTTTCGCCTGCAGCCATTCTGCTGCGGTTAAAGCATCCTCGGGTCCCATCGTGAAATTATCCCCGATCGGAAGAAAAGCCAGATCAATATCATTGCGTTCCCCGATCAGTTTCATATCAGAAAACAACCCGGTATCCCCGGCGTGGAAAATGGTTTTGCCATCGATAGTCAGCAGGATCCCCGTCGGCATCCCTGTATAGACAATCGTGCCATCCTCTTCTGTATAAGCTGAACCATGAAAAGCCTGGGTAAACTTCACATGTCCGAAATCAAATTCATGCCCTCCGCCGATATGCATCGGGTGGGCATTTAACCCTTTGTTCCCAAGATAGGTAGCCAGTTCAAACGGAGCAACAATCTGCGCATTGGTCCGTTCGGCAATCTCGAACGTGTCCCCTACGTGATCGTTATGTCCATGAGTCAGCAGAATGACATCCGGTTCCACCTGATCGGCATCCAAATCCGTGTTCCCGTTATCGGATATGAATGGGTCAAACAAAATCGTTTTTCCATTGGCTTCCACTTTGACTACGGCATGTCCATGATAAGAAACTTTCATCCTTCCACTCCTTCTCACAAAAGTAATGTATACGGCCGGATGCATTTATCCAGCGCTTTCCATTTCCTTCTACACTTTTTTTCATTTCCCTGTCTTTCTACTCCTAAAACACAGGCGGACTTTTTCAGAGGAAGTCCTTGATCTCCACCCTATCCGCTAAGAAAGGACGTGTCTGACCTATCCCGAAGCAGAGCTGTGCCAGAGGTATTCATACATACGAAAACCCCCGGAAGCCGGGGGTCTCACCGTTACTCTTTATTCATTTTACGCTTCAGCGCCTGCAGTTCATCATCCACATCATCTTTTTTGTCCATTTCCTCGAATTCATCATCAATGGAGCGGGCTTCTGATGAAAGATCATCACTCGTATCCGCCTCCGCTTCATACTGCATGACCTTTTCTTCCATACGCTCAAAACCTTGACGGGATTCATCCCCGCCGATGCTGGACATGGTCCGGTTCATCTTCGTACGGGTTTTCGCTGATTCCGCACGGGCTTTCAAGGAATCTTTCTTCAGTTTCATTTCCTGGTATTCTTTCTTCATTTCATCGAGCTTTTCACGGAGATTGGAAGCGTCTGTCTGCGCTTGTTCCCAGGACGCTTTCAACTGCTCGGCCTGTTCCTGATGATTTTTCTTATCTTCCAGGGCACGGCGGGCAAGATCTTCATTACCGGCTTCAATGGCTTTTTCCGCCTGCTGCATCCGCTTATCCGCAAGAGCCTGGGCATCATCGTACTTGCGCTTCAGCATTTTCTCATTGGCGATCTGCTTAGCAACAGCGCTCTCTGCTTCACGAATGTCATTTTCCATGTCCCTCATAAATTGGTCGAGCATTTTCACTGGATCTTCAGCTTTATCGAGCATCGCATTCATTTCAGAACCTACGACCGTCTTCACACGTTTGAAAAATTTGAACATGTAAATTCCTCCTTATTATTTAGAACCTGCTATAATTTTCAATTCATACGCTTCGATGTCTGACCCGATACTGACTTCAACTTCCGTCCCCCAGGCTTCCACACTCAGGTATGCTTCTTCATCTTCAGATATATAGTCCGCATAGTTGACGGTCCGGCCGTTCACGTTCGCACTGCGGCCTTCCCCTGTCACCTGGGCTTCCCCTTCTTCATCCTTCGTGTAGGTCACACCTTCGTATTCAAGAGAAGCGGGGTACGGCCTGCTCACGGGCAGATTGACCTTCTCATACATCCCAAGCTCCAGCTCGTCATCCATTTCAGCAGCGAGCCATTTGGTTCGATTCCCTTCCAGCAGCTGATAGGCATACCATTCATAAGAACCGTCCCGGTAGGTGATTTTCCCTACTACTTCGTAATCGGCGAGGTCGTAGGTCACGATATCTCCTACTTCAATCGTCAGCGGCGTCCGTTCTTTCACCTCGGGCACCTGCTGGTCTTTCTTTTGAAACAATCGAGAGAAAAAACCCAATCCTTCACTTCCCTTCTGCTTTGCCCTGTGTACCTTATGTACGGAAAGCCACGGGCAGAGGTTTCACTTTTTCAAAAATATTCACCTTTCTCCCTTAACGATGGCGGTGGATGACATCAAGACCGCCGGTGACTTCGTATATTGTGCCTGTAATCATATCCGAGCGTTCATCACAGAGAAAATCGATGGTCCGTGCGATATCCTCTCCTGTCCCGGGTCTTCCTATCGGTGTCTCCTCATCCGTCGTATTCCGGCTTTGATCGATGGATGACTCCTTCCATTCACCTACAATATTCCCGGGGCAGATCATATTTGAGGTGATGCCGTGCTCGGCTTCCTCATAGGCAATCGTTTTGGTCAGGGAAACGAGCCCGACTTTCGCTGCAGCGAAGGCTGATCGGTAAATCCATCCGGATGCCGCATGAGCTCCTTGAAATCCATAATTGATGATCCGGCCGAAATGCTGTCTGCGCATATATGGAATGGTCAGCTTAAGCAGGTAAAAGACGGCATCCAGATTCCCACGGATCATTTGATTCCATTCTTCTTTAGAATAGTCCATCAGCTTTTTCCGTTCAAATATATAAGGCCCTGCATTATTAATTAAGAAGTCGATGCGGCCGTAGCGGTCCACCGCCTCCGCGACCACACGTTCCAAATCCTGTTCCACTGTGACATCCGCCTTCACGAGCTGAATACGCCCGCGCGCGGAAGCAAAGTCATTCAGGAGTGTCTGCGCCTTCTGCTCGTCGTTAAAATAGGTCACCGTTACGGAATACCCCTGAGCAAGCATGTGTTCCGTAACTTTTCTGCCGAGGCCTTTCGTGCCGGCTGTTATGATGGCATGGCGCATCTAAACCCCTCCTTTTATCAATCCGTCTCTATTTTCAAACAGTTGTATTGTTTACTTCTTCTGCCCCGTTCTGTACAATGAGCTCGTCAGAAAGGACGTGACAATCATGAGAGCTGCTGCAGGCAGTAAGTCTGTTGTGGAAAGGTACGGACTTGAAGCCGTCCCTGCCCATCAGAAAAATACGCCCTGGTACCGTTTCGCTTTTATCCAGATGGCCGTTGCGGCCAATGCCGGAAACTTCCTCGTTCCCGCTCTTGCTGTCATGGAAGGCGGGCTTTCCTTTTGGAGCGCTGTTCTCTGCACCTGTGCAGGCGCCTGGCTTGGGTTTCTATTTGTATCCTATTTATCTTTACCCGGGGCACGGCTCGGCATCCCAGCCCAGTATGCGATCCGCACGATGCTTGGTGTCCGGGGCGCCCAGTTTCTATCATCTCCTGTAAGGAGCTTGACTTCTCTGTACTGGTTTGCGGTCCAGACCATCGGAGGAACGTACGTCATTCAAGAACTGGTATCCAGAATTACCGGAGCTGCGCTTCCCTTCTGGATTGTTTCCCTGCCGTTATCTCTGTTGATGGTCCTATTAGCTATCCTCGGTTTTAACGCCGTTAAGAAAGCGACTAGTTATTTCCTTCCGCTCCTGCTTTTTGGAGAGGGGACTATGCTCTATGTATACTTTACTACAAACAATGAATCCGGTGCATCCTTAACGCTTGCTATGGATGGCTGGAGCGGCTCTATCCCGATGATGCTGTTCTTCTCAAGCCTGGCCTTCGTCCAGTATGTTTCTGGAGTGAGCGCATCAGCTGATATGACGAGATATGCGCAGACACCGGCCCAAGGTTTCTGGGGACTGCTTACAGGCAACGCCGCCGGGTTTCTTTTAACAGCAGTGATTGGATGTGCCTCAGCTACTCTTTATGGAAGTCTCAACCCTTACGTATCCTCTTCAAACCAGACGGCATCCCCCGTGATCATCGCGGTGATTACATTGACAGCTGTGATTTCCATGATCAGCATCAACGTCAGCAATGCCTATACCGGCGGTTTCAGTCTTCTCAACATTTTCCCTAAGCTTTCCAGGGTGCAGAGTGCCGTGCTTTTTGGCAGCGCAGGCGTTATTCTGAGTGGATTTCCAGACCTCGTGAATGAAGCGGAGTCATTTATCTCTCTTCTCGGCGGCTTGATCATTCCGATTTCTGCCGTTATTGTCAGTGATTTCCTTGTGGTGAAACGCAGTCGTCTGACCAACGAGGATTTGAACCTGCTTGCTTCTGCCCCGGCTGTCAATCGGGCAGCGATGGGGGCAGTGACCATCGGGACACTGTTGTACTTTATCTTTCCGGACGATTGGTCCCCCGGGTTTCTTACCTTTGTAGTGATTGCAGTGATATACCCGCTTACCCAGAGATACGCTGAAGAGCACAAGGAATCATAAGTTACGAAAAATCCCCCGCTTTTTTTCTGGCGGGGGACTTCTTATTTATCGACGTTTTTGACGACGGTCACCGGACTGGTAGCTCTCATTCAATGCACTCACGATCCGGCGTTGATCCATGCTTTCTTTTTCAAGAGGGTTCATTGGCTTCTTCATTGCTATCACCTCTGTCTTATTGTTCACACAATTCTCCCGATTATGTATGGAACAGCCGTCTACAACAGCGGATCGCATGATATAATAAAAGTAATTAAATGGGAGGGGGTAATTGGGATGACTTATGAATATAAAGATATCGTCGTTGCCGTGGATGGTTCCGTTACAGCAGAGGAGGCTTTTTCAAAAGCGATCGACATAGCCAACCGAAACGGGGCAAAACTGATTCTTGCTCACGTCGTGGATACAAGAGCTTTTGCTACTGTGGAAGCGTATGACCGTTCCTTAGCGATACGGGCAGAGCAGTACGCCACGGAGCTGTTGAACGACTATCAAAAGAAAGCGGAACAAGCCGGCGTCACCAACGTCGTGATTGATATTGAGTATGGGTCACCGAAAGTGAAAATCGCTAAAGATATTGCGCCTAAACACCACGCTGATTTAATTATCTGCGGTGCGACCGGTCTGAATGCAATGGAACGCTTCTTTATCGGAAGTGTTTCCGAGCACATTACCCGCTATTCCCCATGTGACGTTCTCGTTGTCCGGGCCGGTGCCGATAAACAAGAGAAGTAAAGAGCCCTTTAAAGGGCTCCTTCAGGCTGTCGAGACTTTCTCGACAGCCTTGTTTTTTTCGATTTTAAGCACTCCCAAGGGGCTTTCGCTCCTGGCGGTAGGAAAGAAAAAGCTTGTAAAGAAACAGAGGTTTCTCTACAAGCTGAAGGAGCCTCTCCAAGGGCTCCTTTTTCATTGATCTTTTCTTAATTCACGGACAACATGGCGAAGTTCCGGTAAAATCAGCTTTTCCATAGCCAGTTTCACCGCTCCTGTTGAACCAGGCGTGGCAAAGACCGCTTTTCCACCTGCCACCCCCGCCGCTGCCCTGGATAGGATAGCGGCAGATCCAATGTCTTCGGTGTAGCTGAGCATACGGAAAATCTCTCCAAAGCCCGGCATTTCCTTTTCAAAAACACGTTCCACTGCTTCAATCGTGACATCCCTGGCAGCGATTCCTGTGCCGCCATTCAGTAAAATGACGTCCATAGAGGGATGAGCCATGTACTCGCGAAGTTCTTGGAGAATGGACGCTTTCTCATCAGGCACAATCGAAGAGCGGAGGATTTCATGATTGTGCTCCAGCAGTTTTTCCTTCATCAGTCTGCCGCTCTTATCCGTATCCACTGTCCTTGTATCACTAACGGTAATGATCCCGCAGCGGACAGGCCCTTTTACTGCTTGCTTATGTTCATCAACAGACACGTTCAGCCTCCTTCCTCACTCGTGATGTGACGATACTGGTAAAATTTCATAGCGAATTCCGTCACCCGCTTCGTTAAATGGTAGTTCGAATATGCGCCGATGGCTATGCTTATAAAGGGAAGACCCTGCACCAGTTTTTTTCTGAACATCAAAATGAACAGGGACTTGAAGCAGTGCTTCAGCGGCTGCTCGAGCCATCCTTCATCCGTCAGGCGGTCATCACCGGCAACAATGAAGTTATGTTCTTTTTTCTCGACTTCCTGAATCAAATCTTCCCAGGCCTGCGCTTTCAAACGCTTGGGTAGTGTCGCCGCATGAAACACCTTCAAGGAAATCATCATTTCGTAAGGATGATTCATTTCATGGCCAAAGGTAAGTCCGATCAATTGAATGGCCCGGATGTTCATAAGCATCATCATCGGATAGTCGACACCGAGAAACAACCATCCTCCAGCCCCCGTCAATCCACCCTGAGCAAAAGAATACAGACGCCCACGAGCCATCTGCTGCTCAGCAATGTAAGTCAATTGATCAGTGGTTAACTCTTTTTCCATATCCTGAATGTGATGGATGTTGGAAGAAAAGATCCTGCCGGCGGTCAAAATCCGCTCACGCGCCTCATATTGATAGGACGTCCCTTGGAGAAACGCATGGGTGTGGAAGAACCACGCATCCAGCTTGGAAAAGAATTTATCCCTGACTCCAGGGTCCAGGTTCTGAAAATTTTGATGCATCCATTGATCATACATGTTTTCAAAATCATTCGGCTGGTACTGCCGGAACTGCTGAAGCCATACCTCAAGTTCTCTACGGATTCGATCATCAGCCAATCCATTCTCCCCCTTATAAGGCAGCCTTTTCCTCTATTGTAGCCTTAACAACGAAAAAAAAGCAATGAACCCGGAGAACCGGATTCACTGCTTTGACCTTTCTTATAAACCTTTTTCCACAGTATCGCGGGCAATCATGACTTCCTCGTTGGTAGGAATGACCATAACTTTGACCGGAGAGTGCGGGTAGTTCACAAACGCTTCTTTTCCACGGACTTTGTTCAAGGATGGATCCCAGTAAACACCCATGAACTCCAATCCTTTTAGGACACGTTCACGCATTGTGATACTGTTTTCACCAACACCTGCTGTGAAGATGATGCCATCGATTCCGTGCATGCGGGCGGCGTAGGAACCAATATATTTGTGGATACGGGCTGCGAACACTTCGAGAGCAAGCTCTGCACGTTCGTCCCCTTCATTCGCCTGCAATTCGATGTCTCTCAGATCGCTGGAGAAACCGGAAAGAGCCAGCATTCCACTTTCTTTATTCAATACATTCATAACTTCTGACGCTGTCTTACCCGTCTTTTCCATAATGAATGGAATAAGGGCAGGGTCAATGTTCCCGGAACGGGTTCCCATTGTTACCCCGGCAAGCGGTGTGAAGCCCATGGATGTATCAATGGATTTTCCACCTTCAATCGCTGCAATACTTGCTCCATTACCAAGGTGGCAGGAAAGCAGACGAAGCTCCTCAACCGGACGGCCGAGCATTTCCGCTGCACGCTCGGAAACATACTTATGAGACGTACCGTGGAAACCATATTTACGAATGCCGTACTCTTCATAGTACTCATATGGCAGGCTGTACAAGTAAGACTGCTCAGGCATGGACTGGTGGAAGGCTGTATCGAAAACGGCCACGTGCGGAACGTTCGGCAGCACTTCACGGAAAGCATTGATTCCTGTCAGGTTGGCAGGGTTATGCAGCGGTGCAAGGTCTGATACCTCTTCGATTTCTTCAATCACTTCGTCTGTAATCAATACAGATTCACTGAAGCGCTCGCCTCCGTGGACGACACGGTGGCCGACACCGTTAATTTCATCCAGAGAGTTGATGATGCCGTTGGCTGTCAGCTTATCCAAAAGCATTTTTACCGCTTCGGCATGATCAGGAATTTCTGTTACCGCTTTATCTTCTTCATCATTAAATTCAATGGTGAACACAGCGTCATCCAGACCGATCCGCTCGACGAGGCCTTTTGTAACGACTGTTTCCTCAGGCATTTCGATCAGTTGGAATTTCAACGATGAACTGCCGGCATTGATAGCAAGAATGTTATTACTCAACGATGCTCATCCCCTTAACTATAGGTTCGTAACTTTCTACCATTACTATTTAATCACCCGCACCCTTTGATTTCAAGGCAGTTCGGTGATGTTAACGTTTACTTGTTATATTCATTATTTTCTCACAATTACCGACTTTTATATTCATCAAACCAGGCGTTCATTTGACTGAGGATATCCGCCATACCATTTGGATTTTTAAAGGACGGCAGTTTCACAAGAAGGGCCTGTTTCGGCGCTTTTGTATCCTTCCCTTTCTTCTGCAGGATTAGTATGCTCTTGCCGTGCTTCTCATCCTTAAAGAGAGAATCAGAAAGCTGAAGCATTCCTACAATATGGGCGTGTTCACGCAGGTAGGCATTCAAAGCTTTGGACTGATCGCTTTCAAACAGGAAGTTCGGCACGATGAACATCAGGTACCCGCCTTCTTTCGTGTAGTTCAGTCCCTGTTCAATGAATAAGTGATGAGCGTAGGAAAGGCCTTCTTCTGCTTTCAACTCATACTTCGCTGCCTGCGCGTCATCCGGATAGTAACCCACCGGAAGATCTCCCATAACAAAATCAACAGGCTCCATTAAAAACGGGGCCAGGCTGTCCTGGTGGAAGAACTCAATCTTGTTTTTCTGCAGGTTGGCGTTGGTGACTGCCAGCTGGATCAATGTAGGATCCACTTCACTGGCATAAGCGTTCACCGTCATGTCAAGCTGGTTCATCACCGACGTAATCAAGTTGGCACTTCCCGCAGCCGGATCGAAGATTTTCAATTCCTCCTCGCCTTCAAACAAGCGGGAGGCGAGATACCCCATAAACATCGCGACAGAATCCGGAGTGATCAAGTGCTGCTGCTGTGTGGCTCCTTTCATCCCTTTCAGAATCGCCAGCTGAACAGCTTTCCGGATTTCTTCCTTCTCATGATTGTCCTTATTCACTTTCGTCAATTCATTTGTCAAATACGTTTGAAGGTTTTCACTCATGTCATCAAACGGCTGACCGTTGAATAATACATCCATTGTTTCCGCAATGGATTCGAGGTAGGTAATATTCATATCCTCTGAAATCGTTGTTGCTGTATCATCAATCCATTGAAATAGTTGTTCTACATGTTCCTGCTTCATAACTATTAGACTCCTTCTCCGTAAAATTCCAAAGAAATGACGCACGTTGTCAATAACAAAATGCGCCCGTTTACGTACTTGTTCCATTATGGTCTAAACTAACCATAACGAAAACCATGCCGTAATTCAACAATGTGAAACTTTCCCGATTTATTTGAAAACTGTGTGCGCTTACACTTTTGAAATGATATGATATGGCTGAAGCTGTACAACTTAAAGGAGGAGTCATGATGACAGATCAACGTAGAAACCTATACTTTTATTATCATCAAAAAAGCGAACTTCAGGATAAATTAGAGGCGCTCTTCCAACTGGCAAGAGACAATGACTTCCAGATTGTCGAAGAATCTAATGACGCCAATATCATTATTGCTGTCGGAGGAGACGGGGCCTTTCTTCAAGCTGTCAGAAAAACGGGATTCCGGCAGGACTGCCTGTATGTAGGGATCCGCAGTGAGAATGAAGCCGGCCTGTACTGTGACTTTAATATTGATGATCACGATGAAATGATCGAAGCCATGAAAAATGCAGAAGTAGAGGTACGGCGCTTCCCTGTTATCGATACCACCATCAACGATGAATCCACCTTCTCCTGCCTGAATGAATGCAGTGTACGGTCGACATTGATTAAATCCATTGTCATTGATGTGTATATTGATGATCTTCATTTTGAAACGTTCCGGGGAGACGGATTGATCATCGCCACTCCAACTGGAAGTACAGCCTACAACAAATCCATCAATGGAGCCGTTGTCGATCCAAAACTCCCGTGCTTCCAAATCAGTGAGCTTGCCTCCTTGAATAACAACCGTTACCGGACCCTCGGTTCATCCTTCATCCTCAGTGGAGAAAGAACCTTGAACCTTAAAGTCAGACAAGATGGAAACGACTACCCGATTATCGGCATGGACAATGAAGCGTTCTCCATCCGAAACATCCATGACGTTACAGTAAACCTCAGTGAAAAAGTGATCAAAACGGTCAAGCTTAAAAATAATACGTACTGGGATCGTGTGAAACGCACATTCCTATAACCATCACAAAAGGCCTCCGCGGAAAATATCCGTGGAGGCCTTTGATATCAGGAGCGCTGATAGACAATATCTTCGTCGACCACTGTCATCGTCACTTTTGCATCTGCAAGTTCATGCGATTTCAGTGCAAAGAGGTCTCTGTCCAGCACTGTAAAGTCAGCGGTGAATCCAGGCTGGATCATCCCCTGCTCTCCCTCTTTATGAATCGCTTCTGCACTTCCTTTCGTATACAGACTGACGGCTTCATAAACGCTCAGCTTTTCTTCTGCCTGGTACACTTCATGATCATAGGAAGCTCGGCGGTCCACCGCAGCCCGGATTCCAAGAAGCGGATTAATTTCTTCAATTGGAGCATCCGATCCACCGGCACACGTAAGGCCGGCATCCAGAAGCGTTTTCCACGAATACGAGTTTTTCAGACGCATGTTCCCAAGCCTTTCCATCACCCACGGAAAGTCAGAAGCTACGAAGGTCGGCTGAATATCCAGAACGACGTTCAAATGCTGAAGCTTATGAATCAATTCACTGCTTAAAATCTGGGCGTGAATGATACGGTCACGCTCGCCTGTCTTGAGAGGATTTCTGGCTACTGCATCTGCTACAGCTTCCACCGCTCCGTCTCCGATAGCATGAACGGCCACAGGCATGTTCCGCTTCCGTGCTTCGCCGACGAGGGTGTCCAGTTCCTCCTGCGTATGGATGGCTACCCCATAATTGTCCGGATCATCCGCATAAGGTTGTTTCAACCAGGCTGTCCGTCCTCCAAGAGCTCCATCAGAAAAAATTTTCAACGCTCCCAGTTCTACAAAGTCCGTTCCCTGTTTGAATCCAAGCCCATACGCATCCACCTGCTCGATTACACCGTGATGAATGAGCAGGTGGGCCCTGAACTTTGTTGTTTTCCCGTCAATCACATCCAAAAAGGCGTCATAGGTTCTTTTGAATCCTCCGTAATAGTTCAAATCCTCACTGTGACCACCGACAAGTCCGAAGGCATGCATATCCTTGACCGCAAGATCTGCTGCTTTCCTTAAATATTCCGGTGTAACCTCAGGCATGGCTGATTTGATCAGATCCTGAGCTTTATCATGGAAATATCCGGTCACACGTCCGGACTCATCTTTAACGACCACCCCTCCCTGAGGATCGGGAGTAAGATCTGTAACCTTCGCAAGCTCCATGGCTTTTGTATTGGCAAGCAGAGCATGACGACAGACCCGCGTAAGCATCATGGGATGATCTCTGGAGATTTCGTCCAGTTCGTCCTTATGTATGATCCGCTTTTCCTCCCACTGGTTCTCATTCCAGCCATCCCCGATAATCCATTCACCTTCAGGAAGCTGTTCCGCGTGCAGCTGAAGGGCCTGCTTGACTTCCTCGGCCGATTTCATAAAAGATAAATCCAGACGCATCAGCCGTTCGCCGTGACCGAGGATGTGCAGGTGACTGTCTGTAAAACCAGGGTACATCACCGCGCCCTTCAGATCGATTTCTTCCTTAATATCATCTTTATAGGATTCAAACAAATCCTGAGTATCCCCTACAGCTTTTATGCGCCCGCCTTCGGTCACAACAGATTCCACCCAGGCGTCTTCAGCTGTCAGGGTATAAATTTTTCCACCATACCAAAGCTTCATGCCAACACTTCCTCTCTTTTCATTTACTACTATCTATAACATATTCAGGAAAAAAAGAGAACTGTAAACAAAACCCTGACCTAGGATAGGTCAGGGTTTCAAGAGCTTATAAGAGATCATCAAAAGCGTCTTCCTGCTGGTCCGTACTTCCCTGCGCATCGACTTCGATGGTGTAGGATTCACGGACCGCCTTCTCAAGATCTTCCGAAAAGTCGGTATTGGATTCGTAGTAATTTGCATTCGCTCTTGTCGGTTTTGTTTTCGGCGCTTTTGGTACGAAGACCGTACAGCAGTCTTCAAATGGACGGATCGAAATATTATACGTTCCTATTTTCCGGGAAATATCAATGATTTCAAGCTTATCCATCGCTGCAAGTGGACGGATCACAGGGTAATTGGTTACTTCATTGATGGTGTTCATACTCTCCATCGTCTGGCTGGCCACCTGACCAAGACTTTCGCCTGTCGTTATGGACAGAATTCCCTGCTGCTCCGCGATTTTCTCACTTATTCTCATCATCATCCGTCTCGTAATCGTCATGCTGTACCCGGACGGCATTTCACGGTGAATCTTCTGCTGAACAGCTGTGAACGGGATGACATGGATTTTCACCTTGCTTCCGAACTTAGCCAGTTCCTGGGCAAGATCAATCACTTTCTGTTTCGCACGTTCACTCGTATAAGGCGGAGAATGGAAGTGGACCGCTTCAAGTTCCACC
This sequence comes from Halobacillus sp. ABD4_316, assembly GCF_056161385.1. Lineage (NCBI taxonomy): Bacteria > Bacillati > Bacillota > Bacilli > Caryophanales > Bacillaceae > Halobacillus > Halobacillus sp. ABD4_316. Next base: position 1,278,360 of record NZ_JBSWZA010000001.1, read on the forward strand.
CCGCGCTTCATCGTCAAATAACCGGCCACAGGACTGTCGATTCCTCCGGAAAGCATCAGCAGACTCTTTCCTGTCGTACCCGCCGGAAGACCGCCGGCTCCCGGATAATCACGTGCCGTGATGAGGACACCTTCGTGGCGGACCTCCACTTTGATCTCTACGTCAGGATGGTGGACATCGACCGTGACACCGTCTGTGTTCCTAAGGATATGCCCGCCAAGCATCGGGTTGATTTCCTGGGATGGAAGCGGGAATGATTTGTCCGTTCGCTTGGAAGAGATTTTAAAGGTCCGGGCTCCCTCAGCATCACGAAAAGCCAGCAGAACAGCATCTTTCATCGCTTCCTCTGTCTGCTCAACCTTCACAGCAAAGCTCAGGCTGTGAATCCCAAATACCTTCTGGCACGCTTCCATAACCTTCTGAGGATGCTCTCCATTTAAGTGTACATACATACGCCCCTGGGTCTTTTCAATCGTCGTTTCAGGGAACTCCTTGAGTTTACCCGACAAATTGTACTTCAGCTTCTGTTCAAATAACTTTTTATTTTTTCCTTTTAACGCCATTTCACCATAACGGATCATAATACGATCGAATTTCATTGATTGCTCACCTCATTGCAGCTTGTAAGTGATGGACAGCTTCATCCAGTGCATCTACAAATTGTTTAATATCCTCTTCCGTATTCTGTGAAGAAAAACTGACTCTTAACGCTGATGTGGTACGGTCATAATCAAAATTACAAGCCTTCAGGACAGCACTCACATCCGGCTGCTTGGAGGAGCAGGCGGACTTGGTCGAAATATAAATTTCTTTCTCCCCTAATGCGTGGATGACCACTTCAGGTTTCAAGCCGGGTATAGAAAAATTCGTAATGTGGGAAACGCCATCCTCTGGAGAGTTCAACACACAATAGGACCGTTTCCTTAAGGCTTCCCTCAGCCGGGATCTCAACTTCCATAAATGGTCCCGGTGGTGGTGCTCTTTTTCCTTCAGGATGCGGAGGGCTTTAACAAAGGCTACCGTTCCAGGGAGGTTCTCGGTACCCGCTCTCAATTCAGCTTCCTGGCTTCCCCCATGAAGCATTGGGAATAAGGAAACACGCTTCCGGACAAGAAGGGCTCCGGTCCCTTTCACACCATGAATTTTATGACCCGAAATGGTACACAAATCAATGCCCCATTCATTCATGGGAAGATCGATTTTACCAAGTCCCTGGACATGGTCTACATGAAAGTGAATTTTCGGATGTGCTTTCAGTTTCTGTCCGATGTCCTTAATGGGCTGAATGGAACCCAGCTCGTTATTTACAGACATCACACTGACTAAAATGGTATCCGGCCTGACGGCATTCATAACAGCTCCAGCATCTACAAGGCCGTTTCGATTTACATCTATATAGGTAACTTCAAAGCCCAATGACTCCAAGGCTCGAAAAGCTTCCATGACAGATGGGTGCTCAATAGAAGTTGTAATCAGATGTTTTCCTCTATTTTGATGCTGCAGAGCCACCCCTTTCACCGCCATATTGTTCCCCTCTGTACCACCAGAGGTAAAGATCACCTCATTCGGGTCCACATGCAGCAGACTGGCTGCCTGCTTTCGGGAACGATCAAGCAGCCGCTCCACTTCACTTCCCAGACTGTGAATGGAGGAAGGATTGGCGAAATACTGCTCTGCGGCTTTCTGGAAACTTGCCAGCACTTCCGGATAAGGCTGGGTCGTCGCGCTGTTATCCAAGTATATCATTGGCTTTGACTCCTTTTTTTCAAATTGCAGTCCATAATTCTACCACACCAACGGCAGAAATGAAACAGCCGGCCCCCGCCGCAGCCCCGCAAAAAAAGGCATCTGCAGGACTGCAGATGCCTTTTTCACCGGAAGACGGCTTATTCCATTGAATCCAAATGTTCCAGGATCGTATCTATACTCAGCTTTCCATCTTCCGTCACATCATCCACCCAGGACTGCGTGTATTCCATGCTTCCCAAAATATCTTCAGGCTGACCTGATAGGATGACGGACGGGTTCTCACTATCCGTCTGCTTCATCAGCTTTTCCTCCACTCCGTCGTCCAGCCGGCTGTAGCTGTGTTCCGATGCGGGAAGACGTCCGCTGTCACCAGGCAGGAGGAGAAAAACAAGTACTGTTGTCCATAGGAGGACGACACCTGCGGATAAGCCTATTAGCAGTTTTTTTCTCATGCATCCACGTCCTAGACAAGCATTTCTTCTTCTGCTTCCATTTTCTCAAGCGCTCCGGGGTCTACTTCTTTTACCGCTTCAGCCGCCAGAGTTAAAGCTTCGTCATACTGATAGGAGCGGAATTTCTCTTCAGCTTCAAGCAGCTTAGCCGCCAGCAGTGGATGCTTGCTCCGATATCGATTCCCATGTTGGATGAGGCGCTCTGATAAATGAGCTTTATCCATTACCTTTTCAGCATCGTTTCTCAGTTTTTCCACCAGTTCAACCGCTTCGTCTAAAGATGCGTGAACATCATTCATATCCAGGGGCTGTTTCTCCAGGTTTTGAAAAACTTCATCCACTTTTTCACTCGCTGCTTTCATATCTTCAAAGATAAAAACAGGAATTCCCGGGATATTACTCCTCTTGAGACGACGGTGGGTTTCCATCAACAGCTCTTCCATTTTTCTCAACTGCTGCTTCGCCTCGCGTTCGTCTTTCCTCAGGTTTTCCACCCGCTCCTGGAAGAATGCATGTTTCTCCTGGAGGTCAGCGGTCTGTTTCTGCAGCTGTTCCAGATCATCACGCAGTTCGGAATAGGCGGTTTCCCCATCCTGGCGCTTGAATTCGAGACTGATCATTTTCTTTCTCAGCTGATTGAACCAGTTTTTCAATCCTTGGTGGGATTCCACATCATCTTCTTCGAGCTGATAGGTTACAAGCAGCTCATTCAGTTCTTGTTCTGTCACACTCAACATGCTTTCCAGCTCATCCAGCTTCGCTTTAAGAGGTTCAAACTGTTTTTCTACATATTGATGAGCAACGGCTTCGCCTTCCAGCACCTGATACATCTCCTGGATCCTGGACTCAATGGCTTCTACAGCTTCCTGAACATCGGATTGATCCCCTTGCTCCAGCTTTTCAAAAGCTTCAGTCAGTGTGCGCTCATGTTTATGTATTTCCGGCAGAAATTCGAAATGGGTAATCCGATAGCCTTCTGCTTTCATTTCCTCGATTCCGCTTTTCAACTCCCTCAGCTGTTCCGGAAGTTCAACTTTCACTTTACGGTACCGTTCGGGGAAAGCTTCTACATCCTCCTGAAGCAGGACGGTCTCTTCCTTAACGGTCTGCACCAGTTTATTGGCCTCCAGGTAATCCCCCTGCTCTGTCAGCTGTTCAAACTGGGACAGCTTTTCTTTCTGTGCATCCACCCTTTTTTCAAAAAAACTGACGGCTTTCCCGTACTGGTGACGGTTCTGGATCAGACGTTTCGTCAATTCTTTCAATTCAGGAGCGATGGATTCAATTTCCACACGGCTCTCTTTTTCAGAGTTCAGAAGATATTCCAATTCTGTCAGCATCGTTTTTATATCTTCTTCAATCGATTCCAGTTTCTTTTCAGTATTTTCAATCACGGACCTGACTTTCTTCAGCCGGTATTTGTCGGCCGCTTCCTCTGCGTCAAAAAGGTATTCTTCCAGTTCGGGCAGTTCTTTTGTAAGGATTTGATCCCAACGTTCACGCCATGTTTCGAACTTTTCTTGTGTCTCGCCGGAAAGGTTCAGGTTTTTTACTTTGGATAATTCCTCCGTTACGCGCCGGTTCATAATATCCATTTTCCAACCTTCCAGACGATCCACTTCATCATAGACCTTTTTACGCCAAATCAGCCCGATGATGAACATTGCAATAAGTAGTAATATAGCCCCTATGACGTACTTCATAAATAGCCTCCTTACAATAAACATGTCCTACGGATGAATTACGTTCCGATATGTGATTTAGTTGTTTATAATGATACCATGTAAAACAGCCTTTTGGCTAAATTATTTCAAAATTATTAGTGTACTGACAAAAAATTCTATTAAAGGAGGACGGCCGGATGAAAGATGGTCACATCCATACTCCCTACTGCCCTCACGGGTCGAAGGATTCGCTTGAAAGTTATATAGAAAATGCCATAAAAGCAGGATATTCGGCGTTGACGTTCACCGAACACGCTCCTCTTCCTGATTCCTTTACAGATCCCGCACCAGCTAAAGACAGCAGCATGACAATCGAAGACCTGGAAAACTACCTGGCGGATCTGGCCGGGCTGCAGAAACAATACAAAAAGGACCTCACGATTTTGAAAGGACTCGAAGTGGATTATATCGAAGGGTACGAGAAGGAAATCTCATCGTTTCTTGACACCTATGGTCCGGAACTGGACGACAGCATCCTCTCCGTCCATTTTCTCAAAGGGAACAGGGCGTGGTACTGTATCGATTACAGTCCGGATATGTTCGAAGAGGCAGCGGCAGACTTCGGAAGCATAGAGGCTCTCTACCACGCCTATTACAAAGCCCTTGCCCAATCCGTTCGAACCCCCTTAGGCTCTCATAAACCAAAACGGATCGGCCACATGACTTTAGTAAGGAAGTTTCAGAAGCTTTATCCCGGTCCGGAAGAATGGCCGGCCAGTGCTTCCCGCTTTTTGGCCCTGGTCAGGGAACATGGCTTTGAACTCGATTATAACGGGGCAGGAATGAAAAAAAACCACTGTAAAGAAACCTACCCGCCGCTTGCCATCGCCCGGGAGGCTTCTTCCATGGGAATTCCATTGATTTATGGATCGGATGCCCATACCGCTTCTGCTTTGAAGCAGGGCTGGGACGCTGTTGATCATTCCTTGATCAAACCCTGGCCGCGATAAGCTGTACTGATTGATGTTCATTCATTAAGTCGCTGTATACCTCAACAAAATGGTCAATGGAGGCTTCTGTAATAAACGGATCTTTAAATTCATGAGGCATCGTGAAGGGGGCATTCAAGAGCCCCTTCAGCTGTAAAAGGCAGAGCTTCTCTTTGAAGGTCACTTCAATGTGGGAATGTTTATCAAATAAAATCTGCGTGAACAAATGATTTTCCTTAGCCAGATAGGTGACGAGCATTTCCCTGGCGAAAACGGTATTCAGGGAAAGCTCCCGGTTTAAGAGACAGGATAGTTGATAATGAGTCTGTTTATAATGTAGAATTTGCTTCACTAACGAATGAAGACGGCTGCCATCCTCAGAGGGCTGCTCACTTTCAAGCATTTCAAGATAGGGTTCAAAGTAACTGACAGCGAGCGATTCAAAAAGGCCCTGCTTGCTTTTGAAGTAGTAATGGATCAATGAAACATTCACATTGGCTGCCTTAGCAATATCTCTGACCGATGTTCCATTAAACCCCTGGCTGTAGAATAGGCGGCAGGCTACGTCCAACACTTTGTTGCGTGTTCCATTCGGTCGATTCATTATTTTTTCCCCCTCGGGATAGGATTCTCTATAATCTTGGGAAATCCTGCTTAGAATCGCCCTGCAAATCCCGACAAATCTCCCATGTTTTGTCGAATAAAAATGATTAGGAGGTCTATGATGTTCCAATCCATGACTTATTCAGGTACAAAAGAGCAGCAGTATGATCTGCTTAATAAGCAGTTGAAAGCCTTGATCGAGGATGAAAAAGATGCTGTGGCCAACCTTTCCAACGCATCGTCTCTGCTCAACCAGTTCCTCGATGATGTAAACTGGGTCGGCTTTTATGTATGGAAAGAAGACGAGCTTGTGCTCGGACCATTCCAGGGTATGCCCGCCTGTGTACGCATCCCCTCTGGAAGAGGCGTATGCGGGACAGCCGTCGCTGAAAGAAAAGTTCAGCGCGTAGAAGATGTCCACGCTTTCCCGGGCCATATTGCCTGCGATGCAGCCAGTCAGTCCGAAATTGTCGTTCCCATTGTTAAAAACGGAGACATTTACGGCGTTCTGGATATCGACAGTCCTTCTAAAGGCCGCTTCGATGAAGTGGACGAGCAGAAGCTGGTCGAGTTCGTGGAAACTCTACAACACTATATTTAATAGACAAAAAAGTCCCGTTCTATAAAAGAACGGGACTTTTTATATCTATCTCTCCTTTGAACTCGCTGATACCAAGAACATATAGGTTAAATATCTGGATCATTTTTTTTAGTGCAGTTCCGTCCTGCTTTTTTTGCTTGATAGAGGGCGCGGTCGGCTTGAAGGATAAGCGCTTTCCTTTCCGGTCTGCCATGTATCGCTTTCCAGGAGGCAAACCCGCAGGATACGGTGACCCCTGGATGGGTCTCTGAAGCGATTCGCTCACGGATACTTTCCGTGATTTGAAAGGCCTCTCCTGCACTGGTCGAAGGGAAATACACGGCCAGCTCCTCCCCACCCCAGCGCGCGGCCAGGCCGGAAGAACCAGCCATTTCCTCCTGGATCACCGCCGCAGCCTGGCAGATGACTTCGTCTCCTGTCTGATGTCCATACGTGTCATTCACCGCTTTGAAATGATCGATATCTACCAATATTAAATGCCCCTGCTCATCTTCCTTGATGTGCTTATCCAAACGATCATCCAGATAAATCCTGGAATGAAGTTTTGTTAAGTAATCGGTGATCACTGTTCGTTCCAGTTCCTCTTGAAGGATGGAATTGGCAAAGGCTAGAGCCGAATGTTGAACAAGGGACTGCAGAAGCTTAAAGGAATCAAAGGAGAAAAAAGACGGTTTCTTATGCAGGACGACCGCAAACCCGGTTTGTTGTTGATGATCCTTCATGGGAACCGCCATCAGTGATCGGTAAGGATGAAGGACATCCGCACTCTCCCCATGAAGATCACTGATAAAAACCGGACCGCCGCCCTCCCTTTCGAACAGCGATTGGATAGCTGAAACTTCTTCAAGATTGAAAACCGACGCGAAGTAGTTGGAACTGCCTTCCAGGACGCTCGCTCCCCCTTCCCCTGCATAGGTAAGAAAGCCTGCCTCGTCTGCTTGAAAAACTTCCTGGATCTGTTCTACCATAAATGCCGCCTTTTCCGACAGTTTGGTATAGGAATTCAAACGCCGGGAGGCTGCGGTAATAATTTGGAGGTCATTATTCTTTTTCCGGGCCTGCTCATATAAACGTGCATTCTCAAATGCCTTTCCCGCCGTACCGGCAATTTGTATGAAGAACTCCACCTCTTTCCCCCTGATGGGAAGGGGATAGGGAATAGTAATCTGAAGCACGCCATACACCCCCTGCCTCCCTTTAAGCGGTGCATATAATAAGAACTCCTGCCCATTCGGATTTTCAATGATTCGAAATTCCCCTGTGATAAAAGCCTGAAGACCCGGATTGCTGCTGAAGCTTTCATTATAGGAGAGGACGTACACAGGCACGTCAGCCATTTCCTCAAACTCCTGAGAAAGGTGAAGATGGTATTGAAAGGATGGGTACACTTCAGAAAGCGTCGCAATGATCTCCTTTAACACGGTTTGTATATCGATAGAGGAATGAAAGTGAGCGGTCACATTCAAAAGACGGTCAAACATTCTCTTCTCTTCCTTCATCGTATAAAAGGCATCCGCTTTTTCTATAATCTTCTCCAAGCTTTCAGCTGCAGCTTTCAGATCGGAGGAAGGCATCAGAGAAGAAGCTTTAGTTCTGTAAGTGAAAGCCAGATACCCGACGACTTCTCCCATTTTTTTCAAAGGAAGGACAATCACCTGATCATCATGACCAGGTTGTGTCAGCATATGCCGCTTTATAGAAGGAGCAGCCATCTCCTCTTCCGGACCGGGTGCAGCAGCCATGGCAAAGGATTGATGAAAATAGACGGGTGTATCTTCTTGTCTGTAAAGCTGATACACGCCTCTCCATTGATGAAACATGTAGCAGGCTGTGCCCTCTGCGTGCATAAAATCCTTCATTTCCTTCATCAGCCTGATGAGGAATGGTTCAAACGCAGGGGGCGTCTCAGTCATCATCCATTCAAAGAGACGACTGTTCAAGCGGTTAAACTTCATTTCGATAGAGCATGGGACACTCATCCGATTCACCTGTCTTCCCGCACACACTTTTAAGTATATTGTACCATCTCTTTATACCCAAAAACAGATATGTATATGTAAAAAATGACAATCCAATGTGCTGTGACAGCAGACACGCGGTATACGTTGAAAATCTTTAATGAAAAAAGCAGAGAACACCTTGACTTCCTCTATTATTCTTTATATAATATTCGTTGTGTAAAATAAATGGCAGCCTATGTGAGCCGCCGTTGTTATCATTTTGTTCCTCTAAGGAGGTGCATCGTGTAACCCTCTGCTGCTGGGGCGATGGTGCATGAAAACATAATGAGCAATGGAAGCAGGACACACTGTTTTTATTTTATGCGAAATAAAATAAAAAGGAGGAAATTCCTATGGCACGATATACAGGTCCAACTTGGAAAAAATCACGTCGCTATGGTATTTCTTTAAGCGGAACAGGTAAGGAGCTTGAAAAGCGCCCTTACGCACCAGGACAACACGGTCCTAACCAACGTAAAAAACTTTCTGAATTCGGTCTTCAGCTTCAAGAGAAGCAGAAGCTTCGTTTCATGTACGGCTTGACTGAGCGTCAATTCCGCCGCATGTTCGAAGAAGCCGGAAATATGAAAGGTATCCACGGTGAGAACTTCATGATTCTTCTTGAATCTCGTCTGGATAACCTTGTGTACCGTCTCGGTCTTGCACGTACACGCAGCCAGGCGCGTCAGCTTGTTACACACGGTCACGTTACTGTTAATGGCGGCCGCGTTGACATTCCATCCTATCGCGTAGCTCCTGGTCAAGTGATCAGCCTTCGCGAAAAATCTCAAAAGCTTAACGTCGTAGAAGAGGCGATCGAAGTGAACAACTTCGTTCCAGAATACCTTACTTTCGACGAAGACAAGCGTGAGGGTACGTACACTCGTTTCCCTGAGCGTTCTGAGCTTCCATCTGAAATCAACGAAGCTCTTATCGTTGAATTCTACTCTCGTTAATAGCTTTTCAAAAAAACCGCCTTTCCCGGCGGTTTTTTTATTTATCCTTGATGCTTAAAGATTTCTTGAAGAAAACACGGGCGTCATCCCTTCCTACTTCCTCCCATCCCATGGTTGTATAGAACGCTCCATTTTCTTTCAGGAGTACATGCGTGGCCAGGCGCATTTCCACACACCCACGATCAAGGGCCTGCTGCTCTGCAAAATCCAAAAGCTTCCGACCTAACCCCCGTCCTTGATAATCCGGATCCACAGCAATGTTGGCGACCTGTGTGCAGGAGAAGTCAAACGTAAGAATAACAGCACCTATGATTTCCCCTTCCCTTTCTATTACCCATACGGGATAGGAGGCGATCTCTTCTTCATAATCTACATCCAATGGTGGAAGTCTTTTTCCTTTCATCCGTTCTTCATAAACCCTGTATGCTTTTTGCATACAAGTTTTCAACTGCGGCGCATCTCCTGCTGCAGCTTCTCTTATCAACCCTTGGTTTTCACCCATCGATTCATCGTGCCTCCCGGTTTCATTATAGAAAAAAGCAGGGGAATCCCTGCTTTTTTCGTGATATTAGTAACGGATAAGGAAATACTTCTTCTTCCCTCTACGAATGATCGTAAAGCGGTCTTCCATCCGTTCTTCCTGCTGAATGGTATGTTTCAGATCCTGGTTCCGCTCCCCATTGATGTAAATTGCACCGTTGCTGATATCTTCCCGCGCCTGGCGCTTGGACGATGAGATCCCGGCATCTACCAACAAATCAAGCAGCTGAGGGTCTTTGGATTCAGACGTAAAGGACGGGACATCTTTAAAGCCTTGTTCAATTTCTTCCCCTGTGAGAGCTTTGATATCGCCGCTGAATAAAGCTTCTGAAATACGCTCCGCCTGCTGAAGTGCTTTTTCATCATGGACAAGCTTCGTCATTTCCTCTGCAAGTCGGCGCTGCGCCACACGTTTTTCCGGACGCTCCTGAAGCTCTTTTTCAAGTGCTGAAATTTCATCCATGCCCATGAATGTAAAGACCTTCAAGTAACGGATCACATCACGGTCATCTGCATTGAGCCAGAACTGGTAAAACTCGTATGGAGAAGTTTTTTCAGGATCAAGCCAAACCGCTCCACCCGCAGTTTTTCCGAATTTGGATCCATCTGCTTTCGTAATAAGAGGAACAGTCAGTCCGTAAGCTTCTACTTCTTCCTCCCCCGCTGTAGAACGGCGCAGAAGTTCAAGACCCGCTGTAATGTTTCCCCACTGATCACTGCCGCCGATCTGCAGCGTACAGTTTTCTTTCTGATACAGCTGTTGGAAGTCCAGGGACTGTAGAATCATGTAGCTGAATTCTGTGAAGCTGATCCCCTGTTCAATCCGGGATTCCACGGAATCCTTTGCCAGCATGTAATTGACGCCAAAGTGCTTCCCTGTATCACGTAGAAAGTCGATGATTGACATTTGAGAAAGCCAGTCGTGGTTATTGCGTGCGACAGCAGCATTTTCCCCATCATCAAAGTTAAGGATCTTAGCAAGCTGATCCTTGATACGGTCGCTGTATCCTTTCACAACATCAGCACTGTTCAATTGACGTTCTGATGACCGTCCGCTTGGGTCTCCGATCATCCCTGTTCCACCACCGACAAGAGCAATCGGACGGTGACCCGCTACCTGGAACCTTTTCAACATCAGTACAGGAAGCAGGTGGCCGATATGCAGGCTGTCAGCCGTTGGGTCAAACCCACAGTACAATGTCACCTGATTGTTCTCCAAATGCTTTTGCAGGCCTTCTTCATCCGTCATTTGATTGACCAGTCCCCGCTGATGCAGATCCTCTAATAATTTCATTACAAACACTCCTCTACTTGTCATAACTTCCATTAAGCTGTGGTTTCAGATTCGGAACACAAAAAAGACCCCATCCCTGAAAAAGGGACGAGGTCTTCGCGGTACCACCCTTGTTGCACATAAAACGTGCCACTTCTATCGATAACGGTTTCCACCGTCTTCTGATTCCTACCAGAAGATGCTCCGGGTCGTAATTCGAAATCCAATATGTACTGACTCGCACCAACCGTCAGCTCTCTGCAACAGGGATCTTCATTCTACTTCAATCCATCCACGCACACTTATGAAACTATGTACTATATTTAACACATCCCAGAAAAAAATGCAACAAAATCCCCAAGTCCCGTCGTGTCTTAATACAGAGGGGTATGTTATAATATTGTTGGATTTTTTAGGAGGTTTTATTCATGTCTAATAACCAGAAGAACGGTCGAAATAAGATAGATTTCCGCTCTTTATGGGAGCAGGGGCGTATACAGAAAAACACTCGGATCACATACGATGTCGTTTGGAACGTCATCTTATTTTTTATCATTATCGGTGTGATCGGTTTGTTTTTCGCCGGCGGTGTCGGAGCTGGATACTTTGCCTCCCTCGTAAAGGATGAGCCGGTACGGAGCCAGGCGGATATGGAAGATGATATTTACAATTATTCGCAGACGTCGACGATGTTATTCACGGACGAAACAGAAATTGGAGATGTCAGTTCCGACCTGTACCGGGAGGTCGTTGAGCTCGATCAAGTCAGTGATTATTTAAGAAATGCCGTCATCGCTACGGAAGACGAGTATTTCAAAGAGCACCAGGGTGTTGTCCCGAAAGCCGTCATGCGTGCGGTCGTTCAGGAAGTGACGAACTCCTCCGTGAAAACCGGTGGAAGTACACTGACTCAGCAGCTCGTTAAAAACCAGATTTTAACGAACGAAGTATCATTTGAGCGGAAGGCCAAGGAAATGCTCATTGCCCTCCGGATCGAGCGTTTCTTTGAAAAAGAAGAAATACTCGAAGCTTACTTGAACATCGTCCCGTTCGGGCGGAATGCGAACGGGCAGAACGTAGCGGGTGTACAGACAGCTGCCCAGGGCATCTTCGGCGTAAATGCCGGTGAACTCTCCTTGGCCCAATCGGCTTTTATTGCCGGCCTGCCACAATCCCCCTTCGGTTATACCCCTTTCAACAATGATGGGACGATTAAGGACGAAGAAGGACTGGAACCCGGCATAGACCGGATGCACGAAGTGCTCGAACGTATGCTGGAAGCGGAATACATTACAAAAGCGGAATACGACGAGGCGATGACTTTCTCGTTGAACGATGAAACGCTGGCTGATGCTAAACCAACAGCAATCAGCCAATACCCCGCCATCAACCAGGAAGTACAGAGTCGTGCTAGAGGTCTCATTAAAGATTACTTAATGAAAGAAAACGGTCATACCCAGGAAGACCTGGACGATGATGAAGAACTGGCCCGGGAGTACGATGAACTGGCGGAGCGGGAAATGTCCTCCGGCGGTTATCAAATCCATACAACACTGGATAAAGAAGTTTATGATGCGATGCAGGATGTAAAAGACTCCTATTCATCCAACTGGCCAGTGAAAACCGTTCCCATCCGTGATGAAAACGGAGATCCTACAGGGGATACCAAAGATATTTCCCTCCAGCTTGGCAGCGTAATAATAGAAAACTCCACAGGGAAAATTCACGGGTTTATTGGCGGACATGACTTTGATGAGACAAACCTCAACCATGCCACACAGGCCTACCGTTCCAACGGTAGTACGATGAAGCCGTTGCTCGTCTATGGTCCGAGCTTTGACATGGGGGCTGCCCAGCCGGGATCCGTTATTGCCGATGTCCCTTATTATTACGACAGCGGTACAGAGGTAAGGAACTTCTCCAGAAGCCATAAAGGCTTTGTCAGTGCCCGATATGCGCTGGCCCAGTCCTATAATGTGCCAGCTGTTAAACAGTACAATGAGATTAAGAGCGATAACCCAGTAAAAAGTTATTTAGAGAAAATGGGGATGAAAGATCGATTACACAAGGATGACTATACGAATGAATCCATGGCCCTCGGCGCATTAACCTACGGCATATCCGTCGAACAGAATGTGAATGCATTTGCTACTTTTGCCAACATGGGTAAATTCGTCGATGCGTATATGATTGAAAAAATTGAAACGAAGGACGGGGAGACCGTCTATCAGCACGAAGCGGAAGAAACAGAGGTGTTCAGTCCGCAGGCCTCCTACCTTACCCTGGATGTCATGAAAGATGTACTCGATTACGGGACAGGCTCCCGTGTACGCGGGCTGCTCGCTAACCGCGGTGTCGAGTGGGCGGGTAAAACCGGGACATCACAGGCAACGAAAGACTCCTGGTTTGTTGCTACGAACCCGAATGTCTCTGTCGGAATGTGGACAGGGTTTGATGAAGGCAACATGCAGAACATGAACTACAACCAGCGGACACAGGGGCTGTGGGCCGATGTAGTCAATGCAGTCACGGAATTACGTCCGGAACTGATGGCTCCAAGCAATGATTTCGAGAACCCGGGCGGGCTTGTAACGAGTTCCTACTGTGCGACATCAGGAATGCTGCCTTCTGACTTATGCTCATCCGCAGGCCTTGTAGACAGTGACATTTTTGATGCCGACTATGCTCCATCAAAAGTCGATGACAGCTTGATCGGCGGCGACTTCGTACGCGTGAAAGATAAATTGGTTATCGCTGGACCGGATACTCCGCGTGAATTCGTCAAAGACGGCGGCGGTGTCACATTGAGTCCTGAATGGCTGGAAGAGGAAGGGTTGACTTCCTCTGAAGAATTAAGTGAATTAATTCCTAATTCATCTCGATGGAGCAATGTAGCTCTGCCTTCCTCTTCTTCCATCGGATCAACCGTGTCGTCTATTGATAATGATGGCAATGCGCCCTCCGCTCCGGGATCGGTTTCTGCCAGCGGGTCAACCATCAGCTGGAATGCATCCGGAAGCAGCGATGTCGTCGGGTACCGGGTCTACCGCGCTTCTGAGCCGGGTGGCAGCTATTCCCTGCTTGGCAGCACAGTGAACACGTCGTACAGCCTTTCAGGCGAAGGTGTCTACGCGGTTCGATCGGTGGATTATTTCGGTCAATCATCCAGTCTTTCCTCTTCCGTGACGGTCGGAAATCCAGGGGCGCCGGAGCCTGAACCGGAGCCGGAGCAGGACCCTGAGCCGGAACCGGAACCAGAGCCGGAACCAGAAGAGGATACGAATGATTCCAGTAGTGAAAACAGCAGCGAAGGTAACAATGGCAACAACGATGAAAACACGAACGACTCCAATGCAGACGAGTCAAATGAAAGTACAGAAGAGAATAATGATTCCGCTAATGACAATAATCAAAGCGGCGAATCTGATGACTCAGAAGGTAATTCCGATGATGGTTCAAGCGATACACCACCGGAAGAAGACGCAGATAACGAAAACAGCGACGAGTCCAGCGGAGATGAAACAACGGAAAATCAAGAATAAATGAATCAAACCAGCCCATCATGGGCTGGTTTTCTTTTTGGAGAACAATTAACAATCCCATATTTTGTTGTATAATAGAAGCAATCGCTCTATGAATCTCTTTTTCAGGTGGTGACTGAATGAATCATGAAAAAACTTATTACAGCGAATCCTTCAGCTCTGAGCATGGGCCGATTATTGTTGAAGGACCGCTGACATCAGAAGAATTATCACATTTTACGTTTAACGAAGGCCTTGTCGCTTTCCGACCGCCGGAAAAACAATTTGAAGCTGTAAAGAGCATCGCGGATTTCGAAGAAGGCCGGATCATCATTGCAAGAAACAGCGAAGAGATCATCGGCTATGTGACCTACCTGCATCCAGACCCCCTGGAACGGTGGTCGGAAGGAAACATGGAAGATTTGATTGAACTGGGCGCCATTGAAGTCAGCCCGAAGTTTCGCGGGTACCGGATTGGCTCACGTCTCTTGAAACTTTCCATGATGGATGACTATATGGAAAATTACATTATCATTTCCACTGAATATTACTGGCATTGGGACTTGAAAGGAACAGGGCTGAACATATGGGATTATCGAAAGGTCATGGAAAAGATGATGGCTGCAGGCGGATTGACCCCTTCCCCCACCGATGATCCTGAAATCATATCCCACCCAGCCAACTGCCTTATGGTCAGAGTAGGCAGCCGGGTTCCTGAATCATCAGTAGAGACATTTGATCAACTGCGCTTTTTAACGAGGCACCGAAATCGCCAGCTGAGGAGGTAGCGGAATTGTTAGTAGAAGAAATCATGAAGGACCAGGTGATTACACTTACTCCGGATGAAACGATTGAAACAGCGTTGAAACTTCTCCATGAACACCATATCCGGCATATCCCTATTATAGACGAGGACCGGGCTGTCATAGGTATTGTTTCTGACCGTGATGTCAGAGATGCCAGTCCATCGATTTTGGAAGAAGACACCGGACAGGAGGAACTGCAGTATCCGATCCGCTCCATCATGACTTATCCGGTGACGACCGTGCACCCTCTTGATTTTGTCGAAGAAACAGCTTCCATCTTTTATGAACAGGAAATTGCCTGTGTTCCTGTCACCAGAGACGGGAAACTGGTCGGAATTGTAACGGAAAAAGACATGCTCTATACGTTGATTCAATTAACGGGCACCCACGTCCAGAGTTCCCAGATTGAAGTGAAAGTCATGAACAAACCAGGGATTCTTCCTCAAGTGACGCAAGTATTCGGAAAACGCAAAGTGAATATCAGCTCCATCCTCATTTATCCTTACAAGCCGGATGCCAAGTACAAAGTCGTCGTGGTCCGGATTCAGACGATGAACCCACTTCCCACCGTTGAAGATCTGGAGGAAGCAGGCTATGAAGTTTTGTGGCCTAAGAAGCCGGAGAGTCCCTATGACTTGTAAAGCAGGATTTGTATACTCCAACGATTTCACTTCCTATCGGTTCCGGGATGACCATCCTTTCAATCAGATGAGAGTCGTCCTGGCAAAGGAACTTCTGGATGCAGCAGGCATGCTTGAGGAAAATCACTTGATCACTCCCAGAATGGCAACAGAGGAAGAACTCCGTCTTGCCCACAGTCCAGCATATATCCAGGCGGTGAAAAAAGCATCAGAAGGTAAATTGTCGGAAGAGGAAGGGCTTGAATACGGAATAGGAACAGAAGATACACCAATGTTTGAAGGTATGCATGAAGCTTCACAGCTGCTTGTAGGCAGTACATTGTCTGCTATTGATGCGGTTCTTGACGGTGATGTCACACACGCCCTTAATCTGGGAGGCGGCCTCCATCATGGATTTGAACGCAAAGCCTCAGGCTTCTGTATTTACAATGACGGAGCCGTAGGTATTAAATACATCCGCCGGAAATACGATTACAAGGTCCTTTATGTTGATACAGACGCTCATCACGGGGATGGCGTACAGTGGGCCTTTTACGATGATCCCAACGTCTGTACACTGTCCATCCACGAAACAGGGCGGTACCTGTTTCCCGGTACAGGACATGTGAATGAACGAGGATTGAAAGAAGGATACGGATATTCTTTTAACCTGCCAATCGATGCCTTCACTGAGGATGAGTCATTTCTGCACGTTTATGAATCCGCTTTCAAGGAAATTACCGATTATTTCAAGCCCGACATCATTATTACGCAGAACGGGGCGGATGCTCATTTCCTTGATCCTCTGACCCATCTAAGCTCAACGATGGCCATTTACGAGCGCATACCTGCAATTGCCCATGAACTGGCTCATCAATACTGTGAAGGGCGCTGGGTGGCACTTGGCGGGGGCGGGTATGACATCTGGCGTGTTGTCCCGAGAGCTTGGGCTCAAATTTGGAAAGTTATGTTGGAAGAAGAACCTTTTACAGGTCCCCTCCCTGTCGAATGGCTGAAGAAATGGGAAAAAGAATCCCCCGTTTCTCTACCCGATGCATGGAACGATCCACCAAACGCTTTCAAACCTATACCGAGAAGAGAAGAAATTACAGAAAAGAACAATAAGCTGTTGGAAAAAGCACTGCAGCTGATTCATAACCAAAAGAAATTCAATTCCTTGTAGTAAAAAAAGCCACTACTTATGTAGTGGCTTTTAAGATCCGGAATTTTCGTAAGCCGGATCTAAAATGACAATTTCAACCCTTCGGTTCCTGCTCCAGTTCTCCTCAGAATCATTAGGAGCGACCGGTCTCGTCTCTCCGTAAGCAACAGCGGTAAACCTCTTCGGGTCCATGTCCTCCGTGTTATCCAGGATATACCGGATAACACTGCTCGCCCGTGCTCCGGACAATTCCCAGTTTGAAGGATAGCGATAGCTGGAAATCTGACGGTTATCCGTATGCCCTTCCACTTTGACAAAGTTCGGAATGTTTTCAAGCAGGGTGCCTACCTTGGATAAGAACGGCTTAGCCTGGTCCAGAATTTCTGCCTCACTTGTTTCAAAGAGCAGCTGTTCTTCAAGAACGAGGACGACGCCGCGGTCGGAATTTGTCGCAGCAATAATGTCGCTCAAATCGTTTTCCTTCAGGTATTCATCGATCTCCTGCTTCAGTTCATCCAGGTCCTGCTCCTTTTCCGCTTCAGCCTCACTTGATTGTGAAGCTTCCGCTTCTTCCGGCGGCATGTCAAATTCATTATTCTTTTCACCGTTTTCCTCTATCTCAGCCTGATCAGTGGGATTCTCGTTTTCCACAGCAGAAGGATAAAAGTCCAGGATCATCCGGTTTCGGAAGCTTTCTGCTATCGCCTCAAATTTATCGAGGTTAATCTGGGACATGGAAAATAAAAGAATAAAGAATACAAGGACAAGGGTGATCATGTCTGCATATGTAGTCATCCATTTGGGTGCGCCGTCCTGCTTCTTCTTTTTAGGTCTACGCCTCATTGGCTGCTTCCCCAAGTGGATCGTTTTGTTCTTCGTCTTCCAGAATCTTCTTATCATTTTCAGACAGGAATGCTCCCAGTTTTTCTTCCAGAAGTTTCGGGTTCTGGCCGGACTGGACACCGATGACCCCTTCGATGATAATCTGCTTCATGAACACTTCCTGGTCCGTTTTGTTCTCAAGTTTCCCCGCCATCGGAATGAAAACAAGGTTGGCGAGCAGTGTTCCATAGAAAGTAGTAAGAAGAGCGACGGCCATTTTAGGACCAAGCTCTTCCGGAGTGGATAAGCTGGAAAGCATCAGGACAAGACCAATCAGCGTTCCAATCATTCCCCAGGCAGGAGCATATTCCCCCGCCTTTTCAATAAGAGCTCTTCCTTTTTGGTGCCGCTCTTCCACAGCGGAAATCTCCGCATTCATAATTTCATTAATGACATCAGGCTCTACACCGTCAACAGCCAGAAGAATCCCTTTCCTTATAAAAGGATCCTCCACTTCCTCAAGCTCAGCTTCCAAGGCAAGCAGCCCTTCCCTCCGGGCCCGCTCAGAAAGCCTCACAAAGAGGCTGATCAGCTCTCTCAGGTTCATGCTGCTTTCTTTGAAGGCTTCCTTCGTCACACGGAAGGTCAGCTTCACTTCAGTAAGATTGAAGTTCACGAGAATAGCGGCGGCCAGCCCTCCCAGCACAATCACGATAGAGGACATTTGTATAAAGGAGGCGGCCCCTCCGATGCCTGCGTTGGACATGATTCCAACCATAACCATAGCAAATCCAAGAGTAATTCCTATGGGAGTCATTAAATCTTTTTTTGTCATTTCACTCTCTCCTCAGTTCGAACAAGTACCTTTTAGTACATATATCGGTACTATTTCTGCTGAGTTGAGTTTCTTTCAATAATTCGGTGTGGAAGAACCACGTTCTGTTCCTCTACTTCTTCTTTGTTCATGAATTTCGTAAGCAGACGCATGGCCACTGCTCCGATGTCATACATCGGCTGTACAACAGTGGAAAGCGTTGGACGCACCATGGTAGCCAGACGTGTATTATCAAAACCGAACACTTCCATATCCTCAGGTACACGAATGCCGCGGTCCTGCGCTCCGTGAATAACCCCGAGGGCCATTTCATCAGAAGAAACGAAAACGGCTGACGGCTGTTCGTCCATCTCAAGGATCTGCTCAAGCGCTTCATGACCGGAATCGTAGGAGTAATCTCCAGTTACGATGTATTTGTCAGCATCCTCGACGCCCTTTTCACTCATGGCACGTTTGAAGCCTGTCACTTTTCTTGTATTGATTAATGTATTCTCCGGTCCGGAAATGAAGGCAATCCGCTCGTTATTGGAGTCCAGAAGCATCTTCGTTGCATCATAGGACGCTTCTTCATAATCAATGTTTACAGATGGCGTTTCCTGAGTCTCATCAACAGTCGCCGCCAGCGCAATCGGTACAGAAGACGTCTTGAACTCACGGATGTGGTCATCGGTAATGTCGCCACCCATGAAGATCAGTCCGTCCACCTGCTTGCCGAGCATGGCATTGATCAAATGAAGCTCTTTGTCTTTGTTCTGGTCTGAGTTACTTAAGATAATGTTATAGTTGTACATGGTTGCGATATCTTCAATTCCCCGTGCCAATTCTGCGAAGAAAATGCTGGAGATATCCGGAATAATGACACCCACTGTCGTTGTCTTCTTACTCGCAAGACCTCTCGCTACTGCGTTTGGACGGTAGCCGAGCCGTTCAATCGCATCATGTACTTTCTTTCTTGTGGCGGGTTTCACATTCGGGTTGCCGTTGACGACCCGCGAAACGGTTGCCATTGAAACGTTAGCTTCGCGTGCTACATCATATATTGTTACATTCATCTAATTTCCTCCTCATCGAATCCTGTCGTACCGTAGTACTTATAAGAACAATCATACGACAGATCGCCTGCCTGCGCAATAATCATACGGTTCTCTAGAGTTTGTACCCTATCCATTATAACGGATTCCTAAATTCGTGCAAAAGGTTACTTATAGTCTTCCTGATTTTTTTAGAAACTATGAATAAAAAATAAGACAGGCTGTTTGATCAGCCTGTCTTTATCTTTTTTCTCCGTTATTTTTTCAGTTCTTCCATGAAGGCGTGGAAGGTCGGAATATCCATCTGCTGAGCTGAATCCGAAAGAGCAACAGCCGGATCCGGGTGAACTTCAGCCATGACACCATCGGCACCGACAGCGATTGCTGCTTTCGCTGTAGGAAGCAGTAGGTCGCGACGGCCGGTTGAGTGCGTTACATCCACCATGACCGGCAGGTGGGTTTCCTGCTTAAGGATCGGGACAGCGGAAATGTCCAATGTATTCCTTGTTGCTTTTTCGTAGGTGCGGATACCGCGCTCACAGAGAATGATGTTTTCATTCCCACGTGAGATGATGTATTCAGCTGCATTGATGAACTCGGCAATCGTTGCTGACAATCCACGTTTAAGTAGTACCGGCTTGTTCACAGAACCTGCGGCTTTCAGAAGCTCGAAGTTCTGCATGTTTCGGGCACCGATTTGAATGACATCCAGGTATTCCAGAGCTTCTTCCAGGTCTCCTGGGTTCACGATTTCACTGACGACTGCAAGTCCCTGCTCATCTGCCGCCTGTTTCAAAATCTTCAATCCTTCCAGACCAAGTCCCTGGAAGTCATATGGAGAAGTTCTCGGTTTGAAGGCTCCACCACGAAGCAGTGTCAGACCTTCTGCTTTCACAGCTTTGGCCACTTCAGATACCTGCTCGTAGCTTTCCACCGCACATGGCCCCATAACAAAGGAAGGTGTGCCGTTTCCGACTTGTTCTCCTTTTATTTCAACGACTGTATCTTCAGGCTTTTTCTTCCTGGATACAAGCAGTGCTTTACGGTGGTCATCTTCCTGCAGTTCCAGCGCTGCTTTGAAGATTTCCTTGAATAAATGTACGATTGTTGAATCCTCGAAAGGTCCATCATTGTGCTGGGACAACTGGTCCAGCATCGCTCTCTCCCTTACTGGATCGAAGCGGTTCATCCCCTGCTGTTCTTTGATCTGACCAATTCCCTTTACCAGATCACCGCGTTTATTGATTAAACTCAAAAGGTCTAAATTAACCTTATCCAACTCGCTGCGCAACTGGTCAAGCTTTTGATTACTCATGCTTACGTCCCCCTACAATGATATTTGATAATTAGAATCATAAGTATTATGAAATAATTAGGGACAATTATAGCTAACTTTTTGAATATTGTCATCCCTTTGAAAGTGTTTTCATGAAAAACTGGCTAAAAAGTTGGAGGAAGGATCAAGCTTATCTTGAACCTTCCTCCATAAAACCGTGTTCTTATGCTGTGACTTCTTTCAGCTGATCTGCTGTAATTGCGCCATGGCTGTCGTGCCATACCACCTGCCCGTTTTTAAAATAAAGGGCCTGTGGGGATTCATGCTGGACATCATATTCCGCAGCAATATGATTGGACAAATCTCTTGCCTCCTGGATATGAAGAATGTAGCACGGTACATCCGCTCCGTCGGTGAACTGCTTATATTGGTGATGAGCAAACGTGCTGACCGGGCATGTTAAACTGTGCTTGAGCAGGATAAATGCCTCTTTTTCGCTAACCACCTGTTCAAATGCCTGTTTGTCTTGAATCACTTCGATTGTCATTTCTATTCCTCCTAAAAGAAAGATGGAGACTGCGGACAGTCTCCATACTGTGTCAAATATTTGTCGATGTCGTAGAGTCCTGCTGTCTTTCCAGCTCCTGAGCAGCTTCCTCGATGGCTTCAGCTACTTCCTGAGCGGCTCTTTCCGCTTCATCTTCTTCATTTGTACGGATGTTTTTCACTTTGTCCTTCATCAGTCCGCTCCACTCCTGAGATTTTTCAGAAACGGATTTTGTCAGATGGGAAGAGGATTCAACAGCACGGTCTTTCCATTCTCCGCCCTTTTCATAAGCGACATCCTTCCACTCGCCGGCACGCTCTCTCAACTCCCCGGAGCCTTGATTGATGTTCTCGCGCAGTTCACGTCCGGATTTCGGAGCAAAGAGCAAGGCAACAGCTGCACCGACTAAACCGCCGATCAGCGAACCCAGTACAAAATCTCTACCATTATTTTGTTCTTTGTTTTGTTGTCCCATGTTAATTCCTCCTTATGAATTCTTATCTTCTTTCTTCGCTTTCTTCCAAAGGCTGATCGCCACCTGCCCCCACTTGACTGCCTGGGCAGCTGAGTCTGTGTGCTCATTGGCTGACTGAGTAAAACCCTTGGATACAGAACGTATGGATTGGTTAAATTCCTGTACGGTATCCCCTATACCCTTTACACCATCAACTAATGTATTGAGTTTCTGCGATTTCTCGCCTACATCCTCAGCCAGCTTATTCGTTTTATTCAACAGCTCAGTGGTCTCAAGAGTGATGCCTTCCATTTGTTTCTCTACACCCTCAAGGGTATCAGCGACGTTGTTCATTGTACGGCGTACAGCCGTTAACGTTCTTGCTAAGAAAATTACAAGAACAGCAAAAGCCACTGCTGCAATTAAAGCAGCAATGTAAAGGATATTGATCATTCCCCCTGCACACTCCTTCTTATGTAATCAACACAGTTTAGTTATTGCCCTAATCAGGCTTTTCCTAAACGTGAAGGCTGCTTATAAATGGACATATTCGCTATCTTAAACATAATATCCTTTTTTTATCAGCCAATTTTCTACTTTTATTGAAAAAACATGCGGCTTTTCAAAGTTGAAAGCCGCATGCCTGCTTAATTGTACTGCTTTTCGTAAGCGTCCTGGAACTTTTGAATATCCCCGGCTCCCATGAAAAGAAGAACAGCATCATCATACTCGGCCAGCTGCTGCGTTTCATCCAGTTGAAGGACCTTGGATTCAGGAATCAGCTCCTGCAGATGGTCAATGGTCAGTTTTCCGCCATTTTCACGGGCCGAACCAAAGATATCGCACAAGTATACATGATCCGCTTCCTTCAAGCTTTCCGCAAACTCATTCAAGAACGTTTTTGTCCTTGTAAAGGTATGGGGCTGGAAAATAGCGATGACCGGTCGATCGGCATATTTCTTACGTGCTGAGTCGATGGTCGCTGTAATTTCGATCGGGTGATGGGCATAGTCATCGACAAGAATCTGATTATGCCAGACCTTTTCGGTAAAGCGGCGCTTTACACCTTTAAATGTGGCAAGCTTTTTGATCTGCTCCGGCTGCATCTGCTCATAATGGCAGAGAGCAATCACGCTGAGGGCATTCAAAACGGTGTGGTTTCCGTACTGCGGGATCGTGAATGTATCATAAAAGTTGTTGCGCACAAACACGTCAAACGTCGTTCCATCTTCACCTTCACGGATATTCTGAGCCTGGAAATCGTTCGTGTCAGCCAGTCCATAGTAAAGGACAGGGACGTTGGCCTGAATATGCTGCAGATGCTCATCATCCCCGCACGCAATAATCCCTTTCTTCACCTGTTTTGCCATCTGTTGAAAGGCCTGGAAAACATCCTCCACACTTGAGAAGTAATCCGGGTGGTCAAAGTCAATGTTTGTCATGATGGCATAATCCGGCTCATAAGCAAGAAAATGACGGCGGTACTCGCATGCTTCAAAAGCAAAGTATTGACTGTCTTCATGACCCTGCCCGGTTCCGTCCCCTATCAGGAAGGACGTCGGGTAGTTCTCTGTCAGCACATGTGCAAGAAGGCCGGTTGTCGACGTTTTCCCGTGTGCGCCTGTGACAGCTATACTTGTATACTTCTGCAGCCACTCACCTAAAAAATCGTGGTACCGGTAAAACGGCAGACCTTTCTCCCTGGCTGCCACGATTTCTTCATGATCGTCCCCAAAGGCATTTCCGGCAATAATCGTCTGGCCGTCAGTAATGTTTTCTTCTGAAAAAGACATGATCTCTATATTTTTAGCTTCTAGTACGTCTTGTGTAAAAAAGCGTTTATCTACGTCTGATCCTTGAACTTTCTCGCCCGAGTCGTGGAGAATCTGGGCAAGCGAACTCATTCCAGTTCCTTTGATACCAATGAAATGGTAAGTTGTCATAAACAAGAACCTCCAAAATAAAGTGGGTCACTTTAGGTATAGTATATGTAACGAGGATCGATCTGCGCTTCACCTCTCTGCACAGATGAGTCCTTGTCTGCATTTCCTTATCTTATCACGGAAATCGCTTTAGAAAAAGCAGGACCTGCCGGGAAGGCACCAACGAGGATCGTCCGCACCTTCCAAACTGCTATTCGGCTGGTCCTGTATATTCTACATATTCCAGTCTTGGATTCGGTTTGAAACGACGGCCTTCCTTGGCTTCCGCTTCGCCATCAATGATGACGTTATCCCCCGTAAATCCGATTCCTATCTTCAAGAGGCTTCCACCTACTCCATACATATCAACAGGAACTTTTTTCTCTTCAAACGCGCGGATACGTTCCTTCGTGAACCCGCCGCTCACGACAATCTTCACATGACGGAATCCTTCCTGATCCAATGCCCGGCGTAAGGCAAAGATTAATTCAGGATTGACCCCTCTCGGATCAAATGTCCCCATCAGATGCTGATTTCTCAGGAAATATTTGTCCACGAGATTCCTTGACGTATCCAGGCGGACGCCTTTCAACTCGTCTCCGAATTCCCGGGCAACGCTAAGGGAATCTGTAATGACATCATTATTATAATCAACGAGAGCCATGAGCTGATCGTCCGGGAATTGTTCATGATAGGCTTTTGTAGCCGCGACTACATCACCTTTAAACATTTGGATCAGCGCGTGGGGCATCGTACCCATTCCTTCTTTCCCCCACCATTCATTCATGGCGTGGGTGGCCTGGGCAGTCGATCCCCCGATGAATGCAGAATATCCATCCCCGGACTGCTGCGTAAAGTGGTCATCCCGGTCTCCCATAAAAATAATCGGTTTTTGTTTGCCGGAGGATCTGGCCGCTTTTACGACATTGTAGACATTGGTGGCCACAGATGTACGCCGGGCCAGAATACCGTCAATGATCCCCTCCAGAAATCCGAAATATTGATAAGGGCCCGTGACTGTAAGAACAGTTTCATACGGACTGATCTTATCGCCATCTTTCAGAGAATGAATCTCCAATTCCTCCGGATGGTCCGCAAAGGTATGGATAAGGGCAATCACTTCATCCGTCCCGCATAAAACGGCATGATCCTTCTGGAAAAACTGCATCGTCACCTTATTATCAGGAAGGTGGCTTTTAACGATATCCCGGGTCTTCAAAAAATAGACGGCAGAGAACCAGCCTTCAGCAACGCGTTCATCAAACTTGAATGTCTTGTTGGTCAGTCGGCTGATCTCCCCATTTAATTTAAGTGCAATTTCCTTCATGGCTTAACTCCTTAAACATATAGGTCGTAATTGGTCGAATTTTTATTCATAGTCCATCATATAAAATTGAGACCTGTTTCACAAGCCTTTCGACCAATCTCCAAGATTTTAGTCCATTATTTCTTCGATCTGCTGTCTGGTCAGAAGGACATCCCTCGGTTTGCTTCCCTTCTGTTCAGAAATAATCCCATAGTCCTCCATCTGGTCAATGAGGCGGGCGGCTCTATTGTACCCGACTTTGAAGCGGCGCTGGATCAAAGAGGCACTGGCTCCGTTCTGAGCAAGGACGAAATCAACCGCTTCATCAAACAGCTCATCCGTCTCTTCTTCGGTCGATACCTGCTTGATCAATTCATCCTGATGGAACAGATACTGAGGAGGAGCCATTTTCTTCACAAAGCTCGTGACCCGTTCAATTTCGTCATCTGATACGAAAGCTCCCTGAATCCGGACAGGCTGACCTGAACCATTTTCAACGAAAAGCATGTCCCCTTTTCCTAACAGCTTCTCGGCACCTGACGAGTCGATGATGGTACGGGAATCCACCTGGGAAGATACACTGAAGGCGATCCTCGTTGGAATATTCGCTTTGATAAGGCCTGTAATGACATCTACAGACGGACGCTGAGTAGCAAGCAGCAGGTGAATGCCACAGGCACGAGCCTTTTGAGCAATCCGGCAGATGGCATCTTCGACATCCTGCGGAGAAACCATCATCAGGTCGGCAAGCTCATCAATCACGATTACAAGATAAGGAAGCTTCTCAGAAGCACGTCCCTGTTTAATCATCTTATCGTTGAAACGCTCCACATCCCTGACGCCTTCGGCTACGAACTTTTCATACCGCTCTTCCATTTCTTTTACGGCCCACTTCAGAGCTGTCGTGGCCGCTTTTACATCAGTAATGACTGGTGCGACTAAATGAGGGAGGTCATTGTAAGGCGCCAGTTCCACCATCTTAGGATCAATCAGCAGGAACTTCACATCATCATAGTGTGCTTTGTATAACAAGCTGACAAGAATGGTGTTGATACACACACTTTTCCCTGAACCTGTAGCCCCTGCAATCAACCCGTGCGGCATCTTTTTCAGGTTGGTCACAATCGACTCCCCACCGATATCAAGGCCGAGTCCGACAGAAAGCGGGGACTGTTCTTGAGAAAAGGCTTCATCCTCAAAAATCTCCTGCAGTCCCACCATCTGTGGCTGTTTGTTGGGAACTTCAATTCCGACGGCCTGCTTTCCTGGAATCGGAGCTTCTATACGTATATCTTTTGCAGCCATGCTCAGTTTTATATCATCCGCGAGGTTGGTGATTTTGCTTACTTTCACTCCCGGCTCCGGCTGAACTTCGAAACGTGTGACAGAAGGCCCCTTCATTGCATTGATAACATTCGCCCGGACATGGAAATGACGCAGGGTTGTTTCGAGCAGTTCCATCTGTCCGGTAATCCAGCTGTCATCATCTGTGGATGGACGGACAGGATCCTCGAGTAGATGCAGCGGTGTCTGATATTCACTCCGTACATATTCAGGAGGTCTTTTTCCTGCTTCTTCTTCCTGTTCAGGTGCTGGTTTCTCCACCTGAGTTTCCTTCGTTTGGACAGTTTCAGGCTTGGGTTCTTCCTGTTTAGGAGCTTCCGTCTTCTGATGATCTCTTGACCGCTTATCCCGAGGCGTCATAAGCACATTAAATGGCACGCTTCTTCTGGAAGAGGATTTTCGTGTTTCCTCTTGGTCTTCCCGGGATCCTGACGGTTTTTCCCCAAGCGGTTGGGGCTCCATGTCTTCTTCCGTTCCCCTCTCCTGTTCATCCAATTCAGACACAGCCTCATGTCCTGTGCCGGCATCTGGAAGTTCTTCGGTTCCCTCTGCCCTATCTCCGGCTTCGTTCTCAGCCGTGTGAGTTTCCATATCTTGGAATTCTGGTTGATTTACCTCAGTCCGCTCGGTTTCCGTCTCGACCTCGAGCTCTGCTGTTTCTTCCTCTGCCCTATATTCTTCCGGGTCAGGAAGCTCTCCAACACTGTCTGGAGCGGCTTCTTCTTCCTCTTCATTGATCAACGGTCGTTCTGCCGCCTCAGAAACGTCCTCAGCCGTGTGAGCTTCCGACTCCTCGAATTCAGCTTGATTTACCTCAGTCCGCTCGGTTTCCATCTCAACTTCGAGCTCTGCTGTTTCTTCCTCTGCCCTATATTCTTCCGGGTCAGGAAGCTCTCCAACACTGTCTGGAGCGGCTTCTTCTTCCTCTTCATTGATCAACGGCCGCTCTGCCGCCTCAGAAGTATCATCTTCAAACGGGGCATCTTGAGTTTCTTCATTCTCCGGCTTCTCTTCTTCTGTATAAACCTCTCCATTACCATATGCATTGGTTTTGTCTATGGTTGGAGCATCCTGGTCGAAGATATCCTGCAGACGGTACCTGTATGTTTCTTCTTCAGGCGCTTCTGAATGGACTTCCTGATCTGAACCGGTTTCCACAGAGCTGTCTCCCGTCCCCGGATTCAATGCATGCATTTCCAAATCTACTGTGGATGTGTCTTCGTGTTCGTGGGACTCTGTGTCTGCCGGCGTCTCTTCGGTATGTTCGTCGCGCATGGAATCATTTTTGAGCTTCGACAGCTCTTCATTTCTATTTGGAAGCTCCTCCTGGACAGGCACTTCCATTTCCAGCGACGCCGCACCTTCCTGACGGCTTTCCCGTTCCGGCTCACTCTCGGATGGAGTCACAGCATCCGGCTGTTTCCTGCCAACCTGGACGCGCTCTCTCAATTTTTCCCGTAAATCCTGCCACTTTTTCTCTTCATAGGAACCTGTATAAAATTCCGGCTTGGAATTTTCCTCGACTGTATACTCCAGGTTCTGCAGCCCTTTCGTCATCTGCCTGGTCTGATAGCCAAAGATAGGGGAGGGAACATCACTTGGAGTAAAAGGAATGGACGTCGTTTCAAGTGTCTCTTTCAATTCCTCTTCCGGTTCCGGCTGTTTTCTCTGCCTGCGCTGTGGTCGTTTTTCTACTTCCGGCTCTTCTTCCTGAACATGACGTCTGCGCTCAGATCTTGCGCGTGACACATGTTCTCTGCGTTCCTGATCCTGATCTGGAATGACAGGGAAACGGAATTCTCCCTGCTTCGGGTATCGATAGGTCATTTTTGTTTTTGCGTTGACATCTTTCTTTTCTTCTTTATGTACGGCAGCTTCTTCAGCATGGTTTTCTTCCTGTTCAAACAAGCGTTTCATTTTATCTTTTAAGTCTTTCCACATTAAGTTCACACTCTTTTCCAATTTAAATCATAATGCTGATTCCCTTATATTTTAACAGGTTTACAGCAGGGTTTGGTTTACAATCGCTTTAAAAATGACTTTTGAATCAAAAAAAGCAAAGCAGACCAGCTGCTTTGCTTTTAGACAGAGTTATTCCATTTCAAACGTCTGCCCTGTTTCATATTGGTCATCCAATACAAGAATACCCTTCTCCTCAGGTGCATCCGGCAGATTGAGTTCCTTGGCAGAGCAGATCATTCCTGAAGATGGAACACCTCTAAGCTTCGCGTCCTTAATCTTCATTCCACCTGGCATGACAGCTCCTACTTTCGCTACAACCACCTTCTGTCCTGCATCCACATTCGGTGCACCACAGACGATTTGAAGAATTTCATCTCCAACGTCCACCTGACACACGCTTAATTTATCCGCATTTTCATGAGGGGCTTTTTCTTTTACGTACCCTACGACAAACTTAGGGCTGAGGTCGAAATCAAGGACATCATTCAATTCATTCTGCGTAAAAAGATCCTTGATAGGAGCCAGCACGTCTTCCGTTAAACGGATTTTGCCCTGTCCTTCAATATTGAAATACTTGGAGGCATGGAAGATGTTGTACCCAAGCAGGGATCCATCTCTTTTATCAGTGATTTTTACGACATCACCATAGGATTCCTGTTTGATTTCGTCCCGGCTGCCTTCCTTCACGGGAATAAGTAAAACGTCTCCAATTCCTTGCTTGTTGTAAAATACGTGCATGATCTACTCTTCCTTTCGGTCCTTTTTCGGTTTTTTCTGAGCCAGAATGAATATCGGCTCCAATTGTTTATCTTCATAAAGAAAGCTCAAAGAAGTTACGGGGACCGTTCCTTCAGCAAAGAACTTCATAGCCATCTGAGCTAATATATCATAGCCTTCTGGATTTTGAACATCCGCAAAAATGATAACATCCTGGTGCGGAATGCTGATGGCAAGCTCTCCTTTGGCTTCTGCCTTGAGCTGTTCAAGCAGGGCTTCATTCAGAATCCTGCTTGCATCATACCCGTCACCGGCGGAATGAAAATAAAAATCATTGCCATAGACCGTATCTTTTTTCAGATTGGTTTTCAGAGACCGGACGTTGAAACCTGAAATTTCCCGGATCCTGTCAAGATCCCACTTTTCTTTTTTCAGCATATCCTCATCAATCAGCTGATAGGACTTCCCAAGATCAATGGCATAATAAATACGGGTTTCAGCCGTATGATCTGTATAAACGAGCTTTTTCCCCTGCTCTGTCTCTGTTGGGAAAGAAGCCGCACGAATAACAGGAAAGATATACTGTTCCTTTCCTGTCAGTTGGTGATCTTCCTCCATCACACGCAGGGCTTCTGTTACATGGTCTTCCAGCTCATCAAGAGCCTCTTCCCCACGCGCTTGGTATTTAGATATGACATTGGGGAGGGTGATTGTGATCCCTTTTCCAGACTCTGCCCATTCAATTCTGAATGTGTCCTTATCTCGGTTAAAGGTAGCTTTCCACTCGTCCCGGGCCAGCCGCTCCTCTAATTTCTTCTTCATTTTAATACTCGTCATTTTCATTGGTTTTTCCTCCTTTTACATGGGAAGAAAGAAGATCATGTCGTTGATTTCTTTTCGATTTGCATACTCTTCCATTATACACACATCTTTGTAGTAAAAAAAGCAGACAGGCTGCGCCATCTGCACAGCCTGTCTGTAGGTTAACCGGAAACGTTCGTTAGGAAAGCTTCGATTTCTTCTTTTGTCTTACGATCTTTACTGACAAACCGTCCGGCTTCTCCGCCTTCGCGGAAAGCAAGAAAGCTCGGAATTCCAAAAATGTCATTCTCGGCGCAGACGTGGATAAATTGATCACGGTCTACATAAACAAATGTCCATTGGGAATATTTTTCTTCCAGCTCAGGAAGGAAGGGCTCGATCACCCGGCAGTCCGGGCACCAGTCCGCCGAAAAGAGCAGGATGACCGATTCATTTTCTATCAATTCTTTTAATTGCTGATCCGATTCTAATGTAATCATAAGGACACCTCCACCGCTATTCTAGCACAGGATCACTCATATTCAATTCTCATGTCTCCAGGCTCAATCCACCCTTTTCTGGAAAACCAATAATAGAAGCCATAGCTGATGACCGCAGGCCCTATAAAATGGAGGAAAAGGATGATCAGACCCACTTCAAGCGAAAGTCCCATCGTCTCAAATGTCATAATCTGACCAACAAATCCACTTGTACCCATGCCGGCTCCGGCTGCATTGTTTTCCATCGACAGCCACATCGTCGCCAATGGAGCCAGCAGCGCCCCGGCCAGCGTCGGCGGAAGGATGATCAACGGTTTTTTCACGACATTGGCTACCTGGAGCATGGATGTGCCGATCCCCTGGGCGACGGCGCCTCCAAATCCATTATCTTTATAACTTGTCACCGCAAACCCAATCATCTGGGCTGCACAGCCGACAGTAGCCGCTCCGGCAGCTGCCCCTTCCAAAGACAGCATAAGAGCGATTGCCAGACTCGAGATCGGAGCGGTTAAAGCCAGCCCCATGAGAACGGCAACAAGGACACCCATCAACAGTGGCTGCTGTTGAGTGGACCAATTGATGATTTCACCCATTCCGGTCATAAATGCTCCAATCGGCGCTCCAATGATCACACCAACGAAGTACCCTGCCAAAATCGTAGAAAAAGGAGTAAGGATAATATCAAGTTTCGTTTCCTTACTGACAACCTTTCCAAATTCCGTTGCAAACAAGGCAGCAATATAACTGCCGGCCGGGCCGCCGAGATCCGCTCCGTAAGCCCCGCTGAATAAGGCAGCAAAGATGACCAGCGGCGGTGCTTTCAACCCGTAGGCTACAGCCGCCCCGATGGCTCCTCCCCATATCTTTGCATCCATAGCGAAGGTTCCCATATCAATAAGAGAAGCTGAAAACATCCCCAAATCCAGCTGTTCACCAATCGTTTTCATAATCAGCCCGATAATTAATGAAGAAAAAAGTCCAAGAGCCATATAACTCAGAGCCGTTATGAAATAGGCATGAACCGAAATGTACACACCTTTTTTATTTAAGAACTTTTTCATTCCATGACCTCCTGTCTTACCGAAAGAAATTATACACCTATACACAACACGTGTAAAGACATGTCACTTGCATTCCGACAAGGTCTTTTGACCCATTCCTAAAAGCCTGGATTTTATTGTGTTCCTAATCGATTAGTCTTATAATAAATCCATAACTACATAAATTTCAGAAAATTCACAGGGAGGGTCCTTATGAAAACGATTCGCGCACGTGTAAGATTCATCCTTATCTCCTCACTCTGCTCCCTGCTGCTTCTTGTAGGCGTATCGACGTATTTATTTATGGAGCAGTCGAAGCAGGCCGAAGAGAGACAAATGATTCAGCAGGCCGTAACAGACAGTGAATCCATCCAAGCTCTCATGAACGAGGTGAAACTGGAACAGCAGCAGTTTTTCAATGAGCCATCAAAAGACCAGGGCGCAGCTGTGGAGACAGCCGTCACTGAAGTGAAGGAAGCAGCTCTTAGCTACAGAGAAACCTACAGCAGCTACCCATCCATTGAGGAAGGATTTCAGTCGATTTACGAAAGCTCCGAACAGTACATAGAAGAGCTCGGACCGTTGGTAAATATGTTTAAGCTGATCGGCTTTTCCGATTCAGAAGGACTGCGTAAGCAGATCCAGGAAGCCTCTGCACAGTTCAGTGAGCTGATCAGCCAATCCGGAAGTCCAGCGCTGGAAAATGATCTGTTGGTAATGAAAATGGAGGAGCAGGCTTATTTAAACAATCCGGAGGAAGAACAGCTTGATGATTTTAAGGAGAGCTCCTCGTCCTTAAAAGAGTCCGCTGAAAGTTTGAACCTTCCGGAAGAAGAAAACGCTGTACTAAGCAGAAGCCTGCTGAAGTATGAGCAGGGCTTAAACACCATCGATAATACTTACGGACAGGCAGGAAACATACGCACCTCGTTCGAGGAAATTGCTTCACAGGTTTCCACCCGGGTGGATCAGGTGATGCATGCAGCCGGTGAAATGAACGAACGCATGGCTGCTGACCAGGAACAACAGCAGGTCTGGTTTACAGCAGGCCTTACAGCTTTAGGGTCGTTGATGCTTATCATTCTCTTCTTCACAGGTTTTCTGCTGATCCGCTCCATCAGTAAATCCATCCAGCAGCTGAAAACAGGAGCCTCCATTATCGGAGATGGACATTTAAGTCACCGGATCCGGCTTGAAACGAAAGATGAAATGGGCGAACTGGCGGATCAATTCAATGAGATGGCCGGGAAGATGGAGAAGTCCGTCAGAAAAGTGCTTCAAGCCTCCGGGGTGATGAACGACACATCGGAGCAGATGGCTCTAGTATCTTCGCAAACTTCCATACAGGCCTCAGAAGTTCATGCAGCCATCGGAGAGGTGGCCGTTGGTTCCCAGGAGCAGGCTCAGCAGATTGATGAAACCAATCACTTCATTCACGATGTATCAGCGGCCATTCAACAGACAAAGACAGCAGCAGCAGACATAGCAGGGAAGCTTGATCAAGCGAAAGAAGCTGGAGATGAAGGCCTTCGGAGGATGACAGGCTTAAAAGAAACGTCCGACGATTTTATCCGTTTGTCTAATTTAATGACGCAGGAAGTGAAAGCTGCGGCCGAACAGTCCAAAGAAGTCCATCATGTCGTAACAACGATCGAAGATCTTGCCGACAGCACGAACCTTTTAGCCTTGAATGCGGCTATTGAATCTGCCCGTGCCGGAGAATCCGGACGTGGCTTTGCTGTTGTGGCTGATGAAGTGAAGAAACTTGCTGAACGGTCCAAAACAGAAGCGCGGAGCATCCAAAGCATGATTGAGCATATGACCGTCCAGATGGATAAGCTGACCAATGAAGCCGACCAATTCCAACAGTACCGGGCTGCACAGGAATCCTCCGTCAAACAGACAGAAGAAGCCTTTAAAACGATCGCTTCCCACGTCACGTATATAAATGAGCAGACGGGTAAAGTAACGGATGCGGTCAACGAAGTCGAAACAGCCAATGAAGAGGTCAAGACCCGCCTGCACAATATAAGTGTCATTTCAGAGGAAGCAGCGGCAGCATCCGAAGAAGTAGCGGCATCCAGTGAAAATCAATTGTCTGCCATCGAGCAGGTGACACGTTCGGCTTCAGATGTTAAAAAACTGTCCAGCGAACTTGAAGAAGAAGGAGGCCAATTCATTCTTCAACAGCCCATGGATGATGACGAAGGTCCGGTTGAAAAAGAAACTCCATTGAATGAGGGTGTTCTTACAATAGAAGATCAAAAATGGAATATACCGAAAAAACGAAGCTCCTGAAAGAGCTTCAACTGGACTTGAATCACCATCTCTCTCATACTGAAAAAGAATAGAATATTGGGAGGGAGAATTATGCAGCTTACTGTATACTTAGCAGGACAGATTCACGATGATTGGCGCAGGGAAATCAAATCCAAAGCAGATGAAAAACAGCTGCCGGTAACTTTTGTCAGCCCTCAGGAAAATCATGCACTCTCCGATGATATTGGGGAAAAAATACTCGGGGAGCAGCCCGGGCAGGTGGAAAGAGATGATGCCGCCTCTTCCATTAACAATTTCCGTACGAAGATATTATTGAACAAGTCGGATGCGGCCATCGCCTATTTCGGGGAATCCTATAAACAGTGGAACACAGCGATGGATGCCGGAGCTGCGATTCAGGCAGGCAAACCACTTATCCTGATCCGCCCGGAGTCCCTCGTTCATCCATTGAAGGAGCTCTCCAATCAGGCTGATGTAACAGTAGAAACCATCGAACAAGCCGTTGAAGTCCTTGCTTATCTTTATGAGTAAAGGCAGCTGCAGACGTTTCCGATAAAAACCGAATCCAAATGCAGAAAATGGACGGGGGCATCCCCCGTCCATTTATTGTTGATCAAATTCCCACTGCCCCTTTAGTAGCTGGACAACGTGGGTGAACATATCTTCTCGATGAATCAGACCATTCGTAAATATGCCGATAGCCCCTTCGTTACTCCGGACATCGTGCTTATCTGCGTATTCGTCCATGACATCGCCTAATTCTTTTCCTTTTTCAAGGCCTGCCTTCACCTCATCCGGCAGTCGAATCCTGGCTCCACTTGCACTATAGACGTTTTCCTTCTCATCTACAAGGGCGCCCCAGTTGCAAAGGTAAAGATCATCTTCAATTTCCATGACCCCGCCTTCCAGACCAATGCCCATTTTCGATTTATGGTGCGACGCACATTCGCGTGCTCTGTTAATGGCACCTTCCAACGTCTCTTCATCAGAAAAGGGCTGTGCTGCCACTTTTGATTCAACTTCCATCCCCACGACTTCGGCTTCCGGAAATACCCGCTTCACCGAATCAACTTTCGTAGGGTTCTTTGATCCTACATAAATCTTCAACATAACAGGCACCTTTCTCCTTCTCCCTTATATTCTTTCAAGGTCCTTGAATTCTTTAGTTCCTATCATTCTAGCATAAAGTCACACCCGCTGACATCAGCACGTGTGACTTTTTGGTGATCTATACGTTCCGGCGGATTTCATCGACAGTGGATTGATCCGTCGCTTTGACAAGCTTCACGAGAAGCTCTTTAGCTGCCGCGTAATCATCTACATGAATAATGGAAGAGGATGTGTGAATGTATCGGGAGCTGATTCCAACAACGGCAGATGGAACGCCATCGTTCGCCATATGCACCCGTCCTGCATCTGTTCCACCTTGCGATACAAAATACTGGTAAGGAATATCATGGGTTTCAGCTGTATCCAGAATAAATTCACGCATGCCTCGGTGTGTGACCATGGAACGATCGAGTATACGGAGGAGTGCCCCCTTACCCAGCTGACCGAATTCTTTTTTATCCCCGCTCATATCGTTGGCTGGTGAGGCATCCATCGCATAAAAAATATCCGGCTGGATCATGTTGGCAGCTACCTGAGCCCCGCGCAGTCCGACTTCTTCCTGGACAGTCGCTCCGGAATAGAGCACATTCGGAAGTTTTTCTCCCTGCAGTTCTTTCAGTAGTTCAATGGAAAGACCGCAGCCATAACGGTTGTCCCAGGCTTTCGCTAGAATTTTCTTTTCATTGGCCATCGGTGTGAACGGGCAGATCGGCACAATCGGCTGCCCGGGCTTGATCCCGATTTCCCTGGCATCTTCTTTATGATCCGCTCCAATATCAATCAGCATATTTTTGATTTCCATCGGTTTTTTCCGTTGTTCCGGTGTCAGATTGTGAGGGGGAATGGATCCAATGACACCTACGACAGGGCCGCGATCGGTCACTACCTGCACCCGCTGTGCTAAAAGAACCTGATTCCACCAGCCTCCCAGCGGCTGAAAGCGGATCATACCGTTTTCAGTGACTTGAGTAACCATGAAGCCTACTTCATCCATATGACCCGCGGCCATAACCGTCGGCCCCTTCCCTTTCTTCACTCCAAACACACCGCCAAGGCGATCCTGAACGATTTCATCCGAATATCTCCCTAACTCTTCTTTCATGAATTGGCGTACCAGATGTTCGTTTCCAGGTGCACCCGGCAGTTCCGTCAACGTCTTGAAAAGTTCCTGGGTTTCTTGATTCATATGTACATCTCCTTTATTTCCATCTGTTTCTATTTTAACGGAATTGTGAAAACGTTTCTACAAATCCGCCGTTCAAATGAGTTTTGATTTTCTTTTAACGGGAATATTTAGTATACTGGACACTAGAAACTAGTTGTGAGGTGATTGGTTAATGAACTGGAAAAAAGTCGCGATAGCCGCAGGTGTAGGAGCACTCGCCGGTTATATTGTAAAAGAACAAATCAACAGCAGTCAGAATGTCACTCCTGAAAAGGCACTGAAAATTGCAAAGGAAGCCTTCAAGAAACAGGGGCCGATCAGCGGCTCATGGATTTACATGAAGCCGGAAGAACTGAATAAAAACGGCATCAATTATGATGTTTATCGAGGCGGCATCTCCAAGAACCAGGACGGGGAAACCTCTCAATTCGAATTTTATATCGATACAGACACAGGCACCATCGTGGATGTAGCGGAAACAACGGCCTGATTTATAAAAATACCCTCTTCCAGAGAGGGTATTTTTTTATGTGTAATGATGCTTTTTCTGATCCACCTGATCGATGATTTTTCCGTCCTGGTCAAATTTCAACGCACGATATACAGCATCATGGTAAAACGTATACCAGGCTTCTTTATCATACCCAAATTCCATCCATTTTTTCTTTTCGTGTACAGAAGTCACCGGATAATCATCATAAGCGAGAGCCCACAGCACATTTTGGTGAGCATGGGTCGGCATCAAATCAGCCATGTGGATCCATACATGCTCCCCTTCCTCATAAACAAGAACAGAATGGCCGTCACTATGGCCGCTTGTGTGAATCATCCGCAGGCCGGGCACAACCTCCAGGCTGTCTTCAAAGGTCCGCACCTGATGTGCCACGGGTTTCCAGTTATCCTCCCAGTATGTATTAATTGAGCGCATATTCGGCTCCCGCATTTCGTCCCATTCCGTCCGGCTCGTATAAATGACAGCTTCAGGAAAGGCGGATACCAGCTCTTCTCCCTCCCAGCGGGTTAAACCGCAGGCGTGATCGAAATGAAGATGGGTCATCAGGACATAATCAATATCCTCACGGGTCAGATTTAATGTCTGAAGTCCTTGATCTATTTTGGATTCTTCAAGCACTCCGAAATTACGCATCTGTTTTTCATTCATTTTTCCATTCCCAATCCCGGAATCAATGAGAATATGTTTCCCTCCCACATGCACATAGATAGGATCCGTCCGAAGTTCAATTTGATTCTTGTCGTTCACAGGATATTTCTTGCTCCATAGCGCTCTGGGAACAACTCCGAACATAGCCCCGCCATCCAAATGGGTTACCCCGCCATCCAGCCAGGTCAACTCTGCTTGACCGATCGTCAGCTTTTCCATCACTATCACCCCTTCTATAAAGATAGCTCTAGTTTATCATAATAACTAGAGCCTTTGAAAACGCTATCAGGTTGTGAATCTTGCTGTACAACGGTAGATGGGTTGTCCTTTTGCGGAGAATTTCTCTTCATATTCCGTCGGGACATTCAGTGGATCCTCATCTGCATGGAGATCGACGGATACATCCTCAAGAATCATGCCGTATTCAGAAAAACTGACCAGCGAATATTCGAATAATCCTTTATTATCCGTTTTTAACGTGACTCTCCCCTCTTCTTTAAGAACCGCCTCATATTGGGAGAGGAACGTATGGAATGTCAGCCTCCTTTTTTCATGCTTCGTTTTCGGCCACGGATCGGAAAAGTTCAAATAAATATGGTCCACTTCATTATTTTCAAAAAGATCGGTCAAATCTTTTGCATTTTCATTGACCATCCTTACATTCTCAGTCTCCGCGTCTTTCACTTTTTTCACCGCACCGACAATCACACTCTTTACGAATTCAATGCCGATGAAATTGACTTCCGGGTGCTGGACACCCATGCCGGCGATAAACTGGCCTTTTCCTGACCCAATCTCTAAATGAAGGGGTTGATCAGGGTGGGAAAACAACTGCTTCCAGCTTCCCTTTTGTGCAAATGGAGCCTGGACGACAATCTGATCTTCTTCCCTTAGAAAATCGTCCGCCCAAGGTTTATTTCTTAAACGCATGTATGGAATTCCTCCTTCTTATCGATAAAATGGTACCATGAAGACCGCTAAATTGAAAATTTTTTTCTATATTCGCTGTATCTGTACGGATTATGGACCATCCGCGATGATTAAAGCTATTCCAGCCTCTATATCTTCATAAGGACGTCTGCTCCGTTTATACCGGAGAATTCCCCCGTTTAAGGGGGTTGGGTTGTAAGCGCTTCCTGATTTATGATGAATATCGTGTTGATCAATACTGAACGGGAGTGATGAGAAAGCTATGAAATTGATGACAAAACTTTTTGAAGTATCTGTTCTGGCCGTCTTCTCTGTTCTATTCGCAGGATATGCCCTGTTTGTTTATCCGTTTGAAAAAATATCTGAACATATGAGTGCCGAAGTTAAAGCCAAGAAGCTTAAATATACACCAGCCACACAAAAAACCGCTGCCTGAGGGCAGTGGTTTTTTTCGATCAGACTGATTCATCCGCTAAAATTCAAGCTCTTCCTTATCTCTGAAGAATTTCCCGGTCGGTCCTTCTTCCTCCAACTGGGAAAGCCATAAGATTCCTTCCATGGCCTCCTCAGGCTTACGCTTTGCCTTTTCCCCTCCCAGGTCTGTTTTCACCCATCCGGGGCTTACGGAGTTCACCTTCACGTTCTTCCGGCGTGCCGCTCCTGCGAACAACCTCGTTAAGGCATTCAAGCTGTACTTGGACGCTTTATAGGCACCGGCCATCGGAGCGTCCATCGCCTGACTGACCCCCATCTCTGCGGCCACATTAACGATCCGTCCATAATTATTCTCCAGCATGACAGGCATAAGGCTGCTCATGAGAAAATACGGACCAAAGTAATTCACGAGTTGAATCTCCTCAAAAGTGACAGGATCGATATCCAGAATCGAACTTTTTTTATCCGGAAAAATACCGGCATTATTGATCAATGCGTCGATCCGGCCGTCCTCTTGAAGAATCTTATCCCTGACTGAATCCATCTTATCGGGCTGAGCAACATCGAGGAAAATAGAATGAACATCCAGTCCCTCCTTCCGAAGCCGGGAAGCCGCTTCTTCTCCCTTTTCCTCATTTCTGGAACCGAGCCATACCTTAAACCCTGCTTCGGCCAGTCGGCGGCATGCCTCAAAACCAATGCCGCGGTTTCCACCTGAGACGAGTACGTTTTTCTCCATATCCAACTCCTCCACTTCTAGTGAGTGATATCCAACGATACCCGCCTGTTTGGAAGATTGATCCTTTTAATGTTCTGGAAACTATCAAAAAAAGCTTATGCCGCGGTGGCATAAGCTCTTCCTCTACTAGAGGTTTATATAATTCCGTGCTGCTTCATGATGGTCTTCAATTTTTCCGTCCGTACGGCGGATTCATGGTATTCTCCCCGCATTTGATGCCACTGAATAAATGCAAGCGCCTGGGAAATCGAGTACCATTTCATCCGCTGGAACATGTGGGAGTCAGGGCGGATACCGTATTCCTTCAACCATGTTTTCCAGTAATCCTCAGGGATATAGTTGTATAAAAGCATTCCGAGATCCAAAGCGGGATCAGCTACCATCGCGTTATCCCAATCGATTAAATAAAGATGATCTTTTGCGGATAACATCCAGTTATTATGATTGGTATCACAATGACAGACGACGTGAACATCGTGTTGGACATTCCGTACTTCCTGATCCAGGTATCTGACGGCCTGATGAATTTCAATCCTGGGATCCACCTTATCCAGAACCTTTTGGTTTTCCTTAATGTCCATAAGTATTTCATCAGGGGTTAAAGGATGCTTACCCAGTCTCATTAACATATCCAGCAGCTCAGTGGAATGGTGGATTTTACTTAACAGGGCGGCTACCCGCGGGTGCTTCATCTCTTCCGGATTCAATTCCCGCCCGTCCAGCCATTCCTGGGCAGTAATGACATCCCCATTCTCCAGCCTTTTGGTCCAGATCAGCTTCGGGACGATCCCTTCTGCGGACAGGACGGCTAAAAAAGGTGAAGAGTTGCGTTTTAAAAACAGCCGCTTCTCATCTGTCTGGGCATAGTAAGCTTCCCCTGTCGAACCGCCTGCTGGTGTTATTGTCCAATTACTACCGAGTATATGTTCCAACCAATTCACCTTCAATTCCTCAAATCCTCTTGTGATCGAATCACGTCTTTATTCATTCAGTATACCGTACTTTTGTCATTATTCGAAATATACCCTGCCGATTCAATAGTCACCTTAGAATAGATTAACTCATTGATCTGTCAACTTTCAAGAGATATCTATGAATTGCTCAGGAATGTCGTTTTTGATGACGCTTTCTTGATCAGCCATTCATTCGAGCAGGAAGGCTGGCCGTCCACCTGGAAACGTGTCCTCTGATTTGTACGGACATGGACCCTGTCCGCTTCCCACTCGACCACTTCTCTCAAAGCTGTATGTTTTCCAATGAAGACGCTTAAAAAAAGGGCCAGCAGTTTCCGTTTGGATAGAGCTCGAACGAGAATGATCGAGAGGCGTGGATGGTGGATACCTGCTCGGGGGGCGATTTTCATCCCGCCCCCGAAATAAGGATGGTTTGTAATTGTCATCATCATGACTTTTTCAATAACAGGAGGATGATTATCAAGCGTCACTTCCACTTCCACAGCCTTGAACCACTGCAAAGCACGGACAAGAGCCGCGGGGTAGATCCATTTCGTTAAATGAAGACGACGCATCCACAACCGAAAGTCAGGGCGCTCCGCATAGGAAGCCACTGCCCCATCAAATCCGATACCAACACTGTTCAAGAAGGTTCTTTCCTGTCCGTTGTTCACCTGGTAGTTTCCCAGATAAACATGGTGCTTCTGTGGCTTACGGAGGACGGACTGGAATAAATTAGGAATGCGTGACTTTACTCCCAGTCCCCTTGCAAAATCATTGCCTGAGCCGGCTGGTAAAAAACAGACGGGAACAGGCCGTGCCGGATTCAAGCCATTGATCACTTCATGAAGGGTGCCGTCTCCACCAAGAACTAAACACGCTTCCAGGGAAGGACCCTGTGATTTTGACAAGTCGGCCGCAAGTGCTTCCGCACCAGCAGGCGCTTCTGTGAAAAACGTCCGGATATCCAGGCTGTGATAGTCGGACGTTTTCTTCAGCTGTTGATACAGCTTTAACCCCCGGCCGTTTCCTGCCGCAGGATTCACAATCAGAATATACATGAGCCCCACTCCCCGCGAGTTGAATAACTATACTTTATGTTTGCTGCTCCAGTATACTACTAGTATAAAAGGAGGAGAAGCACATGAGAAACAACTGCCTGTCATGCGGGACTATTTTCACAGTCCCTGATCAAGGAAAGCTGGTCATTAAAGAATCCTATTTCTATCACTTCCCTAAACCACTGCCTTTAACGGTGGAAGATAAAGACGCGGCCCACACCGTTTTTTCCTACCGAAGTCACAAGGAGCTGAAGGATGCACTGGAACAATGGAATGACGGGAATATTCCCCGGTTCCGTATTCATGTCCTTGATCCTTTCACGGATCGTTCCTATCCAATCCCTTTGATACACCTCTACGAACGGATTTCCCGTCCGGATCTCGTTTCTATTATTCATAAGGGTGACTTTCAAGCCCATTTACAGCCGATCATGGATATAAACATGAAAAAGGTGATTGGATATGAAGCTTTACTGCGGACGATTCACGCTTCTATCCATCCTGGTGAGCTGTTCGCCTTTGCCAGTGATGCGGGACTTCAGTCGATGCTTGACCAAAAAGCAAGAAGAGCGGCCGTAAAAGCAAAAGCCGAGCATTTACAAAACGGAGAAAAGATTTTCATCAACTTCCTTCCCTCCACCATTTATGACCCGGACTTCTGTCTGGCTCATACCTTCCAAATGGTCAAAGAATACGATGTCCCTTCGGAGGATCTTGTGTTTGAAGTCGTGGAAACAGAGAGAATTACAAACGTCAATCATTTAAAAACGATCCTGGAGAAATACAAAGCTTCCGGAATGAAAACAGCGCTTGATGATGTGGGGACCGGATACAGTTCCCTGGAGATGCTTCGCTTACTGCAGCCCGATTATGTCAAAATTGACCGTTCCTACATCCGGGACTGTCATATCCATCCGGAAAAACAGTCCTTTCTTCACCAAGTAATGGCT
This sequence comes from Halobacillus sp. ABD4_316, assembly GCF_056161385.1. Taxonomy (NCBI): domain Bacteria; kingdom Bacillati; phylum Bacillota; class Bacilli; order Caryophanales; family Bacillaceae; genus Halobacillus; species Halobacillus sp. ABD4_316. Next base: position 1,320,638 of record NZ_JBSWZA010000001.1, read on the forward strand.
GACGCAGGCAGACTTGCTATTGATGTCCTGGCTGAAGGAATTGAAACCCAGGAGGAATGGAACTGGCTTGCCGCTCTAGGTGTCCACTTTGGCCAGGGCTACTTGATCGGCAGACCAGCTCCGGCTCCACATGCTGCTATTCTTCCATAGGTTCCTCTGTATCCCATTCGGCTCGTTTTACCGCACTTGTCCGGCAGTGCTTCAGGAGAGCTTCTGCCGTTTTCAGCTGCTTATGCTTCAAAGGTGTGCTCATCTGTCTCTTCTCATAGAGCCAGCGTTCATACTCCTTGTTTCCTACATAGATCGTCTGGTAGGGTTCCTGTGTTTTTTCAAATGACAAGGCAGGGGATAATACCACTTTAGTGTAAGGAAAATCAATATCGTATTTTCTAAGAACACTCCTTACAAAGGTTTCCGTGCGCTTCAACGAAATCAGCGGACTTTGGACTTTCCGCTGAACGTTACCTTCTTCCAGCATCCACGTGTGTTCAGACTGCACATACGCCGTCTCCCCCTTCCGGGCAGGCAGAGATGCAACCAACTCCAGCCCATGCGGGCCAATCAGGATGTGATCGATTTCCAATTCTGCGTTTCTCAGCTGAGCGACCGGTTCATACATGAGCAGGTAGGTATCCGGGAAGCGCTGCAGATAAAAAGAGAGGGACGGATCGTCCCGGTAGGCTGGATGCAGAAAGGATTTTTTCTGGAGGGTGGTCGTCGCCCATTTCAATTGAAAGGGAAGCAGCCCATCCAGGTAGTACTGCTTCAACTCCCTTAATGAGCGGGGCTGTTTCTCCACCATCATGGATGCTGCTTCTTCACCAGCGTCTCCAAGCCCTTTGTCCCGGAATAATGCTTTCCACCATGGAGTTTTTTCCGGTTCAACTTCCATAGAATCCGGAAGTTCTTTTTGAAAGTCCAGCCGTCCCTGCTCATAGAGGGACCGCATTTTCGTCCAGTTTTCCTGTTTCAATCGGATAAACTGAGCGGGATATTGATACATATTCACTTCATATCTGGAGATATAATCATTCAGTTTAATTAGTTGAGCCATTGCCATCCCTACTTTTTAATTCAATGGTGAACACTTCTTGATATTTCGGATGTTCCCCGGGGTGGATCCTGAATAACGTTATTTGGTCCACAACCATCGGGAACTTCTGTTGAAATACAGCAGGAACGTTACTTAACGAGAGCGGTGACTGTCCTTCCGCCTGTTTTTTTGCCAGTGTAATATGAGGGTGAAACTTCCTTCTTTCCCGACTCCATCCGGATGCAGCTGCTGCTTCCTCTGTCTGTTGGTACAGCTTCTCCAGCCCCGGGGCTTTTTCCACTTCAGCGAGGAAGACCCGCGGGGACTGCGGGTTGCCGAAACCACCGGCGGGTCCGATAGTGATGGAAAAAGCATCCGGCATCTCCTGCTGGTGGAGCATTGTAATCAACTTGTTTATTTTTTCATCGGATGCCGGCCCCAGAAACTTTAGGGTTATGTGAAAGTCTGAGGGATGGGTCCAAACTTTGTACCGCATATGTTCCCTCAGTTCCTGCTGCCATAGAAGAAGATGATCTGCTGCTTGTTCTGTCTTCAAGCCGATAAAATAATGAGGGTCGCTCATGATCCCGCCTCCGTTTCCATCGTCCTTTTATTTTGTCAGCCGGTACAGGCTTTCCGCATAAATTTCCATGGCTTTTACCATATCCTTCAACCTGACATGTTCATCAGACTGATGTGCAGTATCCGGACTGTCGGCAAACATCGCCCCGAAAGCGACTCCGGTGGTCAAAGAACGGGCATAAGTGGCTCCTCCAATGGACAAAGCTTCTGACTGGCCGCCGGTGGCTTCGTTATAGACGGACAACAGCGTCTGTACTAAAGGATCCTCTTTCTCAACGTAGAGAGACGCCAGATGATCGTAAATCTCCACCATTCCTCCATTTGTTTCCAGGGCGGTGTGCAATTGTTCCATCACTTGCTCTGCGTCTGCCGTTACAGGATAGCGGAGGTTCAGCCCGACTCTCCATTTTTCCTTTGTCTTTTCCAAAGAGCCCAGATTTGATGTTAATGGTCCGGATACGTCATCAGAACTGTTCAAACCGAGACCTCTGCCGTCCGTATCTGTAAAGCAGGCAAGCAGCTGTGAAACAAGCTGACGGTCGATTTTAGGAAGCGGAAGAGAGAAGAGAAAGCCCAAAAGGTCTATCAGCGCGTTTTTCCCTGTTTCCGGACGGCTTGCATGAGCCGCTTTCCCTTTGAACACAATTTGGACAGTCTCTTCTTTCTCCTCCAGGTATGCATCTGCTTGATGTTCGTTCATGTAGGCATCAAAAGCCGAGCGAACGGACCCTGTCAATTCGACTACGGCCTCATCCGGAACCATATTCAATGGTCCTCCCCCTTTCACCCGTAAGAGGCGGACGTCACCTTCCCCGTCCGCTGCAGCAGGATACGAAGCATAAGCATCAAGCAGCCCTTTTTCAGCATGAATCACCGGAAAAGAAGCGTCTGGCGTGAAGCCGGCCACAGGCATGGGCTCCTTTTTAAAATAATGGCTGATCCCCTGCCAGTCCCGCTCTTCATCTGTACCGAGGATAAGCCGTATTCTCTTCTTAGGCTGGAATCCTTGGTCCTTCAGCATTTTCATGGCCATATAGGCAGCCATCACAGGTCCTTTATCATCCTGGGCTCCGCGTCCGTACAGGTTATTATCCCTTACAGCAGCTTCAAAGGGCGGGGATGTCCATCCTTCTCCCGCAGGAACCACATCAAGATGGCCGAGCACCCCGATGATTTCGTCTCCTTCTCCAAATTCGATGTGTCCAGCAAAGTCGTCGATGTTCTTTGTTTCAAACCCGTCTTTCTCTCCAAGCGCAAGCATATGGGATAAGGCCTGCTGTATGGCAGGTCCAAATGGTGTATCCTCGTCTTTCTCATAAACACTTGGAATGCTGATCAGTTCACCAGCATGAGTAAGGAAGGAATCCAAATACGCTTCACTTAATGTTTTAAAATTCATGATTGTCCTCCTTTAGAAAGAATGGCGTCATACGTGGCTTTATCACAAACAGCATAAAGTTCTGCATTCTCAGGAATCGGCTCATCCAGCTTTCGATTAATCGCCAGGTCATTCCGGTCTGCGATAAGGGTGGCTCCTTCAGATAGAAGATTTTGAAAGGCATCCTTGTAAGTACGCCACTCCGGACGGGTCGGAATGTAAAAGAGGTCCTCTCCTACAGAACGCTTCAGAAGCTGTCCATAAATTCCAGAAACCCCTTTTCTGAATGCTGCCCGGACTGCCAAAGAGGAAATTGTTTCACTGGAGACGATAAATTCATCCACCTGGGCATGCTTAAAGTTCTTGATGTGTTTTTCCTCCATCACTTCAACGATCGTATGGACACCCGGAGCCAGATTTTCAACGGATGAAGCAATCAGAAGTGTTTTTCCATCAATCATCTGATTGCTGGTCATCTGATCATCAGCAAAAATCAGTACAGCTTTCGCTTTGGTTATATTGGCTTTTTCCAATGTGTTTTGATCTCCCGCATCTCCTTTTATGTAATGAATGTTTTCTGAAAGCATAGGAGCTTCCGGGAGCTGATCGATCAATACGATTTCACAGTCTTCATGCGTATCCAGCATTTCCTTCACAGCAAATTCTGTTTTCTGTGACCAGCCGATAATCACAAAATGGTCTTGATCTTTATACACGATATCACCTTCCAGACGTTTTTTTCTATAAATGGCCAGACTATCAACGACCTTACCAATCACGATTCCAATCAGACCGATTCCGAAGATATATAAAAACATGGCTATCAGGCGCCCACCAGCACTGGCAGGAGAGTAATCCCCGTAACCTACTGTGGTTACCGTTGTCATGACCCACCAGAACCCATCGAATAGTGTCGGGAAGGTATCATTCTCCACGATTACGATCAAAATACTGGATAGAAGCAGCAGGGCTATGCTTGCTAAGAAAAGGACAAGATTGTTGACCTTTACCATTTTTAAAAGAATTTTCCTGAAAAAGTACAATTTCATACCTCCGATCTTTAATAATCTGTAAATAAGGTGAATAATCTGTAAATTGAGAGGATTATAGTAGCACGATACCTTTCATTATTGTAGAATGAAACCAACTTCAGAGATTCACTGGCACCACAAGTTCCATATAATGACGATTAAGGAGTGGTTTTTTGAATCATCCATCATCACGTATGCTCACCCGGATCAAAGCTGTCTACCTTTACATTAGAGAAAAAGGGACAGTCTCGACAAATGAGTTAGCAGATGAGTTTGGTATCACTGATCGCACAATGCAGAGGGACTTAAGCATATTGGAATACAATGGACTCGTCGCCAGTCCACACCGTGGAAGGTGGTCAATCACTGAAAAGAGGGTTAAAATCTCATAATTGAATCATTATTTCTTCTTATATAGATGACACCCGGTCGTGGACCGGGTGTTTTTTTCTTATTCTCGAACTTAGAGGTTTGTTATATTCATCAAATACTCCAGTTCCTCATCCGTCAGCTCACGGTATTCTCCAAGCTCCAGCTCTTCATCAAGAACCAGTTCCCCCATTTTAATCCGCTGCAGGTATACAACCTTCTTTCCTACAGCTTCGAACATCCGCTTTACCTGATGGAATTTGCCTTCGGTAATCGTCAGTTCGATTTCCGAAAATTCATCAGAAGAAAGAATGACCAGCTCCCCCGGTTTCGTATGATAGCCGTCATCCAGCGTGACCCCTGAAGCGAATTTTTCCACATCGCTCTCAGTGACTTTCCCTTCTATACGGGCAAAGTAGGTTTTTCCCACGTCTTTTTTCGGAGAAGTCAGCCGGTGGTTCAGCTGACCGTCGTTCGTGATCAGGAGCAGGCCTTCTGTATCCTTATCGAGTCTCCCGACAGGAAACGGTTCAAAGACGATATCCTCCGGCTGGAGAATATCGATCACTGTTGTCTCATGCGGATCTTCGGTAGCGGATATTAAATCCCCCGGCTTGTTCATCATTAGATAGATAAATTCCCGGTACTCCACTTCGTCGCCCATAACCGTCACTAAGTCTTCCTTGGGATCCACATGGGTTTTCGGGCTTTTTTCCGGTTCGCCGTTGATGCGGACATGGCCGCTCTTCAAAAGGCCTTTCACCTCTTTACGAGTTCCATAGCCCATATTGGCAAGCAGTTTATCAATTCTCAATCCTATTCCTCCTTAGCTGCGCTTCAAAAACTTATCCAGCACACGGACTCTTCCGCCCAGTACATGTTCAAGCAGTGTCGTCTTGTAGGCCGTCCACAAGTAGACGATTCCGCCGGCCCCTATACTGATGATCAATACGATCAAAGCATCCAGACGGTTTTCAGTGGGTTCAAATACAAAACCGAGCAGCCATTTGACTAGAAGTACCGTTACGGCCATGACTGCTGTCAGAATGACGACAAGCAGCGTACGCTTCAGCAGCTGCTTATAAGAAAAGTCGATGGTCGTAAAAATACGCCAGAAGTTCAGGCTGACAGCTGCAGCCACACCGATACCTGTCGCTAAAATCGCGCCTTTGGCGCCAAGCATCTGGATAAGCCACCAATTTAAGCTGAGCTTCAGCAGGATTCCTGTTCCGAGACTGACAACAGCGAAATTTTGTTTATTCACCCCTTGAAGAATCGAAGAAGTGACCGTATATAAGGCCAGGAACAGCCCTACTGGTGCATACCACCTGAGAAGATCTCCGCGGTATTCTATCTCATCCACGCCATAAAACGTTCCATACGCTTCCCACGCAACGACAGATAAGCCGGCGACAGCAGGAATGATCAGCAGCGCGACAATCTGGAGGGCCTGGTTGATCTGTTTGTTCAAACGGTCCATCTCATTTTTCGTAAACGCCTGTGTAATCGCAGGCAGCAGCGCCAGGGATAAACCAAGGCCGAGCGTAACCGGAATCATAATCAATTTATGACTTAGAAAATTTATGATGGAAAAAGCATTGTTATATTCAGCGCCTGAGGCCTTAATCGCTTTTTCCAAAGTAAACTGGTCGACCAGCTGGTATAAAGGCGTAGCAATCCCGACCAGAATGAAAGGACCGGCATAGGTGAACAATTCCTTGAACATTTCCTTATTGGACAATCCGTACGTATATTCCTGAGCCTGAATTTGATTTTCCAGGAAAGGTTTACGCTTTCTCCAATACACGTACAGAACGATACAGGAAGCAATTCCTCCGATAAAAGCGGCAAACGTTGCAAAACCGACCGCCTGATGGACAGGGCCGCCCAGCACCTGGACAATAACAAAAGCAGAAGCCAGAAGAAAAACAATCCGGACAATTTGTTCAACGACCTGTGATACGGCCGTAGGGGCCATAGACTCATGTCCCTGGAAGAAGCCTCGTGTAATACTCATCGGCGGTATTACGAGCAAGGCGAAACTGACCATCTGAATGACCATCGTCGCATGACCAAGGCGGTCAGAATCCGAGCCGATTGTCCATATGGCTACCTGTTCAGCTGAGAAGTACAGCATTAAAAACGCGATGACTCCTGTGATGGACATCAGGGTCATCCCCGCTTTCAGCATCCGCTGACCGGTCTCGTAATCACCAAGCGAGTTGTATTTGGACACAAACTTGGAAACAGCGACAGGAACACCCATGCTCGATAAGCTGAGCAGAATGCTGTAGGGAACATAAGCAATGGAAAATAGGTCGGTCCCGTCTGTTCCCACCATATTTTCAAACGGAACCGTATAAATCATTCCCAGGAACTTGGATAGGAAAGTTCCTGCAGTCAATAACAAGGTACCTTTAAGTATTTTTGACATAATTCGCTTTTCACCTTCAATTTTATTGTAGAATCGACCTCATCTATTTTATCATAGATAGAGGATAAACAAGGAACGATGAGATAAGAAAGGGACGACATTTATGAATTACCATGTAACCGTCATCGGCGGAGGGCCTTCAGGGCTTATGGCAGCCATCGCTGCTGCTGAACAGGGTGTAAGTACGCTCTTGATTGAAAAAGGAAAAAAGCTGGGCACCAAGCTTGCCATCTCCGGAGGCGGGCGCTGCAATGTTACGAACCGCCTTCCAGAAGAGGAAGTCATCAAGCATGTACCAGGAAACGGAAAGTTCCTATACAGTCCATTTTCTGTTTTTAACAATTACGATATCATTGACTTCTTTGAGGGGCTTGGAGTCGCGCTCAAAGAAGAAGACCACGGCCGGATGTTTCCGGTCAGTAATAAGGCGAAGGATGTTGTCCAGGCCCTTCTGAACCGGATGGATGAATTGAATATCGAAGTAAGAAAAGAAACGCCTGTGGATGCCATTCATTACGGAGAAAACGAACACGAGATCATTTTGAAGTCCAAAGAGAAGATACAAACGAATGCTGTAGTCATTGCGGCCGGCGGGAAAGCTGTCCCGCATACCGGATCTACCGGAGATGGCTATGCATGGGCGAAGAAAGCAGGACATACGATTACAAAGCTGTTTCCGACAGAAGTGCCTCTGCTGTCAAACGACACTGTAATTAAACAAAAGACTCTTCAGGGACTTTCTCTGCGGGGTGTGAACGTATCGGTATTAAATCCGAAAGGCAGAAAGATCATCACCCACCGGATGGATATGCTGTTCACTCACTTCGGTCTTTCCGGGCCTGCTGTTTTACGCTGCTCTCAATATGTCGTGAAAGAGCTGATGAAAGGCCACTCACCTGTGCAGGTGGAGATTGATGCTCTTCCTGACCAGCATGAACAATCCCTGCACGATGAGCTTCAGAAAACGATGAAAGACCAGCCCAAAAAAGCTTTTCGGAATGTAGTCAAGGGGATGGTTCCTGAACGTCTGCTCGACTATGTTCTGGATCAGTCCGACATCGATCGTGAGGATAAAGCGGCGAACTTGTCCAATCAGCAGCTCCACCAATTCGTTCAACTGCTGAAACACTTTACCGTTCACGTACACGATTCCCAGCCGATCGAAAAAGCTTTCGTAACAGGTGGCGGTGTTTCTATCAAGGAAATCGTCCCGAATACCATGCAGTCGAAATTCATGCCGGGACTTTATTTCTGTGGAGAAGTTCTGGACATTCACGGATATACCGGCGGATACAATATTACCTCAGCAATGGTCACCGGCCGTGTAGCGGGCATGCACGCAGCATGGGAAGCGATGGCATGACAAAAAAGTCGAGAAAGGGTCAGCCCTTTCTCGACTTTCTTTGTTTATATTCTGTTTCCCGGCCAAGCTCACGGTTGATCAACAGCTGCATTTCCTCACGGTTCTCCGGCATGATAACCGGATCCTCCTCATGCCAATCGACCATATAAATAATATAGAAACGCCGTATCCTTCTGAAATATACGGTTGAATGTGGAAACGTATCGAAATATCCGCGGACCATTTTCCTACGTGAATAACTCCATCTCGTCAGTTGTATGATGATCACCCCGAACATATATTCTCATCATCAGTATAACGAGGAATCTATGAAAATTCAACCGGAATTACCAAATAAAAACCAGTCCTAAAAACGAGAATAAGAGACTGCTGAAGAGGTAAAGATATCCATAGGCCTGCAGCCGGTCCCACCTGTTCGTCAAACCGAAAACACCTGCAATAGCCAGCCATACGATCATAGCCACAAAAATCATATGCTGGATTTCTCCAATATCTTCTTTCAGAGAAACAAGATAAAACCCAAGGGGGAGAAGCAGCAGAAGAACGGCATACTTCCAATTCCAAAATGTATTGCGTTTTCTTTCAAATTGAACCATTTCAAACGCTCCTTCATTCCTTATGTATACATCTTCCCGCCTATATTTTACCACACTTTAATAGATTCATGGATGGATCATATCCCTATCCAATAGTCTCTGTTATTGCTTGGTGTTGTTATTTAACATGTGAGCTCCTATCCCCCCTTTCTGTCATGGGATTTGTAGGAGGCGACCGGGAATGACTCCCTTTCCGTGGGGTACCGTGAGCCGCGGAAAGCGGACGGTTTTCCCTGCCATCCCATGCTCTGAGTAAACAACGGACCCCTAATTCCAGACGGAAACGATTTAGTAATCGTTTAAAATATCAACAACCGACTTTAACAGAGCTATTCAATAAAAAACACCCGGTCAGGAACCGGGTGTTTTTCATGAATTAAAAGTCTACATCTTTACCATAGTAAGCAGCGATGAACAATTGTTTCATCTGCTCTACAGAAGTTTCACGAGGGTTCGTTCCAGTACATGGATCTTCTACAGCATTGGCAGCCATTTGATCGACATGTTCTTTAAACAACTCTTCTTCTACACCAAAGTCTTTCAGTGTATTTGGTACATCCATCTCTTTATTCAGATTGCGTACCCATTCAATCAGACGATCTACGAGTTCTTCATCTGTCTGTCCGGAAAGGCCGATCCGGCGGGCAAGAGCTGCATAGCGGTCTTCCACTACACTGCGGTTGAATTGAATGACATATGGAAGATAAATCGCGTTCGCACAGCCGTGTGGAACACCAAAGGTCGGTCCACTCTTATGCGCCAGGCTGTGAACGTTCCCGAGAACAGCATTCGCAAAAGCCATGCCTGCCATCGCTTGAGCGTAATGAACTTTTTCACGGGAATCCTGGTTGTCTTTGTAAGAAGCCAGGAGATGCTGATCCAATGTCTCCAACGCCTCAATGGACAAAGCGTCAGTGAAGGTCGTCCTCGGTTTCGCCACATAAGCTTCAATGCTGTGTGTTACAGCATCCATACCACTATAGGCGGTCACGTGCTTCGGCATCGATTCAACCATAACCGGGTCAATGACAGCAAGGTCTGGTGTCAGGTCAAAATCAGCCAGCGGATATTTCACCCCTGTTTCTGATTCTGTAATGACAGAGAGGTTGGAAATCTCTGACGCTGTACCACTTGTTGTCGGGATTCCGATGAATTTCGCTTTCCCTCTTAGAGCCGGCAGATTAAATGGCTCCATTGCGTCCTGGAAGCTGAGTTCCGGGTGTTCATAGAAAATCCAGAAGGCTTTGGCAGCATCCATTGGGGACCCGCCTCCGATACCAATGATCCAGTCCGGCTCATAGTTTTTCACTTCTTCCAGATGATTGTTAACTAAGTCCGTAGACGGCTCTTCTGTAATACCTTCAATGACTTTCGTTTCTATATCCGCTTTAGACAAATGTTGTTTAATCGTATCCAGATTTCCATTTTCTTTTACTGAGCCTCCGCCAATAACAAGGAGTGCCCGCTTACCTTTGATCTCCTGAAGGATTTCAAGAGCATTTTCACCAAAGTATATATCGCGTGGAATTGTAAATCGATTCATGTTCAATACCTCCAAACTAGATTTGAACTCACAGAGGGAACATAACCGTTTACCTGCTATGTTAAACACAGCAGCAGGCTTATGGAACAAATTCGTGACCAAAGACTGGTTTTCCCCACTGTAAAACCAGTCCTTTAGACACGCTTCTTTATTTCTTCATAAGAGAAGAGCAAACTATAAATCATCATTAGAAAACATAAAAAACCCTTCAGGATAATCCTGAAGGGTTCGTGTGACGTGGCAGCGTCCTACTCTCACGGGGGTAAACCCGACTACCATCGGCGCTGAAGAGCTTAACTACTGTGTTCGGCATGGGAACAGGTGTGACCTCTCCGCCTTCACCACCACATCAATATAAAGTTTGAGGTAAACCCTCAAAACCAGATAAGGAAACAACTATTGATTAAAACACGATTCACGAAGTTTAGTCCGGCTGCAGCTCCTAAATCCTCGCTGTTCTAAGCACACCTTCTTCAAGACTGAAAAACACAGTCTTTACGAATGTTTGCTTAGCCAGTCGGATTTGACCAGTCGCTTTCGCCTTCTTCATATAGATAAGTCATCGATCCATTAGTATCCGTCAGCTCCACGTGTCACCACGCTTCCACCTCGGACCTATCAACCTCATCGTCTCTGAGGGATCTTATCTGCTCGAAGCA